>JRUP01000030.1 GCA_000773965.1 Enterobacter cancerogenus
CGCCGGTGACCGCCACCAGCGTCACGCCCTGAATCACCGGGTAGTCGCGGTACTTCACCGAATCCACCAGCAGGCGACCAATCCCGGGCCAGTTAAACACCGACTCCGTCACCACGGCGCCACCAATCAAACTGCCGAAGTTGAGTGCGACGATGGTGACAATCGGGATCAAGGCGTTGCGCAGCGCGTGTTTCCAGTGAATATTCGCCGACGATAAGCCTTTGGCTTTGGCGGTACGAATATAGTCCTGACTCAGCACATCCAGCATGCTGGAGCGTGTCATGCGGGCAATCATCGCCATCGGCAAAATCGCCAGCGTGACGGTCGGCATCACGTAGTTTTTCCAGGAGTCCGCGCCCAGCAGCGGCAACCAGCCGAGTTCCACCGCAAAGTAGTTCATCGCCAGCAGCGCGAGCCAGAAGTTGGCTATCGATGCGCCCGCAATGGTCAGCACCATCACGATTTGGTCGGGGATCCGCTGGCGATAGATCGCCCCGGTCATGCCCGCAGGCACGCCGATGGCAATCGCCAAAAGATAGGCCAGTGCCGCCAGCGACAAGGTGTAGGGCAAACGCTCGCTGATTTCGGTGATTACCGGGCGCTGTGACTGCAACGATTCCCCCAGATTGCCGTGCAGTGCTTCAGTAGCAAATTTGATGTACTGCAGCGGCAGCGGCTGATCCAAACCCAGTCGGATGCGCATGTTATCCACCGCCTCCTGCGGCGCTTCCGGGCCCGCCATCAGGCGTGCCGGATCACCCGGCAGCGCGCGGATGGCGATAAATACGATGATCGACACGCCGAAAATAATCAGCGGCAGCGAGAGCACCTTTTTCGCAACGTACGCTTTCATCAATCAGTTCTTCACTGCATCGCGAACCACAATCTGTCCGCCAGGCTGCATGGTGACGCCGCTGATGTTTTTACGTGAGGCATAGAGATCATCCTGATAGAACAGCAGCACCTGCGGAGCCAGTCCGCTGATCTGTTTCTGAGCCTGGAAATAGAGATCTTTGCGTTTCGCATCGTCGAGCGTGGAAGCGGCGGTATCGATCAGGTCATCGGTTTGCTTATCGCTGAAGAAGCCGAGATTCGCACCACCCGGTGCAAAGCTGGCGCTGTGATACAGCGGGCGCAGTTGCAAGTCAGAACCGTACAAACCGGATGACCACGACGCCAATACCGCATCAGTGCCCTGCTGGGCTTTCTCTTTGGCATCGGCGAAGGCGGCTTTGGTCCAGACGCCGCTTTCCATCTGGCGCACATTCAACTTCACGCCGATTTTCGCCCACAGCCCCTGTAACACCTGCGCGGTGCGCGCATCCGGTGCCTGAACCGCAATCGACATGCTAAAGCCATCCGGGTAGCCTGCCGCTTTCAGCAGATCTTTGGCTTTCTGCACATCGTAAGGATAATCCTTCAGGTTCTTATCGTAGTTGGCATCGACCGGTGCCAGTGAAGAGTTAGCCGGCTGTGCATAACCAAACATGATGGCTTTCACCAGCGCCTGCTGATCGGTAGCAAAGTTCAGCGCCTGACGCACGCGCACGTCGCTCAACGCTTTACTTTGCGTATTAAGATCCACCCAGAACACGGCCGCGCCAGGCGACTGTTTCAAATTCACGTTAGCATTGTTTTTCAACATTCCGGCGAATTGCGGTGGCACCGGGTTAATAATATCGACCTGGCCGGATTGCAGCGCCATATTCATCACGGAAGGCTCACTGCTCCACGTCCATTTAATTTCATCAGGGCCGTTTGATTTACCCCAATAGTCACTGTTCTTTTTCTCCAGCACATATTCGCCAGATTTATATTGTTCCAGCTTATAAGGTCCGGTGCCGTCGGCTTTATTATTGATGCTGCCCGCTTTATCGGCGGTAGGGCTGACCATTAATCCCGGCCCTGAAGCCAATACGGTTAGAAAGGCCGGATTGATTTTCTTCAGCTGGAATTCAACCGTGAGATCATCGGTTTTCTTCACATCCTGAATAAAGGTGCGCACTTTACCGCTGCCCGCCAGACCACGCTTGGTATCCAAATGACGCTGGAAGTTTTCTACCACCGCATCGGCATTAAACGGCGTGCCGTCGTGGAATTTTACGTTGGGGCGCAGCTTAAAGGTCCAGTGCAATCCGCTGCTGTCCGCACTCCAGGAGAGCGCCAGCGCGGGAATAATCTTACCGTCATCACCCAAACGCGTCAGGCCTTCGTACATCGGGTCGAGTACCGTGCCGGTAAACGTCGCGGTCTGGTTGCCCGGGTCCATGCTGCGCGGCGGTTCGTTTTGCATAATCACCAGCTGGCTGGCCATTGCCGCCGAGCTTGCCAGTGACGCCAGGATACAACCGGCCAGCGTCAGTATCTTGAAATGCTTGAATGTGCTTTGCATGAAGGCCCTCAATGAATCATTGAACGTTCGGTGAAATAACCTCGTTATATAAGGCACATTCTCTAAACAAAAGCCAAGTCATTGGTTCATATATTTTACTTATAGTTAGATCTGCGTTCAAAAAATTAACTAAATAACATTGTATTTGTTTTCTGGCCTGATTATTGTCAGGCCATACCGCTAATGCAGTGAGAACCTAAATGCTCAATGCCCATCAGCAGCAAATTTTGCGTCTGCTTATTGCCTCGCACGGCATGAGCCGTACCGCTATTGCGGAAAATATGAAGTTGAGCAAAGCCGCTATTAGCCCGCTGGTCAAAGAGATGCTCAACGCGGGATTGCTGGAAGAGAGCATTCCAGAATCCAGCGGGCAGGGTCGTCCGTCGGTGTTATTAAAAATGCGCGCCGACAGTGCTTATTTCCTTGGCGCCTCGCTGCTCGGTGAGCAGGTGATTTTGGTGCTCATCGATATGCACGGCCTGGTGCTGGCCAGTACGCAGATGGCGCTCAACCTCGATCCGCAGCAGTTGAGTGCGGCATTAGCGGCAGCGATCCCCGATTTAATCGCTGAGAAAGGCATTTCAGCCGACCAGCTAATTGGCTTAGGCGTCACGCTTTCCGGGTTTGTGGATGAAAATCAGTCGGTTTGCGTGCAATCAGCGCTGCTGGGCTGGAAGAACGTGCCGCTGGCCGAGATGCTAAAACAGCAAACCGGGCTGGACGTGTCGCTGGAGAATGATGCCAAAGCACTGGCCGTCAGCGAGAAGATCTTCGGTGTGGCCAAGAAGGCCCGCAACTTCACCCTGATTTCCCATGGTGACGGCATCGGTTCCGCACACTTCTTCCAGGGCCAACTGCATCGCGGCGCACACGGCGGGGCCGGTGAAATCGCCCACTGCACCATCGAACCCGGCGGACGCCCTTGCCGCTGCGGCAAACGCGGCTGCCTGGATACTCTCGCCTCGCTGACCGCGATTCGCGAGAGCATGCGCGATAAAGCACTGGAGAGCCAAACCATCGCCGAACTGGAAGCGCTGGCGGTGAAAGGCAACAGTGCCGCCATCGCCATTCTGCATCAGGCTGGTCACGCGCTGGGCCTCTCGATCGCCAACATTATTCAGATGAACGATCCCGAATTGATCGTCATCGCACATCAACCCGATGCTTTTGACGGCTTACTGAAAACCGTGGTGATGCAATCCATTGATAGCCACGTTTTGCCTTCCATCATGGGCAAAACCCCGATTTCCAGCATCGTGATCAGCGAACAGAGCTGGGCGCGCGCCGCGGCAAGCGTGGCAGCATATCGATTTATCATTCAATTACCTGACTAGCGGAGGCTGTATGCGCATTGCTTTTGGTGGCATTCACACGGAGTGCAGTACTTATAACCCGGTGCTGAACTATGCCGACGACTTCCGCATCGTGCGCGGTAACGATCTGCTGACCAACCCCTACTTTGCTTTCCTGCAGGATTACGATGCCGAATTTCTGCCGACCTTCCATGCGCGCGCCATCGCCGGTGGTCCGGTGGCGCGGGTCACTTATGATGACTTCAGGCAGGATTTTCTCACCCGTCTGCAAGCCCAGCTGCCGGTGGACGGCGTCTACCTCGCCATGCACGGCGCGGTGTATGTGGAAGGGATGGAAGATGCCGAAGGTGACTGGATTACCGCGACTCGCGAACTGGTCGGCCCGGATTGTCCGATCACCGTCAGTTACGATCTGCATGGCAACGTGACGCAGCGCATCATCGATGCCATCGACATGTTCTCCACCTATCGCACGGCTCCGCACATCGATGTGGAAGAGACCATGCGTCGATCCGTGTCGATGTTGGTGAAAAGCCTGCAAACCGGCGTGAAACCCGGTGTGATTTGGGCTCCGATTCCGGTGGTGCTGCCCGGTGAACGCACCAGTACCGAAGATGAACCGGCAAAAAGTTTGTATGCACGTTTGCCGGGTATCAATGAAATCGACCACATTTGGGATGCGTCGCTGATGGTCGGCTATGTCTGGGCCGATGAACCGCGCGCCACGGCGGCGGCGATCATGACCGGTACCGACGCCGATGTGCTTTCCGAACAGGCAGCAAAACTGGCGCTGGCATACTGGCAGGCGCGCGACGAGTTTGTCTTCGGCTGCGTCACAGGCAGCACCGAAGAGTGCGTGAAAATGGCCATCGCCAGTGAAACTGCACCGGTGATTTTGGCCGACTCGGGCGATAACCCCACCGGCGGCGGCGTGGGCGATCGCGCCAATCTGCTGGCCGAACTGATCCGTCAGGACGCGCAGGATGTCATCGTCGCCGGAATTACCGATAAACCGGCCACCGATGCTGCTTTTGCGGCAGGCGTTGGGGCAAAGCTCACTCTGACGGTCGGCGCCACGCTCGATCCCGCGGGTGGCAAAGTCACCGCAGAATTTGAAGTGCTGCGGGTAAGTGACGATGCGCGTTCGTTAGCGAAACAAGCGCTGCTGAAAACCGGCGGAATCACCGTGGTGGTCGCCGATCGTCGTCGTCCATATCACAATATCGCTGATTTTGAATTGCTGGGACTTCATCCTGCGCAGGCAAAAATTGTGGTGGTGAAATCGGGTTATCTGTCACCGGAACTGGCACCACTTGCTCATCCTAACCTGATGGCGCTGTCTGAAGGCGTGGTGGATCAGTACGTCGAACGTCTGGAGCGTAAACGTAAACTGCAGCCTGCCTATCCTTTCGACACTGACTTTGAATTTCTGCCGGTCAGCACCCGTTCGGCGCGCTTTGTGGCGGCCAAATGAGTCGCGAGCCGGTTTTGCAGGTGGAAAACCTCACCGTTGCGTTTCGACATGACGATCAGTGGCGTGAGGTAGTGAAGAACGTATCGATGACCATCAACGCCGGTGAGACGTTGGCGATTGTCGGGGAGTCAGGATCGGGCAAAAGCGTGACGTCGATGGCGATTATGCGCTTGCTGAATATGCGCCACGCGCGCGTCACCGGCAAAGTGCTGCTGAACGGCGTGGACCTGCTGAATCTGAGCGAAAAGGCGATGCGCGATATTCGTGGCAACGCCGTGGCGATGATTTTTCAGGAGCCGATGACCAGCCTCAACCCCTCTTTCACCATTGGTCACCAGATCGCTGAAGTCCTGATCAACCATCGCAACATCAGTAAGCGGGCGGCGCGGGAAGAGACGGTGAAGCTGCTGGAGAAAGTGCGCATTCCTAATGCCGCTAAACGCTTCGATGATTATCCGCATCACTTTTCCGGCGGCATGCGCCAGCGTGTGATGATTGCCATGGCGCTGGCGTTGCGGCCAAAACTGCTCATTGCCGATGAGCCGACGACCGCACTGGATGTCACCATCCAGGGGCAAATTCTCGACCTGATTAAGACATTGCAGGAAGAGGAAGGCACCGCGGTACTGTTTATCACCCACGATATGGGCGTGGTGGCGGAAGTTTCGGATCGCACGTTAGTGATGTATCAGGGTGATGTGATGGAAACGGGCACCACGGCGGACATTTTCTCGGCGCCAGCCGCAGATTATACCCGCACATTAATTGCTACCGTGCCGCAGCTCGGCGCGATGCGTGGCATTGCGGGCCCGCAGAAGTTTGCGCTGAAAGGTGACGCGGTGACACTGCTACCTGAGCGCCCCGCTTCGCAACAGCCGCTGCTGTCGGTGAAAAACCTCAGCACCCGGTTCAGCATCCACGAAGGTTTGTTAAGCCGCAAAACCGGCGCGGTACATGCGGTGGAAAATATCTCATTCGATTTGATGCCCGGCGAAACCTTGTCGCTGGTCGGTGAATCCGGCTGTGGAAAATCGACCACCGGTCGCTCCCTCACCCGGCTGGTGAAAGCCGATGCCGGCGAGATCGCTTTCGACGGTTATGACGTGCTAAATCTCTCCACCAGCGAACTGCGCCAGTTACGTCGGGCGATGCAGATGATATTTCAGGACCCGTTCGCCAGCCTTAATCCGCGCATGTCGATTATCGAAGCCCTGACCGAGCCTTATCTGCAACATCAGCTCGGCAGTAAACAGGCTGCACAGCTCAAGGCGGCGGAGTTGATGGAACGCGTGGGTTTGTCTTCGGCGATGATGAAGCGCTATCCGCATGAATTTTCCGGCGGTCAGCGCCAGCGCATCTGTATTGCCCGTGCGTTGATGCTCGACCCCAAAATGATTATTGCCGATGAATCCGTCTCTGCGCTGGATGTGACCGTGAAGGCGCAGATTATTAATCTGCTGTTGGATCTGCAGAGCAGCCTTGGGCTGTCTTATCTGTTTATTTCGCACGATATGGCGGTGGTGGAACGCATCAGCCATCGCGTGGCGGTGATGCTGTTGGGCGAGATTGTCGAGATCGGCCCGCGCGCTGCGATCTTTGAGAATCCGCAGCATGATTACACGCGCAAGTTATTGTCATCGGTTCCGGTTCCTGATCCAGCTCGACGTCATCTCAAGCGCCATATGGACGTTAGCGAGCTGAAAAGCCCGGTGCGCGCTCTGGGGTTTGTGCCGGAAACACGGCGCTATCGCGAGGTGAGCGCCGGGCATTGGGTGATGGAGAGTTAAAGCAGACGCAGTAAACGCGCCGGGTTTCCGGCGTAAACGCCCTTCTGCGTGATGTCTTTCGTCACCACACTGCCCGCGCCGATGACCGCGCCATCGCAGATGCTGACCGCCAAAATACTCGCGCCACTGCCGATTGAGACGTTGTTACCCAGCGTGATGCGCGCCCAGCTTTCTCGATCGGCATTAGGTTCGCCATCACGGAACATGTCGTTGGCGAACATCACGCCGTGACCAATAAAGCAGTTTTCACCCACGCTAACGTATTCACAGATAAAGGTGTGCGACTGCACCTTTGTGCCTCTTCCAATCACCGTATGTGCCTGAATTTCGACGAACGGACCGATGAATACATCGTCGTGTAGAGTGCAGCCATAAACGTTCGCAGGCTGATAAATCGTAACGTTATTACCGATTTCGACGTTTTTGACTGCAACTTCGCGTAGATTTGGCTGCATTTTAGCTCCATTTGTTTTGTGCTGAAGATTTTCGTCCGAGATATATTTTTAATAATGTTACTGAATCTACTTACACGTCCTAACAACAGATATTCTCGGTTTTGGAAACTGTAAAACTAACAAGTTGAAAATTAAAAATCGAGACATATGTGGCCTTAAAACAGTATTAACTCTCGTTACCAAAACCATTAACAATATGATTTAAATAGAAATTATTTCACCACTTCGACCATTTAAATATTGCACATTGCTCATCGGGTGATAAAATCATCGCAAATTGTTTATCGGCTTGTCGCTAAAACTGCATAAAAGGTGTAATTTCTGTCATCTATAATCGAAGAGAATTTCTTGATTGGGAGTCTGTATGTTTAAATTTGACATGCAAATAGAGCAGAATTACGCCTCATTCTTTGATGCTGAGAGCGGCAACGCCGTCTTTGTCGATTCATTTGATAATGAAAAGTTTGATGTCCGGATGGGAACGCTAAGCTACAGCGCCCATGTTGCGACCGTTCATGCACTCTCAAATGAAGAGCTCAATCGCAAACTGAGCGAGGTTACTGCGCAGCATTATGACCATAACGGAACAACAACTCCTGGATTTGGAAGCTGATATCAATGACATCCTCGCTGAAGACTGCGCCAGAATTCATTTTACTTTCCATGCCGCATTTGAACGAATAAACGATCCGCGTAATAAACCATCCATCACATTACATGAATTGGATAACGTATTTCAGACATTCATTCAAACACACCTTTCTACGATAATTGATTATGATGAAGGCACGCGTTTTGTATTAAAGTGCAATAAAACACATTTACATTTTCCGTGTGCAATCACCCATGACAGACAAGTTGGCAAGTTATGGGTGGTACAAAATGTCATTACGGTAATGCGTAAAAAAGATTTTAAATCGCCCGATAATTTTCTTGTTATAAACTGAGTGTATTAAGGCAACACAGTGCCTTTGCACATAATTTGCAACTCAGCCAGGGAAAGACGATGACGCAACTAAACCAATATGGTCAGCCAGTGGGTTTTGCTCTGCCAGATTGGCAGCCGCTGGCTGCACCGCCCGCTATCGCCTTAAACGGTCGATTTTGCACCCTTGAACCGTTGAAAGCTGCTCACAGCACCGCCTTATTTGATGCCTTTTCACGCGCTGCAGACGATCGGGACTGGACCTGGCTGGGCGCGACGAAGCCCACCTCGGTGGCAGAGATGGAAAGTTGGATCAGTGGGAAATGCCAGGACAGCGGATTGGTGAGTTATGCGGTGATCGACCATCGCACTCAGCAGGCAGTGGGTGCCGTATGTTTCGCCAATATTGACGGCCAGAACGGTGCGATTGAGATTGGTCATGTCACCTGGTCACCGCTGATGCAGCGCAATGTGCTGGGCAGTGAAGCGATCTACTTGTTACTGAAACAGGCATTTGAGCTGGGCTATCGCCGGGTCGCCTGGCGCTGTGATTCCACTAACCTCGCTTCACGTCGGGCAGCGGAACGCATTGGCTTCACTTATGAAGGGCGTTTCCGCCAGGCAATGACACGCAAACAGCGCAATCGTGATACCGACTGGCTGTCGATGATTGATAGTGAATGGCCGCAGGTAAAGCAAGCGATATCGGCCTGGCTGGCGGTCGATAATATGGATGCGCATGGTCAGCAGCGGCAAAAGTTGAGCGTATTTCTCGCACGCTAAAACGCTACAAATCATCTGTCGTAGCGCAGAGGGCCGGAAAAATGCCCTTGCGGATGGCGAGTAAGGATTTACGTTGTTTCTGAGTCAACTAAGGACAGGAACCGGCCTTGCCAGTTACTTCTTGTACTCATTTCATCAACACCTGAAACTGCGGATTAAACTCGTCAAATATCGGCAACGCTGCGGCACCCAATGCCGCAGTATCACTGCCGGTCATGCCCGTTTTCAAACGCGAGCCGGTAAGATAACGCCCGCGCACCGACTGATAGAGCGGCGGCAGGCGCTGAATAATTTTATCCAGCAGTGCGGCGGGCATCATGCCGCCGATGATCACGCTCTCCGCATCGAAAATGCACTCCAGCATATTGATGCCC
This sequence comes from Enterobacter cancerogenus, assembly GCA_000773965.1. Taxonomy (GTDB): domain Bacteria; phylum Pseudomonadota; class Gammaproteobacteria; order Enterobacterales; family Enterobacteriaceae; genus Pantoea; species Pantoea communis. The sequence continues at coordinate 9,504 of JRUP01000030.1, forward strand.
TGCCGCAATGGCGTCAGCACGGTATCAATCCAGCGATCAAATACGGCGGGATCGACTTCCAGCAGGTCGTCCGGCAACGCGGTCATCGGATCCAGCCCACAGAATTCATAGGCGGCCTGCAGTGACACATAACGTTCCAGACAGCCGTGATTGCCGCAATAGCATTCGCGTCCGCCTGGTTCCACCACCACATGTCCGATTTCTCCGGCGTTGTGCGCGTGACCGCTGTAAACGTGGCCATCCATGATGATGCCAGCGCCCAATCCGGTGCCGATGTAGAGATAGATAAACGAGTTAAGATGCCGCGCTACACCGTGGAACCGCTCCCCAATTGCCGCGACCGTGGCATCGTTCTCCAGCGTGACCGGCACGCCGCTCATTTCGGCCAGCCTTGCTTCGATATCGACCGACTCCCAGCCGTGCAAGGTAGTGGGACCCACCGAGGAAATCCCCTCAACGCCAAACGGACCCGGCATCACTACACCGATCCCCAGGACTTTCTGCCAGCGAGCACCGAGTTGCGTTTTGATCTCCGCCAGCACCTCCGCAATGCGCGCTAAAGTGGCATCGGGCTGAGGTTTTTGCACCAGAATAAGGCGACGGAAATGAATTTCACCAGTGAGATCCACCAGCACTATCAGCAAGGTTTGGTGGTCGAGATGAATGCCGATGGAGAACGCACTGGCTGGATTGAGGATCACCGGAATCGCCGGTTGCCCACGTCCCTGCTTGCGCGGCTGACGGCTGGTGAGCAGTTCTGCACCTTCCAGTTCAGCCACGATATTGGAAACGGTTTGCGGGGTTAAGGCGGTGAGTCGCGCCAGCTCAGCCCGCGTCAATTCACCATGCAGGCGGATCGCTTCGATGATCACACGGCGATTGTGCGCGCGCGCATGCTCCAGATTGGTTCCTGATGTTTTCATCTTGCTTCCCTCTTTTCACGCCCGCGACTGCCAGCGCATCAATATCTATGATCGGCGACACAATTTACAACCTGTTTACCTGACAGCAGCAAAAATCTGTGCAGAGTAGTGTCCAGCGGCAAACGAGATTTATGCCCTGGCACGTCACTTGCTTTAGCTCATTGATGTCAGCTGCAGCAACCTGACAACCTGTGCGCGTTATTAAATCAATCAAATTGATTTAATTAAACACCCTCTTCTTGCATCAAGGCGGAAAATGTTATGAAAATCCGGTTTTCGACCACATTGAAAGGCTGTGCCATCGCGGTCATGTTAGCCAGCGCCGGTAGCGCGGCAGCCGCAACCACCCTCAATGCGCTGTTTATGACTCAGGCGGCTTACAGCGAAAATGATATTCGCGCCATGACTCAGGAGTTCCAGAAAGCGCATCCGGATGTGCAGGTGAATCTGGAGTTTGTGCCGTACGAAGCGCTGCATGACAAAATTGTCGCAGCGCGTGGCGCAGGCGGTAACGGTTATGACGTGGTGCTGTTTGACTCCATCTGGCCTGCGGAATTCACCAAATTTGATCTGCTGCAGGACGTCAGCAGCCGTATCGCCGCAGATGAAAAAGAGAAGATCTTCCCTGGCGCGATGAACACCGTGGTCTATAACGGCAAAACCCTTGGCATGCCGTGGATCCTGGATACCAAATATCTCTATTACAACAAAGCGATGCTGGAGAAAGCCGGGATCACCACCCCGCCGCAAACCTGGCAACAGGTGATTGATGACTCACGCATCATCAAACAAAAGAACATCGTAAAATATCCACTGGTGTGGAGCTGGTCACAGGCGGAAGCGCTGGTGTGTGATTACACCACGCTGGTGTCTGGCTTTGGCGGCAAGTTCTATAACAACGGCAAGCTCGATTTCTCCAGCCCGGCGTCCTTGCAGGCGGTCAAGCTGATGAAAAGTTCACTGGATGAAGGGCTGAGCAACCCCGCTTCACGCGAATATCTCGAAGAAGACGTGCGTAAAGCCTTCTCCAACGGCGATGCCGCCTTCGCGCTGAACTGGACCTACATGTACAACATGGCCAACGATCCGAAACAGAGCAAAGTGGCCGGTCAGGTCGGGATCGTCCCGGCACCGGGTGATGCACCGGGTAAATTTGGTGCAGTGAACGGCTCGATGGGGCTTGGCATTGCCAAAGGCAGCACCCACGGTGACCAGGCGTGGCAATACATCAGCTATATGACCTCGCAACCGGTACAGAACAAGTACGCCACCCTGAGCCTGCCCATCTGGAAAAGCTCATATCAGGATCCTGCGGTACTGAAGAATCAGGAAAGCCTGATCTCGGCGGCGGACAAATCATTGAACGTGATGCTTTCTCGCCCGGAAACCGCCGACTATTCCCGTCTCTCTAACACCTTGCAGCAGCAGTTGCAGCAGGTGCTGGTGGGCAGCGCCACGCCAGACACGGCCATGCAGGCCGTGGATAAAAGTGCGGCGCGTTTACGTTAAGGGGTCAGCATGCTGAGTTTGCGTCAACGCGAACAACGGCAGGCATGGGTGCTGTTAGCACCCATGTTGCTGGTGATGCTGTTGCTCACCGCCTGGCCGCTGTTACGCACTATCTGGCTGAGTTTCACTGATGCCGCCTTAATTGGCAGCGGTGAAGCACCAGCCTGGGTGGGTGTGGAGAACTATCTGTTCGCCATCACCGATCCCGATTTTCAATCTTCTCTTTGGCGCACACTCTACTTCACCGTGGTCTCGGTAGCGTTTGAAGGGGTGATTGGCGTGTTAGTGGCGCTGCTGCTGAATCAGAAATTTGCCGGACGCAACATTTTGCGCGTGCTGGTGATTCTGCCGTGGGCGCTGCCGACCATCGTCAACGCCATGATGTGGCGCCTCAATTTCAACCCGGATTACGGCAGCATTAACGCCTTGCTCACACAACTCGGCATTATTGATGGCTATCGCAGTTGGTTGGGTTCGCCTGATTCGGCGCTCAACGCGGTGATGTTTGCCGATATCTGGAAAAACTATCCGCTGGTGACCCTGCTGGTGCTGGCTGCATTGCAATCCATCCCTGACGATCTGTTTGAAGCGGCGCGTCTGGATGGCGCATCCGCCTGGCGGCGCTTCCGTGCGATTACCTTCCCGGCGATTGTTGGCCCGCTGAGCGTGGCGCTGGTGTTGCGTACCATCGATGCCTTCAAGATTTTCGACATCATCTATGTGATGACGCGCGGTGGCCCGGTTGATAGCACTAAAACGTTAAGTTTCTACGTCTATCAGGAGTCGTTCAGCTACCTGCGTGCGGGCAGCGGCGCGGCTTACGCCATGCTGATGACGCTGCTGTGCGCCGTGCTGATCACGCTTTACATGTTGTTATTGTGGCGTCAGCGCCGCAAAGGGAGCGCGTATGAAGGCTAAATTACGCAGCACGGCCAAATATGCGGCCGCGCTGCTGGTGGCGATTTCCGTACTCGCGCCGATGGGCTGGCTGTTTCTGATGAGCGTTAGCGCCACCAGCGATCTCACGCGTGTTCCGCTGGAATGGTTACCGCGCCAGTGGGATTTCAGCCGCTACAGCCGTTTGATTTCACTGGAACCCGGCCAGCCCGGCACGCTGTTCCTGCATGCGCTAGGAAACAGCCTGTTGGTGGCTACCGGGGCGACGATTATCTGCCTGCTGCTGGCGATTCCGGCGGCATTCAGCTTCTCTCGCTATCGTGGTCGTGATGGCTGGCTGTTTGCCTCACTTGCCATCTATATGGTGCCACCGGTGGCGTTTGTGCTGCCGCTCTACTTCCTGCTGCAACAGTTTGACCTGCTGAACACGCGCCCCGGTTTGATCATCGTTTACTGCTCGCTGATCCTGCCGTTCCTGACGTGGATGCTGAAGAACCAGTTCGATGCTTTACCACAGGATATTGAGCAAGCGGCGCGGCTGGATGGTTTGCGTGTCTGGCAGGTACTGCTGCGTATTACCCTGCCGTTGGCAAAACCAGTGCTGGGTGCAGCGGCGCTGTTTGGCTGGCTGCTGGCGTGGGATGAGTTCTTCTATGCGCTGCTGTTCACCAGCAACATCGCAGCACAAACCTTGCCAGTGACGATTGCGGGCTTTACCGCCGGACGCGCTACCGATGATGGTTTGATCGCAGCGGTCGGGATTCTGGCCTCGGTGCCACCGCTGTTTATTGCTATCTGGCTGCAGAAAACACTGGTCAGCGGCCTCGCCAGCGGCGGGAGCAAAGGATGAAGATGAACATGGACTCTACCGCCACGCTGTATGTGGTCGGCAATATTAACGTCGATTTGATTATGGGCACCCTCGACCACTGGCCGCAGCGTGGCACCGAAGTGATGATGAATCACAGCGAATTGCGACCGGGCGGATCGGCGGGCAACTGTGCGTTAGCGTTAGAAGCGATGCAGGTGCGTCATCGTGCGGTGGCGAATCAGGGTGATGATGGCCTGAGCGCCTGGCTGGGCAGTTACTTCCCGCACAGCGTCGCCCACTGGACACGCTATCACTGTGAAACCTCACTCACCGTGGGTGTGACGCACTCCGATCACGAGCGATCCTTCCTCAGTAATCTCGGCCATATCGTGCGGCTCACCGCCGAAGATGTGCTGAATCAACTGCCGCTGCGTGCCAATGAAGGCGATATCGTGCTGCTGTGTGGCACCTTCCTGTGTCTGCATCTGTATAACGAATACCCACTGTTACTGAGCGAGTTGCAGCAACGCGGATTTACCACCGCCGTGGATACCGGTTGGCCGCCGCAGGGTTGGACCGAAGAGGTTCGCCAGCAGATGGCGCCATGGTTGCCGCTGTGTGACTGGCTACTGCTCAATGAAGTCGAAACGCTGGGTCTGGTGGACGCGGAGGATCTCAACCTGGCCGCCACCCAACTCGCTCAACGACTCAGCGGCCGCGGTGGTTGCGTGGTGAAATGCGGAGCGCAGGGAGCGGGTTGCTGGCAATCACATCAGCACATCAATCAACCCGCTAAGCCGGTGACCGTGGTGGATACCATTGGCGCAGGCGACAGCTTTAATGCCGGTTTTCTCACTGCACTGCTGCATCAACAAACTATCACCACCGCGTTGCAATGGGGCATCGCGGTGGCTTCACTGGCAATCAGTACCCTGCCACGTCGCTATCCCGACTGGCATCAACTGCAACTTTCCGCACAGGAGCGCTAAATCATGGCCAGTGTTGAACTCGTAAAAGTGGCTAAGCGCTACGGCAAACAATCGGTTCTGCATCCGCTCGACCTCACCATTCCCGACGGCAGTTTTACCGTGCTGGTTGGCCCGTCCGGCTGTGGTAAATCCACCTTATTGCGCCTGCTGGCGGGGCTGGAGAGCCTGTCGGATGGCGCAATCATGATGGATAAAGTGGCAATCAACGATCGCGATCCCGCCGATCGTGATATCGCTATGGTGTTTCAAAGCTATGCGCTTTATCCGCATCTGACGGTGGCAGAGAACCTCGCGTTTCATATGCAGGTGAAGAAAGTGAAGCGCGAAGAGCAGCAGAGCAAAATCGAACGCATCGCTGGCATTCTCGGCATTGATAAACTGCTCGGGCGCTATCCGCGTGCGTTATCCGGTGGGCAGCGCCAGCGTGTGGCGATGGGACGCGCGATGGTGCGCAATCCGCAGGTGTTTCTGTTTGATGAACCGTTGTCCAACCTCGATGCGCAGTTGAGGATGGAGCTGCGTGCCGAGATCAAATCCCTGCATCAACGCTTCAAAACCACCATGGTCTACGTAACACACGATCAGGTGGAAGCCATGACACTGGCCGATCAGATTGTGGTGATGAAAGAGGGACGCATTGTGCAGCAGGGTGCACCGCTGGCGATCTACGATCGTCCGGCAGATACCTTCGTGGCGCGATTTATCGGTTCGCCGCCGATGAACCTGCTTCCCGCGCAATTGATTACGCGTGAGGACATTCCGGGTGTGCAGTGCCAGGATCTATGGCAACCCCTGCCACTGCGCTGGCAAGCGGCGGCACGCGATCGCGAAGGGGCTAAGGTGACGCTGGGCGTGCGTCCTCATGATTTGCTGGAAGCCGAAACTCGCGCACAAGCTAAAGTAAAAGTGGTCGAAATCACCGGTGAATCCACGTTATTGCATCTCGAATGGCACGGCCATGCGATGCACATGCAGATCGCCGGGCGCCATGCTGCAGTAAGTGGTGATCAGATTCGTATTGGATTCAACGCCGAGAAGATTCATCTGTTTGATGCAGAAAGCGGATTACGCCTGAGCGAAGGTTAAATAAAATAAAAAAGCCACCCAAATGGGTGGCGAAATATATTTACAGAAAATGCATAACAACGATGGTGGCAGGCACTCATTCCATAAGCACCGTACCCTGACTATTTTACTCAAACGGCTTTTTTATTCTGTTCTCTCTGTTTAAAGATAACGTAAATCTCACTTCGTCCTTTAACAAATAAATAACCGCTACCAGGTTTTCCCGATATTAAACTGGAACTGCTCTGACTTATCACCTTCATATTTCTTGATTGGTAAGGCATAAGAGAACACCAGCGGACCAAGCGGCGATTGCCATTGCAGTGCCAGACCGCTGGAAACACGGATTTCACTCGGATCACCATAATCCGGAATGCCTGCCGCGCGCGTTGCCGCGGTATTTTCCCATTTGGTATCCCACACGGTACCGGCATCGACAAAGAACGAGGTGCGCAGTGAATCCGCATAACGATCGCTAACAAATGGAGTCGGGACGATTAACTCCGCGCTCGCCACAGCCATCGCATTACCACCCACCGCATCATCCGATTTATTCACCGAACAGTTGCCATAGCTGCTTTCGCTGCCGGTGCAACTGTAATAAGCCGCTTTTGGACCGATGGTATTGGATGAGAATCCGCGCACGGAGCTGGAGCCGCCGGCGTAGAAGTTGTCGTAGAACGGCACTTCTTTGCCACCGAACCCATCCGCATAGCCCGCTTTGGTGCGGCCCATCAACACCCAGCGATGGTCATTACTCAGCGGTAAGTATGCGTTGGCACTCAGCGTACTTTTGTAATAGCTGTTGGTCGATCCCGGGATCGTCACTTTGGTGTTGAAACCCGCTGAAACCCCCGAGGTTGGGAAGAAGCCGCGATCTAACGAATTGTAGTTCCAGCCAATGTTCCAGAAGAAGTCATTAGCAACAAACTTCTCATCGCTGGTGGCGTAATCGTCATCATCATCTTCATTAGTGGTGATGACTTTCGGATGGATGCCCTGCGATCCCAGATAGCGCCACATGGAGACCTGCGGTGCCATATTACTGACGCGGTTGTAGGTGTAATCCAGCCCTGAACTCAGATTACTGTTTTCGCTGATCGGGAAGCTTAATGTACTGCTGGCACCAAAACTCTTCAGCGTGTATTCAGACAGGTCATTATCTTCGGCGCTGTAATCGTTGTAGAACAGTTTACCGCCAAGACTCACGCCATCCACGGTGAAGTATGGATTGGTGGCAGCAATCTCAACATAGGTTTGATAACTGTTTTTAGTGCCGCTAAAACTCACGGTATTACCGGTACCCATCCAGTTATCCTGGCTGACGCCAAGCTGGTAACTGATGCCGCTGTCGGTGCCGTACCCAAGACCCACGTTGAAAGTGCCGGTGTTACGCTCTTTCACCTTATACACCACATCGACCTGATCAGGGCTGCCGGGCACTCGCTGGGTATCAACATCGACGCTTTCGAAATAGCCGGTACGATTGAGACGGGCCTTACCTTGATCAACCGCATCGCTGGCTAACCACGACCCTTCCATCTGGCGCATTTCACGACGTAACACCGAATCCTTCGAGGTGTCATTGCCGCTGAACTTCACCTGACGCACGTAGAAACGATGCCCTGCTTCAACATTCACATGCAGTTTAACGGTTTTGTCTGCATCGTTAATTTCAGGCTGAGAACTAACTTGCGGGAAAGCATAGCCGTAGCGACCGAGCAGCGCTTTGATCGCGCCTTCGTTCTCAGTAATTTTGGCACCGCTGTATAAAGCCCCTGGCGGTATATGGGCCAGTTTCTCAATTTCGGCGGAGTGTCCCGCCATATCGCCGTTCAGGATAACATCGGAAATATGGTAAACATCTCCTTCATGAATATTGACTGTCAGATAAATACTTTTCTTATCGGGTGTTAAACTCACTTGCGTTGAATCAATATTAAAACGTGCAAAACCGCGATCGAGATAATAGCTACGCAGTGTTTCTAAATCGCCGGACAGTTTTTGTTTCTGGTATTTCTGATCGGCAATAAAATTCCACCACGGCACATCATCACGCAATTGGAAGTGCGAGATGAGTTCATCAGACGAGAAGGCTTGATTGCCGACAATATTGATCTGCTGAATCTTCGCGGATACACCTTCGGTAAACACGAACTTCAGATCGACACGATTACGTGGCAACGGCGTGACCACAGCTTTGACGCTGGCAGTGTATTTACCCGCGCTGTAGTAGAAATCTTCCAGCCCTTTTTCAATATCCGATAATGTGGTGCGATCCAGCGCTTCGCCGACCCGCACACCGGTGGCGTCGAGATTTTGCTTCAGCTGATCTTCTTTGATTGCCTTGTTGCCGGAGAAGGAAATGCTGGCAATGGCCGGACGTTCTTTCACACGAATGAGCAGCGCGTCACCATCGCGCAGCACTTGCACATCTTCGAAGTTGCCAGTGGCAAATAGCGCACGAATGGTGTTGCGAATATCGTCATCCGAGACGCGATCGCCCACGCGTACCGGCATGCTCAGCATTGCCGCACCCGGTGCGACACGCTGCAAGCCGTCAAAGTGAATATCCCTGAGGGTGAAATCGTCTGCACCAAAGGCTGTGGTGGTTACCATGAAAAGTAACCCGGTTAACATCTTTTTCATCTGCTATGAGCCTGCCGTTTTTCCATTCAACGCATTTCTGCCGCACCACAAAAAAACGGGCTGAACACGCGGTTCAGCCCGTTAGTTGCGGCGATATGTTCCGGAAAAAAGACCACTGCGCCAAAGGTAAATTCAGCGCAATCAACGGATTTTCGCTTACCTTACAGTAAGCTGAAAAGCCGCTGCAGAAATCACAGCATAAGGATTACCCTTCCGCCGTCACCGGCTGGAAAGTGCGACGGTTCAGACTGGTCAGAATCACCAGCGTCACCATCATTAACAGCTCCACGCCCAGGGTGCCTGAGATGGCCGCCAGGTGATTACCATGCACGTTAATCTGAGTGAAAACGCCACCCAATAGCATCGGACCTAAGCCCAGTGCCGATTGCTGTACGGTGGATAGCACCGCACTGCCCGCGCCCGCCTGATGATGAGGTACACCGCTCATGCCAATGCGATAGAAAGTGCTAACGATAAATGACTGACCAAAGCCAATCAAGATGGTGGCCGGCATCAGGGTAAAGACGCCAACATCAGGCCAGGCAAACTGGAAAGTCCCGATCAGTGCAATCAAACCGACCATCTGGATGCCGCAACCGGTCAGTAACGTGGTGCGTTTACCAAAGCGTTCCACCATGCGTGTTGAACGCATTGCGCCGATAAAGTAGGCAGCGCCCAGCGCAATAAAAGCATTACCTGACTGAAATGCGGTTAAGCCAATGCCCGACTGCAGCGTCAGCGCCACTGCAAACATAAAGCCGCTCCAGCAGGAGAAGAACAGCACCGCCAGGGTTAAACCAAAACGTACGCTCGGCAGGCGCAGCAGCGAAGGGGGCAGCAATGGCGAACCGCCTTCTGCTTCCAGACGCAGCGAACTCTGACGCAGACGGTGCAATAACACCGGGAACAGCACCAGCAGCAGAATGCACGGCCATGACCAGTGCAGCAGCGGACCGAGCGCCAGGGCCAGCATCAAACAGCCAATCGCGCCTGCAAGCAGCAAGGTGCCGCTGACATCCACCGGCACGCGCTGATGATTGTGGGTTTCAGGCACAAAACGTCGCGCGGTGATCAGCACAAACAGGCAAATTGGCAGGTTGATCAGGAACACGCTGCGCCAGCCGTAACCGCCGATATCCGCTTTGATCAGGAATCCACCTAACACCTGGCCGATGATAAAGGCCAGCCCACCAATGCCGCCGTAGAGACCAATGGCGCGTGCGTGCTCCCTGCCCTTCATGGTGACATGCATGGTGGCGAGGATTTGCGGCACGATGAAAGCCGCGCCGACGCCCTGCAATGCGCGAGCAAACATCAACAGGCCGACGCTGTTGGCGATGCCGCATAATAAAGATGCAATACCAAAGATCCATACTCCCGCCAGGAAGACCCGACGACGTCCATAATTATCCCCCAGGCGTCCGCCCATCGCCAGGCAGATGGCGAAAGCAATGCCATACACGGCGACAATCAGCGCCAGCTCAATCGATGTGGCGCGCAAAGTATGCGCCATGGCATCCAGCGCCACATTGACAATGGAAAAATCGATCATGGGCAGCAGTTGCCCTGCCAGCAGGACCACCAGTCCCGCGCGTTGAAGTTGCGATGTGTGCATCGGTTTTAACCTTGTTTTTAAGTGCAGTACGGCATAGCATCACCTAACTATTAAACGGGTACCAGTTCTTGTTTATCATGGTATAAATACTACCCGTCTCGTTTGGAGATCTGCTCATGAGCACGGCTACTGCCCCCGTCACGGCTGAACACAACAATCGAAAACTACTTGGCACTTTTTTACGCACGCGTCGTGAAAGTCTCGATCCTAACCGTCTGGGCTTGCCGCATATGCGTCACCGCCGCACGCCTGGTTTACGCCGTGAGGAAGTGGCGCAGTTAGCAGATGTCGGCGTGACCTGGTATACGTGGCTGGAACAGGGACGCGATATCAAAGCCTCGCCGAAAACCTTGACGGCCATTGCCACGGCATTGCAGTGCAACGATGTCGAGACGCAGCATCTGTTTTCCCTTGCCGGACACTCGTTGCCCTCGGTGCGGGTGGCCGCTGCCTGCTGCAAAATCGCAGCACATAATCAGCAGATGCTGGACGCGATCCAGTTACCGGCGATTATCGAAACACCTCGTTTCGATATTCTTGGCTATAACGCCGCTTGGTGTGCATTGATGGGCGTAGATCTTGCGGAGATCGCCGTGGAGGATCGCAACTGCATCTGGCTGGCGTTTAATCATCCCGGCTGGCGCAAAGCGATTAATGACTGGGAAGACGTGATGCCGCAGATGGTGGCGATGTTTCGTGGACAGATGGGCGAACACCTTGGCGATCCTCACTGGGAGAGTTTTCTAGCTCGTTTGCTGAATAGCTCGGATGAGTTCGCGCAAACCTGGCAGCGCTACGAATTGGGCAAGGTAGAAAACCGCCTGAAGCGTTTCTATCGCGAGGAAGTGGGTGAGATGACGCTGCGCCAAAATAACTGGTGGTCTGCTTCACGTAACGGTGATCGTTTGCTGGTGTATGTACCGGATGATGAGCAGAGTGCGGCATCGCTGCAGCGATTGATGAAGTCGTAAAATTGACCACCTGCGCTGCAATGCTCGAGGTCTGGTGATGCAAACGGCTTGAGCGGGCTTCAGGCCGCTGCCAGCCGCTTAACCTCATCACTACGCCTGGGATTCCGACCTTACCAGCGCTTTTCCGCAAACCAGGCCACCAGCCATTCGGTCAGGGCACTCTTCCCCTGCAACCTGTGTCAAATCATCTGTCTCTCAACAAGGTCAGCTAGAGTTAAGCTAATCCGTGTAACCCGAGGCGAAGTGATGAAGAAAATCATTCTTGTTCCGTCCAATCTCGGCCTTAATCCATTGTATGAAGGGCATATTCCAGGCACATTCCGTGCCCCTGAGATCCTGATGCAGCATGGGCTCAGGAATGTCTTCTCAGACTATGAGATTGTGACGGTTCCTTGCCCTCCCTATAGCCCTGAGGCTGAACCCGATACCGACATCCTAAATGGTCACAAGCTCAGACGGCTTAATTTGCAATTGGCGGACGAAGTCGAAGCATCACACCGATTGAACCTTAAACCGATTGTAGTTGGGGGTGATTGCGCTATTTTGCCGGGTGTCATTTTGGGCAGTCGGCGTCAACTGGGACCGCTGGCACTGGTACATATTGATGGCCATAGTGATTTCCGCCATCCTGGAAACTGGGCACGCCCTTACGCCGGGCGACCCGGTGCAGCAGCCGGAATGGATCTGGCGTTGGTCACGGGCCGAGGGGAAGCTTTACTCACTCAATGGCCTGATTTTGAAGGAGCGCTCATTGCAGATCACGCTGTGGTTCAAGTGGGTGAGCGTGAATCGCAGCTTGTCGATTACGAATGGCCAGATATTGCCGACACTGATATACGCCGTATCACTATTTTTGACGCGCTGAAGTTATCAAATCAGCAACTCATTGACAGAATATTCGAACGACTGAATCGCTTTCCTGAAATACCCTACTGGATTCATCTCGATCTGGATGTACTGGATAGTGCCGAAATGGCCGCCGTAGACTGCCCCGGCACACCAGGGTTGACTTCGCAAACCCTGGTGAGTATCTGTCAGGTGCTGTTCAACTCTACCCGCTGCTGCGGCATTACGGTGACTATTTATGATCCTGATTTAGATCCCGATGGGACCGAAGCTAAACGGGTTGTGCGCATTATTGGTGGGATCACTGGAGAAACTTAAAATTCAAAACGAAGATGCGAATTAATCGTTAACTGCATGAAAATTAAAGATTTAACAGGACATATTAAGTGACATTCAAAAGCATATCACTGACAATAGTTCGAATGTGGGCAACTGTTCAATAAGCCATACGCATCTTAAATCATAGGGTATGCAAGGGACGGCTATTTCCTTGGCCAATTTGTCTCCTTGCTGGAAAAATGCTATTTCACCTTGCTTTCGATGCGGGGAAGATGCCTTCAAGTAAAGTTGAGGTTGAAGCGGCGCTGGTATCGTTGCGTGATGAAACAGATGATGACAGGTATCGACTCTCGTAGAGTAAGTTAAGATTTTAAAGAAATAGGCAGTATTTTCTCATTTAGTGTTCTGGCTTATACAGAATAAATTTCAGAGGCGCAGTTTGATGAGTAATGGAAAGTATGTATTAGGCATTTCTGGCAGTCTTCGTGCTGCATCGTTGAATACGGTTTTTTTAAGAGCCATGTCTCTGCTTAGTCCAGTGGGAGTCACGTTTGAGATATATGACTCTCTGGATAAAATCCCTCTTTTTAATGTTGATGATGAAAATACACAAAATTCAGCAGTTGAGCACTGGAGAGATGCATTATCCAGGGCGGAAATGGTGTTATTAGTCAGCCCGGAATATGCACACGGTGTCACCGGAGTCATAAAGAATGCCCTTGACTGGATCGTCAGCAGTGGGGAATTTCTTGATAAGCCTGTATCGATGCCTAACCTGTCTGTCAGAGCCCATTTGGCGCACTCTCAACTCACAGAAACATTGAAGGTTATGGGCGCGTTACTGCCAGAAGCATGTTGCCCGAGAGCAACACTTGAGGCACCTTATGTGTTTTCCGATACTACCGAGTTTTCATTAATTGAAAATGCCGGAATTTGCCTAAGATTAAATGAGTTATGGGAAAATATCGAAATGGTAATGACACAATAAATAAAATGACTTAATTCTGCCTTTAACATCCTGTTTTCAGTCCATACCACCATCAACCATCAATATTTCGCTCCTTCACATAGCGCCAGAAGCGTTCTGCCGTCAGATTTAAACGCGCGCCGGAGCGATAAAAATAAGCCGAAATCTTCAGCGAAAGGCTGTGATCCATAATCGCCAGCCTTCTCTCCTCCAGCTCACGCTGAATCGAGTAATCTGGCAGCCAGCCTACAGCATCGCCTTTCAGGATCATTCTCTTCAGCAACTCACTCATCGAAGAGACAAACGTGAGGATAAAGGTGGTGTTTGGTATGCGATCAATCACCTGATTGACCTGACGTCCCATGTAGCTGTCATTGGCATACTTGACCAGCGGCAGTGTGTCGCCATTGATTGAGAATATAGGCTTGCCGTGCTGATCACAGGGTGAGACCAGGTGCAGAGCGGAATCGAAGATTTTGTGATTGATAAACGGATAATTCATCAGCTCTTCATTATAAAAGGACAGGATGAAATCACTTTTCCCCTCTTTCAGGTTAAATACGGCATCGTTGACGTTAATCGATTCAACAAAGAAAACTTTATCAGGGCTGTCACGGTAATCCGCCAGTATATCGGGCAGCAGCAGGACGGAAAGCGAAGGCGCCGCATCGATACGGATACTTTGCTTTAGCTTATCTTCACCCTTAATTCGGCTGATCTGGAAGTCCATATCGTCGAGCATGTTCCGGGCATAGCCGACAAATATCCTGCCCTGCGGCGTCAGCTGTGGCGGGTTCACTTCACGATTAAACACGCTGAAACCCAGGTTAGATTCGAGTGCCTGAATCCTTCTGCTAAACGAGGATTGCGAAATATTTCGTCTCTCTGCCGCAAGCGTAAAGCTGCGGCATTCTTCTAATGCAATCACATCATAGAACCACTTCACTTCGAGGTTACTTAGCACTTCTTCGCTCCAATTACAGCCCCCATTTCAATGCAATTTTTACATGACAAATGATTTATATGCAATTTCTGCATCAAAAAGCCAGTGTTACTATCCATCCCCTACTCGGGTCGGCCCTTGCCGCCTCGCCAATCATCCAATGAGTCAGGGTATTTTATGAGCGCAATTAAATCTGTCATGCAACACCTCTCAAACCTTGGCATCAACGATGTCAGCGAGATCGTTTATAACCCGAGTTACGAATTGCTGTTCGAGCATGAAACGTCAGCCGATCTTGAAGGCCCGGCGCGCGGAATTTTGACGACGTCTGGTGCGGTTACCGTTGATACCGGCGAATTCACTGGCCGTTCTCCACGCGATAAGTACATCGTTCGTGACGATGTGACGCAAGATACCCTTTGGTGGTCCGATGCTGGCCTGGGGCGTAATGATAACAAACCGATGTCGACTGAAGTGTGGGCACACCTGAAATCGCTGGTAGCCGATCACTTATCTGAGAAAGCGCTGTATATCGTGGATGCCTGGTGTGGCGCTAGCGCTGATACCCGTCTGGCAGTGCGTTTTGTCACTGAGGTGGCCTGGCAGGCGCATTTTGTCAAAAACATGTTTATCGCACCGACCGCCGAAGAACTGGCAAGCTTCACCCCGGACTTCACGGTGATTAACGGTGCCGGCTGCGTGAATCCGCAGTGGCAGGAGCAAGGGTTGAACTCAGAGAACTTTGTTGCCTTCAACCTGACAGAGAATATCCAGCTGATTGGCGGGACCTGGTACGGCGGCGAAATGAAAAAAGGGATGTTCTCAGTGATGAACTACCTGCTGCCGCTGAAGGGTATTGCGTCAATGCACTGCTCAGCGAACCGTGGCGAAAAAGACGACGTGGCGCTGTTCTTTGGCCTTTCCGGCACCGGAAAAACCACACTGTCGACCGATCCGCGTCGCCAGCTGATTGGCGATGATGAGCATGGCTGGGATGCAGACGGCGTATTCAATTTTGAAGGCGGCTGCTATGCCAAGACCATCAATCTGAAGGCAGAATCTGAACCGGAAATTTACGGCGCCATCCGTCGTAACGCATTGCTGGAAAACGTTGTCGTTCTTGAAGATGGCAGCGTGGATTATGCCGATGGCAGCAAAACTGAGAACACCCGTGTCTCTTATCCGCTGTCGCACATCGAGAATATCGTGCAGCCGGTGTCTCGCGCGGGTCACCCTTCACGCATTATCTTCCTTGCGGCGGATGGATTCGGCGTGCTCCCTCCGGTTTCACGTTTGACGCCAGAGCAGATGCAGTATCACTTCCTGTCAGGTTTCACCTCCAAGCTGGCGGGTACAGAGCGCGGTATTACAGCCCCGACACCGACGTTCTCTGCGTGCTACGGCGCAGCTTTCCTGATGCTGCATCCAACGCAATATGCTGATGTGCTGCAGGAAAAGGTCGCACAGAGCGGTGCTGAGGTGTGGCTGGTGAATACCGGTTGGAACGGTGCGGGTGAGCGTTTGTCGCTGAAAGATACGCGCCAAATCGTCAACGCCATCCTGGAAGGGGAAACCGGTGCATTGCGTGAAGAAACGCTGCCGATCTTTGGTCTCGCCATTCCGCAGGAGATTGCTGGCGTCGATGTGAACACACTCGATCCGCGTAACGGCTGGGCATCCCCGGCAGATTGGCAGGAAGCGGCCGAGAAACTGGCACAGCTGTTTATCAATAACTTCAAACAGTACAGCAACAACGAGGCCGGTGCGCGTATTGCGCAGGCAGGTCCGCAGTTGTAATTTTGCTGACGTTTAGCAGAGTGCCATTCAATGGCACTCCTTCGCCGCTAATGAAGTGCTGATATCTGACTGAAATAACGCTGCCCCGCGTAAAATCGCCGGGCAGCGTTATTAATTAATAGAGCAGAAAGAATGCCAGGCACAGTTAGCCTGACGTACTCAGTGCTTATGCTGATTTAAAACGAGCTTCCAACTTATCTAAAAAGCCAAACAGCACCTGATTCATCTCGCTGTAGTCGTGTGCACGAAGTTCTTCTGGCGTGTTGACGAACCGGTATTCTGCGGCGCGACTCAGATCTTTCTCTGAATGCGCGATCAGCATTTCCACAACCTCTAGCGTCAGTTCCATATGGCACTGGAAACCATATACGCGGTCTGAATAGGCAACGATTTGGCGCGGGCAACCTTCGCTATAAGCAATGATTTTTGCATCCGCCGTCAATCCCGGCATGTCGTTATGCCAGTGCCCCACTTCCAGCGTGCTGGCAAAGTGAGAGAACAGTTCATCCTTACTACCCTCTTCTGTCAGCGTGATCGGGAATTTACCAATCTCTTTTTCAGGGCTGTGCGCGAAAGATGCGCCCAGCGCTTCACCAATCAGTTGTGAACCGAGACAGATACCGATAACGGCTTTACCGGTTTGAACCGCCGAAGCAATCAACGCCTGTTCACCTTTCGCATCAAAGTGCGGGCATTCAGCTAGTGTGGTGGAGGGATCCTGAGGCCCTCCCATCACAATCAGAAAATCGATACCTTCCGCGTCTGCTGGCAATTTATCATCGGCGTAAACCCGCGAGTAAGACACATCATGGCCGTGATTAATGGCCCATGTTTCGTAGGCGCCGGGTGCTTCAAAATCTTCATGTACGATGAAATGTACGCGCATTGCAGAGAACTCCATGAGTAATGTACTGGCCTGTTCAGACCTTATTGGTAGCCTGAATCTGACGCTGCTGTGACAGAATCCCGGCCAGGGATTTTGCGATTAATTCAGTTTCGGGTGCATCAAGCTCAGAGACGGTAATCCGTAACCCTGAACGCGTGCTGTCCAGCATGAATCCTTCTCCGCCCCGAATTAGCCAGCCCCGTTGCGCCATTTGCATTACCGTTGCCGCACTGTTGTGTGCCAGAGGAACCCACACATTCAAGCCGTCGTGATGTTCTGAAACGGTGACGCCGTGCTGTTTCAACGCGCTGACCAGCAATTCTCGTTGGCCCAAATAGCGCCTGCGTGCGGCCAGAATGGATTGCTGAAAGTCAGGCGAACGCATATGGCCCGCAGCCATATCCTGCAGAATATGGCTGACCCAGTTTGTCCCGGCATTCAGGCGTTGACGCAGACGCTGTGAAGTTTCTTCATCACTGGCAACAAAGGCCATGCGCATATCAGGACCAAGAAACTTGGACAGGGAGCGGATGAGCACCCAGTTACGGGTATTTGCCGGAACAATGTGGTGATAATCCTGTGTTGAGAGCAGAGAAAAGTGGTCATCCACAATCACCAGTACCTGCGGATAACTTGCCAGCAAAGTACGTATGCCCTCTGCCCTGCCAGCGCTCAGGCCAAAGCCGGTTGGATTGTGGGCGCGAGGGGTGATGATCACCGCCTGGACGCCCGCAGAAAGCTGGCGTGACAGCGCCTCAATCTGCATTCCTTCCGTATCCATTGCTACAGGCGCAGCCTGCAGACGATTGTGCCGCAAGGTGCTGATGCTACTCAGGAAGCAGGGGTCTTCAACCGCCACGCGATCGCCTGCAATCAGGTAACTGGCAAGCACCCTCTCAACCGCATCAACCGCACCGTTGGTCAGATTTAATTCAAAGGGAACATTGAGATCGGGTTGTAGCCATTCGAGACCCGCCGCCTCAAGTTCAGGCCGGATTTCCGGTTCGCCGTACAAACCCGGTGTACTTTGAATATGCGTAACAAGCTGGTTAACAGAGGGAAGAATCGAAGCCGCAGGATTGCCACTGGCGAGATCGCGGATCGCCAGGCCCGGTGCGCTACCTTCAATATCAATCGTCGCGATCGGTTCACGCACAATAGTGCCGTTTCTGCCTTTAGATACGACAAAACCGGCATCCGTCAGGCGCTTATAAGCCAGAGCAACCGTGTTGCGATTAATGCCCAATTCACTGGCCAAATCACGCAGCGTAGGAAGCATCGTGCCGGGAACGAGTTCACCGGACTGAATCTTTGCGCGGATCTGATCGAAAATATCACCCGCTGTTTTTCCGTTTATCTTCATTGATCTGGTACAAATAAAGGTTTAGCCTAGGTCAATGTTAATTGACTGCTGAGCGCTTGTCTATACGCCATGAAAAACACCGAAATCAAAACCTCAAATCCTGACACTCAGCCCCGCCACGACATGCATAATCGTTGGCCGCGCGCAGAGAGCGTGCAGGATTTCATCGACAATTTGGCCGCCGTGCAATCCCGAATCGATGCAGCTTGCCTGCGCGCGGGGCGTGATGTATCTGACGTTCGCCTGCTACCCGTTAGTAAAACCATGGATGAAAACCATATCCGTCTGGCGCATCAAGCCGGATGTAAGTTGCTGGGTGAAAACAAAGTGCAGGAAGCATGGGGGAAATCGCAGGCCATGTCAGATCTCACTGACTTGAAATGGTCTGTGATTGGTCATCTTCAGTCCAACAAAGCCAAACTGGTTGCCAGATTTGCCAGTGAATTTCAGGCTCTGGACTCACTCAACACGGCAGTGATACTGGATCGGCGTTTACAGCTTGAAGGCCGCACGCTGGAGGTGTTTGTGCAGGTGAATACCTCTGCTGAACCGAGCAAATATGGTTTGGTTCCTGAACAGGTGGCGAACTTCATGGCGCACCTAAGTCCGCTCAAGAATCTGCATATTAAGGGGCTGATGACATTGGCAGAATTCAGCTCAGATGCCGATCGTGTGCGGGCCTGCTTTATCCGTCTGAGGAAACTGCGCGATGGACTTGCTGATGTGTATGGCCATTTGCAGCTGTCGATGGGGATGTCGGGTGATTTCGAAATCGCGATCGAAGAAGGCGCCAATGTTGTGCGCGTCGGTCAGGCCATTTTTGGTGCCCGCTCGCTCCCAGATGATCACTTCTGGCCAACAGGAAACTAAGGCAATGATCAAGACACACCGCCTCAGCGTGTACCTCAATAACAACCTGGTCGGTAATCTTGACTGTGAAAGTCATCAGGCCGATGCACTCATCACAAAAATTCAGAACGCACTATCTGCCGAAGAGGGATGGTCTACTGTCAGATGGGTTTCGGATCAGGAAAAACGTATTCTTGAGAGTAGCCCTGCGGGTATCAAACTTATAAGCAGTGAAAAGCTTTTCCGCCAGGCATAAATCTATCGCGACAATCGACACGCAGTGCCTTCAAGCAACGTGGTAATGTCGACGTCGAACTGTTTTCTGCTTTAAGGAAGCCAACATGACCACCTTCCATCAACTTAGCGCCACCAGCCTGAGCGGCCAGCTTATCTCAATGGCGGATTACGCAGGCAAACTGGTTTTGGTGGTGAACACCGCCAGCCATTGCGGCTTCACGCCACAGTACGTAGGCCTTGAAGCGCTTTATAAGAAGTATGCCGTCCAGGGGCTGATGGTGCTGGGGTTCCCTTGCAATCAGTTCGGAAAGCAGGAGCCCGGTGATGCCGACGCGATCTCGCAAACCTGCCACATTAACTACGGTGTAAGCTTCCCGATGTTCGAGAAGGTGGAGGTCAACGGAGCGGCTACGCATCCGGTGTTTGGTTATCTGAAAGACGAATTACCCGGCTTGCTGGGCGGTCGGATAAAGTGGAACTTCACTAAATTTCTCATCGGACGTGACGGCAAACCCATTAAGCGGTTTGCACCCTTTACTACGCCAGAGAAAATGGAATCTGCGATTCTAGCTGCACTTTGAATCTAATTATTCCTGAGCGTCATTCGCGCTGAAAGCGTTTAATCTACATAATATAATTCCCTACTTCTTTCAGCGCAGACAATTCCAGTGTTGCTGCCGGTGAGTCAGATTTTGTCGTTTGACGCACGGCTATAAATCAGTTTAACATCCACACCACTGTATAAAAAAACAGGATCAGCATCATGACCCTAACTCTGGTTGGCGAGAAAATTAGCAAGAATCGGTTTACCGGTGAGAAAATTGAAAACAGTTCTTTTTTAAACTGTGATTTTTCTGCTTCAGATCTTAGCGGTACTGAATTTACTGGCTGCACTTTTTACGATCGTGAAAACCAGAAAGGATGTAATTTCAGCCGCGCCACCTTAAAAGATGCCATCTTCAATAGTTGTGACCTGTCTATGGCGGATTTCAGAAATATCAGTGCTCTGGGTATCGAAATTCGCAGCTGTATGGCTCAGGGAGCGGATTTTCGCGGTGCCAGCTTTATGAATATGATCACAACCCGCACCTGGTTTTGCAGTGCATATATCACCAAAACCAACCTCAGCTACGCCAATTTATCGAAGGTGGTTTTAGAGAAGTGTGAGCTATGGGATAACCGCTGGATTGGCACTCATATTCTGGGTGCAACGTTCAGTGGTTCAGATCTCTCCGGTGGTGAGTTTTCTTCATTTGACTGGCCTTCTGCCAATTTCACTTATTGCGATCTGACAAACTCGGAGCTAGGTGAAATCGATGTGCGTGAAGTTGATATGCAGGGCGTGAAGCTGGACAACTACCAGGCCTCATTAATATTGCAGCATCTTGGCATCTCGGTTGTTAATTAATAAGCTGCATGTTAACCACTCATTTTAAATTTATCGCAGTGCTTGAGTGAATGAATACGGACTGCCAGTAAACAACATATTATGGCAATACCGCTAGTCATCAGCACAAGGTCGATTATCTGGCATGGTCGACCAAATACTATTCACCCCATCGTGTTGCCTTCACTACTGTCACGGAATGAAGGCGTAGTAACGATGCCAATGGGCCTCTTAACTTAACCAGCATTTGTGAGGCGGTCTTGCCCACTGAGAACGCCGGTCCTTACATCTCAAATCTTCGCGAAAACGCCCAAACGCCCAGCCTAAAAAAAGCCGCTAAATCGGGGGTTCTCCCAGCAAATTGTAAATTTATGTCTATGCTGTATCAGGATCATCAGCTTTTGCTGGGTTCACTATCACGTTTTACTGTTTGTTTATAACTAGATATCAATCAAAAGCACTTGATTTTTAAGGGAATGGTAATGCTTAGTATAAGACGTAAAAAGGTTAAACCGATGCGGTTGAAGGACGTGACAATCATTGATGATGCTCGTCTGAAAAAGGCGATTACCGCCGCCGCTCTGGGTAATGCTATGGAGTGGTTCGATTTTGGGGTATACGGCTATGTCGCAGCCGTTTTGGGCAAAGTTTTTTTCCCGGGTGCCTCGCCTGGCATTCAGATCATCGCCGCTTTAGGCACATTCTCGGTTCCGTTCATCATTCGTCCGCTAGGAGGAATGTTCTTTGGCGTATTGGGTGATAAATACGGCCGTCAGAAGATTCTCGCCATCACCATCATATTGATGACCTTCAGCACCTTCAGTATCGGACTCATTCCCTCCTATGCCACCATCGGCTTTTGGGCACCGGTCTTGCTGTTAATTGCAAAAATGGTGCAAGGATTCTCGGTGGGAGGCGAATATACCGGTGCTTCCATCTTTGTTGCGGAGTACTCACCCGACCGTAAACGCGGATTTTTAGGCAGCTGGCTTGATTTCGGTTCGCTGGTTGGCTTCGTCTGTGGCGCCGGTGTCGTTGTGCTGCTCACCACGATCCTGGGCCAGGAAACCTTCAATGACTGGGGCTGGCGCATTCCCTTCTTTATGGCGTTGCCGCTGGGCTTAGTCGGCCTTTACCTGCGTCATGCGCTCGAAGAAACTCCGGCATTCCAGAAGCATGTGGATTCACTGGAAGAAGGTTCCAAACAAGGTCTTAGCGAAGGCCCTTCTGTTCCTTTCAAAGAGATTGCACGCAAACACTGGCGGAATCTGATCTCCTGCATCGGCATCGTTATCACCACCAACGTGGCGTACTACATGCTGCTGACTTACGTGCCGAGTTATCTGACCCACAATCTGCACTATTCAGAAGACCGTGGTGTTTTGATCATTGTGGTTATCATGCTGGCGATGCTGTTTGTGCAACCGGTGATGGGATTGCTCAGTGATAAATTTGGACGTCGTCCCTTTATCATTATTGGTAGCGTGGCAATGGTGCTGTTATCCATTCCATCCTTTATGCTGATTACCCATCACAGCCTGGTCGCACTCTTTTTTGGATTGTTGATTCAGGCGGTCATACTCAACTGTCTGATTGGCGTGATGGCCTCGACCCTGCCCGCGTTATTCCCGACTGAAGTGCGATACAGCGCGTTGGCCAGCACCTATAACATCTCCATTTTGGTTGCGGGTATTACCCCTACCCTTACCGCCTGGTTAGTGGAAGTGACAGGCAACCTTTATATGCCAGCATGGTATTTGATGGTGGTGGGTGCGATTGGCGTAGTGACCGGTTTTACCGTGAGAGAAACCGCTAACAAACCGCTGTATGGTGATACCCCAGCGGCTTCCTCGCTTGAAGAAGCCAAAGAGTTGCTGCAGGAGCATCATGATGGCATTGAGCAGCGCATCGAGGATATTGATGAACAAATTGAGGAGTTGAAGAATAAACGCCGCAATTTAGTTGCTCAGCATCCGGAAATAACGCAATAAATAATAACCGCTGCTTTAGGGCAGCGGTTTTCCCCTCAAACACTCTGCCTGACACAGAACACTCATTATCGTCTATACTTTCAGTGAGTTGGTTTATTACTTTAAATTAAACTTCGCTAATGAAGATGAAGTTGTTTTTATCAGAATCAATGAGCTGTATTAAGTCTATTTCATTATTAGCGATTAGATAATTAGCAGAGAACCGGACAGACAACGGTTACTGAATTTTTAATTTACCTGACAACGATATATTGTCAGCTGAGAATGAGGGAAAATAATGCCATCGATATTTGATGAGTTATCTGACGCCCCTTCATGGGTGCCTGCTGTGTTACTTGTCACCCTCTCGCTTCTCGCGGGATTTCTGGCTCGATTTTTACTGCTTAGGTTTATACGTTATTGGCAGGATCGCGACAGGAAACTGTTCAAGTCACTTGAGAAGCATCTTCGTGGATCAATGTTTCTGTTTATTCCACTGATGTTAATCAACGTCGGAGCCGAGTATGTGAATATTCACCCCGATTCGCTTTCGTTTATTACCCCCACACTGAATGTTTTTATCATTCTGTCATTGTGCTCGATCTTGATTAGATTGACCAACGTCGCGCAGGACATGCTATTTATTCGCTATGATATTAATCTGTCAAACAACCTGCGCGCCAGGAAGATTCGCACCCAGATCATTTATGTCAAAAAGGTCGCGATTGTTCTGCTTGTGTCCTTCTGCCTTTCCCTGATTCTTATCAGCATTCCCGGCGTAAGAAAATTCGGCACCACTATCCTCGCCGGAGCTGGGGTGGCAGGCATCATTATTGGTTTTGCGCTGCAGAAGTCACTGGTTAATCTGTTCGCTGGCATTCAGATCGCCTTCACACAACCGATCAAAATTGATGATGCGGTTGTGGTTGAAAATGAATGGGGTTGGATTGAGGAGATTAATCTGACCTATGTTGTAGTGCGTATCTGGGACCTGCGCCGTCTGGTGCTGCCAATTACCTATTTTACCGAGAACGCCTTCCAGAACTGGACGCGCAATAATGCCCAAATATTGGGTTCAGTATTTCTTTACCTCGATTACTCGATGCCATTAGAGCCACTGCGTCAGCATTTTGAAAAAGTCCTGAGTGAAACCAAACTTTGGGATCAACAAACGCAGGTGCTTCAGGTGACCGATACCACTGATAAAACCATGACAATTCGTTTATTGATGACCGCGCAGAACTCCCCAACCGCCTGGGATTTGCGCTGCTACGTGCGCGAGAAGATGATTGAGTTTATTCAACAGAATTATCCGCAGAGTCTTCCTCATGTGCGGGCGACGTTGACCGAGGCCGCAGAATCGAATAACACGAAAACTCAATCTTAGATCACCCTCTTTTCTGCACTTTAGAGTGGCAGTTCATACATGGGTAAGTATCTACGTTGGGACACGAGCAGGGTGGACATCGCCCTGCTGTCGTCCTCAGTCCTTTTCGCCTAAAACAACAACAAAACAGACTGCCCAAAGCCGCCAGTTGTTCTTCAGTGCCCACGCCGCGCCCGCATCATCGCCAGCCTGAACTGGCGGACATCTTGTGGCGTCCAGCAGCGGCAGGACAACGGCGCGGTATCGTCAACCGCGGCGGGTAGCGGGACTTTCTCTAGCGTGCCACGATTGCATATCGCACAGGCTAAAGTGGCAGAGGGCACGCCAAGATAGCGCGCCACCTCCGGCAAGGTCATCAGTGTAGTACGCATCATAACCTCCTCGTTGCATGTGATTTAACTGACATGGTTGAGCAGTTTTCAGCGTAATTTTATGATCGCGATCAGGTGATGAATTATTTTTGGTTAAAAAATAATCAAAGCGTCATCAGCATCTCGTGCCACGCCATGCCGCCGTGATCGGACGCCGAAGGTTTGATGTACTGATAGCCGAACTTCTTATACAGATCAACGTGATGGGTTTTGCACATCAAATGAATGGTCTGCTTATCCATCTGCTTCATAAGCTTGATAAACTGTTGCATCATCAGTGTGCTGTAACCTTTACCCTGATAAGCCGGATCGAGCACCACTGACATAATTACCACGTTAGATGCTGCAGGATCGTGCCCGATTAACTCCTTAAATTCCTCATCTGACATCACCACATCCCAGGCGCAACCTGCGTTGATAAAGCCAATGACTTGGCCCTCGCTTTCAAGGCACATAAACCCTTGAGGATACTGTGCGATGCGGGTGGCAATTTTCTCTCGCGTGGCAGCCTCATCGCCTTCGTAGGCGTTAATTTCAATGGCATAGCAGCGATCAACATCGGCTAAGGTGGCATTTCTAAACGTTAAATTCGACACAACTACCCTCTGGATTAACATCACAATGCACGCTATTTTACCGATAAATCACCATGAACCTACTGCATTGTCTTCAGGATAATCATGAACAACGTGCATCTCATGCTGCGCCAACTCGACCTCAATTTACTGCTGGTGTTTGCCGCGCTCTATCGCCAGCGCAGTGTCACCGCCGCCGCAAATGAATTGGCCTTGAGTCCCTCGGCATTAAGTCACGCGTTGGCACGCCTGCGTGTCTCACTGGACGATCCGCTTTTTATCCGTCAGGGAAATGCAATGTTACCCAGCGCGAAAGCGGAACTGCTCGCGCCCGGCATTATCAATGCCCTGGACGCGCTGGTGGGGAGCCTTAACAGCCGAAACGATTTTGACCCGCTCACCAGCCATCAGGTTTTCCGCTTTGCCGTGACGGATTACACCGCTACCGCCCTTCTGCCCACGTTGATTTCCCATCTGCAACAGCAGGCACCCAATGTAGTGATCAAGGTGGTGTATTCACGCGGCTATGATGCGTTTGAGGATTTGATGGCGGGCAAGGTGGATTTTGCCATCGGTTTTGAGGATGGAGTCACCACCCCAAGACGTGGCATCAACACTATCGAATGTTTCGAGGATAACTACGTAGTTGCGGTTCGTCAGGGGCATCCGTTTATCCGCGATGCGCTCACCTATGAGGATTACCTGAGCGTGGGACATGTGGTGGTTAATCCGTGGAATGAGCAACGCGGCGTGATTGACCGAATACTCGACGCGCAAGGAATTCAGCGCAAAGTGGTGGTGGAACTGCCGAGTCTGATGACTGCACCATTGATCATCGCCAGCACGGATCTGGCTATCGCGTTACCGCAACGTGCCGTGACATCCTTGTTTGGCGCGGCAGACTTGAAAATTTTCCCGACGCCCTTTCCTACCCCGCATTATGCGTTACGCGTTTACTACAATCCGGCGCTGGCGAACAGCGCCGGACATCAATGGCTACGCGAACAAATTGCGCAGGTCGTGTGAATCACGCCAGTTCCACAACCCGATTTTCACGTGCGCTAACAAAAGCAGCATCCAGTACCGCCAGGACTTCAATCGCCTGTTCCGGCGTCACCGGAGGTTCGCTGCCATTGCGCACCGCTTGAGCAAAAGCTTCGTAATAGGCGTGATAGGCACCTTGTTCAGAAGGCACCCGTTCTGAGCCTTGCGGCGTATTGAGCGTGCCCCAGCGCTCAGGCTGCTCATAGCCCCATGCATCCCGATCGTCCGCCGGACGCTGGCCCGCAAAAATGGCCTGCGCCTGCACATCCGTCCCTTGTGAAACAAAGCTACCGGCATCGCCATACAGACGAAACTCACGGCAAACAAAGCGATTCAGTTTGGTGGCGGAAAGATAGGATTTAGTCCCGTTGTGATGGGTCAGCGTCAGCACAAAGCTGGCGTCGGTCGGCCCTTCCGGCAGGTCGATAATATCCAACTGAGCATAAACCGATTTTACCGGCCCCAACAGGAACAGCGCCTGATCGACAATATGACTGCCTAAATCACGCAGCAAACCGCCGGTTTCGCCGCCTTCGAGGGTATTGGCATCGTCAAAATCCATACGATTATGCATACGCCACACTTTTCCCACGCGATTTTGCTCAATCAGTTTTTTTAGCGTGCGCACATCATGGTCAAAACGACGGTTGTGATACACGCTCAATACGACGCCTTTCGCTTTTGCGGCATTGGCCAACTCACGCCCCGTTTTCGCGTCGGGTGCAAAGGGTTTGTCGGCAATCACCGCCACACCCGCAGCAATCGCTTCCAGCACCAGTTCGCGGCGCGTTTGCGGTGGTGTCGTGATCGTGACGGCATCGACACCTGCCGCCAGCATGTCGGTCAGGCTGGCATAGATCGGAATGTCGGGAAAATCCGCTCTCACGCGTGCAATAGTGGCTGGCGCACGCGCCACGATGCCCGCTAACTCCACGCCCTCAGCCGCATTAATGAATGGCGCGTGAAAGTGTTTGCCGCCCGTTCCATAGCCCACGATACCGATTTTCATGCTGCCTCCTTGTGATAGAGAAGAGTAGTAAGGCAATCAGTAATAACATAATCGCAACAACTAAAACTGCTCGCTCACGCAAAAATGGCACAAAAATATCATTTTTAGGAAAAATGGCTTTACTGTGCCGCAGGGAAGTTACGTTTAATCGGCGCAAAGTCACTGGCGTTTTTGCCTAATAGTCGCTGAGGGCGGAAATCTGCCAGCAACTCACTGGCCTGATCCTGCACCAGTTCCTGCGCCACCAGCTTGCCAATCAACGGTGACAATGTGATTCCACTATGTGTCACTGCCACATACACACGCTGATGAGGCGTGACGTAGCCGATGGCAGGTAATCCATCCGCCGGTCTGGCGCGTTGACCAATCACAATGTTCTCAATCTGCAATTCGCCTGCATCTGCAAACAACGCGTGGTAGCGAACGCGGAACGCCTGCGCAATATCGCCATGGCACGAAGGTGGGGCAGCAGGGTCGGCAAGGTCATCCAGCGCCAGTGCCTGCAACAGCAATCGCCCGCCGCCGTCCGGGCGCACGTTGAGCTGAGGAGAGATTATATTGGTTGCCAGCGATAGCGGCTGTGGCGCCGTGCGTGCCAGGAAACTACAGGCCACCGCGTTGGGTTTGCTGGTATCGAGCAGCGCCAGATCAAGATGGAGGGTGTTAAGCAGTTGATTGGCCCAGCGGCCGGTGGCAATCACCACGCGATCACCCTGCCACTGTTCCCCGTTTACCAGATGCAGCGTGACGCCATCAGCTTGTTCGCTAAGACGTTCAATGGCGTGATGCTGATGCAATATCGCTCCGTTGGCACGCGCTTCAGACCAGAGTCGCGAGAGATACAGTGCAGGATGCAATACTGATTCGGTTGGAAAGTGCCAGATACTGCCACTTACCGCCTGTGAACGCAGCTCAGGCACTTCTCGCTGCAACGCATCCGGGGTTACCTCGTGCGCTGGGTAGCCCAGCGATTGCAGTGAGGTGACGCGTTGATGCAATCTCTGTTGCGCATCTCCCTCTGCCGCCCACTCCCATGTGCCGCAGGTTTCCAGCCAGCGCAGTCCATTCGGTTGCGACAGCTGTAACCTGGCATGCTCCTCCATAGAAAGCGCATTGAGTTGGTGATAGCTAAGAGGCTGTTTACCATTGGAGTTGACCCAGGCGAAGGTGGTGCTGCTGGTGCCGGCACCAATATGCTGCTGTTCAAAAATCGTAACCTGTACGCCCTGCAAGGCTAATGCGCGCGCCACCGCTAAACCGATGACGCCGCCGCCCACTATCGCAATCTTTTGAGTTGTCATGAATAGCTCCTGAATGAATAGCCCTATCATAACAACGTTCATCGGCAGAGATTGCAATTGCTATATAACGCTTACTGCGCAGGATATAAGAAAATCCTCTGATGCCAGAGAATAAATTTATATCGTCGTCAGCATTTTCCCATTTGAGAAATAGGCCAGCAAATTCTCCAGCACATTATTCGCCATGCCTTCACGGGTTTCATGGGTGGCACTCGCAATATGTGGGGTTAATAACACATTATCTAATTCACGCAGCGCAGGATGAATAACCGGTTCTTGCGGGAAAACATCCAGCGCGGCGCCTTTTATCACACCCTGCTGCAATGCCTGGATAAGATCGTTTTCATTCACCACCGTGCCGCGTGCAATGTTGATCAGCACACCCGATTTCCCCAACGCCGCCAGCACTTTTGCGTCCACCAGCTGGATATTTTCCGGGCTACCCGGCAGCGCCAGCACCAGGAAATCACTGAACGCCGCCAGCTGTTCAATGTTCTCACAGCGTTGGTAAGGCACATCTTTTTGACTGCGCGCGGTGTAAGCGATCTCCATACCGAATGCCTCAGCACGCCGGGCAATCGCAAGACCAATCGCGCCTAAACCCGCGATGCCCATGCGTTTTCCGCTGGCTTTACTGGAAAGCGAAGTGCCGGTATTTTCCCACGCGCCAGAGCGGGCGAACTGATGATTGGCCACCAGGTTGCGTGAAAAAGCTAAGGTCAGCGTCATGGCTAAATCGGCGACATCATCGGTGAGAATATCGCTGGTGATGCTCAGCTGAATATCATGTGCAGCGGTGTAATTCAGGTCGATACGATCGGTTCCCACCCCAAACACCGCAATCGCTTTACAGGCCGGCACCTGTTCCAGAATCGACGTTTCTACACCCACGTCACCGCGCGTCACTATGCCTTGAATCTCTTTGCCCTGGCGCTGAAGAAATAGCGCAGGGTCCTGCTCATTATATAAACGGTGGCAATGAAAATGTTGCGAGAGTTTTTCGTCCAGCTGAGGCATCAGTGGCTGAATAATCAGAATATGGGGTTGCGAAGACATCATTATTTTCCCGGATGGATAAGCGTGTCGTTTCAGACTACCGGATGAATTTATGTTACGGCATCCTTGTTACTTTTTTCGCTAATAAGATCACGGGGAAAGTGAACTGAATCCTGGTGGAGAATCAGGTTTTATTTCGGATCTGTCCTTACCGTAATGCGTTGAGCGCGCTGGCGAACTCACCTTACGCAGTCTACGGTTAATAAAAAAACCATAACAATTCAACTTACCATGGAAAGCCGCTATGACCGCCCATGTCGACATCACAGCAAGCCAGGAACACGAACTTCACTCTTTGCAGCAATTATTGCAGACGCATCTTGAGCAACTGCTGCCTGCGGGTCAGCCGAGCGATCAAGTTCGTGCCGCCATGCGCGCCGGTGCACTGGCACCGGGTAAACGCATTCGTCCACTGCTGCTGCTGTTGGCTGCGCGAGATATGGGCAGCAAAGCATCGCAACAGGGCATTCTTGATCTCGCCTGCGCAGTTGAAATGGTGCATGCCGCGTCGTTGATCCTCGATGATATTCCATGCATGGACAATGCTCAGATGCGACGCGGGCGCCCGACGGTGCATCGCGAATTTGGCGAAAGCGTGGCGATTCTGGCGGCGATTGCCCTGCTGAGCCGCGCCTTTGAAGTGATTGCCGTTGCGCCAGGTTTAGCCGCCCTGCAGAAATCAGAGGCGATCGCCGAACTCTCTTCTGCCGTGGGTTTACAAGGCTTGGTGCAGGGTCAATTCCAGGATCTGCATCAGGGCGCGCAATCGCGTAGCCCGGAAGCCGTCGCATTAACCAATGAACTCAAAACCAGCGTGCTGTTCCGAGCCACCTTGCAAATAGCGGCGATTGCCGCGGAAGCAACACCCGCTATGCGCCAGAAACTCAGCTATTTTGCGCAGGATTTGGGTCAGGCTTTCCAATTGCTCGATGATCTCGCCGACGGCAGTAAACACACCGGCAAGGACATTAATCAGGATCAGGGTAAATCGACGCTGGTACAGATGTTGGGGGCCGAAGGTGCTGAGCGCCGCTTGCGTGAACATCTGCGCAGTGCCGATGCGCACCTCGCCTGCGCCTGCCCCCGCCAATATATGCACGCCCTGTTTAATCAACAGCTGGCGATGTTTCACTGATCGCGGGACTGCCGATGGGGCACTTTGCCGTGATTGCGCCGCCACTGTATAGCCACTTTCACGCGCTGCAGGCGTTGTCACAGACGCTGATTGCGCGCGGTCA
>JRUP01000031.1 GCA_000773965.1 Enterobacter cancerogenus
CACGTCAACGATCCGGGCTTCTGGCTGTTCAAGGAATACTTCAACCTGACCATCGGTGAAACCATCCGCTCCTGGTCCGCGCTGGAAACCATTATTTCGGTGTGTGGTTTGGTCGGCTGTTTGCTGCTGGCTAACGTTATCTGACGGAAATCAGCTGAGGCGAGAGGCCTCAGCTTCTTCATTACTGCGGTTTACTGCGCCAGTGCGCGGAAGGCCGCCAGCTCTTCATCGGACATGCCCGCTTGTAATGCCGCTGCGCAAATCTGTTCCCAACTGTTGCTGTCGAGCGGAATCCCCTCGCGATCGCGTTCGATACGATTCTGTTCTTCCCATTCACCTGGCACCTGAATCGGTGCATCGCCGCTTTGTGGCGAGCGTTTTACCCATTCGAGGAACGATTCTGCTTCTTCCTGCATCGCCGGTGCATCAAACGCTTCGGGATTAACGATGATGGTGGTCATGCAGTTGAAAATGGCGTCATGGCTGCTGACCAGCGTGGCATCGTGCGTGGTGCGACCACCGGAAAGCGCACCGCCCAGAATTTCGCACATCGTGGCCAGCGCGTAACCTTTGTGCAGACCGAAGGGCATCAGCGAGCCATAAGGTGCCTGATGCATCACGCCGGGTTCGGTGGTGGGCTGCCCCTGGTGATCGATCAGATAACCGGGCGCGACCTGTTGCCCTTTGTTCCATGCCACGCGTGTTTTGCCGTAGGCAATGCCGCTGGTAGCGAAATCGAGCAGCAGCGGTTTGGCATTTTGGCGTGGGAAGATGGCACAGAAGGGGTTGGTGCCAAAACGACGGTCGCTACCGTTAAAGGGCGCAACCATCGGATCACCCATCACGTTGACGAAATGGAAAGAGACGAATCCCGCCGCCGCGCACTGTTCCGCCCAATGACCGATACGACCAATATGGTGGGAGTGGTGTAAGCCGACCGCAGCGATACCCAGCTTCGCTGCACGCTCAATACCCAACTGCATCGCCTGATATGCCGCCACCTGACCAAAGCCGTTATGTCCGTGCAGGGTGAGCACCGCACCGGCATCCTTTTCAATAGTGGTGTGTTGGTTCAGCTGCAGGAATCCCTGCTTCAGCGAACTCATATAGCTCGGGATCATTCCTACGCCGTGGGAATCGTGACCGGCCAGATTGGCGGCCACCAGATGGTCAGCCACTAAACGTGACTCTTCGGCGCTGCTGCCGGCATGTAACCAAATGGCCTGAACAAATTGATGTAACTGGGAAGGGGGAAGTCGGTAAAGGGCACTCACGCGGTCAATCTCCTTGTCATGTTCGATAATGCATCCTGCGCTTAAAGCTATCATTACCGCAAGTGAGTGTTATCAAAAGCAAAGGGCCACAATCTGTGGCCCAAAAACTCAATGCGGCTGTTCAAAGCCCGCTTTCACCATCTGAT
Source organism: Enterobacter cancerogenus (assembly GCA_000773965.1). Classification (GTDB taxonomy): domain Bacteria; phylum Pseudomonadota; class Gammaproteobacteria; order Enterobacterales; family Enterobacteriaceae; genus Pantoea; species Pantoea communis. The sequence goes on from JRUP01000031.1 coordinate 1,421, forward strand.
CGCGCAACGCGCGGGTAATTTCACGGTTCCCACCCGTGACCGGATAAATGACATTGTTGACGACATCGTCAAGGTAATGCTCTTCAAACTCTTGCATGGTGAGTTGGGTGCCACCTTCATCATTAATAGCAATGCTGCCACTGATGTGGTTGCCGTAATCCTTTGCCTTCAGGCTGTAACGCCCCATGCTGGTATTAATCGTGCTCATAAGATCTCCTTGTTACGTAGGCAGTGATAACAATTGAGGCCTGCTAGAGGCGCTGTAAGTTTAGACAGCACGAGCCGGCGGTGCGCAACGGGAGAGAGAGATAAAATCGCGACATGCGACCCGTCTCGCAGAAATAAAACTGAACGGAAGGCAACGCTCATAACCATGCGTGACAGTGCTCGCACTGCACAGCGAACGCAGAATGATCATCTATACTGGTTAACAGGCGCGTTATTTTTCATCACTGAAGGAGCGAACAATGAAAATAATTCTGTGGATTATTGCCATCATTTTTATCGTGGGATTACTGACGATTACGGGTGTATTCAAACTGATTTTTTAGCATGAACAGGCACCTGAGGTGCCTGAATTCGTTATTCTGCCCGGGACGCGGCAAATTCGCTCAATGTCAGCATTGCCGGAATCAAGTCCCGCCAGTCAATCGGTTTATCACAACCCGCGCAACACGCACCATGGTGTAAGTTATTTTTATCCTCTTCCACTTTCGGCAATGTGAAATAAAATTTAGCGCAGCCGCAGCGTCGACAGCGAATCGTCATTTCAATGTTCCTCCCTCTCCATCCTGGAAAGATGAGATTTATCTTATTCGCCCTCAGAGTTCAATTCATAAATTTAATTAATTTATTTCCGATGTAAATGATTGTCATTAAGTTACTGAAAATTAAGTTGTATCTCTGGGTGATTATCACGCAATGAGTGCATTTAATGTGCATTTTTCCTGACGACCGGGATATTTCTTTCTATAGAAAAACCACAACCTAATCTAAATTATCGGAAAATAATGGTGTAACACAGACTATCCCTGGAGTTTTTAGCCGCTTTTTTAGATATCGTTTTAAGTTGTTGCGCTAATAATCGCCCACTCACCGAATGCGCCTTTTTACTGGGGGCGAATTTAAGAGATGACTTAATAGGATTTTTTTGTGAATCGGCACATTTTATCCGCACTTTTGGGCGGAATTTTGACGTTACCCATGACGTTTTCGGCATCAGCAGTCACAACATCGCAAGCCATTGAGGCGGGATGGAACACATTTAGCACCAATGTTGAGCAAACCTGGTCGCAGCCACAGCATCATGACTTTTACCTGCCCGCTATCACTTGGCATAACCGCTGGACCTATGATGACGAGCATATCGAAAAGTACAACGAGCGGCCGTGGGGCGCCGGTGGCGGTGTCTCTCGTTGGGATGAGAAAGGCAACTGGCATGGGCTCTATGCCATGGTGTTCAAAGACTCGTTCAACAAATGGGAGCCTATCGCTGGCTATGGCTGGGAAGCGACCTGGCGGCCATTGAACGACCAGAATTTCCACATCGGTGCAGGCTACACCGCGGGCGTCACCGCGAGAGATAACTGGCGCTATATCCCGGTTCCACTGGTTTTGCCATTAGCATCAATAGGATATGGGCCAGCCACTTTCCAAATGACTTATATTCCAGGGACTTATAATAACGGTAACGTCTATTTTGCCTGGCTGAGATTCCAGTTTTAGCGTGTGAAAAGCGTCAAAAAGTGTGAAGGGGATGCAAAAAATCAATATTTATCACTTTTTCATCAATTCTCACTGGACAAATGTCACCGCAATTGCTGTACTAGATGCCGACACAGTTTAGTGTCCATTTTTCATGTAAAGGTAATATAGATGTCCAAGATCAAAGGTAACGTTAAGTGGTTTAATGAGTCGAAAGGCTTCGGTTTCATTACTCCAGAAGATGGCAGCAAAGATGTATTCGTACACTTCTCTGCAATCATGAGCAATGGTTTCAAAACTCTGGCTGAAGGTCAGCGTGTAGAGTTCGAAATCACTGACGGCGCTAAAGGCCCATCTGCTGCTAACGTTATCGCTCTGTAAGTTAACAGTTAGAATTTTGAAAACCCGCCTAATGGCGGGTTTTTTTTGTCCTTTTTACATGTGCCACCAGGTCAGGGAATAGCCCAACACGGCCGCCATGGCGACGAAAAGCGCCATCATTTCATTGTAGCTACGTGGAATCAGGTTTTTCATGTGCGCGCCCCAGAGGTGTATTTCACTCAGCATCGCAAAGCCAGGTTAAGCCAACCTTAAGCCGTGATGACAGTCTGATGACAGGGCACATTCTGCGGCGTATTTCACAGAACCTGGCAGTAACATTCTCATAACAATCCTTACTTGCAGCTTTTTACGCAACAACGCTATATAACTGCATGCAAGGACTCATGAGGAGGCAGGATGAATATACGTCAGGCACTGGCAAAAGACAGTTTTGCCCTGAGTGCGCTGTTAACCGAACTGGGTTACAGCGGCACAGAAAAGTTTATTGATACACGTCTGGCGCAGTTATGCAGCCATCCCGACGAAATTTTATTGGTGGCAGAACACGGCAATCAGGTTCTGGGTTTTCTCTCTTTGCACTTTATCCCCCAACTGGCGCTGCCCGGTGATTTCGCCCGCATCAGCTATTTTTGCATTGCGGAAGGCGAGCGCAGTAAAGGCAGTGGCCAACAGCTGCTCAGTCATGCCGAGCAGCTAGCGCGTGAACGGGGCTGCGATCGCATGGAAGTGCATTGTCACGCTTCCCGCCTTAAAGCCAACCAGTTCTACTCGCGTGAAGGCTATGTGGAATCTCCGCGTTATCACATCAAAGATCTGGGCTCGCTTTAAGTTCACGCCCGGTGGCGATGACCAGCGCGTCAGCAATGCTTTCAAGCTGATCGAACGGGAGCAGTGAAGCACTGACGCGAATAAAGGGCTCGCCGTTGAGGCAACAGCGTTCTCCCGGCAGTACAGCGATGCCGCGTGCTGCCAGGGTGATCATGGCGTACTGCTCTGATTCCACCGGGATCTGTACGCTCAACCCATCTCGCTCTTCCAGTACCACTCCGCGTTTTGCCAGTGCCGCCAGTAACTGCTGGCGACGCTGCGCGTAAACGGTCTTCGCCTGTTGAATGCTCTGCTGTGTGGACTCATCGGTGAGCATCCATGCCACCGCATCCTGCAAGATACGGCTGGTCCAGCTGACGCCGAAGTTACGCCACGACTGTAAGCGTTTCACCATGTCTGCCGTCGCGGATAACGCCGCCAGGCGCAGATCCGGGCCGTAGGCTTTGGAGAATGAGTGCACGTGGATGACCCGTTCCGGGAAGTGGAAACCGAGGCTCCAAGCCGGCCAGCGCGACAGATCGCCAATGCCATCATCCTCGACAATCATCGTGGTACTGTTCGCCAGCACTCTTGCTAACTCGGCACTGCGTCGCTGTGTCACGCTGTAGCCGGTGGCCGAATGCGTGCGCGGCTGATAGATAAACATCGCCGGTGATTTTTGCAGATGTGTGGCCAGTGCCGTGGGTATCGGCCCCTGATCATCACAGGGCAGTGGCAAAATTTCTGCGCCGATATTCTCTAGCATATCCAGCAAACGGGTGGCCGTGGGATTTTCAATCACCACCCGATCGCCCGGCGACAACAGCGTCTGCACAATCAGGTTCATGGCATCAAAACCGCCATCAGTGGCTAACCAGGCTTCCGCCGGATAGGGCCAGCGTGGACTGATGGCCGCTTGCAATTGCGGGGAAATCGCCTCGCGCTGATAGCTGTTTAACTCAGGTGAGGCAATGCCCGCGAGGATCGCCCGTTTAAGATCGGGTAGCAACGCCGGATCGGGTGACGCCATCGCCAGCGCCGCCCGGATGTTCTCGCCGTAGTTACCAATCTTCTCAAAGCGGATGGGGCGTGGCAGTACGCTATTGCCACACACCCACACGCCACTGCGTCCTTTACCCGCCAGTACTTTCTGCTTTTTCAGCTGCGCCCAGGCAGCAGAAACGGTTGCCGGACTGACGCCCAGCCGCTCTGCCAGCTCGCGCACCGCGGGCATTTGCATGCCAACAGCAATTTGGCCGTCCCGAATTAAGGATGAGGCGGTAAGCGTTATTCCCTTTACCGAAGCATCGTCTATTTGATGGCTAAGCCAATCGACATCTACCGTTTGCGTCATAAGAAAATCATTTGTTCAGTAACAAAGAATTGATTGTTCAGATTAGTATTCGCGTTTTAGACTCAAATTCAAGCACTATTTGCTGAATAAATAAACAACGCCAGATCTCTGGCCGAAAACGGGGAAAGCACAATTATGGTAACCATCAGACTGGCGGTGCGTGACTGGGATTATTTCACCCCGCTGGCACTCGGCGACATCAAACCTGAAGGCTTCACGCTGGAGATTGACCGCGTGGGCACGCTGGTTGATAACCTCGCGACCAGCGACAAATACGACGCGGGTGAAGTGTCATTCAGCCGCTATGCTCAGGCATGCGCCAGAGGCGATAACGCACTGCTCGGCCTGCCGCACTTCCTGATGCGCGGCTTCCGCCAGCGCTGCATCATCACCACCGCTGACAGCCCGATTACCACGCCCGCTCAGCTGAAAGGCAAGAAAATCGGGGTGACCGGCTGGCAGGATTCTGGCAACACCTGGACGCGCACCGTGCTGCGTGAAGCTGGCGTAGAGATCGATGATGCGTACTGGTTTGCCGGCCGCCTGACCGAAGAACATCCGATTGTTGATCGCCTTGCAGGCTTCGGGCGTCCGGGCCGCATTGAACCCGCACCGGGCGAGCGCCCGCTGATCGAACTGCTGAAGGCCGGTGAGCTGGATGCGGTGTTCACGCCGTTTATGCCAGAAGGTTTCTTCCTGAAAAATTCTGGCCTGCGTCAATTGCAAAACGACTTTGTGACCGCCGAGCGCGACTACTTTAATCGCGTCGGCTACGTCCCGGGCATCCATCTGCTGGCGATGAAACCGGTACTGGCGGAAATACATCCCTGGCTGCCGCAGGCGTTAAGCGAAATCATCGATCGTTCGTACCAGATGTGGATGCAGAAACGCGAGAAATACGCCGACACCACACCGTGGCTGCTGGATGATTTGCGACGTACCGCGCAGGAATTACCGGCGGACTGGAATCAAAACGGATTCTCCGCTAACAAAAAGATGATCGCCGATTTTGCCAACGAGCTGTTCCAGCAAGGCTTAACCAAAACATTACTGACGCCGGAAGCGATTTTCCCGGCTGCAGCGCAAGGGGAGTGATGATGAAAGTTGCAATGGGGCAGTTTGCTGTCAGCCGCGAATGGCAGGAAAACACCGATATCTGCATCGGTTTAATGAACAATGCACTGGCCGGAGGCGCGGATTTACTGGTCTTGCCTGAAGGCGTGCTGGCACGTGATATTGCCGACCCTGATCTGGTACTGAAAGCCGCGCAGCCGCTGGATGGTCCTTTCATCACACAGTTGCTGGCGGTCAGTAAGGGCAACGATTTAACCACCATGATGAGCGTGCACGTGCCGACAGAGGGTAACAAAGCGCTCAACGTGCTGATTGCCATTCGCAACGGTGAACTCATCGCCGCCTACGAAAAGCTGCATCTTTATGATGCGTTTGCGATGCAGGAGTCACAGCGCGTGAATCCAGGCAACGAAATCCCACCGCTGGTGGAAGTGGCGGGGATGAAGGTGGGCTTGATGACCTGCTACGACGTGCGTTTCCCTGAGCTGGCGCGCCGTCTGGTTCTGGACGGTGCGGATGTGCTGGTGCTGCCTGCCGCCTGGGTGAAAGGCCCGCTGAAAGAGATGCATTGGGAATTACTGTGTACAGCACGCGCACTGGAAAACACCTGTTACATGGTGGCGGTGGGCGAATGTGGCCCGCGTAACATCGGCAACAGTCTGGTCATCGATCCTCTCGGCGTCGCGATTGCCAAAGCGCCAGAGTCGGCGGCACTGGTGTTCGCCGACCTCGATCCACAACGTATTGCCTACGCACGTAGCGTACTGCCGGTGCTGGAAAACCGCCGTTTTGCACGTCCTGAACTGAAACCACTTTGATAGATTTTGGGGAACTGGCTCATGAATAAACTTACAACAGCAATAACGTTGGCGCTGGGGCTGACAGTCAGCGCAGGGCAGGCAGCGGAAGCTATCCCAACGCAGAAAGTCGATCAGGCGCTGCATGACCGCTTGCCAGCAGAGATTAAAAGCGCTGGAAAAATGATTTCGGTAAACAACGGATCGTTTCCTCCTTATGAGATCGTGAACGGTCCACATTCGATGGACGGCGCCTCAGCCGACCTGACGAATGCTTTGGCTCAATTGCTGGGTGTGAAAATTGAACATGCCACGGTCAGCGGTTTGTCGGGTGTTTTAGCTGGCATTAACTCGGGCCGTTATCAGATGGCGATTGGGCCGATTGGCGATTACCCGGATCGTCAGCAGAAAGTCGACTTTATCGACTTTGTGCAGGAGTTCGTGGTATTCGGCGTGCAGAAGGGCAATCCAGCGAAAATTAACGGTCTGGAAGACACCTGCGGCAAGCGTATTGCTGTGATGGCAGCCGGTTCAGCTGAGCAGGTGATTCGTAAACAGTCGGATGCCTGCGTCGCCGCGGGCAAGCCCGCGGTGGTGGTGCAATCCTTTACCGATCAGCCTTCATCGATTCTGGCAGTACGCTCTAAGCGTTCTGATGCATTCTTCTCTTCACAGGCACCGCTGACTTACTTTATCGATCAAGCCAATGGCCAGCTGGAGCTTTCCGGTAAAGGACAGAAGAACGGCTTTGGCGACATTTTCCAGGGCACGGTGGTGCCAAAAGGTTCCGAACTGGGCAACGTAGTACTCGACGCCTATAAAGAGCTGTTCGCCAACGGCACCTACGCGGCGATCATGAAGAAGTGGAAACTCGACGGCAATATCTTGCAGCAGCCGGGTCGTAATCTGGCGCAGGGGACAGCAAAATGAATCCGGTCACCCACAATACGCGAGCCAGGGATAAGGCCAACGTGCAGCAGCGCGATGTCGCTTTCGCCCGCAGTGCGCCCACCTATGGACGCTGGATCTCATGGATTGTGGTACTGGTGGTCGCGGCCAACTTTCTCTGGCTGGTGGCGACCAATCCCAATTTTGAATGGAAAGTAGTGTTGCAGTGGTTCACCGAAGGTTCGGTGATGAAAGGGCTGAAGGTGACGCTCGGGCTGACGGTGGTCTCGATGATCCTCGGTACGCTGCTGGGGCTGCTGCTGGCGGTATGGCGTCTTTCGGAAAACAAACTGCTGAGCGGTATCTCGTCGCTCTACATTTGGTTTTTCCGGGGCACGCCGCTGCTGGTGCAACTGATCTTTTGGTACAACCTGTCGACGCTGTTTCCGAACATTTCGATTACCGTACCCTGGACAGATATTACCTTCGCCAGCTGGAATACCAACGATCTGATTACGCCGCTGACCGCTGCGTTTGCCGGACTGGCACTGAATGAAGCGGCGTATATGGCGGAGATCATTCGCGCTGGGCTGTTGTCTGTGGATCAGGGACAGGTGGAAACCACTCAGGCGTTTGGCATGAGCCGCAGTCGTGCGCTGCGTCGCATCATCATTCCGCAGGCGATGCGATCCATTATTCCTCCGACCGGCAATCAGCTGATCAGTATGATCAAAGCGACGTCGCTGGTCAGCGTAATAGCCATGGGCGATCTGCTTTACTCGGTGCAGGCCGTTTATAACCGCACCTTTGAAATTATCCCGATGCTGATGGTGGCCGTGATTTGGTATCTGCTGATCACTTCGATCCTGAATATTGGGCAGTCAGCAATTGAACGCTACTACGCACGCGGCACCAAACGTACCGTGGTGAATAAACGCCGGACAGACACGGCTGTCGCAGCAACACATCAGCTGAAGGAGGATGTATGAGTGAGATTCAGCCGCTGGTCTCTGCGCGCAATGTCCAGAAGAGTTATGGCGATAACGAAGTGTTGAAAGGGATCGATCTGGATGTGTTTCCAGGCGAAGTGGTGGTGATTCTCGGGCCATCGGGCTCGGGTAAATCGACCTTCCTGCGCTGCATCAATCATCTGGAAGATATGAATGCCGGTTCCATTATGGTGGGTGACGAGCAGATTGGCTACGAATTGAAGCGCGGAATTCTGCATCGCCTGTCGGCACGGCGGATTGCTCACCAGCGTCAGAAGATCGGCATGGTGTTTCAGCAGTTCAACCTCTATCCGCATATGACTGTGCTGCAGAACATCATCGAAGCGCCGATTGGCGTGCACAAGTTTCCCCGCCAGGAAGCGCTACAGCATGCACGCGAGCTGCTGACAACGGTGGGGTTGAGTGACAAAGCCGATGCCTGGCCACGCCATCTTTCCGGCGGCCAGCAGCAGCGTGTGGCGATTGCTCGTGCGTTAGCCATCAAACCGGCGTTGATGCTGTTTGATGAGCCGACTTCCGCGCTGGACCCCGAACTCGTGGGGGAGGTGCTGGCGACGATGCGCACGCTGGCCGATCGTGGTCTGACCATGATCGTGGTGACACATGAGATTGGCTTTGCCCGTGAGGCGGCGGACCGGGTGGTGTTTATGGATGGCGGCGTGGTGGTTGAACAGGGGACGCCGGAGCAGGTGATTAGCAATCCGCAGCACCCGCGTACGCAGGCCTTTTTGAGCCGCTTTATTTAATGTTGCGCGGGAGTTGATCGTAATCTGTTACAGATTCCAGTTGTGACAGCTGATAAACTGCGCGTTAATAGTTATGTCTGTTTTCGCTAAGGTTGAAAGGTAAAGTATGGAAGGTTTCAGCATTGCCAAATTGCTGATCATCGGTGCACTTATTGTACTGCTGTTTGGTACCAACAAGTTACGTTCACTGGGTGGTGATCTGGGTTCCGCCATTAAAGGCTTCAAGAAAGCCATGAAAGACGATGAATCCACCGCAACCAAAAGCACCGCTGAAGAAGCGCCGGCTGAACGCGTGAGCCACAAAGAGTAATCCGACTTCAAACGTCAATAAGTGTAAATATTTATGACGTTGATAAAAAAACCAGACTGCTTCCAGTCTGGTTTTTGTTTTTTGGCACGGGTGAAAAAAGCCTGGCTGCGGGCGTCACACCCGCAGAACCGATTATTTCACTTCCAGCCCTTTGGCCTGCATATCCGCATGATAAGAAGAACGGACGAATGGGCCACAGGCCGCATGGGTGAAGCCCATCGCCATGGCTTCCTCTTTCATCTCATCAAACTCTGCCGGGCTCACATAGCGCTGAACAGGCAGGTGGTGGCGGCTTGGCTGTAAATACTGGCCGAGTGTGAGCATGGTGACACCATGACGACGCAGGTCACGCATCACTTCCACGATCTCCGCATTGGTTTCGCCCAATCCGACCATCAGGCCAGACTTGGTTGGCACGTCCGGATGCGCTTCTTTAAAACGCTCCAGCAGCTTCAGTGACCAGTCATAGTTGGCGCCAGGGCGCACTTGACGGTAAACGCGTGGCACGTTTTCCATGTTGTGGTTGAACACATCTGGCGGCGTGGCAGTGAGGATTTCCAGCGCACGATCCATACGACCACGGAAGTCAGGTACCAGCGTTTCAATTTTGATGTTAGGGCTTTTTTCGCGAATGGCAGTGATGCAATCGGCAAAGTGCTGAGCCCCGCCGTCGCGCAGATCGTCGCGGTCAACCGAGGTGATCACCACATAACGCAGCGCCATATCGGCAATAGTTTGTGCCAGTTTCAGCGGTTCGTTGGCGTCAGGCATATTTGGACGGCCGTGGGCGACGTCGCAGAATGGGCAACGACGCGTACAAATCGCACCGAGGATCATAAAAGTGGCGGTGCCGTGGTTAAAGCATTCAGCGAGGTTAGGGCAGGAAGCCTCTTCACATACTGAGTGCAAACCATTTTTGCGCATGGCGGCTTTGATACCCTGAATGCGGCTGGAATCCGCAGGCAGTTTAATCTTCATCCACTCCGGCTTACGCAGAATCTCTTCACGCTCGACCATCACGGTTTTCACCGGGATCAGCGCCATTTTGTCGGCATCGCGATACTTGACGCCACGTTCCATCTGAATTGGTTTACTCATAAATCTGCAGGTTCCGGTCGGGATTGCGATTTGAAAGCTTCCTCACTCAAACTGAGAACCAGGCTTTCAACTTTATTTGAAAATATGGCAAAAATTATATCATTTCGTCTGCGCATAAGCAGCCGATATGCGAGCGCTAAAGTTACAATTTTGTAAATGAGCACAGACAGTCAAGGTCAGACCCTGGCCTCATTTTGCCATTCAAGCTGGGTGAAACCCGTTAAGCGGGCGAAATGTTGTACCAAACGGGGTTGTACGTCGGCGGTTGTGACGCCCGGCTGCTTTTCACTTAACTGCGTCATGCGCATGCCGGCATAACCGCAGGGATTGATGCGCAGGAAAGGTGCCAGATCCATCGCCACATTTAATGCCAGGCCATGGAATGAGCACCCTTTACGAATACGAAGGCCTAATGAGCACACTTTGTCATCGCCAATATAGACGCCGGGTGCGTCGGCACGTGCGTGCGCAGCGATACCATAATCCGCCAGGGTGGCGATCACGGTCTCTTCCAGCGCAGTGACCAGCTCTCTGACACCGATTTTGTGACGTTTAATATCAATCAACACGTACATCACCTGTTGCCCAGGCCCGTGATACGTCACCTGGCCGCCACGATCGCTCTGCACTACCGGAATATCGCCCGGCATCAGCAGATGTTCGGCTTTGCCTGCCTGGCCCTGGGTAAACACCGGATGATGTTCCACCAGCCAGATTTCATCGGCGGTGCTGCTGTCACGTTGATCGGTAAACTGATGCATCGCATCGGAGACAGGTTGCCAGTCGCGCTGGCCCAGTTGACGAACAAGAAGCGTGTTAGCTGACAAAGCGGAGATCCGGTAGAGAGTGAAGGGCTGAGTATAACGCTGGCAAAGCCGCCTTTGCCAGCGCGGGTATTACAGGACCATGCGCACGATATCAATGTTACCCAGTTCTTCGTACAGGGTTTCTACCTGTTCGATATGCGTTGCGGTGATGGTGATAGAAACCGAATGGTAGTTACCTTTGCTGCTCGGTTTCACTGCCGGGGTATAGTCGCCGGGGGCGTGGCGCTGCACCACTTCAACCACTTGATCAACCAGCTCCGGTTGCGCCAGACCCATTACTTTATAGGTGAAGGGGGTAGGGAATTCGAGCAGTTCATTCAGTTTGGTTTTCATGTTGGCTCCGGTGCTTAAATTGAGAAGAGAAGCCCGAAGGCCGCCCCTACAACAGGTGATGCATAAAAATCGATAAGGGAGGCTTTCCAGCCTCCCCTATACGTTTGAAACGGGGGTTTCTAATTATATGGTATCAGACAGACGATTTTTCAAGCGTCTTAGCCAAACCAGTGATGGAACATCAGTTTGATGTAATCAATGATACGGCTGAAGAAGCCGCCTTCCTGCACTTCGTTCAGCACCACCAGCGGACGCTGTTCAATGGTTTTGCCATCCAGCTGGAAGTTGATGCTGCCCACCACCTGATTTTTCTGCAGCGGTGCATGCAGTTCGGTATTGGTCAGTACATAGCTGGCTTTCAGGTCTTTCATACGGCCGCGTGGAATGGTCAGGTAGGCATCTTTTTCAACGCCAAGCTGGACGCGATCGCTGTTACCAAACCAGACCGGCTCAGAAGCGAACTCTTTGCCTGCTTTCAGTGGCGCCACAGTCTCGAAGAAACGGAAGCCCCAGGTCAGCAGTTTTTTACTTTCGGTTTCACGACCTTTATAGGTGTGACCGCCCATCACGGCGGAGATTAGACGCATCTGGCCTTCAGTGGCAGAAGCCACCAGGTTGTAACCTGCCGCGTCAGTATGACCGGTTTTGATGCCGTCCACGTTCAGGCTGGTATCCCACAGCAAACCATTACGGTTCATCTGTTTGATATTGTTGAAGGTGAACTCTTTCTCACGGTAGACCGAGTATTCGTCCGGCACATCACGAATCAATGCCTGGCCGATCAGCGCCATATCACGCGCCGAGCTGTACTGACCTTCAGCATCCAGGCCGTGCACGGTCTGGAAGTGGGTGTTTTTCAGACCCAACGCGCCAACGTAGTTATTCATCAGGCTAACAAACGCATCCTGGCTGCCGGCAACGTAATCGGCCATCGCTACACAGGCATCATTCCCTGACTGCAACACGATACCGCGCGTCAGTTGAGAAACCGGTACGCGATCGCCTGGCTTCAGGAACATCAGTGACGAGCCTTTGAACACCGGATTACCGGTGGCCCATGCGTCTTTACCGACGGTGACGATATCATCGTTATGGATTTTGCCTGCTTTGACCGCCTGACCAATCACATAGCTGGTCATCATTTTGGTCAGACTGGCGGGATCGCGGCGCGCATCGGCGTTCTTTTCGGCCAGGACTTTACCTGAGTTGGCATCGATCAGCACATAAGCTTCAGCATCGATTTCCGGGACGCCCGGGATCATCGTCTTAAGGTTAACATCGTCCGCAAAGGCGGCATGGCTGAGAGAAAGGGCGACCAGTGATCCCACTGTCAGGCGTTTCAGAAAACGAGAGGGTTTCAGCGTATTCATGTTAAGGACTACAACATCCGTGGGCTAAGAGTGAAAAAAGTGCCTTACTATAGCAAACGCCCGATCGAGCGACATCTTGCTTTGCAAATCAGTTTCAGCAGTAAAGGTAACTGCCCGTAACATTACGGACGGGCAGTTGTAATAAATGAGCTCATTTGTGCTTCAGTGGTCAGGCGCTGTTGTAACGCAGCGGCTTCCGCCCGGCTGCTGTAACCACCGAGTTGAATACGATAAACGTTGCCATTGGCTTCCACGTTTCCAGGCACGCCAAAACGTTTACCCAGGCTGGTCGCCAGTTGACGGGCGCGCGCCGCATCATTGACCGCACCGACCTGAACGACATAACCACCGGCGGTATGCGTACTCTGAGGTGCAGCGCTGGCTGGAGCAGAAACCGATGCCGCAACCGGTGCAGCGGACGTTGATTGCACAGGCGTGGCGGCCGGTTCGCTGCCTTCCAGTACGCCGTTTGCTAAAGGCTGAGGCGCGCCGAGGAAACCGCTGCTCTGCACCGGGGCACCGAGGCCACCGTTACTCTGCAGGGTGCTGTTATCGACTGCGCGAACATCCTGTGGCGCAGGTGCAGGCGTGGTATTGGCGCTGCCACCCATCATCACCATGCCGCCGTTAAGATCCGGGCGCGCGGGCAGGGCGTAGCTCTGCTTCGCCACTGTAGTGCCAATGGTGCCGGGGCCGGAAACAGAACCATCCGGTGCGACTTTGATGTAATCCACGCGAACACGGGAATTATTCGAGATATTCAAACGGTCGCCTGCTGCGCGTGACAGGTCAATGATGCGGCCGGGGGTATACGGACCACGGTCATTAACACGCACCACGATCTGGCGACCATTAGCGAGGTTAGTGACGCGCACATAGCTTGGCAGTGGCAGAGTAGGGTGTGCCGCAGTTAAGGCGTCTGGATCGTAAGATTCGCCAATTGCTGTGCGATTACCTTGTGCTTCTGCACCGTACCAGGTGGCCAACCCAACTTCGCTGAAGTTCGAAGGATCCTTGATTACGCGATAATTTTTACCATTAACGCTGTAATCCTGGCTGGTAGAAGGATTGATCGGTTCATAGCGCGGTTCAACGCCTGGGATTTCCACCACCGGGCCATTATAGGCCGGCTGCGGTGGCGCAGTATTATTCTGCTGTTCCGGTGCGGAACAGGCAGCCAGTACCAATGATGCCAGTGCAACCCCAAGCCAATCCTTACGCATGTGCAGCCTCTTAAACGCTTTTAGATAACATTTTTCGATGAGTATGGATCGACATCACGATGCCAAATCCGGCCATTAATACAATCAACGCCGACCCGCCGTAGCTCACCAGCGGCAGCGGAACACCGACCACGGGTAAGATACCACTTACCATACCAATGTTAACGAAAACATAGACGAATAAAATCAACATCAAACCACCGGCCATCACGCGACCAAAGGTGGTTTGCGCGCGCGCCGCAACAATCAGGCCACGCAAAATCAGCAGCAGATACAGCACCAGTAGGACTAATACGCCCACCAGGCCGAGTTCTTCTGCCAGTACCGCAAAGATAAAGTCGGTGTGACGCTCGGGTAAAAACTCCAGCTGTGACTGGGTGCCATGCAGCCAGCCTTTACCACGCAAACCACCGGATCCAATCGCAATCTTGGACTGAATAATGTGATAACCGGCACCGAGCGGGTCACTCTCTGGATCGAGCAGCATCATCACGCGGTCGCGCTGATAATCATGCATCAGGAAGAACCACAGCACCGGAATAAAAGCCGCCACCAGCAGCACCGCCACAGCAATCAGCTTCCAGCTCATCCCCGACAGGAACAGCACAAACAGGCCGGACGCGGCGATCAGAATCGAGGTGCCGAGGTCAGGCTGTGCCGCCACTAACAGCGTCGGCATGAAGATCAACACCAGCGCAATGCCGGTATTTTTCAGCGTTGGTGGGCAGACATCACGGTTAATAAAGCGCGCCACCATAAGCGGTACCGCTATTTTGGCTATTTCGGAGGGCTGGAAACGCACAAAGCCAAGATCGAGCCAGCGCTGAGCCCCTTTACTGATATGGCCAAAGGCATCCACCGCCACCAGTAATATCACGCAGACAATATAGAGATAGGGCGCCCAACTTTCATACACGCGCGGCGGCACCTGCGCCATCACCAGCATGATAATGATACCCATGGCAATCTGACCGAGTTTACGTTCCATCATGCCCGGATCCTGACCGCTGGCGCTCCAGATCACGATGGCGCTGTAGGTCAGTAGCGCAAGGATGATCAGCATAAACAGGGGATCGATATGGATACGCGTCCAGATCGATCTTTTCTGCGGGCTATCGTTCATGGACATCTTTATTCACCTTCGTAGCCAGGCGGCGTCGGTGCGGCTTCAGGCAGCACGGTATTGTTGTCGCCTAGCATTATGTGGTCGAGAATCTGACGCATCACCGTACCCACTGCAGGGCCGGCACCGCCGTTCTCCAGAATCATGGTTACGGCAACGCGCGGTTTGTCGTAAGGCGCGAAAGCCGTCATCAGTTTATGGTCACGCAAGCGTTCAGCAATTTTGTGCGCGTTATAGGTCTCGTTCTCTTTCAGACCGAATACCTGCGCAGTACCGGATTTCGCGGCAATTTTGTAAGGCGCATCGGCAAAACTTTTGTGCGCCGTACCATTAGCGCGGTTCGCCACGCCGTACATGCCATCTTTGGCAATTTCCCAGTATCCTGAATGAATGTCGCCAATCGGCGCATCCGGCGGCTGGCGATACGGCACCATGGCCTGACCTTCACGGGTGGCGCGCAGCAAATGCGGCACTTTGATAATGCCGTCATTAATCAGAATCATCATGGCTTTGTTCATCTGTACCGGGGTTGCAGTCCAGTAACCCTGACCAATGCCCACCGGAATGGTGTCACCCTGATACCACGGCTTCTTAAAGCGCTTCAGCTTCCACTCACGCGTTGGCATGTTGCCGGGACTTTCCTGCGGCAAATCAATACCGGTGCGATGGCCATAGCCAAATTTGGTCATCCACTCTGACAGGCGATCAATGCCCATGTCGTAGGCGACCTGATAGAAGAAGGTATCGGCAGACTCTTCCAGCGACTTGGTCACATTCAGACGGCCGTGTCCCCATTTTTTCCAGTCGCGATAGCGTTTTTCCGAACCGGGCAACTGCCACCAGCCGGGGTCAAACAGGCTGGTGTTGCGGTTAATCACGCCTGCGCTAAGCGCAGATACGGCAACATAAGGTTTCACCGTTGAGGCGGGTGGGTAAGAAGCCTGCAACGCACGGTTATACAGTGGACGGTTCTCATCGCTCAGCAGGGCTTTGTAATCCTTACTGGAGATACCATCGACAAACAGATTGGGGTCATAGCTGGGGGTGGACACCAGCGCCAGAATTTCACCGGTGCGCGGATCGCTCACCACCACCGCCGCACGGCTGCCGGTCAACAGGGTTTCGATGTACTGCTGCAGTTTCAGGTCGACGGTCAGATAGATATCGCGGCCGGCCTGCGGGGATTGCTCGTGCAACTGGCGAATGACCCGGCCGCGATTGTTCACTTCAACCTCTTCGTAGCCGGTTTTGCCATGCAGCACATCTTCGTAATAGTTCTCGATGCCCAACTTGCCGATATCATGCGTTGCCGCATAGTTAGGCCATTTACCTTCATCATCGAGGCGCTTAACGTCGCGATCGTTAATTTTAGAGACGTAGCCCACCACATGGGTCAGCGTCTGACCGTAAGGATAATAGCGGCGTTGGTAACCCTTCACTTCCACGCCGGGGAAGCGGTACTGATTGACGGCGAAACGTGCCACCTGCACTTCATTGAGCGCGGTTTTAACTGGAATAGAGGTGAAACGGCGTGAGCGCTTACGCTCTTTTTCAAAGGCGTCGAGATCGTCGTCCGTCAGATCCAGCACCGGGCGCAGGTCCTGCAACGTCTGTTTAAGATCATCGACTTTTTCAGGTACCAGTTCGGCCTGATAAATGGTGCGGTTCAGCGCCAGCGGGACGCCATTGCGATCAAAGATGATGCCGCGGCTGGGCGCTACAGGCACCAGCTTGATGCGGTTCTCATTGGAACGGGTGCTGTAATCGTCGAAACGCAGGATTTGCAGGTGATAGAGGTTGACCACCAGCACGCTGGAGAGCAGGAAAATGCCAACAAAAGCCACCAAAGCCCGGCGGACAAAGAGTTTTTGTTCGGCAGTGTAATCGCGAAAGGCGTTGCTCTGTAATTTCATCCGCTGCGTTTATTGTCTGGAGGTTGTCAGGCGTTTATTCACGGTGATAAGGATGATTCGTGGTGATGCTCCAGGCACGATACAGGCTTTCAGCAACCAGCACACGCACCAGCGGATGCGGCAGCGTCAACGTGGACAGCGACCAGCTCTGCTCGGCAGCGGCTTTACAGGCCGGCGCCAGTCCTTCCGGACCGCCAATTAACAAGCTGACATCGCGGCCATCCTGTTTCCAGCGCTCAAGCTGTTGCGCCAGCTGAGGGGTTTCCCACGGCTGCCCTGGAATATCCAGCGTGACGATGCGATTGCCTTTACCGACAGCCGCTAACATCGCTTCACCCTCTTTTTCCAGGATGCGCTTGATGTCAGCGTTCTTGCCACGTTTACCCGCGGACACTTCGGTCAGTTCAAATGGCATATCCTTGGGGAAGCGGCGCAGATATTCCATGAAACCGGTCTGAACCCAGTCGGGCATTTTGGTGCCGACGGCTACAAGCTGCAGTTTCAAGGCTTAGCTCCAGAGCTTTTCCAGCTCATACAGCTGGCGGCTCTCTTCCTGCATCACGTGTACGATCACTTCGCCAAGATCAACGACGACCCAATCAGCGGCAGCTTTACCATCGACGCCCAGCGGTTTTAAACCCGCGGCACGGGATTCCTGAATCACGTGATCGGCGATCGAAACCACATGACGCGTCGACGTGCCGGTGCAGATGATCATGCAGTCGGTGATGCTCGATTTGCCCTGAACATCAACAGCAATGATGTCCTGGCCTTTAATATCGTCAATCTTATCAATAACGAAATCTTGGAGTGCTTTACCTTGCAAAAGGTTCCCCTTAAAAACAGGTGATTACGAGAAGGCTGAATGCCCGGAAAACATAGCCTAAAATGAAGCGGCGCAGTATAGCACGCAACGATCAACCGCGATATAAGCCAGCGCGATCGATGTAGTCGATAACCGCATCGGGCAGCAGATCGGTGCAGGATTGCCCCAGGTGACGACGCTGGCGTATTTCCGTGGCGGAGATGTCAAACAGCGGCGTATCAGCCAGCCAGATATGGCCTGCCGGTGCTTGATGCAACTGTTCTGCGTGCTGTGCACGATGCGCATCCAGCCACTGCTGCATCTCAGGCGTTTCCATCTGCGTTGCATAGCCCGGTCGCTGGCACACCAACAGATGGCACAGAGAGAGGAGATCCTGCCAGCGATGCCATTTGGCTAACGTTAGCAGAGAATCTTGTCCGATGATAAACCCGAGGGGCTGTTCTGCACCGCGTTCCGCACGGAGTGCTTCAAGGGTTGCGACCGTCCATGACGGCGTATCCCGTTCCAGCTCGCGCGTATCAATATCAAACAGGGGACGGGTCGCAATCGCGCAGCGCAGCATTTCCACGCGCTGCCGGGCACTGGCTTCAGGCTGTGCCCGATGCGGTGGCACGTTGTTGGGCAGCAGCGTGACCTTTTTCAGCCCTACCTGTTGCGCCAGCGCTTCCACCGGGCGCAGGTGGCCAAAGTGGATAGGATCGAAGGTGCCGCCAAACAGCGCGTAGAGTTTAGACATCAGTAAAGCTTAGGGGAAAATCGCGGTGACACAGCAGCAGCGACAAGGTCTCCAGCTGCGGCCAGAGGTTTTGACCGTAATCCTGCTTCATGGTCAGCTCCAGTTCGGCGAGCAGATGCACGGCGCGTTGCAGACGACGTGCATCAAGGCGTTGCAGCGCATCGGTAAACAGTGCGCGACGGTTTTGCCAGATGCGCTGTTGATCCATTAGCGCACGCAGGCCCTGTTTACCCTGATTGCGCTGTAAATGCAGCAGCGTCAGTAAATCACGTTGCAGAGAACGCAGTAAAATCACCCCTTCAGCATCCTCTTTTTCCAGCTGATGCAGGATATGCAGGGCGCGCTTACTTTTGCCCGCCAGCAGGGCATCCACCCAGTGGAAAGGGGTAAAGTGCGCAGCGTCATTCACCGCGTCCTCTACCCGGGGCAGAGTGAGCTTGCCATCCGGCCACAGCAGTGACAGGCGTTCCAGCGCCTGCGCCAGCGCCAGCAGGTTGCCTTCATAGCAGTAGCACAGCAGTTGAATAGCCTGGTCATCAACACTCAACTTCATGGCTTTGGCACGACTCGCGACCCAGCGCGGCAACTGCGCTTGTTCGGGCGTCTGGCAGGGAACCAGCACGGCATGAGCGCTGAGCGCTTTAAACCAGGCGCTGTTTTCCTGCGCTTTGGTGAGTTTTGCCATGCGCAGCACCAGCAGGATATCGCTGTGCAGCAGGCTGGCGAGTTTAACCAGTTGCTCGGCCATCGCTGCATTGGCACCGTTTTCTGGCAGTTGCAGCGTTAAGGTCTGGCGTTGAGTGAACAGGCTGAGTGCCTGACAGCTGGCAAAGATCGCATCCCAGTCGGTTTGCGCATCAAGAGTGACACTGAAGTGTTCTTCAAAGCCCTGAGAAGATGAGGCCGCGCGAATGGCATCGGCACTTTCCTGAATCAGCAACGGTTCATTGCCGGTCAGAAAATAACAGGCGCGCAGCCCCTCACGAAGCTGCGCGCTCAGTTGTTCAGGATAAATCCTGATCATTGCAGACTGGTTGCTGACGAAGAGGGCACTTCGGGTGAATTCTCACCTGGTGCGATGATCTCCGGCTGTGGCAACGTGTCTTTGTTGCTTTCCTGCGCGGCATGAACCGTTAACAGTTTACGCACCAGTTGCTCGGCGGCACGCTGACGCATCTCTTCATAGATCATTGATTGTTCAGCATCTTTCGCCAGTGCGGCGTTAGGGTTATCGAAGAAGGAACGATACACAGTTGTGCTAATCGGATAGATACCCTTACCCGGAATCAGAACCTGCGCGGTCACTGTCATCACCAGTGAATACTCAGCAGTGGTACCGCTGATAAACACCGATGCAGTATCACGTCCGTGCATCTCTCCACCTAAGCGCAGAGTGGGATATTTGGCACTGGCCTTTTTGCTGTCATCAACAATAGTGACATCATTGATACGCAGCTGCTGGCGCACGGTGCGCGCCAGTGGGCCATACGGGTCGCCGCTCTGGACGATCAGCGTTTTCATCTCGGTTGGCACCATGGTGGTGCCACGCGGGTGAAAACCACAGCCTGCGGTGATCATCACCGCAAGCAGGACAAACAGCCTGATAATCAGTTGTCGCACAGTTCCTCCTGAACTTAACCTACGACCAGGTTAAGCAGTTTGCCAGGGACATAAATCACTTTACGAAGTGTGACGCCTTCCAGATATTTCGCCACAATGTGCTCCTGCGCAGCACGCGCCTGAACCTGCTCCTGCGTAGCATCCGGCGCAACGGTAATCTTGCCG
The DNA here is from genome assembly GCA_000773965.1 of Enterobacter cancerogenus. GTDB lineage: Bacteria > Pseudomonadota > Gammaproteobacteria > Enterobacterales > Enterobacteriaceae > Pantoea > Pantoea communis. Next base: position 21,687 of record JRUP01000031.1, read on the forward strand.
CGCACTTTGCCATTCACCTGTACAACGACCAGCAGTGAATCTTCCACCATCGCAGATTCATCCGCAACCGGCCAGCTGGCTTCATCGACACTACCTTCTCCGCCCAGCGCCTGCCACAGAACATAGCTGGCGTGCGGCGTGAACGGATAGAGCAGACGCACGACCGCCACCAGCGCTTCCTGCATCAGTGCGCGATCTTGATCGCTCTCCTGCGGGGCACGAGTCAGCTTGTTCATCAACTCCATGATGGCAGCGATAGCGGTGTTGAACGTTTGGCGACGACCTACGTCATCGGCCACCTTGGCGATGGTTTTGTGCAGATCGCGACGCAGCGCTTTCTGATCGTCGTTCAGTGCATTGAGGTCCAGCGCCACAGTGGTACCTTTCGCCACGTGTTCGTAGGCCAGTTTCCACACACGCTTCAGGAAGCGGTTCGCACCTTCTACACCCGATTCCTGCCATTCCAGCGTCATCTCTGCTGGCGAAGCAAACATCATGAACAGACGTACGGTATCGGCACCGTAACGTTCAACCATCAGCTGTGGATCGATGCCGTTGTTTTTCGACTTGGACATCTTGCTCATGCCGGCATAAACCACTTCGCGGCCTGCGTTGTCGACAGCCTTAACAATACGACCTTTTTCATCGCGCTCAACGCTAACATCAACCGGAGAAACCCAGTTACGCTCGCCGTTCGCGCCGGTGTAATAGAACGCATCGGCCAGTACCATACCCTGACACAGCAGACGTTTGGCTGGCTCATCAGAGTTCACCAGGCCTGCGTCACGCAGCAGCTTGTGGTAGAAGCGGAAATACATCAGGTGCATGATGGCGTGTTCGATACCACCGACATACTGATCCACCGGCAGCCAGTAGTTCGCAGCGGCAGGATCCAGCATGCCTTCGTTGTAATTGGCACAGGTGTAACGCGCGTAATACCAGGATGATTCCATAAAGGTGTCAAAGGTATCGGTTTCGCGCAGCGCTGGCTGGCCGTTAACCGTGGTTTTCGCCCACTCAGGATCGGCTTTGATCGGGCTGGTGATACCGTCCATCACCACATCTTCTGGCAGAATCACTGGCAGCTGATCTTCTGGCGTTGGCATCACGGTGCCGTCTTCCAGTGTCACCATTGGAATTGGCGCGCCCCAATAACGCTGACGGGACACACCCCAGTCGCGCAGACGATAGTTGACTTTACGCACGCCGACGCCTTTCGCCGCCAATGCATCAGCAATGGCGTTGAAGCCTGCCTGATGATCCAGACCGTTGAACTCACCCGAGTTGAACAGCGCGCCTTTATCGGTCATCGCCGCTTCGCTCAGATCAGGCGTTGAACCATCCAGATTCAGGATCACTGGCTTGATGTTCAGGTTGTACTTAGTCGCGAACTCCCAGTCACGCTGGTCATGGCCTGGAACAGCCATCACTGCGCCGGTGCCGTATTCCATCAGGACAAAGTTAGCGACCCAGACTGGGATCTCTTCGCCCGTCAGCGGATGGATAGCAAACAGGCCGGTGGCCATGCCTTTCTTCTCCATCGTCGCCATATCTGCTTCAGCCACTTTGGTGGTGCTGCACTCTGCGATGAAGTCAGACAGCGCAGGGTTGCTGGCCGCAGCCTGGCGCGCCAGTGGGTGGCCAGCTGCCACAGCAACGTAGGTGGCACCGAGGAAGGTGTCCGGACGTGTGGTGTAAACCGTTAATTTCTCTTCGCTGTACGCCACATCGAAGGTGATTTCCACGCCCTCAGAACGGCCAATCCAGTTACGCTGCATGGTCTTGACCGTTTCAGGCCAGTCTTCCAGCTTATCCAGATCGTTGAGCAGTTCTTCCGCGTAAGCGGTGATTTTCACGAACCACTGAGGAATCTCTTTGCGCTCAACTTTGGTGTCACAGCGCCAGCAGCAGCCGTCGATAACTTGTTCGTTAGCCAGTACGGTTTGGTCATGCGGGCACCAGTTCACCGCTGAGGTCTTTTTATAGACCATGCCTTTTTCATACAGCTTGGTGAAGAACCACTGTTCCCAGCGATAGTACTCTGGCTGGCAGGTCGCCAATTCGCGGCTCCAGTCATAGCCAAAGCCCAGCAGTTTGAGCTGGTTCTTCATGTATTCGATGTTGTCATAAGTCCATGGTGCGGGCGCGGTGTTGTTTTTTACCGCAGCGCCTTCGGCTGGCAGTCCAAACGCATCCCAGCCAATCGGCTGCAGGACATTTTTACCCAGCATGCGCTGATAGCGCGCAATCACATCGCCGATGGTGTAGTTACGCACGTGGCCCATGTGTAGGCGGCCAGAAGGATAGGGCAGCATAGAAAGGCAGTAGTATTTCTCTTTGCCTTCCTGCTCGGTCACTTTAAAGGTTTCGTTTTCGTCCCAGTGCTGTTGGACGCGGGATTCTATCTCTTCCGGGCGGTATTGCTCTTGCATGGCTGCCTGTGGTCCTTTATGAAAATCGTTAACCCTGAATAGTTCACGTCACAGGTAGGCGGCAAAGGTGTGAATACGCTCGCGCTTAACGAAGTAAGCGACGGCGTGAACACGTGCACCCAACGCACCTGCGACTTGAAGTATGACGGGTTCGCATACATTTAGATCCGCATAGCATACCCATAAGGCTCTTCCTCAACAACATTTCACGCCCCGGCTGAGCGGATTTCTACTCAATGCGCCGCAGCTTTCACCCTTTTGCGATTTACTCCGCTTTCGTCACGGCAAATATGACAGAACAGCTAAACTTACTATCAGCTATTCCCGCGGAAAGGAGAACAAAATGAATAACGTGGCGCAGGAGTATCGTGCAACGATAGCGGCATTAACCCAGCGGCTGGAACAGGGCGAGCGTGATGTTGATGCACTGGTCGCTGAGGCACGGCAGGAGTTATTAGCGAAAAAGACGCTGACCTCTGCTGAAGTGAATGAGGTGATGCGGGCGGTCAGGCGTGATTTACATGAGTTCGCGCTCAGTTATCAGGAATCTTCAGATGTGCTCGGTGACTCCGTATTCTTGCGCGTCATTCGCGAGAGCGTATGGAAAGAACTGGCGGATATCACGGACAAAAGCCAGTTAGAGTGGCGCGAGGTGTTTCAGGATCTACGACATCACGGTGTTTATCAAAGCGGTGAAGTGGTGGGGTTGGGTAACCTGGTGTGTGAGAAGTGCGGTTTTACCCGGGCGATCTATACACCGGAGAGCTTAACGCGCTGCCCGGAGTGTGGGCACGATCATTTCCAGCGTCAGCCTTTTGAGCCTTGATTTGCGGAAAATCGCGCCGCTGCGTGATTAATGGGGAAACCCCATCCATACAGCGGCGCAATTGAGAGCGCTAATTAATGCAGGATCTTCGCGAGGAAGTCTTTTGCGCGGTCGGACTGCGGGTTATTAAAGAAGTCATCTTTGTTAGTGTCTTCGACAATTTTCCCTTCATCCATAAAGATCACGCGATTAGCCACTTTGCGCGCAAAGCCCATCTCATGCGTCACCACCATCATGGTCATGCCTTCGTTCGCCAGCTCAACCATCACGTCCAGCACTTCGTTGATCATCTCTGGGTCGAGCGCAGATGTCGGTTCGTCAAACAGCATCGCGATGGGGTCCATACACAGCGCGCGGGCAATCGCCACACGCTGTTGCTGGCCGCCCGAGAGCTGTCCAGGGAACTTCTCCGCATGCGCAGCCAGACCAACACGCGTCAGCAGCTTGAGACCTTTCTCACGCGCAGCGGCTTTATCACGCTTTAAAACCTTGACCTGCGCCAGCACCAGGTTATCGACAATGCTGAGGTGCGGGAACAGTTCGAAGTGCTGGAACACCATACCGACTTTGCTGCGCAGTTGTGCCAGGTTGGTTTTCTTGTTGTTCACTTCGGTACCGTTAACCTGAATGCTGCCTTCCTGCACCGGTTCCAGACCGTTCACCGTTTTAATCAAGGTTGACTTACCTGAGCCGGACGGTCCACAGACCACCACCACTTCACCTTTTTTCACTTCGGTGGAGCAGTCGGTCAGCACCTGAAAGTGACCATACCACTTAGAAACATTTTTCAGGCTAATCATTTAAACCGTCCTCTTTCTTTTCAGATAGCTAACCAACAGCGAAGCGCTCAGGCTGATCACAAAATAGACCAGACCGGCAAACAGAACCATTTCAACCTGGGTACCGTCACGCTCGCCAATCGTCGAGGCGGTACGGAAGAAGTCAGCCAGGCTTAACACATACACCAGCGAGGTATCCTGGAACAACACAATGCCCTGTGTCAGCAGCAGTGGCACCATGGCGCGGAACGCCTGCGGCAGGATGATCAATTTCATTGATTGCCAGTGCGTCATACCCAACGCGAGCGCAGCATTCGACTGTCCGCGTGAGATGCTCTGGATACCCGCTCGGATGATTTCCGAGTAGTAGGCCGCTTCAAACAGTGCAAAAGCAATCATGGCGGAAATCAGGCGAATGTCAGTTTTGGGGGAAAGTCCCAATACCTGTTGCATTAATGCAGGCACCACCAGATAGAACCACAGCAGCACCATCACCAGCGGGACGGAGCGGAACAGGTTGACGTACAGCTTAGCGAACCAGCGAATCGGCGCGAACGGCGACAGACGCATCACGGCCAGAATCGTGCCCCAGATAATGCCGAATACCACGGCGACGGCGGTAATCTTGAAGGTGATGATCAAGCCATTCCACAAATAGGGCAGGCTGGGAGGAATCGAACTCCAGTCAAACTCGTACATTATTTGCCTCCCAGATTGCCGGGCAGGCGAATTTTACGTTCTACCAAACTCATAATCAGCATGATCACCAGGTTAATACCCACGTAAGCCAGGGTAATGGCGGTGAAAGATTCATAGGCGTGCGCCGAGTAGTCGAGCAACTTACCGGCCTGCGCCGCCATATCCACCAGACCAATGGTCGAAGCGATGGCAGAGTTTTTCACCAGGTTCAGCATTTCCGAGGTCATCGGCGGCACAATCACGCGATAGGCATTCGGCAGCAGCACGTAGCGATAAGTTTGTGGCAGCGTCAGCCCCATCGCCAACCCTGCGTTTTTCTGACCGCGTGGCAATGATTGAATCGCGGCACGTACCTGTTCACAAACGCGCGCAGCAGTGAACAAGCCGAGGCAAATGGTTGAGGAAACGAAGAACTGAATATTGGGGTCCAGTTCTGCTTTAAACCACATCCCCAGTTTTTCGCCCACCAGTTCTGGCGCCACTAGGTACCAGAAGAAGAACTGGACGATCAGCGGGATATTACGAAACAGTTCCACGTAGCAGGTGCCAATGGTCGACAGCAGTCGATTGGGCACGGTACGCAGAATGCCGAAGAAGGAACCTACCAGGAAGGCGATAATCCAGGCGCAGCAGGAAACCGCAACGGTAACCTGAAATCCGGACCACAGCCAGCCGAGGTAAGTCGTATTGCCGAACGGGGCCTGTTGTAAAAAGATGCCCCAGTTCCAATCGATACCCATAACGAGCTCCGGTAAAAAAAGGGTAGCGAGGCTACCCATAAGATTGTTGAGCGGTGTCTTGCGTCCTGCTTCAGGGGAACGACCTGTTGCAGTCTGTCTGTCCGCACCGCGTGTTCAGCAATCGAGAGGGCAGCCTAACTGCCCTTGTTTTCATTGTTAATTCAGAGTGCTTTGTCGTTTGGTGCTTTGAAAAGCGCCTGCATATCTGGAGACAGCTCGAAGTTCATGTTCAGATTCTTCGGTGGAATCGGCTGTTTGAACCAGGTATCGAACCATTTTGCCGCTTCACCAGAAGTCTGCGCTTTGGCAATGGTGTCATCCATCAGTTGTTTGAATTGCGGATCTTCTTTACGCAGCATACAGCCGTAAGCTTCTTTCGACTGAGGTGTGCCAGTGATCTGCCAGTCGTCTGGTTTCTTCGCTTTAGCACGTTCACCTGCCAGCAGAGCATCATCCATCATAAAGGCCACGGCACGACCGGTTTCCAGCGTACGGAAAGAATCGCCATGGTCTTTGGCGCTGATGATGCGCATATCCATTTTCTTCTCGTCGTTCAGCTTGTGCAGCAGAACTTCAGAAGTGGTACCAGAGGTCACGACAACGGTTTTGCCTTTCAGGTCCGCGAAATCTTTGATATCGCCACCCTTTTTCACCAGCAGACGCGTACCGATGATGAAGACGGTATCGGAGAAGGCAGCTTGCTGCTGACGTTCCAGGTTGTTGGTGGTAGAACCACATTCAAAATCGTAAGTGCCGTTCTGCAGCAGTGGAATACGGTTCTGAGAGGTGATCGGCAGCATTTTTACCTGCAGATCAGGCTTGTTCAGCTTGGCTTTGATCGCCGCTACGATGGCGTTTGAGTAGTCTTGTGAATAGCCAACTACTTTTTGTTGATTGTCGTAGTAAGAAAAGGGAACTGATGACTCACGATGCCCAACGACGATCACGCCGCTATCATTAATTTTTTTCAGGGTGCCGGTGAGATCTTCCGCCTGGGCCGCTCCCGCTGCTGCTCCCAACAGCAAAAGAGATAATGCCACTTTGCGTGTCTGCATGTTCCTACTCCTTTGAATGGATGTCGCGCAGAACATAAACTGCGCAGATTGTGATGTTGTGTGTATTTCATGCTGCTTTTTTAGTTATCCCTTAGCGCAACTGCGCGCAGGATAGTGATTAACATAGCGAATTGTTAACGCAATGAAACAAAAAAGTTTGTTTTTTGCGAGCCGCTCCGCACCATTAAGAGGCAATAAAAAGCCATTGCGCCGTTTCGGTGCGTGTCAGTGCCAAATAATAGTGCGTGAACATGGCATTACGCTGACAAAACGCTGATGTTGATAAAATCACTGAAATAATTAGCAATGATCGTGCCAGCACGGTGAAATGCGTGAAAAAGCCAGCAGAGAATCTGGTAAAGCGTAGCCGATGGGAGCGGAAAACAGCGCAAAAAAAAGGCGAAGTGAGCACTTCGCCTGTCAGAATGTGATCGGAGTGTCAGTGGCGACGACGAATAATCGCCAGGACGATGCCGATTAACGTCAGAATCCACACCGGCCAGATGCCTGCTTTGGCGTACGGAGTTTCACCGGTGGTGGGTGTCACCTTAGCTTCCAGTACGTCACGGGTAAACTGCGGAATCTCTTTCTCAACGTCACCGTTCGCATTCACGACGGCAGTCACACCGTTGTTGGTGGATCGCAACAGCGGACGGCCCAGTTCCAGTGCACGCATACGCGCCATCTGGAAATGCTGCCACGGGCCGATGGAGTGACCAAACCAGGCATCGTTAGAGACTGTCAGCAGGAAGTTGGTATTAGGACGGAAGTTGGCTCGTACCTGCTCGCCCAACACAATTTCGTAGCAGATGGCGCTGGTAAGATCATAACCCGCCACCTTCAACTGCGGCTGCACATAGGCACCACGGCTGAACGACGACATTGGCAGATCGAAGAATGGCGCCAGCGGACGCAGCAGATCTTCCAGCGGTACAAACTCCCCGAACGGCACCAAATGGTTTTTCTGATATCGGTTATGGCTCTGATAGCTGTAAGGCTGCTCGCCACCCAGCACAATCACGGAGTTGTAATCGTGGTAGCGGTTATCCCCTTCAACGCGTGAATCGACAATCCCGGTAATTAGCGAGCTGCCGCGCTCGCGCAGTTCGGCATCCAGCGCTTTGAGGAACGGCTGCTGATTGCTTTCAAGGTCAGTAATCGCCGACTCAGGCCAGATGATGATAGGCGCTTTGCCCATATAAGGCTGGCTGTAAGAGGTGTACACACGCAACGTATTCAGCAACTGCTGTGGGTCCCACTTCATCGACTGGGGAATGTTGCCTTGCACCATCGCCACGTCCACGCTGCGTTCCGGTAGCGGCTGATACCACTGCAACATGCGCAGTGGCCATGGCAGCAGCAACAGCGCAGCGGCGGCCACCAGGCTTTTCACCGTGCGATGATACAACGCATGCACCAGCAGACCGGCAATCACCATCAGCAGGAAAGTGATGGTTTCAACGCCCGCCAGCGGCGCAAGGCCTTTGAGCGGACCGTCGATCTGGCTGTAGCCGAACTGCAGCCACGGGAATCCGGTCAGGATCCAGCCACGCAGAAATTCGCTGATTTGCCACAATGCCGGCGCCGCCAGCACCAGACGCCACAAAGTCGCGCGTGGCCACAGGCGATTAAGTACCGCCGCGAATAGCATTGGATATATGGCGAGGTAAGCGGCCAGCAATATCACCAGGAAGACGTTAACCGGGCCAGGCATACCACCAAAGGTGGCGATGCTGACGTAAACCCAGTTAATGCCACTGCCGAACAGACCAAAGCCCCAGACGAAGCCAATCGCGGCGGCTTGAGGGCTGCGGCGATCCAGCAGCAACAGTTGCAGTCCCGCCAGGGAAACTAATGCGGCAGGCCAAAAATCATAGGGAGAAAAGGAAAGGGTGCCAACGGCACCCGTAATCAAAGCCAGCAGCAGGCGAACCCGCTGCTGCGAGTAGAGAGAGGCTAAAGCCATAAAATTATTCGTCTTCCAGTTGCGGTTGTGGAGAATCTTCCGGAATTTTCACATGCACCTGGATGATACGGCGGCTATCGGCCATCGCGACTTTGAATTGGTAACCATCAATGTCGATACTTTCACCGCGCGCGGGAAGGTGGCCGAATCCCTGCATCACCAGACCGCCAATGGTATCCACTTCGTCATCACTGAAGCTGGTACCAAATACCTCGTTAAAATCTTCAATCGGCGCAAGCGCCCGCACCGTGTAGGTATGGCGATTTAACTGACGGATATCACGATCTTCTTCATCGTCATACTCATCTTCAATTTCACCCACGATCAATTCGAGGATGTCTTCAATCGTGACCAGTCCTGAAACGCCGCCAAATTCGTCAATGACGATTGCCATATGATAGCGCTGGGAACGGAACTCTTTCAGCATGCGGTCGACACGCTTACTTTCAGGCACCACCACGGCGGTGCGCAGCACTTTCTCAATGCTGAAAGGCTCAGACGCGCTGCTCATAAACGGCAGCAGGTCTTTGGCCATCAAAATGCCTTCGACGTGGTCTTTATCTTCGCTGATCACCGGGAAGCGCGAGTGGGCGGAATCAATAATGACCGCAAGGCACTCTTCAAGGCTTTGGTTGCGTTTAAGGGTGATCATCTGGGAGCGCGGGATCATGATGTCACGCACGCGCTGCTCGGCAATATCCAGCACCCCTTCGAGCATGTCGCGGGTGTCCTGGTCGATCAGCTCTTTTTGCTCAGAATCGCGGATCAGTCCCAGCAGCTCATCACGGTTTTTGGGTTCACCGTGAAAAAGTTGGTTAATTAACAGGGAGAAAAATCCCTTTTTACTACTGGGTGCGTCGCTGTTTTGAGAATGGTCGTCGCTCATGGCGTTTTTATTTCGTTCTCTCTGGTGAGGGAAAGGAACTGCTGGCATCCGCGCCAGCAGCGCAATAACCTGAACCTAAGGGGATCAGGCGTCTTCTTTCTCCGAAATGTACGGGTCAGGATAACCAAGAGCAAGCATTATCTCGGTCTCCAGCGCCTCCATTTCTTCGGCTTCTTCATCTTCAATATGGTCATAGCCCAGCAGGTGTAGCGTACCGTGGACTACCATATGCGCCCAGTGGGCTTCAACGGTTTTGCCTTGTTCTTCCGCTTCTTGCTCAACAACCTGACGACAAATAATCAGGTCGCCCAGCAGTGGCAGCTCAATCCCGGGGGGCGCTTCAAACGGGAAAGAGAGCACGTTGGTCGGCTTATCCTTACCGCGATAAGTCAGATTAAGCTCATGACTCTCGGCTTCATCCACCAGACGGATGGTCACTTCACTTTCCGGCTGGAAAGGCGTTACAGCGGCTTCGAGCCAGCGTTGGAAAGCGGGTTCGGCTGGCAGGCCATTTTCATCGGCACAGGCCAACTGTAAATCTAAAATCACCGCGCTCATTAAGGCTCCTGCGGGCTGGTTGGGGTAGCTAGTTGAGACGCCAGCGCTTCACGCTTGCGCTCTTCTGCCAGTTTATCACGGCGTTTCTGGTCGGCTTCTTCCCATGCTTCATAAGCATTCACGATGCGTGCGACAACCGGATGACGCACCACGTCTTCGCTGTGGAAAAAGTTAAAGCTGATTTCATCAACTTCCGCCAATACCTCAATGGCATGGCGCAGGCCGGATTTGGTGCTGCGTGGCAGGTCAATCTGCGTCACGTCACCGGTGATCACCGCTTTGGAGTTGAAGCCGATACGGGTCAGGAACATCTTCATCTGCTCGATGGTGGTGTTCTGACTTTCATCGAGAATCACAAAGGCGTCATTGAGTGTGCGGCCGCGCATGTAAGCGAGCGGAGCCACTTCAATGACATTGCGCTCCATCAACTTTTCCACGCGCTCAAAGCCGAGCATTTCAAACAAGGCATCGTAGAGCGGACGCAGGTAAGGATCGACTTTCTGGCTCAGGTCACCCGGCAGGAAGCCCAGTTTTTCACCGGCCTCTACCGCAGGACGCGTCAGCAGAATACGGCGGATTTCCTGACGTTCCAGGGCATCAACGGCAGCGGCCACCGCCAGATAGGTTTTACCGGTACCGGCTGGACCCACACCGAAGGTGATGTCATGGTCGAGGATATTAGCCACATACTGCGCCTGGTTGGGCGTACGAGGTTTAATCACACCGCGCTTGGTTTTGATGTGAATCGCCTTACCAAACTCCGGCACGCTTTCGGCGGTTTGCTCCAGTACACGGCTCTCTTTGATCGCCAGATGCACCTGGTCCGGTTCAATATCCGGAATCTGACCACGCACAGGCGCGGTGCTCACGTACAGGTCACGCAGAATATTAATAGCTGCGTCAACGCTGAGCGATCGGCCCACCAGTTTGAAGTGATTGTCCCGGCGATTGATTTCGACACCGAGACGTTTTTCCAGCTGCTTCACATTGTCATCAAACGGACCGCACAGGCTCATCAGTCGGCGGTTATCTGCCGGTTCAAGGGCGATTTCACGAGTTTCGATATTCAAATGAATCCTTTGGGTCACTCAGGGCCAGTTGAAGAAGGTGTATCCAATGCTTCATCACAGACATAAGCATCTATACGGAATTATTTATGGGGCAAGGCCCGGCTGCAAGTTACAGAAGCGATATTTGGGCGTTGCAGGTGGAATGCAAGGGGCACGGGATGAAACAGGCGGCAGCACCTTGTGCACTGCCGCGCAAAGTTGGAGTATCAAGGCTGGTAAAGACCGACACCGATGTCATTTTCACGGCGCGTGCGGGCTATCACCGCATCGGGGCTGAGGCTGACACGCAATGCCATTTCATCTTCAGTGCGGCTCAGTTTGCCACGCAGCGAGTTGGCATGGACATCAACAATTTCCACGTCAACAAACTTACCGATCATCTCAACGGGCGCTTCGAAGTTTACCACGCGGTTGTTGTCGGTGCGTCCGGTCAGTTCCATGACATTTTTACGTGAGATGCCTTCTACCAGCACACGCTGTGTGGTGCCGAGCATGCGGCGGCTCCACGCCATCGCCTGCTGATTGAGGCGATCCTGCAGAATATACAGGCGCTGCTTTTTCTCTTCTTCCGAAACATCGTCAGGCAAATCAGCGGCAGGCGTACCCGGACGGGCCGAGTAGATAAAGCTGAAGCTGACATCGAAATTCACGTCGCCCACCAGTTTCATGGTCTGCTCAAAATCCTGCTGCGTTTCGCCAGGGAAACCAATGATGAAATCTGAACTCATCTGAATATCAGGACGTGCTTTCTGCAGTTTGCGGACGATGGCTTTATATTCCAGCGCGGTGTGCGCACGCTTCATCAGCGTCAGGATACGATCGGCACCGCTCTGAACGGGCAAGTGCAGGAAGCTCGCCAGCTCTGGCGTGTCACGGTAGACATCAATAATGTCATCAGTGAATTCAATCGGATGGCTGGTGGTAAAGCGGATGCGGTCGATGCCATCAATGGCCGCCACCAGACGCAACAGTTCCGCGAAGCTGCAGAGCTGGTCATCAAAGGTCGTGCCGCGATAAGCGTTGACGTTTTGGCCCAGTAAGTTAACTTCTCGCACGCCCTGCGCAGCCAGTTGCGCGATTTCCAACAGAATATCGTCACATGGACGGCTCACTTCCTCGCCTCGGGTGTAAGGCACCACGCAGAAAGTACAGTATTTGTTACAGCCTTCCATAATGGAGACAAAGGCCGTCGGGCCTTCTGCACGCGGTTCTGGCAGACGGTCAAATTTCTCGATTTCCGGGAAGCTGATGTCAATCACCGGGCTTTTCGTCCCGCGCACCTGATTCAGCATCTCTGGCAAGCGATGCAGCGTCTGTGGACCAAATACAATATCCACGCAATTGGCGCGTTCACGCAGACGTTCACCTTCCTGCGAAGCGACACAGCCGCCGACGCCAATAATCACGTCAGGATTTATTGCTTTCAATTTCTTCCAGCGTCCTAACAGCGCGAAAACCTTCTCCTGCGCCTTCTCACGGATCGAGCAGGTGTTGAGCAGCAGGACATCCGCCTCTTCAGCGTCCTCGGTCAGGGTGTAACCGTGCGTGCTGTTCAGCAGATCGGCCATCTTTGATGAATCGTACTCATTCATCTGACAGCCCCAGGTTTTAATATGCAGTTTTTTGGTCATCGAACTAGCCATTGATTCAGAGCAGGGAAGTGCAGGGCGCGTATTGTAATGCTTTGCTGCTGTTGTGACCAGCACAGCAGGGCCTGAGATTGTGCAGCAAATTTCCGGTACACTTTATCTATCAACGTGATGACGTGAGCTATCACGGCAAGCAGAAGGATTAGAGTCAATGCAGGATTCACATTTTGATGTGGTGGTGGTGGGCGGCGGTATGGTGGGTGCGGCGCTGGCCTGTGGCCTGGCACAGCAGCAATTTCGTGTGGCGGTGATTGAACGCGCCGAGCCCGCTGCGTTTGATGCAGAAAGCCCGCCCGATGTCCGCATTTCCGCGATTGGAGCCTCGTCGGTAGCACTGCTGCGTCAGTTGAATGTGTGGGAACGCGTGCTGGAGATGCGCTGTGCGCCTTATCGCAAGCTCGAAACCTGGGAGTGGCAAAGTGCACATGTGACCTTTGATGCTGCCTCGCTGGGCTTGCCAGAGCTGGGATATATGGTGGAAAACAGCGTGCTGCAACGTGCGCTGTGGGAAAAGATGCAGGAAGAGGGGATCACGCTGATTTGTCCCGCCAGCCTGCAGCAGCTTCAATCGCATCGTGGCGGCTGGCAGGTCCAGCTGGATAATGGTACCACGCTGGATACGCGGCTGGTGGTTGGCGCGGATGGCGCCAACTCGCGCGTGCGCCAGCTGGCGGGAATTGGCGTGCGTGGCTGGCAATACGCGCAGTCCTGCATGCTGATTAGCGTCGAATGTGAGCATGATGCGGGGGATTCGACCTGGCAGCAATTTACGCCAGAGGGGCCACGTGCTTTTCTGCCGCTGTTTGATCGCCACGCTTCTCTGGTGTGGTATGACGCACCGGCGCGTATTCGCCAGCTACAGGCGTTGCCATTGTCACAGCTTGAAAAAGAGATTCACGCCCATTTCCCGGCACGCGTTGGGCGGGTTCAGGTCAAGAAAGCAGCCTCATTCCCGTTGGTTCGTCGCCACGCTACGCGCTATGTTTTGCCGGGATTGGCGCTGGTGGGTGATGCAGCACACACCATCAATCCCCTTGCCGGACAGGGCGTAAACCTCGGGTATCGCGATGTTGATGCGTTGATCCATACGTTGGTGGAGGCGCGCAGCCAGGCTCAGTTTTGGTCATCGGATGCGGTGTTACAGCGTTATCATCGTCAACGCTATAAAGATAATTTGCTGATGCAGGGGGGAATGGATCTGTTCTATTTTGCCTTCAGCAATACGCTTTCACCGCTGCGATTTGCACGAAATCTGGGGTTGATCGCGGCGGAGAATGCCGGAGCGTTGAAACGTAAGGCGCTGAAGTACGCGTTGGGCTTGTAGGTGACAGAGCGTCGCAGGGCGCTCCTGGCATTTTCCCGGATGCAGAAAACAATAAAGCCCGCAAAAGCGGGCTTTATTGTGCAATTTGGCTGGGGTGCAGGGATTCGAACCCCGGAATGCTGGTATCAGAAACCAGAGCCTTACCGCTTGGCGACACCCCAATAATGCGTTTTCAAATTGTCTTTAATTGGCTGGGGTGCAGGGATTCGAACCCCGGAATGCTGGTATCAGAAACCAGAGCCTTACCGCTTGGCGACACCCCAATTAATGGCGTTACAAATTATCTTTAATATGGCTGGGGTGCAGGGATTCGAACCCCGGAATGCTGGTATCAGAAACCAGAGCCTTACCGCTTGGCGACACCCCAAAAATTTGGTGGCTACGACGGGATTTGAACCTGTGACCCCATCATTATGAGTGATGTGCTCTAACCAGCTGAGCTACGTAGCCTGAGTTTACTGCTTACTACATCCGATAATGGCTGGGATACCTGGATTCGAACCAGGGAATGCCGGTATCAAAAACCGGTGCCTTACCGCTTGGCGATATCCCATTTGTCGACTCGCATCCACGAGTAAATATCGGATTGGCTGGGGTACCTGGATTCGAACCAGGGAATGCCGGTATCAAAAACCGGTGCCTTACCGCTTGGCGATACCCCATCCGGCTGCCGAAGACTGAAATGGTGCGGGAGGCGAGACTTGAACTCGCACACCTTGCGGCGCCAGAACCTAAATCTGGTGCGTCTACCAATTTCGCCACTCCCGCGAAAAGATGGTGGCTACGACGGGATTTGAACCTGTGACCCCATCATTATGAGTGATGTGCTCTAACCAGCTGAGCTACGTAGCCATCTTTTTTCGCTAACCTTCATCGGCGTTGCGGGGCGCATTATGCGTATTGAGCTTTGTAGCGTCAACAAGTTTTTTGTCGTTTTTTGCCTTAAAACGCCTGTTTGACTGGCTTGTAACCAGGGTGGCGATTTATTCAGCAGTTTTCTGTCGTCACATCGACGATGAAAACAAAAAGGGGCCTTTACAGACCCCTTATCTTACTCATTCACAAGCTTATTTGTAGGCGGACTGATGCACACCGACAGCACGACCAGATGGGTCATCCATGTTCTTGAAGGCTTCATCCCACTCAATCGCTTTGGCCGATGAACAGGCAACAGATGGACCGCCCGGAACACACTCTGCTGCACTGGCAATCGGGAACAGCTCTTCAAAGATTTCGCGGTACAAATACGCTTCTTTCGAGTTCGGCGTGTTGTACGGGAAACGGAAGTGTGCGGTAGACAACTGCTGATCGGTGATCTGCTTCGCGGCCACTTCTTTCAGGCTATCGATCCAGCTGTAGCCTACGCCATCAGAGAACTGCTCTTTCTGACGCCATGCCACGCTTTCCGGCAGGTAAGAAGAGAAGCATTCACGCAGAATGTGTTTCTCCATTTTGCCGTTGCTGCCGCACATTTTGTCTTCCGGGTTGATGCGCATCGCCACATCAAGGAATTTCTTGTCGAGGAACGGTACGCGCGCTTCAACGCCCCATGCCGACATCGCTTTGTTGGCACGCGCACAGTCAAACATGTGCAGCGCCAGCAGTTTACGCACGTTCTCTTCGTGGAATTCCTGAGCGTTAGGTGCTTTGTGGAAATACAGGTAACCACCAAACACTTCGTCCGCACCTTCACCAGACAGCACCATTTTGATGCCCATCGCCTTGATTTTACGCGACATCAAATACATCGGCGTAGAGGCGCGAATGGTGGTGACGTCATAGGTTTCGATGTGGTAAATCACATCGCGAATCGCATCCAGACCTTCCTGCACGGTGAAGTGGATTTCATGGTGCACAGTACCCAGATGCTCAGCCACGGATTTAGCGGCTTTCAAATCGGGTGAACCTTCCAGACCGACAGCAAAGGAGTGCAGCTGTGGCCACCAGGCATCACTTTTATCTTCATCTTCCACACGTTTCGCGGCGAAGCGCTTGGTCACGGCAGAGATGATGGAGGAGTCGAGGCCGCCAGACAGCAGCACGCCATAAGGCACGTCAGACATCAGGTGGCTTTTCACTGACTCTTCCAGCGCATGCTTCAGGCCCGCAGCGTCAGTGGTGTTCTCGGCAACGGCAGAGAAATCCATCCAGTCACGCTGCCAGTAACGGCGGATTTCGCCATCGCTGCTGCACAGGAAGCTTCCCGGCGGGAATTCTTTGATGGTGCGGCAAACCGGCACCAGCGCTTTCATTTCAGAGGCGACAAACAGGTTGCCGTGCTCATCGTTGCCCATGTACAGCGGGATAATCCCGATGTGGTCACGGCCAATCAGATACTGCTGCTTAACGCTGTCCCACAGAATAAAGGCGAACATACCTTGCAGATCATCGAGGAAATCGAGACCTTTTTCCTGGTACAGCGCGAGGATCACTTCGCAGTCAGAACCGGTCTGAAACGCATAACGATCGCTCAGTTCAGCACGCAAAGCCTGATGGTTATAGATCTCACCGTTCACGGCCAGTACGTGGGTGTGGTCAGCGTTGTACAGCGGCTGTGCGCCGTTGTTGACGTCAACAATCGACAGGCGCTCATGCACCAGAATGGCTTTGTCATCGGCATACACGCCAGACCAATCCGGTCCACGGTGACGCATCAGACGGGAACACTCCAGCGCTTTCTTGCGCAGTTCAACAGGATCGGATTTCAGATCCAGCACACCAAAAATCGAACACATAACTGACTCCTGATCTCACCTTGCGGCGATGTTATTTCTACGTTTGTCCGGCAGCCTTGACTGCGTGATGTATAAGAAAATGCGCTATCTGGTGGTGTTAACGCAAGTTAAATTGCGATCTTTTGATAAAAAGATTGTTGTGATGGCTTAAAAATTGAATTTCATCTAATAGAATATCAATTAAATTAGATGGCATCTAATGAATTGGCGTTTTGGATGATTTCCTGCGCAATTAACGGTGCACAAAATCATAATAAAGGGATGTAAAAACAAACGCCCTGCTCACACGACGTGCGGGCAGGGCGATAAGTAAATGCGATAAGAGAAGGTTTAGAACAGGTCGATATCGGCCACTGAAGGGTAAATCCAGTCAGGGCGGAAAGGCATCGCATCAATGTCACTCAGCGTCGAAACCCCGGAGAGCACCAGAATGGTTTCCAGGCCCGCCTGGAATCCTGCCAGAATATCGGTGCGCAGGTTATCGCCGACAATCACCGTCTCTTCCGAGTGGGCATGCATCTTATTTAGCGCAGCACGCATGATATACGGGCTCGGCTTACCGACGTAAAACGGTTTGCGACCGGAGATGGTTTCGATACCGGCGCAGAGTGCACCGCAGGCTGGCACAAAACCGCGTGCGTGGGTATCCGGGTTGGTGGCGATAAAGCGTGCGCCATTAGCCACAAAGAAAGCCGCTTTGTGCATCATTTCCCAGTTAAAGGAGCGCGTCTCCCCAACAATCACAAAATCGGGATTCACATCGGTGATGGTAAATCCGGCTTTATACAGTTCGTGAATCAGCGCGCCTTCGCCAATCACGTAGGCTTTTTTGCCTTCCTGACGACGCAGGAAATCGGCTGTCGCCATCGCCGAGGTATAGAACACTGAATCCGGTACCTCGACACCCGCATTGGCAAAACGGTTTGCCAGATCCTGAGCGGTTTGCGACGGATAGTTGGTCAGCACCACCAGCGGCATCTCTTTTTCAAGGATGCGCTGCAGAAACTCATTCGCGCCTTTCACGGCGGTATTGTCGTGCATCAACACGCCGTCGATGTCACAGATTACGCTTTTGATGGTCATATTGGCTTCCGGTCGGGCCCGCCAGACGGCAGGCTTCAATTATTCTTCCAGCAGATGCTGCAGCAAAATACCATTCAGCATCGCACGTTTCGCCAGGGCAAAGGCGCCAATAGCGGAACGGTGATCCAGTTCGGAACGCACCACCGGCAGGTTTTTGCGAAAGGCATTCAGCGCCTGGGTATTAATGCAGCCTTCAATTGCCGGGAACAGCACTTTGTCTGCGTCGGTGATTTCCCCCGCCAATACCACCTTTTGTGGATTGAACAGGTTAATGGCAATCGCAATCGCTTTCCCGAGGTAGCGTCCCACGTATTCGATCACTTCGCAGGCCAGCGCATCGCCCTGGTTGGCGGCACGGCAAATTTGCGGCATCAGGCAGTTATCCAGCGTCAGCGTGCTGGGATAGCCCTGGTTGAGCAAATGGCGCACGCGATTTTCAATCGCGCCATTGGCGGCAATCGTTTCCAGACAGCCAAAGTTGCCGCAGTGGCAGCGCTCACCCAATGGATCGACCTGGATGTGGCCAATTTCGCCCACGTTGCCGTTGCTGCCGAGGAAAATATGGCCGTTAGCGATGATGCCCGCGCCGGTACCGCGATGTAAACGCACCAGAATGGAGTCTGCACAGTCACGACTTGCACCGAAATAGTGCTCCGCCAGCGCCAGACTGCGGATATCGTGACCGACAAAACTGGTGACGTTAAAGCGTTTCTGCAAGCTGGATACCAGCGGCCAGTGGCTGACAGCTATGTGCGGCATATAGCGAATAATGCCGTTAATCGGGTCCACCAGGCCTGGCAGAATCACCGCGATCGCGATTAATTCATGAATCTTGCGTTGATGCGCCGCCATAAATGCCGTGATGGCATTAAACAGCGCATTCTCCAGCGTTTCCTGGGTGCGCTCAGGCAGCGGATAATCTTCCTGCGCCAGCGATTTACCGCTCAGATCAAACAGCGTCAGCGTGGCATCATTGCGCCCTAAGCGAACGCCGATGGTATGAAAGTGGCGGGTTTCGGTAATGATGGAAATAGCACGGCGACCACCGGTAGAGGCTTGTTGCTCTACCTCTTTGATCAGGCCGCGCTCAATAAGCTGGCGGGTAATTTTCGTGACGCTGGCGGGCGCAAGCTGGCTGAGATCGGCGATCTGTATGCGCGATATCGGCCCTTGTTGATCAATTAGCCGATAAACGGCTGCACTATTGAGTTGTTTGACAAGATCGACATTTCCTATTTGAGTCTGGCCGCCAGTGGTCATTCAGTACTTACTCGCTGAGGACGTCGTCTCCATTGACTAACGTCTTAGTGATTTGATAATCGCGGGTAAAGACAGTGAGGTTAGCGACTTTTCCTGCTGTCACTGAACCCAGCTGTTTTTCCACACCCATTGCCTGGGCCGGGTAGAGCGTTGCCATGCGCAAAGCTTCATCCAGCGCGATACCGCAATGTTCGACGCTGTTCTGCACCGCTTCAATCATGGTCAGCGCAGAACCGCTCAGGGTACCGTTTTCGTCAACGCAAAGGCCGTCGCGATAGTATATTGTTTTGCCTGCAAAAATGAATTTATCAATTGACGCGCCAGCGGGTGCGGTCGCATCCGTTACCAACACCAGCTTGTCACCTTTGATGCGCTTTGCATTACGCACGTTAGCGTAGTGGACATGTAAACCATCCGCAATGATGCCGCAGTATACATCAGGTGAATCAAACAGCGCACCGATCAGACCAGGTTCACGCCCTGCAAAGGTTGGCATGGCATTATAAAGGTGAGTGGCAAAAGAGACACCGGCACTGAAGCCCGCTTTGGCTTCTTCGTAAGTGGCGTTTGAATGGCCCGCAGAGACAATAATGCCGGCATTGCGCAGCTTGCCAATCACCTCGGCCCCGGCATTTTCTGGCGCCAGCGTCACTTTGGTGATCACGTCTGCGTTGGCGCAAAGAAAATCGACCATCTCCGCATCGGGCAGACGAATCAAATCTGGATTATGGGTACCCTTTTTGGCTTTGTTCAGCCATGGACCTTCCAGGTGCAGACCTAACGCCTGATTAGGGTGTTTGGCCAGATAGGCGCGCATGGTTTCGACGGCACGCTTCATCAAAGCATTGGTGCTGGTGATCAGCGTTGGCAGATAGCTGGTGCAGCCTGATTTTTCGTTGGCACGCTGCATGATTTCCAGCGTTTCCACGCTCAGTGCGTCGATATCATCGTTGAACTGCACGCCGCCGCAGCCGTTTAACTGTAAATCAATAAATCCGGGAGCGATAAACGCACCAGCCACATCCTGCTGTGCAATCGTTGCGTCAAGCGCCTCTCGTGGGCACACTCGCTCAATCAGGCCATCCGCAATCACCACTGCATGATTGTCCAGAATTTCATGACCGGTAAAAATCCGGCCGTTCACTAATGCGTACATCGTTTTTCTCTCCCGGCTAAGCCTGCCGCCTTAAGGCAGCAGGTTTTTCACAACGTGTTTTCACACACCCTTCATATTTTCCGCTTCCATTTCGCGGAAATATTTCACGGTTTTCACTTTCAGTTCCATGGTGGCCGGTTCGTCACACACCACCACAGATTTCGCATGCAGCTGCAGGCAGCTGATGGTCCACATATGATTAACGTTACCTTCTACGGCAGCCTGCAACGCCTGCGCTTTCAGATGGCCCGTCACCAGAATCATCACTTCTTCAGCATCCAGTAACGTGCCCACACCTACGGTCAGGGCGTATTTTGGCACCTGATCCACATCACCATTAAAGAAGCGCGAGTTAGCGATACGGGTATCGTGCGTCAGGGTTTTAATGCGGGTGCGGGAAGAGAGTGAAGAAGCCGGCTCATTAAAGGCAATGTGTCCGTCGTTGCCCACGCCGCCCATAAACAGATTAATTTTACCGTAAGAGCGAATCTTCTCTTCGTACTGGCGACATTCTGCGTCAATATCTGGCGCATTGCCATTCAGAAGATTGATATTTTCTGGTTGGATATCAACGTGATCGAAAAAGTTGCGGTACATGAAGCTGTGGTAGCTTTCCGGATGCTCTTTTGGCAGGCCCACGTATTCGTCCATATTGAACGTCACCACATGCTTGAAACTTACCTGGCCCGCTTTGTGCATATCAATCAGGTGCTTGTAAGCTTCCAGTGGCGTACCACCGGTTGGCAAGCCCAGCACGAAGGGACGTTCTGCGCTAGGCTTAAACGCATTAATGCGGTTAACAATGTGGCGTGCAGCCCATTTACCCACCTGGGTCGGTGTGGCCAAAGGGATCAGTCTCATGTCTTCACCTCAATTAAGATTAGGAAAATGTTGTCGCCGATGCTGGTTTAGGTTGCTGCCATTAAGCGTAATCGGTTTAAGCGCAACCAGCAGGGAAAAGTGCGACCTGATATTTTTCATCATAAAATAAGTTTGTGGTGGTGGCTAGCATTTCGCAGTGATAAACGTCCATTATGGTGATTAAAGTCACAGTTACTGTGGTTTTAATTTGCGAGGCGAATTAATTTATCTTTACACTGCGCCTCGTGGTGAAAGATGTCATCAAGGTACCGAGCGTAGGGATAATAAAATCAACCCGCGCTACGGCAAAACGCCAGTCTCATAGGGGGAGAAAAAGGTGAGTATTTTAGGATATCTGCAAAAGGTCGGCCGCGCGCTTATGGTGCCGGTAGCGACACTGCCGGCAGCGGCAATCTTGATGGGGGTAGGGTATTGGATTGATCCAGATAGCTGGGGTGCAGGCAATGCGCTGGCAGCACTGTTGATCAAGTCTGGTTCCGCCATTATCGAAAACATGTCTGTGCTGTTTGCCATTGGTGTGGCTTACGGTATGTCCAAAGATAAAGATGGTGCGGCCGCGTTAACCGGCTTCGTGGGCTTCCTGGTGGTGACGACACTCTGTTCACCTGCCGCAGTAGCGATGATTCAGAAAATCCCGGTCGATCAGGTGCCTGCTGCCTTCGGCAAGATTAATAACCAGTTCGTGGGTATTCTGGTCGGTATTCTCTCCGCTGAAGTGTACAACCGCTTTAGCCATGTTGAGCTGCCCAAAGCGCTGTCGTTCTTCAGTGGTCGACGTTTGGTGCCGATTCTCGTCTCCTTCCTGATGATCGTCGTGGCGTTCATCCTGATGTACATCTGGCCAATCATCTTCGGCGGCCTGGTGAACTTCGGTGAGCACATTCAGAAAATGGGCTCGGTGGGCGCAGGCGTGTATGCCTTCTTTAACCGCTTGCTGATTCCGGTCGGTCTGCATCACGCACTGAACTCCGTATTCTGGTTTGATGTGGCTGGCATTAACGATATTCCTAAGTTCCTCGGCGGTGCGCAATCTATCGCGAATGGCACGGGTATCCCGGGTATTACCGGTCGCTATCAGGCGGGCTTCTTCCCGATCATGATGTTTGGCTTGCCGGGTGCAGCATTGGCTATCTTCCACTGCGCACGTCCAGAAAACCGCGCGAAAGTCGGCGGTATCATGCTGGCGGCGGCCTTCGCGGCCTTCTTCACCGGTATCACTGAACCGCTGGAATTCTCCTTCATGTTCGTGGCACCGGTGTTGTATGTGATCCATGCCGTATTGACCGGTATCTCGGTATTTATTGCTGCGAGCATGCACTGGATTGCAGGCTTCGGCTTCAGTGCCGGTTTGGTGGATATGGTGCTGTCAACGCGTAACCCGCTGGCGGTGAATTGGTGGATGCTGATTCCACAAGGTCTGGTGTTCTTCGCCATCTACTATGTGGTATTCCGTTTCACTATTCAGAAATTCAACCTGATGACCCCGGGCCGCGAATTGTCTGCGGGTGATGAAACTGATGGTTATGACGTTAACGTCGACCATAGTGGTAATGGTGAAAGCCAGACCGAATCACTGGCACGTCGTTACATTGCCGCCATCGGCGGTTCAGACAACCTGACCAACATCGATGCCTGCATTACTCGTCTGCGTCTGAACGTCAAAGACTCAGCCCAGGTGAATGAAGGCGTGGCGAAACGTTTGGGTGCGTCTGGTGTGATTCGTTTGAACAAGCAGAGCGTACAGGTGATTGTCGGCACTCAGGCTGAAAGCATCGCCTCCGCAATGAAAACGGTATTGAGCAAAGGCCCGGTTGCTGCGGCTTCCGCCGCTGCGCCGGTCGCGACTAAACCCCAGGCCGTGCTGAACACTGAAAAAGCGGTGATTGCTACGCTGGTGGCACCAGTGACCGGTGAGATTGTCGCGCTCGACGCGGTGCCGGATGAGGCGTTCGCCAGCAAAGCGGTGGGCGATGGTCTGGCAATCAAGCCAACCGACAAAACGGTGGTGGCTCCGATCGCCGGTACCGTGGTGAAAATCTTCAACACCAACCATGCGTTCTGTCTGGAAGCCGCTAACGGCGTTGAGATCGTGGTGCACATGGGCCTGGACACCGTGGCGCTGGAAGGAAAAGGCTTCACACGTCTGGTGGAAGAGGGGGCAACCGTCACTGCCGGTCAGCCGATTCTGGAGATGGATCTGGACTTCCTCAACGCCAACGCGCGCTCAATGATTAGCCCGGTGGTGGTCAGCAACAGCGATGATTTCGCCGGACTGAATCTGCTGGCCAGCGGTTCGGTGGTTGCAGGTGTCACACCATTGTATGAAGTGAAAAACTAAGTCCTTGTGATTTAGCCAGAAGGCAGGAAGCAATTCCTGCCTTTTTTGTTTTAAAACGACCAACAAACGGTTGTTTCCCTCCTGCGCTTTGTGGATCATACTCCGTTACTTCGTGGTACAAATCACCCGCTATTGTTTTGAGGATTTTGAGATGAGTGAGGCTGAAGCCCGCCCAACGAACTTTATTCGTCAGATCATCGACGAAGACTTGGCGAGCGGTAAGCACAGCAGTGTGCATACCCGTTTCCCGCCTGAGCCCAATGGTTATCTGCATATTGGCCATGCGAAATCTATCTGCCTGAACTTTGGTATCGCCCAAGATTATCAAGGACAGTGCAACCTGCGTTTTGACGATACTAACCCGGTGAAAGAAGACCTGGAGTTCGTTGAATCCATCAAGCGTGACGTGCAATGGCTGGGCTTTGAGTGGAGCGGCAACATTCGTTACTCCTCAGACTATTTCGACCAACTGTTTAACTACGCCGTTGAGCTGATCAATAAAGGTCTGGCTTACGTTGATGAGTTGTCGGCAGAAGAGATCCGTGAATATCGCGGCACCCTCACGGCACCTGGCAAAAACAGCCCGTACCGCGATCGCAGCGTGGAAGAGAACCTCGCGCTGTTCCAGAAAATGCGTGATGGCGGTTTCGAGGAAGGTAAAGCTTGTCTGCGTGCCAAAATCGACATGGCTTCCAGCTTTATCGTGATGCGCGATCCGGTGCTATACCGCATTAAGTTTGCCGATCATCATCAGACCGGTGATAAGTGGTGCATCTACCCGATGTACGACTTTACCCACTGCATTTCGGATGCGATCGAAGGCATTACGCACTCACTGTGTACGCTGGAGTTCCAGGACAACCGTCGTCTGTACGATTGGGTGCTGGACAACATCACCATTCCGCAGCATCCGCGCCAGTACGAATTCTCGCGTCTGAATCTGGAATTCGCGGTGATGTCGAAGCGTAAGCTGACGCAGCTGGTCACCGAGAAAGTGGTGGAAGGCTGGGATGATCCGCGCATGCTGACCGTTTCAGGCCTGCGCCGTCGTGGTTACAGCGCAGCTTCAATTCGTGAGTTCTGCCGCCGCATCGGCGTGACTAAACAGGACAACATCGTTGAGATGGCGTCGCTGGAATCCTGTATTCGTGACGATCTCAATGAGAACGCACCACGCGCGATGGCAGTACTTGACCCGTTGAAAGTGGTGATCGAAAACCTGCCCGCCGGCCACGAAGAAACGCTGACCATGCCTAATCATCCAAACAAGCCGGAGATGGGCACGCGTGAAGTGTCGTTCAGCCGTGAAGTGTGGATCGATCGCGCTGACTTCCGTGAAGAAGCCAACAAACAGTACAAACGTTTGGTTCTGGGCAAAGAAGTGCGTCTGCGCAATGCTTATGTGATTCGTGCTGAGCGTGTGGCGAAAGACGAAGAGGGTAACATTACCTGCATCTATGCCACTTGTGATGTTGACACCCTGAGCAAGGATCCGGCGGATGGTCGCAAAGTGAAAGGTGTGATCCACTGGGTTTCCGCCATTCATGGACTGCCAGCTGAGTTCCGTCTTTACGACCGTCTGTTCAGCGTGCCAAACCCAGCGGCGGCTGAGGATTTCCTCACCACCATTAACCCGAACTCGCTGGAGATCAAACAGGGCTTCGTGGAGTCTGGTTTGCGTGAAGCGGCCACTACCGCAGCTTATCAGTTTGAACGTGAAGGTTATTTCTGTGCCGATAGCGTCTACTCACAGCCGGGTAAATTGGTGTTTAACCGCACGGTTGGACTGCGCGATACTTTCGCGAAGATTGGCGAGTAATATCTTTCGTCGATAGCACAATATGATCATGAAAGGGCGAGCAATCGCCCTTTTTTATTGCCTGTAATTCGCCACGGGCAATCAATTATGCTGAAGGCGGCAAGCTGAGCTTGTTGTCTATTTTGCGACAATTCTGACTTTAGCAAAATTAACCCATTTGCGAGTGTGAAAAATTGTATTTCAGGTAGGCTATGCGCTCTAAATAGAGCTCTGCGGGTTATCAAAGGAAAAAAAATGACAAGTCTCGCCCTGGAAGCTAAGCATAGTGTGGTGGTATTACATCAGCTTATTGAACGTGTTTTTAACCAGGTAGAAGGCAGTGATGACAGCATGGAATTGCTTTTGTCACACTTTCACCCGGATTTCAAAATGGTGACGCCGTTGGGTAAGCAGCTGGATCTGAATGAGACCGAAGTGCTGTTTCGCAAACTGCACGGTCAGCGGGAAGGGCTGCGCATTGCCACCAGTGAGCATGCCATCATTTCTCAACAGAGCCAGGAAGTGACGATTCAGTATCGTGAACTGCAGATGTTGAACGGCACCAATCAAACGCGCATCTCTTTGGCTGTGCTGGATTGCAGCACCACCATTCCTCGCTGGCGCTATCTGCACGAAACCTTTATCGCCTGATTCAGGCATAAAAAAACCGGTGACCAGCACCGGTTTTTTTATACTGCATAGCACACTCAATTACTTATCGTGGAGCGTATCGTCTTCGCGGCAGTCTCCCAACGCACAGTGACCATACAGGTACAGGCTGTGGTTGCTGAGTTTAATGCCATGGCGAGTGGCAATCTCACGCTGACGCGTTTCGATTGATTCATCGCTGAATTCGATTACTTTGCCACAATCCAGGCAAATCAAGTGGTCATGGTGATGCTGCTGAGTCAGTTCGAATACGGATTTGCCGCCTTCGAAGTTATGACGGGTGACGATACCCGCGTCATCAAACTGGTTAAGAACGCGATATACCGTTGCCAGGCCAATCTCTTCGCCCATATCGATCAGGCGCTTATACAAATCTTCCGCACTGACGTGATGGGACTCGGGGCCCGGTCCCTGAAGCACTTCCAAAATTTTCAATCTTGGCAGAGTGACTTTCAGGCCAGCCTTCTTCAATGCGGAGTTGTTGTCAGTCATTCGGATATTGTCCTGTTACTTTGCATGTCACTTACGGCGCAGGGGCCTTGAATGTTTAGGTCACACGTATTCTCATTTGCGTCTCATTATAGAACTCAAGCAGTGAAATGAAAACCGGGGTATCGCGCAAATCAACAAAAGTCGTAAGGATAAACATCGCCTACGTCAGCGCGGAACGGTGTGGTTTGGGTTTCCATTTCACTCAGCCTCAGTCAACAATCAGAGGAATAAGCGGATGACCATTGCGGGTATTCTACAGATTTGCGGGGAAAAGTTAAAAAACCGTAGCTATTATTTTTATAGGAAATTCCTTTGTCCCAATGTGAGCTAGCGCTCACATTGGGGAGGCGAGGCATCAGGCTTCGATGATCTCTTTTAACTGCAGCTCATCAAAAATCTGTTTCACCCAGGCATCAACACGTTCGTTGGTCAGCTCAGGTTGACGGTCTTCGTCAATCGCCAGGCCGAGGAAGTGTTTGTCATCTGCCAGACCTTTTGAGGCTTCAAAATGATAGCCCTCAGTCGGCCAGTGGCCCACAATCACCGCGCCGTTTGGCTCAATGATGTCGCGAATCGTGCCCATCGCATCACAGAAATATTCTGCATAGTCTTCCTGGTCGCCACAACCAAACAGTGCCACCAGTTTGCCATTAAAGTCGATCTCTTCCAGTGTAGGGAAGAAGTCATCCCAGTCACACTGTGCTTCGCCGTAATACCAGGTAGGAATGCCCAGCAGCAGGATGTCGAACGCTGCGAGATCTTCTTTGGTGCTCTTAGCAATGTCATGCACTTCGGCGACATCTTTACCCAGTTGTTTCTGGATCATTTTTGCAATGTTTTCAGTGTTGCCGGTATCGCTGCCGAAGAAAATGCCTACGATTGCCATGGGTTAAGTAACCTCTTAAAGCCTGATTGTGAAAGTAAGTCAATTGACTGCACATGTTAGCGAATGATAGCAGACCGTTGAAAAGGGCGGAACGAGTAAAGCCTGAACTTTGTGTTCCTGCGTGCGGTCAGCGCGCTAAGACAGTTTGAGTTGCGCCAGCAGCATTTGTTCAATCAACTCGCTGCGGCTGATATTTTGTTGCTCGGCCAGCGTGTTCAGGGCGTCTACCGCCTCGCTGGACATTTTCAGCTCAACACGACGCAGCCCTCGCACTTTATCGCGCTTGAGCTGGTTACGTTTGTTGATACGCAACTGTTCGTCACGTGTCAGCAGGCTGGTTTTGGGTCGACCAGGGCGCCGCTCGTCTGCAAAAAGATCAAGCGTGGTACGGTCTGTCTGTTCTTTTGCCATGATTTGTGAAACTGAGTGGGCGCGAACGGCGGAAAGGCGCTGCGCGATTTATACATTATCGGCCCGACCGCGGCGAAAAAATCATCCGCGGCAAATTTTTAGCGCGACATCATACTCCAGCGCCATCCGCGACGCCAACCCTAAACCGCATACGGCAAGCTTTTGCTTTTACAGGTTAAAAAAGCGACGAACTGCGCGCAAAACCGCATCAGGTTTTTCGGCATGTACCCAATGACCGGCCCCGCTAATCACGTGTGCGTGTGCCTGCGGGAACTGACGCAGCAGTGCATCGCGGTGCTGATTGTCGAGGTAAGGAGAATCGCCACCGCGAATAAACAATGCGGGATGTGGCCAGGCGGGAACTTCTTCCCAGCCAGAAATCGTGGTGTAGTTGTCCCACAACACCGGCACGTTAAAGCGCCATTCGCCCTCGACAAAGGACTTGAGGATAAACTGAATCACCCCCTCTTCAGCGACATGCTGGCGCATCACCTCGGCCGCTTCGCTACGACGAGACACGCCCGCCGCTGTCACGGCGCGGATACCGGCGAAGATTTCATCGTGGCGGCGGGTTTGGTAATCCACGGGCGCGATATCGATCAGCACCATCTTCTCAATACGCTCGGGGGCCACAGCGCTCAGTGCCATGGCGATCTTACCGCCCATCGAGTGGCCTATTACGCCAGCGCGTTCAATCTGGTGTGCATCCAGCGTCTCCACGATATCTTGCGCCATGGCGTGATAATTCATCACCTCACTGCGCTCAGATAAACCATGGTTGCGTACGTCCACTTGCAACGTGGGGCGAGCATCTCTTACGCCGCGTGCCAGCACGCCAAGGTTATCCAGGCTGCCAAACAGGCCATGAATTAACAGAATAGGGGGGGCTTCAGGGGGAGATTGTTCAGTTTGCAGACGGGCGTTCAAAATCATGGCTAAAGTTCTTACGGTTGTGACCTTGGCTTAGGGTATCATGGATTCACCTGTCCAGGAGCCAGCCGGCCAGGCATTAGGGCATATTCCGACTTTTGCCCTGAAACAACGCCAGCGCTATCGGCTGCCACGGATTTAACTTTATAATCCTTATGTTAGAGCCCGCTCACGTTTTGCACAGCTCGATTTTGCTAAGGCCGTTGCAATAATGCGTGGTTCTGTCATTTGCCAGAATTGTACGGAATAAGATGAAAACGATTGAAGTTGACGAAGAACTCTACCGTTATATTGCCAGCCACACGCAGCACATTGGTGAAAGCGCCTCTGATATTTTGCGCCGCATGCTGAAATTCACCGCGGGCCAGACCGCACCGGCTGCATCTGTCGTTGCGGCTTCGGCTTCGGTGAAGGAAGCGCAGCCAGTGCGCAGCGAAGCGCGTCCTCAGGATCGCGTACGCGCCGTGCGTGAACTGCTGCTCTCCGATGAGTATGCCGAGCAGAATAAGGCGGTTAATCGCTTTATGCTGGTACTGTCAACGCTCTATCGTCTTGATCCAGCAGCATTTGCTGAAGCCACTGCCTCGCTGCAGGGCCGCACTCGCGTCTATTTTGCGGGTGACGAGCACACACTGCTGCAAAATGGCACCCATACTAAGCCGAAGCACGTTCCCGGCACACCGTACTGGGTGATCACCAATACCAATACAGGCCGCAAATGCAGCATGGTGGAACACATCATGCTGGCTATGCAGTTCCCACAGGAACTGACAGAGAAAGTTCGCGGCACCATTTAAACTGAAGCGTCAGGGAGAAGCGCCAATGGCCAATCACCCCCGTGCCGGGCAGCCTGCCCAGCAGAGCGATTTGATTAACGTTGCACAATTAACCTCGCAGTATTATGTCCTGAAGCCAGATGCGGCGAACCCGGACCATGCGGTGAAATTTGGCACTTCTGGCCACCGCGGCAGCGCGGGACGCCAAAGCTTCAATGAAGTGCACATTCTGGCGATTGCGCAAGCCATCGCAGAAGAGCGCAAAAAGAATGGCATCACCGGTCCGTGCTACGTGGGTAAAGATACTCACGCACTGTCTGAGCCGGCGATTCTGTCGGTGCTGGAAGTGCTGGCGGCGAACGGTGTGGATGTGATCGTGCAGCAGGATAATGGCTACACGCCAACGCCAGCGATCTCCAATGCCATTCTGGAACACAACAAACGTGGTGGTGCGCAGGCGGACGGTATCGTCATTACGCCTTCGCACAACCCGCCAGAAGACGGTGGCATCAAGTACAACCCACCCAACGGTGGCCCGGCTGATACCAACGTCACCAAAGTGGTGGAAGATCGCGCTAACCAGCTGATCAAAGGCGAATTGAAAGACGTGAAACGTCTGCCGCTGGATCAGGCCTGGGCAAGCGGCCATATCGTTGAGCAGGATCTGATTCAGCCTTATGTGGAAGGTCTGGCTGAGGTCATTGACTTCCCGGCAATCCAGAAAGCGGGCCTGAAAATCGGTGTCGATCCACTCGGTGGTTCAGGTATCGCGTACTGGCAGCGCATCGCTGAGCACTACAAGCTGGATCTGACCATCGTTAATGATGCAGTCGATCAGACTTTCCGCTTCATGCATCTGGATAAAGATGGCGTGGTGCGTATGGACTGTTCGTCTGAGTGCGCGATGGCCGGTCTGCTGGCGTACAAAGATAAGTTCGATCTGGCGTTTGGTAACGACCCGGATTACGACCGTCATGGCATCGTCACGCCTGCTGGCCTGATGAACCCGAACCATTATCTGGCGGTAGCGATCAACTACCTGTTCCAGCATCGCCCGCAGTGGGGCAAAGATGTGGCTGTGGGTAAAACCCTGGTCTCCAGCGCAATGATTGACCGTGTGGTCAATGACATCGGTCGCAAGCTGGTTGAAGTGCCAGTCGGCTTCAAATGGTTTGTAGATGGTCTGTTTGATGGCAGTTTCGGTTTCGGCGGCGAAGAGAGCGCGGGTGCTTCCTTCCTGCGCTTCGATGGTTCCGCCTGGTCAACCGATAAAGACGGTATCATCCTGTGCCTGCTGGCAGCCGAAATCACTGCGGTGACCGGCAAGAACCCGCAGCAGCACTATGACGAACTGGCAGCACGCTTCGGCGCGCCAAGCTATAACCGTCTGCAGGCGCCGGCGACCTCAGCGCAAAAAGCGGCACTGTCTAAGCTGTCACCGGAAATGGTGAGTGCTGACACGCTGGCGGGCGATCCGATTACTGCACGTCTGACCGCAGCACCGGGCAACGGCGCGTCAATCGGTGGTCTGAAAGTGATGACCGAAAACGGTTGGTTTGCTGCGCGTCCGTCAGGCACGGAAGACGCTTACAAAATCTACTGTGAAAGCTTCCTTGGCGCTGAGCATCGCCAGCAGATCGAGAAAGAAGCCGTAGAGATTGTCAGCGAAGTGCTGAAAAACGCGTAATTAAACGTCGAGGCGCGCTATGAGCGCCTTTTCACGCGTTTTCTATGGAACGACCCATGTGACAACATGGGTCGTTTTTTTATGGCATAAACCGATAGCCGATACCGGTTTCGGTCAGCAGATGG
This sequence comes from Enterobacter cancerogenus, assembly GCA_000773965.1. Classification (GTDB taxonomy): domain Bacteria; phylum Pseudomonadota; class Gammaproteobacteria; order Enterobacterales; family Enterobacteriaceae; genus Pantoea; species Pantoea communis. Next base: position 52,899 of record JRUP01000031.1, read on the forward strand.
CTGGGTTGGGTGGGATTGCTTTCCAGCTTCTGGCGCAGGTGTCCCATATAAATGCGCAGATAGTGGCTGTGCTCCACCGCATTCGGCCCCCACACCTGATTCAGCAACTGACGCTGCGTCAGCACTTTTCCGGCATTGTTCAGCAACAAACTCAGCAGGCGAAACTCGGTAGGTGTCAGGTGAATTTCCTGTTCATTACGCAGCACGCGGCGCGCAGCCAGATCGACACTCACTTCACCAAATTTCACGATCGGCTCAGGCTGGCTGCTTTGATGGCGACGTAACGCCACGCGCACGCGGGCCAGCAGCTCGCCAATACCAAACGGCTTGGTCAGATAATCATCGGCACCGGCATCCAGTGCATCGATTTTGTCCTGCTCATCACTGCGCGCAGACAGCACAATCACCGGCATGCTGCTCCACTGGCGCACTTCACGGATAAAGTCGTTGCCGTCGCCATCCGGCAGCCCAAGATCGAGGATCACTAAATCCGGCTTTCGTGTCGCTGCTTCAATCAACCCGCGCTGTAATTGCTCCGCTTCCACAATTTTCAGACCTTCGCTTTCCAGCGCCAGGCGCACGAAACGGCGAATCTCTTTTTCATCTTCAACAATCAAGATGGTCGTCACGCTGACTCCTGCCACAGGTAAAGTTAACACGGCACTTTACCAAGAATTGGTCACCGCGTCCGTCATGATGTTTGTAACCTCGCGAGATCCCTATGTTTACAATTATGTAACTTACTTTCAGCTTAAGCCGAAAAGCACAAAAAAAGACCAAAATTAGTGGTCGGATGAGTAGTAAAATTACACAACCAGGCGTAATATCTGAGGCAGATCACATTTCAACGCAAAAATTACCCCAGGAGGCAATCATGTATCAGGCATATCCACTTTATAAAATCGTGTTGCGCCGTGTGCTGGCGGTATTGGTTGGCATACTTGCCTTGCCCGTCATGCTGTTCCGCCAGGATCGTGCCCGTTTCTATAGCTATCTGCACCGCGTCTGGTGTAAGACCAGCACCAAACCCGTCTGGCTGGCGCAGACCGAAGCAGTAGGCAGCATTCACTGGTAAGTGCTCTCTCGACTCTCTAAGAACCCGGCAGCTTCAATCAAGCGCCGGGTTTTTTTATTCTAAACTTTGTCTGTATTCCCCGGTTACCCGCTGTTATCCCTCGCCGTTTCAGCTACACTTAAACCTCTACAAGAATTTGGAGGTTGTACAAGTATGAGCGAAAAAATTCCTGTCGGTATCAGCGCTTGCCTGCTCGGGGATAAGGTCCGTTTTGACGGTGGCCACAAGCGTTTCGCTTTTGCAACCGAAGAACTGACCCCCTTCATCCGTTTTGAACCGGTGTGTCCGGAAATGGCGATTGGATTGCCCACACCGCGCCCGGCTCTGCGTCTGGTCAAAGAGTCGGATGATCAAATCCATCTTTGTTTCAGTAAAGATGGCGGGCAAGAGGTGACCGATGAGATGGAGCGCTGGTCGGCCGATCGCGTGAAATCCCTGCATCACCTTTGCGGCTATATTCTCTGCGCAAAATCACCCAGCTGCGGTCTTGAGCGCGTGCGCGTCTATCAGCCCGATACCAATGACAATCGCAAAGCGGGCACCGGCGTATTCACTGCCTTTCTGCAAAAAGAGATGCCATGGCTGCCTTTAGAAGAAGATGGCCGTTTGCATGATGATGCTATCCGCGAAAACTTTATGGGCCGCGTGTATGCGCTGCATGAGTTCAATGAGATGTGGCGCAGTGGTTTAACCCGCCACAAGCTGATCGCCTTCCACAGCCGATACAAATTGTTGCTGCTGTCGCATGCGCAGGATGAGTATCGCGAGATGGGACGCTTTGTGGCCGCGATGGAGCAGTGGGATTCGTTGGATGATTACGCCTATGAATACCGGATTCGCCTGATGCATTTAATGTCACATCAAGCTTCGCGTCGTAATCACACCAATGTGTTGATGCATGTGCAGGGCTATTTCCGCCCGCAGTTGTCGTCACCGCAGCGTCAGGAACTGGCACAGCTAATCGATCGTTATCGCACTGGCGTCCAGCCACTGTTGGTTCCCATCACCATGCTGAAACATTACATGGCGGAGTACCCGCATCCGTGGCTGGCGCAGCAGCGTTACTTTGATCCCTACCCGGAAGCGCTGCGTCTGCGCTACGGACAATAATCCCGGAGCATTATGACCACCCACTTAGTCTGGTTGCGTAACGATCTGCGCATCAATGACAACACTGCGCTGGCTGCTGCCTGTCGCGACAGCCATGCCAGGGTGCTGGCGCTGTTTATTGCCACGCCCAAACAGTGGCAGCAACATCATATGGCACCGAGGCAGGCGGCTTTTATTCATCAGAATCTGTGTGCGTTGCAAGATTCACTGGCCGAGCGCGGTATTCCGTTGCATTACCATCAGTGCGATGACTTTGCTGCTTCTGTGGATTACCTGAGTGCGTTTTGCGACCAGCATCAGGTGGATGAGCTCTATTACAACTATCAGTACGAGATTAATGAGCGCGAACGTGATGCGACCGCCGAAAAGCGTCTCGATGCTCAGGGCGTGATTTGCCAGGGCTTCGATGACAGCCTGTTATTGCCGCCTGGCAGCGTGCAGACCGGTAATCACACCATGTTCAAAGTCTTCACGCCGTTCAGCCGCGCCTTTGTCCGTCGACTGCATCAGGGGTTACCGGAGTGTCATCATGCACCGAAAGCGCGCCGTGATGCGCCGATCAGTGCGGGTCAGAAAATCCCTGCTTTTGATTATCCGCAGGAAGATTTCGATGCATCGCTGTTTCCCGCTGGGGAAGAGGCAGCGCTGAAGCAATTGCGCCATTTCGGCAAACAATCGGTGCAGCACTATCCCGACGTGCGCGATTTACCGGCACTAGATGGTACTAGCCGCTTATCGCCTTATCTGGCGATTGGGGTGCTGTCTCCGCGCCAATGTTTGCATCGTATTCTGAAAGAACACCCAGATGCACTGAACGAGGGTAAAGCCTTTATCTGGCTGAATGAACTGATCTGGCGCGAGTTTTACCGTCATCTGATGGTGGCCTTTCCGGCGTTGTGTAAGCACCAGCCGTTTGTGGAGTGGACGCATAACGTACAGTGGCAAAAAAACGATGCACATCTCACGGCCTGGCAGCAGGGCAAAACCGGTTATCCCATCGTCGATGCGGCAATGCGCCAACTCAACACACTGGGCTGGATGCACAATCGCCTGCGCATGATTGTTGCCAGCTTTCTGGTGAAAGATCTGTTGATCGACTGGCATGAAGGTGAGCGCTACTTCATGCAGCAATTGATCGATGGCGATCTGGCGGCCAACAACGGCGGCTGGCAGTGGGCGGCTTCCACCGGCACCGATGCGGCACCTTATTTCCGTATTTTTAATCCCACTACTCAGGGTGAACGCTTCGACGAAAAAGGCGAATTTATCCGCCAGTGGCTGCCAGAGCTGAAAGACGTGCCAGAGAGTGACATTCATCAACCGCAGGTTTGGGCGAAGAAAAATAACAAGAAACTCGATTATCCCGCGCCAATCGTGGAACATAAGGACGCACGTAAAAAGACACTAGACGCCTTCGAGCGCGCGCGCAGCGCGGCCTGAGGCGCTCAGGGAGCCGTACTAAATGAATCATGTCGAGTTAGAACATATTGTTAATCAGCAGCTGAACACCAGCGCCTTCAGTGACTATGCACCCAATGGTTTGCAGGTAGAGGGTCGCGCGGAAGTGAAAACTGTCATCACGGGCGTGACCGCCTGTCAGGCGCTGCTGGATGAAGCGGTCAAGCGCAATGCTGACGCTGTTCTGGTCCATCACGGATATTTCTGGAAAAGCGAATCGCCGCTGATTAAAGGAATGAAACGCCAGCGTCTGCGCACGCTGCTGGTCAATGATATCAACCTTTATGGCTGGCACCTGCCGCTGGATGCACATCCACAGCTCGGCAACAATGCGCAGCTGGCAAAGTTATTTGATATTGAAGTGAAAGGGGAAATTCAGCCGCTGGTGCCGTGGGGCGAATTGACTGAACCGTTGAGCGGTGAAGCGTTGGCGGCGAAAATCGCCGAACGTTTAGGCCGAAAACCGTTGCACTGCGGTGATAATGCCCCGGCACTGATCAAACGTGTCGCCTGGTGTAGTGGCGGCGGACAGGGCTTTATCGATAGCGCGGCTGCTTTTGGTGTAGATGCGTTTATCACGGGCGAAGTTTCTGAGCAAACCATTCACAGCGCACGTGAACAAGGCCTGCACTTTTTCGCCGCCGGGCATCATGCCACCGAGCGCGCCGGTATCAAGGCGCTGGGCGAATGGCTGGCGCAGAGCTATGGCCTCGATGTAACCTTTATTGATATCGACAATCCTGCCTGATTTCTCTCTCTCCGCGTCCTTAGCCCACGTTAAGGACGCAAATCTGTTGACACATCTCTGTCACTTTCGCATAACTTATTGACTTTCATTATAAGCAAAGCGATTTGTGGACATTTTTTGTCCGCGCCAATCATGACCGGGAGGTGGGTTTTGCAACGAGCACGTTGTTATCTACTGGGTGAGCGAGCGGTGGTACTGGAGCTGGAACCCCCCGTTTCACTCGCCAGCCAGCAGCGCATCTGGGGACTGTGCCAGCGCCTGCAGCACAATGAACAGGTTCAGGAAGTGATTCCGGGGATGAATAACCTGACGCTGCTACTGCGCGATCCGCAATTGAATGCACTGGATGCCATCGAGCGTTTACAGCGCTGGTGGGAAGAGAGTGAAGAACAGATCCCTGAATCGCGTCGGGTAGAGATTCCGGTGGTGTACGGTGGCTCGGGTGGGCCTGATCTGCAGGTGGTGGCAGATGGCGCCAGCATGACGCCAAAGCAGGTCGTCGAGCTGCACAGCAGTGTTGATTACGTGGTCTATTTTATCGGCTTCCAGCCGGGTTTTCCCTATATGGGCGGATTGGATGAGCGTTTGCACACGCCGCGCCGTGCTGAACCGCGAGTTATCGTTCCCAGTGGATCAGTCGGCATCGGTGGCAGTCAGACGGGTATCTACCCATTGGCAGCACCTGGCGGTTGGCAGCTAATTGGCCATACGCCCGTCAGCCTGTTTGACCCCTTACAACACCCGCCGACACTGCTGCGCCCCGGTGACAGCGTGCGCTTTGTGCCGCAACAGGAGGGCGTATGTTAAACATTCAACGCGCCGGATTGATGACCTCGATTCAGGATCAGGGTCGTACCGGCTGGCGGCAATATGGCATTAGCGTTAGCGGCGCTCTCGATCAACCCTCAATGCGCACCGCCAATATGCTGGTGGGCAACCCGGAAGAGAGCGCGGTATTAGAGATTGTGCTCGGCCAGTTCAAAGCGGAATTCAAACGTGACGGCTGGTTTGCGCTGACCGGAGCAGGTTGTAATGCCGATCTGGATGGCAAACCGGTGTGGACTGGCTGGCGCTTACCGGTGAAAAAAGGCCAGGTCTTATCACTGGCGATGCCGGTGCGCGGTATGCGTAGCTATCTGGCAGTCAATGGTGGTTTCGCCATTGATGAGATGCTCGGTTCGCACAGTACCGATCTCAAAGCTGGTTTTGGTGGTTTCCAGGGTCGTAAGTTGCAGGATGGCGATCAGTTGCCGTTGGGCAAACCCTCCCGCACCTTCAAAGGCAAAGCGGGCGTACGTCAGTTGTTGTGGGGCAACCGCATTCGCGCCTTGCCGGGCCCGGAGTACAACGAGTTCACCCGCGAAGCCCAGGAAGGTTTCTGGCGCAGCCCGTGGAAGCTGAGTCCGCAGAGTAATCGTATGGGTTACCGCATGCAGGGCCGCCAACTGCAGCGTAAAGTCACGCGTGATTTGTTGTCGCACGGGTTAGTACCCGGCGTGGTGCAGGTGCCGCCTAACGGCCAACCGATTGTGCTGATGGCCGATGCACAAACTACGGGCGGCTATCCGCGTATCGCCTGTGTTATCGAAGCTGACCTGTATCAACTGGCGCAGATTCGCCTCGGTGAGCCGATTCACTTTATCCATTGCACACTAGAAGAAGCGCTGCTGGCGAAACAACATCAGCAACGCTCCTTCGACCAAATAGCCTGGGGGCTTGCACATGAAGATTGATCTTAATGCTGACCTGGGCGAAGGCAGCGCCAGCGATCAGGAACTGCTGACGCTGGTGAGTTCGGCCAACATTGCCTGTGGTTTTCACGCTGGTGATGCGCAAACCATGCTGCAATCGGTGCGCTGGGCCAAAGCCTCGGGTGTGGCGATTGGTGCCCATCCCAGCTTCCCGGATCGCGAAAACTTTGGTCGCACCGCGATGCAACTGCCACCGGAAACGGTGTATGCGCAGATGATCTATCAGATCGGCGCACTGAAGAGCATCGCCGAAAGTGAAGGTGAGCGTTTAGTGCATGTGAAGCCACACGGCATGCTGTACAACCAGGCGGCGGCGGATGCCACGCTCGCCGACGCGATTGCCCGCGCGGTGAAGGCGATCGATCCCGCATTGATTCTGGTTGGTCTGGCGGGCAGTGCTTCCATCAAGGCGGCTGCGCATCATGGCTTGCGCACGCGAGAAGAGGTATTCGCCGACCGTGGCTATCTGGCAACCGGCGCACTGGTGCCGCGCAGCCAGCCAGGCGCGATGATTGAAGAAGCCGAACAGGCGCTGGCGCAAACGCTCACCATGGTGCAGCAGCGTCAGGTGCAGAGTATCAGCGGTGAATGGGTGCCGGTGAATGCAGAAACCGTGTGTCTGCATGGCGATGGTGCTCACGCGCTGCAATTTGCGCGTACGCTGCGTGCGGCTTTTGCTACCCAGCAAATTACTGTGACCAGCGCATAACAAATAACAACTCGCCCGATCTATATCGGGCTTTTTATTTCTGATGAGGGGAAAAACATGGATAACGTGGTCAATCTCTGGCCGTTACTCGGCATTGCCGCCATCGTTCTGGGATTCGTGTTGCGTTTTAACCCAGTGCTGGTAGTGATTGTTGCCGGTTTTGTCACCGGCCTGGCCGCGCATCTGCCGCTGGCCGATATTCTGGAGAAACTTGGTTCCGGCTTCCTGAACACCCGCAATCTGCCGCTGATTTTGCTGCTGCCGCTGGCCGTGATCGGTTTGCTGGAGCGCCACGGTTTGAAGGAGCGCGCACAAAGCTGGATCGCGCAGATCAAAACCGCGACGGCGGGCCGTTTGCTGATTGTCTATCTGTTCGTGCGTGAAATCACCGCGGCACTCGGTTTAACCAGCCTCGGAGGTCATCCGCAGATGGTGCGTCCACTGCTGGCACCGATGGCAGAAGGCGCCACAGAAAACCGCTATGGTGAAGTGCCCGATGAAGTGCGCCATCGCCTGCGTGCTATGTCGGCAGCCACCGATAACGTCGGGCTGTTCTTTGGTGAAGATATCTTTGTCGCCTTTGGTGCCATCATCTTTATGCATAACTTTATGCAGGAGTCGGCAGGTATCAGTACCGAGCCACTGCATATCGCCTTGTGGGGCATTCCCACCGCACTCTGTGCCTTCCTGATCCATTCGGCGCGACTGGTGCGCCTTGACCGCCAGCTGGCGCGTGAATTGGGTGCCATTAATCAGCAGGCGTTGCACGCCAAAGGCGGGAAATAATGTTTCAGCAACAATATCTGATGTGGCTGGCAGGAGTGATCTTGCTGGTGGTCGCCGTTCTCTCCTGGCGTGATGCGACTAACCCAAGACGCTTTACCACGGGTTTATTCTGGGCCCTGTATGGCCTGATGTTCCTGATTGGTGATGGCGCCTATCAACTGATGGGGCAATGGGCAGGCGATGCCGCTGCGGGTAAACGCATGCTGCACATTGGCGTCGGCATTGCGGTGGTGTTGATGGCGTTAATTGCCGGTTTCGGCGGCGTGCGTCTCGGCAGCTATCATCAGCGCAGCGATCAGCAGAAGCGCGAAAGTGCGCAGCGTCTGCGCAACAAGCTGTTTCTGCCCGCGCTGGCGATTCCGGTGGTAACGGTGATCGGCGTGCTGGCGTTTAACAATATCCCCGGCTTGCAGGATGCGGTTTTTGGTCCTGGCAACCATTCAACTCTAGTGACGCTGTTCTCGATGATGGTCGGCTGCGTGCTGGGCTGGATCATCGCGCTGCAAATCACCCATGAAAAACCGCTGCAGTCGATGCAGGAAACTCGCCGTCTGCTGGATGCGGTGGGTTGGGCATTTATTCTGCCGCAAATTCTTGCCACGCTCGGTCTGTTATTCACCAGCGCGGGCGTCGGCACTGCGATTTCACATCTGACTGAACAGTATCTGGCAGTGGACAATCGCCTAATTGCGGTCGCGGTGTATGCGATTGGCATGGCACTGCTGACCATGGTGATGGGTAATGCGTTTGCCGCTTTCCCGATAGTGACGGCTGGCATTGGGATTCCTATTCTGGTGCTGCAACACGGCGGCAATCCGGCGGTCATGGCGGCAATTGGCATGTTCTCTGGCTATTGCGGCACCTTGATGACGCCGATGGCGGCGAACTTCAACATCGTACCCGCGCGGTTACTGGAGTTGCCGGATCGAAACGGGGTGATCAAGGCTCAGGTGCCAACCGGTGTGCTACTGTTGGTGGTAAACGTATTCCTGCTCTACTTCCTGATGTTCTTATGAGGTCGCAATGAAAACGGTATTGATGACGGCGTTTGAGCCGTTCGGTGGCGAAACCATTAACCCTTCATGGGAAGCGGTGCGCAGTTTTGACGGCAAAGAGATTGCCGGAGCCCGTATTGTGGTGCGCCAGCTGCCGGTGGTGTTTGCCACCTGCGGCAAAGTGCTCACGCAAGCGCTGGAAGAGATTCAGCCTGACCGCGTGTTGTGTGTGGGCCAGGCCGGTGGGCGCGTTGATATCACCGTCGAACGCGTGGCGATCAACGTGGATGATGCGCGTATTCCCGACAACGATCAGCAGCAGCCGATCGACCAGCCCATCGTGATGGATGGACCTGCCGCCTATTTTTCCACCTTACCGATTAAAGCGATGGTTGCAGCACTGCGCGAAGTGGGTGTGCCGGCCTCGGTATCGCAAACGGCCGGGACATTTACCTGTAATCACGTGATGTACAGTCTGTTGCACTGGCTGAAGACCACCAACAGTCCGGCACGTGGGGGCTTTATTCATATCCCCTATATGCCGGAACAGGCGGTGAACCATCCCGGCGTCGCCAGTATGGCGACGGCCAGCGTGATCCTGGCGCTGGAAACCTCGTTGCAGGTGATGTTGAGCACTGAAAATGACATCCGCGTGGTTGGTGGAGCGACGCATTAACAGGAGAAGTTATGCCTGAAGGACCGGAGATCCGCCGTGCGGCGGATCAACTGGCAGCGGCGATGGAAGGCAGGCCACTCACTGATGTGTGGTTTGCCTTTCCTGAACTGAAAACCTACGAACCGGCACTAATGGGTGAAACCATTACGGCTTTTGAAACACGTGGCAAAGCACTGCTGACGCATTTTTCGAATGGCTTAATTCTCTATAGCCATAATCAATTGTACGGCGTGTGGCGAGTGGTGCCGACCGGCACTGAACCCAACACTTCGCGACAGTTGCGCGTGCGGTTGGCAAACGCCGAACAGACCATCCTGCTCTACAGTGCCTCGGATATTGAACTGCTCAATGCAGATACCGTCGGCGCACATCCCTTTCTGCAGCGCGTAGGTCCCGATGTACTGGATGCCACATTATCGGTGGAAGAGGTGCGTGAGCGGCTGCTATCGCCGCGTTTTCGTCGCCGTCAGTTCAGCGGATTGTTACTCGATCAGGCCTTTCTGGCGGGATTGGGTAACTACTTGCGTGTGGAGATTTTATGGCATGCTGGATTGCTGGCGTCGCATCAGGCGCAGGATCTCACTGAGGCACAGCTCAATGCATTAAGTGAGGCGATGCTGGCGGTGCCACGTTTGTCGTATCAGATGCGCGGCAGTATGAAGAAATACCATGCCGATGCGGCGTTTCGCTTTGAGGTGTTTCATCGCCAGGGCAAGAGATGTCGGCGCTGCGGCACGCTGATTGAGAAGGGCACGCTATCGTCGCGGCCATTTTACTGGTGCCCGGGATGTCAGTTTTGACGCCATAATGCGAACAATAAAAAAGCTGCCATCTCAATGAAATGGCAGCCTTTCTTTCACACTCATTTAGCTGTGGATTACTTTTTCAGCGCCGAGTTAAATGGACGCTCGGTGTAACCGGTGTACAGCTGACGTGGACGCGCAATCTTCATGCCCTCGTCGTGCATCTCTTTCCAGTGTGCAATCCAACCCACGGTACGCGCCATCGCGAAGATCACGGTAAACATGGAAGAAGGAATACCCATCGCTTTCAGAATAATGCCAGAGTAGAAATCGACGTTTGGATAGAGTTTACGCTCGATGAAGTACGGGTCGTTCAGCGCGATATGTTCCAGCTCCATCGCCACTTCCAGCAGGTCATCTTTCATACCCAACTCATTCAGCACTTCGTGACAGGTTTCACGCATCACGGTGGCGCGCGGGTCATAGTTTTTGTAAACACGGTGACCGAAGCCCATCAGACGGAACGAATCGTTTTTGTCTTTCGCGCGACGTACAAATTCTGGGATGTGCTCAACGGTGCTGATCTCTTCCAGCATACGCAGGGTAGCTTCGTTGGCGCCACCGTGTGCCGGTCCCCACAGCGAAGCGATACCCGCAGCGATACAGGCAAATGGGTTTGCACCAGAAGAACCGGCGGTACGCACGGTTGAGGTAGAGGCGTTCTGCTCATGATCAGCATGCAGAATCAGAATACGGTCCATGGCGCGTTCCAGCACCGGGTTCACTTTGTACTCTTCACACGGTGTGGCGAACATCATATGCAGGAAGTTGCCTGCGTAGGACAGGTCGTTACGTGGGTAAACGAACGGCTGGCCAATCGAATATTTGTAGCACATCGCTGCCATGGTCGGCATTTTGGACAGCAGGCGGAAGGCAGCGATTTCACGGTGACGTTCAATGTTGACGTCTAAGGAGTCGTGATAGAACGCTGCCAGGGCGCCAGTGACACCACACATGACCGCCATCGGATGCGAATCGCGGCGGAAGCCATGGAACAGTCGGGTGATTTGCTCGTGGATCATGGTGTGGCGGGTAACGGTGGTGCGGAATTCTTCAAACTGGGCTTGGGTCGGGGCTTCGCCATTCAGCAGAATGTAACACACTTCGAGATAGTTGGAGTGGGTTGCCAGTTCGGAAATCGGGAAGCCGCGATGTAACAGAATGCCTTCATCACCATCAATAAAAGTGATTTTAGATTCGCATGACGCAGTAGAGGTGAAACCGGGATCGAAAGTGAACAGGCCATGATTGCCAAGTGTGCGGACATCAACAACGTCTTGTCCCAGCGTACCTTGCATCACATCCAGTTCAACGGAAGCATTATCTTGTAGGGTTAGCGTCACTTTTTTATCTGTCATTTTTCGTCTCCATAGCGCCTTAGTAGGTAAGGATCTTAGACACCAGAATAGCCTTCATGTTGTATAAAACCACAATCTTCACAGTATCACTCTGCGGTAACGTTTGTCGTGCAGGGTTACAGGGAGATGTATTAGGGCCAGTCGGTGGCGTTCGGGCATGACATGCTGAACAGCGCGGATGTTAAAGATCCTGTCACGACATAACTTCTTGGTAACCAATAACCTGATGCTTTGTGTTGCTCGTAAAGGCAATGTTACATAACTTGAGCTTAGGGGAAAGTGTATCCCCATAACTTTTGTGCATCATAGGGCTTTAATGCGTTTGTTTGTAACTGAAATGTTGATCTTTTGTCAAATCAGATAATTAAAAATGTATGAATTGTGAAATTCGTGAGTCGGATCACTGTTCAGCCTAAATGTGACCAAAGAGATTGTAGGGGAATTGTAATCAGAATGTGATCCTCCTATACTGCCGCCAGGTCTCCGGAATATCCTGACACCAGGAGCCACCCAGCGTTTTTTTCGCTTCACTTAACACTGGATGTTGCTTTTTTGGTGGCGGTTGCAGTCTGAACACGCGCTGTGCTCTGATGCGACTCAGGTCCGGAGGAAGCAAAATAAAAAAGAGCTGTGTGGGCAAAACCGTGAAAAAACAAAGACCTGTTAACTTGGATCTCTCGACGATCCGGTTTCCCGTTACTGCAATATCGTCCATTCTCCACCGCGTCTCCGGCGTGATCACCTTTGTCGCTCTCGGAATACTGCTCTGGTTATTGGGTCTCTCTCTCTCTTCTCCTGAAGGCTTCCAGCAAGCGGCATCCATCATGGATAGCTTCTTCGCCAAATTCATTATGTGGGGCATCCTGACTGCGCTGGCGTATCACGTCGTGGGCGGCATTCGTCACATGCTGGCTGATTTTGGCTTTATGGAAGAAACCCTGCAGGTGGGAACCCGTTCCGCGCAGGCGGCTTTTGGTATCACTGTCGTGCTCTCAATTTTGGCTGGAGTCCTCGTATGGTAAGCAATGCTTCTGCATTAGGACGCAACGGTATTCATGACTGGCTGTTACTGCGTGCTGCTGCAATCTTAATGACGCTCTACATCATCTACCTTCTTGGTTTTGTGGTGATGACCGGCACCCTGACGTATGACGCCTGGCACGGCTTTTTCGCCTCTGCCTTCACTAAAGTGTTTACGATACTGACGCTGTTCTCGATTCTGATCCACGGCTGGATTGGCATGTGGCAGGTCCTGACCGACTACGTGAAACCAGTGGCAACCCGCTTGCTGCTGCAGTTTGTGATTGTGGTCGCGCTGTTGTCGTATGCCATTTATGGAATCGTTGTTGTGTGGGGTGTGTAAATGAGTTTGCCAGTCAGAGAATTTGATGCCGTGGTGATCGGCGCGGGTGGCGCGGGAATGCGCGCGGCTCTGCAAATCTCCCAATCGGGCCAGACTTGTGCCCTGTTATCCAAAGTTTTCCCAACCCGTTCTCATACCGTATCGGCGCAGGGCGGTATTACCGTTGCGCTGGGTAACACTCATGAAGATAACTGGGAATGGCACATGTACGATACCGTTAAAGGTTCCGACTATATCGGTGACCAGGACGCGATCGAATACATGTGTCACGTCGGTCCGGAAGCGATTCTGGAACTGGAACATATGGGTCTGCCTTTCTCTCGCCTTGATGACGGCCGCGTGTATCAGCGTCCGTTTGGTGGTCAGTCGAAGAATTTCGGTGGTGAGCAGGCGGCGCGTACCGCTGCTGCAGCCGACCGTACCGGCCACGCACTGCTGCATACCCTGTATCAGCAGAACCTGAAAAACAAAACCACCATCTTCTCCGAATGGTATGCGCTGGATCTGGTGAAAAATGAAGACGGTGCGATTGTCGGTTGTACCGCTATCTGCATGGAAACCGGTGAAACCGTTTACTTCAAAGCGAAAGCGACCATTCTGGCAACGGGCGGTGCAGGCCGTATTTACCAGTCCACCACTAACGCGCACATCAACACCGGTGACGGCGTAGGTATGGCGCTACGTGCCGGTGTGCCGGTGCAGGATATGGAAATGTGGCAGTTCCACCCAACCGGTATCGCCGGTGCGGGTGTACTGGTCACTGAAGGTTGCCGTGGTGAAGGTGGATACCTGCTGAACAAACACGGCGAACGCTTCATGGAGCGTTATGCGCCAAACGCCAAAGACCTGGCGGGTCGTGACGTGGTCGCACGCTCCATGATGGTGGAAATTCGTGAAGGCCGTGGTTGTGACGGTCCATGGGGCCCGCACATCAAGCTGAAACTCGACCATCTGGGTGCAGAAGTGCTGGAATCGCGTCTGCCGGGTATCCTTGAACTGTCGCGCACATTCGCCCACGTTGACCCAATTAAAGAGCCGATCCCGGTTATCCCAACCTGTCACTACATGATGGGCGGCGTGCCGACCAAAGTGACCGGTCAGGCGCTGCGTGTGAATGAGCAGGGTGAAGACGAAGTGATTCCAGGCCTGTTCGCGGTAGGCGAAATTGCTTGTGTATCAGTACACGGCGCTAACCGTCTCGGCGGTAACTCGTTGCTCGACCTGGTGGTATTTGGCCGCGCGGCAGGTGTGCACCTGCTGGAGTGTCTGGAAGAGCAGGGTGAACTGCGTGAAGCCACGCAGGAAAACATCGATGCCGCCATGGCGCGCTTCAACCGTTGGGAAAACAACACCACGGGTGAAGACCCGGTTGAAATCCGTAAAGCGCTGCAACGCTGCATGCAGAACAACTTCTCGGTGTTCCGTGAAGGTGATGCAATGCGTGAAGGTCTGGAAGAGCTGAAAGTGATTCGTGAGCGCCTGAAGTCAGCGCGTCTTGATGACCGTTCGCCAGATTTCAACACTCAGCGTATCGAATGTCTTGAGCTGGATAACCTGATGGAAACCGCGTACGCCACCGCGGTTGCCGCCAACTTCCGTACCGAGAGTCGTGGCGCACACAGCCGCTTCGACTACCCGGAACGTGATGATGCTAACTGGCTGTGTCACAGCCTCTATGTTCCGCAAACGGAAAGCATGACGCGCCGTGAGGTGAACATGCAACCGAAACTGCGTGCGGCCTTCCCGCCAAAAGCGCGTACCTACTAATTGCGGAGATCATCATGAGACTCGAATTTTCTATCTATCGTTACAACCCGGAAGTCGATGACAAACCGCGTATGCAGGAATACACGCTGGAGTCAGAAGACGGTCGTGACATGATGTTGCTGGACGCGTTGATTCGTCTGAAAGAGAAGGACCCAACGCTGGCCTTCCGCCGCTCATGCCGTGAAGGTGTTTGCGGTTCTGACGGCCTCAACATGAACGGCAAAAACGGCTTGGCCTGCATCACACCAGTCTCCGCGCTGGGTAATGGCACGAAGAAAATTGTTATCCGTCCGCTGCCTGGTTTGCCGGTGATCCGCGACCTCGTCGTTGATATGGGACAATTCTATACGCAGTATGAGAAGATTAAGCCTTTCCTGTTGAATAATGGGGAAAATCCGCCAGCACGCGAGCATCTGCAGACCCCGGCAGACCGTGAGCACCTGGATGGATTGTACGAGTGTATTCTGTGCGCTTGCTGCTCAACCTCGTGCCCATCGTTCTGGTGGAACCCGGACAAGTTCATCGGTCCGGCAGGTTTGTTAGCCGCTTACCGTTTCCTGATCGACAGCCGCGATACCGAAACCGATGCGCGTCTGGACAATCTGAACGATGCTTTCAGTGTATTCCGCTGTCACAGCATCATGAACTGTGTGAGCGTGTGCCCGAAAGGACTAAACCCGACGCGCGCTATCGGCCATATTAAGTCGATGCTGTTGCAACGCGGGGCGTAACACACTGAAGTCACTGTCCGGGAACTTAAGGTTCCCGGCAGTTTACGGAAGCCTTTATAAGCGCGGTACTGACCACGCTTATAAAGGTTCCCTTACGGGCCAGGCGCCGGTTGCGCACAGGTTCGTATCGCTGAACTCACTACGGCAAGCCGCGAAAGCGGCAACAAATGAAACCTCATAAAAAGCAGATTAATGCTTAAGGGATCACAATGCAGAACAGCGCGATGAAACCCTGGCTGGACTCCTCCTGGCTGGCCGGCGCGAACCAATCCTACATAGAGCAACTCTATGAGGATTTCCTGACCGATCCTGACTCAGTTGATGAAATGTGGCGCGAGCTGTTCCAACAGCTGCCCGGCACTGGCGTGAAACCTGAGCAATTTCACTCCACCACGCGTGATTACTTCCGCCGCCTGGCAAAAGATGCGACCCGCTACACATCCTCAGTCACCGATCCGGCCACCAATTCCAAACAGGTTAAAGTGCTGCAGCTGATCAATGCGTTCCGCTTCCGCGGCCATCAGCACGCTAACCTCGATCCGCTCGGCCTGTGGAAACAGGATCGGGTGGCGGATCTGGATCCGGCTTATCACGATCTCACCGACGCCGATTTTCAGGAAAGCTTTAACGTAGGTTCCTTTGCCATTGGTAAAGAGACCATGAAGCTGGCTGATCTGTTCGCGGCGCTGCAGCAGACCTATTGTGGCTCGATTGGTGCAGAGTACATGCACATCAACAACACCGATGAGAAACGCTGGATTCAGCAGCGTCTGGAATCGGTGGTCGGCCATGCGTCATTCAGCAGCGACGAGAAAAAAGGTTTCCTGAAAGAGCTGACTGCGGCTGAAGGTCTGGAAAAATACCTCGGCGCGAAATTCCCGGGTGCAAAACGCTTCTCACTGGAAGGCGGTGATGCACTGGTACCGATGCTGCGTGAAATGATTCGCCATGCAGGCAAAAGCGGTACACGTGAAGTAGTTCTCGGTATGGCGCACCGTGGTCGTCTCAACGTCCTGATCAACGTACTGGGTAAAAAGCCACAGGATCTGTTTGACGAATTCTCCGGCAAACACAAAGAGCACCTTGGCACCGGCGACGTGAAGTACCACATGGGCTTCTCGTCTGACGTTGAAACCGAAGGTGGTTTAGTGCACCTGGCGCTGGCGTTTAACCCGTCACACCTCGAAATCGTAAGCCCAGTGGTCATGGGTTCGGTGCGTGCACGTCTGGATCGTCTGGCTGAGCCAAGCAGCAACAAAGTTCTGCCGATCACCATCCACGGTGATGCGGCGGTGATCGGCCAGGGCGTGGTGCAGGAAACCCTGAACATGTCTGCGGCGCGCGGTTACGAAGTGGGCGGTACCGTTCGCATCGTGATTAACAACCAGGTCGGTTTCACCACCTCCAACCCGAAAGATGCGCGTTCAACGCCTTACTGCACCGACATCGGCAAGATGGTGCTGGCGCCAATCTTCCACGTGAATGCGGACGATCCAGAAGCGGTGGCCTTCGTGACTCGCCTGGCGCTGGATTATCGCAACACCTTTAAACGCGACGTGTTTATCGATCTGGTGTGCTATCGCCGTCACGGCCATAACGAAGCGGATGAGCCAAGTGCAACCCAGCCGCTGATGTACCAGAAAATCAAGAAACACCCAACGCCACGTAAGATCTACGCCGATCAGCTGGAAAGCGAAGGTGTGGCGACATTAGAAGATGCGACTGAACTGGTCAATCTCTACCGTGATGCGTTGGATGAAGGCGAATGCGTGGTGCCAGAATGGCGTCCGATGAGCCTGCACTCCTTCACATGGTCGCCGTACCTGAACCACGAGTGGGATGAAAACTATCCTGCCACGGTTGAGTACAAACGCCTGCAAGAGCTGGCGCGCCGTATCAGCAGCGTACCGGAAGCGGTAGAAGTGCAGTCGCGCGTGGCGAAGATTTACAACGATCGTAAAGAGATGGCGGAAGGCAACAAGCCATTTGACTGGGGCGGCGCGGAAAACCTGGCGTACGCCACGCTGGTTGACGAAGGCATTCCTGTCCGTCTGTCGGGTGAAGACTCCGGCCGCGGCACCTTCTTCCACCGTCATGCGGTGATCCACAACCAAACCAACGGCTCAACCTATACCCCACTGCACCATGTCCATAACGGCCAGGGTCAGTTCAAGGTCTGGGATTCCGTGCTGTCAGAAGAAGCCGTATTGGCCTTTGAATATGGCTATGCCACCGCAGAACCGCGCGTGCTGACCATTTGGGAAGCGCAGTTCGGTGACTTTGCCAACGGTGCTCAGGTGGTGATCGACCAGTTCATCAGCTCCGGCGAGCAAAAGTGGGGCCGTATGTGTGGCCTGGTGATGCTGCTGCCACACGGTTATGAAGGCCAGGGTCCAGAGCACTCCTCTGCGCGTCTGGAGCGCTATCTGCAACTCTGTGCTGAACAGAACATGCAGGTGTGCGTACCTTCAACGCCAGCACAGGTTTACCATATGCTGCGCCGCCAAGCGCTGCGCGGTATGCGCCGTCCGCTGATCGTGATGTCACCGAAATCGCTGCTGCGTCATCCGCTGGCGGTCTCCAGCCTGGAAGAACTGGCCAATGGTAGCTTCCAGCCGGCGATTGGCGAGATTGACGATCTGGATCCGAAGCAAGTGAAACGCGTGGTGATGTGTTCCGGTAAGGTTTATTACGATCTGCTGGAACAGCGTCGCAAGAATGAGCAGACCGATGTCGCCATCGTGCGTATCGAACAGCTCTATCCGTTCCCGCACAAAGTGGTGCAGGACGTATTGAAAAATTATGCGCATGTGCAGGATTTCGTCTGGTGTCAGGAAGAGCCACTGAACCAGGGCGCATGGTATTGCAGTCAGCATCATTTCCGCGAAGTGGTCCCCTTCGGTGCGTCACTGCGTTACGCAGGTCGTCCGGCTTCTGCTTCACCAGCCGTGGGCTACATGTCCGTACATCAACAACAGCAGCAAGACCTGGTTAACGACGCGCTGAACCTTGGTTAATTAAAAGGAAAGAAAATGAGTAGCGTAGAAATTCTGGTTCCCGATTTGCCTGAATCCGTAGCGGACGCAACGGTTGCAACCTGGCACAAAAAACCCGGCGATGCGGTCAGTCGCGATGAAGTACTGGTTGAGATTGAAACGGACAAAGTTGTGCTTGAAGTGCCTGCTTCAGCAGACGGTGTACTGGAAGCGATTCTGGAAGACGAAGGCGCAACGGTGCTCTCGCGCCAGCTGTTAGGCCGCCTGGTGGAAGGCAACAGCGGTGGTAAAGAGACCTCTGCGAAAGTAGAAACGAAAGAAGCGACACCAGAACAGCGTAAAACCGCGTCTCTGGAAGAAGAGAGCAACGATGCGCTGAGCCCAGCGGTTCGTCGCCTGATCGCTGAAAACAACCTCGACGCGAGCCAGATTAAAGGCACCGGTGTCGGCGGTCGTCTGACGCGTGAAGATGTTGAGAAGCATGTCGCGAAGAAAGCTGACGGCGCGAAAGCGGCTCCTGCAGCAGCGGCTGCGGCACCACAGGCTGCTGTGGCTAACCGCAGCGAAAAACGCGTACCAATGACGCGTCTGCGTAAGCGTGTGGCTGAGCGTCTGCTGGAAGCGAAAAACAGCACCGCGATGCTGACCACCTTCAACGAAATCAACATGAAGCCGATCATGGATCTGCGCAAGCAGTACGGCGACGCGTTTGAGAAACGTCACGGTGTGCGTCTGGGCTTCATGTCCTTCTACATCAAAGCGGTGGTTGAAGCCCTGAAACGCTATCCAGAAGTGAACGCTTCTATCGATGGCGAAGATGTGGTTTACCACAACTACTTCGACGTCAGCATTGCGGTGTCTACGCCGCGCGGCCTGGTAACCCCAGTGCTGAAAGATGTTGATGCGCTGAGCATGGCTGACATCGAGAAGAAAATTAAAGAACTGGCGGTGAAAGGCCGTGACGGTAAGCTGACGGTTGACGAGCTGACCGGCGGTAACTTCACCATCACCAACGGCGGTGTGTTCGGTTCCCTGATGTCTACCCCGATCATCAACCCACCGCAGAGCGCGATTCTGGGCATGCACGCGATCAAAGAGCGCCCGATGGCGGTCAATGGTCAGGTTGTGATCCTGCCAATGATGTATCTGGCACTCTCTTATGACCACCGTCTGATCGATGGCCGTGAATCCGTGGGCTATCTGGTCGCGGTGAAAGAGATGCTGGAAGATCCGGCACGTCTGCTGCTGGACGTCTAATTTTCGCCGGGCGCATCGCACAACGGTGCGCCCAAACTCATATCTGAATGGATAGAACATCATGAACTTACATGAATACCAGGCGAAGCAGTTGTTTGCTCGCTATGGCATGCCAGCTCCAACTGGTTACGCCTGCGCTACGCCACGTGAAGCAGAAGAAGCCGCCTCTAAAATTGGCGCAGGTCCGTGGGTAGTAAAATGTCAGGTACATGCCGGTGGCCGCGGTAAAGCGGGTGGCGTGAAAGTGGTGAACAGCAAGGAAGATATCCGTGCATTTGCTGAGCATTGGTTGGGCAAGCGTCTGGTGACCTACCAAACTGATGCTGATGGCCAGCCGGTAAACCAGATTCTGGTTGAAGCCGCGACTGACATCGACCAGGAACTGTATCTGGGTGCGGTAGTTGACCGTGCTACCCGTCGCGTGATCTTCATGGCTTCCACCGAAGGCGGCGTGGAAATCGAGAAAGTGGCGGAAGAAACCCCGCACCTGATCCACAAAATGGCATTGGATCCGCTGGCCGGACCTCAGCCATACCAGGGTCGTGAGTTGGCGTTCAAACTGGGCCTGTCCGGTAAGCAAGTTAGCCAGTTCACCAAAATCTTCATGGGTCTGGCGACCATGTTCCTGGAACGCGACCTGGCGATGGTTGAGATCAACCCGCTGGTGATCACCAAGCAGGGCGACCTGATCTGCCTCGATGGCAAGCTGGGCGCCGACGGTAACGCATTGTTCCGTCAGCCTGAGCTGCGTGAAATGCGCGATCCAAGCCAGGAAGATCCACGTGAAGCACACGCAACACAGTGGGAACTGAACTACGTTGCGCTGGATGGCAACATTGGCTGTATGGTAAACGGTGCCGGTCTGGCAATGGGTACCATGGACATCGTGAAACACCACGGCGGCCAGCCTGCTAACTTCCTCGATGTGGGTGGCGGCGCGACCAAAGAGCGCGTAACCGAAGCCTTCAAAATCATCCTGTCTGACGATGCCGTTAAAGCGGTATTCGTTAACATCTTCGGCGGCATCGTGCGTTGCGACCTGATCGCAGACGGCATCATCGGTGCAGTAGCAGAAGTGGGTGTGAACGTGCCAGTAGTGGTACGTCTGGAAGGTAACAACGCCGAGCTGGGCGCGAAGAAACTGGCCGACAGCGGTCTGAACATCATTGCAGCAACCAGCCTGACAGACGCTGCGCAGCGTGTTGTTGCTGCCGCGGAGGGTAAATAATGTCCATTCTTATCGACAAAAACACCAAAGTCATTTGCCAGGGTTTCACCGGTGGCCAGGGGACTTTCCACTCTGAGCAGGCTTTGGCCTATGGTACGCAACTGGTTGGCGGTGTCACGCCAGGCAAAGGCGGCACCACGCATCTGGGTCTGCCAGTGTTTAACACCGTGCGTGAAGCGGTAGAAGCCACAGGCGCGACCGCGACCGTGATCTACGTTCCAGCTCCGTTCTGCAAAGACGGTATTCTGGAAGCCATCGACGCAGGCATCAAACTGATCATCACCATCACCGAAGGTATCCCAACGCTGGATATGCTGACCGTGAAAGTGAAGCTGGATGAAGCTGGCGTGCGCATGATCGGCCCGAACTGCCCAGGCGTGATCACCCCAGGCGAATGTAAGATCGGTATCATGCCGGGCCACATTCACCAGCCAGGCCGTGTCGGTATCGTATCCCGTTCAGGTACCCTGACTTATGAAGCCGTTAAGCAGACCACTGACATTGGTTACGGCCAGTCAACCTGCGTTGGTATCGGTGGTGACCCGATCCCAGGCTCTAACTTCATCGATATCCTGAAAATGTTCCAGGATGACCCACAGACCGAAGTGATCGTGATGATCGGTGAGATCGGTGGTAGCGCTGAAGAAGAAGCCGCAGCCTTCATTAAAGAGCACGTGACCAAGCCGGTTGTCGGCTACATCGCGGGTGTGACTGCACCGAAAGGCAAACGTATGGGCCACGCAGGCGCCATCATTGCTGGTGGTAAAGGCACCGCTGACGAGAAATTCGCCGCGCTGGAAGCGGCCGGTGTGAAAACCGTACGCAGCCTGGCTGACATTGGCGACGCCGTTAAAGCAGTTCTGCCAATCAAATAAGTCATCACTGTTGATGCGCATGAAGCCACCTTCGGGTGGCTTTTTTTATGTCTGAAAGAGAGGGGTAGCCAGTGGCAACAGCGCCCTGTGCAGAGTCACACAAAAAGCAGGGAAAAACCGTAACGGAGATAAAATCTGCGGCTATGCTTACTGAGTTGGTAAGGTAAAGATAGGAAAATGTGCGTGATCTCACAGGGGAAATTAAACCTGAGTATCCGGTATTAACGTTAAAAAAATACGGGAGAAGTAATTATTTCCTTAATTGCATCACGCGTTCATGACAACTAATTAACAACAACGCTAACACTACATATCTGAAAAAATATTGTCTTAATCCAGATCAATAAAGGGTGAGATATAACAAACTTTACTGCTGGCATCACGCACGACAAACGGTATAAATTGCGCTGCATCAATTCAGTCTTTTCCGCGAATTTTCAGGAGTTTGAGCCAGGCGTTGTTAGCGCAATTCTGCCGCCTTCTTGCATCACACTCCTGCTCGAAACAGATTGAAGCGATCGGTTTTTCGGGAAATTTTCAACACTGTTACTCACTCATTTCGGGCTACAGATTTCTCTGTTCTGTCAGTAATAAAACTGGAATCAATAATCAGTCGTTCCTGGATCTTATTCTGCACGTCAATGTTCGTTGTTTACCGTTGTCAGCCGCAGAGTAGATTCATGCGAGGAGCAAGGAGTCATCATGTTAGATATTGTCGAGCTGTCGCGTTTACAGTTTGCCCTGACGGCGATGTACCATTTCCTGTTCGTCCCCTTAACGCTGGGTATGGCGTTTTTGTTGGCGATCATGGAAACCGTATATGTCCTGACGGGTAAGCAAATTTATAAAGACATGACCAAGTTCTGGGGCAAGTTGTTCGGTATCAACTTTGCGCTGGGTGTCGCAACCGGTCTCACCATGGAGTTTCAGTTCGGGACCAACTGGTCATATTACTCCCACTACGTCGGCGATATCTTTGGTGCGCCGCTCGCCATTGAAGGCTTGATGGCGTTCTTCCTTGAATCCACCTTTGTTGGTTTGTTCTTCTTCGGTTGGGATCGCCTCGGCAAAGTCCAGCATCTGGCGGTAACCTGGTTGGTGGCGCTCGGTTCTAACATGTCTGCGCTGTGGATTCTGGTGGCGAATGGTTGGATGCAGAACCCGATCGCTTCTGAATTCAATTTCGAAACCATGCGTATGGAGATGGTGAGCTTCTCCGAGCTGGTGCTCAACCCGGTTGCGCAGGTGAAATTTGTCCACACCGTGGCGGCAGGCTACACCGCTGGCGCGATGTTCGTGCTGGGTATCAGTGCCTGGTATCTGCTGAAAGGCCGCGATGTGGCATTCGCTAAGCGCTCATTCGGTATTGCCGCCAGCTTCGGCATGGCCGCGATCTTGTCCGTGATCGTGCTGGGTGATGAATCCGGTTATGAAATGGGTGACGTACAGAAAACCAAACTCGCAGCAATTGAAGCAGAGTGGGAAACGCAGCCAGCACCTGCTGCCTTCACGCTGTTTGGTATTCCCGATCAGGATTCGAAGGAGAACAAGTACGCCATTCAAATCCCGTATTTGCTCGGGCTGATTGCGACGCGATCGGTGGATACGCCGGTCACCGGTCTGAAAGATCTGCTGTCGCAGCATGAAGTGCGTATCCGCAACGGCATGAAAGCCTATGCGTTGCTGAATGAACTGCGTGCGGGCAGTAAAGATCCTGCGGTACGTAGCCAGTTCGAAGCCAGCAAACAGGATCTCGGTTATGGCTTGCTGCTGAAGCGCTATACCCCGGATGTGGCGAATGCGACTGAAGCGCAGATTCAGAAAGCGACACAGGATTCGATTCCACGTGTGGCACCGCTCTATTTCGCCTTCCGCATCATGGTGCTGTGTGGCGTGCTGCTGCTGGGCATTATCGCTCTGTCATTCCTGAGTGTGATTCGCAACCGCATTGGTAAGAGCCGCTGGCTGCTCAAGGCGGCGCTGTACGGTATTCCGCTGCCATGGATTGCCATCGAATCAGGTTGGTTTGTCGCTGAGTATGGTCGTCAGCCGTGGGCGATTGGTGAAGTGCTGCCGACCGCCGTGGCGAACTCCTCACTGACCGTGGGCGATCTTCTGTTCTCGATGATTCTGATCTGCGGTCTCTACACCCTTTTCCTGGTGGCGGAAATGTACCTGATGTTCAAGTTCGCCCGTCTGGGACCCAGCAGCCTGAAGACTGGCCGCTACCATCATGAGACCGTGAAAGCGGCTGCTCAGCCCGTTCGTGGATAAGGAGAGCAACCATGTTTGATTATGAAGTATTGCGCTTTGTCTGGTGGTTGCTGATTGGCGTGCTGCTGATTGGCTTTGCGGTTACCGACGGGTTTGATATGGGGGTCGGTATGCTGACGCGCATCCTTGGCCGTACCGATACCGAACGCCGTATCATGATTAACAGCATCGCCCCGCACTGGGACGGCAACCAGGTATGGCTGATCACCGCGGGTGGCGCGCTGTTTGCTGCCTGGCCAATGGTTTACGCCGCCGCGTTTTCCGGCTTTTATGTGGCGATGATTTTGGTGCTGGCTTCGCTGTTCTTCCGCCCGGTGGGTTTTGACTACCGTTCGAAGATTGAGGACATGCGCTGGCGCAATACCTGGGACTGGGGCATTTTCATCGGTAGCTTTGTACCACCACTGGTGATTGGCGTGGCCTTCGGCAACTTGCTGCAGGGCGTACCTTTCCATGCGGATGAGTATCTGCGTCTGTTCTACACCGGTAACTTCTTCCAGTTACTCAATCCGTTTGGCTTGCTGGCGGGCGTGATCAGTGTTGCGATGATCCTGACGCAAGGCGCGACCTATCTGCAGATGCGTACCAACGGCGATCTGCACCTGCGTGCGCGCGGCACCGCGCAAATCAGTGCGCTGGTGATGATGGTGTGCTTCGTATTAGCCGGTGTGTGGGTGAAATACGGAATAGATGGCTATGTGGTGAAAAGCGTCATCGATCATCACGCTGCATCCAACCCGCTGGGCAAAGAAGTGGTGCGTGAAGCTGGTGCGTGGATGGTGAACTTTGAACAGACGCCAATCCTGTGGCTGTTCCCGCTGCTTGGCGTGGTGCTGCCGCTGCTGACCGTGCTCTGCTCGCGAGTGGAGAAGGGCGCCTGGGCGTTTGTCTTCTCTTCACTGACACTGGCTTGTGTCATCATGACCGCGGGCATCGCGATGTTCCCGTTCATTATGCCTTCCAGCACCGTGCCGGGCACTAGCCTGACCATGTGGGATGCCACCTCAAGCCTGCTGACGCTGAAAGTGATGACCTTCGCCGCCATCATCTTTGTCCCGATTATCCTCGCCTATACCGCGTGGTGTTATTACAAGATGTTTGGCCGTATCACCAAAGAACACATTGAGAGCAATACGCACTCCCTGTACTGATTAAGGAGATTGAGCATGTGGTATTTTGCCTGGATTCTTGGCACTTTGCTGGCCTGTGCGTTTGGCGTGATCACGGCGCTGGCGATTGAGCAAGCAGAAGAGAGTGGCGCAAAGGATAAACAACACTGATGCGCACACTGATTCAGACGCTGTATCGTCTGATGGACAAGGGCCCGTTACGGGCCCTTTCGCTGATACTGGCGCTGTGGCTGGCGGGCTGTGTTATCTGGCAACCGTCACGCTTTGCCGCCCGCACGAGCGACTTAGCCATCTGGCATGGATTATTGATGATTTGGGCGGTGTGCACCGGCGTGATTCATGGTACGGGCTTCCGTCCATTGCAAACGCGCTGGCGAGCCGTGTTTTCACCGTTGCCCGCGATGGTCGTACTGATTCTGGGAATCTATTGGTTCTATCATTGAGTCCCCGAGGCTGTTTTTATCCGCTTTATTCGGGCGCTGACGTGAGTTTATGTCAGCGCCTGGTCAAGAAATATCCTGAAATTCCTTCCAGTTGTTAACGTGTGATAATTATTTTCTCCTGGCTCTGGCGGACCATTCCCAAGCCGATCTCACTTGCGTATAGTAGCAACGTTTAAAATGAGACCGGGATGTAGAGTGAGTACAACGCTGTTTCGCTGGCCGGTTCGGGTCTATTACGAAGACACCGACGCCGGTGGTGTGGTTTACCACGCCAGTTATCTTGCTTTCTATGAACGAGCACGTACCGAGATGTTGCGCCAGCACCATTTCAATCAACAAGCCCTGTTAGAAGAACAGGTGGCGTTTGTGGTACGACGCATGACGATAGACTTTGTTGCCGCAGCACGTCTTGACGATCTTCTGGATATCCAGAGTGAAGTGATCGCCATGACTCGCGCCACCATGACCTTCTCGCAGCGTATCGTGAATGCAGAAGGCAAAGTGCTGAATGAAGCAGAAGTCCTGATTGCCTGCATCAACCCACATCTAATGAAGCCGATTGCGCTTCCCAAGTCTATTGTCGCGGAGTTCAAGCAGTGACTGACATGAATGTTCTTGATTTGTTCCTGAAGGCGAGCCTTCTGGTCAAACTTATCATGTTGATTTTGATCGGCTTTTCTATTGCCTCATGGGCGATCATTATTCAGCGCACGCGCATCCTGAATGCGGCGGGTCGCGAAGCCGAGGCCTTTGAAGATAAGTTCTGGTCAGGCATCGAGTTATCGCGCCTGTATCAGGAAAGCCAGGGACGCCGCGATGAGTTGGGCGGATCTGAGCAAATTTTCTATTCGGGCTTCAAAGAGTTTGCCCGTTTGCACCGTGCTAACAACCACGCACCAGAAGCGGTGGTAGAAGGCGCCAGCCGTGCGATGCGCATCTCAATGAACCGTGAACTGGAAGCGCTGGAAAACCACATTCCTTTCCTTGGCACCGTCGGTTCCATCAGCCCGTATATCGGTCTGTTCGGTACGGTGTGGGGGATCATGCACGCCTTTATCGCGCTTGGCGCGGTGAAACAGGCGACATTGCAGATGGTTGCGCCGGGTATTGCCGAAGCGCTGATCGCCACTGCCATCGGTTTGTTCGCGGCCATTCCTGCCGTTATGGCGTATAACCGTCTGAACCAGCGCGTCAACAAGCTGGAGCAGGGCTACGACAACTTTATGGAAGAGTTCACGGCTATCCTGCATCGTCAGGCTTTCTCCACCGACAACACGAAGTAAGTCGAGGTTAACGATGGCCAGAACCCGTGGTCGCGGGCGCCGCGACCTTAAGTCGGAAATCAACATAGTTCCACTGCTGGACGTACTGTTGGTGTTGCTGCTCATCTTTATGGCAACTGCGCCGATTATTACTCAAAGCGTGGAAGTGGATCTGCCTGATGCGACCGACTCGAAAACGGTCTCAACGGATGATAATCCCCCGGTCATTGTTGAAGTGGCTGGCGTCGGGCAATACAGCCTGGTGGTGGATCACGATCGTATGACGCAGCTGCCGCCGGAACAGGTGGTGAGCGAAGCACAGCGTCGCATTGAAGCCAATCCGAAGACGGTGTTCCTGATTGGTGGCGCGAAAGACGTGCCTTACGACGAAATCATCAAGGCGTTGAACCTGTTACATCAGGCAGGCGTGAAATCTGTCGGTTTGATGACACAGCCGATTTAAAGCGAACCGTTTTTGGGATCCGAGAGTGTCGAAGGTAACCGAGCAGAACGACAAGTTAAAACGCGCGATAATCATTTCGGTGATTCTGCACATCGTGCTGATCGCCCTGCTGATCTGGAGCTCGTTTAACGAAAAGATCGAATCCAGCGGCGGTGGCGGCGGCAGTGACATTGATGCCGTGATGGTCGATTCCGGCGCGGTGGTTGAACAGTACAACCGCCAGCAGAATCAGCAACGTGACAGCCAACGTGCCGAGCAGCAGCGTCAGAAACAGTCGCAGCAGCAGGCCGAAGAGTTACAGCAGAAGCAAGCTGCTGAACAGCAGCGCTTGAAAGAGATGGAAAAAGAGCGTTTGCAGGCGCAGCAGGAAGCCAAAGAGCAGGCTAAACAGCAAGCTGAGCAGCAGAAAGCCGCTGAAGCAGCTGCGAAGCAGGCTCAGGATCAGCAGAAGGCAGCTGAAGCGGCTGCCGCAAAGGCCAAGGCTGATGCCAAAGCTGAAGCGGATGCGCAGGCTAAAGCGGCGGCAGATGCCAAAGCGAAAGCGGTAGAAGAGGCGAAGCAAGCTGCAGCGGACGCGAAGAAGAAAGCGGACGAACAGGCCAAAGCAGCGGCTGCTGAAGCGGCGAAAGAGAAAGCGGTAGAGCAAGCCAAAGCCGCCGCCGAAGCGAAAGCGCAAGCCGCCGCCGAGGCCAAAGCGCAGGCTGCAGCTGATGCGAAGGCGAAAGCCGCTCAGGAAGCCAAAGAGGCTAAAGAGCAGGCTGCCGCAGAAGCAAAAGAAAAAGCCGCAGAGGCAGCGAAAGAGAAAGCGGCTGCCGACGCGAAAGCTAAAGCGGATGCTGCCGCGAAAGCGAAAGCTGATGCAGCAGCCAAAGCGAAAGCAGCCGCAGATGCTAAAAAGAAAGCCGCTTCTGAAGCTGCGAAGAATGAAAGTGACGTTGATGACCTGTTAGGTGGCCTCTCATCCGGTAAGAATGCACCGAAAAGTGGCACGGCTTCTGGCGGTGCGGCAGGGCAGGGGAATCAGAAGAAAGCGGGTGCATCAGGCGCTGAGATTAACTCTTACATGGGCCAGGTCGTTGGTGCGATTCAAAGTCGCTTCTACGATGCGGATACCTTTAAGGGTAAAGAGTGTAATCTGCGTATCAAATTGGCACCTGACGGTTTGCTGATTGATGTCAAAGCAGAAGGTGGCGACCCGGCATTGTGCCAGGCTGCAATCACCGCCGCGAAGCAGGCTCGAATTCCTAAGCCGCCATCGCAAGCGGTGTATGAAGTATTTAAAAACGCCCCAATGCGTTTCAAACCGGAATAATGCAGTAACTCACGGCAGGTTGAACTAAGGTTAGCTTGCCGTAATTTATGAACACTCGTGTTTTTCAGGAACTGTGCGAATTATCGTGGACTCAGGTTCAGATAAGGGAGAAAAGATGAAGCAGGCACTTCGTGTAACCTTAGGTTTTTTTGTACTGCTGTGGGCAGCCATGCTGCACGCAGAAGTGCGCATTGAAATTACGCAGGGCGTGAACACCGCACGTCCAATTGGTGTGGTGCCGTTCAAATGGGCTGGCCCAGGCGCGGCGCCAGAAGACATTGGCGGCATCGTCGCGGCTGACTTGCGCAACAGCGGTAAATTCAATCCGCTGGATCGTTCACGTCTGCCACAGCAGCCTGCCAGCGCGCAGGAAGTTCAACCTGCTGCCTGGAGCGCATTGGGTATTGATGCGGTTGTCGTGGGTCAGGTCACGCCGAACCCGGACGGTAGCTACCAGATCGCTTACCAGCTGGTGGACACCGGCGGTGCACCGGGCACGGTGCTGGCGCAGAACTCTTACAAAGTTACTAAGCAATGGCTGCGTTATGCAGGCCACACCGCCAGTGATGAAGTGTTTGAGAAGCTGACCGGTATCAAAGGCGCATTCCGTACGCGTATCGCGTATGTGGTGCAAACCAACGGCGGTCAGTTCCCGTATGAACTGCGCGTATCAGACTACGATGGCTACAACCAGTTCACCGTACACCGTTCACCAGAACCATTGATGTCACCGGCCTGGTCTCCAGACGGCAGCAAAGTGGCCTACGTGACCTTTGAAAGCGGTAAGTCGGCGTTGGTGGTACAAACGCTGTCAAACGGTGCCATTCGTCAGGTGGCTTCTTACCCGCGCCACAACGGTGCGCCGGCCTTCTCACCGGATGGTTCAAAACTGGCGTTTGCTCTGTCTAAAACTGGCAGCCTGAACTTGTACGTGATGGATCTGGCTTCAGGTCAGACGCGTCAGGTGACCGACGGTCGCTACAACAGCACCGAACCGACCTGGTTCCCGGATAGCCAGACACTGGCTTACACCTCGGATCAGGCGGGTGCGCCTCAGATTTATAAAGTGGGTATCAACGGCGGTGCGCCACAACGTATTACCTGGGAAGGTTCTCAGAACCAGGATGCGGATGTGTCAACTGACGGCAAAACCATGGTGATGATCAGCAGCGCCGGTGGCGCTCAGCATGTCGCCAAACAGGATCTGGTAACGGGAGCCGTTCAAACAATAACGGACACGTTCCTGGATGAGACGCCAAGTCTGGCGCCTAACGGCACGATGGTAATCTATAGCTCTACTCAGGGGATGGGTTCCGTGTTGCAGTTGGTTTCAACAGATGGGCGTTTCAAAGCGCGTCTTCCGGCAACTGATGGACAGGTCAAATTCCCTGCCTGGTCGCCGTATCTGTAATGCATGAGTCCCCTGCATAGCGGGGGATGACAATGTATAGCAAACAAAATAATAGGATAAAGAAATGCAACTGAACAAAGTGCTGAAGGGTTTGATGCTGGCTCTGCCGGTAATCGCGGTAGCTGCATGTAGCTCGCACAAAAACAACAACAACGACCAGACTGGTATGGGCGCAGACAACGGCGCTTACGGTGCTGGCCAGAACGGTAACATGTCTTCTGATGAGCAAGCGCGTCTGCAGATGCAGCAGCTGCAGCAGAACAACATCGTTTACTTCGGTCTGGACAAGTATGACGTGGCTTCTGACTATGCTCAGATGCTGGATCAGCACGCAGCATTCCTGCGCGGCAACCCGTCTTACAAAGTCACCATCGAAGGTCACGCGGATGAGCGCGGTACCCCAGAGTACAACATCGCCCTGGGCGAACGTCGTGCTAGCGCAGTGAAAATGTACCTGCAGGGCAAAGGCGTTTCTGCTGACCAGATGTCTATCGTTTCTTACGGTAAAGAAAAACCAGCTGTACTGGGTCATGACGAAGCGGCTTACGCTAAAAACCGTCGTGCCGTACTGGTTTACTAAGAGCATTACATGATGAGTAACTTCAGACTTCATCTATTGAGTCTGTCGTTACTGGTTGGCGTAGCGGCCCCATGGGCCGCTAATGCCCAGGCGTCAATCAGTAGCGTTGGCTCAGGCTCGGTCGAAGACCGTGTCACCAATCTTGAACGTATCTCCAATGCCCAGGCTCAGCTTCTGCAGCAGTTGCAGCAGCAGATGAGTGACAACCAAAGCGATATCGATTCGCTGCGCGGCCAAATCCAGCAGAACAGCTATCAACTTAATCAGGTGATTGAGCGCCAAAAGCAGCTCTATCAGCAGATCGATACGTTGAGCAGTGGTAATGCGGGCGCACAGGCGAGCGGTGGCGGTGATGCCGCAGCGGCGGGCGCAGCAGCGGGAAACGCTGATGCAGGTGGTAGCAATGCAAGCGGAAGTACCGCTGCCCCTGCACAGACCGGCGATGCGAATACCGATTACAATGCGGCAGTTGCGCTGATTCTTGAGAAGAAGCAGTTCGATCAGGCGATCACGGCCCTGCAGGCGTGGGTGAAGAAGTATCCTGACTCCACCTACCAGCCCAATGCCAATTACTGGCTCGGTCAGTTGTATTACAACAAGGGCAAGAAAGATGATGCCGCTTATTATTTTGCCACTGTGGTAAAAAATTACGCGAAATCGCCGAAAGCCCCGGAAGCGCTGTTTAAGGTTGGCGTGATCATGCAAGAGAAGAACGATACGGCGAAAGCCAAAGCGGTCTATCAACAAGTGATCAAACAATTCCCGACCAGCGAATCTGCCAAGCTGGCGCAAAAGCGTCTGGCTGGGATGTAATTTGTGCAGCAGAGACCGGATTTCGTATGATTTCTGGTCTTGCAGCATGAAAGGTAAGCAATTGAGTGATTTGGTGATAAATAAGGGTTGCGCCCTCCCGCTAAATCAGTAATATATGCCGCCGTTGCCCGGGCAGTTTAACAAAGCGTCCGGCAGCCTGAAGATGGGTCGTTAGCTCAGTTGGTAGAGCAGTTGACTTTTAATCAATTGGTCGCAGGTTCGAATCCTTCACGACCCACCATCTTAACCTGCTGTATGTTAGATGTTTTCTTCAGAAGCTTCACAACCTTGATGGGTCGTTAGCTCAGTTGGTAGAGCAGTTGACTTTTAATCAATTGGTCGCAGGTTCGAATCCTGCACGACCCACCATCAAGTCTAAAGTTGTAAGCCGCTCCTCGAGCGGGTCGTTAGCTCAGTTGGTAGAGCAGTTGACTTTTAATCAATTGGTCGCAGGTTCGAATCCTGCACGACCCACCACTATGTAGAAAGGCGCCCTAAAGGCGCCTTTTTGCTTTTCTGCGTTTCTCAAATCTTCAATTCTCAAAGTTTTAGCTGAACTTGCTATGAGTCCGTGCGTCAGCCCGTCAAGGCGGGACGGATCGCGAAGGAATCTCACATCCCTGTGGATCGGCCTCGCCATCCATGGCTCGGACGCTTCGCTCTCCCGCTCCCGCCTTGCCGGACTTGTTTGGCTTTGGTTAATGCTTTTAAAAAACCGCAGAGATGTGCCATGAAGGCGGCAATAAGGGGCGGTGGAGTAAAGCTTGTGGCGCAGGGATGCGCCACCAGAGCCTACAGGGATGTATTTACGGCGTCTTTACGCAACCGCCCCTTATTGCCAACTGGAACGCACTGTCGTTGTTTTGCAGGCGACTGGAGTGCACAAGCGATGATCCCATTGCTGAAAAGAACGCCCAGTCATGCCTTTTTCTCTTTCTCAGCCGATTTCTCAGGCGTCAAACTCTTCCAGATATGCAGCACCGCATAACTGCGCCACGGCCGCCAAACCTGCGATAACTGCTCTGCCACTTTGGCACTTACCCCACCAAGATTATTACGAATCGCAATATCCTCTTTAGGAAACGCATCCGGCCAGCGCAGGGCACGCATGGCAATATAACTCGCCGTCCATGGCCCTACGCCTTTCAATGCCAGCAGCTGCTGCTGAACCACGTCAGGATTCACCGCGCCATTAAAGCGCAGCGCACCGGAGGCACACGCCTGTGCCAGCGCCTGAATCGCCTGCGAGCGAGCGCTCACAATACCGAGACTGGCAATATCATCAATGGTTGCGGTAACGAGCGATTCCGCTGTCGGGGGCAGGCGAGAGAGTTCTGGCCAGGGCGTTGCTAAAGGCTCGCCGAAACGCTGCGCCACGCGACTGCTTAGCGTGGTGGCCGCTTTCACCGTTACCTGCTGACCAAGAATTGCGCGCACCCCCAACTCAAAGCCGTCAAACGCCCCAGGAACGCGTAACCCAGGATAACGTGCCAGACTCTCAGCTAACAACGGATCCTGGCTTAGCTGCTCGCTGATGCGCTGTGGTTGGGCATCGAGATCAAACAGGTCGCGCAGGCGACGCAGCAGGGCAGGCAAAACCGGCGTCAAGGTGGTAGTGAACTGCACCTTGAGCGCCTGCTTCTCCGGCAAATGGCTGACGCGTACCCAGCCCCGACAGTTCCCCAGCGCCACGGTGCGATGATAAGCGCCTTCACTGACCCACTCGGCCTCCTTCATCACACGCTGCTGAAGAAAATCCAGAATGGCATCCCAGTCGTAAGGTGGGCGATAACTCAGACGCAGCTCTGCGCTCTCCTGCACCGTGGTCATGCTCTCTGGTTGACTCTGTTTGCGCAGGCGCGAAGGCGTCATACGGTAACGAGTCTGAAATACATCATTAAAGCGGCGCAAACTGCGAAAGCCGCTGGCGTAGGCGATTTCGGTGACGGGCAACGAAGTCTCAGTAAGAAGTTGCTTCGCCAGCAGCATGCGCCGCGTTTGGCGCAACTCCAATGGTGACACGCCCAACTCCTGCTGGATCACGCGGCGAAGCTGGCGCTCACTCAGGTTAAACTCGCCGGCGATGTCGGCCAGTGTCTCTTGCTCTTCCAGCAAGCCCTCTTCGATGCGACGAATCAACCGGTCAGCGATGCGATGATGACTATCGACCGGTGCGAAGCCCGGCGCTAACTCAGGACGGCAGCGCAGGCAGGGCCTGAAATGTGCTTTTTCGGCGGCTTCAGCGCTGCCAAAAAACAGGCAGTTCTTCTGCATCGGCGCTTTCACCGGGCAAATGGGCCGACAGTAAATGCCGGTTGAGGTCACGCCGACAAAGAACACGCCGTCGAAGCGACTGTCGCGCGAGGTCAGCGCCTGGTATGCAATCTCAGGATCAAACATCATCGTCTCCAGCAAATAAACCGCATATACCTTCCAGAATTCAAAGCTCAGAAGCGTTGGTTGCGCTCGTTCCCCTGAATCACTGACTTAAGTCAGATCAGAGAGAAGATGAACTTCCTGAAGAAGGTTCCCCCCTTCGGACCAGCAAAAGCGCGGTTCAAATCGACTGCTCGATGAGTCTCTCGTTTGCCGCCTTCCTGCGCCTTGCACTATTTTGGGTATCGTCGCGCAAGTGGCTGAGCAAAACTCGCTGCTTTCGGACAGCTAACCAGTTTATGCTCATGACCGAAAACAGCCAGTTTATCGCGGCGGAAGTGCGATAATGACACACTGATTTATGCCGGAGGTGCCTTATGTATCATGCCAAAATCATCCCAACGCCGGTTGGTGAACTGACGTTGATCGCGACCGATAACGGGTTGTCAGCGATTCTGTGGGAAAACGAAGGCTCGCAACGCGTGCCACTGAAGCCCATCAGCCGCAACGATCAGCATCCCATTCTGTGTGAGGCCGAGCGCCAGTTGCGTGAATACTTCGCCGGAGAGCGTCAGCAGTTCGACATGCCTTACGACACGGTCGGCACTGAATTCCAGAAAAAAGTCTGGCAAGCGCTGCTGACGATTCCGTTTGGTGAAACCCGCAGCTATCAGCAAATCGCGGAACAGATCGGCAACCCGAAAGCCATGCGCGCAGTGGGCGCAGCTAACGGTAAAAATCCTCTGTCGATCATGGCGCCCTGCCATCGGGTGATTGGCAGCAACGGTAAGCTCACCGGCTTCGCGGGCGGTCTGGCGGTCAAAGCGTTCTTGCTGGAACTGGAAAACCCGCAGAAATCGTTAGGTGGCTTGTAAACCGCATAAAAAAGAGACGACACTCTCGCGCAATTCCGCTATCGTGTTTAGCATATAAAACACGATAGCGGTTTTGATGCCGCATCATCGCTGTAACAGGCGATTTTGTTAAATTGAGAAAACGAGAGCCGTGTCATGAGTCTGATGTTCGATCCTGAAAGCGCGATTTATCCCTTTCCGCCGAAACCGGCGCGTCTCAGCCAGGATGAAAAATCCCACTACATCTCTGAAATCAAACGCTTATTAAAAGAGCGTGATGCGGTGCTGGTCGCGCATTACTACACCGATCCTGAAATTCAGGCGCTGGCGGAAGAGACCGGCGGCTGCGTCTCGGACTCACTGGAAATGGCGCGCTTCGGCAGCACCCATCCGGCAAAAACGCTGCTGGTGGCGGGCGTGCGTTTTATGGGTGAAACCGCCAAAATTCTCAGCCCGGAAAAAACCGTGTTGATGCCGACGCTGCATGCCGAGTGTTCACTCGATCTAGGCTGCCCCATTGAGGAGTTCAATCGCTTCTGTGATGAACATCCGGACCGCACGGTGGTGGTGTACGCCAACACCTCAGCCGCCGTTAAAGCGCGCGCGGATTGGGTTGTCACCTCCAGTATTGCGGTTGAGCTAATTGAACATCTCGACAGCCTCGGTGAGAAAATTATCTGGGCACCGGATCGCCATCTGGGCCGTTACGTCACCCAACAGACCAAAGCGGACGTGCTGTGCTGGCAGGGCGCGTGCATCGTGCATGACGAGTTCAAAACTCAGGCCCTGCAGCGCATGAAAACGCTCTATCCTGATGCGGCGATCCTCGTGCATCCGGAATCCCCGCAGGCGATCGTCGATCTGGCGGATGCTGTCGGCTCCACCAGCCAGCTGATTCAGGCGGCGAAAAACCTGCCGCATCCGCAAATGATCGTCGCCACCGATCGCGGCATCTTCTACAAGATGCAGCAGGCGGTGCCGGACAAAGAACTGCTGGAAGCGCCGACGGCGGGTGAAGGCGCGACCTGTCGCAGCTGCGCGCACTGTCCGTGGATGGCGATGAATGGCCTGAAAGCCATTGCCGAAGGGCTGGAGCACGGTGGCAGCGAGCATGAAATCCATGTCGATGATGCGCTGCGCGAAGCCGCATTGATACCGCTTAACCGCATGCTAGACTTTGCAGCACAACTCAAACTCAAGGTGAAAGGGAACGCCTAAGGCGGCTTTCATACAGGTGCAGATCATGGACTTCTTCAGCACACAAAATATTTTGGTTCACATTCCTATTGGCGTGGGTGGCTACGACCTGTCATGGATCGAGGCGGTGGGCACCATTGCGGGTCTGCTGTGTATCTGGCTCGCCAGCCAGGAAAAAATCATCAACTACTTTTTCGGG
This sequence comes from Enterobacter cancerogenus, assembly GCA_000773965.1. Taxonomy (GTDB): domain Bacteria; phylum Pseudomonadota; class Gammaproteobacteria; order Enterobacterales; family Enterobacteriaceae; genus Pantoea; species Pantoea communis. The sequence goes on from JRUP01000031.1 coordinate 88,899, forward strand.
CTGATAAACGTCACGCTGTTTGCGGTGATCTTCTTTCAGATTCAGCTGTATGCCAGTTTACTGCTGCAACTGTTCTTCTTCGTCGCCAATGTCTACGGCTGGTACGCGTGGAGTCGTCAGAACACCGCCAATGAAGCCGCACTGAAGATTCGCTGGTTGCCGTTGCCGAAGGCGCTTGGCTGGGGCGCAGCATGCGTGATCGCCATTGCGCTGATGACGCTGTATATCGATCCGGTGTTCGCGTTTCTGACCAAAATCGCCGTCGGTATCATGCAGAGTCTCGGCCTGAACGTGACGATGCCGCAACTGCAGCCGGATGCCTTCCCGTTCTGGGATTCCTGCATGATGGTGCTGTCGATTGTGGCGATGATTCTGATGACGCGGAAATACGTCGAGAACTGGCTGCTGTGGGTGGTGATCAACGTGATTAGCGTGATGATTTTTGCCCGTCAGGGCGTGTATGCGATGTCGCTGGAATACGCGATTCTGACGTTGATCGCGCTTAACGGTTCCCGCTTGTGGATGCAAAGTGCGCGCGAACACGGGTCGCGCGCGCTGTCGAATCAGTGATGGTGATGGGCGTGGCCATCCAGCGTGAGATGTTCATGTGAGTGATGATGCGAGCTCTGCTCCGCGCAGAGTTCGCAATCATGACCGGTACAAGGCTGATACTCCATCTGCACAGTGGCATGCGCAATCTGATAGTGTTCGTGCAAATACTGATGAATACGCACCAGCAGCCCGTCATGATCGTAAGGTGGAATCACCTGCACATGTAATGTCAGCACCGGCTTTTCTCCCACCTGCCACACATGTATATGATGCACATTGCGCACTTCCGCGATGTTGCGTGTCAGTTCGCGTGCCAGTTTATCCACGTTAATCCCGCTCGGCGCGCCCTCCAGCAGCTCATGCAGGCTTTCCCGCAGCAATGACCACGCGCTACGCACCACCAATAGCGAAACCAGCAGTGAGAGAATCGGATCGATCGGTGTCCAGCCGGTCAGCATGATAATGATAGCGGCAACAATCGCGCCAACGGAGCCGAGCAGATCGCCCAGCACATGCAGCGCCGCCGCACGTACGTTGAGATTTTTTTCTTCACTGCCACGATGTAACAGCCAGAAAGAGAGCAAATTAGCCAGCAAACCGGCAATCGCAATCCCCAGCATTAATCCGCCAGCAACCGGCTGAGGCTGATAGAAACGGCGCAGCGCTTCCCAGACAATCAGTACCGTAATCACCAGCAGCGCGATGGCATTCACAAAGGCGGCAAGTGTGGTGAGGCGCAGTAAGCCAAAGGTGTGGCGGGCGCTGGGTTTGCGCTGAGCAAACTGCACGGCCAGCAGCGCCATCAACAGCGCGGCGGCGTCAGTCAGCATATGTCCGGCATCCGCCAGCAGTGCCAGCGAACCCGACACCACGCCACCAATCACTTCAGCAACCATAAACAGCGCGGTGACGCCAAACGCCGCCGCCAGACGCGTGCGATTGCCGTTATGCGCGCCGTGAGAATGAGTGTGTGCCATAACTTTCCAGTTGTTCCAGTAACCTGTTCGTTAATGATATCAGTAAATTGAGGGCATCATCGTCCAGACGCTGCTGTTTTGCCTGATCGGTGAGCTGCTGACAGTATTCGGCAATCTCATCCATGCCGAGCAACAGCCAGCTGCCTTTCATGCGGTGTGCGGCACGCTCGACAGCGGGCCAGTCATGCTCGACGCTGGCCGCCAGTAGCGCATCGCGATCCTGTTGCAACGTGCGTTGCAGTGTCTGGCAAATGCGCGGGATAAAGGCCTCATTGTGCTGGGCCAGAATCATTAAACTGTCGGGCAGCTGTCGGAGAGGATCGCGCACCGTGCGTGCCAGCAGAGCCGCGAGATCATCCAGCTCAATCGGTTTCAACAACAGCGCTTCGTCTTCTTGCAACGCTACCTTCAGCAATTGCACGTCGGCGGAGCAGAGTACGCGCAGTGCCGGTTTGCTGCGTCGCTGCTGGCGGCGGCGTAAAATGCGCAGCAGTGTTAATCCATCCGGGCGCGGCATCATCTGGTCAATCAACAGTACATCAAACGGCTGAAGCGCATCGGCGCGCAACAGGCTGCGCCCCTCTTCGAACACCTGCGCCGTGATAGCGAATCGAGCCAGCTGTTGCTGCAAGACCAACAGATTGGTGGGATGGTCATCAACAATCGCCACGCGCAGATGCGGATAGCGTGGCCAGTCAGCAGGGCGCTCGGTGGGCGCATCTTCACAGATATCGAGCGGTAATCGCACCTCCACCGTAGTGCCTTTATCCGGTTCGGATGTCAGCGTCAGCTCACCGCCCATACGTTGCACGATCTCACGACAGATAAACAACCCCAGGCCGCTGCCCTGCACGGCGTGGCTTTTGCCCGACGGTGCCTGATACCAGGGTTCAAACAGCTGGGCCTGTTCGCTGAGTGGAATACCGCTGCCGCTGTCGGCGACCGTTAACTGAATCTGGTCGGTGACGGCGAGCGACAGCCTGACTTCACCTTGACGCGTGAACTTCAGCGCGTTGGCCACCAGATTGTTCGCCACCTGCTGCAGGCGATCGCCATCCAGCATCACCCGTGTCGGCAGGGGCGTCAGTGCCTCAACCAACAACACCGGACCGGATTCACGCATCAAAGGGTGATAGAACTGCTGCTGTTGCTGCAGCCAATCTGCCAGATGGAGCGGATGCGGTGCCAGGCGAAAACTCTGATTCTCAATGCGTGCATGGTCTTGCAGATCGTTCAGCAGCGCCATCAGCGAGCGCGCGCTGCTGTGCATCAGCGTCAAACGCTCGCTGGGATGCTGCTGCTGTTCGAGTTCCAGCAGACCGAGAATCGCCTGCATTGGCGTACGCAACTCGTGGCTGGCGGTGGCAAGGAACTGGCTTTTAGCGGCATTAGCGCGCTCTGCCTGCTGGCGCTGCAGGCGATCGCGCCGCTGTTGCAGGTAACGGCGCAGCAGCAGCACTAACAGCAGCAAAATGATTATCCCGGCCGCAATCAAAATCATCAGCGGCACATTGCGCATCGCCATAGTGGTGCCTGGCTGTGGCGGCTGTGACCAGTTGGTGCGCATCTGATTGAGCGTATCGGCTGGGATCTGCTGCAGTGCATGATCCAGCAACGCCTGGAGTTGCGGCTGATCCTGGCTCACCTGAGGCGCCAGCGGCCAGGCAACATCGCTGGCGGCAAAGGCTAAATGGACACGATTATCCGCGTGGCTGGCCATGCGCCAGCGTGCAGACAGCACATTATCCACCAGTGCATCAATCTGACCGCTGTTCAGGGCTTGCCAGAGCTGCGCACGGTCATCGAACAATTGGGGCGTGATGTTCTCAGGCAGCAGGCGTTGCGCCAGATCGGCGCGCAGTACGCCCACTCGCTGATGTTGCAGGGATTGCCAGCTCATCGGCTGCTGCGTATTAAGCGTGTAAATCCCCCAAATCGCGCGCCACACTGGCAATGTGTTGCTGCTGGTATCGTCGCCGTTCAGGGGTTGTAGCAAATTCAGCATCACCTGATGTTGTTGCATCAACGTTTGCGCCTGTTGGGGATTGCTCACCCAGCGCGGTGTGAAACGCAGCCCGGTGCTTTGGCTTAACGCATTAAGCAGATCAATGCCAAAGCCGCGAGCATTGCCGTTGCCATCGCGGTAGCTCCAGGGTGCATTATCCACTTCTGCGGCATAAGGAATCTCGCTCTGTGCGGACAGCCATTGCTTCTCAGCAGCCGACAGCATCAGCGTTTGCGTATCCTGATAGCGCAGCAACGGCGGGCTCCAGCGTTGTTGCACGCGATTACTGAACTCAGCGGGCAGCAGGCGCAACTGGGTATTGAGCCAGTGGATCAGCGTGGGATCGCGCGCCAGCGCCCGCAGCGAGAGTTCACCGGCGCCGGGATCGGCGGTGATCTGGTAAATCTGTCCCTGCTGCAGTTGATTCAGCAGAAAGCCGGCGCTGGTTTCATCCGCCACCAGATAGTCACTCTGCTGATTGAGCAGCGCATACAGTGCCTGCAAATCGCCTGGCAGGCTGTGCCAGCGATGGTTTTGCACAAAGGCATCGGGAAGTTGCGCCAGCGTGGCTTCCGCGATAGTGAGCTGGGCATTTTCGCTGTTGAACATCACCGCGCGTTGATTATCACGATTGCGGTAAATGCGGATCGGGCTGTTAACCCAGCTGTCGCTGACCAGGATGTTTTCCGGCAGCTGCGCATGTTCGTTGCTCAACACGAAATCGACGTCGCCGCGCTCAAGTGCCGCCAGCTGCTGCGAACGATCGGCGTAACTTTGCAGGCTAAAGCGCGTGCCGGTGAGTTGGCTCAGTGCGCTGAGGTAATCGGCATCGATCCCCCAGATACGATCGCCAATACGCATTGCCCAGGGCGCGCTGTTTTGTGCCGGGACGGCAACGCGTAAGGTCGGTTGCGGCCATGGCTCGACATGTGGTGCGGGCATCATGGCGGGGAGCATGACGCTACTGG
>JRUP01000032.1 GCA_000773965.1 Enterobacter cancerogenus
GCCATGTTCGCCTGGATGCCGATGCTGTTTGCCGACCTCGGCTGTATCGTCGGTGGTTACCTGCCACCGCTGTTCCAGCGCTGGTTTGGCGTGAACCTGATTGTGTCGCGCAAACTGGTGGTGACCATGGGCGCGGTGCTGATGATTGCACCGGGCACCATTGGTTTGTTCACCAGTCCTTACGTAGCGATTGGTTTGCTGTGTGTGGGTGGCTTTGCCCATCAGGCGCTGTCTGGTGCATTGATCACCCTCTCCTCGGATGTATTTGGCCGTAATGAAGTGGCCACGGCAAATGGCCTGACCGGCATGGCCGCGTGGACTGCCAGCACCCTGTTTGCGCTGGTAGTGGGTGCATTGGCTGATACGTTAGGCTTTAGCCCGCTGTTTGCCGCGCTGGCAGTATTTGACCTGCTCGGTGCCTGTGTAATCTGGACCGTGCTGAAAAATCAGCCGGTATCTGAGCTGGACGTTCAGCACGTGGCACAACCGGCAACAGCTCGCACTTAATCTCCACGCTTTGGGCTGGCGCACGTCAGCCCATTTCCTCCACCCGGTCAAAGTGGTATAACAACTCATCCTTCCCTGCCACAGCGAACCGCGCAATGGATCTGAACGAATCCCGTCGTCTTTACCAACAACTCGCCAGTGAACTCAAACGTCGTATCGAGGCGGATGATTATCGTGTAGGCGATAAGCTGCCGGCCGAACGCCTGATCGCTGAAGAGATGGAAGTCAGCCGCACTGTGGTTCGCGAAGCCATCATTATGCTGGAAGTGGAAGGGTATGTTGAAGTACGTAAAGGCTCAGGCATCCACGTCATCAGCAATCAACAGCAAAACCGTGAGACCACCCCCAGCCAGCTGGAATTTGCCAGCTTCGGACCGTTTGAGCTGTTACAGGCGCGCCAGCTTATTGAAAGCAACGTGGCCGAGTTTGCCGCCACCCAGGTCACACGTCAGGACATCATGGCGTTAATGGCGATTCAGGAAAAAGCCCGCCAGGAAGACCATTCACGTGATTCAGAATGGGATATGCATTTCCACGTCCGCATCGCTCAATCCACGCAAAATAGCGCGCTCGCCGCGATTGTCGAGAAGATGTGGTTGCATCGCCTGCACAACCCTTATTGGCTCAAACTGCACGAACATATTGATGCGCGCAACATCACCAGCTGGTGCGACGATCATGACCAGATTCTGAAAGCACTTATGCGCAAAGATCCCGCCGCCAGTAAGCTGGCAATGTGGCAGCACCTGGAAAATACTAAACAGATGCTGTTTAACGCCACCGCCGACGATTTTGAATTTAATGTCGACCGTTACATGTTTGCGGAAAATCCCGTCATCCTGCCGGAAGGTAATGACAATTCTTATTGATTCTGCTGCATTTCCAGGCGAATAAGTCAGTTAATCTGCAATAGTGTCAGCTCATGTAAAGCTCCTTTTGAGCATCTGCGTCAAAAGGTAAAACTCCTGTCCGAGCGCCACTTTACACTGTCTGACCTGCGTGATTTTTGTTACAGTTATCGCCCTTTTCTTACCCTTTGCGACAGGGCTTTAAAAAGTCGCTGATTTAACAATCAATTCTGGATGGATCCGGAAATCCCGCAACGGCTGCATACCAAAAATGTATAACCAAGCCAGCCTGCGCCTCAGCCCCTTACGGGCACGTTTAACAATGATGTTCAGGAATGATTGATGGATATTTTGAAAGCATTGCTGCATGCCCTGTGGCAGCAGGATTACGAAATGCTCTCCGACCCGACACTGGTTTGGGCCATTTATGGCGTGCTGTTCTTGATCCTGTTTCTCGAGAATGGCCTGCTACCCGCCGCGTTTCTGCCCGGCGATAGTCTTTTGATTTTAGTCGGTGTTTTGATTGCCAAAGGCACCATGGGTTTCCCGCTGACCATCTTGATTCTGACCACCGGCGCCAGCCTGGGCTGCTGGGTGAGTTACATCCAGGGTCGATGGCTGGGCAATACGCCTACCGTACAGAAGTGGCTCTCGCACCTTCCGGCGCAATATCATCAACGCGCGCACAGCCTGTTCCATCGTCATGGTCTTTCGGCCTTGCTGATCGGTCGGTTCATTGCCTTTGTGCGCACCCTGCTGCCGACCATCGCGGGGCTTTCTGGCCTGAGTAATGCACGCTTTCAGTTCTTCAACTGGATGAGCGGCTTCCTGTGGGTGCTGATTCTGACGGTGCTCGGTTTCGCGCTGGGCAAAACGCCGATTTTCCGCCGCTATGAAGATGAACTGATGTTCTGCCTGATGCTGTTACCGCTGGTGTTGCTGGTGATTGGTCTGGTGGGCTCTCTGGTGGTGCTGTGGCGTAAACGTCAGTCTTCACGCAATGGGAATTCACAGCCATGATCAGATTCCGTGGATTCCCCAGGCGTTTCGTGCCCTGGGCGCTTGGCGCTGTGCTGGCGCTGCTGGCGGTGATTTTTGTGCCGTCGATGTTGCAGCACGATACCGTGGTGCAAATCCGTGTTGCCCATAATGGCACCAATCTGCCGGATGGCTTTTATCTGTATCAGCAGCTTAGTGCGCAAGGTGTGCGTATCAAAAGCATTACACCTGCGGGCGATGCGCTGGTGATTCATTTCGAAAATGAAGAACAAAGCCTTGCTGCCCAAAAAGTGCTGAAACGCTTACTGCCACAGGGCTTTGTCGTCGCAAGCGGACCGCAAGCTTCGCAGCAAGTACCTGACAGCAACCGCCCAACTTACAGCTGATTTTAGCCGTCTGGTGATAAGCCAGACGGTGAATCAATCCTCGCTATCCCCGCGTCTTCGTTGAATTTTTTCGTCTGCTGTCTATGCTTAAAGGTAGCGCGAGTTAAGACAAGCTGGGACGCTTCTCCTGCCCGGTTTGCGGCAGGTCATCAACAATGGAAGGTAAAACCTGATGAAACATCAATTACTGCTGGGTGCTATTCTGTTCTCTCTCTCGGGATCTCTGATGGCAGCCGAGTCGCTGTGTCAGCAAAAAGAGCACGACATTCAGCGCGAAATCGACATGGCTAAACAGCATGATAACCAGCGCCGGGTGACCGGGCTGGAGCGCGCGCTCACTGAAGTACGTGCGAATTGTACTGATGAGAGACTGAAGTCAGCCCACAGCGAACGCATTGCAGAGCAAAAACACAAAATTGCGGAACGTGAGCGTGAGTTGAAGGAAGAGCGTCAGGATGGCGACAAAGATAAGATTGAGAAGCGCGAACGTAAGCTGGAAGAGGCACAGCACGAGCTGAAAAAGCTTGAGGCTGAGCCCTACTAATCGGACTTAAATAGATGATGTAATGGAGAACTTCATGTCTAAAGACACCACATCTGAACATCTGCGTGCGGAACTGAAAAACCTTGCTGACACCCTGGAAGAAGTACTGAGCAGCTCGGCGGATAAATCGAAAACCGAACTGGACAAACTGCGCAGCAAAGCGCGCGGCGCGATTGAAAGTTCGCGTGAGAGACTGGGCGATTCCGGTGAACGCATCGCGCAATCTACGCGTGAAGCGGCAGAAAAGGCCGACGAGTATGTGCGCGATAATCCGTGGCACGGCGTAGGCATCGGTGCAGCTGTCGGTGTACTGATCGGCATCCTGATCTCACGTCGTTGATATGAGCGATAGTCAGAGCCACGGCCCAGGCAAAGGGGTCTTCAACATCGGTCAGCGCATCGTCACCACCCTGGTCGGGATGGTGGAAACGCGCGTCCGTCTGGCGATTGTCGAGCTGGAGGAGGAGAAAGCCAATCTGATTCAGATGCTGATGATGGTTGGACTGACGATGCTGTTTACCGCTTTTGGTTTAATGAGCCTGATGGTGCTGATCATCTGGGCGGTAGATGCGCAGTATCGGCTGATGGCGATTGCGATTACTACCGCCGTACTGTTTGCGCTGGCGCTGATCTTTGGTGTGTGGACGCTATATAAGTCACGCCAGTCAACGTTGCTGCGTCATACCCGCAAGGAGCTGGAAACCGATCGCAGCTTGCTGGAGGAGCATCGCTCATGAGCCGTCGCGAACGTGAAGCACGTATTCACGATCTGTTGAACCAGGTTCAGCAGCAGCGATTGGATCTCAGTGCTGCACGCCGTGACTGGCTGGATGGCACCGCTCACTACGATCGCGGCTGGTTGACGTTTCTCAGCTTACGCCGCTATCTGGCAATTGGCAGCAGCGCACTGGCTATCTGGTCAATCCGCAGTCCTAACCGTATTTTGCGTTGGGCAAAACGCGGTTTTGGTCTTTGGAGTACCTGGCGCATGATTAAGTCCACGCTCGAACCTCGCTAACGTCTTCATTTGAAACCGGATCTAAAAGATTCGGTTTTTCTTTATCAAAATCCCTGAACAACATTGACAGTTTAACTCGCTTACAACTGTTGCAACCTGCGACTATCATCTTCCTCCATCAGCCCAACGAATTGCGACCAGCGATTCTGCGGGATCAAAACCTTGCAGGCCAACAACCTGCTTCTTAATTCTTGTTGGAGTAAATGATGAAAAAATTCGAAGACTCAGGCCTGTTGCTGGCACGCGTATTAATGACCATTCTGTTCATCACTGCGGGCTGGGGCAAAATCACCGGTTATGCCGGTACCGCACAATACATGCAGGCGATGGGCGTCCCGGGCTTCTTATTGCCGCTGGTTATTCTGCTGGAGTTCGGCGGCGGTCTGGCAATTCTGTTCGGTTTCCTGACGCGTTTCACCGCACTGTTCACTGCGGGCTTCACCCTGCTGACTGCGTTCCTGTTCCACAGCAACTTTGCTGAAGGCGTTAACCAGCTGATGTTCATGAAGAACCTGTCCATCGCCGGTGGTTTCCTGGTGCTGGGTCTGGTAGGTCCGGGTGCATACAGCATCGACCGTCTGATTCGTGCTCGTTTCGCACCAGCAGCCGCACGCTAAGCACACAAGCGCTGTCAGAACACATATACTGATTTGCAGGGGCGAGGATTTTCCTCGCCCTTTTTCTTTATGGAGGGCTTATGGGACAACTGATTGACGGTGTATGGCATGACACCTGGTACGATACGAAGTCAACCGGTGGCCGCTTCAAACGCACAGAAGCAGTCTGGCGCAACTGGGTAACGGCGGATGGCAGTGCAGGCCCCACCGGCAAGGCGGGTTTCGCTGCCGAGCGCGATCGCTATCATCTTTATGTTTCTCTTGCCTGTCCGTGGGCACACCGCACGCTGCTGATGCGCCAGCTTAAAGGGCTGGAAGAGATGATTTCCGTCTCAGTGGTGCATCCATTGATGCTGGAAAACGGCTGGACCTTTGACGACGATTTCCCGGACGCAACCGGCGACTCTCTGTATCAAAACGAATACCTCTATCAGCTCTACCTGCACGCCGATCCGCAGTACACCGGCCGCGTGACCGTTCCGGTGCTGTGGGATAAAACTCAGCACACCATCGTGAGTAATGAATCGGCTGATATCATCCGTATGCTCAATACGGCGTTTGATGCGCAGGGTGCCCGCGCCGGGGATTATTATCCGCCGGCGTTGCGCGATAAGATCGATGAGCTGAACGGCTGGATTTACGACACGGTGAACAATGGCGTGTACAAGAGCGGGTTTGCCACCTCACAGGTAGCCTATGATGAGTCAGTCACGGCGCTGTTCCATTCGCTGGCGCGGCTTGAGCAAATTCTCGGCCAGCACCGTTATCTGACGGGCGATCACCTGACGGAAGCGGATTTGCGTTTATGGACCACCTTAGTCCGCTTCGACCCGGTGTATGTCACGCATTTCAAGTGCGATCGTCACCGCATCAGTGATTACCGCAACCTGAGCGGTTTCCTGCGCGATATTTACCAAATGCCAGGCATCGCCGACACGGTGAATCTGCCACATATTCGCCATCACTATTACTGTAGCCACAAGACCATCAACCCGAGCGGCGTGATTTCGCTGGGCCCGGCGTTTGACTGGGATGAGCCACACGGCCGCGGTTGAGGTTAGTGGGGATCATTGCGTTCAACACACTCCTTTTTTAAGGAGTGTGTTGTGCAGGGTTTAACAGATGGAATACGAGGTGAACCGCCTGACACTCTATTTCTTCATGCGCGTTAGCCGCTAAGAGTCAGGCCGATGTGCCCACTTTTAAGCAAACTTAATCAGCACCATCCCCGCAATCAGCAATCCCACCCCTAACCAGCCGATGCGATTCAGACGCTGACCAAACAGTACCCAACCAGCCGCTACCGTTGCCACCAGACCAAAACCACCCCACAGTGCATAAGCCACTGAGAGATCGATCCCTTTCACCGCTTGTGACAACGCACTGAATGCCCCCAGCACCGCGACCAATGAGAGCAGGCCGTAAATTACACGGCGGAAACCATCGGAGTATTTGAGAAAGATATTCGCGACGATCTCCAGCCCAATCGCCAGTGCAAGCCAGGCAACGTGCACCGCATTAAACGTGGCCATGTTGCAGCTCCTTGCGTGTCAGCGTGCCAGATTTGATTAGCGCAATTCCCGCCACCAGCGTGATTAAGCCCGCCACCTTCATCAGCGATAAGGGTTCATCGAACAGCGTGACGCTGAACAGGGTGATAAACAGAATGCCGATACCTTCCCACATCGCATAGGCCACGCCTAAAGCGATACGTTTTACGGCGAAAGACAGGAAAATATAAGAGAGCGCAATCATCACCAGCATAAAAATAAAGCCCGCGTTGTCGTCATTGACGCTGGCCCATTTCATAGAAAGCGTGCCGGTTATTTCAGCCAGGATAGCTAAAACCAATAAAAGCCAATAGCGCATGATTTCTCTCCTTAAGAGAAATAGAGTGCCATCACGCAAAATAAACGCGTGAGAAAGTTTAAGAATATTTTTAAATAAGGAGAGTGTGACGCTAAAGCGCGAATCGCCAGTGCTGGTCGCAGATCGAGCAGTGGAAGTGTTCAGAGAGATAAATAGAGGTTGCCATCATTGGGGCGAGCATTTTATCCATAATTTTACAACTTATCCACGCTGTTGCTTTTCGTCGATGTGGATGAAAAATTGTCCTCGGTAGTGAAACACGCACCTATTCTGGCATAAGGATTATTTTGTTCCCCGGTATTTTCATTTCTTTACGCTGTGGTTTTATTTATTCCCCGCGGGATGAGATTTATTTTAATTTCCACTAAGCCGCGCTCTTTTCTTTGAGAGTGGGTTGTCCTTCCTCTCGCCGCCATACGCCAGATAGCAAAAAACCCGCCGAGGCGGGTTTTTCACATGAAAAAGTCGAAACTGACCGATAAGCCGGGTTCTGTCTTGGACAGTCATTCATCTAGGCCAGCAATCGCTCACTGGCTCAAGCAGCCTACCCGGGTTCAGTACGGGCCGTACCTTGTGAACCCCTATTTGGCCTTGCTCCGGGTGGAGTTTACCGTGCCACGAACTGTTGCCAGTCGCGCGGTGCGCTCTTACCGCACCCTTTCACCCTTACCTGATCCCATTACTGGGCCATCGGCGGTTTGCTCTCTGTTGCACTGGTCGTAGGCTTGCGCCCCCCAGGCGTTACCTGGCACCCTGCCCTATGGAGCCCGGACTTTCCTCCCCTCTGCCCGTCTCCCCCGAAAGGGACGACGACAAAGCGGCGACTGTCTGGTCAGCTTCGGCGCGGGATAATAGGCGATCCGACCGCGTTTGTCACGCCTCTTGCTGCTCCAGCGCGTACTTATACAGGGCGTTCTTCTTAACGCCATGAATTTCCGCCGTTAACGCAGCGGCTTTTTTCAGCGGCAGCTCAGTTTGCAGCAACGCCAGGGTTCGCAACGCTTCGGCAGGCAGCGCTTCTTCATCGGCCTTATGCCCTTCAACAATCAGCACCATCTCGCCTTTGCGACGGTTTTCATCTTCCAGCACCCAGGCCAGCAGCTCGCCGACCGGTGCGCCCTGGATGGTTTCCCAGGTTTTGGTGATTTCGCGCGCCAGCACCACATAGCGATCCGCGCCCCAGACGCTCACCATATCCTGCAGGCTATCGATTAAACGATGAGTTGATTCATAAAAAATGAGGGTTCGCGGTTCATTCTCAAGGGAGCGCAGCACATCGCAGCGGCCTTTACTCTTGGCGGGCAGAAATCCTTCGTAACAGAAACGATCTGACGGTAACCCCGCCGCGCTTAATGCTGTGATAGCCGCGCAGGCACCCGGCAACGGAACCACGCGCACACCTGCTTCACGGCAGCGACGCACCAGATGATAGCCCGGATCGTTGATTAACGGCGTGCCCGCATCAGAGACCAACGCTATGCTCTGGCCTTCTTGCAGCTTGGCTAACAACACTTCTGCTTTCTGTTGTTCGTTGTGGTCGTGAAGTGCGAACAGTCGCGCATTGATGGCGAAATGTTGTAGCAACAGCCCGGTATGACGTGTATCTTCCGCTGCGACCAGATCGACGCTAGCAAGCACCGTCAGCGCACGCTGCGTGATATCACCCAGGTTACCGATCGGGGTAGGAACGATATAGAGCGTGCTGGCAGAAATCTCTGCCCGATCGAGTTGTTTCATTGTTTCATCCGAATTGCCGATTTAATATTGAGCATCTAGAAAAAAACATCACTGGATACAGTATGCTTCCTTCAAAAGTCGTACGTCATAAAGCAGGACGCTTTGTACCTGTTCTTCTCGCTGGACTGATTTTAGCCGCCTGTAGCGGCCAGGGACCGCAGCAAACCTCCAACGTCAATATTCAGGGGCCTGCTACTGGCCGGTCTGACTATTATCTGCAACAGGTGCAGCAAAGCAGCGATGATAGCAAGACCGACTGGCAATTACTTGCCATCCGTGCCCTGTTGAAGGAAGGAAAGTATCCGCAGGCTAACGATCAGATCTCGCAGCTGCCACAACAGCTCTCCGCGGTGCAGCAGCAGGAACTGCAATTACTGCGCGCGCAGATGCAGATTGGTCAGCAAGATTTCGGCGGTGCTCAGCAGACGCTGGGTCAGGTGAAAACCGATGGCCTGTCTCAGGATCAACAGGTGCGCTTCTACGCGCTGCAAATCGCTGCGGCTCAGAATCGCCCTTCACTCGCACTGTTACGCGCCTATATTGCTCAGGAGCCGCTGCTGCAAGGCGCCGACCACCAGAGCAATATTGACGCCACCTGGCAAGCCCTGACGCAAATGACGCAGGATCAGCTGAACAGCCTGGTGATTAACGCCAATGAGAACACCCTGCAGGGCTGGCTGGATCTGCTCAACACCTGGCACACCAACAGCCAGGATCCGCAGATGCTGAAAGCGGCGATCAAAGACTGGCAGACACGTTATCCGCAAAACCCGGGTGCGAAAACATTGCCAACGCAGCTTAGCCAGGTGCAAAACTTCACCAAAGCCTCGACCAGCACCATCGCGCTGCTGCTGCCGCTGAATGGCCAGGCACAGGTTTTTGCCAATGCGATTCAGAAAGGTTTTAACGATGCTAAAAATGGCGTGTTAACTGCACCAGCCCCGCAACCCGCCCCTGCTGCTACCGCGGCAACCGATGCCAATGGCCAGCCGTCAGCACAACAGCCTGGCGACGCGAACGCACAACAGCCTGCCGATGCTAACGCTGCTGCTAACACGGTTGTCAGCCCTGCCATGGCGGGCAATATGCCACCGCAGACCGAACAGCCGCAGGCCGCCGCACAGCCCGCGACAACGGCTGCTCAGCCCGACAGCAGCGCGCAAGTGAAAGTCTATGACACCAGCAGCCAGCCGATTGCCCAGGTGATGCAGCAGGCGCAGCAGGATGGCGCGACTATCGTGGTGGGTCCACTGCTGAAAAACGACGTGGAGTCGGTGGTGAACAGCCAGACGCCACTCAACGTGCTGGCGCTGAACGAGCCAGAACAAATCCAGAACCATCCGAATATTTGTTATTTTGCGCTTTCTCCTGAAGACGAAGCGCGCGATGCCGCGCACCATATCTACGAACAGGGCAAGCGCCAGCCATTACTGCTGGTGCCACGTAGCAGCTATGGCGATCGCGTCAGCAAGGCGTTCGCACAGGAGTGGCAGCAACTCGGTGGCTCCACCGTACTGCAACAGCGTTTTGGTGGCGTTTCCGAACTGAAACAAGGTATTAATAGCGGAGCCGGTATCGCATTGAGTGGCACGCCGTTGACGGTTGAACAGCCACAGTCTGCCGGCGTGGCCGTTGCAGGTCTGACCATTCCGGCACCGCAAACCACCACGCCAGCGCCGACGGCCGATGCCAGCGGTGGCAGTGTGGATGCGGTGTACATCGTGGCCAGCCAGGATGAGCTGCAACTGATCAAGCCGATGATCGCGATGCGCACCAGCAGCCGCAACAACATCGCGCTGTACGCCAGTTCGCGCAGCGCACAGGCGGGTGCCGGTCCAGACTTCCGTCTGGAAATGGATGGCCTGCAGTTCAGTGATATTCCGCTGCTCTCCGGCAACAATCCGGGCCTGATGCAGCAGGCGGCGAAGTCGTTTAACAACGATTATTCGCTGGTTCGTCTCTACGCGATGGGCATTGATGCCTGGACGCTGGCGAATCACTTTAACCAGATGCGTCAGGTGCCTGGCTTTGCCATTGACGGCAATACCGGCAAGCTGAGCGCCGACACGGATTGCGTGATCAACAGGAAGTTGGCATGGAACCAGTATCGTCAGGGACAAATCGTTCCGGTGCAGTAAACCGCCAGCGCATTGGCGCTGAGCAGGAGCAGCAGGCGCGTGGCTATCTGGAGCGCGCCGGGCTGCGATGGGTTGCCAGCAACGTGCGTTGCCGAAGTGGGGAAATTGACCTCATTATGCGTGACGCCGATTGCTGGGTGTTTGTCGAAGTGCGCTATCGACGCGATGCGCGCTACGGCGGTGCCGCCGCCAGCGTGACGCGCCAGAAACAACAAAAGCTGCTGCGTACCGCCGCATGGTGGTTGCTGGCACGCGGCGGCAGTTTTGATACGGTGAATTGCCGTTTTGACATCATTGCCATTACCGGGCGTGAGCTGGAATGGCTGCCCGATGCCTTTAATGCCGATGGATAGAACCAGGTGGTCTTGTGCAGGACAGAATTAAAGCGTGTTTTACCGAAAGTATTCAGACTCAAATCGCCGCTGCGGAGGCACTGCCGGATGCGATTTCTCGCGCCGCTATGACGCTGGTGCAGTCGCTGCTGAACGGTAACAAAATCCTGAGTTGTGGTAACGGTGCTTCATCGGCCAATGCTCAGCATTTTGCCGCCAGTATGATTAACCGTTTTGAGACCGAGCGCCCCAGCCTGCCTGCGCTGGCACTGAGCGCCGACAATGTCATGCTGACGGCGATCGGCAACGATCGTCTCCACGATGAAGTTTATGCCAAGCAGGTTCGCGCGCTTGGTCAGGCCGGTGATGTGCTGCTGGCCATTTCAACCCGTGGCAACACCCGCGATATCGTAAAAGCGGTTGAAGCTGCGGTGACTCGCGATATGACTATCGTCGCGCTGACCGGCCATGATGGCGGTGAGCTGGCGGGCCTGTTAGGTCCGCACGATGTGGAAATTCGCATTCCGTCACATCGCAGCGCACGCATTCAGGAGATGCATATGCTGACGCTGAACTGCCTGTGTGATTTGATTGATAACACTTTGTTCCCACACCAGGAATGACTGAAGGAGCTCAAATGAAAGCATTGAACGCTGTCGCCATTCTTTTAACCGCCATGATGCTGCAAGGCTGTGTTGCCGTTGTGGCAGGCGGCGCCGCTGTGGCGACCAAAACCGCAACGGACCCGCGCACCGTAGGTACGCAAGTGGATGATGGTACGCTGGAACTGCGTGTCAGTAACGCACTGGCTAAAGATGAACAAATCAAAAACCAGGCACGCGTTGTGGTCACCGCTTATCAGGGCAAAGTACTGCTGACCGGCCAATCACCATCGGCGGATTTGGCGAGCCGCGCCAAGCAGATTGCCATGGGCGTGGATGGTGCCACCGAGGTGTATAACGAAATCCGCACTGGCCAGAAAGTGAGCCTCGGAACCTCATCATCCGATACCTGGATCACCACCAAAATCCGCTCGCAGCTGCTGGGTAGCGATCAGGTGAAATCCTCGAACGTGAAAGTGACCACGGAAAACGGTGAAGTGTTCCTGCTGGGTCTGGTGACACAACAGGAAGCCACTGCGGCGGCCGATGTGGCCAGTCGTGTAAGCGGTGTGAAACACGTAACGACCGCGTTCACCATCCTGAAGTAATCTGCATCTGACGGGCGCAGTCAGCTGCGCCCCGACCACAGACAAGGGCAGCCTCAGCGGGCTGCCTTTTTTATGCCGGTAAATCGATGACGAGGGCACGTAGCGGCGTTTTCGCCTGCAACGTAATCTGCTGTTCTTCACTCAAGAACGCGCCGTCACCGCAGCTCAGTAACTCCTGATTGGCGCTACTTGCCTGCAGATCCAACGAACCGTGGATAGATTGCAGATAGGCACGAGGGCCGTTCAGTTTCACCGTATGCTGCTCACCGGGTGCGAGTATCACCTGATGGACCCAAACTTGCTGACGCAGTTGCAGGCTGCCATCCACACCGTCTGGCGAGGCCAGCAAGAAACGGGTCTGCTGCGGCACAGCGATTTTCTGCAGTAGCGGATTCTCTCGATCCGGGCAGGCCGCCAGCCAAAGCTGCATGCGTGTTAGCGGGTGATCTTTGCTGATATTGATTTCACTGTAGTTCACGCCCTGCCGCGCCGACAGCAGCATGGCTTCGCCTTCCCGTGCGATCAGATGGTTACCTTCGCTATCGCGGTACTCTGCTTCACCTTGCAACACCAGGTTCAGCACATCCACCTGCGGATAGCTGCGTGGCTGGAACGCCGCACCGGGTGCCAGCACTTCCTGATTAAGCACACGCAATGAAGCGTAGCCCATTAATTTCGGGTCAAAATAGTGGCCAAAAGAGAAGCTGTATCGCGCCTGCAACCAACCGAAATCGGCCTGGCCACATGCTGACGCGCAGCGGGTTGTCATCATGATTTACCTCCGACGCACTGCGGTGAGATTCGACCACAGGCTTTATACGTTAATGGTAAAAGGCTGGACGCCGGATTGTTAGCCAGTTAATCTGCCTGGCATATTCAAATTTACTGACAGAGAACCGGCATGGCAAAAGACCGCGCGTTAACCCTCGAAGCTTTACGTGTGATGGATGCTATTGATCGTCGTGGTAGCTTTGCTGCGGCAGCCGATGAACTGGGCCGCGTTCCCTCTGCATTGAGCTACACCATGCAGAAGCTGGAAGAAGAGCTGGACGTGGTTCTATTTGATCGATCTGGCCATCGCACCAAGTTTACCAATGTCGGGCGTATGCTACTGGAGCGTGGGCGCGTGCTGCTGGAAGCGGCCGATAAACTCACCACCGATGCCGAAGCGCTGGCTCGCGGTTGGGAAACCCATCTCACCATCGTGGCCGAAGCGCTGATCCCCACCAATCTGCTGTTTCCTGTCGTTGAAAAGCTGGCGGAGAAAGCCAACACGCAGATTTCGCTGGTGACGGAAGTGCTGGCCGGTGCCTGGGAGCGTCTTGAACAGGGCCGCGCGGACATCGTGATAGCGCCTGATATGCATTTCCGTGCCTCAACCGAGATCAACACCCGTAAGCTCTACAGCATTATGAGCGTCTACGTGGCCAGTCCGGATCACCCGATTCATCAGGAAGCCGAGCCGCTGTCTGAAGTGACGCGCGTGAAGTATCGCGGTATCGCGGTGGCGGATACCGCGCGCGAACGCCCGGTGTTAACGGTGCAGCTGCTGGATAAACAGCAACGCCTGACGGTGAGTAGCATGGACGATAAACGCCGAGCGCTGCTGGCAGGATTGGGTGTCGCCACCATGCCTTATCCGATGGTGGAGCAGGATATCGCCGAAGGCCGTCTGCGTGTGGTGAGTGCCGAATACACCCGTGAAGTGGATATCATTATGGCGTGGCGCCGCGATAGCATGGGTGAAGCCAAGGCGTGGTGCCTGCGTGAAATCCCGCGGTTGCTGGCAAAGCAGCGCGGTTGATTAAGACCAGAACGGGATAAATGCCACCCCAACGCCGAACATCGTAGTGGCGGCATTCATCCCAAACATGTTAATGCGGAATTCATGCCGGACATTGTTTTGGCGATATTCAAGCCGCCCTGATTGACGATCACATCCGGCTCAGACAATCGATCGCCACCGCTTTAAAGCTGACGAAATCCGCGCAATCGCGCAATCGCGCAATCGGGTCATCGCCCTCTCCCGCAGGAAGGTGACGAACAGATCGTAAATCGCCATCGCCTCTTCGTATTCGCTTTTGCTGATCGCCAGCAGGAAAATCACCGAAGCGGTTTCATCACCCCAGCTCACGCCATGCGGCGCCAGCACGGTATACACCACGGTTTTCTTCGCCAGCAATCCCAGTGAGTGCGGCAGTGCAATGCCTTCGCCGAGCAGGGTGCTGACAATCGCTTCTCGCTCTTCGACGGAGGGATAAAAGTCCGCATCCACACAGCCTTCTGACTCCAGCTGATCGCACAACACGCGGAACAGCGCGGATTGCGTCATCGGCTTATCCAGCACCATAAAGTGCTGCGCATCGAAGTACTTTTCCAGCATGTATGGGCGCGTGCGATCCACCAGCACCAGCTTGCCCAATTGCTCCAGCTGGAACTCGGTCGGGAATGGTGACATCACCGCAATCGGCTTATTCTTTTCGCTTAAACGCACGGTAGAAATCACGAAATCTTCTTCGATGTGTTCGCGCATCTCGTAATCACGCTGCGACAAACGCGCCGTGACCACCAGCTGCGGATATTTACGCAGCAGCAGCGCTTCAATCATGCGCAGTGTGGAGTTGCCGCTGTCGCACACCAGCAGCACCTGCGGATGGCGTTGATAGCCGACATCGTAATGCCGCTCCAGCCCGACACCGATATGCAGCACCAGAAAGCCGATTTCGTTCTCGCTGATGCTGTACGGCGTGTACTTTCCCCAGCTGGTGACCGCCGCCAGCGTGACATCATACGCCATCGGATAGTGCTGTTTGATGTTGCTCAGTAGCGGATTGGGAATATGAATTTGATAGCGCACCCGGGTAATCATGGTTTTGATATGGGTGAGCAGGTCGGCCCGCAGCTGTTCATCCTGCTGCAAGCGGTAGTTGTAGTGGGTGTTGATGTAGCTCAGCAGGTAATCGACCAGCGCATCGGCGTCATCTGCATTAATGGTGCTGGGTGACAGCGCCTGAATCTGTCGGGCGGCGATATTGACGCGCAGCCAGTTCTCTTCCGCCTGCGAAATCGGTTTGCCAACCAGCGGCTGTATCAGATTCACCAGATGATGTGCGGCTTCGCGCACCTCATCACCGACATCTTCCGCGCCGGGATCGTTAAGTGGGAAACCTTCGCTGATGCGTCTTACTGCCACCGCACAGTAGATTTGCAGATAGCGCTCGCCCTCATCGCTCAGGCGAATCGCGTGCTGATTAAAGCAGTGCTGCAACAGCGGCTCCAGCTGCGTCAGGATACCGCTGTGCAGCGCTTCCACCGTCAACAGCGGGCTGTCGGGCATCTCCTGATCAATTTGCCACAGCAAATCCGTCAGGCAGGTGCGGATCGCCGCTTCGCTGCCGAACAGCTTCATGCCGTAATGCGGCTTGGTTTCGATATTCAGATGATAGCGGCCCAGCCACTCGCGCACTTCCGCCATATCACTTTGCAGGGTAGCGCGGCTGACAAACCACTCTTCCGACAGGTCTTCCAGCTTGAGTGAATAGGCGGCGGTGAGAAAACGCGTGAGCAAATAGCGCACGCGATCCTGAGAAGTGCGCGGCACGCGCAGCGGCGCGGCGCTCTCTTCCTGCAGACGATCAAAAAGCGCCACATCGTCGATTTTGAGTTGATATCCCGCGCCGCGCACCAGCACGAACTGAGCGCCGTGCTGCTCCAGCAGCGCATTCAGCGCGGTGATATCGGTGCGCACCGTGCGCGTTGAAACAGAAAAGCGGCGCGCCAGCTCATCCTGCGGCAGCGTTTCATTTTGCAGCGCAGCGAAAAGTTGGGCCAGACGCTGATTGGGAAATCTCACGGAGCTTCACCTGTGACTCGTTTGTTACAGCAGTTTCTTGCACGTTGCCAGAAGCTGACGCACATCGTCAATGCGCGTGTCGCCAGTGGCACTGTCGATGATCGAACTATAGACGTGTGGAATCACTTTGCTGACGCCCGCATCGAGCGCAATCTGCACAATGGCTTCGAAATTATTAAGATCGATGCCGCCGGTCGGCTCCAGCCAGAAGTCGTGACGCGCACAAGCTTCGGCAACGGCACGGTACTCATTCACCGCTTTTAAACCGCCCATCGGGAAGTATTTCACTGAGCTGCCGCCCATGTCCTGCAGCATGGCGATGGCGCTGTCGATCGGCACAATCGCATCTTCCACCTGCGAGCTGCGCGGCCCGGTGGAGATTTTCACCAGGCCCGGCGTGCCGGTTGGTGAAATCAGGCCGTTAACCACGGTGTGATTCTGCCCGAGCAGCGCGCGGCTGGTGGCGACACCGGTAAATACCTGGTTAACGTGCTGCGGTTGCAGTACCGCTGAGATTTCACTCACCATCGCCGACTGATTCGGATCGCCCGCGCCTAGTCCAACGGACAGCGCGTTGTCGATCAGCGCCGCGTACTCGCGCATATCGGCAATCGCTTCTTCATTGGTGGCGTAGTTTTTTGATAAGACGCCCACCAGCACGTGGCCTTCTGCGGCCTGCCAGATCTCTTTGGCGTTCTGCTTAGAACCGGCCAGCACGTTGAGGCACAGACGGCCCTGATAGAAATTCGGGTTCAGACTCATGCGCGTTTTCCTCCACTGAATAACGCCTGGATACGGCTAAAGATAATGTGCAGCTGATCGGTGCTGACGCTGCGCACATCGGCTTCGATAATGCCTTCGTTGGCTTTGTAGCCACGGAAGTAGATGGCGATGTCGCCGGTTTTCAGCGCCTGCACCAGCTCACCGGTTGGCCATTGAGTGACGGCTTCATCGAACTTGATCTCGGCACGGGCGATATCGCGGCCCGCCGCATCCCACACCACGCGTGCAGACACGCCATTGATTGTGTTGAGGTTATCGATAAACGGCGTCATGTTGGCTACCATCTCAGCACCGGTGGTTTTCGGCTGCACCAGATAGTTTTCAATCGCCTGCGTCAGACCGAGAATACCCTCTTTACCGACTTTCATCGCGCGACCAATGCCGTTGCTCTGACGTTTTACCCACTCAACGTACTGAGTGCGGCCAATCACCAGACCGCTGGTCGGCCCTTCAATCGCCTTAGCGCCGCTGTAGATCACCAGGTCTGCACCCATCTGGTAGTAGCACTGCAGATCTTCTTCTGCTGCCGCATCCACGATTAACGGGATACCGTGTTTACGCGCGACCACCGCCGCCTGCTCCACACTCAGGTGGCTCTTCTGCACGCAGTGGTGGGATTTGATGTACAGCAGCGCCGCCGTGGTTGGCGTGATGGCGGCGGCCAGCTGCTCAGGCGAGCACTCGTTGCTGTATCCGGCCTCCACTAAACGTCCACCGCCCAGTGCCACCATCGCGCCCACCGGTGCGCCGAAGTTCACGTTGTGGCCTTTCGGCACCACAATATCGTGCGGCACGGTGAGCGGCGCAGCATGCAGGTTGTCCAGCAGCCAGTCGTTATCTTTGACGATTACCGCCGCCACGCTCTGCGCGATGCCAGCAGAGGCGCAGGAGACCACCACCGCGTTTTCCACATCCAGCAGTTTAGCGATATAGGCGCCGGTTTTATTGACCAGATCTTTGATCTCGAAATAGTGATTCAAACCGTAGCTCACGGTCTCGACCACATCGGCAGACGGGGTTGAAACACCGAGAATGGTCATACGACCGGAGGCATTGATGACCTGTTTCAGGTCATATTTTTCATAAATCGAAGACATGATTGGCTTTCCCTTCATCTGTCAGATGCCACTCACCCGCGACAACCACGGCCAGCGGCAGCAAATGTTGCTCACCCAAAACCCGTTCGCCTTCAGCATCAACGAACGGGCGGGCTTCCTCTTTGACGGTAAAAATGGTCAGGTCGGCGTCATAACCCTCGGTTAAGCGCCCTTTGCCCGCTAAACGCAGGCCAGCCGCGGCATTGCCGGTCACGCAGTCGATAACCTGCGGCAGCGTCATGCCAATGCTGAAGAATTTCGACATCACGTGCGCCAGGCTATGTACCGGGCCGTTGATGCGGTTGCGACAATAAATGTCCGAGCTAATAGTGTCGGGCAGAATGCCCTGCGCGATGGCCTGACGGGCCACTTCAAAGCTGAAGCTGGCGCTGCCGTGACCGATATCCAGCTTCACGCCGCGCGCGATGGCATTTTTCACCGCGGCTTTCAGTTCGCCCTGTGGCGACAGAATGCGGTTCGGTTTGCCGTTGAAGCAGTGGGTAATGATGTCACCGGAGGTGAGCAGATCGGCGATCTCTTCCAGCACTGGCGGATTGTTGCCGATGTGCACCATCAGTGGCAGATTTCCCGCCGCCTGCTGAATGGCTTTGGCGCGAATCAGCGGCTGAATGCCATTTTCACCCACCACGCTGCTGCTCATGCGCGCTTTCAGCCCCACGATAAAGTCCGGGCGACGTTTTACCGCCTGCACCACTGCATCACCGTCGATTTGCACCATATCCGCCAGTTCGTTCTGGGTGATGATGCCGGTGCGTGAGATGTTGATCAGCGCGCGTACTTCAGTGGTGGCGGAACGGGTGAGTTGATAGAAATCGTCGATATGATCCGCGCCGGTGCTGCCTGCATCGACCACCGTCGTGACGCCCTGCGCCACGCCAATCGCATCGGCTTCATCGTGATAAATAGGGGATTTGGGATAGCAGTGCACGTGGCTGTCGATCCAACCCGCACTGACGTAGTAGCGCCCTGCTAAATCGCGCTCCTGCTGAGCTGAACCACTGACGTCGCCGACCGCAGCAATCTTGCCGTGCTGGATGGCGATATCCACCAGCTGTTCGTCGCACAAACGCGCGCGGCGCAGAATCAGATCAAACATATTTACTCCTTAACAACCTGCATTCAGCCTGGTGCGCATGAATACGCACCCTTCGGAATCTGCATCACATCTGTGCGGGGGCATCAATACGCCCCCACAGAATGCGCTGTTCAATCGTAGGGTCGCCGTGAAGGGCGACCGTTAAATCGGGGACAGCTTTACAGCGAAACCGGGAACATCGCGCCTAATGCCATCGCGCCGAGAATCGCGCCACCGGTGATCGGTTTGTTCCACAGATAAAACAACAACGCCCCTACCAGCGAACCGATGCCAATCGGAATCGATGCCGCCATCGCAGACAGGATAATCAACGGCCCAAGGAAGCGACCCGATGCATTACCTGCGCCCATCATCACGTCCGCACCGTAGGTGGAGTCGCTCTGATTGATGGTGAACTTACGCGCCAGGATAATCAGATAACCAATCGCTAAACCCACCACCAGGCCCGTTGCCAGTGAAGCGGCAAAGTTCGCCACCGGGAACACGATGCCCGCACCGAGCAGCAAGGCCGGAACGCCCAGCCCGACACCGGTTTGAATCGCGCCGCCAATATCCAGAATCCCGACCAGCGAACCTTCGATGATGCGGGCAAACAGGAAGCTGGCACCAAACGCCGCCACCGCGCCATACACGCCGGTTTCCATGCCGGAACGCAGCATGGAAACAAACGCCACTTCGTTAAACGCGCCAATGCCGTACAGGTAGTACATGTGCGTACCGGCAAACACCCCGGCGGACAGCAGGCCAACAAAGATCGGGAAAGACCAGTCGGCGTACCAGAACCCTTTGTTTTCGGTCTCGTTCATTCTCAAGGCTCCTTATTTGCCGCTCAGGCTGTTGTGAATCATGTCCAGCCAGCCAGGAATGCCAAGTTGGAAGGATTGCAGCAGTTTCATGTCGAAACCACGGAAGAAGCCGCTCAGAGCGAACAGCAGCACAATCGCGAACATCATCACTTTGGTGACTTTGTTCCAGCCGCTCTCTTCCACGCCTTTACCAATCAGGATACCGAGCACCAGACCCGGCACGGCATTGCCCATGATCAACTGTGCCAGACCACCGAAGATGGTTGCCCAAAAGCCCGATTTCTTACCGGCATCAATTGCTGCCAGCCAGAAGATCACTGGCATTACGGTGTTCACCAGCAGGTTGGCCGCCGGCACCAGTACTTTAACCGCCGTAACCTGCAACGCTGCAGGCACCGCAGAAGCGGTACTGTTGAGGAACGCCACCACGATCATGCCGATGATGCCGCAGGCAATCGCCATGCGTTTCGGGTTGTGCAGGGTTTCCGCGACATTACGATTTTTCACCATCAACGCAGCCGCGCCCCAGTTGGGCAGAATGCGGTGGTCAACGTCCTGTGTGAAGGAGCCTGCCGCCACAGACGATGCCCAGGCGTTAAAGAAGAAGCCAAGACCAAAGGAGAAGTGCGATGCAGGATCGCCTTCACAGGAATTGAGTTCACCCAAGGTACGAAACGCGCCCATACCCTGGGTGGTCGGTGCGTGGAACATGCGCGCTGCGCCCGCTCCTACCCCAACGCCAACCAATCCACCAATGATCAACGACTTAAACAAAATGATTAAAAACATGTTGTTGTACCCTTTGTTGTCGTTTTTATTTCGTCGCGATGAAATCCACCTTGTCGGTGTCGATCACGGTGACGCTGACGGTAATCTCCAGCTCGACGCTGTAATTCCGTCGTTCGCGCGCCAGAAAGAAGAACAAAAACTTCTCTGTGCGTACGCTCTCCTGTGCGCGCAGCACCCGCACATCTATGGGTTCAATGCGCAACAGAATCTTTTGGCTGGTGCGCAGCACTTGCTGCTGCACCTTGCTCAGTGCATCGGAAAAGGCTTTCGCTTTGCTGTCGCCTTTGCCCTGCACCGTTACCTGCGTCTCGTATTGCTGTTTCATGCTTAGCTGCCGTGTTTTTTATTCCAGGCCTGCACCAGACGTTCACCCAGCTCTTCTTTATCCATAAAACCAAAGCCCAGCACGGTGGCGCCTTCGTTAATGGCGGTGACGCCTTCATCAATCGAACGCATACCGTGTTTGGCTTTGTAGCCATATTTGTTCTGTGCAGTGATGGCACCCGCGCCGCCGCTGCCGCAGAAGGAGATACCGAAATCGGCGTTTTCCGCTTTCATCACATCACCCAGCTTCATATCCGCTGCGACGCCCGGCACCACCACGGCACGGCCGCCTGCTTTCTCAATACCGGCTGCGACTTTCTGACCTTTACCCAGACGATCACCAATCACGACTGTTACCATGTTCAATTCCTCTCGATTTATGCTTCGTTCGATTTCGCCACTTCGATATGCACCGATAACAGCCAGGCTTCTTCTTTGGGCAGATTGCCAAACAGATCCACCACCTGCTGTGCCAGCGCCATGGTTTCTGGCGAGATATCTTCAAACAGTTCGGCTTCCACTTCCGGCAAGGCTTCTCCCGTGAGGGAACGCGCTGCCATCGCCCGTACATGCGAGGCCAGCATTTGCTGCTGCACGGCATTGGCTTCGATGTGGTGCGCGGCGTAGATCGCCGCAATCTGCTTCAACGTGTTATCCGCCAACGCCTGAATGGCTTCTGGCGTACTCGGTTTCAGCGGGACAGCTTCACTCCTCACCTTGCTACTCCTGTTTACTGCGGATAATTAGAGATAATTCGCGTTAGAAAGAAATTACGCTTTCCGCTTCAGGCTGTGGAGACGCATCTTTTCCACCTCAAAGTGGAAATCCCACGGGCGTGTGTGCGCCAGATCGCACTACGCACGAAGTATGCGAAACAGGTCACAAATATGCGGGTTATGCCGGAAATCGATGAGATTAAACGGAGGAAACGCGAGAGGAGATAAGGCCAGCCAGGGGGCTGGCCGGGTTATCAGCGGAATTTCTTATGGTTGGCGTTACGAATATCTTCCAACTTTTTCGCTTCAGTTTTGGCTTCATCGAGTTTGTTGGCTTTTGCCAACTGATCGACGACATCAATCTGCGCAATCAGAGAATCAAGACCAGCGTGATAATCCTTAATCTGGGCGCTATCGGCAGCCTGACCTTCCAGTTTTTCCGGCGTGGATTTTTTAGCATCCTCCGCCGCCTGGCGCATCTTGCCGAGCGCGGTTTGCATTTCCTGAGCATCAGAGGTTTTCTTCACCACGCTCAGGCCATCTTTCAGGGTATCCATATCATTCTTCAGGTCAGCGGCGAATACGCTAGCCGAGGAGAACAACAGCGAGAGAGACAACATTGCAATCACATGCTTACGCATAAAAATATCCTTATTTACCCGTCATCCTTCACGTTCCAGGTGCATTGGCTGCGCTCACTGAACTCAGTTACTCATGTAAGCTCCTGAGAATTCATTGGCTTGCCACCTTCCTTTAACGCGAATGATTGAGGGTATTATTATTGGCAAAAAAAAAGCAGCCACGTGGGCTGCTTTCATGAAGCGATGTCTTTATTGTCCGGCGATTTTCATCTCCGGCAGCAGCACCGACCCGCATTGTATATTGCTGCGCGTTTCAATGTCGTTACCGAGCGTTACCATATTGAGCCACATATCCTTGAGGTTGCCCGCAATTGTGATCTCACTCACAGGATATTGGATTTCACCGTTCTCAACCCAGAAGCCTGAGGCACCGCGGGAATAGTCACCGGTCATGGCACTCACGCTGGAGCCCATCATTTCGGTGACCACCAGGCCACGGCCCATCTGCTTCAGCATATCTTCAAAGCTATGCCCCTGGCCCGCAATGCGCCAGTTGTGAATGCCGCCGGCATGGCCGGTGCTCTGCAGGCCAAGCTTGCGTGCCGAATAGCTGGTCAGCAGCCAGTTTTGCAGCACGCCATCTTTGATGATGTCACGCGCCTGAGTGCGGACACCTTCGCTGTCGAACGGCGTAGACGCCAGCCCTTTCAGCAGGTGCGGCTTCTCTTCAATCGTCAGCCACTCAGGCAAAATCTGTTTGCCGAGTGAATCCAGCAGGAAGGTCGCTTTGCGATAGACGCTACCGCCGCTGATCATGCCGACCAGATGGCCAAACAGACCCGTCGCCACTTCCGGCGCGAAGATCACCGGCGCTTTCATGGTTGGCAGTTTGCGCGGCGCCAGGCGTGACAACACGCGACGTGCGCACTCTTGTCCCACCCAATCCGCAGTTTGCAGATCGTCGATGGAACGGCCGATGGTGTAGGCGTAATCGCGCTCCATGTTGCCATCCTGCTCGGCAATCACACAGCTGGAGAGCGAATGGCGGCTTGAGCAATAGCTCTGCAGCATACCGTGGCTGTTACCGAACACTTTGATGCCGACGTGGCTGTTGAAGCTGCCGCCTTCGGTATTGGTAATGCGCTTGTCAGCTTGCAGCGACGCCTGTTCTGCCTGTGCAGCCCATTCGATAGCGCGATCGGCGTCGATCTCCCACGGATGGTAAAGATCGAGATCCGGCGCTTCAAATGCCAGCAGTTCGGGATCGGCCGGGGCACCAAAAGGATCAACCGAGGTGTAGCGCGCAATGTCGATCGCCGCCTGCACGGTGCGTTTAATCGCATCCGGGCTGAGGTCGGTTGAAGAAGCACTGCCTTTGCGGTTCTGATGATAGACGGTGATGCCAAGTGCACCATCGCTGTTGAATTCGACGTTTTCCACTTCGCCATAGCGGGTACTGACGCCGATGCCGGTGGTTTTGGTCACCGCGACTTCTGCTCCATCAGTGCTGGCTTTCGCCAGTTCCAGCGCCTGCGCGACAGCCTGTTCTAACACTTTACGTTGTTCTGCAACCTGAGTAGATACGTTCATCGACCTGCCGTCTAATCTTAAGTATGAATTTATTGAGTCTATCAGACTCAGAGAACAATTTCGCAGTCGCCCGATAAACTGGTAGGATTAGCCTCTTTTTTTTAGGGAGCCAAGAGATGACCAAGCAGCCCGATGACTGGCTCGACGATGTGCCAGATAATCAAAACGAAGAAGATGAAGACGAAGAGATTATCTGGGTCAGCAAAAGCGAAATTAAACGCGACGCCGAAGAGCTGAAACGCCTGGGCGCCGAGTTAGTTGATCTGGGGAAAAACTCCCTCGACAAAATTCCACTCGACGATGATCTGCGTGCCGCCATTGAGCTGGCACAGCGTATTAAAAAGGAAGGCCGTCGCCGCCAGTTGCAGCTGATCGGTAAGATGTTGCGCGCGCGCGATGAAGATCCGATTCGTCAGGCACTGGATAAGCTGAAGAACCGCCATAACCAGCAGGTTGCGCTGTTCCATAAACTCGAGCAACTGCGCGATCGCATGATCGAGAAAGGCGATGATGCTATCGCAGAAGTGATTAATCTCTATCCGCAGGCCGATCGCCAGCAGCTGCGCACCATGATCCGTAATGCGCAGAAAGAGAAAGCCGCTAACAAACCACCGAAAGCCACCCGTCAGATCTTCCAGTATCTGCGCGAGCTGGCAGAGGCGTGAGTTTACCGCGTGCATAAAAAGGGTCGCCAGTGGGCGACCCTTTTTAGTTTGGGCAGATAACAGAGCGTCATCAAACCCAGTGGCAACCCCGATTAAAGGGTCGCCACGCCATCAACGTCCCAATCTCTCCAGCAGTTTCTGGTGAATGCCACCAAAACCACCGTTGCTCATTACCAGAATGGAATCGCCTGGCTGAGCTTCTTTTGCCACCATTTCCACCAGCGTATCGATATCCGCGCTCCACTTCGCCGGCTGGATGCAGGCTTCCGCGACATCAGACACCTGCCATGGAATATGGTGTGGCTGGAACAGGAACACGTTATCGGCGCGACCCAGAGACGGGGCCAGCTCGTTTTTGCTCACGCCCATCTTCATGGTGTTGGATCGCGGCTCCAGTACTGCCAGAATTCGCGCGGTACCACCGACTTTGCTGCGCAGCGCCGCCAGCGTGGCCAGAATCGCTGTGGGGTGATGGGCAAAATCGTCATACACCTTGATGGCATTCACTTCACCACGCAGCTCAAGACGACGACGCGCATTGATAAAGCTGCTCAACGCCTCACCGGCATCCACCGGTTTCACGCCGACGTGACGCGCAGCTGCAATCGCCATCAGGCCATTGTGCATGTTGTGCTCGCCGACCAGCGCCCAGTTCACTTCACCGACTTTCTCGCCGTCCAGCCAGATTTCCCAGTGGGAGGAGTCCGGCGTCAGCTTTTTCGCCTGCCAGTGGCCGTTGTCGCCGACGGTTTCCTGCTCGCTCCAGCAGCCCATCGCCATCACTTGCTTAAGATTGTTATCGTGCTCCGGCAGCAGGATTTTGCCCTGGCCCGGCACGATGCGAATCAGATGATGGAACTGCTTCTGGATCGCGCGCAGATCGTCAAAGATATCGGCGTGATCGAATTCAAGGTTGTTGAGGATCAGGGTGCGCGGGCAGTAATGGACAAATTTGGAACGCTTGTCGAAGAACGCGCTGTCGTATTCATCCGCCTCAATCACGAAGAATGGACTTTTTCCTATTTTTGCCGAAACCTCGAAGTTTCCTGGCACTCCACCAATGATAAAGCCCGGTTCAAGGCCACAGGCCTCCAGAATCCACGCTGCCATGCCTGCGGTAGTGGTTTTGCCATGGGTTCCGGCCACGGCCAGCACCCAGCGGTCACGCAGCACGAAATCATGCAGCCACTGCGGGCCAGAGAGGTACGGAATGTTACGTTCCAGTACCGCTTCCACACACGGATTGCCGCGCGTCATGGCGTTGCCAATGATCACCAGATCCGGCTGCGGCTCAAGCTGACTGGCATCGTAACCTTCTGTCAATTCAATGCCTTGCTGTTCCAGCAAGGTGCTCATCGGCGGGTAGACATTGGCGTCAGAGCCGGTCACTTCATGCCCTAGCGAACGGGCCAGCATTGCCAGTCCGCCCATGAAAGTGCCACAAATCCCAAGGATGTGAATACGCATAAAGAGATCCATTACTCAAAAGTTCGGCGCACAGTGTAACCCCGAGCAGAGTGGGAAGAAACGGATTAGGACTATGGTTTTTAAAGTTCAATCGGCTAAACTGCGCTCATACGTTGGTAGCGTGTTAAAGCTGCTGCCACTCCATCGTAGATTCAGGGAATGTGTTATGAAAACGTTAGGCGAATTCATCGTCGAGAAGCAACACGACTTTCCACACGCCACAGGTGAACTGACGGCGCTGATTTCCTCCATTAAGCTCGGAGCCAAGATTATCCACCGCGACATCAACAAAGCGGGTCTGGTGGATATCCTCGGTGCCAGCGGCGTGGAAAACGTGCAGGGCGAACAGCAGATGAAGCTGGACCTCTTCGCGAATGAAAAACTGAAAGCTGCCCTGAAAGCGCGTGGTGTGGTTGCCGGTATCGCTTCCGAAGAAGAAGATGAGTTCGTCATCTTTGAAGGCTCAGAAGACGGTAAATACGTGGTGTTGATGGATCCGCTGGACGGCTCTTCCAACATCGACGTGAACGTTTCCGTCGGCACCATCTTCTCCATCTACCACCGCATCAGTGAGCCGGGTACGCCGATCACCGAAGCTGACTTTATGCAGCCGGGCAACAAGCAGGTTGCGGCCGGTTACGTGGTTTACGGTTCTTCCACCATGATGGTTTACACCACCGGTGTGGGCGTGCATGCGTTTACATACGATCCGTCACTGGGCGTGTTCTGTCTGAGCCATGAGCGCATGACCTTCCCGGAGAAAGGCTACACCTACTCCATCAACGAAGGTAACTACATTCGCTTCCCGCAGGGCGTGAAGAAATACCTGAAGTTCTGTCAGGAAGAGGATATCGCCACCAAGCGCCCATACACCTCGCGCTACATCGGTTCACTGGTGGCAGACTTCCACCGTAACCTGCTGAAAGGCGGTATTTACCTCTATCCAAGCACCGCCAGCCACCCGAAAGGTAAGCTGCGTCTGCTGTATGAGTGCAACCCAATGGCATTCCTGGCGGAACAAGCCGGTGGTAAAGCCAGCGATGGTGCCAACCGTATCCTCGACATCCAGCCTGAAACCCTGCACCAACGTTGCCCGTTCTTCTGCGGTAACGATGCGATGGTGGATGACGTTGAGCGCTTTATGCGTGAGTTCCCGGACAGCCACGAATAAGCTGATGTGATGTGAAAAAGCCCGCCAATAATGAGCGGGCTTTTTATTAGGTTATTTTCGCCGCTTTGCTTGCCGATCAATCAATTCACCCTGCGCGGAGTAGTAGCGGCTGGGCCAGATTTCATCGGGTGCGATGCCAATCGCTTCAGCAATCAGCCATTCGCCCCTGGGCCAGGGTCGGATTAAGGCATTGCCCAAAGTGGTCGAACACAACCCCGCTTCACGTGATACGGCGGCTAATGAAGTCCCTCTCTTGCGTAAGGCGGCAATAATATCGGCCTGATGCCAGTCCTGCTTGCTTTCACCCACGTCACTCTCCTTAGTTCTCGTTATAGGTTGCCATAACGATACTACGTTACTCGTAGTATCTGACAAGCAGCAAATCTACGATTCTCGTAGGCATGAAACCGACCTCTTCCCTGCAAAAACCTTCTGTAGACGCCTGAAACAGGTGCGTCTGGTGAAGGGTTTTTCGCAAAAAGGGTTAGGGATTGCCGCTGGCATTGAAGAATTTTCCGCCAGTGCGCGCATCAATCGTTATGAAGTCGGTGTGCATCAGCCCGATTTACTGACGCTGCAACTGCTGGCGAAAGCGCTGGAGATCCCCGCCGCCTATTTTCTGGCTGAAGATGACCAATTAGCAGACATGATCCTGCGCTTTGCTGAAGAGATAAGTAGCAACGCGCCATAAGCACGTTGCACCTGTTTTTACGCGGCGACGACGCGGAACTGCGCCATTGATTCCTGCAACTGCTGTGACTGCGCTTCCAGCGACTGCGTGGCGGCGCTGGCTTCTTCCACCAGCGCGGCGTTTTGCTGTGCGGCTTCATCCATCTGTGTCACCGCCAGGTTCACCTGCTCAATCCCACGACTTTGCTCTTCTGAAGCAATCGAGATCTCTTTCATCAGTGAGGTCACTCGCATCACTTCGCTGGAGATCTCATCCATGGTTTCACCAGCGCGCGTTGCCATGTCACTGCCCTCTTTGACGCGCGTCTGCGATTCACTGATCAACTCACGAATCTCTTTGGCGGCGGTCGCACTGCGGCCAGCCAGCGTACGCACTTCGTTGGCGACCACGGCGAAGCCACGGCCCTGCTCGCCAGCACGCGCGGCTTCCACCGAGGCGTTCAGGGCGAGGATATTGGTCTGGAAGGCGATACCATCAATCACGCTGAGGATGTCGCCGATGCGGTTAGAGCTTTGCGTAATCTCCTGCATCTTCTCCATCACATAGCCCACCACTTCCGCACCGCGATCGGCGCTGGTCGAGACATTGCTGGCCAGTTGATTGGCCTGCTGAGCGTTACTGGCGTTAAGACGGACGGTGGCGGTCAGTTGCTCCATGCTGGCGGCCGTTTGCTCCAGCGAAGCAGCAGACTCTTCGGTACGCTGCGACAGATGCACAGTGCCCGCCGCCAGTTCACGGCTGCCCACATCAATCTGCATGCTGGCTTCACGCACCTGGCTCACCGAATCACGCAGCGCCATCTGCATATCGGAAAGGGCCTGATTCAGGCGACCAATTTCATTTTTGCCTGCGGCAGGTAAAGGCTGCGAGAGATCGCCCGCCGCAATCTGTTCCAGATGTAGGATTGCGTTGTCCAAAGGACGCAGCAGCGAGCGACGCAACAACTGCCAGGCCAGTACGATCAGCAGCAGTGTCAGTACCATCACCACGCCAATCATCACCTTCATCCGGACTTCGTTGTCAGCCGCCTGCTTGAGGCGTGCCGCAGAGACTTCATCGGCGTAAATACTGAAATCATTCACCGCCTTTGAATAGTTTGCTGCCAGCTGTGATTGTTTGCCTTCCAGCACCTGATAGTACTCATCGGTGTACTGTTTTTTTAAGGCATCCATCATGGGCGTGATGCCTTCTTTATCGTAGACGTTGTAGGTCGCCACAATCGCATCGGCCAGAGTTTTACCATGCGCTGTTACGGTGCCTGCATCGACAAATGCTTTGAGGAACTGGTGAGAACTGTCCACTGCGGCTTGCGCCTGCTGCGTGACTTTGGCGCCGTCATCCAGCAGACCAATTTCGATCTTACGAACGGCCAGCGCCGCATTGGCGCGGGCGCGCATTAAATCTGAACGGCTTTGGTAGAGCTTGTTGAGTTCAATCCCCTGAATGCGGTTCAGCGCATCCAGAGATTGATTTCCAGCATTAATGGCATAGATGCCCATGGCGCTGACGGCTAACAGCATCACCGTCATGATGGCCAACAACGCAAGTAAAGCGGTACGTATTGATAGTTGTCTGATCATGATCATTCCCGTGTGTATGAAAAGGCAGAACTCCACTGGCCCTAAAACGGAGAGATTATCGGCAGCTGGTCGCAGAAACTTTATCCAATGTTGATGGTCAATCTGCCGACGTTCGCTTACCCTTCAGCTTTTCTGAAGTCCGCTGCGCAAAAATGAAGGAATGAAATGATGAAAAAGTGGCTCCCGATTGCCTGTCTGTTCGCCAGTAGTATGGTTATGGCGCAGACGCATCCGCTCGACCAGCAGCTGCAGCAGTGTCTGGACAAGGAATCCAGCACCGCGGGCATGTCTCAGTGCTACGGCAGCGCCAATAAGGCCTGGGATAAAGAGATGAATATGCAGTACAACCAGATGATGAAAAAATTAACTGGCGAACCTAAAGACAAATTACGTGCTGCCCAACGCGCGTGGCTGGCCTATCGCGATAGCTGGATGGAGGCCAGCCGCAGCTATTTTGTGAGTCGCCAGGGCAGCATGGCAGCCCTTTCCATCGGGGCTCAGGGCGTTAATCTGGTGCGGAACCAGGCTTTAATGTTGCAATCAATGAACAAAGGCAGTTGCGCCAATCCCGATGATTGTTGATAAATGGTGGCGTTAAAAAAACGTCAGCGCAGGCACTGACCTGCGCATCCATCCATCTTCAGGGAGAAAACATGGCTGCTTATGCCTCTACCATCATTCTGGTCTGCCTCGCCGTCCTGAGCTATTTCGTTCATAACAGTGCCGTAACTATTTCCATTCTGATCCTGCTCGCCATTAAGCTGACACCGCTGTCGCAGTTCTTCCCCTATGTGGAAAAACAGGGCATTCAGATCGGTATTATTATTCTAACTGTCGCAGTGATGGCGCCACTGGCAAGTGGGACGTTGCCCACTTCATCCTTGCTGAAGTCATTTGCTAACTGGCAATCGATCGTGGCGATCATTGTCGGGGTGTTTGTTGCCTGGCTGGGCGGACGCGGCGTCAGTTTTATGAGCGTGCAGCCATCAGTGATTGGTGGATTGTTAATCGGCACCGTGATTGGCGTGGCGTTTTTCCGTGGTGTGCCGGTCGGACCACTGATTGCTGCAGGGATTGTCTCGCTGTTTGTCACCGCGAAGTAGGCCGTTGGAGCATTCCGAAACGCCAAAAAGGGGGCATACTTTCAGAGTCAGTTGGCTATAATAGCCGTCACTCAACATACGACCAATGAAGGAAAGCCAGATGAGTTTGAACCAGGTGCCTGCAGGTAAAGAACTGCCAGAAGATATCTATGTCGTTATCGAGATCCCAGCTAACGCCGATCCGATCAAATATGAAGTGGACAAAGAGTCTGGCGCCCTGTTTGTAGACCGTTTCATGTCTACCGCCATGTTCTATCCGTGCAACTACGGTTACATCAACCACACCCTGTCTCTGGATGGTGATCCGGTTGACGTGCTGGTACCAACCCCGTATCCGCTGGTGCCGGGCTCAGTGATTCGCTGCCGTCCAGTTGGCGTGCTGAAAATGACCGACGAGTCTGGCGAAGATGCCAAACTGGTTGCGGTTCCGCATACCAAACTGAGCAAAGAATACGATCACATCAAAGATGTGAACGACCTGCCAGAACTGCTGAAAGCGCAGATCACCCACTTCTTCGAGCACTACAAAGATCTGGAAAAAGGCAAATGGGTAAAAGTTGACGGCTGGGACAACGCTGAAGCGGCCAAAGCTGAAATCATCTCTTCTTACGAGCGCGCACAGAAGAAATAATCTTCTCTGCCTCGCAAGCATAAAAAAACACCGTCCAATGGACGGTGTTTTTATTTATGCCTCGGGTGCGTCGTCGCGCTTTAGCCAGTCACCGCTCGCAATGCGGGTGCGACCCGCAATCGAACGCTGATAGACATACAGCCAGGCACTGCCGTAAGGCGTCTGGATGAGTTGGCGTTTGTATTCGCCATTCTTGGTGCGCAAGGCATCGAGTTCGCCCAGCGTGCTGGCGTCGATGCGATACACTTCGCAGAAGACGGTTCCCTCATCTTCAACGACGCCCGGGTAGTGACCCAGATTGTAGAGCGCAAACCCTTCAATCTGATGGTCGCCGAGCCATTGCGCATTCGTCATCCAGTGACTGTTTCCCTGTTTGCGCCGTAAACTGCCGTAGACAATTATTCGCATTGCTAAAACTCAAACTGATAGAGCAAATCCAGTGCCTGATCGAGACCGGACACGGCTTCCAAATAGAGTTTGGGCATCAGGCGGTAACGCAAGGTTAACGTCGCCAGTGAATCAAATATGCCAACACCGTATTTTACTTGTAGACCCGGCAGTACATAACCGCTCACCTGCACCTGCTGGCTGTCGCCTACACCGGTGGTATCAAGCGCGAGGTTACTGACGCCGAATGTCTCGCCGATTTTACCCATAACCTGACCACTTTGTGCAACCCCTAACCCCACAAGTGCTGAAGTTAATGCATTACTGTCGCCATCACTGCTGAGTCCCTGACCGCGCAATAAGTAAGAGAGCGCTTCCTGCTGCGACATGGCGGGATCGGAGAACACCTCGACTTTCGGTTCATCGGCCAGGCCGGTGACGCGAATACCGGCGGTGACATCATCTTCGGTGGCTTCCGGGTTACGTATCGCTTCAAGGTTAACGTACGGCTGATCTGGCGGCCCGGCAAACTGCAACTCGCCTTTACGCACAATCAGATCCTGCCCGTAAGCGTGGAAGCGGCCATCAGGAATGTTGATCTGCCCGTTTAAGCCGAGACCGGTTTTATCCTGCACCAGTTTGAGATCGCCATTCAGTTTGGCTTTCAAACCAAACGCCGACAGCCGCACATCGTTGCCGACGTGGATCACCAGGTTGCTGTTGATCGGGATGGCGGCGGTTTTTGGCTGAATCGGCTTGAGATTCTGATCCAGCATCACTTCATCCGACGAGACACCGGTGGCGCTTTCCGGCACTTCCTGCACTGTGATGCGCGCCCACGGAATATCCACTTTGCCATCCAGATTAAACGCGGCTGGCGTGGCTTCAAACACCAGATCTGGCGAGACATCCATACGCACCATCGGTGGCACGGTGACACGAATCCTGTTGCCCTGCGCGGTGATGCGCGCACGCCAGTTATCCAGCTGACTCCAGTCGGCATTGCCGCCCAGATTGAGGTTGCCCTGCGTGGTCTGCAGCAAGCCGTTGAGCGTGGAACTCATGCCATTGAACACCATGTTCAGGTTGGCTGAGGTAAGCGTAACCGGCATAAAACTCGCCAGCACATTCACATCGCTCAGCCCCAACTGGCCAAACACCTGCGGCTGTTGCAGCGTACCACCAAGTCGCAGGGCGCTGTTGAGGTTGCCTTTAATCTTTTCACCCTGCATCAACGCCGGGTTGAACATCGCCAGCGACAGATTGCTGATACCGATATTACCTGACAGCTGGCGACGGGTTTGCGGATCGGCAATCTGCACATTACCGCTCAGCTGGCCGTTGTTGACAATGTGAATCAGCCAATCGAGTTGGGCACGACCGTTGCGCATCGCGGCATTCAGATTAAGCGTGTCAAAGGCGATCGGCAGCGTGTTGCCCTGCACGTCTTGTTCGACTTTCACGCCGTTACCTTTCAGCGAGACCGTACCGGTTGGCAGCGCGCCGTCGGCGGTCCAGTTCACACGCGCATCCCCACTGAATACGCCATTAAGCTTGGTGGCATCCGTGAGGAAAGGTTTGATCATCGCCAGATCAAAGCGGTTCAGCACCACATGGGCGTGACCGCTGGCCCCGGCTTCAATCGGCTCCGGTACACACAGCTGGGCATTCGGGTTCTGCCAGCAGTGTGGCCCGATAGTGGCGGTCTGCTTAGTGTTGAGGTAATCAATCGCCATCGCACGCGTCAGACGCCATTCGCCCACCGGGGTATCAAAGTGGGTGTTGTTGAGATTGCCCTGCCAGCGTTCAGTTTTGCGATCAAAGCTGCCGTTGAGTGCCAACTGGCCGGAGACCGGCTCGCCCTGCACGTTCAGCTTGAGCTGATGCTGCTTCTCGTTGCCGTCCGCATTCAGCGTCAACAGATTGATCTTCAGCGCGTCCTGTTGCAGTTGCTCAACGCGCAGCTGCAGCTTACCGGCGATCTGATCGCTGGATTTCACATCTCCTTCCAGCGCCACACGACGAATCTGCAGTTGCTGCCAGCGCAAGCCGGTTGCAGTGAGATCGGCCAGTAGCTGCGGTGCCTGCAAGGTGCCGCGTGCTTTTACCGTGCCTTTCGCCACGCCGCCGAGTCCCGGCAGTGCGTTATCCAGGTGCGGCGCATCAATATTGGCATCCAGGTTGAGCGTGTCGCCCAGTTCACCTTTCACGTCCAAATGGTTGCGGCCCAGCGCGATATTAATGCCCGGGATTTTCCACTGGTTATAGCTGTTGCCGGTGAGTGAGCCATTGGCGCTGACGGCGTTCTGCTTCACGTTCCCTTTCAGCTCCAGCTGCGGCACGCTGAGCTGCCAACTGCCGCCGTACAGGCTGCCACGTGTGGCAATTTTGCCGTCGAGTTTGGCAGGCCAGTCCGGGTACTGTTTGGCGGTGTTGATGCCGGAGAGCGTCAGTTCACTGCGCCAGCTGATGGCTTTGCTCCAGTCCACCAGCGCGGTTAAATCAACGTTACCCTGCAGTGCCGCCACGCGCAGCTTGTCCAGACTGAACTGCTGCACGTTGCCTTTGCCGTCGAGCGAGATGGTCGCCGGCGGCACCGCTTCGCCTTTCACAGCGGTGCGCAGTGACATCACATAATCAGTGGCTTTACCTTTGAACTGATAATCGAGGTTATCCGCCTGATACTGCACCGGGCCGGTAAGCGGCCAGCGCAATTCCGGGCTGGTGAGTTTCAGTGACAGTGGCAGACCCGCCACTGCCGGTTGTGCTGCGGCATCCAACTGTGCGCGGACCGGGCCCGAGAGATTCAGCCCCAGCTTCAGTTCTTCACGCATCGCACCGCTAAGGTTCATTTTGATCTTCTCGCCCTTGATCGGATCGAGATTCAGCGATCCATTCAGCGCAAAATTCACTGGCCAGTTATCCGCCAGTTGCGCATCACCGCTGGCATTCACCTGCCCTTGCGGTGAATCGATGTCAAAGGTTTCTAACTGAAGATGGCGGTCAGCGGTTTTGGCTTTCAGCAACAGACGGGTAATCGACACATCGGTATCGCCGGTCAGACGCAGCTGTTCGCCGAGCAGCTCCTGAACGGTAATATCCAGCGGCAGCTGGAAGTCAGGCAGTTCGGGTAACAGCGGTTTGGCAAACATCTCTTGCAGCGTTTCACCCAAGGGTTTCTCATCCGGCTGCGGCTGTTGCACTTTCGGCTGCACCACTTGCTCATCAACCACTTTCGCCGCCTTCGGCAGCGCTATTAGCAGGCTTTGAATATGCGTTGGGGTTAACGTCAGCGCGCGACCCTGCCAGTTGAGGCCGGTAGTAAAGTCCAGCAACGAGATGGATGTGTCATCCACTTTAACGTTGATGTTATGCAGCCCGACCTTGCTCAGCGTTATCGGATACGGCGTGGTCAGGTTGGTGCTACCGCTCTCTTCCTGCGGCGGTGGTGCAGTGGCCGGGGCCATTTTCTTGCTGTCGACCACCACGCTGACATCCTGCAAGCCGATGTCATTCACGCACACCGACGAGTGCAGCAGGCAGTTCAGGTTGAGCGCCAAATGGAAGCGTCCAGCATCCACGCTGACGCCCGGCATCTCATACTTCACCCCACTCAGCGTCAGATCGCGCCAGCCACCTTCGACTTTGTTTATAGATAAACCAGGCACCCAGCGATCGGCACCTTTCAGCACCAGATGCAATCCGGGTGTAGTACCAATCAGAAACGCCACGCTGCCAAACAGCACCACCAAAAAAATACCGAATCCAATCAGGACCTTTTTCCACAGCTTCATAGTTCAGGCCCCAGTCCTACATAGAATTGCAAACCATGTTCCTTGTCATCGCCAATCGGCCGCGCGATATCAAACTTAATCGGCCCCACCGGAGAAGCCCAGCGCACCCCGACACCGGCACCGGTTTTAAAATCACTCTGTTTGATGTCGTTCACTGCTTCACCGGAATCGATAAACACCGCGCCCCACCACTTACCGGTCACGTTGTATTGATACTCCAGCGAGCCGGTGGCCATTTTGGAGGCACCGGTCAGTTTGCCGTCACTGTCGCGTGGCGAGACATCTTTGTATTTATAGCCGCGAATACTGCGGTCGCCCCCGGCGAAGAAGCGCAGATCCGGCGGAACTTTGTCGAAGTCGTTGGTCTCGATCCAGCCCAGGTTACCGCGTACCACAAAGCGATTTTTGTCGCCCAGCATACGGATCCAGACGTTTTGCGCCTGCAGGATCAGGAAGTCGACATCCGATCCCCAGGTGGTATCAGAGACATCCACCGAGTAGCGCTGCGAGTCACCCCAGGTCGGCATCAAACCGCCACGTGAACGGGTGCGGCTCAGGCTCACGCCCGGATAGAGCAGCATAGTGGTGTTGGTGACGCTACCCTGGGTAAAGTGATCCAGACTCCACTTCAGGTTTACCGCACGCTGCCAGCCGGAACTGCTGTCCCAGTTACGCGACACGCCCAGCGTGGTGGTATCGGCTTTGGTGTCGTTGAGATCGGTACGCTTCAAACCACCGGAGAAGGTGTAATACTGCTCCAACGGGCTTTTCAGCAAGGGCACTTTATAGCTGAGATCGAGCTGTTGTTCAGGTGCGGAAATATAGGAGCTGGCGGTGAGGCTGTGGCCGCTGCTGTTAATCCACGGCTTTTTCCACGTGCCTTTCAGGCGCGGGCCGACATCGGTGGAATAGCCCACACCGGCTTCGATGGTGTTTTCAACGCGTGGCGAAACGGCAGCATTCAGCGGCAGCACTTTGGTCTGGCGACCTTTGTCGAATTCCGGGGCAACGACCACCGAGTTAAACCAGCCGGTGGCTGACAAGCGGCGGTTCAGTTCCGCTAAATCGCGCGAGCTGTAGGGATCGCCCTTTTTGAACGGCACAAGATTCCGCAGATAGGCTTCGTTGATTTGCGAGCCCTGGAAGCTGACATCGCCAAAACGGTAGCGCGGGCCACTGTCGTAATCGATATCCCAGAATGCTTCGCGTCTTTCGACCGAAACGCCAAGCTGGCTTTGCTTAAAGTCACCGTCGAAGTAACCATTACGCAGTGCCAGGCTGGAGAAGCCATTTTTAAATGTGTCGTATTCGCCGTGATTGAGTTGGGTGCCGACTTTCGGCGTGCCCTGCTTCACCCAGGCTTTATAGTCATCATCGTTTTTCGCCGCACCTTCGACCACGATGTGACTGCCACCGATTTTCACCGGTTCGCCCGGCTTAACGTGGGCGATCAGCACCGGTCGACCGCCCTGCGGCGGCGCGGGACGTGATTCGAAATCGATTTCGGGTTCGTAATAACCGAGTGCCCGCAAGCCTTCTTTAATCGCCTGCGAGACACGCGCCTGGAAGCGCCCATCACTCGACACTTCGTCAGTTCCAATGGTGGACAAGCGCGCCCTGACGTTCTTCTGTAAATCCCCGGTTAGCCCTTCCAGCTGCAAGCGCACTTTCGCTGCCTCAACGGCAGGTGCAGCAAGCAACAGGCTGGCCAAACAATAAATATGCAATCGCGGCACGCGTACTCCTGTTAATAATGCCTGCCCCTTATTCCGCAGGGGCGCTATTTCTCATCGGAGGCTATCACCACCACTCGCTTACCCATCAGCATAGCCGCTCTTTTTGGCGGATGGCTGAGGAAAAATGGTCACTAAGCCAAATCATTTCCTATTGTCGGTAAATGGAGGTGGCGATACAACACCGAAGCCGCACTTCTGCGACTGAGGGGAGTGCACTCGGATTATTCCGACCTCCTTGTGCGCGCCTCTGGCGGCGGCATAAGCGCTGCTGCTATAATCAGCACCCAGCAGGCATGACCTGCTTTCCTTTCTGCCCCGACGTTAACGTTCCTTGTCGAAATGGCGCAGACATTTTTGGCACCGATAGCCCTGTATGACAGGCGAATACTGGATGTTCTCCTGCGCTGCCCAGGCCAAAAATGACAAGTGATTAACCCAACGGATCTTTTATGCTCGATAGCTTACTTGTCATTCTTTTACTGATTGTGATCAGTTCATTCTTTTCTCTTTCTGAGATCTCGCTGGCGGCTGCCCGTAAGATCAAACTTAAACTGCTGGCCGATGAAGGCAACATCAATGCGCAGCGCGTGCTGAAAATGCAGGAACAGCCTGGCATGTTCTTCACCGTGGTGCAGATTGGCCTCAATGCCGTGGCCATCCTCGGTGGTATTGTCGGCGATGCCGCGTTTTCCCCCGCCTTCAGCAGTTTATTTAGCCGCTTTATGGCCCCTGAACTGGCCGATCAGCTCAGCTTTATCTGTTCCTTCACTGTGGTCACCAGCCTGTTTATTTTGTTTGCCGATTTAACGCCGAAGCGTGTGGGGATGATCGCGCCGGAAGCGGTGGCGCTGCGCATCATCAATCCGATGCGCTTCTGCTTGCTGGTGATGCGTCCGCTGGTGTGGCTGTTTAACGGGCTGGCCAACGTGTTTTTCCGCATCTTCAAGCTGCCGATGGTGCGTAAAGACGACATCACCTCCGACGATATTTACGCGGTGGTGGAAGCCGGTGCACTGGCTGGGGTGCTGCGTAAACAGGAACACGAACTGATCGAAAATGTGTTTGAGCTGGAATCGCGTACCGTGCCGTCTTCGATGACGTCACGTGAGAACGTAGTGTGGTTTGATCTGCACGAAGATGAAAACAGCCTCAAAACCAAAATCGCCCAGCATCCGCACTCTAAATTCCTGGTATGTGATGGCGACATCGATCATATCGTCGGTTATGTCGATTCCAAAGAGCTGCTGCTGCGCGTGCTGGGCAATCAGAGCCTGACCCTGAGCAGCGGCGTGCAGATTCGCTCTGCGCTGATTGTGCCGGACACGTTAACGCTCTCTGAAGCGCTGGAAAGCTTTAAAACTGCTGGCGAAGACTTCGCGGTAATCATGAATGAATACGCGCTGGTGGTGGGGATCATTACCCTCAACGACGTGATGACCACGCTGATGGGTGATTTGGTCGGCCAGGGTCAGGAAGAGCAGATTGTGGCGCGTGATGAGAACTCATGGCTGGTTGAAGGCGGCACACCGATTGATGACGTGATGCGCGTGCTGGATATCGATGATTTCCCACAGTCCGGCAACTATGAAACCATTGGCGGTTTCATGATGTACATGCTGCGCAAAATCCCGAAACGCACTGATTTCGTCAAGTTCTCAGGTTACAAGTTTGAAGTGGTAGATATCGACAGTTATCGCATCGATCAGCTGCTGGTGACGCGTATTGACGATCGTCCGCCGGTGCTGAGTGTGACGAAGAGCGCTACTGATGAGCTGGAGTCGCCATAGTACCGGGCGGCAGAAAAAACAAGGCGCGATTTCTCGCGCCGCTACTGAGGGCGCCTGATTATATGGCGCCCTTTCTTTTTACTGCTTAGTTGTACTCGGCTTGCAAACGCAGGACCTGGCGGTTGATCTCGGACATCACGCTAAGGTGCTGTTTATCTTTGACGCGGGGCAACATCACTTTGCCTTTATCGAACTCAAACGCGCCAACATCCTTGATATACAACCTTCCTTTAAAAAGCGTTTTTACGTATTTCGCAATTTGCAGCGGATTATAGCGCTGGAAGATTTTCATACTGTCTAACTCCTGAACAGATGTACTACGCTTCGTCGTTGCCAAATCCGGTACGAACCCATGAAGCGCAAATGAGGCATAACTATAGAACACCAATCGTTACGTATGTTCCGAAAAGGTGAATTTTTTACTGAATTGACACATTATTACAGAACACTC
Organism: Enterobacter cancerogenus; assembly: GCA_000773965.1. Classification (GTDB taxonomy): domain Bacteria; phylum Pseudomonadota; class Gammaproteobacteria; order Enterobacterales; family Enterobacteriaceae; genus Pantoea; species Pantoea communis. The sequence continues at coordinate 39,325 of JRUP01000032.1, forward strand.
TGTTATGCCGTTCACAAAACCCAGTATAAACCTTCACTCATTAAGGAATTGTGGCGTGGGTTGCAAAGCTGTTAACTCATCGCGACAGGCGCATCATCCACACCTAATATTGCAAAAACATGAATAACTGGTCGGATCACTAAGGAGTATCACCATGCGTTTGGCACACTCTGTGTTAGCACTGGCACTGCTGGTTCCCAGCCTTGTCTCAGCCCATGCTTTTAAGATCGGCGATCGTGTTCCGCCAGTGGGCGTGAGCGACAGAGGCGAACTGCTTTATCAACAAGATAAGTTTAGCTACCAACCGTGGAATAGCGCGCAGCTGAGTGGAAAAGTGCGTGTCATCTTACATATTGCCGGGCGTTCTTCGGCCAAAGAACAGAATGCCGCGCTGATTGAAGCGATCAAAGCGGCGAAATTCCCGCATGACCGTTACCAGACTACCACCATTGTGAACACCGACGATGCGATTCCCGGCACGGGGATGTTTGTGCGCAGCAGTATTGAGAGCAACAAGCAGCAATATCCGTGGTCGCAGTTTATCGTCGACAGTAACGGCAACGTGCGTAAAGTCTGGCAGCTTGAGAAAGGCGGCTCAACGATTGCGGTGCTGGATAAGACTGGGCATGTGCGTTACGCCAAAGAAGGGGCACTCACGCAGGATGAAGTGCAGCAGGCGATGACGTTGATTCGTGAGTTGTTGCAGTAAAAACGGAGGTCGCCATCAATGGCGACCCTGTGTTGCCCTGCTTGTTTTCTGTGTTCATTCCGGAATGAATATCGAAAACACAGGCTGCGAATTTCTCTGTTCATCCCGGAATGAGCAACGAAAACACAGGCTGCTTTCGCAAGGTGCGCGTCAGGAACTAAAAAAGCGAGACGCGGAAACCCGGATTCAGGAAGGATTCGCGCGGCGTGTAGTCGAGAGTTTTGCCTTGCCAGTCATGCACGTGGGCTCCAGCCGCAATCGCCACCGCGTGACCTGCTCCGGTATCCCAAATATTGGTTGGCCCGAAGCGCGGATAGAGCTGCGCTTTGCCTTCCGCCACCAGACAGAATTTCAGTGAAGAGCCAATTGCCGTGGTTTGATGTTCGCCTAACTGCGTCAGATACTCTTTCAGCTCTTCATCTTTATCTGCATGCGAACGGCTGACAACCACCAGCAGTGGACGCGCCTCGCGCACCTGAATCTGCGTTTTATGGCCGCCCTCTTCTTTCCAGGCTTTGCCTTCAGCGGCCGAATACATCACACCCAACGCGGGCGCATAGACCACACCTAACACCGGTTTGCCGTTTTCAATCAGGGCAATATTGACGGTGAATTCACCGTTGCGCTTGATGAACTCTTTGGTGCCATCCAGCGGATCCACCAGCCAATATTTTTTCCAGTTCTGACGCACCGCCCAGCTCGGCGGATCTTCCTCTGATAACACCGGCACGTCTGGAGATAGTGCGGCCAACCCTTCCACGATGACTTTGTGCGCCGCGAGATCGGCAGCCGTGACCGGCGAATCATCTGACTTGCGCGTCACATCCATCGGCTGCTCACCCGCATAGACATGCATAATCGCATCGCCTGCTTCACGCGCCAGTTGGCTAATTTTATCTAACATTATTCACCTCTTTTCCGCTGATTCTGCCTGTCAGACATCAACAGCTCACCTCTACACATTTTAGCAGTTGTGTTCCCATGCTTTGCGGCTGAACTGTCTGAAACGGCAATCTATATGATTATCAATACCATAGTTCATAGATGACGGCTATGGCGCGATGCTGATTCCCTTTCTAGCGGACAGCGAAGCCTGCTGATGCGTGAAAGTCTGAGACACATCACAAATTGAAATGATAATTCGTCATTGTTTTACATTATTTTGAGAGGCCCTTTGATCAGACAAGGAGCAAATCATGTTCAAAGCGAGCATGTCGTTACTGGCGCTGTGTGTGACGGCGGCCACGGTGCAAGCCGCTACAGTGGATCTGCGCATTCTGGAAACCACCGATCTGCACAGTAATATGATGGATTTCGATTACTACAAAGACACACCAACTGAGAAATTTGGCCTGGTACGCACCGCCACGCTGATTCAACAGGCACGCGCAGAAGCAAAAAACAGTGTGCTGGTCGATAACGGCGACATCATTCAGGGCAGTCCGTTAGGCGATTACATGGCCGCTAAGGGACTGAAAAAAGGCGATGTGCATCCGGTATATAAAGCGATGAACACGCTGGATTACGCGGTGGGCAACTTAGGCAATCACGAATTCAATTACGGCTTACCCTATCTGCAGAAAGCGATTGCCGGGGCACGCTTTCCCTATGTGAATGCCAACATTATCGATGAAAAGAGCGGAAAACCGCTGTTTAACCCCTATCTCATCAAAGAAACCACCGTTACCGACCGCAGCGGTAACCCGCATCGCTTAAAAATTGGCTACATCGGCTTCGTTCCACCACAGATTATGGTGTGGGATCGCAACAATCTGCAGGGCAAAGTGCGCGTTGATGACATCACGGAAACAGCGAAGCGCTATGTGCCGGAAATGCGCGCAAAAGGTGCTGAAATAATCATCGCCATCCCGCACTCAGGTTTAAGCAGTGAGCCTTATCACGCCATGGCAGAGAATTCCGTCTACTACCTCAGCCAGGTGCCGGGGATTAACGCCATTATGTTTGGTCACGCGCATGCGGTGTTCCCCAGTAAAGAGTTCGCGGCCATTCAGGGCGCTGACATTGCACAGGGCACGCTGAACGGTGTTCCGGCAGTGATGCCCGGCATGTGGGGCGATCACCTCGGCGTGGTCGATCTGGTGCTGAATAACGAAGGCGGCAAGTGGCAGGTCATGCAGGGCAAGGCTGAAGCGCGGCCCATTTACGATCCGGTTGCTAAAAAATCACTGGCCGCAGAAGACAGCGGTCTGGTGAAAGTGCTGGAGCAGGATCACCGTGCCACGCGTGAATTTGTTGCTAAGCCTATCGGTAAATCCGCCGATGTGATGTACAGCTATCTGTCGCTGGTGCAGGACGATCCCACTGTGCAGATCGTCAATAATGCCCAGCGCGCCTATGTTGAGCACTTTATTCAGGGCGATCCCGATCTCGGCCGCTTGCCAGTGCTTTCGGCTGCCGCACCGTTTAAAGCCGGTGGGCGTAAAAACGATCCCGCCAGCTATACCGAAGTAGAGAAAGGTGAACTGACCTTCCGCAATGCCGCCGACCTGTATCTTTATCCGAATACCCTGGTGGTGATGAAAGTCACAGGTGCACAGGTGAGAGAGTGGCTGGAATGCTCAGCCGCGCAGTTTAATCAGATCGATCCGCACAGCAGTAAACCGCAAGCGCTGATTAACTGGGATTTCCGCACCTACAACTTCGACGTGATTGATGGCGTCGATTACCAAATCGATGTGACGCAGCCTGCACGCTATGACGGCGAATGTACGTTGATTAACAAAGACGCTTCACGCATTAAGGATCTGACATGGCAGGGTAAGCCCATCGACCCTAATGCGGTATTCCTCGTCGCCACTAACAACTATCGTGCTTACGGCGGGAAGTTTGCCGGCACCGGCGATAAATACGTGGCGTTTGCTTCACCAGATGAGAACCGTTCAGTGGTTGCGGCTTATATCAGCAGCGAAACCAAAGTACACGGCGAAGTGAAACCGCAGGCCGATCATAACTGGCGTTTAGCGCCGATTCACAGTGATACGCCGCTGGATATTCGCTTTGAAACGGCACCGGGCGAGAAAGCCACGCAGTTTATTGAGAAGTACGCTGATTATCCGATGAAAGCCGTGGGCAGTGACGAGATCGGTTTTGCGATTTGGCGGGTGGATTTGCAGAAGCAGTAACAGGCTATAGCCGGGCTGCCAAATGAAGGGAGGGCACCCGGCTTTGATGCATCACCGCGAGCACAATAATTCCCTGTTGGATTGCCTGGTAATAAATCATATGACTCACAAAGGGAAAACTGAGTACACCTTCGGCGAGATCGGACGCTCTGCTGATCCCCATCGTCGGTAGTTCGGACAGCGTATGCAATGTGCGCTGCAAACGTCTCAAGTATTGATGAGACTGCGCTTCGCCCCAGTGCTGCAAGGTGAACTGACGAATATCGACAAGATCCTGCCGCGCTTCATCCGTGAGCTGAAATTTGGCCATTTAATCCAGTAATTGATTGAAAAATGTTTCACCGTCGGTCAGTCGTCCGTTGGCAACGTCTTCCCTGGATCGGGCAATTTTTTCCTGCAAAAACTGCTGCTTCATGAGTTCAATTGCCTGAAACTCTTCAGCAGATATGACAACAGCGACAGGTTTTCCGTTCCGACTGATTTGTACCGGTTCACGCTGAGCTTTGAGAAGCATATCCCCAAATTGGGTTTTAGCTTCGTTGGCAGAGAGTAAATACATTTCGCACCTTCCGCTTAAATCGTTCGATTCGCTCATTGTATTAGTCAATTGGGTAAAGATCAGCCAGATTTACAAACAAAAAAACCGGCATTTATGCCGGTTTTAATGAATTGCTGAATGCTTACAGAATTTCCAGCAGCTCGACTTCGAACACCAGGGTGCTGAATGGCGGGATGGATGCGCCAGCACCGCGTTCGCCGTAGGCGAGGTTTTGTGGAATCACTAATTCCCACTTAGAACCCACTGGCATCAGGGTCAGCGCTTCAATCCAGCCCGCGATCACGCCGCTTACCGGGAATTCAGCCGGTTCGCCACGTGCCACTGAGCTATCAAACACCGTACCGTCGATCAGCTTGCCAGTGTAGTGCACACGAACACGATCCTGACGCGATGGGATTGGGCCATCGCCTTGAGTGATCACGCTGAACTGTAAACCAGATTCAGTGCTGCTCACGCCTTCACGCTGGGCGTTCTGCTCCAGGAATTTATGGCCATCAGCAGCCATCGCTTCCACACGCTCACGACGCACGCCTTCTGCACGTTCGTGCACTTCACGCAGCGCGCGATGTACCACGTCAACAGGCACAGCCGGTGAGTTCCCTTCCAGCGCATCGCGCAGACCCGCGAGCAGTGCTTCTGGCTGCAGGCCCTGCAGTCCAGATTCCTGCAGCTGCTGGCCGACCTGTAAACCGATACCGTAACTTGCTTGTGATTCGACGCTGTCGAATGAAGGGGTGGTCATCTTGATTCCTTAATCCCGGAGAAAATAGAAACGGCAGCATAACAGCGCAGGCGGCTGGCGTAAAATCTGCAGCGCTACAGATGACATTTCATAGGGAAAGAGAAACAATACGCAGGTCAAATTTTTCAATGCTGGCAGGCACTTCGCGCCCGCATTGCCCATACTATAGCTGTGGCAACGTTTTCGTCGTACAGCGCTAAGAAAGAGAGAATACATGGGCCAGATCGCCCCACGACGCCGCAGGACGCGCGCACCGCGTGCTTTTACTTTATCGAGGTTGCAACGTTGGCTGCCGCAATTTTCGCGCAAGGCCGCCAGCGAGGAGGATTCACGAATGGCTTCTGATACCCCTTCCCGCGTTCCCGCCGTGCTGCTGCGCGTCTGGCATCTGCTGGATGATGTGCGCTGGATGAACCCGCTACCGGCCTTCCATCGCCGTGGCATTGTGATTGCCTTACTGGTTCTGCTAATAGCGTTTCTCTGGCCGAGCAGTACGCCGCAATATCCGATTGAGCGCCCGGCAGATAACAGCAGCAAAGAGGTGCCGTTACAGGCAGAGATTTACGATAACAAGCAGCCGCAGAACACCCAACCGAAAACCGATTCTCAGGGTGAGTGGCACAACTATACTGTGGCATCAGGTCAGACGCTGGCACAGTTGTTCCGCGACAATAATCTGCCGGTGAATGATGTGTTCGCGATGGCACGCGTCGAGGGTGACGATCAGCCGCTTAGCGCATTGAAGAATGGCCAGCAGGTGAAGGTTCGTCAGAACGCGCAAGGCGTGGTGACAGGATTAACGGTGGATGGCAGCAACGGCCCGGTGTTATTTACTCGCCAGCCAGACGGCAGCTTTATCCGCGCTCAGTAAATCGCAGATACAAAAACGCCGGCACAGGGCCGGCGTTTTCGCGTTACCGAGTAAAAAATTACTCAGCCACTACATTCACAACCAGTTTAGCGAATACTTCGCTATGAACCTGGAAGTCAACTTCGTGCTCACCGGTAGAACGCAGAACGCCGTTTGGCAGACGCACTTCGCTCTTAGCCACTTCAACGCCAGCTGCAGTCACTGCATCAGCGATGTCGCGAGTACCGATTGAACCGAACAGTTTACCTTCGTCGCCTGATTTAGACGCGATGGTAACGGTGCCCAGTGCATTGATTTTCTCTGCACGTGCGTTAGCAGCAGCCAGAACGTCAGCCAGTTTGGCTTCCAGTTCAGCGCGACGCGCTTCGAAGAACTCAACGTTTTTCTTGGTAGCAGGAACAGCTTTGCCCTGTGGAACCAGGAAGTTACGAGCGTAGCCCGCTTTAACGTTAACCTGATCACCCAGGCTGCCCAGGTTTGCTACTTTATCAAGCAGAATAACTTGCATTACCTTATCCTCTTAAAGTCGTTAATGGACAACTACCAATTACTGATGACGATCAGTGTATGGCAGCAGGGACAGGTAGCGAGCGCGCTTGATGCAACGAGCGAGCTGACGCTGGTATTTTGCACGAGTACCGGTGATACGGCTCGGGACAATTTTACCGCTTTCGGTAATGTAGTTTTTCAGTGTAGCGATATCTTTGTAATCAATCTCTACAACGCCTTCCGCGGTGAAACGGCAGAATTTGCGACGACGGAAATAACGTGCCATTTGGCTAGTCTCCAGAATCTATCAATTCAATCTGCTCGGCATGTAACACCATTCTGCTCTGACCATTGCGTGCCTGATGGCAGCTAATGAAACCTTCGAGAACGAGTTGCGTACCGACCGTTATATGTTGAGTAATCACCTGATGGGTGCTGCCGCTGATAATCACCGGCATCTGACACCAGGCTTGCCGGTGAAAACCGGCCTCCTCCTGCACAGAACGGTGCTCAAGCACGAACTGGCAGTGAGGAATCCCTGACGGACTGACTTTTCGAACTGGCGTCTTGCACACAGTGCCTGACAGGCGCAGTCGATTTGCCGTCATGTCGGATTACTCTTCAGAATCCCCAGCATCTGAGTCATCTGATGATTCGTTAGCGAAGTCTTCGCGACGATCACGACGCTCATCTTTCGCTTTAACCATCGGAGATGCTTCAGTTACCGCGTGCTTAACGCGCATAACCATGCTGCGGATAACGGCGTCGTTGAAGCGGAAGTTAGTTTCCAGCTCGTCAATCACTTCCTGCGGTGCTTCTACGTTCAGCAGAACATAGTGAGCTTTGTGCAGTTTGTTGATTGGGTAAGCCAGCTGACGGCGGCCCCAGTCTTCCAGACGGTGAATCGTGCCCTGTGCACCGGTGATAGCACCAGTGTAACGCTCGATCATACCTGGAACCTGTTCGCTCTGGTCAGGATGGACCATAAATACGATTTCGTAATGACGCATCGATAGCTCCTTACGGATTATTCAGCCTCCTGTCGGGGTCAGCTGCGGCCCATGGAAGCAAGGAACGTTATAGGTTGTGAATCATTTAAATGAAACACACCTCTGAATGCAGCTGAAAAATTGACGCGTAATCATACTGGCGTCCCCCTGGAAACTCAAGCGCACAATTCATCAAATCACTTGGGTCATGCCAGTTAAGCGCACCTTTTGTGCTAAGGATTAAGATTCAGCAGGTTATCGAAGGTTTGTTCAAAATTGCTGATGGAGGCGTTCAACAGGGCGATCTGGCATCAATGTGGCGAAGAACTAAACTATTTACAGGCGCAACGGTTTGGCTTATTCGCGGCGTCTGAGAGTGCAATCCCTGGAGTGAGGAGTCGAATATGAAAACCATCATTTTCGCCACTTTACTGGGTCTCTTCCTGTCTCCACCCGCTTTCGCCAGCTCCGCTGACTACGCGCAGCAGATGAGAAGTAACAGCAGCAATGCGGCTTCAGGCTATGTCTATGTCAACCGGCTGGATGCGCCTGGCAGTAACCCAGTCAGTGCGAATACCAGTGCAGCAGATCGTCTGTCTTCACAACTGTAAATCGGATGACGTAACGGGCTGGCTCACTTTGCCAGCCCGAGTTGTTTCTACAGCTGATGTTTGAAAAAACTCACCAGTGCAGTCAGGGCTGAAGGCGTGATTTTGTGGCCGATTTGCTTTTCCGACAGGTAGGTCATTTTTTCGTTCAACGCGGCTTCACGCAGCGCTTTCTCCAGCCGGACGGTTTCAGCGAACGGCACCACTTCATCGGCTTCACCGTGCCATAACAGCAGCGGGCGATTGGCCAGCTTATCCAGTTGCTGGCTGGGGTCGTAAGGTGCCAGCGGCGCGAGGCGAGCAGCGAAGGCCTCTTTCTGCTCTGGCGTGCGCGCCACCAGCGGTGGGAACAGCGTATGGCTGAGCTGCATAAAGTAACCGGAGCCCATCATACAAGCGACGCTATGAATCTGCGGATAGCGCACCATCGCACCCAACGCCGTCATACCGCCCATCGAAGCACCAGCCACCGCAAAGCGCTCATCGGCAATCAAATCTTTCTCACGCAGCGCCGCTTCTAACTGTGGCACTTCGTCGATGTTCTGTTTGAGGATCTCCCAGAAGTGCGTCATACGCGCTTCGGTATCGCCATTGTAGCGCGCGCCGTGCATGTCGGCATCCGGCATCACGACGCGAAACCCAGCCTGCGCCAGCGCCACCGCAAAGTAGCTGTACACTTCTTTGGATGAGGTAAAGCCGTGATAAAACAGGATGGTGGGTAAACGTGCCTGCCGCTGCCCGGCGGGTGCCGCATGAATACACTCGATGCCTGCCAGGTTTTCCGTCGCCAACTCAATCATACCGCCTCCGTTGAGAATGATTATCACCCGTCACAGTGTAAGCGCTAAGCGGCAAAACGCGAGCGACTTCACATTTAATCAGAATAATTTCTGTACTAAACCTTTTGCCGCATTTGCCGTTGATCTTGTACCCCTCCAATAGTCTTGAAATAGGTACTTTATGAAGCGTCTCTCTCTCAGCGCCATGGGTCTCGGCATTAAACTGTCTGTATTGACGTCTTTAAGCGTGGCGATTGTGCTGTTTACCCTGACCCTAACCCTGAGTCATAACGCGGCCCGTCAACTGGAGCAGCTGGCGACTGACGATATGCAGAATCAGGTGCTGGGCATTAATGAAATGGCCACCATGTTTAACGCCACGTTGTCTGAAGAAGTGGCGAACTACACCAAACTTTTCCAGAGCTTCCTGCCCAAGCGCTTTAGTCGTGATGAGAACGATCGCATTCAGGTCGGCGAATTCAGCACGCCTACGCTGCGCGCCGGGCTGAAAACCCTCAACCTCGATCAAATCGCGGTGGATGATTTTCTCGATCGCACCGGTGCGGTGTCGACCATCTTTGTGCGTGACGGTGAAGACTATGTCCGTATCGCTACCTCGCTGAAAAAACAGGACGGTAACCGCGCCATTGGCACCAAACTGGATCGCAGCAGCGCGGCATGGCGCAGCGTCAATCAGGGCGAAGTTTATCGCGGACTGGCCACGCTGTTTGGCCATCGTTATATCACCCAGTATCAGCCGGTGCAGGATGAGAGCGGCGCGGTGATCGCTATTCTGTTCGTTGGCGTACAGATCGATACGCAATACGCCCTGATGCGCGACAAAGTGCTGGCGCGCCATCTCGGCGACAGTGGCAACTTCTTTGTGTTGAACGGTGCCACCGGCAGCACGCAGGGACAGTATCTGTTTGATCGTCAATCAGAAGGCAAATTGCCGCGTTGGGATCAGACCGTCCAGCAGCAACTGTTAACCCAGCCAAAAGGGTTAATGAGTATTGAGCTCGATGGCGAGACTAAGTTATTGGCGTGGCAGCAACTGCCGGGCTGGAACTGGATTATTGCCGGAGAAGTGAGTCGTGCCAGCCTGCTGGCCCCGATAACCCAGAGCCGTAACCTGTTTATCGTGATTGGGCTTGCCCTGGTCATCGCTTTCGCCGTGGGCTTTATCTGGTATAGCCGACGCGCTATTACGCGCCCGTTGCAGCAGGTGATTCATCTGGCGGAGCAATATGCAGCCGGGAATTTGCAGGCGCATCTGGATTCCACCCGCCGTGACGAAATCGGCCAACTGGTAGCGGCGATTAACGGCATCGGCGATGGACTGGAAAAAGTGGTGAGTCAGGTTCGCTATGCGGCACGCGATATCAGTCGTGGCACTGACACTATCGCCGCCAGCAGCTCCAGCATTAGCGAACAGATCAATCGTCAGGCGAGTAGCGTGGAAGAGACCTCTGCCAGCATGGAGCAGTTTGGTGCCACCGTGGCGCAAACCGCGGCCAACGTCCGCCAGGCGATGGCGCTGGTCGGTGAAGCGGCCAGCACCGTCAATCATGGCGGCAGTACGGTGGCACGCTCGGTCGAAACTATGGCGGAGATCCGCGTGGCTTCACAGAGCATTGCTGATATCACCCATGTGATTGAATCGATCGCTTTCCAAACCAATATTCTGGCACTTAACGCGGCGGTGGAAGCGGCGCGTGCCGGTGAGCACGGCAAAGGCTTTGCCGTGGTGGCAGCGGAAGTCCGTGCGCTGGCGCAGCGCAGTGCCAATGCGGCTAAAGAGATCGATAACTTGATCGCCACTTCCATCGATAAAGTGGCGGCTGGGCATACGCTGTCGGAGCAAACGCGTGATGCGATGCAGCATATCGTCAGCCATATTGAGCAGGTGAAAACGCTGATGGGCGAGATCAATATCGCCGCACAAGAGCAGGCAGCGGGCATTGGTCAGGTTAATCTGGCAATGAATCACATTGGCCAGGCAACGCATCAAAGCAGCGATATGATCACCCAATCGGAAACCACCGCGCAAACGCTAAGCCAGCAAGGTCATCATTTGACGCAGCTAGTGAGTGTTTTTCATTTGAAAGACTGATGTGAACGGGGAAGATGGCCTAAACTGGAGCCATCTTCCTTTTCAGGAGCGTGTTATGCATCGCTTTTTACTGGTGTTGAGCCTATTACTAACCGGATGTGCTGCGTTTAAAACCACGCCGGAAGCCCCACCGCCGCCCACCAGCCACGCGCAGGAGATTAGTCGTGCGCAAAGTTATGGCTTGCGCAAGCTGGGCAATATTACGGTCTCTACCCGTGGTTCACCGGATGATGCCCAGCGCGCACTGGCCGCACGCGCGAATCAGGCGGGTGCGGTTTACTATCAAATCCTGATGCTGGATGAAACCACGCTGCCCGGTTTTTGGTACGGCACTGCGATTCTCTATGGTGCGCCTTCAGCCAGCGCTGGCGCGCAACAGTAAGCGTGTGCAGAGGTCGTCACTCAACGAACGTCGCCCCCGCATATCCAGGTGTTGATCGCACCAGCCATCAGCCAACGGCGGTTCTGCCACTTTTAATAGAATCGCCGCGCTCGCCAGTTGTAACAGTTCCTGCGTCACCTCACGTGCCATACCTTCCCGCACATGGTTGAGCTGCAGCCTTAACTGGCGCCAGCGACGATCAAAGTGGCGATTGCTGCCTTTTACCGCTTCAAATTCATCGTTGAGCATGGTCATGACGTCCGCCTGGCGACCCAGCACGCGCAGCACGTCGAGGCACATCACGTTGCCAGAACCCTCCCAGATGCTATTGACCGGCATCTCACGGTACAGACGCGGCAGTTCACTCTCTTCGCAGTAGCCGATGCCGCCCAGCACTTCCATCGATTCAGCCACAAACGGCATGCCCGCTTTGCAGATGCCAAACTTGGCGGCGGGGGTGAACAGTCGTGCGTACAAACGCTCGTGCTCGCTGGCGGGCGTGGACCATGCGCGCGCTAATCGCATCAGCAGCGCGGTTTGCCCTTCCAGCTGCAAGGCCTGCTGCGCCAGCACGGTGCGCATTAATGGCTGATCGCTAAGGTTTTTGCCCATCACCTGACGCTGCTGCGCGTGATGCAGGGCAATCGACAAAGCGCGGCGCATTAAGCCATGGCTGCCCAATGCGCAATCAAAGCGCGTCATGCCGCCCATTTTCAGGATCAGCCGCACGCCATCGCCCTCTTCGCCCATCAACCAGCCAATCGCATCCTGGAATTCCACCTCGGCGCTGGCATTAGAGCGGTTGCCGAGCTTGTCCTTCAGGCGCTCGATGCGAATCGCGTTGCGCGTGCCATCAGGCAGCAGACGCGGCAGAAAGAAACAGCTCAGCCCTTGCGAAGTCTGCGCCAGAATGAGATGCGCATCGCTTTGCGGCACAGAGAAAAACCATTTGTGGCCGATGATGCGATAAGGTTCGCCCGTACCGCGTGATCCAATGGGTTCCGCGCGCGTGCTGTTACTGAGCACATCGGTTCCGCCCTGCTTCTCGGTCATGCCCATGCCAATCAACAAGCCGCGCTTTTTGTTGCCCGGCTGATGATGCGCATCGTAGCGATCGCTCAGCAGCGTTTCGCGCCAATCCGCGTAGGCTTCCGGCAGATGATTTTGCAGTAGCGGAATGGCGGCGTGAGTCATGGTCACCGGACAGAGCGAACCCGCTTCGACCTGAGCATGCAGCATAAATCGCGCTGCACGCGCCACCATCGCATTGGGCTGCACATCGGGCTGCCAGCTGAGATTGTGCAAGCGGCTGGCGCATAATCCCTGCATTAGCAGATGCCAGGCCGGGTGAAAGCGCACCTCGTCCAGCCGCTCACCGCGTGCGTCGTAGCGCTGCAGTTCCGGCGGTTGGGTATTCGCCAGCCGGCCTAACTCCAGCGATTCGGCGCTGCCCAGTTGCAATCCGACAGAGGCCAGCCATTCGCGGTCCCAGCCAGCACCCTCACGTGCCACGGCCTCGCACAAAGCGATATCGCGGGTGAATAAATTGCTGTTACTGAGAGGATGGGGCTGATTGAAAACGCTGTGGGTTGTCCAGGTCATAATGTGGCATCTCCCTCATAAAACGCATGGTTCAAGTATGAGGGGGATGTGCAGTTATGCCTGGCTCAGAAACACTTTTGCGGTGGGGATCACGCCAAACGCTGACGTACCGCTTCGAACAGGCAGACGCCGGTGGCGACAGAGACGTTCAGTGAAGAGACGCTGCCCGCCATTGGGATGCTGATCAGCTCATCACAGTGTTCACGGGTCAGACGACGCATGCCTTCGCCTTCCGCGCCCATCACCAGGGCCATCGGGCCAGTCATTTTGCTCTGGTACACGGTGTGATCGGCTTCACCTGCGGTGCCAACTACCCAGATGTTGTACTCCTGCAGTAAACGCAGAGTACGCGCCAGGTTGGTGACACGGATCAGTGGCACGTTCTCAGCTGCACCACTGGCGACTTTTTTCGCCGTGGCATTCAGCGGGGCGGCACGATCTTTCGGCACGATGACGGCATGTACGCCCGCAGCATCGGCGCTACGCAGGCAGGCACCGAGATTATGCGGATCGGTAACGCCATCCAGTACCAGCAGAAACGGTTTTTCCAGGCTTTGCAGCAGATCCGGCAGATCGCCTTCCTGATAGTTTTTACCCTGTTTGACGCGTGCCACGATACCTTGATGCACACCGCCTTCCACCTGGCTGTCGAGCCATTGGCGGTTAGCCACCTGAACCACAATTCCCTGAGCTTCCAGTGCGGCAATCAGCGGCTGCAGGCGACGATCGTCACGGCCTTTGAGAATAAAGACTTCCTGGAAACGCTGAGGATCACGTTCCAGCAGCGCCTGCACGGCATGAATACCAAAAATTATTTCACTCATTTGTTTGCTCAAGGTTGGATGTATCGATTTGAAAATTTGAGTATTAATTTCGGTGCACATAACTGCGCACCCTACAAAACGCGCTGATTTAACGTACGCTCGTCGTCACAACACGCTGAACTAACTTAAAGTCGCCATCACTACGCACTTATCCATGATCTGTCGCGCGGGCGCCATCACAGCACGCTGGCCTAACTTTGGGGCGCCGTTTAAGGCGACCCCAGCTTCAAAGTGCGATCAGGTCTTCAGGCTTCGCGAGCCAACCCTCAAGCTTCGTTAGGTTTCTTCTTCGACCCGCGCTTGGCCTTGGTGGCGGCGGCGATTTTACGGGTTTTCTCAGAGACTTTTTTGCCTTTTTTCTCAGTTTTTGCCGATTTTTCAGCAGGCGCATGCTGCTTCTTCTCGCTGCGGAACGCTGAATCTGGCTCGAAGGTGCCCTTTTTACCTGCATCACGACGACGTCTTGCCGGCGGCTTGCCGCCGCGCTTCTCACGTTCGCGCTCGGTTTTACCCTCGCCGCGCGGTACGCGCTTGCTGGAGATGAGCGCAAAGTCGATTTTGCGCTCATCCATGTGCACCGCTTCCACACGCACTTCCACCGTATCGCCTAAACGATAAGTACGGCCACCAGATTCGCCAATCAGACGCTGACCAATTGGATCGAAACGGTAGTAATCGTTGTCCAGCGAAGAGACGTGCACCAGGCCATCAATAAACAGATCGTTGAGGCGCACGAAGAAGCCAAATCCGGTCACGCTGGAGATCACGCCGCTAAACACGTTGCCAACCTGATCCTGCATAAAGTCACATTTCAGCCAGTCCGCGACATCACGCGTGGCTTCATCAGCACGGCGTTCGGTCATCGAACAGTGCTGACCGAGCTGCAACATCTGCTGCATATCGTAGTGATAGCCGCCGTTTGGCGTGGTGTTACCTTTCAGCGTGCCCTGCTCTTTCGCCAGCAGGTATTTGATCGCGCGGTGCAACAGCAGATCAGGGTAGCGGCGAATCGGTGAGGTGAAGTGCGCATAGGACTGCAACGCCAGGCCAAAGTGACCACGGTTTTCAGGATCGTACACCGCTTGCTTCATTGAGCGCAGCAACATGGTTTGCAGCATTTCTGCATCGGGGCGATCGGCTACTTGCTTGAGCAATTCGGCATAGTCGACAGGCTGCGGTTTCGCGCCACCTGGCAGGCTCAAGCCCAGCTCGTTCAATACGGTGCGGAAGCTTTTGATGCTATCTTCGGTTGGACGATCATGATCGCGGAACAGTGACGGTTCCTGATGCTTCTCAACATAACGCGCCGAGGCGATGTTGGCGAGAATCATGCACTCTTCGATCAGCTTGTGCGCATCGTTACGCACGGTACGTTCAACGCGATCAATACGACGCTCCGCATTGAAGATAAATTTGGCCTCTTCCGTTTCGAAGGAGATGCCGCCACGCTGCTCACGTGCGGTTTCCAGCTCCTGATACATGTGATGCAGCTCTTCAAGGTGTTTAACCTGTGCTGCATACTGCTCACGCAGCTCGGTATCGCCCTGCAGAATGTTCCACACCTTGGTGTAGGTCAGACGCGCATGGGAGTTCATCACCGCCTCGTAGTGCTTATAGCCGGTGAGCTTGCCGCTGGAAGAGATGGTCATCTCGCATACCATGCAGAGGCGATCAACCTGCGGGTTCAGCGAGCACAGTCCGTTGGAGAGGATCTCCGGCAGCATCGGCACCACTTGTGACGGGAAGTAAACCGAGGTGCCGCGTTGATGCGCTTCGTTATCTAACGCTGTGCCTGGGCGCACGTAATAACTGACGTCAGCAATCGCCACCCATAGACGCCAGCCACCACCGCGCTTTTTCTCACAGTAGACGGCATCGTCAAAGTCACGCGCATCTTCACCATCAATGGTAACGAGCGGTAATTCACGCAGATCGACGCGGCCTTTTTTTGCCTCCTCTGGCACCTGCTCTTTCAGTTTCGAGATCTCTTTCTCAACTTCTTCCGGCCAGGTATGTGGGATCTCGTGGGTGCGCAGCGCCATATCTACCGCAAGACCGGTGCCCATGTTATCGCCGAGAATCTCGGTGACCTTACCAATGGCTTTGGTGCGACGGGTTGAGCGCTGGACGATCTCTACAACCACCACCGAGCCCATGCGTGCGCCCTGAGTTTCTTCCTGCGGAATCAGGATGTCGAAGCTCAGGCGGCTGTCATCCGGCACCACAAATCCAGTACCGGCATCGGTAAAGTAACGGCCAACGATCTGGCTGTTACGGGGTTCCAGCACGCGCACAACGCGTGCCTCGTGACGACCTTTTCGATCCGCGCTGCCTGGCTGTGCCAGAATCACATCACCGTGCAGGCAAAATTTCATCTGCTCAGCAGAGAGATAGAAATCATCTTTCTGGCCTTCGACGCGCAGGAAGCCATAGCCATCACGATGGCCAATCACTTTGCCGCGCAGTAAGTCGAGGCGTTCTGGCAGGGCGTAACATTGACGACGGGTAAACACCAGCTGACCGTCACGCTCCATGGCGCGCAGACGACGGCGCAGCGCTTCGAGCTGCTCTTCGCTGGTGATATTCAATTCCTGGGCAATTTCATCGCGATTGATGGGTTTCTCACGCTTTTCTAACAGCGCCAGAATAAATTCGCGGCTTGGAATGGGGTTGTCGTACTTTTCTGCTTCTCTATCCTGATAAGGATCTTTTGACATTACGGTTCCTCCGATGTCATTTAATTTGGATTGCCACCGGCGGTTCGGACAATAAAATTTGGTACAGTGAATCGTTATCTTTGACCAGATCGGCCAACGTATAGTTATCCAACTCTTTGAGGAATAACTGGACCGCATCGTGCAGCGCCTTGCGCAGACGACAGGCCGGTGTGATGGCGCACTCTTCACAGTTCACCAGCTGCAAAGGCTCCATTTTTCTCACAACCTGACCAATCACGATTTTTTCCGGATCCATGCCTAAACGAATTCCGCCGTTTTTACCGCGTGTCGCGGCGACAAAGCCAGCCCGGCTGAGTTGGTTGATGATTTTAACCATATGGTTACGCGACACCCCGTAGGTATCGGTGACTTCGGTAATGTTAGTCTGCTTACCTTCCGGCAACGTCGCCATGTAAATCAGCGCACGCAGACCATAATCGGTGAAACTCGTTAGCTGCACATATACCTCGGTGAATCATCGGGCGTTAGGGTTATGCGCCGGTCGGCGTGGTGTTTAAGTATGATGATAAACCAGAGCGTGGAAGCCGGTGCGTTTTTTCTTAAGCAAGTATCGATAATTGCAAGAAAAAAGAGAGTGAGCGGAGTCAAAGAGCGGATAAACAAAGGCCGGACAGTGTCCGGCCATGTCAGATTATGCGTCGAACGGGTCGCGCAGAATCATGGTCTCACTACGGTCCGGGCCAGTTGAAATAATATCAATCGGCACACCGGTCACTTCTTCTACACGCTTGATGTAGTCACGCGCGGCCTGTGGCAGACCTTCCAGCGTTTTCACACCAAAGGTGGTTTCGCTCCAGCCAGGCATGGTTTCGTAGATTGGCTCAATACCTTCCCAGCCTTCCGCTGCCAGTGGCGTGGTGGTCATCTCACGGCCATCCGGCATGCGGTAAGCCACACAGATTTTCACTTCTTTCAGGCCATCCAGCACGTCCAGTTTGGTCATGCAGAAACCTGACAGGGAGTTGATCTGTACTGCGCGACGTACGGCAACCGCATCCAGCCAGCCGGTACGACGACGGCGACCGGTGGTCGCGCCAAACTCGTGGCCCTGAGCACACAGGAACTCGCCAGTTTCATCAAACAGTTCGGTAGGGAATGGACCCGCACCAACACGCGTTGAGTAAGCTTTAACGATACCCAGCACGTAATCAACATAACGTGGGCCAATACCGGAGCCCGTCGCCACGCCACCTGCGGTGGTGTTAGACGAGGTCACGTACGGATAAGTACCGTGGTCGATATCCAGCAGCGTACCCTGTGCGCCTTCGAACATGATCAGATCGCCACGCTTGCGCGCACCGTCCAACAGGTCAGAAACGTCAACCACCATGCTGGTCAGAATGTCAGCCACAGCCAACGTATCGCTCAGCACTTTTTCGTAGTCAACCGCATCAGTTTTGTAGTAGTTAACCAGCTGGAAGTTGTAGAAATCGACGATTTCTTTCAGCTTAACGGCGAAGGTTTCTTTATTGAAGAGGTCGCTCACGCGCAGACCGCGACGTGCAACTTTATCTTCGTAAGCTGGACCGATACCACGACCGGTGGTACCAATCGCTTTGGCGCCACGCGCTTTTTCGCGCGCCACGTCCATCGCGACGTGATATTGCAGAATCAGTGGACATGCTTCAGAGATCAGCAGACGTTCACGTACCGGCACACCGCGCTCTTCCAGACCTTTCATCTCTTTCATCAGCGCTTCAGGCGACAATACAACACCATTACCAATGATGCTGGTCACGTTATCACGCAGGATGCCAGATGGAATTAAGTGGAGGACGGTTTTTTCACCGTTGATGACAAGTGTATGGCCTGCATTGTGGCCACCCTGGTAACGCACAACGAAATTCGCGCGTTCAGTCAGAAGGTCTACGATCTTACCTTTACCTTCGTCACCCCATTGGGTGCCCAGTACGACGACGTTCTTACCCATTTTTTCAAAATCACCGATTGCTTAAAAATGGATTCTACCATCGGTTTTGCTCACTTTCAGCACTTTTAGCATACGATTGCGCGGTTTTTTGCCCGCGTTTTGATCAATACAACATGTTGGGGGAAACATCGACTGCAAGACACAATTTAGCCGTGCGTTATCGCTCAAATTTAACCCTATGCGCTCGCATGCACGCTCAGCATGTAATAAATCACCACGCCCGCTACCACTAATCCACCACCAAAACGATGCAGGATGCGATCGGGCAACTGCGCCATAGACAGAATCATGCGGCGCCAGATGCGCGGCAGAAACATCGGACCAAGCCCTTCCAGCACCAGAACTAATGCCAGCGCCATCCAGATGGTTGTGTTCATTCTATTTTTCCCAAAAAAAAGGCCGACAACATTGTCGGCCTCAAGGTTATATCAGTTCTTAACGCGCGGTGTTAGTCGGTGCCTTCATAAAGCGGAAGAAATCGCTATCCGGGCTCAACACCATCACATCCTGGTTATCAGAGAAGCTGTTCTCGTAAGCACGCAGGCTGCGGATAAAGGCATAGAAATCAGGATCCTGACCGAAAGCATCAGCAAACAATTTTGCTGCCTGCGCATCACCTTCACCACGTGAGATCAATGCCTGACGCTGGGCTTCAGCCAAAGTACGAGTGACCTGGTAATCCGCCTGGGCACGCAGTTTTTCTGCCTCTTCCTGACCTTGTGAACGCTGGCTACGGGCAACCGCTTCACGCTCAGCGCGCATACGGTTGTAGATAGCATCAGACACTTCCGCTGGCAGGTTGATCTGCTTGATGCGTACGTCAACCACCTGAATACCCAGGGCAGCCATACTGTTCGGGTTCGGTGCTGGCTCGCTGCTGTTGGTTTCACGCTCTACGCGGGCTGCCGCGCTGGCAATCGCATCATCTGCGGCTGGCGTCTGCACTTCGTCATCACTGCCTGCGGTACCGGTGTTCAACGCATCACGCACGTCGGTGGTCAAACGACCACGTGAATCCGTCACGATGTCTTTCACATCCAGGCGACCCATCTCAGAACGCAGACGGTCACTGAACTTACGTTTCAGCAGCACTTCAGCCTGAGAAACATCACCACCGCCCGTTGCCAGGTAGTAGCGGCTAAAATCACTGATACGCCACTTGATGTAGGAATCAACGATCAGGTCTTTCTTCTCTTTGGTAACAAAGCGATCGGCCTGGTTGTCCATGGTCTGGATACGTGCATCCAGCGACTTCACAGTTTCAATGAATGGGATCTTGAAATGCAGACCCGGCTCATAAACCTGCGGCTTGTTCTCGCTATCGCGCAGAACTTTACCGAAGCGCAGCACGATACCGCGCTCACCTTCTTGCACCACAAACAGCGATGCGTACAGCGCCACCAGGACGACAATAATTACGGCAATAATTGGCTTACGCATCGATTACTCCCTCCCTGCGCGCTGGGTATCGTTGCGTAACGCATTGGCGCGACGCTGGTCCATAATGCTGCTCGGACTATAAGACGAAGAGTCATCATTGCTGGCACTGCTGCCAGACGAAGGCAGCTTCATCAAATTAGTGTTTTTCTGGCCTGCCTGGCTGCCAGAAATCTGACCACCACGCATCAGTTGATCCAGCGGCAGCACCATCAGGCTGTTACCACGGTCATTAACCAGGACTTTACGCGTATGGCTCAGCACGCGTTCCATGCTTTCGATATACAGACGCTCTTTGGTGATTTGCGGTGCGGCTTTGTATTCCGGCAGCAGTAAAGCAAAGCGTGCCACTTCACCCTGCGCTTCTAACACCGTACGCTCTTTGTAAGCGCGGGCTTCTTCCAGAATACGTTGCGCCTGACCGTTCGCACGCGGCTGCACTTCATTCGAATAGGCTTCTGCTTCACGCACGTACTGCTCGCGGTTTTCACGTGCGGCGATGGCATCGTCAAACGAGGCCTTCACTTCTTCCGGTGGACGTGCCGCCTGGAAGTTGACGTCAAGCAGGGTGATACCCATGTTATAAGGGCGGATGGTTTCATCCAGCTCACGTTGGGTTTCGCTACGCACCACGGTACGGCCTTCGGTGAGGATACGGTCCATGGTAGAACGACCAATCACCCCGCGCAGCGCGCTGTCGGTGGCCTGACGCAGACTGTCGTCAGCGCTGGTGACCGCATACAAATACTGCTCAGGATTGGTTACGCGGTACTGCACGTTCATTTCCACGCGCACCACGTTTTCGTCCGACGTCAGCATCACGCCAGAGGCGGCCAGTTCACGCACGGCTTCAACGTTAACGGCACGCACCTGATCGATAAAGGTCGGTTTCCAGTTCAGGCCCGGCTCAACCAGATGGCTGAACTTACCAAAACGGGTCACAACGCCACGTTCTGCTTCTTTGATGGTGTAGAAACCGCTGGCAGCCCAGATGACCACTGCGGCTACGGCAACGATGCCAACCAGTTTGCCACCGCTACCGCCGCCGCGCTGGCCATTGTTGTCACTCTGTTTGCCACCGCCCAGTCCGCCGAGTTTTTTACTCAGCTTACGGAAGATATCATCCAGATCAGGAGGCCCCTGATCGCGCCCTCCCTTATTTCCCCCAGAGTTGCCGCCTTGATTATTGCTGCTTCCCCACGGGTCGCGGTCCTGTCCGTTATTTCCGGGCTGATTCCACGCCATGTTTCTACTCCATTTATTGTATTTACGTTTTTTACCCTTCCTCTTTCGAATTGCGGCCCAGAGAAATAATTGCAGCAATTTTCAACAAGTTAGGTAAAGGCGTTAGGGCAATATCAAACAATATAACTGGCTAATGACGGTTCCTGTTTGCACAAACGACGCCAGTCAACGATCGGCATTCGCACGTGCATACCTACAGAACCATCATCTTCATTCCATTCTTTCTCAATCGCCTGCAGTTGGTAGAAACGGCTGCGCAAACGGCCCGCTTCTGGCGGCAGACGTAAATCATACTGCGCAATTTCACCGGCTAAGCGTTCAGACAGCGCCTGCCAAAGTAAGGGTAGACCTTCACCGCTCTGAGCAGAAAGCCAGACGCGCGTCGGCTTATTCTCTTCATCACGATCAATACGCGGCACAAAACCGTCCAGCATGTCGATTTTATTCATAATCAACAGCGTGGGAATTTCATCCGATTCGATTTCAGCCAATACTTCATTGACGGCTTCGATGTTGTCATTGACGCGCAAATCGGCGGCGTCAATCACGTGCAGCAATAGCGTCGCCTGACGTGTTTCCTGCAGTGTGGCTTTAAAGGCCGCCACTAAGTCATGCGGTAAGTGGCGAATAAACCCAACGGTATCCGCTAAAACCACCTCACCCACGTCTGCCACATTCAGGCGACGCAGTGTCGGATCGAGGGTCGCAAACAGCTGATCGGCCGCATATACATTGGCTGACGTCACCGCATTGAACAGGGTAGATTTGCCGGCGTTGGTGTATCCCACCAGCGAAACGGTCGGCACATCGGCTTTGGCGCGTGCTTGTCGGCCCTGTTCGCGCTGCTTCTCCACACGCTCAAGGCGAGAAAGGATGAGACTAATGCGATTACGCAGTAAGCGGCGGTCCGTTTCCAGCTGCGTTTCACCGGGACCACGCAAACCAATACCGCCTTTTTGGCGCTCAAGGTGCGTCCATCCACGCACCAAACGGGTTGCCATGTGGCGCAACTGTGCCAGCTCGACCTGTAATTTACCCTCATGGGTACGGGCGCGCTGAGCAAAAATATCGAGAATTAAGCCAGTGCGGTCGACAACGCGACATTCACACACTCGCTCGAGATTACGTTCCTGGGCAGGCGATAAGGCATGATCGAATAATACGACCGATGCTCCACTCGCTTTCACCGCATCGGCAATTTCAACTGCCTTTCCTTCACCGACAAAATATTTGGGATGTGGCGCTTTACGGCTGCCAGTAATCACATGCAGCGCTTCGACGCCCGCAGAAGAGACAAGAGTTTCGAACTCCTGCAAATCTTCCAGCTCTTTGTCTTGGGAGAACCAGATGTGTACCAGTACGGCCTGCTCACCGGCATCATAACGGTCAAACAAGCTATAACCTCGCTAAAATAAAATAACCAGGACGGGAAAACGCTTTCGCTCCCCAGCCCTGGCTTTACGGCAGCGCAAAATTATTCTGCGTTATCGCCGTCTTGTTGTGGCTGCGACTGAGCGCCCTGGTTGCTTCCGCTATGGTGGTAATTGCTGCTGCCACCGCTACCGCCCGGGTTGTTGCTATGGTGCGAAACCGGACGAGAAGGAACCACTGTAGAGATGGCGTGCTTGTACACCATCTGGCTAACCGTGTTTTTCAACAGAATGACGAACTGATCAAAGGATTCAATTTGTCCTTGCAGCTTAATACCATTCACCAAATAGATCGAAACCGGTACACGTTCACGACGCAATGCGTTCAAAAACGGGTCTTGTAATGATTGCCCCTTAGCCATTCTATCTTTTCCTTATATGCTTGTTGTTTGTTACTTTAAGAACCGTGGTTCAGAAAAACTGCGTAAAAATTTGCGCACGATAACGGACCAATTGTACACAATCATCCCTGCTACGCACTAACTACCTGAAGCACCGCATTACGGGCTAATTCTGGCTCGTCACTGTCTAACCAATGGACGTTTGGCCAGCCACGTAACCAGGTCATCTGGCGTTTAGCGAGCTGCCGGGTGGCGCAAATTCCCCGATAAACCATTTCGTCGTAATCGATTTCACCAGAGAGATAAGACCACATCTGGCGATAACCTACACAACGAATGGAAGGCATATCCGTATGCAAATCACCTCGTGCAAACAGTTCACGAGCCTCCGCTTCAAATCCTGACGCTAGCATCTGGTCGTAACGCAACGCAATGCGTTGATGTATCAGTTCACGATTCGCCGGAGCGATAGCAAACTGGTACACGTCGTAGGGTAACGCTTCGCCGGATGTTTTTGTCAGTTCCGTTAAAGTTTTACCCGAAATAAAAAAAACTTCCAGTGCTCGCGAAAGTCTCTGCGGATCATTCGGATGAATACGACTACCGGCGACCGGATCGATTTCACACAGCTGGCGGTGCAGGGCTTCCCACCCTTTCTCCGCCGCCATTTGCTCTATCCGCTGACGCACCTCGGGATCGGCCGAGGGCAACGGCGACAATCCTTCAAGCAACGCCTTGAAGTAGAGCATGGTTCCACCAACAAGCAACGGAATCTTACCCTTTTGGGTAATCTCCGCCATTTCTGCCAGCGCATCGCGACGAAACTCAGCGGCGGAATACGCTTCCGCCGGATCGCGAATGTCCAGCAAACGATGGGGCGCCAGTGCTAACTCTTCTGCCGACGGTTTCGCCGTGCCAATATCCATCCCGCGATAGATTAAGGCAGAGTCAACGCTGATAAGTTCCACCGGAAGTTGCTGACGCAGCGAAATCGCTAATGCCGTCTTACCGGAGGCGGTAGGCCCCATCAAAAAAATTGCCTTTGGCCGGCTAGCCTGGTTTAGTTCACTCATGCTTCAACGCGTTAATCGCGCTCTCAATCTCAATGGTCTGTAACAGACCTGAAGGCGGCGACTTGAGCAGATGCGGGCAAAGCCTTTCCAGCTCTGCCAGCAGTGCAATCGCCTGCGAGTGATTCCAGTGAGCGTGTTCTGCATCATCACGACGTGCCAGCCATTGGGCCAACGCAGATGCAGAAACCTCTTGCTGCCGGGCCAAGTAGCCTAACAGTTCTGGAATCAAGATTTGTAAATTTTGTGTGCGTAACGGTAAAGGGACGGCGCGTAAGGTGACGTGCTGACCTTCTCGTTGTAAATCAATGCCCATCAGCCTCAATAACGCGCCCTGAGCATCGATCACATTCAACTCTTCTTTGGCAATTTTCAGCCGCACCGGGATCAGTAAAGGTTGAGGTTTCAAGCCCTCTTCTCCCGGTTGTAACTGGGCCTGTTTCAGCCAGCGTGAGGCCACACTCAGTGACAACAACTGTAATTGATGACCCCGTTCCAGCAGCGCATATTGCTCATGCATCACACTCAGCACGCGGCCAAAACTTTGTGCATGTGCAGCCAGCGGCGCTTCTCGTGCTTCAGGCTGACGCACGGGAGTCGTTTGAGGCGCGGCGGCGCGAGGGGATTCGGCCACAGGCGTTTTCATTAACTGCTGGTAGGCGGCACCTTCACGTGCACGATACACCGGCTCTTTATTCTGCCAACCCGTGTGCGTTCCCGCCGCAGCCGAACCGCTGCTGCTGGAGCTGGTGCTATTGCGTGATGGGCTCGCGGGTTGCGCAAAGTGATTCGCGCCCGCGGCCTGTCGGTTCTCTGGCTGCCACTTTGGCGCGGGCTCTTCCGCATGCGCGATGGGCAACTCTGCGGCACGGCTCGCCTGCAACGCACTCATGACGCCCTGCCAGATGAAATCATGCACCAGCCGTGACTGGTGAAAACGGACTTCGTGCTTGGCGGGATGAACGTTGACATCTACCTGATGGGGATCGATCTCCAGATACAGCACATAAGCGGGCTGTTGATCTTCCCCCAACTGCGTCTGATACGCCTGCCGAATCGCATGGTTGATCAGCTTGTCACGCATCATGCGGCCATTGACGTAACAATATTGCAGATCCGTCACCTGACGTGACCCGGCGGGATCGGCCACCCATCCACGCAACGCCAAATCGTCATGCTGCCAGTCAATGCGCAGTGCATGCTGCATGAAGGTGGTGCCGCAGATGGCGCCCAGACGGCGTTCACGCTGCGCTTCCTGATCCACGGCGCGATACTGCCGTATCATCTTGCCGTTATGGGTCAGCGAAATCGCCACGTCAAAGCGTGCCAACGCGATGCGGCGAATCACTTCATCAATATGGGTAAATTCGGTCTTCTCGGTGCGCATAAACTTGCGGCGCGCCGGGGTGTTGTAGAACAGATCGAGCACTTCAAGCGATGTCCCGACAGGATGCGCAGCGGGTTTCACCGTGACATCCATATCTCGCCCTTCCGCATAGGCCTGCCAGGCTTCGTTTTGATCCACGGTGCGAGAGGTTAACGTGAGGCGTGAAACCGAACTGATACTGGCGAGAGCTTCGCCGCGAAAACCGAGGCTTACAATCGCCTCAAGATCATCCAGCGAAGCAATTTTACTGGTGGCATGACGAGCCAGCGCCATGGCCAGTTCGGCTTTGGCGATGCCACAACCGTTGTCGCGGATGCGAATTAACTTCGCACCGCCCTTTTCGATATCAACGTCAATGCGCGTTGCGCCGGCATCAAGACTGTTTTCCACCAGCTCTTTTACGACCGATGCCGGGCGCTCAACCACTTCGCCTGCGGCAATCTGGTTCGCCAGCTGCGGCGGTAAAATCTGTATTGGCATGGTGGTGATCCTTTAAGCAGACTGGCGCCGCAGCGCCAGCAATCAGGATTGTGGAATCTTTAGGTTTTGCCCCAGCATCACGTTGCTCGACTTCATATTATTCGCCTGCATGATGGCTTTGGGGCTGACACCATAATGAGCGGCGATCCCAGTGAGTGAATCACCGCGTACCACTTTGTGTCGGGTAGGACGACTCGCAGCGGTCACGCTCACGCCCGATTTTGCCGGGACTTTCAAACGTTGCCCGACCCACACCACATCGCGTTTCAGGCTATTGAGGTCACGCAGAGTTGCCATGCTGACACCGTATTTGGCGGCAATGCCTGACAACGTCTCACCACGCGTCACCGTATGGCGCTGCGTCGCGCCAGTGTATTGCACGGTTCCGGTTGCCGGGTTGCTGGCAACGCTAACCGCTGGTGCGCTGTCCAGCGGCCGGTTTTCCTCCTTTGGGATGGATTGCAGCGGATGCGCGAGGAAATAGTTGCGCAGTCCTTTATAGATCGACTGAGCAATTTTCTCCTGATACGCGCTGCTGCCAAGCAGCCGCTCCTCCGCCGCGTTACTGATAAAGCCGGTCTCAACCAGTAAAGAAGGGATATCCGGGGAACGCAACACGCCTAAACTGGCATGTTCCGGTAAGCGTTTGTGCAACGGCGTCACACCGCGCAGCTGCTGCAGCACTTTAACCGCCACATCATAACCAACGCGCTGTGAATGACCGAATTGCAGATCCAGTACCGCCTGGCTTAGGTAGGGGTCAGCCTGGCTGTTTGCCAGTAAATCACCGGCACCGCCCAGCAATTCGGACTGCTTCTCTTTCTGTTCCAGCCAGTTCGCCATTTCGTTATTGGCGCGGCGATTCGACAGCACCCAAACCGATGCACCGGTCGCCGAATGGTTGGGCGCGGCGTCGGCGTGAATCGATACCAGTAAATTGGCATTCTCTTTTCGCGCCACCTCGGAACGACCCATCACCGAGATAAAGTAATCGCCGTTTCGCGTCAGCACGGGCTTAAACATCGGGTCCTGATCCATCAGCGCTTTCAGTTTACGCGCAATGGCAATCGTCACGTTCTTCTCGTGCAGGCCATGCTGGCCCGATGCGCCGGGATCCTGACCACCGTGGCCGGCGTCAATCGCCACAATCACCGTGTCATTGCGTGAAACGGCGCCACCCGGACGTACCGTGGTGTTGCTGCTGGTGACGGTGGTCACCGGATTGGCATTAAATGGATTCGCCGCACTCTCGCTTTGGCGAGCGGTGGTCACCGGTGCGGCAGCAGTGCTGCGTTTTGCCGGTTGCGTACCGCGAATGGTAAACACCACGCGATACTGATTGCCGTCACGTTGGGTGCTGGCACGCGTGTGTGCCGCCTGGGTCAGTTCGAACACCAAACGAATACTCTGTTTATCTTTCGGCTGGCTATTGCGAATGCGTTGTACGATGTTTTCGCCGCTAAAGTTCAGCGGCAAGCCCTTAATCGCGCCACTTTGCCGAATATCCAGCACCACACGATTGGGGTTATGCAGCGGGAAGAAACCATACACGGGTTGACCATTAAAACTCAGCGTGACGGTTGCCTGACTGTCGCCATTTTCGACTTTGATATCTGACAAGGTTGCAGATAACGCAGAAGCAGAAACGATACAGAGCGCAGCCAGCAGAATCCCTTTCATCCATGCGGTCATGCCGACTCCCTGCCTTGCTGGAACTGGGCCAGCAGCGTTTCACCCACTGCAGAAACCGCGCTGATCTCCGCTTCTCGCGCCGCGTCCACGTAGCGCAGCGTCAATGCCAAATCGGGCTCGGGTAATACGCCAGCGCCCTGCTGCGGCCATTCGACCAGGCACAATGCATCCCCGCTGAAGTAATCGCGGATACCCATAAACTCCAGCTCTTCAGGATCGGCCAGGCGATAGAGATCGAAGTGATATAGCGTGCGTGAGCCGAGTTCGTAGGGCTCCACCAGCGTATAAGTTGGACTTTTGACATTACCCTGATGGCCAAGCGCCTGCAAAAAGCCGCGGCTAAACGTGGTTTTACCGGCGCCGAGATCGCCATAAAGATAGATCACCAACGCGCTGCTGCAAACGCGGGCAAGTTGCGCACCCAGATTTAGGGTTGCCGCCTCATCGGGCAAAGGGATAACACAGGTTTTCATGCTTTATTGTTGGATCATCTCTGGATTAACAAACTGCCACAGCAGTTCGAACAAATCAGTGGCTAACATGCCGCGCGTACCGCGCTGCCGGGCAACCGCATCTGCCGCTGCACCGTGTGCGACACAGCCCGCGCAGGCTGCCTCAAGTAAAGTCAGTTTCTGGCCCAGCATGGCCGCAATGATACCGCTCAGGACATCGCCCATACCGCCGGATGCCATCCCCGCATTGCCTACATCGGCAATCGCGATGTCACCTGCCGCGCTAGCCACAATTGTGCCCGCGCCTTTCAGCACCACCACGCCGCCGTAGCGTTTAGCGAGCGTTTGCGCCGCCTGTAAGCGATCGCACTCAATTTCACTGGTCTTAACGCCCAGCAGTCGTGCGGCCTCGCCAGGATGCGGTGTAATGATGCGATTCTGACGGTAATCCGGCTTGATTGCCAGCAGGTTAAGCGCATCAGCGTCCCAAAGCATCGGCTTTTCACTGGCCGCGACTTTTTTCAGTGCCTTCTGAGCCCACTCACGTTGTCCCAGTCCGGGCCCGATAGCGATCACGTCTGCCCATTGCAGGGCCTGTTCCAGCGTTTCTTCACGTAGCACATCGACCATGAGCTCCGGCCGCGCGGTCAGAAGCGGGCCGATATTATCTTCATGCGTGAGCACGCGCACAAGCCCAGCACCACTGCGCAGCGCCGCTTCCGCCGTCATTCGAATAGCCCCGGCGGTGCCAGTATCCCCTCCCACTGCCACTAAACGTCCATGGTCACCTTTGTGCGAAGTGGCTTTTCTTGGTTTCAGCCAGTGCACCAGATCAGCCGCATCGTAG
Source organism: Enterobacter cancerogenus (assembly GCA_000773965.1). Lineage (GTDB taxonomy): Bacteria > Pseudomonadota > Gammaproteobacteria > Enterobacterales > Enterobacteriaceae > Pantoea > Pantoea communis. Next base: position 68,184 of record JRUP01000032.1, read on the forward strand.
CGTTGAATGGGATCCGTCTCGCCTGCGAGGAAGGTGTTCAGCCCAAGCGCATCACAATGTAACCGACCCACGTGATCGCGAGCTTTACCAGTCAACAATCCCGGTTTCAGCACAATCATACTCAGGGTGACATCCGCGTTGATAGCATTGCCAGGCGTGGTGCCAGTGGCAGCATTCAATCCCGATGGGATATCTATCGCGAAGATGGGCGCGGCATGTGCATTGGCCAGATCAATCAATTCAGCGTAAGGCGCGGCTGGCGCACGATTGATGCCGGTGCCGAGCAATGCATCGATGATCACATCAATGTTTTGCGGCCATGGCGCATCCGGGGCATGTATCACCCCGCCCGCCGCCAGCCAGGCTTCTTGCGCCTGTTGCGCTTCTTCCGGCAAGGGTTTATTACCGCTGCACGCCAGCAATGTGACGCGCAATCCTGCCGCCTGTGCCAACCGCGCCACCACATAGCCATCGCCCCCGTTATTACCCTGTCCGCACAGAATCAGCCAGTGCTGCGCCTGCGGCCATTGCGCCCGCACCCGTTCGTAGCTCGCCTGTCCGGCGCGCAGCATTAATTCGTACAAGGTTAAACCCAGGCTATCCGCCGCATCGCGCTCCAGTTGCCCTATCGCCTGCGCAGGCCAGACAGAGTGTGGTAAACTGCGCGGGTTTGCTTCAATTGCCTGGTTTCTCATGTCATACCCTCTCGATCTTCAACAGCTTGCCCACCAAATTAAACAGTGGGGGCGCGAACTCGGCTTTCAGCAGGTTGGTATTTGCGATACCGATCTTAGCGCTGAAGAGCCCAAATTACAGGATTGGCTGGAGAAGCAGTATCACGGAGAGATGGACTGGATGGCGCGCCACGGCATGATGCGTGCGCGTCCGCATGAACTCCTGCCCGGCACACTGCGCGTGATCAGCGTGCGCATGAACTACCTTCCGGCCAAAGCGGCGTTTGCCAGCACCTTAAAAAATCCTCAGCTGGGCTATGTCAGCCGTTATGCGCTGGGCCGCGATTATCACAAAGTATTGCGCAATCGCCTGAAAAAGCTTGGAGAGTTGATCCAGGCACATTGTGGTGAACTCAATTTCCGCCCGTTTGTTGATTCCGCCCCCATCCTTGAACGCCCGATTGCCGCCAAAGCAGGCCTGGGCTGGACCGGCAAACACTCGCTCATTCTCAATCGCGAAGCCGGTTCCTGGTTCTTTCTCGGCGAGTTGCTGATTGATTTGCCGTTGCCCGTCGATCAGCCACAGGAAGAACAGTGCGGTCGCTGCGTCGCCTGTATCACTATTTGCCCGACTTCCGCTATCGTTGAGCCTTATGTGGTTGACGCGCGGCGTTGTATTTCCTATCTCACCATCGAACTCGAAGGCGCGATACCGGAAGAGTTCCGCCCGCTGATTGGTAATCGCATCTACGGATGTGACGATTGCCAGCTGATCTGTCCGTGGAATCGTTATGGTCAGTTGACCGATGAAGATGATTTCTCGCCGCGCGCAGTGCTGCACGCGCCGCCGTTGGTGGATCTCTTCAAGTGGGATGAAGCGAAATTCTTGCGTGTCACTGAAGGCTCTGCGATTCGCCGTATCGGCCACCTGCGCTGGCTGAGGAATATCGCAGTGGCATTGGGCAATGCGCCCTGGGCAGAAGAAAATCTGGCGGCGTTGCAAATGCGTAGCGGTGAAAACGCCATGCTGGATGAGCATATTGACTGGGCCATCGCGCAGCAATTACAGAGACGCGCGGCACAGAGCGTGGATGTTCAGCCCGCGAAGAAACAGCGCTTAGTGCGCGCCGTCGAGAAAGGCCTGGCCCGTGATGCGTGATTGAGCAATCGCGCAGGATAAAATCCTTTTCCACATGCTGTGAATAAAATTATAAAGCCGAATAGTGACGAGGATCATTATATCGTCTACCAAGACTATTCACAGACTGAAATACCTTTAATTTATTAACAATCAATGAGTTAAGTGATTACTGTAAACATTTAAGTAGAATATTGCGCGCGGGGGCTTGTCCAGAGCTTGTGGATAACTCTGTTCAAAACAGTTTTGCAGATAGGGTAAAACGCCGTCGGTACGTTGCAGGCGCATTGTGGATAACCTGTAAGATAACTGCAACAGACTACAGGCATCGTTGGTGCTAATGAAGTACGTAAAATTTCCAGAAAGAAAACCAGGCCGCATAAGATCGATAAAGACTGCAGCAGTTTTAAGTCTGATTACGCCCGAGAGCAAATAACATTAGTGAATATGAAAATCTGGAGCGGGAAACGAGACTCGAACTCGCGACCCCGACCTTGGCAAGGTCGTGCTCTACCAACTGAGCTATTCCCGCAAAGAGGTTACTACTAACTAAAACAGATTTTGGAGCGGGAAACGAGACTCGAACTCGCGACCCCGACCTTGGCAAGGTCGTGCTCTACCAACTGAGCTATTCCCGCAAAGAGGTTACTGCTAACGAAGTTTGGAGCGGGAAACGAGACTCGAACTCGCGACCCCGACCTTGGCAAGGTCGTGCTCTACCAACTGAGCTATTCCCGCATAATCTTCGTCTTTCAATTTGCTGCCGCGTTAGCTTCCTTCACTCACACAGGTCACTTACTGACGTAAGCTCTCTGTGATTCGTTCAGTTGCTGCCTTGCCGCAAACCGAAATACTTGATTCTGGAACTTCGTGTTACTGCTGCGCACCGTAATAAATTCTTCACCGGTACGGGGTGCGCATTATACGAGAAATCCTTTCAGTCGCAAGAGTCTAAAAGCAAAATTTTGCGCTTTCAGTGCGTTTGCTGATTAAATCAGCAACCTGATGATTTCCTGCGCACCCTTAGGCGATTAAAGCTGCAAGAAGTGTTCGCGGTAGTACGCCAACTCGGCAACGGACTCGCGGATATCATCCAGCGCCTGGTGACTGCCCGCTTTTTTGAAGCCCGGCAGGATATCCGGTTTCCAGCGACGCGCCAGTTCTTTCAGCGTGCTGACATCCAGATAACGGTAGTGGAAGTAGGCTTCCAGCTCCGGCATGTATTTGAACAGGAAGCGACGATCCTGGCCGATGCTGTTGCCGCAAATCGGAGAGGTGTTGGCCGGAACCCACTGCTTGAGAAATTCAATGGTCGCCAGCTCTGCAGCACGATCGTCGTACTGGCTGGCTTTCACACGTTCTACCAGGCCACTGTTGGTGTGCGTACGCACATTCCACTCATCCATCAATGCCAACTGCTCATCAGACTGATGCACGGCAAATACCGGGCCTTCTGCCAGGATGTTCAGGTTGGCATCGGTGACGATCGTGGCGATCTCAATAATGCGATCCTGCTCCGGATCCAATCCGGTCATTTCCAGGTCGATCCAAATCAGATTATTTTCATTTCCAGCTGTCATGCGTTTCCCGCCTGTTGCCAAAGTCGTCATTACACTCGTTTCAGGTGTATCATAGACGTTTTGCCCAGCGGGGCGAAGCCTGGCGAAAGCCGTGAGAGGATGCGTGAGCAAAAATAAACTGTCGAAGGGTCAACAACGTCGCGTAAGCGCTAACCATCAGCGTCGTCTGCAGCAACGGAATGAAAAGCCGGAACCGGATGACAACCTGTTTGGAGAAGCGAGCGAAGGCGTGGTGATCAGCCGTTTCGGCATGCACGCAGATGTGGAAGACGGCGTAGGCGAAGTGCATCGCTGCAATATCCGTCGCACCATTCGCTCACTGGTCACCGGTGACCGTGTGCTGTGGCGTGCGGCGATTGGCGGCGGCAAAGGCATTGTGGAAGCAGTTCACGAACGTAAAACGGTACTGACCCGTCCGGATTTCTATGATGGCGTGAAACCGATTGCGGCCAACATCGATCAGATCATCATTGTATCGGCGATCCTGCCGGAGCTGTCGCTCAATATCATCGATCGTTATCTGGTGGCCAGTGAAACCCTGGGCGTTGAGCCGCTGCTGGTCCTGAACAAAACCGATCTGCTCGACGCGGAAGCCCGCGCGTTTGTGGATGAGCAGATGGATATCTATCGTAAAATTGGCTATCGCGTGTTGATGGTCTCCAGCCGTGCCAAAGATGGCCTGGCGGAGCTGGAACAGGCCTTAACCGATCGCGTGAGCATTTTTGCCGGTCAATCAGGCGTGGGTAAATCCAGTTTGCTGAACAACCTGTTGGGACTGGAATTGGCGGGCGATGAGATTCTGACCAACGATGTGTCTGATAACTCCGGTCTGGGACAGCACACCACCACCGCTTCGCGCCTGTATCACTTCCCACACGGCGGCGACGTGATCGATTCTCCAGGCGTACGTGAATTCGGTTTATGGCATCTGGAGCCGGAACAAATCACCCGAGGATTTGTCGAATTCCGTGAGTTTATCGGCGGTTGCCGTTTCCGCGACTGCAAGCATGATACCGATCCCGGCTGTGCCATTCGCGAAGCGGTAGAAGAAGGGACGATTAACATCTCGCGCTTCGATAACTACCACCGGATTCTGGAGAGTATGGCGCAGGTAAAAACGCGTAAAAACTTTTCCGCCAGCGAAGATTAACGGGTACAACGGCACATTCGCCAACTGACCGGGGCGCTGCTACAATCCGCCCCCTTTTGTGTAAACCAAGCGTAATTAAGCCAGGAGGCAATGGTGTTTGATCGTTTTAAACTCGGCCTGAATCATATTCTGCCTAAAAAAGGGCTGACCGAACTTGCCGGCTGGGGCGCCAGTCGTCGCGGTGGCTGGCTGACCAAAGCGGTCATCGACATGTTTGTCTGGTACTACAAAGTGGATATGGCGGAAGCCAGCAAACCACACACCGGTAGCTATCGCACCTTTAATGATTTCTTCGTGCGTCCATTAAAAGAGGGCGCGCGCCCGATTGACCCTGACGCCACCCTGCTGGCGCTGCCGGCTGATGGCGCGGTGAGCCAGTTAGGCCGCATTGAAGGCGATCAGATCTTCCAGGCGAAAGGCCATTACTATTCGCTGCAGGCCCTGCTGGCCGGTAACGACGATCTGGCAGAGAAGTTCGTCGATGGTGAGTTCATCACTACCTATCTTGCCCCGCGCGATTACCACCGTGTGCACATGCCGTGTAACGGCATACTGCGTGAAATGATTTATGTGCCGGGCGATCTCTATTCTGTGAACCCACTGACAGCACGTAACATCCCGAACCTGTTTGCACGCAATGAGCGGGTGATCTGCGTCTTCGATACCGATCATGGCCCGATGGTACAGATTCTGGTGGGTGCGACCATTGTCGGCAGCATCGAAACCGTGTGGGCGGGCACCATTACGCCACCGCGTGAAGGGGTGATTAAACGCTGGCGATATCCTTCAGCGGATCACGACGGTGCCGTTGTGCTGCTGAAAGGCCAGGAAATGGGACGTTTCAAACTCGGTTCGACGGTGATTAACCTGTTCGCACCGGGCCGCGTGAAGCTGGCGGAAAGTCTCGAAGCCGAGAGTAAAACCCGTCTTGGCCAACCGCTGGCGATTGCCCTGCCGCAGCCCGGCGACAGCGCCCCGCTCGCTGAATAACCGGAACCTCTCCCGTGCGCGTTCTTCTCTCTCTACTGCTGAGCCTGGTGCTCAGCAGTTCTGTATTGGCAGCCACCGTTCCCCCCGCGAGTCAGTTGAAGCAGGAACTGGATGCGGCCAAATCCGCCAAAGCCTCTCCTGCTCAAGCTGAGCAAGTTCAGGCCATTGAAGCAGCCATCAATTTCCTCACTGAGCGCGATGAATCGCTGGAGCGCGCTAAACAGTATCAGCAGGTGATTGATGATTTTCCGCGGCTGGCACGTGAACTGCGTCAGCAGATCGCCACACTGACCGACAGCAGTAAAACGGTGCGCAATAACATGAGCAGCGCCGAGCTGGATCAGGAAATCCTGCAAATCAGCAGCCAGCTACTGGAAGAAGGGCGTCAGGCGCAACAGGAGCAGGATCGCGCACGTGAGATTAGCGATTCACTTTCCCAGTTACCGCAGCAGCAAACCGATGCTCGCCGGGCGATGACCGAAAGCGATCGCCGCGCTCAGGGTTTCTCAGCGGCCGCCACGCCGCTGGCTCAGGCGCAGATTTATGCCCGCCTGGCCGAAAATGCTGCCAATAAAGCCCGTGTCGATGAGTTAGAACTGGCACAGCTCTCCGCCAATAATCGCCAGGAGCTGGCGCGTATGCGGGCGGAAGTGCATCAGCGTAAAGTGACGCAGCTGGATAACTATCTGCAATCGTTGCGCAATCAGCTGAATAATCAGCGTCAGCGAGAAGCGGAACTGGCGCTCGAACGCACTGAACAGCTGGCGGAAAACAGTGGCGATTTACCGGCTTCGATCAGCGATCAATTCCGCGTCAACCGTGAACTATCAGCCGACCTGAATGCGCAAGCCCAACGTATGGATTTGGTCGCTTCGCAGCAACGTCTGGCCACCAACCAAACGCTACAGGTGCGTCAGGCGCTCAGCACCCTGCGCGAACAATCACAATGGCTGGGCGCCTCGAATCTGCTGGGTGAAGCCTTACGTGCACAGGTTGCCAGACTGCCGGATATGCCGAAGTCGCAGCAGATAGACAGTGAGATGGGCCAGCTGCGCGTGCAGCGACTGCATTATGAAGATTTACTGGAGCGGCAAAAGGATCTGCGCAAAGAGAAGCAGGATGACGGCACGCCGTTCACCAGCGAGCAAACCCGTATTCTTGATGCCCAGTTGAAAACCCAGCGCGAGCTGCTCAATTCACTGATCTCCGGCTGCGATACACTGATTCTGGAAATCACCAAGCTGAAGGTGTCGAACACGCAGTTGCAGGACGCCCTGGGTGAAGTGAAGGAAGCCACCCACCGTTATCTGTTCTGGACGGCGGATGTCAGCGCCATCGATTTGAAGTATCCGATTGACGTGGCGCGTGACTTAACCCGCCTGCTGTCGCTGGATACCTTAGGGCAACTCGGTAAAGCGCTGGCGATGATGTTTACCAGCAAAGAAACCGTGATGCCAATCATCTGCGCAGTGCTGTTGGTGGGCTTTAGCATCAGCTCGCGCCGTCATTACAATGCCTTTATGGCGCGTTCCGCCAGCAAAGTGGGCAAAGTGACCCAGGACCGCTTTAGCCTGACGTTGCGCACCGTGTTCTGGTCGATTCTGGTCGCCGTGCCGCTGCCGGTATTGTGGGCCGCGCTGGGCTTTGGTTTGCAGCATGCCTGGCCTTATCCGTTTGCCGTTGCGATTGGAGATGGCATCACTGCCACGCTGCCGCTGCTGTGGGCCTTTATGATCAGTGCTGCTTTTGCGCGTCATGATGGGCTATTTGTGGTGCACTTCCGCTGGCCGCAGGCGCGGGTAGCGCGTGCTATGCGTTACTACTCGCTCACGGTTGGCCTGATTGTGCCGCTGATCATGCTGCTGATTGCCTTTGCCAATCTCGACGATCCACAGTTCTCCGGCACGCTCGGTCGCCTGTGCTTCATTTTGATTTGCGGTGCGTTAAGTATTGTCACCGTCAGCCTTAAACGTGCAGGCATTCCGCTGTATCTGGATAAAGAGGGCAACGGCGACAACTTCGTTAACCGTATTCTGTGGAACCTGATGATTGCCATCCCGCTGGTAGCGGCGTTGGCTTCCTGCATCGGCTATCTGGCGACCGCGCAGGCGCTGCTGGCGCGCCTGGAAACCTCGGTAGGCATTTGGTTCTTCCTGCTGGTGATTTATCACATCATTCGCCGCTGGATGCTGATCCAACGCCGTCGCATCGCCTTTGATCGCGCCCGCCAACGCCGTGCCGATATGCTGGCGAACCGCGCGCGCAGTGAAGAAGAGAAAGAGCAACAGACTCCCGCCAACGCCGATACGATTGAGATCGATGAACCGAGCCTGGATCTGGATGAGATCAGTGCGCAGTCGTTGCGTCTGGTGCGCTCTATTCTTACGTTGATTGCGCTGGTATCGGTGATTGTACTGTGGTCAGAAATTCACTCGGCCTTTAGTTTCCTCGACAACATCCCACTGTGGGATGCCAGCACCACAGTGCAGGGCGTGGAGAGCGTGCAGCCGATTACGCTGGGCGCGGTGCTGATTGCCATTCTGGTGTTCATTATCACCACTCAGTTGGTGCGTAATATGCCTGCCCTGCTGGAACTGGCGTTGCTGCAACACATTAGCCTGTCACCTGGCACCGGTTATGCCATTACTACCCTAACCAAATACGTGCTGATGCTGATTGGCGGATTAGTCGGATTCTCGATTATTGGCGTTGAGTGGGCAAAGCTGCAGTGGCTTGTCGCCGCATTAGGTTTGGGACTGGGCTTTGGTATGCAGGAGATCTTCGCCAACTTTATTTCTGGCCTGATTATCCTGTTCGAAAAGCCGATCCGTATTGGCGATACCGTCACCATTCGCGATTTGACCGGTAGCATTACCCGCATCAATACCCGCGCCACCACGATTACCGACTGGGACCGCAAAGAGATCATTGTGCCGAACAAGGCCTTTATCACTGAGCAGTTCGTTAACTGGTCGTTGTCGGATTCCGTCACGCGCGTGGTGCTGACCATCCCGGCTCCGGCACACGTCAACAGTGATGAAGTCACCAACATTCTCAAGCAGGCGGCCGAGCGCTGTACCTACGTGCTGGATATGCCCGCACCGGATGTGTTCCTGGTAGACTTGCAGCAAGGTATTCAGCTGTTTGAATTGCGTGTGCACGCAGCTGAGATGGGCCACCGCATGCCACTGCGTCATGAGTTGCATCAGTTGATTCTGCGCGGCTTTGAAGAGCACGGTATTGAGATGCCGTTCCCACCATTCCAGGTGCGTATGGAAACGCTGGGACGTAAAACACCGGCCAGCAATGGCTCACCGTCCAGCCAGACCTTTAAATCTGGCGGCTTATAAATGACAACGCCCGGCAATCACCGGGCGTTGTTTTTTCTGCTGAGCGTTACTTCACAAACTCTTCGCCCTGCGCGATATCTTTCTTCAACGTCTCCAGCATGCCGCTGAGTGCTTGCTGTTCAAACGCACTCAAAGGACTCAATGGGCGGCGTTCCACGATACCGTTCTTGCCGATGAGCAGCGGCTGGGAGAAGAAGCGCGCATACTCACCGTCCCCTTCAACATAAGCACATTCGACCACGTTTGCTTCGCCCTGCAGCGCACGCACCAGTGAGAGACCAAAGCGCGCAGCAGCCTGCCCCATGGATAAGGTCGCCGATCCACCACCGGCTTTCGCTTCCACCACTTCGGTGCCGGCGTTCTGAATACGCTTAGTAAGGTCAGCCACTTCCTGTTCGCTGAAGCTGATGCCTTTAACCTGCGACAGCAGCGGCAAAATTGTCACGCCTGAGTGCCCCCCCACCACCGGGACCTCGATCTCGGTGGGCTGCTTGCCTTTCAACGCTGCAACAAAGGTGTTGGCGCGGATAATGTCGAGGGTTGAGACACCAAACAGGCGGTTCTTGTCATACACGCCGGCTTTCTTCAGCACTTCAGCCGCAATGGCCACCGTGGTGTTAACCGGATTAGTGATCACGCCAATCAGCGCTTTCGGCGCGGTGCTGGCGACCTGCTCAATCAGGTTACGCACAATGCCCGCGTTAACGTTAAACAGGTCGGCGCGATCCATGCCGGGTTTACGTGCCACACCTGCAGAAATCAGCACAATATCTGCCCCTTGCAGGGCAGGCGTCGCATCTTCGCCGCTAAACCCCTCTACCTTTACGGCGGTAGGAATATGGCTGAGAT
>JRUP01000033.1 GCA_000773965.1 Enterobacter cancerogenus
GGCATAAAGGGGCGACGGCAAAAAGTTTTTGCGGCACCTGGCAAAAAGTTTTTACCGGCGTGCATTTCACCCCTTTCTGCACGAACCGGCGGTGCTACGAAAAGCCCTCCGCAACGGGCTGGCCGGAACATGCGCAGCCGGAGGGGAGATGAGCACGAACATACCCCGGACGGCTCTGCCGGTCCGGGCCTCAGCGGCCACGGCTTTATGTGGCCAGTGAACGCGCGGGCGCACGCCCGCTGCAGGGGTTGACCTCAGCCATCAGACCCTAGCCGTCAGGCCCGGAACGCGTCCCTTTGCGGTCCTGCGGAGCTTACCGGCTATGCCGGTTAGCGCAGTAGGGCTCGACGACCCGGCTTGCCGGGAAGCCGAAGGGGGCCATGTCCCGGAAGTTTTTGTAGCTTCTGAGTGGAGTTTTGACGTTGAAAACGTTCATTTTTTTCAGGAAGAATAACAGGCTGTCAGCGAAATCCGGGCGAACAGCGGCGGTGCCTGACTGACTGCACAATGCAATTTACCGGCTAAAAAAACGGCTGAAAACTTTCTTATTTTTCCTGATAAATTGATTTTCAGGTTGCCGGCAGTCACCGTGAACGGCGCCTGAGGCGCGTTTCACGAGGCCGGCGCCCCGGCGGCTGGGATTTTTTGCGCCCGTTCATGCGGCGGCTGACAGAGCAAAAAAACGCGCTATAATTCAACACGACACAAACCTCATTGTTGCATTTTCTTCCTCGTTTCAGGACGAAACTAAAGCCGTTAGCGACGTTCCGGTTTTATTCAGAAGTGCCCCGGATTGTGGGGCTTTTTTTAATTCCGGGCAGCCCTTCCCCCGGGTCTGTCAGCGCTTCAGCGCTTCACCGACTTTTCTGAGAGCTTCATGCTCTGATTGCCACAGGCTCGCCGCGTAACCTTCTCCGCCCTGAGCATCCTCTAACCGCATGAAACCCCAGGCCACGCGCAGCATCTGCTCCAGCGCGGCGGCGGACACGCTCACTTCACGCTCCCGCTCCTCCTCATCGCGCAGGTTGTTCAGCATCTCACGCACACGATCCTGGCCAACACCGTATTCAAAGTGATACCCCTCATCACCAATGGCGCTGAGCACCCTGCCCGCCTCGTCCTCCGTTATCTCCATACATTCGCCACAGTACATCACATCGGCTTTTGTCCAGACCAGAACGGCGACTGACCGCTCATTGCCGAAATCATCGGCCAGATTTTTACAAACATCGATAACGCTGCCGTACATCATTTATTCCTCCGGTGGGGGCGGCGACGCCGCCCCGTTAGTTTATTAATCAGTCCAGCGCGGCAAAAATCGCTGCGGCTTCGGGGTGGGTAAAGGCGTAGTCGGTCAGCTGGCGGTGGCGGCGGCAGTACAGCGCACACAGCTCCGTGTCATCATGGCAGTCATACATCCAGCTGCGGTGGTTCAGCACCAGTGAGGTGATCACGATGCCCGCCGCCTCGCTGCTCAGGCGCACGTCGCTGTGATTTGCCGGATTAACGAAATGCCAGGTTTCCTCTGCTGCGGGCTTCATGAAGCCGCCGCCGGAAGGCAGCAGCGCGAAATCCCACGCGCCGCCGTCGTAATCCGCCAGATAACGATCGGCGTAGAGGTACACATTGTTTTCGGCACGCATAAAATCGTCGCCGAACAGCGCGGGCAGGAAACGCAGTCGCACGTAGCCGTCAGTAACGCGCGCGGACTCAAAAGCAGGGATGGCAGTCTTCATCAGAAATCTCCGCAGTCAGGGTGGTAAACCGTTCCGGCCTGTGCCGTGACTGAATGACAGCCCGGCGAAAAGCGGAGTGTTCAGGAGCGGTGACGAGGCCGCAGCGCAAGCGAACGGAGGCGGGATTACGCACGGCGGTGACGCGAAGCATGAGCGAAGACGCAACGGAAGTAAGCGCGCTGAGGCGAGTGCGAACGGGTGAGCAGTTGTGTTTAGTGTCAACCAGGAAGGGGGGTGAAAACGCGTAGTGACTACAGGTGACTAAGGGCCGTTATGAGCGAGATGCGTGTATTCATCCCGACTGATAGCTGATTGCATTGTCATAACGAGCACATCTGTTCAGTGCGAAAAAGATGGTAAAGTTTCACAAAATCTCTCAGGGCTTGATGGAAGGATTTAGAAATGAATGGATCTTGTTTGTGTGGAAAAGTTGAATTTGAACTTACTCTTAAACCTGCAGCATTTTATCGTTGCCATTGCTCGCTTTGCAGAAAGCAGAGTGGAGTGGGTTATAATCTGGCCACACTTGTTAAAGAAAGTGAGTTTCGCTGGATAAAAGGGAAAAACTGCATAGTTTCGTGGTCTAAGCCAACGGGTTACCGTACAGATTTTTGCAATGTATGTGGATCAACGGTGCCTAACAGTCTGCGAGACGTACCTTATGTCTGGATCCCGGTTGGCTTAATTGACGAAGGTCTTGAAATGGAATGTGCAGGGGACTTCTGCACTGATGATGCAATGCCCTGGGATGAAATCCGTTCGTCTCATGACCATGCTGGGCCTGTTGAGTCACTTGCCTTTCTTTTAAAATGCCTGAAAGTTAATTACTAATCGCCCTCTCTGGTACATAGCGAACTGACATGGAGCCATTGAACTCACAGCGAACCTTAAACAACGATTCTGACTCAATGTGAAAACTTGGATACGGGGAGTCTTAACCAGTCATTAAACGCACAATCATGGGAAATAGAACCATGCTGTAGAAATGAGATCTTTGTTAATTTCAAAAACAGCGACGCTCTCCAGAGGCTGATCAGATAAACCATATATTAATTCGTGATCAAAAACTTTATTGCCCATTACTATTCTGGAGATCAGTTCTGCTCTAAGCGCTGGATTATTAAAGCGATTATTCATGTAGAACTCACGTAATGATTCTTTCCCAACTGTTGAAGGACGTTCACTTGGCATCCGATAACCTTTGAAATCATCTGAAAAGCAGGACATGAATGCTTCAATATCGTGGGCATTGTAGGCTTCAAACTGAGCTTTAACAGGTGAATCGGAAGACATAGTAAGACTCCGTGTGATTTTAAATGCATTAATAGTGCATATAAAATCATGTTAATGCCATATTAACAAGTTGAAAGATAAACTGAGTCAAATTTTGATGCATTCCGTTTGTGTCACACAGCAGCCGTTGAATAGTTAAGTTACGTGTCAGATGAGAACATCAGGAAGCAATACTGCCTAGATATCACGCTTACAAAAAGCCCGCAGGGCTTTTTGTAAGCGTCACATATTGACCGCTCTGTACATAATGATCAGATGAATACATCATCCTGCTTTTTATCCATACCATTCCTTTCTTCAGATAAACGGAACCCGTTTTTCCCCTTCATCTTTTGCTGATACATGGCTTTATCAGCACGTTTCATGAGCATATCCGGAGTTAAGCCATTTGCCGGATAAACCGCTGCCCCGATAGTCAAACCAAACCCAATCGTTTTACTACTGAACCTTATGGTCTGTCTTACTTTAGTCAGGATTACGTCCGCAGTGGTGGCAAGGTCATCTTCATCCGCGCCTTCAATCACAATCGCAAATTCGTCGCCTCCAAGTCGCGAAATGAACGTATGCGCTGGGCAGGCTCTTTGCAGGTCTGAGGTAAATTGCATCAGGGTCTTGTCCCCGGCAGCATGACCTAAGGTGTCATTGATGACTTTGAAATTATCAAGGTCAATAAACAGGATACCGGCCTTTTCATCCCTACGCCTGGCTCTCGACAGCGTCATACTGAGATGTTTTTTAAGCATGCGACGGTTTGGCAGGCCTGTTAGGGGGTCAGTCTCACTGGCCACTTTCAGCTTTTCTTCGACTTCAACCTGACGCGTGATATTTCTGGAAACGCAGAGAATACTCGTCGTTTTGCCGGCACTATCGAGTACCGGGGTCAGCATGTTGTCCCAGTGAGTAACAGTACCATCAGAAAAAACGCTCATCCCACGAAATCCCGAACATTCGCCGTTGACGGCCTTTTTCAGCGCCAGTCTTCCCTTGCGGTGGACAGACTGGGGCAGCAGTGCAATCCATTCCATGCCAAACTCTTTTTCGTCAACGTTAACGCCCAGCGCCTCGCAACCGGAACGGTTCATGAAAATCAGGCATCCGTCAGTATTTATGACCTTGATGCAGTCCACACTGACGTTAAGCATATCCGTTAACAAAGCTATTTTTTCGGCGCTACAGACTGGAAGCGTCGTTGGTAAAACTGGGACACGAACTTTCATAGCGGCCACCTGCAGCAGAATATTTGAACAGCTTATGCCATTCTTTAATCAGTAATCCACTAAAATACTGTCTCTTCATATTAGTACTGGTGCCGACAATCCTGCTTTCGCCAGCGGTTTGCATAAACAGAAAGCTACTGATATCTGCACTTAAAGCCGGACCTGCCTGAGCTGGCTACTATTAACATTATTTATACATGAGCGAGAATGATGACTTTACAGATCACAATCGTTTCATCTAAACCCGCCATAATTTTTCCAGACAGGTAATAATATTTACGGAAAAACAGCGAAAATCTTTAGCCGAACATTCAAAAAAGCAACTTCATTAATACAATTTGGATCTGCGACCCGGTGAGGGCTTTTTCGCCGCTTATCAAAGACCTACATGAAGCCGGAAGATCGGTTTTGGAACCATTTTCACGCTCCGGCTCGGTTTACGTTGCTGCGAACCATTGAACTCACAGCGAGAAGCGGACTCTCCTTGCTTGTCTACTTAGTTCGGTGCTAATTAAGAAGCGGATGCAGGTTTGCAAAAAATCATATCTGGTAGCACCTGCGTCAGAAAGTCATAAGGATACGTGTTTCCTTCTACACGTATACGTATCATGACTCCTTCATAACTGTTAATTACAAGCTTCGCCGCACTTTCCGGTGACATTACCGGCGAAAGGGTCTGTGTAAGCTGAGCGTCATTAAATATGTTAATCAGATCGCTCTCCCAGAAGGAAAAAAATGCCGACACTTTTTGCCGGATTGTTTCACTGTTTCCCGAAATCGTCTGTCCAATAATGCCTGCCAGGCAACCTGCTGTATCAGGTTCACGCTCAATATATTCCCTGTGCCCGTTGAGCCAGTTCAACAGACGCAGGCGAGGAGTCAGGGTGCTTTCCAGTAACGTATCATTCCGGAGTTGTTGAAACGTCTCGATATAAGCGTCAAGCGTGGCGCAGGCAAATTCCTCTTTACTCGGAAAAAGATTATAAAAGGATCCTTTAGGCATTCCGGCCTCACTCAGAATCGTTGTTATACCCCCGCCCTCATAACCCTCTCTCATGAAAACCCGTATGCCAGCATTCAAAAGACGTTTGCGTGTATCATTTCTAGCCATAATAATTAGACCGTTCTACTTTTTCCTGAAACTATAATAGGCAGGTACAAAAGATGCCACATTTTAAGCGCGTGAGCAGACAGACTCTTGGGCTGATTATGGTGTGCCTTTCGGCCATCCTGTGGAGCTCAGCGGGGTTATTTGTGAGGATGCTCGATATGAACACATGGGCTATAGTCGCATGGCGCTCACTGTTTGCTTTCATGTCTCTGACTGTTCTGCTCGCGTGGGGCGGGCATTTGCGCCGTTTTTCGTTCCGTCGAAATGTGGGTTCAAAAGGTCTGATAACAGCGGTTGTTATGGCAGTTTCCATGTTCTGCTACGTAGCTGCACTTAAACTCACCAGCGTCGCAGGTGTGATGACCGTTTACGCCACTATTCCTTTTTTTGCTATGGGCTTGGGCTGGCTGATACAGAAGAAGAAAATAACAAAGCGCGCCTTTATCTCTGCGGCCGTCAGCCTTTTGGGAGTGGTTGTCATGGCCGCTTCTGCTTCAGGGAAAGCTGACATGGCAGGTAACGCACTGGCTCTTTTAATGACGGTCGGGTTTGCCGCCAGCATAGTGATGTCGGGGAAGTGGCCGGACATTAACCTGCCGGCAGTCACGGCTCTGGCGTGCGCCCTTTGTGGTGCCTTCTGTTTTGCAATGATGCCGCCAGACCTTCCACTTCCCGGTTTACATGACATGCTGTGGTTGCTTGCTTTTGCGCTGGCCACTCAGAGTATGAGCTATCTGCTTTTCATGTCAGGAAGCCGGTACGTTGACCCCGCTGAGGCGAGCCTGATTGCACAGATGGACATCGTGCTGGGGCCGCTATGGGTCTGGATTTTCTTTAGTGAATTACCGTCCGGCAATACATTACTGGGAGCCGCAATAACTTTTATAGCGGTAACGGGGTATCTTGCAGGTGAGTATTACCTGAAAAGAAAATCAGTAAAGAATAACTGATTGCCGCAGACAGAGCACAAAAAAGGATTGTTAATTCATTATAAAATTCATCACGTCCGCTTTTGGCACAAAACGGACCATTACCTCGTTCAGTTTTATGTCCGGAGGCGTATCGTATTTTTCACATTGGGCCATAAACTAATCCTTCAGCTATATGCCCAGTCCTTTTGATCACGAAACATAGCATTCAGAATCGTAATAAATTTTCTGATACAGGCTGTTATAGCCACTTTTTTGGGTTTTCCACGTGCAACAAGCGACGTGTAGAAACTTTTAATCTGGGGGTTATATCTTACCGCTGAAAGCATTGCCATATAGAGTGTTGCGCGCAGACCGGACCTCCCGCCCCAGATAGCCCTTTTACCGCGAAGCTGCCCGCTATCCCTGTCATAGGGGCATACGCCAACCAGGGCTGAAATCTGCCTGCGATTAAGATATCCCAGCTCCGGAAGCTGACTCAGGATCGCAGCCTGAGTTACCGGCCCGATACCTTTAACTGTTTCAAGCATTTTTCGTTTTGGAGATAATGCAGCATTCTGATTCAGCTGGTCTTTTATTTCCTTATCAAGGGCATCAATCTGCACATTCAGCCACGCAATATGCTCCGCAATGTCCTTCTCAATCCCGGCGCCGCTTTTCTCCTGAAGCCTGGTGATTTCCATGACACGATTCTGCACCAGCTGACGCCGCCGCGTCAGGAGCATTGCCATATCCTGAAGTTCTTTATCCCCGACAGGTCTGAACTCCGGTTTCATACGACGACCATATTCGCAGATTATCCTGGCATCAATGGGGTCGTTTTTTGCCACCTTACCCAACGCCCGGGCAAAATTCTTTATCTGTCGGGGATTGATGACGGCAACAAGCAAACCCGCTGAAATCAGCATTGATTCAGCCAGAGAGTGATACCTGCTTGTGGCCTCCATGATAACGCCAGATATGTGAAGTCCTTCGAATTCCTTCAGCAGTTGCACGATGCCAGAGGCGGAGTTCTCCAGATGTATCAGTCGCTCACTGGTGTCGATCCAGACATCTAAAGCGAACTTTGAAACGTCAATACCAACGGTTGTTTTATCGCTCATTTCAGTTCTCCCTGCCTTGCAGATACGGGCTTTAAGTGCGCCAGGCAATTGTTCGGGCTAATGCTGAAAAGGATGCTGCGCGGGATTGCTCCCCCTCGGGCTTTCAGCCCATGGAGACGATCGTGCTGCAGCATCCCGGGAACGAGATAAGTATAGAACCATCTACATCCCTCTATAAACATACAAGGAGACGAGCTTGTGCCTCTTGAACACGCAGCGGCCGGGCTAAAGTGAAGTCACGGCACCGGCCGCAGACCGCACGGATTTTTATT
Organism: Enterobacter cancerogenus; assembly: GCA_000773965.1. GTDB lineage: Bacteria > Pseudomonadota > Gammaproteobacteria > Enterobacterales > Enterobacteriaceae > Pantoea > Pantoea communis. Next base: position 7,662 of record JRUP01000033.1, read on the forward strand.
CTCCCGCCGCAGGCGGCATCAATGAGGCGCGCAGCAACATCCATATTGTCTTGTCCACATCCCGGGTGCATATCCGCCCCGGAACCCTGTGGATAAAACTGGCCCTGCCGTGCGCCGGCAGGGATGCAGAGTGGCGCTCATTTTCTAATCAGTTACGCCCTCAGATGTTTCTTTATCTCGGCCGCGCGCCGGTACAGTTCAACCAGGTCATTATCGATCCCCTCAATCAGCAGGCCGGCCATGCGCTGCTCGCGGCTGGCGCCCTGCCAGAGCTGGCGCGCAGTCATGTCGCGCAGGCGCAGATGAAATTCGTACAGCGACTCTTCCAGGTCGGCCACGTCATCGGCCAGCGCGTCGTTATCAGGGTGCATAGTGTGATCGTTCATCGTGTTCTCTCCGTTCATCAGGCCGCACGGGCGTCGCGGTGGGCATACAGGTGGCGAAGACCGGCGGCGTGGTACTGTTCCATCAGCTCGATACCAATCCAGCGGCGTCCGCAAGCCTGGGCGTCCACGCAGGTCGAACCGGAACCAGCAAACGGGTCCAGAACAATGGCGCCGGGCTGCGTGAAGGTTTCAATCAGCGGGCGCAGGGCGCTGACCGGCTTTTCGGTCGGGTGATGGCGGTTGCCGGTGTACCCCCACGGCATCACGTCGGGCAGCGGCTTCGCCGGCAGCGCCGGGCGCCCTTTGGCCAGCACGTAGGCGCTTTCGTGCTGGTAGCCCACGAACGCGGACTTTGAGGCGTAAGGCTTGGTGAAGACGATGTGGCCCACCACGCGGAACCCCGCCGCCTTCCATGCCTGCATAAAAATGTCTATCCGGTTCCAGCCGTAGAAGCTCACCGCCAGGCTGTTGTCTTTCAGCATCCGGAACATTTCGTTGCTTGCCGGCTGCACCCACTCGCTGTTCACGTCGTTGGCAATCGAGCGACCGGAACGGTCCTTGAAGCCGACGAGATATGGCGGGTCCGTCAGAATGAAATCAATGCTCTTATCCGGAAAGCCGCCCATAACCTGTACGCTGTCGCCGTGCATGAATCGAGACATAGTGATGCTCCTGTGTATGAAGGGGGCACCGGTAGTGGTGCCGTGACCTCCACACAGACGGGCGAACAGCGGAGCGAACAGGGGCGGATGCGCAAGCCGCACGCGCCGCCGGAGCGGACTGAATGTCCCGCGCACGGCGGGGAACGGGTGAGCACTCCGGCGACAGCTTCCCTTATATGTCGGGAAATATCTAAACTGACTTTGCAGGTCTGGCGAGGTCCGTGCAGCAGGTGAAGCTTCCGGGGCGTATGAGCCCGTAAACAAGCGAGTGCGCACGGACTGAGCCACTCATCATTAGCCCGGACAGTTGTCTGAACCTAAATTCGTATCGTAAGGAGGGGCACCATGAGTCAGCCGGATTTGCAGTGCATTGGTATTGATGTGGCAAAGGCCACGCTGGACGTGGCCTCTACAGAGGAGATTATTCCTTTCATCGTCAGTAATGACACTGCAGGTTTTGAGGTAATTACTAACAAAATCAGCGGACTTAATATTTCTTTGATTCTGATGGAGGCCACCGGAGGCATGGAGACGCAGGTAGCAGCGCGTCTGCAATCAGAAGGCTTTGACGTGGTTATTATTAACCCCTGACAGGCACGCGATTTTGCCCGAGCCATGGGGCATCTGGCGAAAACGGACCGGCTGGATGCCACTATGCTGGCGCAGCTTGCACGCGTGATTAACAGCCATACTGATCGTAACCGGTATATCCGGCTGATGCCGGACGCGGCCAGAAAGGCACTTACGGCACTGGTCGTAAGACGCCGTCAGCTCAATCGGATGCTGGTTGCGGAACGCAACCGGCTTTATCCCTCCCACTGTGATAGCATCAGCCGGGTCATGCAGGCCCTCGAGGCAGAGCTTGCCTTTGTGACGCGCATGATGAATCGTCAGGTGCGGCAGCATTTCCGAGAGCAGGCCCGCCTGCTGACCAGCGTCAAGGGCGTAGCGGAAATTACTGCCGCCACCCTGCTGGCCGAACTGCCGGAGCTGGGCACCCTGACCCGCAGGGAAATCAGCGCGCTTGTCGGTGTCGCCCCCGTTAACAGGGACTCAGGAAAAATGCGGGGAAGACGAACGATTTTTGGCGGAAGGGCGGGCGTACGGTGCACGCTTTACATGGCGGTGATAACCGCCATTCAGTTTAACCCGGCAATCAGGGCCTTTTATGTCAGGTTAGTTGAAGCCGGAAAGGCGAAAAAGGTGGCGCTGGTTGCCTGCATGCGTAAGCTGCTGACCATCCTGAACGCCATGGTCAAAAGCGGGGCGCACTGGGAGGATGATTTCATGCCATCCCCGACAATTTAGTGAGTTAATAACTCAGTCCGGTTCTGAAACGAATGTCATCAGAGCTGTTTTGATGCCACTCTGAAAAAGTTCTGCAGCGCCATCAGTGCTCTGCCGGTCATGGCTATCTCCGATACCATCACGGCGTCATGCTGTTTCAGCCAGGCCAGGAAGACGGGGTCACTCATGAAGGGGCTGAACGTACCATAAGCCAGCTTCAGATGCGTCAGGTTGTTAGCCCACACGTCCAGAGAACGATACTCGCCCTCACTCAGTTGCGTAAGTAACTCATCCGTTTGCGCTTTGATTTCTGTAATGCGCCGGTACTTTTCATGCATGCGTTTTCGGACCTCTAAGTGATTGTTTTTGCAGCTGACGTACAGCCTGTTCGCCACTCAGCGGCGTGTGCTCACGTGAGGACGGCAGCAGTGAATCCCGGTTCAATACAGCCGCCCTCTTCTCACAGGCCTTATACCCTGAAGGCCTCGACCATTCCGCGTAAAGCGTGTGCCTGCGCAGACAGTGACTGTGAGGCAGACGAGGATTCCTCAACCAGCGCAGCGTTATTCTGGGTCACCCCGTCCATCTGACTGACGGCAATGCTGACCTGGGAGATACCCTGCATCTGCTCGGATGAAGCCAGTGAAATATTATCCATGGACTCTGCCAGCTCGCCCACCATACTGACAATTTTCATTATGCTGTGCCCTGCATCTGCTGCTGCGACTACGCCGCTGTCAACGACACTTACTGCCTCCGCCATCAGTTGTTTGATGTCATGCGCGGCATTCGCACTACGCTGTGCGAGCGTCCTGACCTCACCCGCCACAACGGCAAATCCCCGCCCTTCTTCACCTGCCCGGGCGGCCTCCACTGCGGCGTTTAAGGCCAGAATATTTGTCTGGAAGGCGATACTTTCAATTACGGATGTAATATCCCGCACCTTCGCGGCGCTAACAGATATGGCATTCATTGTGTCTGACATGCGCTGCACATCTGTGCCACCTGAACGGGCAACCTGCGCTGCTTCACGGGCTGAACCAGCTGTCTGCTGTGCGCCGGCAGTATTGCTTTTCACTGTAGCGGTAAGCTGCTCCATGCTGGCGGCCGTTTCCTGCAGCGCGGCCGCCTGCTGCTCGGTACGCGAAGAGAGTTCAGTATTCCCCTGTGAAATTTCATCCGCAGCCAGCGCCACGGATCCGGCGGAATCCTTTATCTGAGAGATAAGCCCCCGCAGGTTTGTCTGCATACCATCCAGTGAAGCCAGCAGGCTTGTTTTATCATTGCGCCGCAGAATGACCTGAGTCGTCAGGTCGCCAGAAGCAATTGCTGCTGCGAGTATTTCAGCATCTTTAGGTTCCCCGCCTAACTGGCGCATCAGCGCCCTGACTATCATAAAAATGGTCACAAAAGAGAACAGTACTGAAAGAGTTGTGAGTGAGAGAAGCACAACGGAAGCCTCACGTACAGATTCGCTGTTAACAGCTACCGTATCCCGGCTGAGCTTATTTTGCACATCGGTCAGCCCGTCAAGGGCATCAGACAGGGCCTGCTGAGCCGGGCGAGCCGTATTCAGCAGATAGTCAGCGGCTTTTTCTGACTGATCGTTGTCCATCCCCATTTTTCCTGCAACTGTCAGCGTATTCAGAGCGAAACTGTCTGAGGACAGAATACGGTCTAACGCTGATTTTCCTTCAGGAGAAGCGTTATGCATCATGCTGGTAACAAGCTGATCGCGTTGCTGAAGATACTTTTCATGTAAATCACTGACCTTTTGCCATTCATTTTTCTCCTGCTCAGGATCTTTGAGCAAAACGATGTCTCTGACTGAAACTGCCATGTTATTAACAGCAGCACGCATGTTCAGGACAAGCGTCAGGCGCCTCATTTTATAATTTACCGTATCTTCCATGCCTTGCCGTGACTTACTGAGCACATGAAGAGACAGGCCGGTGCAGATTAAAAAGCAGATAATCAAAAGGCCGTAGCCTGAGAAAAGACGAAACGATATTTTCATTTTTTTTCCTGGTGGGCGGGAGAACAACTCCTTTATCGGCCTGTAGCCAGATACTAATAGCTTTGATGAGTTACGAACTGTTACTACATCTCTCAGCACAGTTGCTTGTTTGCGAGGCCGCCCGGCTACCGTGAGGGCACGGCACTTTACGCCCGCCGTTTTCCTGCCACAGGACGGAAGACGGCATGAAGGCGGAGCACAGCGACAACCTTTTTCATTCCTGCAGTGATGCCGCCGTGACCGGCGACATCAGAGGATCTGCAGTTGCACTTCGGGCAGCGCTATTCCCCCCCCCTCCAACAAGACGGTATCGATGGCCATCTCCAGATGCCACCAGTTAAATCCCTCGTTTGCATCATGATGGTCTTCGGCATACTCCATGGCCGCCGCAATCTCATCCGGCGTCATCGCCGGGTTAATACCGAGAAAGTCCTCTGCCAGCCAGAATGTGCCGCAGCACAGCTCATCATCGGCCAGGGCATCCAGGCGCGCCCTGAATTCACGTACGGTCATTGCTCTCATTACCTGTCCGGCGGGTTGTCCCGCCGCCTCCGGTTTTCTGATCATCAGGCAGGGTCTGTTTCAACCCGTGCGGCAGGGATAGTGTCGGCACAGTGGCGCAGGAAATACCAGCTGAGACTCGTATCCGCATCAAGCGAGGCGTCGGCCAGCGCGATTGTGGCCAGCACCTCGTCGGGCGTCAGCTCCGGTGCCACGTCTTCGAAATCATCAGCTACCCACAGGTGCACCACGCAGGGTGTATCGGGTTCAAAGCGCAGCAGCTGTTGGGCCAACTGGTCAGTGGTGAGAGGTTGATTCATGGTCAATCCGGTCTGTAGGTTGCACGGCGCAGCCCGACAGGCGGAGGAAGGTTGCATGCATTTTTTGTATGTTTTAATACGAATAAGACTGCGCTCATGAAAATCGGCCGGCAGCCGAAGATAAGATGTACACAACAGACAACTGCGAGTCACTACTCATGGCCAGAGCCCTGCCCCCGACCTATCTTCCCGTTTCCCCTTCCTGCCTGGCAGAAAAGCTCCGCGAAATTGCGGACATGCTGGAAGTCCGCAGCCCGTTTATCCGCGCGGCAGAACGGCACTGCGCCACGGGAAGCCGCGGCGAGCCTTTAAC
>JRUP01000034.1 GCA_000773965.1 Enterobacter cancerogenus
TTTTCTCCGGCGGGGTGAATTTCTTCACTCCCTGCTGAGCCGTCTGCGTTGCCGCTTTGCCGTCTCAGTGGTGGCGCATTATAGGCAGGTTCTGAGGAAGCGCAAGGGCAATTTTCAAGTTTTTATTCGTTCGCTTGAAAATTGCACAAAACCGCCTAAATCAGCCCTTTTTAATGCGTCCAGGCAGCTCTGACAGGCTGTTAAGCACCCAATCTGCTGCATTTTCGCCTTCAGCGGTGACCGGCTTACCAGTACGCACCAACACTTTCGTGCCCACACCTGCTGCTGCAGCTGCCTGCATATCTTCTATTTTGTCACCTACCATATAAGAAGCAGCCATATCGATGTTCAGATGCTTCTGCGCAGAGAGCAGCATACCCGGCTGCGGCTTACGGCAATCACATACCTGGCGATACTCTTCTACAGTTGCATCTGGCAGATGAGGACAGAAATAGATGCCATCAAGATCGACATCACGATCCGCCAGCGACCAATCCATCCATTCGGTGAGCTGCATAAACTGGTCTTCGGTAAACATGCCGCGCGCAATACCTGACTGGTTGGTCACCAGTACCAGCGCGAAGCCCATCTTCTTTAGCACCTGTAACGCTTCAATGGTGCCATCGATGAATTCAAAATTATCGATTTCGTGAACATAACCATGATCGACATTCAGGGTGCCATCACGATCCAGGAAAATAGCGGGGACTTTATTCGACACGTAGAAACTCCTGCTGCAAATAATGCCGCACAGTATCGCATGATTGCATATATAGAGAGAATGGCAGATTGAATGACTTCGATTGATTTAGCCGTCTGGATGCCTTAACATCCATCCAAATTTCACGCAGCGCAATCGCGTGAAACCCGATACACCACGGACAACGCAACACGATAACTATTAAACTAATGATTAGACTCGAAAACATCACCAAAGTGTTCCAGCAAGGTTCACGCACCATTCAGGCGCTTTCCAACGTCAGCCTGCACGTGCCTGCTGGACAGATTTATGGCGTCATCGGTTCTTCCGGTGCCGGTAAAAGTACGCTGATCCGCTGCGTTAACTTGCTTGAGCGTCCAACATCAGGACGCGTTCTGGTTGATGGTCAGGATTTGACTGCCCTCTCCTCCTCAAAACTGACGCTGGCACGCCGTCAGATTGGCATGATTTTCCAGCACTTCAATCTAATGAACTCACGTACCGTAGCCGGTAACGTTGCGCTGCCGCTTGAATTGGGCAACCTGTCACGTGAGCAGATCAAAAACCGCGTAACTGAACTGCTGGAGTTAGTTGGACTGGCGGACAAGCACGACAGCTGGCCTGCGAATCTTTCGGGTGGACAAAAACAGCGTGTGGCGATTGCGCGTGCGCTGGCCACGAATCCAAAAGTTTTGCTGTGCGACGAAGCCACCAGCGCCCTCGACCCAGCAACCACGCGTTCCATCTTAGAGTTACTGAAAGACATCAACCGCCGTCTGGGGATCACTATTCTGCTGATCACTCATGAGATGGATGTGGTGAAACGCATCTGCGATCAGGTTGCTGTTATCAGTAATGGCGAACTGATTGAGAAAGACAGCGTCAGTGAAGTGTTCTCACATCCTAAAACGCCACTGGCTCAGCAATTCATTCAATCGACGCTGCATCTGGATATCCCAGACGATTACCAGCAACGTATGACACCGCAAGCCACAGCTGAAAGCGTCCCGCTGTTGCGTCTGGAGTTCACCGGCAAATCAGTAGATGCGCCGCTGCTGTCAGAAGCTGCTCGTCGCTTCAATGTGAATAACAACATCATCAGTGCCCAGATGGATTATGCCGGAGGCGTGAAGTTCGGCATCATGCTGGCCGAGATGGATGGCAGTGAAACAGACACACAGGCAGCGATTGCCTGGCTGAAAGAAAATCATGTGAAAGTAGAGGTACTGGGTTATGTCTGAAGCGATGCTGTGGTTACTGACGCGTGGCGTCTGGGAAACGCTGATGATGACCTTCGTCTCTGGTTTCTTTGGTTTTGTACTCGGCCTGCCCGTCGGCGTGCTGCTGTATGTCACTCGCCCAGGGCAAATTCTGGCCAATGGCACACTATATCGCGTGCTCTCAGCGGTGGTGAATATCTTCCGTTCAATCCCCTTCATTATATTACTGGTGTGGATGATTCCTTTCACGCGCATGATTGTCGGCACCTCCATTGGTTTGCAGGCTGCAATCGTGCCACTGACAGTCGGCGCCGCACCTTTCATTGCGCGTATGGTCGAGAATGCGCTGTTAGAGTTGCCAACCGGTTTAATCGAAGCCTCACGCGCGATGGGCGCGACTCCCCTGCAGATCGTACGTAAAGTGCTGCTGCCAGAAGCCCTGCCGGGTCTGGTGAATGCCGCTACAATTACTCTGATTACGCTGGTCGGCTATTCCGCCATGGGTGGCGCGGTCGGCGCAGGTGGCTTGGGTCAGATTGGCTATCAGTATGGTTACATTGGTTATAACGCCACTGTGATGAATACCGTGCTGATTTTGCTGGTTGTTCTGGTGTATCTCATTCAATTCTGTGGCGACCGCATTGTCCGTGCTGTGTCACATAAATAAGTAAACAACATCAATAGTCCTCTATTAAGGAAGGGATATGTCTTTCACATTTAAAAAGATTGCCGCTGTGGGTGCTCTGATTGGCGCAATTGCGCTGGCAGGATGCGATCAGAAAGCTAAAGACCCAAACCACATCAAAGTGGGTGTGATTGTCGGTGCTGAGCAGCAGGTTGCTGAAACCGCAGTTAAGGTCGCTAAAGAGAAATACGGTCTGGATGTTGAGCTGGTGACCTTTAACGATTACGTGCTGCCGAACGAAGCATTAAGCAAAGGCGATATCGATGTTAACGCCTTCCAGCATAAGCCTTATCTGGATCAGCAGATCAAAGACCGTGGCTATAAGCTTGTGCCAGTGGGTAACACCTTCGTTTATCCGATTGCTGGCTATTCAAAGAAAATCAAATCACTGGATGAACTGCAAAACGGTGCACAGGTTGCGATTCCTAACGATCCAACCAACCTCGGTCGTTCACTGCTGCTGCTGCAGAAAGTCGGCCTGATCAAACTGAAAGATGGCGTGGGCCTGCTGCCAACCTCTCTGGATATCGTTGAGAACCCTAAAAACCTGAAGATTGTTGAGCTGGAAGCACCGCAGCTTCCACGTTCACTGGACGATCAGCAGATTGCGCTGGCGGTGATCAACACCACTTACGCCAGCCAGATTGGCCTGACACCTGCGAAAGATGGCATCTTTGTTGAAGACAAAGATTCTCCTTACGTGAACCTGATCGTTAGCCGTGAAGATAATAAAGATGCGGAAAACGTGAAGAAATTTGTTCAGGCATATCAGTCTGATGAAGTTTCTGAAGCCGCGAACAAAATCTTCAACGGTGGTGCAGTTAAAGGCTGGTAATTTTCGCCTTTGATGCCATCCAGGGCGGCTTCGGCCGCCCTTTCTTTTTGCTGACTTGTTATTTAATCCCGTCCTTGTTTCAATAACGCCACTTTTTACTACTGAGGATGTTGCCATGCGTTTTTTACCGCTCTGCTTGTTAGCATTGATGCTAACCGGGTGTGTCCATGAATATCACCCAATAAGCAGTGCTCCCGCCCGCCCGCAACCATCATCCAGCGAACCAGAACGTAAGCCTGCTCCACGTCCTGCACCGGTAAAAATTTATACCGATGCCACCGATCTGGTCAGTAATCCGTTCCGCGATCTGGGCGAAGTCTCTGCCGATGATTGCCAAAGCAGCAGCCAGGATTCGCCACCGAATATCAATACCGCGCGTAAGCGTCTGCAGATTAAAGCAGCCGGGATGAAAGCGAACGCGATATTGCTGCATAAATGCGAAATCGTCACCAGCACGCCGGGCTGCTATCGTCAGGCGATTTGCCAGGGCTCAGCACTGAAAGTTTCCAATCAATGAGTGATTTTGCCTTTGCGCAAATCGGCGTCATTCGTTCGCCGTGGAAAGAAAAATTTGCCGTACCGCGCCAGCCTGGATTAGTTCAGGATGGCGGCGGCGAGTTGCATCTCCTGCCGCCTTATAATCAGCCAGAAGCGGTGCGCGGGCTTGAAGCCTTCAGCCATCTTTGGGTGCTGTTTGTTTTCCATCAGACCATGGAAGGCGGTTGGCGCCCAACCGTGCGCCCTCCTCGCTTAGGCGGCAACGCACGCATGGGAGTCTTCGCCACCCGATCCACCTTTCGCCCTAACCCCATCGGCATGTCGCTGGTCGAATTGAAAGGCATTCGATGTGAAAAGCAGCAGGTGATTCTGCAACTTGGTAGTCTGGATTTAGTCGATGGCACACCGGTAGTCGATATCAAACCCTACCTGCCGTTTGCTGAAGCCCTGCCCGATGCCCGCGCTGGCTTTGCCCAGAGCGCACCGGATGCCACCATGCCCGTGCGTTTCTCTGCTCTGGCGCAAAACCAAATCCAGCAGCAGAAGAACTATCCCCATCTGGCACGTTTTATCGCTGACGTTTTAGCGCAGGATCCCCGCCCAGCTTACCGTAAAGGTGAAGCGGAAGATCGTGAGTATGCTGCCTGGCTACTCGACTTTAACGTGCGCTGGCGTATCGATGAGATCGGCACAGAAGTGATCGCTCTCGATCCACGCTAAAACAAGCTTTTGAGTGAATGATCTCGCTGGTACACTAGCCGCCAGAAAATTTTTTGTCCGTGTCCTTCCGTACAACTGGAATCGTAATCAATGCGTACTACTCAATATCTGCTCTCTACTCTGAAAGAGACGCCATCCGATGCGGAAGTGATCAGCCACCAGCTGATGCTGCGCGCCGGTATGATCCGTAAACTGGCTTCTGGTCTTTATACCTGGCTGCCGACCGGTGTTCGCGTGCTGCGAAAAGTTGAAAACATCGTACGCGAAGAGATGAACAACGCGGGTGCGATTGAGATCTCCATGCCGGTGGTTCAGCCTGCCGATTTATGGGAAGAGAGCGGCCGTTGGGAGCAGTACGGCCCAGAACTGCTGCGCATTAAAGATCGCCACGAGCGTCCGTTCGTGTTGGGTCCAACTCACGAAGAAGTGGTCACCGATTTGATCCGCAACGAGCTGAGCTCGTACAAGCAACTGCCGCTGAATCTGTATCAAATCCAGACCAAATTCCGTGACGAAGTGCGCCCGCGTTTTGGTGTGATGCGCTCACGTGAGTTCATCATGAAAGATGCATACTCCTTCCACACCTCACAGGAATCCTTACAGGAAACCTATGATGCGATGTATCGCGCATACAGCCAGAGCTTCAGCCGTATGGGGCTGGATTTCCGCGCCGTACAGGCTGACACCGGTTCAATTGGCGGTAGCGGTTCTCACGAATTCCAGGTGCTGGCGCAGAGCGGTGAAGATGATGTGATCTTCTCCAGCGAATCCGATTACGCCGCCAACATCGAAAAAGCCGAAGCACTGGCGCCAGCAGGCGAACGTCCGGCTGCGACTCAGGCGATGACGCAGTTCGCGACGCCAAACGCCAAAACCATTGCTGAGCTGGTCGAGCAACATCAGATCCCGGTAGAAAAAACCGTGAAAACGCTGATTGTTAAAGGTGCGGAAGAGAGCGGCCATGCGCTGGTTGCCTTGTTGGTTCGCGGCGATCATGAACTCAACGAAATCAAAGCCGAGCATCTGGATATCGTTGCCTCTCCGCTGGAGATGGGCAGTGAAGAAGCGATTCGCGCCGCCGTTGGCGCAGGTTTTGGTTCTATCGGGCCGGTTGGTCTAAGCATGCCTGTGATTGCTGACCGCACCGTTGCCAAGATGAGCGATTTCTCTGCAGGCGCCAACATTGATGGTCAGCACTTTGCCGGCATCAACTGGCTGCGCGATCTGCCAGAAGCACGCGTAGAAGATATCCGTAACGTGGTTGAAGGCGATCCAAGCCCGGATGGCAAAGGCACGCTGCAAATCAAACGTGGTATCGAAGTCGGTCACATCTTCCAGCTTGGCACCAAGTATTCTGACGCGATGAAAGCGGCAGTACAGGGTGAAGATGGCCGTAACCAGATCATGACCATGGGCTGCTACGGTATTGGTATTACGCGTGTAGTGGCAGCGGCCATCGAGCAGAACCATGACGAACGCGGCATCATCTGGCCAGCCGCGCTGGCACCGTTCGAAGTCGCGATTCTGCCTATGAATATGCAGAAATCCTTCCGTGTGAAAGAGCTGGCTGAAGAGTTGTACAGCCAACTGCGTGCTAAAGGCATTGATGTGATTCTGGATGACCGCAAAGAGCGCCCAGGTGTGATGTTTGCTGATATGGAACTTATTGGCGTGCCACATACTATCGTCATCGGTGACCGTAACCTCGATAACGAAGAGATCGAGTACAAGTCGCGTTCATCCAGCGAGAAGCAGATGATCAAACAGCACGATATTGTCGAATTCCTGGCAAAAGCGCTGAACAAGTAAGACTGAAACGCCTCCAGCTGGAGGCGTTTTTCATTGCACTTTTCCCCGCATCGCTTTCACATTACTGCGCCGTGATTTCCCCTCGAGCCGCCGCTCTTTAGATGCACGCGTGGGTCGTGTCGCCCGCCGGGTTTTTTCCACCGTGGTTAACTCACGAATCAGATTGATCAGCCGCTGCAGGGCCGCCTCGCGATTCATTTCCTGGCTGCGATACTCCTGAGATTTGATGATCACCACGCCTTCTGCCGTAATCAAATGGTGGCTCGCAGCCAATAGGCGTTCCTTGTAGAACGGTGGCAGCGAAGAGGCATGGATATCAAAACGCAGATGGATAGCAGTAGACGTTTTATTCACATGCTGCCCGCCCGCACCTTGTGCACGAATGGCACTGAGCTCGACCTCGTTGTCTGCAAGTGAAATTGAACGCGACAGCACGATCATCTGTCACCTGCCTTTAAGAACGATGTTGTGTCGCGGAATAACCTGTTCATCAACTTAACCTTTTGTGCGCCGCCTTCCTGCTTAAGGCCAGCGCTGTGTGTCACTTTTACACTTTTCTTTGCACAGATCGCAGCTTCCCCTGGCTGATTTCCATGAAAATCCTGTGATATAGTCGCTCATCAACCAGAGTATTTAAGCTCTGCTGAGGAGGTGTATGTGCAAAAGTATTGTGAGTTAGTTCGCCAGAAGTATGCCGAAATCGGCAGTGGCGACCTGGGGTATGTGCCAGACGCGATAGGTTGCGCGCTAAACGCACTCAACGATATTGCCGCTAATTCTGCGCTAAACTCTTCTGTCAGGGAACAAGCAGCTTACGCTGCTGCTAACTTATTGGTGAGCGACTATGTTGACGAATGAAGCCTACAAACCCATCAACTGCGATGACTACGATAGCCTCGAGCTCGCCTGCACCAAACACTGGACGCTGTCTTTGCAGTTAAAAAACGGCGATCAGCTAAAGGCGAAAGCCGTTGACATGGTCTCACGTAAAAACGTGGAGTACCTGACGGTCGATCTCTCCGGTGAAACCCGCGAACTGCGTCTTGACCATATCGCCAGCTTCAGTCATCCCGAGCTGGGCACCGTCATCGTTAGCGAAGACGAATAATTACCACATTCGGGCGGGAATGCTATCCCGCCCCCCTCGCTTACGGCTTCAGCGAACTGTAATACGCCGATAAATCTTCCATATCCTGATCGCTCAATCCTGCCACAAACGCTTTCATCACTTCTGCCTGACCACCGCTACGCTCCCCTTTTTTATATGCCTGCAAGGAGTGCAGCAGGTAAGGCGCATGTTGCCCGGCAAGATTGGGATAAAGCGGCACCGCACTTTTTCCTTCCGCACCATGACACGCCAGGCAGGTTGCTGCTTTTTGCGCGCCGGCATTCACATCGCCGTCGGCAAAAGCCGGCAACGCTGCGGCCAGCAATGCTGCCGCCATCCAGTGTTTCATCATTGCTCTCCATCTTATTGTTGTTGTAACCAGATCGCTTGCCAGCCTTGCTCATGACTGGCCGCACCTTCATGGGTGACAAAGATTCCCGGTGCACAGATCAGCGTCTGGTTGTAGTAAATCAAGGGGATACGCTCCCGCTGCCAGGGTGGCACACCTAACTCCTGCCACAATTTTTTCATCTCCCGGCCTCCGGCACGACCCAGCAGATGATGATAGCCGCTGGCTTGAAAACGAATGTTGATCGATTCGTCCTCGGTGGGTTGACGCAAGATGGCAATCGCCGGGTTTGCCTGTAATACGCCTAAATTCTCGGGTAGCCGCAGCGCTTGTTCACGGTTATGCCAGATTAGCGAGTGCTGACTCAGCGATGCATGCGCGTTAAGCCAATACAGCCGCTGGCGATAACGGCGGAGTGTAAAGGCAGCAAAACTCAGGCTGGGATTGGCATCTTCACGGCTACACATCACTTCATCGGTGATACGTTTTAAGGCATCACGTGAAGGCATCGCACCGCCCTGCTGTGCAATCCAGCGACGCAAAAGCGCATGGCGTCGCGCTTCGCTCATCGTCAGCAATGGCGGAAAATGCAGTGCGCCCTGTTCATCAGTGAGCTGGGCCAACTGTTCTGCCAGCAGTTCATCCAGCAATTGCTCCTGCTCACCACACAACGCGGCACTGCGGGCGCTGGCGGCGCTAAAATGTGGCCAGCGCTTCTGCAGCAACGGCAGAATGTCCTGACGAAGAAAATTACGGTCATAGCGGCTGTCGGCGTTACTTTCATCCTCGATCCAGCGTAAGCGGTGTTCCGTCGCATAGGTTTCGAGTTGCTGACGACTGATATCCAGCAACGGGCGCAGGTGAAAATGTTTTCCCACCTGACGCTGGATGGGCATTGCCGCCAATCCTGCTGGACCACTGCCCCTTTTTAACGCCAACAACAGCGTTTCACACTGATCGTCAAGGTGCTGAGCCGTAAGTAAGTGCTCACCGGGTTGCAGCTGTTGCAATAATGCCTGATAGCGTGCTTCCCGGGCCGCCGCCTCAATGCCCTTTACACGACCATCCACCTGAACGCGCAACACTTCGCAGGGAATCTGCCACTGCTGACAGATTTGCAGGCAATGTGACGCCCAGCGCTCCGCATTTAGGCTTAATCCATGATGGACGTGCAACGCGCGCACCTGCAGCTGGGGCATCTGGCGTTGCCAGCTCACCAGTTGATGCAGCAATACGGTGGAATCCAACCCGCCACTGAACGCCAGCACACAGCGGGCGTCGGGTTTCAGTAACGAAGCAAGATGGGAAAAGGACATAGCGTAATCCGTCAACGCGAACCGCCTGATTGCGGCCCGCAGCGGTGGCTAGTTTACGCTTGATACAGCTCCAGCGGCAAACCGTCTGGATCCGGAAAGAAAGTGCACGCTTTACCGGTCAGGGCATCAATGCGGATGGGTTCGCACACCACGCCTTTCGCAGCCAACACGGCAATCGACTGTTCAACATCATCAACACAAAACGCCAGATGACGCAGACCGCAGGCTTCCGGCCCACTGACGCGCGGCGGCGGCGAGGGGAACGAGAACAGTTCGATGGTATAAACCCCGTTCAGTCCCAGATCCCCTTTCCACGAGTCACGCTCGGCGCGGTAATACTCACCCAGCAAATCAAAACCTAACACGTCACAGTAAAACGCCTTACTGCGCTGATAATCGGTGGCAATAATGGCAATGTGGTGGATCTGTTTTATCTGCAGCATAGCGGCTCCTAAAGAATCAGCCGCTAAGCCTACGTGCTCGGTAGCGCGCTGAAAAGAGGCAATTGTCCGAAGTTAACGGCTGTTTTCCTCACGTAGCACGCGCACCAGATAGCGCCCATCGTCGGTGAGCGTTGCACCATGGATATCGGTTTCAAATCCAGGATAGTGCCGTCCAATCGTGCAGAGCATCAGCAGAAAATCGAGCACCGCGCGACTCTCCTCCGTGATCATCTCGCCCGGCATCACCAACGGCACGCCCGGTGGATAAGGCAGAATCATGTTGGCAGAGACCCGGCCCACTAACTCACGGATATCGACGGTTTCGACTTGCCCCTGCACCTGGCGCTGGAAGGCCTGATGCGGCGTCATTTTTGATTCAGGTAAAACGTCGAAAGCCTTAAGCATCAGGCGTGGCAGATCGTGTTGTCGAATCAGATTATGAATGCCCTGCGCCAATGTCTGGATACGCATATTGCGATAGAAATCGGGATCTTCGGCATAGAGATCCGGCAGCATGTTTTTCACCCGCAAATTAAGATCGTAGGCGCGTTTGAATTCAGTCAGACCACGCAACACGCTCATGGCTTTGGTTTTATCGATGCCGATGCTGAACAGGAACAGCAAATTGTACGGCCCGGTCTTCTCTACCACCACGCCGCGCTGATCGAGGAACTTCGCCACCAGCGCCGCCGGAATGCCTTCATCCGCCATTTTCCCCAATTCACTCATTCCGGGTGTCAGGATGGTGACTTTTATCGGATCGAGGTACATGTGATCACGATCGGCATGGGTGAATCCATGCCAGTCCTCTTCGCCAGGCTGAATCGGCCAGCACTCAGCTTCATCGATCTGCTCAGGCTGCCAGATGTCGAAGAACCAGCCATCGCACTCTTCACGCAGCCGCTGAATCTCACGACGGAAATGCAGAGCGCGCTCGACTGAGCGATTGATCAGTCGCTTACCCGGATTACCGCGCAGCATCGCCGCTGCCGTTTCAATCGAAGAGACAATCGCATAACTCGGCGATGTGGTGGTGTGCATCATGTAGGCTTCATTAAAGGTGTCGTGGTCGTAATCACCTTTGATGTGAATCAGCGAGGCCTGCGAAAACGCCGCCAGCAGTTTGTGCGTCGACTGCGTTTCATAAATCACTTTGCCGGGAATACGCTCCCCGCTCATACCACTTTTGCCGCTGTAGATGGGATGAAAGTTGGTATACGGCACCCAAGCCGAATCGAAATGAATCGACGGCACATCCAGCGTCTCTTTGATGTACTGGGTGTTATACAACAGGCCATCGTAAGTGGAGTTGGTGATGACGGCATGCACCGGCCAACTGGCGCGTGGTGTCTGATTAACTTTCTGCTGAATGCTGTCGCGTGCGAATTCCCGCTGCGGGATCCCCCCTAAAATGCCCAGCGCATTACGCGTCGGCTTGAGCCAAATCGGGATGATGTCGCTCATCATCAGCAGATGGGTGAGTGATTTGTGGCAGTTACGGTCAATCAGCACCGTACTTCCTGCGGGTGCAGCGTACATCCCAACAATTTTGTTCGAGGTTGAGGTGCCATTGGTCACCATATAGCTTTGTTCAGCGCCAAATGTTCGCGCCACATACTCTTCTGCTTCGAGGTGCGGGCCGGTGTGATCGAGCAGAGACCCCAGCTCGGTAACGGAGATGGAGACATCCGCCTTGAGCGTGTTTGCACCGAAGAAGTCATAGAACAGGCTGCCCACCGGGCTTTTCTGGAAGGCGGTGCCGCCCATGTGGCCCGGCGTACAGAAGGTGTATTTGCCCTCTTTCACATAGGTGAACAGCGCCTTGGTGAGCGGCGGCATGATTTTATCGATGTACTCATCGGTGTACTGCCGAATGTGCAATGCGATGTCGTCAGCGGCATTGAGCGCGTACTCAAAGAATTGCAGCGCCATGCGCATTTCGTTAATGCTGACATCCATCTGCGAATGAGTGTTGATAAAGGCATACAGCGGCAGATATTCGTTGAGCTGATTGATGTCGCTGCACAGCGCCAGGCTGTAATCGTCCCAGTCAAAAATCACACCGCAAATACGCGGGTTGTGTTCAATCAGTTTCAGCAGGTCGCTGGCATTGTTGGGATAGACGGTCTGGAACCCTTGCAGCTTGAGGGCTGCGTCCAGTTCACGAATCGGTTCATCTTTGTAGAACGCGCCGTGCGGTCCCATGATCGCGATAATATTCAATGCTCACCTCCTGTGGTGTTATGGCACTAAATAAGGATAGCGAAAAGTGAGAGGTGAATGTTCTGGAATACGTTGTTGTTTAGGGGGGATTGCTGTCAATTGGGTGCGAGGGCCAGAAAAGGCCAGCCCGGTTAGAACGTCATGGCTGCCCAATTCATCGTCGTCTGTTTGATCCCACTCAATATTCAGGTGAGTTCATGATTGAATGGACACTTTGATTATAAAAAGGTTTTTTGGCTGATTAGATTGTCTTTGCTGCCCAATGCATAGCCTTCTGAACGATCTTGCTCAGTAATTAGCGGGCATAAAAAAAGCGGACCGGAGTCCGCTTTTCTTAATGAGCAAGCCAGCTTACGCGTAGCCGTAGCTCATCAGGCGCTGATAACGACGGTTAAGCAGTTCTTCAGTGCTCAGTACGTCGAGATCGGCCAGATCCGCCAGCAGTTGCTTTTTCAAGCTTGCCGCCATATCCACTGGTTGACGATGCGCGCCGCCCAATGGTTCAGGGATGATCGAGTCGATCAGCTTCAGCTCTTTCAGGCGATCGGCGGTGATGCCCATCGCTTCCGCAGCCAATGGCGCTTTATCGGCGCTTTTCCACAGGATTGACGCGCAGCCTTCCGGTGAAATCACCGAGTAGGTGCTGTACTGCAGCATGTTCACTTTGTCGCCCACGCCAATTGCCAGCGCACCACCGGAACCGCCTTCGCCAATCACGGTACAGATGACCGGAATTTTCAGACCTGACATTTCACGCAGGTTGCGTGCGATGGCTTCAGATTGTCCACGCTCTTCGGCGCCCACACCAGGGTATGCACCCGGGGTGTCGATGAAGGTGATCAGTGGCATTTTGAAGCGTTCAGCCATTTCCATCAGTCGCAGCGCTTTACGATAGCCTTCTGGTGCTGGCATACCGAAGTTACGACGGATTTTCTCTTTGGTTTCACGACCTTTCTGATGGCCAATGACCATCACCGGACGACCATCAAGACGGGCAATACCGCCGACAATCGCTTTGTCATCGGCATAAGCGCGGTCGCCAGCCAACTCATCGAAATCATCAAACGCGTTGCGAACATAGTCCAGCGTGTAAGGGCGCAGCGGGTGACGCGCGAGCTGCGCAACCTGCCATGCACCTAAATCGGAGAAGATTTTACGGGTCAGCTCAACGCTTTTTTCGCGCAGACGCTGCACTTCTTCATCCAGATTAATATCGTGTTTCTCATCCGAACGGCCAATTGACTTCAGCGAGTCGATTTTCGCTTCCAGTTCTGCGATTGGCTGTTCAAAATCCAGGTAATTAAGACTCATAATGTTCCTGTTTTAGTCAAACTCCAGTTCCACCTGCTCCGATCCTACTAACGACCGCAAATCGTTGAGTAAACGATCGCTGGGCGAAATACGCCACGCTGCACCAAAGCGCAGCTTCGCCCGCGCATCTGCTCTCTGATAATAGAGATGCACCGGAATGGTCCCGGAGCGATGAGGCTCCAGAGACTGGCGGAGACGGTTTAAAAGCTGGTCATCAATTTGCCTGTCCGTCAGCGAGATAGCAAGTCCGCGCGCGTATTTTTCCCGCGCTTCGTCGATGTCCATCACTTCTCGAGCGGTCATTTTAAGGCCACCGCTAAAGTCATCAAAGCTGACCTGTCCACTGACGATCAGGATACGGTCTTTCTCCAGCAACTGCTGGTATTTATCTAACGCATCGGTAAATAACATCACTTCCAGACGACCAGAGCGATCGTCGAGAGTACAAATACCAATTCGGTTGCCGCGTTTCGTGACCATCACGCGAGCGGCAATCACCAGCCCCGCCGCGATGGTTACTTTACCACGATCCGTCGGATGCATGTCCTTCAGGCGCATGCCGCCAACGTAGCGATCAATTTCTTTAAGATACTGATTAATTGGGTGGCCGGTGAGATACAAACCCAGCGTCTCACGCTCACCGTCCAGTTGAATCTGTTCCGGCCATGGCGTGATGTTGGTGTATGACTTCTCCACCTGTTCAGGCTCTTCGGCCAGCACGCCAAACATATCTGCTTGTCCGGTCGCTTCCGCTTTTGCGTGCTGATCCGCAGCTTTCAATGCATCGCTGAGCGCGCTCATCAAGGCTGCACGATGCGGACCGAGGCGATCAAAAGCTCCCGACATGATCAGCTTTTCCATCACACGACGGTTAATCTTTTTCGTATCGGTGCGAGCGCAGAGATCAAACAGCTCTTTGAAGTAGCCGCCTTCGTTACGTGCTTCGATGATGGCTTCAATCGGCCCTTCACCCACGCCTTTAATGGCGCCGATACCATAGACGATTTCGCCTTCATCATTCACATGGAACGGATACAAGCCGGAGTTGATATCGGGCGGCAGCACTTTCAGGCCCATGCGCCAGCACTCATCCACCAGGCCAACGACCTTCTCGGTGTTGTCCATATCGGCGGTCATTACCGCTGCCATAAATTCTGCCGGGTAGTGCGCTTTCAGCCACAGCGTCTGGTAAGACACTAAAGCATAGGCTGCCGAGTGCGACTTGTTAAAGCCATAACCCGCAAACTTCTCTACCAGATCGAAGATCTTCATCGAGAGTTCACCGTCAACACCCATGCTTTCTGCACCGTCCTGGAACACCGAACGTTGTTTGGCCATCTCTTCGGGTTTCTTTTTACCCATTGCACGGCGAAGCATATCTGCGCCACCCAGGGTATAACCCGACAGCACCTGAGCAATCTGCATCACCTGTTCCTGATACAGGATGATGCCGTAGGTGGGTTCCAGTACCGGCTTCAGGGTTTCGTGCTGCCACTGAATATCCGGGTACGAAATTTCTTCACGGCCGTGCTTACGGTCAATGAAGTTATCAACCATGCCCGATTGCAGTGGTCCCGGGCGGAAAAGTGCCACCAGTGCGATCATATCTTCGAAGCAGTCCGGCTTCAGACGTTTGATCAGATCTTTCATGCCGCGTGATTCAAGCTGGAAAACCGCTGTGGTTTCCGAGCGCTGCAGCATATCGAAGCTTTTCTTGTCATCCAGCGGGATGGCGGCGATATCAATCGGCTCCAACCCTTCTTTGGCGCGGCGCGGGTTAATCATCTTCAGCGCCCAGTCAATGATGGTCAGCGTGCGCAAGCCGAGGAAGTCAAACTTCACCAGGCCGGCGTATTCCACATCATTTTTATCAAACTGGGTTACCGGGAATTGGCCATTCTCATCACAGTAAAGCGGAGCAAAATCAGTGATTTTGGTCGGTGCGATAACCACCCCACCGGCGTGTTTACCGGCGTTACGTGTGACACCTTCCAGCTTGCGCGCCATATCGATCAGCGCTTTGACCTCTTCATCTGCCTCGTAGATTTCCGGCAGCTGCGGTTCCGCTTCAAAGGCTTTTTCCAGCGTCATGCCGGGATCCGGCGGGATCAATTTGGAGATGCGATCCACAAAGCCATACGGATGCCCCAGCACACGTCCTACGTCGCGGATAACCGCTTTCGCCGCCATGGTACCGAAGGTGATGATTTGCGAAACCGCTTCGCGCCCATACATCTCGGCGACATGATCGATCACCTGATCGCGCTTCTCCATGCAGAAATCGACGTCGAAGTCAGGCATTGAGACACGTTCCGGGTTAAGGAAACGTTCGAACAGCAGATCAAATTCCAACGGGTCGAGGTCAGTGATTTTCAGCGCATACGCGACCAGAGAGCCTGCACCCGAACCACGGCCCGGCCCAACCGGGATACCGTTATCCTTCGACCACTGGATAAACTCCATGACGATCAGGAAGTAGCCAGGGAAGCCCATCTGATTGATAACGTTGAGTTCAATCTCAAGACGTTCATCATATTCTGGCCGCTTCTCTGCACGCACCTTGTCATCCGGGAACAGGAATTCCAGACGCTCTTCCAGCCCTTCACGAGACTTCATGACGAGGAAATCTTCAGTCGTCATTTCCCCGGTGGGGAATTGCGGCAGGAAGTATTCACCCAGGCGTACCGTGACGTTACAACGCTTAGCAATCTCTACGCTGTTTTCCAGCGCTTCCGGGATGTCCGAGAACAGCTCGCACATCTCCTCTTCGCTGCGCATATATTGCTGAGGACTGTAATGACGTGGGCGTTTTGGATCGTCCAGCGTGAAGCCATCATGAATCGCCACGCGAATTTCATGGGCGTCAAAATCTTCTTCGTTGAGGAAACAGACTTCGTTGGTGGCCACCACCGGCACACCTTCGGCAATCGCTAACTCAACGGCGGCATGCAGATAAGCCTCTTCATCAGCGCGTCCGGTACGCGTCAGCTCGAGGTAATAACGATTGGGGAAATGTTCCTGATAGAAACTGAGGCACTGCGTCACCAGCGCACTGTTGCCGCGCAGTAGACTGCGGCCAACATCGCCCTTGCGTCCACCGGAGAGCAGAATGATGCCTTCACCCAGTTCGACCAGCCAGTCACGGTCAATAATCGGTCCGGCAATGCCATATCCACGCTGATAGGCACGCGAAATTAACAACGTAAGGTTCTGATAACCGGTGTTGTTGGCGGCAAGGACCGTGAGTTGTGTCAGCTCATCGCCCATCAACTCGCTGGCGACGTGGAAATCCGCACCAATAATCGGTTTGATGCCTGCATCGTGCGCACTACCGTAAAAACGCACCAACCCGCAAAGGTTGATGTAATCGGTAATCGCAATCGCCGGCATACCCAGCGCAGCCGCCTTCTTGACCAATGGCTTAGTTTTCGCCAGGCCATCGACCATCGAATAGTCGCTGTGTACGCGCAGATGTATAAAACGAGGTTCAGCCATATCAGTTTCCGATTAAAACAGCGTCAGGCTATTAAAGCGCAGTCGGCTGACGCGCGGCCAGCACATCAGCATCAATCAGGGCATTTCGCACCGGTGCAAAGCTGCGGCGATGATGTGGCGTGGCACCAAACTGCGTCAATTTTTCCATATGCAACGCAGTTGGGTAGCCTTTGTGCTGGGCAAATCCATATTCCGGGAACAACAGATCCAGCTCGGCCATTTCACGATCGCGCGTGACTTTCGCGATGATCGAGGCTGCACTGATCTCTTGTACCAGGCTATCGCCCTTCACCACCGCCTGCGATGGCATGGGCAATGCCGGACAACGGTTGCCATCGATCAACACAAAATCAGGCGTAACAGGCAGACCCGCTACCGCACGCTGCATCGCCAGCATAGTGGCGTGCAGAATGTTGAGTTGGTCGATCTCTTCAGGCTCCGCCCGGCCGAGGCTCCAGGCTAGCGCTTTCTCTTTGATCTCGTCATACAGCGCCAGCCGACGCTTTTCGGAAAGCTTCTTTGAGTCGGCCAGCCCTTTAATCGGATTCGCAGGGTCGAGGATGACTGCTGCGGTGACAACGGCGCCTACCAGCGGACCTCGCCCCACTTCATCCACGCCAGCAATGCGCTGTGCGTTTGGGTAGATAAACTCAGTCATTGGCAATCTCCAGTACGGCGTCCGCGGCTTGCTCATCAGCATTCCAGCGAATCTGTTGATGCAACTCGTTGAAGGTGTTCAGCAGGTCATCGCGCTCTGGTCCGGCATGCAACAGAGGTTCCAGCGCAGCCGCCAATGCCTCTGGCTGGCACTCTTCCTGCAACAGCTCTTTGACCAACTCCCGACCCGCCAGCAGATTGGGCAGTGAAACGTACGGCGTTTTCACCAAACGCTTCGCCAGCCAGAAGGTAAAGGGTTTCATGCGGTAACCGACCACCATCGGACACTTCGCCAGCATGCACTCCAGCGCAGCAGTGCCGGATGCGAGAATCGCCGCATCGCTGGCGATCATCGCCTGACGGCCTTTGCCATCCAGCAAATGCATCGGTAGCTCGGGCGCCACTTCAGCTTTAATCTGTTCAAACTGTTCGCGGCGTTTGGCATTGACCAGCGGCACCACGATTTCCAGCGCGGGATAACGCTGACGCAATAACTGTGCCGCACGCAAGAAATCCGCACTCAGCATTTCCACTTCTGCACCACGGCTACCCGGCAGCAAGCCCAGACAGATCGCATTCTCCGCGATGCCTAACTCACGTCGCGCCGCAGATTTGTCTGGCTGCAGCGGCATGGCATCGGCCATGGTGTGGCCGATAAAGCGGCAAGGTACGTTGAATCGATCGTAAAACGCTTTTTCAAACGGCAGAAACGCCAGTACCAGGTTGGTATTGCGGCCAATTTTGAACACGCGTTTTTGTCGCCACGCCCACACGGAAGGACTGACGTAATGAATGGTGCGAATTCCTGCGCGCTTCAGGCTGCCTTCCAATGTGATATTGAAATCTGGCGCATCAATGCCGACGAAGACATCAGGCTTGAGTTCGGTGAAGCGCTGCGTCAAATCCTTGCGAATTTTCAGCAAGCGGCGCAAGCGGCCGAGCACTTCAACAATGCCCATCACCGCCAGCTCTTCCATCTCATACCAGACTTCACAGCCTTCAGCTTGCATCAGCGGACCGGCAACGCCGACAAAGCGGGCATCGGGATGACGCGCTTTGAGCGCACGGATAAGACCTGCACCAAGAATATCGCCGGAGGTTTCTCCGGCGACCAGGGCAATCGTTAAGGGACGCACTGACATGGATTAACGAATCAATCCACGCGTCGAACGGGCAAAGAAGTCATAGAAAGGCTGCACTTCGCTGTGTTGTTTTGCCAGCTCTTCAATCTCTGGTTTCACTTCATCCAGCGTTTTACCACTGCGATACAGCAGTTTGTACGCATTGCGAATCGCGTGCAGTGCTTCTTTGCTAAAGCCACGGCGTTTGAGGCCTTCGATGTTGATACCGAACGGTGTCGCGTGGTTGCCCTGCGCAATAACGTACGGTGGGACATCCTGCGCAACGCCTGAACAACCGCCAACCATCACGTGTGCACCAATGGTGCACCACTGGTGGACTGCCGTCATCCCGCCGATAATCGCGAAATCATCCACGGTGACATGGCCACCCAGCGTGGCGTTGTTGGCAAAGATGCAACGGTTACCAATGACGCAATCATGCGCGATATGCGCATTGACCATCAGCAGGTTATCACTGCCAACTTTAGTGAGGTTGCCACCCTGCGTGGTGCCACGGTGAATAGTCACACTCTCGCGGATGCGGTTGCGATCACCGATTTCAACACGGGTCGGCTCACCGGCATATTTCAGATCCTGGTTCACTTCACCAATCGAAGCAAACTGATAGATCTGATTGTCTTTGCCGATACGCGTGTGGCCGTTCACCACCACGTGCGATTTGAGCACCGTACCTTCACCAATTTCCACGTTAGCGCCGACAAAGCAGAACGGGCCGATGTGAACATTGGCGCCGATGACGGCACCTTCTTCAATAACGGAACTGGGATGAATATTGGCGGTTGAATCAATCACTAATTATGCCTCCCGGCTACGGGCACACATCATGGTCGCTTCACAGACAATCTTGCCGTCTACAGTTGCCACGCCTTTGAAGCGCGTCAGACCACGACGAGTTTTCTCGAAGGTCACTTCCATGATCATCTGATCGCCCGGTACCACTGGACGTTTGAAGCGGGCTTCGTCGATACCGGCGAAGTAGTACAGCTCGCCTGGTTCCAGTTTTCCAACGCTTTTGAACGCCAGAATACCGGTTGCCTGCGCCATTGCTTCCAGAATCAGAACGCCTGGGAAAATCGGCTTACCAGGGAAGTGTCCCTGGAAAAACGGTTCATTAACAGAAACGTTCTTCACCGCACGCAGATATTTATGCTCTTCAAATTCCAGCACGCGGTCAACCAGCAAGAACGGATAGCGGTGCGGCAGCAGTTCTAAAATCTCTTCGATTTTCAGAGTATGCGTTTCAGTTGTCAAAATACTCTTCCTGTCCTAAAAAATCTGATGGCAATAATAACACGGCCTGCACAGATCAAAATGATCCTCCGCAGGCCGCAAATCAGTTCGGTGGCGTAACGCTTTCCTGAGAGACCTCCTCACACGCATTCGGGGTAAGCCGAAGTCGCAAGAAGGCACGCTGCTTTATTATGAAAGCGGGTCGCGAGCGATGCGTTTAGTCGTCTTTGCCGACCTTACGTTCGATGGCTTTTAAGCGTTTGCTTATTTCATCGATATTCATCACCAGCGCTGCCGTTTTACGCCAGGTTTTGTTGGGTTGCAGTGGGATACCCGATGAGTATACCCCAGGCTCTGTGATCGGGCGCATTACCATGCCCATGCCCGTTACGGTCACTTTGTCACAGATTTCCATATGGCCGTTAATGACGCTGGCGCCGCCAATCATACAATAACGTCCAATCTTCAGACTACCCGCCATGATCACACCGCCCGCAACGGCCGTGTTATCTCCAATCACAACGTTGTGCGCAATCTGACACTGGTTGTCTATGATAACACCATTGCCGATCAGAGTGTTATCCAGTGCACCGCGATCGATAGTGGTACAGGCACCAATTTCTACCCGATCCCCAATCACGACAGTGCCCAGCTGTGGAATTTTTATCCAATTGCCACGGTCGTTAGCATACCCGAAACCATCGGCGCCGATAACGGTGCCGGATTGAATCAGACAATCCTGACCAATCTGGATCTCGTGGTAAATCGTCACGTTAGCCCACAAACGTGAGCCGCGACCGATACGCGTCTGCTTACCGACAAAACATCCTGCGCCAATCACGACATCGTCACCCAGCTCAACGCCAGATTCGATCACCGCATTCGCGCCCACCGAAACGTTCTTACCCAGCGTCGCTGTCGGATCGATCACCGCACTGGGCGCGATATTCTGCGCGGGCTGCGGCGTTGTGTCCAGCAGTTGTGCCATGCGAGCGTACGTTAAGTAAGGATTTTTCACCACCAGGGCAGCGGTTTTACACCACTCCAGATCCGCTTCCGTCAGCACCACGGCTGAAGCCTGGATATGAGCGAGCTGCTCGCGGTAGCGGCTGTTTGCAAGAAAAGTGATTTGACCAGTGGTGGCGGATTGCATAGAAGCAATGCCGGAGATGGCGATATCGCCATCTCCGTGCAATTCTGCATCCAACTGCTGGGCTAAATCAGCCAGTCGAATTGATGACATCGATTATTTAACCTGTTTTACAACGTCAGCAGTGATGTCTTTAGCATCAGCAGAAGAGTACAGAACGGCCTGAGAATCCAGCACCAGATCGTAACCATCGCTTTTCGCTACAGACTGAACAGCGGTCTGGATTTTAGCCAGCAGCTTGTTACGCTCCTGCATCTGACGAGTCTGGTTGTCTTTGTCGAAAGCCTGCGCTTTCTGTTCAAAAGCAGCACGCTCAGAAGCAATCTGCTTCTCTTTCTTGGTACGGTCGCTGGCCTTCATGGTTGACGCATTGCGCTGCAGATCCTGGATTTCACCCTGGATTTTCTGCTGCTGCGCCTGGAGGTCAGAAGCACGGCTTGAGAACTCGCCCTCAAGCTGTTTAGCAACAGCGGCACGCTGCGGAGACTGCTGGAATACCTGGCTCAGGTTCACGACGGCAATTTTATCGGCCGCCTGGGCACCCGCAGAAGCAGCTAAAGCAACACCCAGAGCAGCAGCACAGAACAACTTTTTCACTATAAACTCCTTACCTCAACGTGTGTGTTTGCAGCGTGTCACGACAGAGCGCGACACGGATGCAAGACGGTATTTTCACTTCCTTGTTCAGAGCCTTACCAGGTTTTACCAATGTTAAACTGGAACTGCTCTGACTTGTCTCCCTCGACTTTCTTCATCGGCTGAGCATATGAGAATACCAGCGGACCTAATGGCGACATCCATTGCAGCGCAATACCGGCAGAGACACGAATGTTATTCGGATCGCTGTAGTCCGGAATGCCCGCCGCACGGGTTTCTGCGGTGTTCTGCCATTTGGTATCCCAGACAGTACCGGCGTCCATGAACACCGATGTACGGACTGAGTTAGCGTATTTCTCGCTCAGGAACGGCGTTGGCGTGATCAGCTCAAGGCTGGCAATGGCCATCGCGTTACCACCTACTGCATCATCTGACTTACAGACGCCATTAGCATCGGTCAGATTACAGGTGGAGGAGTGATCGTTCAGGTAAGCCGCTTTCGGACCAATGGTGTTGGACTGGAAGCCACGAACCGTACTTGAACCACCGCCATAGAAGTTCTCATAGAACGGCATCTCTTTTCCACCGAGCCCGTCACCGTATCCGACACGGCCACGTCCCAGTACCACCCAGGTGCCATCACGGTTCAGTGGCACGTATTGCTGAGAATCCAACGTCGCTTTGTAGAAGGCGTTATCGGAACCTGGAATAGTCACTTTGCCGTTCAGATTGGTACGGTTACCCCTGGTCGGGAAGAAACCACGGTCCAGCGTGTTGTATGTCCAACCGTAGTTGAAGGTGAAATCATCTGCAGAGAAATCACCTTTATCATTCAACTCCTGATGGCGGCCAACCGAGTCAAGATATCGCCACATCGCAATCTGCGGTTGCATGTTGGACAGGTCGTTATGCACGTAACCCAGGCCCACACGCAGCGTGTTGTTCTCATTCACCGGGAAGCCTAACGTGCCGTCCACACCATAACTTCTGTTGGTATAGTCAGACAGGTCAGCATCATTCGCTTTAAAGTCGTTATAGAATAAACGACCACCCAGGCTCACGCCGTCAACGGTAAAGTACGGATCGGTCAGTGAGAATTCAGCGTAGGTCTGGTAATCGTTTTTGGTACCGCTGATGCCAACGGTATTACCGGTACCGAGCCAGTTGTCCTGGGTCACACCCACCTGGAAGCTGACGCCACTTTCAGTACCGTAACCTACACCAAAGTTGAAGGTACCGGTGTTACGCTCTTTCACCTTGTAGACGACATCGACCTGGTCCGGAGAACCTGGCACGCGCTGGGTGTCCACATCAACGGTTTCAAAGTAACCGGTACGGTTCAGACGCTCTTTACCCTGATCAACCAGGTCGCTGCCCAACCATGCGCCTTCCATCTGACGCATCTCACGGCGCAGCACGGAATCTTTCGACGTATCGTTACCTTCGAAGCGCACTTTACGCACGTAATAACGGTTACCGGCATCCACATTGATATGCAGTTTAACGGTTTTGTCTGCATCGTTAATTTCCGGCTGTGTCACCACACGCGGATAGGCATAGCCATAACGACCCAGCAGTTTTTTGATGTCGTCTTCCATCTGGGTGACTTTGGTGCCGTTGTACAGCTCACCCGATGGAATACGCGTCATCTTTTCGATTTCCGCAGAGTGGCCCGCCATGCTGCCGTTCACGATCACGCCGGCAATCTTATACTGATCGCCTTCGTTGATGTTCACAGTGATGTAGATGCCTTTTTTATCTGGCGTCAGGCTCACCTGAGTGGAATCGATGTTGAAGCGCGCATAACCGCGATCCAGATAGAAGCTACGCAGGGTCTCAAGATCCCCGGCCAGCTTTTGTTTCTGGTATTTACGATCGCCAACCACGTTCCACCATGGCACTTCATCACGCAGTGAGAAGCGCGAGATCAATTCGTCAGAGCTAAAGGCTTTGTTGCCAACGATGTTGATCTGCTGAATCTGAGCAGACACGCCTTCCTGGAAGACGAATTTCAGATCCACGCGGTTACGGGGCAGCGGTGTCGCAATCGCTTTCACGCTGGCGGTGTATTTACCGACGCTGTAGTAGAAGTCTTCCAGGCCCTTCTCAATCGAAGAAAGCGTGGTGCGGTCGAGTGCTTCACCGACGCGCACACCAGAAGCTTCAAGGTTCTGCTTCAGCTGATCTTCTTTCACCGCTTTGTTGCCGGAGAAAGTGATGCTGGCAATGGTCGGACGCTCTTTCACCTGAACAATCAGGGTTGTTCCATCACGCAGAACCTGAACATCTTCAAAGTTGCCGGTGGCGAACAGAGAGCGAATGGTGTTTCTGACGTCATCGTCAGAAATGGTATCACCGACACGTACGGGCATGCTGAGCAGAGCCGCGCCGACGGCGACTCGCTGGAGACCTTCGAAATGAATGTCCTTCACTACGAAATCGTCTGCACCGTAAACGGTGGCGCTGCTAAACAGCAGCGACGCTATGAGCAACTTTTTCATCGCCATCGTTGTTATGCGTTTTCCTAACACATCCCGCGCCTGTCCGCAGTCCAGCTATTACAGGCGTGAGAAATCATTGAAAAGTGCAAGCCCCATTAATAACACCAGCAGAATTGAGCCAATGCGATAACTGAAGTCCTGAACTCGCTCGGACACCGGTCCACCTTTGATCTTTTCGATCGCCAGAAAGAGCAGATGTCCACCATCTAATACCGGCAGAGGGAACAGGTTGATGATCCCCAGATTGACGCTGATCAGCGCCAGGAACATCAGATAATAAATCACCCCGTATTCCGCTGATAACCCTGCACCTTGCGCAATCGAGATTGGCCCGCTCAGATTATTCAGCTTCACATCCCCGGTAATCAACTTGCCCAGCATTGAGACCGTTAACTTCATCAGTTGCCAGGTTTTGACACTGGCTTCACCGATAGCGGCAAAGGGCCCATACTGCCTAACCGTTTTATACTCATCCGGCAGCGGAATGACGCGCGGAATCACTCCCGCAAAGCCTTCCGCTTCATTGCCCGGTTTCGCTTCTGGCGTTAACGTCAACGCCACGAGTTCGCCGTTACGTTCCAAATCCAGCGCCATGTTTTTGCGCGGATTATCGCGTACCTGCGCCGCAAAAGCCTGCCATTGTGTTAACGGCTGACCATCGACTTTAACGATCCTGTCGCCTGCTTGCAAACCGGCAGCGCTGGCCGGCGAATTTGCCTGCACTTCAGCTAAGGTCGTTTCGATTTGTGGCCCACGAGGACGAATCCCTAATGCCACAACCGGGTCCTGTTTATCCGGTTCGAACTGCCATTCGCGCAAATCGACCTGCTTCTGCTGCGTGGCATCTTCACCGAATTGCGAGACGGTAAGCGTGGTACTGCTGTCGCCGATTTTTCCGATCAGCGCCATGCGCACTGCATCCCAATCAGGCGTTTCGATACCATCTACCGCTTTAAGTTCCATACCGGAGGTAATTTGCGCTTCAGCCGCGACGGAACCGTTCAGAATTTCGCCAACAACCGGACGCACACCGGGAACGCCGTGGATAAAGACGACCCAATAAGCGAAGACGGCAAAGATGAAGTTAGCAATGGGGCCGGCCGCAATGATCGAAGCACGCTGCAGCACAGTTTTATTGTTGAAGGCCTGATGGCGGAGTTCAGCGGGAACGCTCTCTACACGTTCGTCGAGCATTTTGACGTAGCCGCCAAGCGGGATCAGGGCAATGACGTATTCCGTGCCCTGACGATCGCTACGACGCCACAACGCTTTGCCAAAGCCAATCGAGAAACGTTCGACTTTGACACCGCAGCGGCGGGCGACCCAAAAGTGGCCGAATTCGTGCACGGTGATCAGTACGCCAAGTGCCACGATAAAGGCGACAAAACTCCAGAGTATGCTCAACATTGTCGCTAATCCTCAGAGGGTGCGGAACACCAGCAGCAGCAGGCAGGCAAAAACCGGCACCGCAGCGGTCAGGCTGTCGATACGATCGAGGATACCACCGTGACCCGGAATCAAGTTACCGCTGTCTTTGATGCCCGCTTCACGTTTAAACATACTCTCGGTCAAATCCCCCAGCACCGAAGCCAGCGTAGCAATAACGGCACAGATAATCAGCGTACCCGGCGCCACAGAAAGCGGAGCCAGCAGCGCAAACAGCCAGGCGATAATCGCGGATGACAGCAGGCCGCCAAAGAAGCCTTCCCAGGTTTTACCCGGTGACACTTTTGGCGCCAGCTTATGTTTACCAAACAAACGGCCAAACATGTAAGCGCCAGAATCTGCGCCCCAGACCAGCAGCATCACAAACAGCAACCACCATGCTCCCGCAAAGTGATCGGTATCGTAATGATACTGGCGCAGCGCCATCATGCCCCAGAAGAAGGGAATCACGGTCAGGATGCCGAATAACACACGGAGTGGGCGCGAAGTGCGCCACAACGCCGCAGAGGCAGGATAAAACAGCACGAGAAACAGGGCGACAATCCACCATCCCAGCGCGGCCCAAAGTGAGCCCTCCATCTGGAACTGGTGCAGATTGCGTTGATAGGGTTGCAGGGTGAACAGCATCACCGAGAGCAATAAACCGCATAACACGGCGAGCCATATACGCTGCTGACGTGTCTTCATACCCGCCAGCTGCCCCCATTCCCAGGCGGCAAGCATACAGATGATGATAGTGGTAATCGCAAATCCGGACAGCGGTAACCAAAACAGAGCAGCGATCACCAGCGGAATCAAAATAAACGCGGTGATCAGACGAGACTTCAGCAAAGGTTACCCCCAGATTGCTCAGGCGCCGCCTGGTGCCGCGCCGCCAAAGCGTCGCTCCCGCGAAGAGAATGCATTCAGTGCACCTTCAAAAACGTGTTCATCAAAATCAGGCCAAAGAACATCGGTAAACCAAAACTCAGCATAGGCAATCTGCCACAGCAGGAAGTTGCTAATCCGATGCTCTCCCCCGGTCCTTATCACTAAATCCACCGGCGCCAGCTCCTGCATACACAAATACGGAGCCAGACTTTCTTCGGTTATCTGGTCAGGTCGTAACAAACCTTCCTGAACCTGTTCAGCCAGTTTTCTGGCACCCTGGATAATATCCCAACGGCCGCCATAGTTGGCAGCAATGTTGAGGGTGAGTCCATTATTTTGCTGAGTCAGTTCCTCGGCGCGACGAATGCGTTCCTGAATACGATTATTGAAACGACTGATATCGCCAATCACGCGCAGACGCACGTTGTGTTTGTGCAGGCTTTTGACTTCGCTGTCGAGCGCCCAGACAAACAATTCCATTAAGGCCGTCACTTCCTGTACCGGTCGGCTCCAGTTTTCACTGCTGAACGCATAGAGCGTGAGCGCTTCCAGTTTATGGCTGACCGCAAAGCTGACGGCCCGGCGTACTGATTTTACCCCGGCTTTGTGGCCTGAAATACGCAGTTTGCCCTGATTTTTTGCCCAGCGACCATTACCATCCATAATGATGGCCACGTGACGTGGCGTGCAGTACGACTCGTCATCGATTGTGTTGTGATTGTTGGACGACATAACGCGTAATAATTCCTTTCATCAGAAATGCTGTGGTTTCTGAATACATTGCGCCTGCGGCAAACCCCGGCATCGCTACCAGATGACATCGAAACAATGTCGGGCCGAAAAACGCGAGCGAGCGACTATACCATTTTCACCCTGAGCGAACAAATAGCGGGAAGTATCAACCTGCTAAACGAAAGCGTGGTAGCAATTCTGTGGCACAGATACGCGCTAACCGATCGATCTCCATCACATCCTCAATGCTGCCCGGCTCCTGGCACATCAGGGACGCCAGCACTTCGCTGTTGATGGCGGCGATGTCGGTAAAGCGAATCTGATGCTGCAGAAATGCCGCAACGGCCACTTCGTTTGCCGCATTCAGCGTGGTGGTGGCGGCCTGCCCTGTTGAGCAAGCATCGATTGCCAGCTTCAGGCAGGGATAGCGCTCATAGTCCGGCTCAGCAAACGTCAGTGACTTCATTCGCGTGAAATCGAGTGGCGTTACGCCGGCCGAAATACGTGCTGGCCATGCCATGCTGTGCGCGATAGGGGTTCGCATATCAGGCGATCCCAGCTGCGCCAGCACACTGCCATCGCAGTAACGCACCATGGAGTGAATCACCGACTGCGGATGCAGGATGACTTCCATCTGTGCGT
The DNA here is from genome assembly GCA_000773965.1 of Enterobacter cancerogenus. Lineage (GTDB taxonomy): Bacteria > Pseudomonadota > Gammaproteobacteria > Enterobacterales > Enterobacteriaceae > Pantoea > Pantoea communis. Next base: position 27,680 of record JRUP01000034.1, read on the forward strand.
CAGTGGCATTAAATAGCCAGCGGGCTTCAATGTATTCAAGACCTTTATTCATCATGGTGGCCGAATCGACGGAGATTTTACGCCCCATTGACCAGTTCGGATGTGCACACGCTTGATCTGGCGACATAGCGGCCAAATCCGCTAATGGCGTGTCACGAAAAGGACCACCCGATCCCGTAAGGAGAATAGAATCAATGCCATTCTCTCGCAGATCAGCGTACCCCAACTGATGCTGTATGGAAGCGGGTAAACTCTGAAAAATGGCGTTGTGCTCGCTGTCGACCGGCAACAGCTGTGCCTTGTGATGACGCACGGCCTCCATAAACAGGCGGCCGCACGTGACAAGTGACTCTTTATTCGCGAGTAAAACGGTTTTGCCAGCACGAATCGCGGCAAGTGTGGGTTGCAGCCCGGAGGCGCCAACAATAGCCGCCATCACCTGATCCACTTCATCGAGTGCCGCCAGCTCGCAAGCCGCCTGAACGCCGGAGAGCACTTCGGTAGGAAGATTCAATGCTCTCAGTCGCTCACGCAGCGCTTGCGCGGAGGCTTCATCAGACATCGCCGCATAGCGTGGGGTAAATTGCTGACACTGTTCAGCCATCAGCGCTACGTTTTGACCCGCCACCAACGCGGTGACCTGGTACAAGTCTGGATTGGCTGCGATGACTGCCAGTGTGCTGGTACCAATCGAGCCGGTGGAACCCAGCAGAGTTAATCGCTTCATCATGCTATCCCTGTGACGTCGTGGATCGTGCCTGCAACAGCGCCAGGCACAATGTAAAACGCCGCCAGAGTCGCACAACGTCTCTGAACGGCGTTTTTAAAGGCAGTAGATGGAATTAGAAATCCATCAGTTCCTTTTCTTTTTCGGCCAATGCGACATCAACATTTTTGATGTAGCCATCGGTCATTTTCTGGATCTCATCCTGCGAGCGACGTTCGTCGTCTTCGCTGATCTCTTTGTCTTTCAGCAGCGCTTTGATCTTGTCGTTAGCATCGCGGCGCACGTTACGAACAGAAACACGCCCCTGCTCCGCTTCACCACGCACGACCTTGATCAGATCTTTACGACGCTCTTCGGTCAGCGCTGGCAGTGGCACACGAATATCGGTACCGGCTGAGCTTGGGTTCAGACCCAGGTCAGATGCCATAATCGCTTTTTCAACGGCCGGGCTCAGTGAGCGGTCAAACACGTTGATTTTCAGCGTACGAGAATCTTCTACCGTGACGCTAGCCAGCTGACGCAATGGCGTAGGTGTACCGTAGTAAGGCACCATAATGCCGTCGAGCAGTGAAGGCGAAGCACGACCGGTGCGCACTTTGCTGATTTGGTTTTTGAATGCTTCCACGCATTTTTCCATGCGCGTGTCGGCATCTTTTTTAATGTCGTTAATCACGTTAAAACCCTTGGATTCGGTTTGACCTGGCCATCTCCGGGCAGCCCGGAAGTGGTATCGATAAACATCGATCATCCTGAAAGCTGCGCGATGCCACTGCATCGCGCCAACAGAATATACCTTATTTTATCTTGCGTCGGGTATTAATGCGTAATCAGAGTGCCTTCTTTTTCACCCATCACTACGCGACGCAGTGCGCCAGGCTTGTTCATGTTGAAGACGCGGATCGGCAATTGATGATCGCGAGCCAGTGTAAAGGCCGCCAGATCCATCACTTTCAGCTCTTTATCCAGTACTTCGCCATAGGTCAGCTGTTCATACAGTGTTGCATCCGGGTTTTTCACCGGATCATCTGAATAAACGCCGTCAACTTTGGTGGCTTTCAGTACCACATCGGCTTCGATTTCGATGCCACGCAGGCAAGCGGCGGAGTCAGTGGTAAAGAACGGGTTGCCAGTACCGGCGGCGAAAATCACCACGCGGTTATTGCGCAGCAGGCTGATCGCTTCTGCCCAGCTGTAGTTATCACACACGCCATTCAGCGGAATCGCGGACATCAGACGCGCGTTAACATACGCACGGTGCAATGCGTCTCGCATTGCCAGACCGTTCATCACGGTTGCCAGCATACCCATATGATCGCCGACCACACGGTTCATGCCTGCCTGTGCCAGGCCAGCGCCACGGAACAGGTTACCGCCACCAATAACCACACCCACCTGGATGCCCAGCTCAACCAGCTCTTTCACCTCTTGCGCCATACGGTCAAGCACGCTCGCGTCAATACCAAAACCTTCGGCACCTTGCAGTGCTTCGCCACTCAGTTTTAGCAGGATACGTTGATATACAGGTTTTGCGTTGGTCGCCATGGTCAATTCTTCCTGGAGGATATGATGAATGAGAAGTTAAATCTGATCGATCATCCGCTTAGCGAACGAAAAAAGCTATTGGGATGAGACTGAAAAGTGGTCCACGCAAAACGCAGACAAAAAAGAACCGCCTTCCGGCGGTTCTTTCGGAGTATTAAGACTGTTTGGACATTGCAGCAACTTCTGCTGCGAAGTCAGCTTCAACTTTCTCGATGCCTTCGCCCACTTCGAAGCGGATGAAGTTAATCACGTCTGCGCCTTTCTCTTTCAGAGCCTGGCCAACAGTTTTGCTTGGATCGATAACGAAAGCCTGACCGGTCAGAGAAACTTCGCCGGTGAATTTCTTCATGCGGCCTTCAACCATTTTCTCTGCGATTTCTTTAGGCTTGCCAGACTGCATGGCGATGTCCAGCTGAACCTGGTACTCTTTCTCAACCACATCAGCAGACACGTCTTCTGGCTTAACGAATTCTGGCTTGCTTGCCGCAACGTGCATCGCAACTTGCTTGCTCAGCTCTTCATCAGCACCGGTGGTAGAAACCACTACGCCGATACGTGCGCCGTGCTGGTAGCTGTTCAGCTGAGCACCTTCCAGGATAGCAACACGACGGATGTTGATGTTCTCACCGATTTTAGCAACCAGCGCTACGCGTTCTTCTTCGAACTGCGCTTTCAGAGCTTCAACATCAGTCACTTTACCAGCAACAGCTGCATCCAGCACTTTGTCAGCGAAAGCCTGGAAACCAGCATCTTTAGCAACGAAGTCAGTCTGGCAGTTAACTTCCAGAATCACTGCGAAACCATCAGCGATTTTGGTTTTGATCACGCCGTCAGCAGCAACGTTGCCTGCTTTCTTAGCGGCTTTGATCGCGCCAGATTTACGCATGTTCTCAATCGCCAGCTCGATGTCGCCGTTCGCTTCGGTCAGCGCTTTTTTGCAATCCATCATGCCTGCGCCAGTACGCTCACGCAGTTCTTTTACCAATGCAGCGGTAATTTCAGCCATTCCAGAATCCTCGATTCGTCTCTGTGTGCGTTAACACTGTCAGAAACTTGTTGCGGAAAATTTACTCTGCCCCGCTTACCCGAAAGAAGCGTGACAAACTTAGATAAATAAAAGGGGCCTGTGCGGCCCCCTTAACAGATAACATCTGATGTCTAAGGGCTCTTAGAAAGAGCGAACCTTATTAAGCTTCAGCAGCTTCTTCAGCCTGCTCAGCCAGATCCTGTGAACGGCCTTCGCGCACGGTGGTCGCAACAGCAGTCAGGTACAGGCTTACAGCACGGATCGCATCGTCGTTACCTGGGATAACGAAATCAACGCCATCTGGATCAGAGTTGGTATCAACGATAGCAAATACTGGGATACCCAGGTTGTTTGCTTCTTTGATTGCGATGTGTTCGTGGTCAGCGTCAACAACGAACAGTGCATCCGGCAGACCGCCCATATCTTTGATACCGCCCAGGCTGTTTTCCAGCTTGGCCAGTTCACGAGCACGCATCAGTGCTTCTTTTTTGGTCAGTTTGTCGAAAGTACCGTCCTGAGACTGAGTTTCCAGATCTTTCAGACGCTTGATTGACTGACGAACAGTTTTCCAGTTGGTCAGCATACCACCCAACCAGCGGTGGTTAACGAAGAACTGGTCGCAGCTCAGAGCTGACTCTTTTACCGCTTCGGCAGCAGCGCGCTTAGTACCAACGAAAAGGATTTTGCCTTTACGTGAAGAGATCTTCTGCAACTCAGCCAGAGCTTCGTTGAACATTGGTACAGTTTTCTCAAGGTTGATGATGTGAACCTTGTTACGAGCACCGAAGATGAATGGCTTCATTTTCGGGTTCCAGTAACGGGTCTGGTGACCAAAGTGAACACCAGCCTTGAGCATGTCGCGCATTGAAACAGTTGCCATGATTACCTCTAAAGTATGATTGGGGTTGGGCCTCCATGTATCCCATACAACCGACCTCTTTCAAGGCACCCCGGCGTATGTGTCGATACATGTGTGTTTTAGTACACATAATGAGTTTTATGCGTTTCCTGCCAGCCAACGAAACGAAGGTGACAGAGAATCGTCGGCGCGCTTTATACCATAACGCGCAGGAATACGCCAACAGTTGTTAGCAGCGTGAGCGAGGAGTCATCCCGATTTGGCAGCCTAATGACTGACTGCTAACATGACTGCCACAGAACTCATTATTGTCGAAAATGTCGGCAATTGCGGATTATTTAATGGCCATTTCAATCAAAACCCCTGAAGAAATCGAAAAAATGCGCGTGGCGGGCCGTCTGGCTGCTGAAGTGCTGGAAATGATCGCCCCGCACGTGGTGCCGGGTGTGACCACAGGTGAACTCGACCGCCTCTGCCACGATCACATCACGAATAAGCAGCAGGCTATCTCAGCCTGCCTTGGCTATCACGGCTTCCCGAAATCGGTATGTATTTCGGTTAACGAAGTGGTGTGCCACGGCATCCCGAGCGATGACCGCGTTTTAAAAGATGGCGATGTGGTCAACGTTGACGTCACGGTGATCAAAGACGAGTATCACGGCGATACCTCGAAGATGTTCATCGTCGGCAAACCGACTATTCAAGGCGAGCGCTTGTGCCGTGTCACCCAGGAAAGCCTCTACATTGCGCTGCGTCTGGTTAAACCGGGCATCCGCCTGCGTGAGCTGGGCCGTGCGATTCAGCAATATGTTGAAGCACAGGATTTCTCTGTGGTACGTGAATACTGCGGCCACGGCATCGGCAAAGGTTTCCACGAAGAACCACAAGTGTTGCACTATGATGCCGATGACGGCGGCGTGGTGTTGCAGGCGGGGATGACCTTTACCGTTGAGCCGATGGTCAATGCCGGTGATTATCGTATCCGCACCATGAAGGATGGCTGGACCGTAAAAACCAAAGATCGCAGCTTGTCCGCGCAGTATGAGCATACTATTGTGGTGACAGAAAACGGCTGTGAGATTCTTACGCTGCGTGAAGATGACACCATTGCTGCGGTGCTCGAAAACAACGCGTAACGTTCTTCAAGACAGTACCAGGCCGGCATAATGCCGGCCTTTTTTATGGCGCTTACGAGGCATGTCGATGAGTGGTAGCGTGACCGAAGCAGTACACAAAGGCCTGACTGATTCCCCCGCCAGCTGGCCCGATGAAGCCCTGACGCGTGACAAATTAAAACTCTATCTGGAGCAATTCCAGCAGCATCTCGGTATGGCCTTTGATGCCGGTACTGACGTTGAATCACTGATTGATGCCCGCACGCTATTTATCGATCGTCTGTTACGCCGACTGTGGCGCTTCTACGGCTTCGATAAAATGAAAGAGATTGCGTTGGTTGCGGTGGGCGGCTATGGCCGTGGTGAACTGCATCCGCTCTCCGATATCGATGTCTTGATACTCAGCCGCCAGCCACTGGATGATGCGGCCGCGCAACGCACCAGCGAACTCCTGACGCTTATGTGGGATTTAAAACTCGAAGTTGGCCACAGTGTGCGCACGCTGGAAGAGTGTTTACTGGAGGGGTTGTCTGATCTTACTGTCGCGACCAACCTGATCGAATCCCGCATGCTGACAGGCGATGTCGCCCTGTTCCTTGAGTTGCAGAAGAACATTTTCAGCGATGGCTTCTGGCCGTCCTCTCGCTTTTTCGCGGCCAAGATTGAAGAGCAGCAGGAACGTCATCAGCGCTATCACGGTACCAGCTACAATCTCGAACCCGATATTAAAAGCAGCCCGGGCGGCCTGCGCGACATCCACACCTTACAATGGGTGGCGCGTCGCCATTTCGGTGCCACCACCATGGATGAAATGGTCGGTTTTGGATTTATCACAGAAGCCGAACGTAATGAGATCAATGAATGCCAGGAGTTTCTCTGGCGGATTCGCTTCGCGCTGCACTTAACGCTCACACGCTACGACAATCGCTTGTTGTTTGATCGCCAGCTCACCGTGGCACAGCGGCTCAACTATCTTGGCGAAGGTAATGAGCCGGTTGAGCGCATGATGAAAGATTTTTACCGGGTGACGCGCCGCATTGGTGAGCTCAATCAGATGCTGCTGCAGCTGTTTGATGAGGCGATTCTCGCGCTCTCCACCACCGAGAAACCGCGCAGCATTGATGATGATTTCCAACTGCGCGGCAATTTGATCGACCTGCGCGATCCCACCCTATTCGAACGTGAACCGCAGGCCATTCTGCGCATGTTTTATGTGATGGTACGTAATGAGAACATCACCGGCATTTACTCCACCACGCTACGTCATTTACGCCATGCGCGTCGTCATCTGAAGCAGCCGCTGTGCCAGATTGCCGAAGCGCGTGACACCTTTATGGCAATTCTGCGCCATCCGGGCGCGGTGAAGCGGGCGCTGGTGCCGATGCATCGCCATAGTGTCCTTTGGGCGTATACGCCGCTGTGGGGCAATATTGTCGGCCAGATGCAGTTTGACCTGTTCCATGCTTACACGGTGGATGAGCACACCATTCGCGTCCTGCAAAAGCTGGAAAGTTTCGCCAACGAAGCCACGCGTCCGATGCACCCATTGTGTGTAGAACTCTGGCCGCGTTTGCCACAGATCGAACTGCTGCTGATGGCTGCCTTGTTGCACGATATTGCCAAAGGGCGCGGCGGTGACCACTCGATTCTGGGGGCGCAGGACGCGCTTGATTTTGCCGAATTGCACGGGCTCAACTCGCGGGAAACGCAGTTGGTGGCCTGGCTGGTGCGCCATCATCTTCTGATGTCGGTCACCGCCCAGCGCCGTGATATTCAGGACCCGACGGTGATTCAGCAATTCGCTGAAGTCATGCAGAATGAAAACCGCCTGCGTTATCTGGTGTGTCTCACCGTGGCCGACATCTGCGCCACTAACGAAAGTCTGTGGAACAGCTGGAAGCAGAGCCTGCTGCGTGAATTGTTCTTCGCGACCGAAAAACAGCTGCGTCGCGGTATGGAAAACAGCCCGGACTTGCGCGAACGCGTGCGTCATCACCGTTTGCAGGCCCTCGCGCTGTTGCGCATGGAAAACCTTAACGAAGAGCGTTTGCACCACATCTGGAGCCGCTGCCGTGCTGACTATTTCCTGCGTCACACGCCGAATCAACTGGCATGGCACGCGCGTCATCTGATCGACCATGACCTTACAAAGCCGCTGGTGCTGGTCAGCCCGCAGGCCACACGCGGCGGGACTGAAATCTTTATCTGGAGCCCGGACCGCCCTCACCTGTTCGCCGCAGTGGCCGGTGAGCTGGACCGCCGCAATCTGAGCGTGCACGATGCTCAGATCTTTACCAGCCGCGACGGCATGGCGATGGATACCTTTATTGTGCTGGAACCGGATGGCAGTCCGCTGGCCGCCGATCGTCATCCGATGATTATGCAGGCGCTGGAGCAAGCGATCACCCAAACCGAATGGGTGCCACCGCGCACACGTCGCCAGTCTGCTCGCCTCAAGCACTTCAGTGTCGATACCGAAGTGAATTTCCTGCCGACGCACACCGACCGTCGCAGTTATCTGGAATTGGTGGCGCTGGATCAACCAGGCTTGCTGGCGCGTGTGGGGGAAGTGTTTGCCGACCTCGGTGTGTCACTGCACGGCGCGCGCATCAGTACGATTGGCGAACGGGTTGAAGATCTTTTCATCCTGGCAGACAGCGAGCGGCGCGCACTTGATGTAGAAATACGCAATGTGCTGCAACAACGGTTGACAGAGGCCCTCAATCCAAACGATAAAGTGTGACCGCAATCGATTTATCGACTTAATTCTCTGTGTCAGCGCGACGCTGGCACCCGTATGACAGACTCAGGAAATTATTATGCAACAGTTACAGAGCGTTATTGAATCTGCCTTTGAGCGCCGCGCCGATATCACGCCAGCCAGCGTGGACAGCGTGACCCGTGAAGCCATCGAACAGGTTATTGGCCTGCTGGATAGCGGCGAACTGCGCGTGTCTGAAAAGATCAACGGAGAGTGGGTAACGCATCAGTGGCTGAAGAAAGCAGTGCTGCTGTCGTTCCGCATCAATGACAACCAGGTAATTGACGGCGCAGAAACTCGCTTCTACGACAAAGTGCCAATGAAGTTCGCTAACTGGGATGAAGCACGCTTCAAAAACGCCGGTTTCCGCGTTGTTCCACCAGCAGCCGTGCGTCAGGGCGCGTTCATTGCTCGTAACACCGTGCTGATGCCTTCATACGTCAACATCGGCGCTTTCGTTGATGAAGGCACCATGGTTGACACCTGGGCCACCGTAGGTTCTTGTGCGCAGATCGGTAAAAACGTTCACCTGTCTGGCGGCGTCGGCATCGGTGGTGTTCTGGAGCCACTGCAGGCTAACCCAACCATCATTGAAGACAACTGCTTCATCGGCGCACGTTCTGAAATCGTTGAAGGCGTGATCGTTGAAGAAGGTTCAGTGATCTCCATGGGCGTTTACATCGGTCAGAGCACCAAAATTTACGACCGTGAAACCGGCGAAGTGCATTACGGTCGCGTGCCAGCGGGTTCCGTGGTGGTTTCAGGTAACCTGCCGTCTAAAGATGGTAGCTACAGCCTGTACTGTGCCGTAATCGTGAAGAAAGTGGACGCTAAAACTCTGGCGAAAACGGGCATCAACGAACTGCTGCGTACCATCGACTAAGTTAGAAATTAGTTCGGTTACTCTGCCAACGGGCCTGTATTCAGGCCCGTAATTTTTTCTTTACACTCTCACCCAAACTACCTGCTTCGCGCCGCGAATTAACTGGTGCGTTTATTTTTCAAACAGTTCATAATCCGCGCCAGTTAACTCCGGTCGCGCACTGTTCATCCCGGTTTTTGTGTCTACAGTTGATTAAGTATGCCGTAAGCGTTCCGGTTGCTGCGTGTCTGCCGCATCCCGAATGATGATGATAGTCCTGCGCGCTCACCCACTCTTAGATGGAATATAAACGCTATGTACGACAACCTGAAAAGCTTAGGTATCAGCTCTCCTGAAGACATTGACCGTTACAGCCTGCGTCAGGAAGCCAGCAACGACATTCTGAAAATCTACTTCCGCAAAGACAAAGGTGAATTCTTCGCCAAAAGCGTGAAATTCAAATACCCGCGTCAGCGCAAAACTGTCGTCGCCGATCACACCAGCCAGGGCTATAAAGAAGTACAGGAAATCAGCCCGAACCTGCGTTACGTGATCGACGAACTGGACCAGATTTGCCAGCGCGATCAGGTGGAAGTCGATCTGAAACGCAAAATCCTTGCGGATCTGCGTCATCTGGAAAACGTGGTATCCAATAAGATCGCTGAAATTGAATCCGATCTGGATCAACTGACCCGCAACGGTCGTTAATTTTCTCCCCCGCGTTCCCAGGGCCAGCTTATGCTGGCCTTTTTTTTGCCTTAATTCAGTTTTATCTGGTCCTTTTTCACCTATCTGAATTCATAATCCCTGGCTAGTATCGGGTTATGTCTGACTTCAGGTATCACAAAAACCATGCAATTTGCAGCCATCACCTCAGGACAGCGCGGTCTGGATGTTCATATCGCCGGTGACCTCGCGCAAAAAATTCTCTCTGGAACGCTAAAGGCTGGTGATGTTCTGCCCAGCGAAGTCGAGTTGTGTAGCCACTTTGGCGTCAGCCGAACTGCCGTGCGTGAGGCGCTCAAACTCCTCTCTTCGAAGGGATTAATAGAATCACGTCCCAAACTCGGCACGCATGTGCGCGATCGCACATACTGGAATCTGCTTGATGTGCAGCTGCTGGAATGGATGCAGGGCATCGAATCTACGGCAGAGATGTATCAACAGTTTCTGGACTTCCGTGAGGCTATCGAACCACAAGCTGCCAGACTGGCTGCGCTACACGCTACGCAGGCACAACGCACCGAACTTTCTCTGTTATTTCGCGAAATGATTGCTGTTTGCGCTGCGAGTAAATTCGATCTTGCCCGCTGGCTGGAGGCAGACAGTGCCTTTCATCGCCTGATTTTTCACTCTACTGACAACTGTTTTTACATCCCGTTCGGTAATTTGCTGGAAACCATCTTTAAATGCTTTTTTACCTGGCCTTCCAGCGCGCAGGATATTTTTTTGGACGAACACCGTAAGATTTATGAAGCGATCATGATCGGCGATGCCGATGCGGCGCACAGGGCGTCGATGAATCTAATGCTTAACAGCACACAGCCTCGGCTATAACTTTCCCCTCACCGATACGTGGGTGGCCGCGATAACAACCACAGATCACGCAGCGCTTCTCTTTCCGCACCGCGCGCTGCTAGGCTGATAGGGGCCGCCGATTGCGTTTCGATTGCGCGATGAATCCAGGGCTGATAACGGTCGCTGTTCAGGCTGCGATCCGTGAGCGAGAGCAGTGGAATCAAGCGCAGACTGACACGATCGCGATTTTTCCATGGCCAGGTTTTGCTGTCATCGCTAAACGGTGCCATGTAATCCAGCGCACTCAACAATGAACCGCTCTGCTGTTGATAGTGCCAAAGATCGCCCGCGCCGCTTCGCTGTGCCAGTTGCGCGAGGCTGGTCAGAGCCTGCAAATTGAAATAGCTATAGTGGAACGAGCGTGTGCGTGCCAGTTCCATTGGCTGCGTTCCGTCCGCACGAATTTGCCCGGCGATTTTATCCTGAGCTAACACCACCATCTGCTTAATCACCTGAGGTTGATGCACATACCACGCGATGCCCGCCACCTGTGCGGCATACCAACTGCCATGATTATTGGGCGCATCACGCTCACCTTGTGCCAACTGACTGTGCAGTAGCCAGTCAAGATAATCGCTAAACCATGCGTGCAATGCAGCCTGATCCTGTTGGTGCCAGCCGGGCGAATCTTGCAGTAACTGCAGTGCGTCCACCACACGCGTGGCAAAATAACGACCATCCAGCACACCGGTGTGGCGGCCCTGTGCCTTACCCGGCACGCCCTGAGCAAAATTAAGATTAGGATTCATGCGGGTAGCGGGATCGATAAACCAGCTGCGAATCATCGATTGGGCTTTCGCTGCATAACGGGTTTCGCCGGAGAAATACCAGGCAAGCGCCAATGCCTGCACGTCTGCGGTGAAACGAGCCAGACGCACACCATCGCTTTGGTCGTTTTTACTCGCCGGATTGACCGCACCATCACGGCGTTCCCATGGCAAGCCATTGGGCTTGTCGGGATTCGGCCACCAGTAGGCACTCAGGCTGAGATAATCATGGCGGGAACCGCTGGGAGGTAACATTCCTTTCTGCGTCACGCTGGGATTGGGCTGGTTAAGCGCGCGATCGGCCGCCTGTTTGAGTTGCTGCCACGCCTGTTCAGTCTGTGGTGCTGCCTGATGATTTTTCAGCGCAGTTCGCGTCTGTTGCATCTCTTCGCCAGATAAAAAGGCCAGCGAAACAGCTTTGGCATGACAGGTCGCGGTCATCAGCAAGCCGGCCAACAGCCAAATCAGGCGCACATTCAATCGGGGCATCTTCCTCTCCTGGCCCTGCTAAGGGTTAGCTCTGTTCATCCAGTTGCAGCGCCACATACAGCAGCAATCGATCGTCAAAATTGCCGAGGTTTAATCCGGTCAGCTCGGAGATGCGGTTCAGGCGATACTCGAGCGTATTACGATGGATAAATAGTGCGCGTGCCGTGGCGCTTGGCTGCACGTTATGACTGAACCACGCCACCAGCGTACGTCGTAATAATCCATTATTATCATTGGCTTTGAGTTTCGCCAACGGACGCGCCAGTTCATTCGCTTGCCAGCCACCGCGCAGGCTATCCAGTAGTACGGGGAGCACCAAATCCTGATAGAAGAAGCTGCGCTGTTCCGGCATGCGCTGTTTACCCACCATCATGGTGGTGCGCGCCGTACGGTAGGAACGCGCAATACTGCCAGGACCGGTAAAGAAATTACCCAGCGCGATGCGCATTCGCACCTGCCCACTCTCTTTCATACGCTGTAATAACTGATCCACGCGACGGCGGTGATCGTCTTGATCGTAACGGCCGTGGGCATTGAGCGCCGGCTTCAACACCACCATTTCAGTGAGTGAAACGATAGCTATCAGGTTGTCACGATCCGGCGTTGTCAGCAGAGTTTGTAAATGCTGCAATTCCGACATCGCACTGTCAACGCCAAGCTGGCCGCTGTCGACTTCCACCACCGCCACCACGCGCGGTTGATTGAGATCGATGCCCAGGCGCTGCGCCCACTCGCTCAACGCCGGTGAAAGCGTATCGCTACGAATCAGGTTCAGCACCAGCTCTTCGCGCAAACGGCTATCCTGCGCCAGCATGTGCAACAGCCGCGCTTGTTCCAGCATCATTTCTGCGGTCATACACACCAGTTCACCGTAGTGACGCAGCGCTGCCGGCTGGCCGGTCAGGCCAATTACACCGACAATCTCACCATCAATGCGCAACGGCAGGTTGATGCCAGGACGCACGCCGTGCAGATGTTTCGCCACGGCCTCATCAATGTCCACTACCCTTCCCTGCGATAACACCAGCAACGCACCTTCGTGCAATTCGCCAATACGCTCACGATCGCCGCTGCCAATAATGCGGCCGCGTGCATCCATCACGTTGACATTACTGTCAATAATTTGCATGGTGCGGGCAACAATATCCTGAGCCAGTCGCGCATCGAGATGATAGGTGGCCATCAATCACTCCAGAGAAAGGGAAGAATTGACAGAATACGCATCCCACGCACGCCTGGCATTGTGCAACTGCACATAGCCGGATAGAGAATACGGGAATTGCGGTAGGCGTCACATTGCGAAACGGACATCTGCACGATGTGGACCACACTAAAAAGGTGTTGATGCTAGCCAGGAGCGCAGCTGTGCCTGACAAAAACAAAAAAGGCGAGCCGAAGCTCGCCAGTGTTCAATCATCTCAGACTTACTGCATCAGCAGATAGAGGCTGCTGTCGCCACGCTGCACATTCAGGGCCAGCACCGACGGTTTGGTGTCGAGGATTTTGCGCAGTTCACCAAGGTTGGCAATCGCCTGCTGGTTAACGCCCCTAATCACGTCACCTTTCTTCAGACCAATACGCGCTGCAGCACTGCCAGCCTTCACATTATCCACGCGCACGCCTTTCTGGCCGTTGCTGTCGATGTTGCTCAGGTCGGCACCTTCAATGCCGGTGTAGATCGTGGCGGACTGCACTTTTTCCTGCGAGCTCTGCTGCAGTTCAACCGTAATCGTCACCGGTTTACCGTCACGTAACAGACCCAGCTGCAGTTTAGTGCCCACTGGCAGTGAACCCACTTCTGCACGCAGCGCGGCAAAACTGGTCAGCGGTTTGCCATTCATCGACACCACGACATCGCCGGCTTTCACACCCGCTTTTGCCGCTGCCGAGTTAGGCAGGACCTGGCTCACAAAGGCACCGCGCTGGGCATCGACTTTCATCGCTTTCGCCAGCTCAGAGTTAAGCTCGGTACCCATAATGCCCAGCTCGCCACGCTTCACCTGACCATACTCGATCATTTGCGCCGTCAGGTTTTTCACCATCGCGCTTGGGATAGCAAAGCCGATACCGATATTGCCGCCGTCTGGCGCCAGAATCGCGGTGTTAATGCCGATCAGCTCACCGTTCAGGTTCACCAGCGCACCACCGGAGTTACCACGGTTGATGGCGGCATCGGTCTGGATGAAGTTCTCGTAATTCTCGACATTCAAGCCGCTGCGGCCCAACGCTGAAACGATACCGGAGGTCACCGTTTCGCCGAGTCCATACGGATTACCGATCGCGACAGTGTAATCACCGACACGTAAGTCATCGGAGTCAGCGATCTTAATCGCCGTTAGGTTCTTGGCGTCCTGCAGTTGAATTAGAGCGATATCAGACTGCGGATCTTTACCAATCACTTTGGCGTCATAGCGACGGCCATCGCTCAGCTGTACCTGAATTTTGGTGGCGTTATCCACCACATGGTTGTTGGTGACGACATAGCCTTTATCGGCATTAATCACAACACCCGAACCGAGTGCACGGAATTTTTGCTGCTGGGTGTTGGCGCCGCCGTTGTCACCGCCCTGGCTGCCATCACCGCCGCCCTGGCACATTGGCGAGCTTTGGAATGGCGAACCGTCCTGGCAGAATGGCGAGTTATCACCAAAGAATTGCTGGAATTGCTGCGGCATGCGCGGGGTTTTCACCGTGGTGCTGCCTTCAACACTAATACTCACCACGGAAGGCATCACTTTTTCCAGCATCGGCGCCAGGCTTGGCAACTGTTGGTTCGAGGAGGAAGCACTTTCCGCCGCGAAACTGACAGGGCTCAATGCCATGCCCAGACTAAGCGCCAGCGCACTTAACATTAATGTGCTTTTTTTCATTTGTCTGTGTCTCTCTAAGATTTACGGCCAGACCATTGCTGTGGTCGTGATGGTGAGATTAAGTTTTTAGCGCGAAGTTCCTAATGAAGTTTTGGGTAAAGGTAAAAATTTATTCTTCATCTTTACAAAACTCAGCTTATTCCACGGCCATCAAACGACGATACTCATCCCATGCATAATTGTCTGTCATTCCGCTGATATAGTCCTGAATCAAGCGCGAACGGTAATAACGCTCCCACAACAAACGTTGATATTTATGCTCGACAATCAGTGTACGCATCTGCTGCTGATAAGCTTTGCGATGTTTTCCTGAAAGCTTATGAAACAGTCGCGTTTCTATCGGATATTTCGGCAGAAAATCGTCGTTCATCAGCGTAGTAAATTGTTCATAATTCAGCAACATTAATGACTGATAGATTTCCAGCAACCCTTTTATTACCCGATAACCTTGTAATTCGAGTTGCTCAACTTCCGGATGATTAAATACCTGCTGGCGCGCCACGGTTTTAAATAATTTCAACAGACGGCCTTCATCACCGTCATCTTCCAGCAGCGCATGATTGAAGTTTCCTTCAAAAATAGCCGGGAGATTATCGACAAAACGGCGCACGGCATGGCTAACCAACACATTTTGTACATTAACGCGTAATGACATGAAAAATTGATCGCTCAGGCTACGGCGTTTTTTCTGGTTGGCTTCTTTCCATGCCTCGCTCACTGTGCGACTGAACGCATCACCACTATTTACCGGCCCCCAGGCTTTGAGCATAGACTTATACAAGGTCTCAACATCAAAAATGTCTTTTTCGACCGCATCATCTAAATCGGCAATACAGTATGAGATATCGTCCGCGGCTTCCATAATCCAGGTGAGAGGATAGCGATGATGCTCTTTAATATGGGTCGCTGCGCGTAAGTCAGCCACATATTCACGCTCGGACAAATAAAAACCAGGCTTCTTCATCAGCACGCTAAATTCTGCCGGCTTATCGCCCTGCCACCATGCGGGGGCGGTATATTTTAAAATACAGGCCACCTGCGCATAGCTAAGATTGAGCTGCAGCAGCGTATGCACCAGGCGAATCGCCTGCGCATTGCCTTCGAAGTGGCACAAATCCTGACGAATCATTGCATTTAGCTGGTCAAAATCGGTGCGCTGATGCTCATCTGCCACGCCCGCCACCAGCGGGTCCACGAGTTCGAGAGGCAGATTGTCGTCAAACCAGTCATTGATCGCGGCTTCACCAAAGTGACCAAACGGCGGATTCCCCACATCATGCAGCAGGCAGGCCATCTCAATCAGACTCTCAAACGCGCCTTCAAACTCATCCAGCCCGTAATTTGCCAGTCCACCGCCCTGCGTTTTCAGGTATTGCAGGATCTCTTTGGTGATATAGCGCCCGGTTTGCTGCACTTCCAGCGAGTGGGTCAAACGTGAACGCACCGCTGCATTACGCTCCAGAGGAAATACCTGAGTCTTTTGTTGCAGGCGGCGGATCGCGGCAGAATTGATGATGCGGCCACGGTCACTCTCAAAGTGCCGTGTAATAAAGTATTCACCCTCAGGATCTTTGCGGCTGGTATAAGGGCGGGTGAAACTGATCTTATTTTTGAAATTGATCGGCGCCATCATTACCCCTTATTTTTTGGTGAATTCATCCTCTGCCAGCCATGGTAGACTATGCCTCACTTTTTAGCTTTACATCCATAACTACAGCGAGATTCTTTATGAAAGCAGGCATTATTGGCGCGATGGAGCAGGAAGTCACCCTGCTGCGTGACAAAATCGAAAACCGTCAGACGCTGACGCTGGCTGGTTGTGAAATTTATACCGGCACGCTGAACGGTGTTGAGGTTGCTCTGCTGAAATCAGGCATCGGTAAAACCGCAGCAGCGCTCGGCACGACCCTGTTGCTGGAGCTGTGCAAACCCGATGTGGTGATCAACACCGGTTCTGCCGGTGGTCTGGCCGCTTCACTTAAAGTGGGCGATATCGTGGTTTCTGATGAAGTGCGCTATCACGATGCCGACGTGACCGCTTTTGGTTACGAACCTGGCCAGATGGCCGGTTGCCCGGCAGCCTTTGTGGCGGATGAAAAACTGATCGCCGCTGCGGAGCAAGTGATTAAGCAGCTGGATCTCAACGCAGTGCGCGGTTTAGTGGTCAGCGGGGATGCGTTCATCAACGGTGCTGAGCCACTGGCACGCATTCGCACCACCTTCCCACTGGCGATCGCCGTGGAGATGGAGGCCACCGCCATCGGTCACGTTTGCCATCAGTTCAAGGTACCGTTTGTGGTGGTGCGCGCGATTTCCGATGTCGCGGACAAAGAATCCCACCTGAGCTTTGATGAGTTCCTGGTTGTTGCCGCTAAACAATCGTCGCTGATGGTTGAAAACCTGCTGGCACAACTGGCGCGTGGCTAAATATTGGCTACTTGGGCTATTGCTGATCGGCAATAGCCTGTTTGCCGCTGCCCCGCGCGTTATCACGCTATCGCCCCATCTGACCGAACTGGCTTTCGCAGCGGGCATTACGCCGGTGGCGGTGAGTGCTTATTCGGATTTCCCGGCGCAGGCCAACCAGCTAGAGCAGGTGGCAAACTGGCAGGGCATCAACGTTGAACGCATCCTGCAACTGAAACCGGATGTGGTGCTGGCCTGGCGCGGTGGTAATCCACAGCGACAGATCGACCAACTGCAACGTCTGGGCATTAAAGTCGAATGGATTGATCCGCAGACCATTGATCAGATGATTGATGCGTTAGCAGCGCTCAAACCGTGGAGTCCACAACCTCAGCAGGCGCTAGACGCCGCCCAATCACTGCGCGAGCAGGAAAATGAGCTGCGTGAGCAGTATCAACAGCGCACGCCAATTCCACTGTTTCTGCAGTTTGGCCAGCAGCCGCTGTTTACAGCCTCACGCAATACGTTGCAAAACGAAGTGATAACGCTGTGTGGCGGTAAGAATATCTTTGCTGACAGTCGCGTAAGCTGGCCACAGGTGAGCCGCGAGCAAGTGCTGGCGCGCCATCCCGAGGCGATTGTGATTGGCGGTGACCGTGCGCAAGCCGCGAATACTGTGAAATTCTGGCAGCCACAACTGACGGTGCCAGTCATTGCCATTAACGATGACTGGCTGAGTCGACCGGGTCCACGTATCCTGCTGGCGGCCAAACAGCTGTGCGCTGATTTACATCCGGCGAAAAATAGCACCAAAAAAGATTAAAGATTCGGCAAAAATTGTCGAAAATCAAAATACAAGGCACTGCGGCCACGTATGCTCAGTGCCCTTTTTGCGCAACGCGCAACTTTTGACTTCACCAGGAATTATCAATGACCAGAGCACTGCTCCTGGCCATAGGGCTCGCGATGGCTGCGCCAATTGGCGCGGCGACCTCCACCGGCTCTATTGCCGTCACGTTGACCATATTTTCCCGCTGCGATATCTCACGGCAAAGCGAACAAACATTGCCATCGATTGATTGTGGACGTCACTTCAGTGCACAGCCGCGCGTGACCGAAAGCGTGTTAAAGCGCGATGCGAAGCGTCGTGAGTCGTCACGATTAGTGACCGTAGAGTGGTAACGTTCTGACCGCCAGAGCGGCGGTCAGAAAAGGGATCAGATGCTGAAGGAAGAACCACAACCGCAAGTCGTTTTCGCGTTCGGGTTTGTCACGATAAAACGTGAACCCTCAAGACCTTCGGTATAATCAACCGAACCGCCCACCAGATACTGCAGGCTCATTGGATCAACCACCAGCGCCACGCCCTGCTTTTCAATGGTCATGTCGCCGTCATTCATTTGATCGTCAAAAGTAAAACCGTACTGGAAACCACTGCACCCGCCACCGGTGATGTACACGCGCAGTTTCAGCTCTGGATTCTCTTCATCCGCGATCAAATTTTTCACTTTTTTCGCTGCTGCTTCAGTGAATTGCAAAGGCAGCGCTGCTACGTCGTCACTCATGTTTTACTCCGGGTAAACGTCCA
This sequence comes from Enterobacter cancerogenus, assembly GCA_000773965.1. Lineage (GTDB taxonomy): Bacteria > Pseudomonadota > Gammaproteobacteria > Enterobacterales > Enterobacteriaceae > Pantoea > Pantoea communis. Next base: position 46,271 of record JRUP01000034.1, read on the forward strand.
GGTCAGAAAACGACCTTAATTCCACTATTATCTGCCAGCCGCCCAGTGCAATCAAGTACTGCGCTTGACACTGTGTGCCGCCTGCGCTGCGCTAAAGTATAGCTTTAAAAGGCTTTCGCACCCGCTTGCCTTTCTAATCGGGCGACTCTTCCCTTAGAATGGCGCCAGAATTTTTTTCCAGAACAGCAGGAGCCGAGCAATGAGTAAGTCTGAAAACCTGTATGCCGAAGCGCAACGCCTGATCCCTGGCGGTGTGAACTCCCCGGTACGTGCTTTTACCGGTGTGGGCGGCGTGCCGCTGTTCATCGAACGCGCCGACGGCGCTTATCTGTATGACGCCGATGGCAAAGCCTACATCGACTATGTCGGTTCATGGGGCCCAATGGTGCTGGGGCATAACAATGCCAATATCCGCAATGCGGTGATTGAAGCGGCATCTCGTGGTTTGAGTTTCGGTGCCCCAACCGAAATGGAAGTGAAAATGGCCGAGCTGGTGTGTGAGCTGGTGCCAAGTATGGACATGGTGCGCATGGTGAACTCCGGCACCGAAGCCACCATGAGCGCCATTCGTCTGGCTCGTGGCTTTACCCATCGTGACAAGATCATCAAATTTGAAGGCTGCTACCACGGCCACGCCGACTGTCTGCTGGTGAAAGCCGGTTCCGGCGCATTGACCCTGGGCCAACCGAACTCACCGGGTGTTCCGGCTGATTTCGCTAAACACACCCTGACCTGCACTTACAACGATCTGGCGTCAGTACGCGAAGCCTTCGAGCAGTATCCAGAAGATATCGCCTGTATCATCGTTGAACCCGTTGCGGGCAATATGAACTGTATCCCACCGCAACCGGACTTCCTGCCGGGCCTGCGTGCACTCTGTGATGAGTTTGGTGCGCTGCTGATCATCGATGAAGTGATGACCGGCTTCCGTGTGGCGCTGGGCGGTGCTCAGGCTTATTACGATGTCACGCCGGATCTGACCTGTCTCGGCAAAATCATCGGTGGCGGCATGCCGGTGGGCGCATTTGGTGGTCGTCGTGATGTGATGGCTGCACTGGCACCAACGGGTCCGGTTTACCAGGCGGGTACGCTTTCCGGTAACCCGATTGCCATGGCGGCCGGTTTTGCTTGCCTGACGCAGATTGCTCAACCGGGCACGCACAGCACTCTGACCGACCTCACCACCCAACTGTCTGAAGGCTTGCTGGCAGCGGCAAAAGCAGAAAACATTCCGCTGGTGATCAACCACGTTGGCGGCATGTTCGGTATCTTCTTTACCGATGCCGAAAGCGTAACCTGCTATGCCGACGTGACAAAATGCGACGTTGAGCGCTTTAAGCGCTTCTTCCACCTGATGCTGGAAGAAGGCGTTTACCTCGCACCTTCTGCTTTTGAAGCGGGCTTTATGTCGCTGGCACACAGCCAGGAAGATATTCAGCGCACCATTGATGCGGCACGCCGCAGTTTCGCGAAGCTGTAAGCCATTAGCGGGCGCCAGGAATGGCGCCCCTACATTGATGTGCCCTGCTGTCCCTTGAGGCACAACGTCCCCTAAAGACACCTTGCCGTTCGTTCGCATCGTTATGCTCAGCTACACTCATACACCCATTTCCGTTAGGTTGCACAATTATGCGCAGCTGTCCTGTAAGTATGCGCAGCTGCCCTGTAAGCGCCGATTGACGTAGGTTGCGCGTTTATGCGCGACGCAACAGCCAGATAAAATACGGCGCGCCGAAGAAGGTCGCCATTAAACCTGCAGGGATCTGATCCGGGAACGCCAGCATCCTGCCGCACCAGTCTGCAAACACCATCAATCCGCCGCCCAACAGGCCCGCCATCAACACCTGGGGTAATGCGCGCCGGAACCCCAGCATGCGCACAATATGCGGAGCCATCAAACCGATAAAACTCAATGGGCCAATGGTCAGGGTGGCCGTGGCGGTCAGCGCCGCCGCCAGCAGCAGCAAGCTCAGACGCGAGCCGGTCAATGCCATACCGGCCGAACGTGCCGTGGCGCTGCCTAACGGCAGCAGCGTAAGCCAGCGGCTGGCCAGTGGCGCTAGCGCAATCAGGATGATACCCACCACGGCGCTTTGCACTGCTTGCGGCATATTGATGTTGTAAGTCGAACCGGAAATCCAGCTTAGCAGGCCGCCCATGCGCGGATCGCCACTCGCCATTAACACCATCAGTAAGGTGACAAAGGCACTGTTGAGCGCCATGCCCGCCAGCAACATACGCTCCGGTGAGAAACCTCCGCGACTGGCGACCAGCATAATGACCAGCAGCGTCAGCGCCGCGCCTAATGCGCCAGCGGGCAGCAACCACGCCACGGCGTCACCCGGCACAAAGAACATCATCACAACCACACCACAGGCCGCGCCGGAACTGATGCCTAACACTTCCGGACTGGCCATCGGGTTGCCAGTGAGGCGCTGAATCAACGCACCTGCAACACCCAGCATCATCCCCACGACTAACGCCGCCAGCACGCGAGGTGCACGCCACGGCAGCAGTTGATGCAGCATCTCACCACTCACCCACGTCCAGCTGTGTGCATCACGACCAAAGGAGATGCCGATAACGCTCAGCAGCGCCAGCACCCCAAGGCCAATGCCACACCACAGCACCACCTTCTGGCGCTCTGCCGGCACCTTGTCGCCCATATTCATTGCCGGTGGAACCGAGCCGGTACGTAAACGCGGCAACAGCCACAGCAGAATCGGTACGCCAATCAACGCGGTCGCTGTGCCGGTGGAAACCTCGCGCCAGTGGCTGGTAAGCCACAATACGCACTGATCGGCCAGCCACAGCAGTAAGGCACCAATCAGCGGAGCCAGCAGCATACGGCTGAGTAAGCGACGCCCCCCGAGCATTTTCGCCAGCAGTGGTGCAAACAGCCCGATAAAACCGATAATCCCGGCGACGTTCACCAATTGCGCACTTAACAGAATCGCCAGAGCGAGTGCGCCGACACGCGCAGCAGACAGTGCCAGACCGAGATTTTTTGCTACGCCGTCATCAAGCCCCATGAGCGTCAAGGGGCGCAGCAATGCCAGCGCCACGACAAAAGCCAGCAGCAGACGCGGCCACAGCATGGCGACGTTGTGCCCATCCATCTGATTCAGTGTGCCGGTGCTCCACAAGAACATATTCAGCAGCTGATCATGATTGAAGATGGCAAAGATTTGATTCACCGAACCGGCATACAGGCTCAGGACCAGCCCGGCGAGGATCAGTGTCACGGGTGACAGCCGTTTGCCCCAGGCCACGCCAAATACCAGGATGCCCACCAGCACTGCGCCCGCCATCGCAGCAAATTGCTGTGTCAGCTCACCACCCGGCAAATGCCAGAGCGTGGCGACCGTAATACCGAGCTGTGCACCGGATGACACACCCAACGTGGTCGGTTCCGCCAGCGGATTGCGCAGCACCTGCTGAAACAGTAAACCGGCCAATCCGAGACCCGCCCCCACCAACAGCGCCAGCGCCAGACGCGATAACAGGCTGTGATGGAACACCACCTGTTGGATACTGTTGATGTCCGGCGCAAAGAAGGCTTGTGACCACTGCGCCGTTGGCAGCGCGTCACGCAGATTGAGAAAGGTCAGCGCCAGCGCCAGTAAAAACATGCTGCTTAGCAGCATCACAGGAAAGAGACGATGGCGCATCAGTGCGACTCCAGCGCGTGTTCCAGCACGCGGACAAATTTCAGCGCTGAATAGGTCGCGCCGTAATACCAGACGGCAGGCACACGCTGGAAGCGGCCCGCGCGGATAAACGGCAGCGCCTGCCACAGCGCAGTTTTCATCACCTGCTGCATGTCACGATCGTTATCGTGATCAAAACAGATCACCTGCACATCGCCAACATCGGCTAACCGCTCAAGCCCAACCACGGCACTGCCCCAGAAGTTAGTTTCACCGTGCCAGGCGTTGGTGAGACCCAGAATCTCCATCACTTCCAGGAACAAACTGTTGGTGCCAAACGTGATGGCGTGACGGCTGTCCATCAATGACATCAGCAGCACCGGACGATCTGCCCAGGGTTTGAGACGTTCGCGCGCTGCCGCTAGCTGCTCATCCAGGAATTGCAGATGCTGTACCGCCTGCGCTTCCCGGCCCAGCCGGGCACCGAGCGCATGCAGTGATTTACGGGCAGTACTTAACGGTTTACCGTCCCCGCTATTCAGATCAAAGCCCATGGTCGGCGCGATGCGATCGAGTTTATCTAATCCCGGACCGTAGCCGTTGGAGTGCAGGATTAAGGAAGGTTCGAGCTGCGTCATCAGTTCCAGATTGGGTTCGGTGCGCAGGCCGAGATCGATGGTGCTGGCGGATAGCATCGGCTCGCCAACCCAGATGTTGTAGTTGCGCAAATCAGCCACACCGAGCGGCGATACACCGAGCGCCATCAGTAGCTCAACGGGTAGCCATTCCAGCGCCAGGATGCGCTGCAGATCGGGTATTGCCGCACGCAATGGGGCAACGTTCATCAGTGGCGTCAGTGCCAGCGCCGTCAGCAAGCGACGGCGTGAAATGTCGAACATGGCGAGGCCTCAGTAAACAAAACTGACGGGCGCACCGCCCTGTGGATGAGGCAAGATGCCCATCGGAATACCGTAAATATTGCCCAGCACATCGGCCTGCATGATCACCTCCGGTCCCCCTTCCGCGATCATTTCGCCGCCGCGCAGCGCCACCAGGCGATCGCAATAGCGCGCCGCCATGTTGATGTCGTGCAGTACCGCAATCACCGTCAAGCCACGTTCGCGGCTGAGACGTTGAATCAGAGCCAGCACATCCACCTGATGCGCAATATCCAGTGCGGAAGTGGGTTCATCCAGCAGCAGGCAACGGCTGTTCTGCGCCACCAGCATCGCTAACCACGCACGCTGACGTTCGCCGCCTGACAGGCTGTCCACCAGACGTCCGGCGAACGGTTTCAGGCCCACCAGCGTAATCGCTTCCTCCACCCTGTCGCGATCTTCCTGGCCGTAGCGCCCGAGCGCCCCGTGCCACGGATAACGACCAATCGCCACCAGCTCACGCACCGTCATCCCTTCTGCCGCCGGTAACTGCTGCGGCAAATAGGCCACCTGGCGCGCAAAATCTTTGCTGCCCCAGTTCTCCACCGCATCGCTATTTAACAGCACCCGGCCTTCACTCGCCGCATGGTGCCGACCCAGCATTTTCAGCAAGGTGGATTTGCCAGAGCCGTTATGACCGATCAGCGCCGTGACTTTACCCGGCGCGAAGGTGAGTGAAAGTGGCTGCAGCAACGTGCGCCCAGGCACGCGAAAGCTGACATTATCCAGCGTGAAGGTGGTTTCTTCGTGATGCGGATGCTGCATGGTGATCCCTGATTAATAAGCACAAAACAGATCTGATTTTGAAGAAAGCGGCCCTGAGGCCGCCCCTAATCACAACATTGTTCGCCCTGACAGAATCAGAAGCGGAAGGTGGCGGTACCAACGATTTGACGTTCAGCGCCCCAGTAGCAAGCGTAATCACGGTAGCAGCTGGCAACGTATTCACGATCGAACAGGTTGTTGATATTAACACCCACAGAAGAGCCCGGCAGACCGAAACGGCCGAGATCATATTTCAGCGCTGCGTCGACGGTGGTGTAACCCGCTACGTCGAAGTTTTGGTTGATGTTGTCGCCTGTTGAATACAAACCTTTGCTCTCGCCGATATAGCGCACACCCGCTCCCAGCGTAACGCCGGACAATGCGGTCTCGTGGAAGGTGTAATCGCCCCACAATGTGGCCATATGCTTAGGTACTTGCACCGGCGTTCTGCCTTTCAGCGTTGTATCTTCGGTGTATTCCGCATCGGTATAGGTGTAAGACGCCGTCATGTTGATGTTGGCGTTCAGTGCTGCCTTGGCTTCCAATTCAACACCACGTGAACGGATTTCACCGCTCTGAATGCTGGCAAATGGATGGTTTACCGTATCAGGATCTGCGGTCAGGTTTTTGGTTTTGGTCAATTGATAAACGGCAGCCGTCACCACAATTGGACGATCTTTCGGTACGTACTTCACGCCCGCTTCATACTGTTTGGCGCGCGAAGGATCGAAAGCCTGCCCTTCAAACGTTGAACCTGAGTTTGGAATAAAGGCTTCGCTGTAACTGAAATAAGGTGCGATGCCGTTATCGAACACATAGTTCAGGCCGCCACGCCAGGTAAAGGCTTGATCGTTTTGACGATCCAGTGAACTGGCGACACGGTCATATACCGAGGTCATCGCGTAGTCGTAGCGACCCCCTAAGGTCAGCACCCAGCGATTCCACTCCATTTGGTCCTGCGCATACAGGCCAGTCTGACGCTGTTTATTCAGGTGCTGATAAGGAGAGGCAAACGGCGTCACCAAATCGTTGCCGTATTGCGGGTTGGTGGCACTCAAATTGCTGGCTGAGCCAAACTGCGCATTAATATCATTACGCATCTGCTGATAATCCACACCCATCAGCAAGGTGTGATCCAGTGCACCCGTCGCGAATTTCGCCTGCGCTTGGGTATCTACGGCGAACTCATTCAACTTCTCATCTGAAACTGCAGAACCACGGGTAATTTCATTGGTCGCCGCGCTAAAGCCATTACCGTAAATACTGCGATATCCGGTACGCATATCCGCATAACGCAGATTCTGGCGCACCGTCCAGGTATCGTTGAAGCTGTGCTCGAAGTTGTAGCCCACCATTTTGGTGTTACGCGAAATCTTATTGCTGTCTTCGCCTTCATCAAAGTTGGTTGGCAGTTTGTAGCTGCTACCGTCCGGGCGGGTAATGCCTACCACGGTGCCCTGACGCGGCAACCAGCCGTAATAACCGGTTTCTGGCTCGTTCTGGAAGTAGGTCAGCAGATCAAAGCGGGTATTGGCATCCGGACGCCAGCTGAACGAAGGCGCGATGGTATAACGCTTCTCTTTGTTCATATCTTGCTGCGCGTCTGCACTGCGAGCCAGACCCGTCAGGCGATAGCTATATACACCGTCATCATCCAGCGATCCGCCGAAATCGAAGCCGGTAGAGAACAGGTTATCGGTGCCCATTTGGAACTGCACTTCACGCAGTGTTTCCTGCGTCGGGCGCTTGCTCACCAGCGACACCACGCCGCCTGGGTTGCTTTTGCCGTACAGCACGGAAACCGGGCCACGCAGCAGTTCCGCACGCTCAAGGAAGTAAGGATCAATGGCGAACTCGGAGTAGTTATCCCCCTGCAGCTTCAGGCCATCAAGATATTGGTTAGTGTTGGTTTCGCTAAAGCCACGAATCGACAGCGCATCGATCACGCTTGAGCTGCCGCGGTTACCCGTCAGCACGCCAGCCGTGTAGTTAAACGCACCTTTTACGCTGGTGACAGCGTGCATCGCCATCTCTTCCTGCGTCACCACCGAAACCGACTGTGGGTTTTTCTCAATCGGCGTATCGGTTTTGGTGCCGGTAGCACTGTGTTTCGCGGCAATGGTAGGAGCCGGACCCCATGCGCTTTCCTGCGCGACGGTGTTGCCGCCATTGGCGGTCACCACCACGGTATCTTCTGCCAGCGCCTGTGCGCTCAGCGTACCCAGTGCTAAAGAAATCATTAAAGCGAGCGGACGACGGGAGGTCGCAGCACGCGCAGAACAAGGATTAGAATTTCGCGCATTCATAAAAAAGGATCTCTCGAAAAGGAAACGATGCAGGCGAATGAAAACGAGAATGATTATTAGACGCACGGATTTTAGGCGAAGTTTGGCGAGATCCGCAAGATGTAATGCCTGATGGCGGTGCGTTTGCGACCAGATCGTGCATGTCCATGATCGCGATTAATAAATCACAGGCATGAAAAAGGGCGCCGTAGCGCCCTCTGTTTTCTGCAGCTAACTATTTGCTGCCAAACATATCCTTAATCCAGCCCGCCACGCCGTCAGCATCTTTCTGATCACCCTGTTGCTGCTGAGGTGACTGCTGCTGCGGTTGCGACTCTTGCTGCTGTTGGATCTGCTGTTGTTGCTGGATCTGTTGCTGCTGTTGCTGGCACAGCGCGTTAGGATCCAACGTCCACACCGGCAGCGAACGCCAGGTGCTGCTGCCAGAACCACACACGAAGTTACCCGCAGAGTCGACGTTCATCTGCGTGATATCTTCTGGCGGTGTCAGCACCAGCGGCATCGGCGCCTGGTTGTCGAGATAACGGCGATAAATCTGCATCGCACCGCTCGCACCGTAAAGCTTCGACGTCTGGTTGTTGTCGCGGCCAACCCAAGTGATCGCCACCTCTTTGCCATCAATACCCGCAAACCAGCTATCGATCAGATCATTGGTGGTACCGGTTTTACCCGCCAGATGAGCATTCGGGTAACGCGCGCCCAGCGCACGGGCGGTGCCGTGATCGGCAACTTGCTGCATGGTGTACAAGGTCATATAAGCAGCCTGCGCCGGCTCAACGCGTTGCGCCTGCGGGAAGCTCTGGTACAACACCGTGCCATCTTCAGCTATTACCGAACGCACCGCCGACAGGTCGGCGCGGTTACCGCCGCTGGCGATCGACTGGAACGCCTGTGCCGCTTCGATCGGCGTCAGGTTAAGTGCTCCCAGTAACATCGCTGGCACCGGATTCAGCTGATCTTTCGGCACGCCCAGCTTCGTCCAGGTATCCACCACCGAAGGCAGACCCAATGTCATCCCCAGGTTTACGGTAGGCACGTTCATCGAGTTGGTTAAGGCATCCACCAGCATCACTTTGCCGCTGAAACGTTTGTCGTCGTTCATCGGTTTCCAGATGGAGCCGTTCGGCTGTTTCAGCGCAATCGGCTCATCCGCCAGCCAGGTGTTCAGACGATAGGTATTCGGTTGGCTCAATGCGGTGAGATAGGTCGCCGGTTTAGCCAGTGAGCCAATAGAACGACGCGCCTGCAGCGCACGGTTATAGCCCGCGAACTGCGGATCGGCACCGCCCACCATGGCACGCACTTCACCACTGAAGCGATCCACCACCACCATCGCGGTTTCCAGATCCTTCAAGCCACGCTGTTTTTTCAGCGCCGGGATGCCATCTTCGACCGCTTTTTCCGCCGCATCCTGAGAGATAGGATCGAGCGTGGTGAAAATCTTCACGCCAGACAGATCTTTAATCTTGTCGCCCAGTTTGGCCTGCAATTCGTTACGTACCATCTGCATAAAGGCAGGCTGCGGCGTGATCACGCCCCCTTTCGGCTGCACACCCAGCGGACGCGCCGAGAGCATATCGTACAGCTCCTGATCGATGACGTTCTGCTGTTGCAGCAAACGCAGCACCAGGTTGCGGCGCTCGAGGGCCAGTTTCGGGTTGCGCCACGGGTTATACAGTGACGCCCCTTTCACCATGCCGACCAGCATCGCCTGCTGGTCGAGGCTCAGCTCATCGACGGGACGACCGAAGTAATACAAACTCGCCAGCGGGAAGCCACGGATCTGATCGTTGCCAGCCTGGCCGAGGTACACCTCGTTAAGATACAGTTCAAGGATACGATCTTTGCTATAGCGCGCATCCATGATCACCGCCATGTAAGCTTCACGTGCTTTACGCCACAGTGAACGCTCGTTGGTCAGGAACAGGTTTTTCACCAACTGCTGGGTCAAGGTACTGCCGCCCTGCACCGCTTTACCGGCGGTAATATTGGCGAGGAACGCACGACCAATCGAGTACGGGCTAATGCCGTCGTGTTCGTAGAAATGGCGGTCTTCGGTCGCGATCAGCGTGCTGACCAGCAGATCCGGGAAGCCCGCGCGCGGCACGAACAGCCGCTGCTCACCGTTCGGCGATTGCAGCATCGTAATCAAGCGCGGGTCGAGGCGGAAGAAGCCAAAATCACGCCCGGTATCGAGGTTTTTAATCTCGCTCAGTTCGTTGTTGCTGAACGTCAGACGGGCGTTGATCTGCCCCTCTTTGCTGTCCGGGAAATCAAACGGGCGACGCAGCAGATCGATGGTATTGCCTTTAACACTGAACTCACCAGGACGGGTGATGCGCGACACTTCGCGATACTGCGTGCCTTCCAGCAGCGCAATCATCTCTTTTTTGTCGTACGACATCCCCGGCTCAAGGCTCACCATGCGGCCGTAAACAGCAGCAGGCAACTGCCACACTTTACCGTCGATGCGGCTGCGGATTTCAGAGTCGAGATAGATGCCCCAGGCCACCATCACGACCACAAAGACCAGGAAAAGCTTAATTAACCAGCCTAACCAACGACGTTTGCCGCGCGGCGGACGTTTTCCTTTCCCTTTACCTTTTGGTGGCACCGGTGTGCTCTCCTCATCATCTTCGTCAAAATCGTCCTGATCGATATCATCATCAAGCTCCCTGCGGCGACCCCGGCGCGCAGTGCTGCGCGGCGGCTTTGGCGCTTTTCCTTTACGCCCAATAGGTTCGCGATCGTTCCCAGACATGCTTTTATTCTCCAGGCATAGCTACGGCTGCGGCCGTTACTCTAACTGCTTTCTCGTGCTGCGCATGGCAGAACCCTCTGAATTCGATCCACAGAGTGTCACGATGAAAATTTCTTGGTGCGCCTTGTCGGTAAGGCGCTGGCCGGATCGTCGGGCCAGGGATGTTTGGGATAGCGTCCTTTCATCTCTTTTTGCACTTCTGGATACGCTCCCCGCCAGAACGCTGCAAGGTCACGGGTGATCTGCAACGGCCGGTGCGCGGGTGAGAGCAACTCCAGCACCAGCGGAATGCGGCCTTCGGCCACCGCGGGATTTTGCGCTTCCCCAAACATCTCCTGCATACGCACTGCCAACGCCGGAGGCTTTTCAGCATCGTAACGAATAGGCAGGCGACTTCCGGTCGGCACAGTGTAATGAGTTGGCAGCACAGTATCCAGCCGCTGACGTTGTGACCATGTCAGCAAATGTAATAATGCGCTGACAAGATTGACGCCCTGCAGACTTCTGAGATCGCGCACGGATCCCATCTCGGGTAACAGCCAGCGTTCAAGCGAATCGAGCAAACTCTCATCATCCAGCGCTGGCCACGCCTCTTCCGGCAGCCAGGCCGCGGCACAATGCAAACGCAAGCGGAGCTGTTCGGCTTCGGGGGTCCAGCCGAGTACCGAGAGCCCTTTTTCGCGGATCCAGCGTAACATCGCCGGGTGTAAAATCTCCGGTTCCGGGCGCGCCTGCGGCTGTGCTTTTAGGACCAGCGCACCCACAAGCTCACGTTTCCAGGCACGCAGTGTGCCTTTCTCTTCATCCCATTCCACATCAATGCGCTGCGTCACCAGTTCAGGGCATTGCTGGCGTAACTCGCCGATTTCCACCGGCAGCGCTAAGAGCATGCGCGCTTCGGCCGCGCTGGCACCTTGCAATAAGGTCGGCGCAATCAGCCATTCATAACGGCTCAAGCCATCCTGCTCATCCAGCATGGCGCCAATCCCATTGGCCAGCTGATAGCGCGCACTCTCGCCGCGTCGCTGTGCCAGCCGATCGGCAAACCCCGCTGCCAGTAAAGAGGGGAACAGATCGGGATTGACGCTGCCGCCGCTGGCATTGAGTCGCTGCTGCCACTGACGGGCGCGGCGTTGCCAGTGAGGCTGAGGCCGGTTGAGTGCATCACGCAGATCTGCGCTACCGCTACGTGGCGGATCTTCCAGAATCGCCACCAGTAAGTCGGCACTGGCGATCGCATCCTTATCCTGTGCTGCGCACAAGATGGCCGTGAGGCGGGGATCGCTGCCCAGCGCCGCCATTTTCCGCCCACGCGCATTGAGCTTCTCGCCTTCCAGCGCCCCCAAACGAGTCAGTAAATCATTTGCCGCGCGTAAGCTGCGCGCGGGTGGCACATCCAGCCAGCTAAGCTGTGACGCCTCCTGGCAACCCCACTGCAATAAATCGATTTGCAGTGAAGAGAGATCGCTGTTGAGGATTTCCGGCTCGCTCTGTGCCGCCGCGCGCATCGCTTGTTCCTGGGGCAGCAGATGCAAACAGATACCGGGTTCAAGACGACCCGCGCGACCTGCTCGCTGCGTCATTGACGCCTGACTGATACGCTGGGTTTGCAACCGTGTTACGCCGCTGCGCACATCAAACTGCGCTGAGCGTTCCAGCGCGCTATCCACCACCAGACGGATGCCTTCAATGGTCAGACTGGTTTCGGCGATATTGGTCGCCAACACCACTTTGCGACGACCGTCGGGCGCAGGCAGAATCGCGCGACGCTGCGCATCCAGAGACAGCGCACCATATAAAGGAGAGAGATCCACGTCATCGCCAACGCGGGATTCCAGTTCGCGCTTCACGCGTTCAATCTCCGCGACGCCCGGCAGGAACAGCAGCAGCGAACCCGTTTCGTCGCGCAGCAATTGCGCCACTTCTCGTGCCACCGCTTCGTCAAAACGCTGCTGCGGGTTGAGTGAGGCATAACGGCGTGTCACCGGAAAGCTGCGTCCTTCAGAAACAATAAAAGGCGCAGCAGGCAGCAGCTGACGCAACCGATCGTTATCCAGCGTCGCGGACATCAGCAGAATTTTCAGGTCATCGCGCAGCCCTTGTTGCACATCCAGCAGCAGCGCCAGCGCCAAATCAGCCTGTAGGCTGCGCTCATGGAACTCATCAAGGATCACCAGCGACACGCCTTCGAGCATCGGATCGCGCTGCAACATGCGCGTCAGAATGCCTTCGGTCACCACTTCCAGTCGCGTATGGGGGCCGCAGCAGTTTTCACCGCGCATGCGATATCCCACGGTGCCACCGGGCTGTTCACCCAACTGATCCGCCAGGCGCTGCGCCACATTACGCGCCGCCAGACGACGCGGCTCAAGCATGATGATGCGGCCCGCTAGCGAGGCTTTTTGCAGCAACTGCAACGGCAGCCAGGTGGATTTTCCTGCGCCCGTCGGCGCCGCCAGCAATATCTGCGGTGACTGCGCCAGGGCATCCAGCAAGGCAGGCAGCACCTCGCTTACCGGTAATTCGCTCACACTCAACTCCCACTCTGCCTGTGCTAATATGGCGCGCATTGTAGCACTCTACGGCACCGCCATCATGACCACGCAACGTCAGTTTTTTGCCCTCGAACTGCCCGTCCCGCTCCAGCAACAGCTGGTACAGTGGCGTGCAGATCATTTCAGTGAGGAAGATGGCAAACCGGTGGAAGCCGCGAACTTGCACCTGACGCTGGCATTTCTTGGCGATGTCAGCAATGAAACCTCGCAAAAATTGCAGCAGCTCGCTTCACGTATCGCGCAACCGGGTTTTGCCCTCAACCTCGATGATGCCGGACACTGGCCGCGTCCCGGCGTCGTGTGGCTGGGCTGCCAGCGTGCGCCACGCGGTTTGCTGCAGCTAGCGAGTCTGCTGCGTGCTCAGGCAGCACGCCATGGTTGTGCGCAGATTGCCCAGCCTTTTCATCCACATATCACTTTGCTGCGCCACGCTACGCAAAAAGTCGCGCTGCCAGCGCGAGGATTTCACTGGCGTCATGATGTCAGTCACTTCGCGCTGTTTTCATCGACCTTTTCCCAGGGCCGTACGCGCTATCGTCGACTGGCGCGCTGGCCACTGTTACCCACTTCAGGAGCCTGAATGCAGTTTGATCCACCGCTAAAACCCGCTCGTCTCATCGTTCGCTATAAGCGCTTTCTTGCCGATGTCGTGACACCGGAAGGCGAGACTTTGACGATCCACTGCGCCAATACCGGCGCGATGACCGGCTGCGCCACGCCGGGCGATACCGTGTGGTACTCCACCTCGGACAGCATCACGCGCAAGTATCCGCACAGCTGGGAACTGACCGAGACACAACAAGGCCACTGGATCTGTGTGAACACCCTCAGAGCCAATCAACTGGTGCGTGAAGCCTTAACCCTTGACGCCATTCCAGAATTGTCCGCTTACAGCCACTGCCAACCTGAAGTGAAATACGGTACGGAAAAAAGCCGAATTGACTTCCTGCTGCAAGCGGAGGGCAGATCAAACTGCTATATTGAAGTCAAGTCCGTCACCCTTTTACAGCAGGGTAAAGGCTTTTTTCCGGATGCGGTGACGGCTCGAGGACAGAAGCATCTGCGCGAACTCAGTGCTATCGCGGCAGAGGGTCATCGAGCTGTTTTGTTGTTCGCCGTTCTGCATACGGGGATTGAGGACGTCTCCCCGGCGCGCCATATCGACGCACACTACGCAGAACTACTGGGACAGGCTCAACGCTGTGGAGTGGAAGTGTTGGCGTATCAGGCTCAGATTTCACCTGCTCAAATGTTACTCACTCAGCCCGTCGCCGTGACGATTAACGCAGAGTTGTAATATTTATAGCAATTTGCTGTGATAGGAATGTTCTGGGCGGTGCGCTAAATACGCTGTTCCTCACAGGCTTGTCAAGGTGCGAATATGAATAATTGCCAACCTTGACTGCTTCTGCTATTTATAGCGGCCTGTTTTTTCCCTGATGGGAATCGATATACCCCTTAATAATTCGCGTTGCAGGCAGTCGGTGGTCAATTTAGCCAATGCACATGCAACCTGAAGTATGACGGGAAGGGCGTGTTATCCAGGAGAAACAACATGCAAGAAGGGCAAAACCGTAAAACATCGTCCCTGAGTATCCTCGCCATCGCTGGTGTGGAGCCGTATCAGGTGAAACCGGGCGAAGAGTATATGAACGACGCCCAACTGAGCCATTTCCGCAAGATTCTGGAAGCCTGGCGCAACCAACTTCGGGATGAAGTAGACCGCACTGTGTCGCATATGCAGGACGAAGCTGCGAACTTCCCGGATCCGGTAGACCGTGCCGCACAGGAAGAAGAGTTCAGCCTGGAATTACGTAACCGCGATCGTGAGCGTAAACTGATCAAAAAGATCGAAAAAACGCTGAAGAAAGTGGATGACGACGATTTCGGCTACTGTGATTCTTGTGGTGTAGAAATTGGTATTCGTCGCCTTGAAGCGCGTCCGACCGCCGATCTCTGCATCGACTGCAAAACGCTGGCTGAAATCCGCGAGAAGCAGATGGCAGGCTAATGGCCGTGAGCAGAATGTCGCCGCACTGCCGGGAAAACCACTGTTTTCCCGACGTGCGGTGCACCTCAAAATGAATTCTTCAACCTCTTCCTGCGTCGGGCGTTTCGCTCCCTCTCCTTCTGGTGATCTGCATTTTGGTTCGCTGATAGCTGCCTTAGGCAGCTACCTGAGCGCGCGTGCGCAACAAGGCCGCTGGCTGGTGCGTATTGAAGATATCGATCCGCCGCGAGAAGTGGCTGGCGCAGCGACACGCATCCTGAAACAGCTGGAGCATTATGGCCTGCAGTGGGATGGCGACGTGTTGTGGCAGTCGCATCGTCATGATGCCTACCGGGAAGCGCTGCGCTGGCTGCAACAGCACCGTCAAAGCTACTTTTGTACCTGCACGCGCAGCCGTATTCAGCAGCTTGGGGGGTTCTACGACGGTCACTGTCGGGAATTACATCTCCCTGCAGAGAACGCCGCGCTGCGCCTGCGTCAGCATGCGCCGGTTTATGGCTTTGACGATCGCCTGCGCGGCCATTTAGCGGCAGAGCGCTCGCTGGCGGAAGAAGATTTTATTATCCATCGCCGGGATGGTTTGTTTGCTTATAACCTGGCGGTAGTAGTAGATGACCATTTTCAGGGTGTGACGGAAATCGTACGCGGGGCCGATTTGATTGAACCCACGGTGCGTCAAATCGCGCTCTACCAGCAGTTCGGCTGGCCGGTGCCTGCGTATCTGCACCTGCCGCTGGCCATCAATGACGATGGCAATAAGCTCTCTAAACAGAATCATGCGCCCGCTCTACCTGATGGAGATGCGCGCCCATTGCTGATACGCGCTTTGCACTTGCTGGGGCAATCGGTTTTAGAGAGTTGGCAAGATGCCACAGTGGAGCAACTGCTCGATAACGCGGTGGCACAGTGGAGTATCCAACTGATCCCACAACAGAACGTGCGAATCACGGATGAGGCGACATCGCCATTCCTAAATGGTTCGCAACAGGCTATGATTAGCCGCTGATTTATTAACACCCTTTTATCACTGTCGAGGTGTCCCATTTTTACCCGAGTCGCAAATTTTTGCCGGAGAGTCCTCAAGCGTGACGAGGAGGCGCCTGAAGAGGTGGAAACTGAAAGTCTGATGACCGTCATTCCCCGTGAAAGCCATAACATCTCACGCAAAGATATCAGCGAAAACGCCCTTAAAGTGCTGTATCGCCTGAATAAAGCCGGTTTCGAAGCTTACCTGGTAGGCGGCGGCGTGCGCGATTTGCTGCTGGGTAAGAAGCCAAAAGACTTTGATATCACCACCAACGCCACGCCTGAGCAGATGCGCAAATTGTTCCGCAACTGCCGTCTCGTCGGTCGTCGTTTCCGTCTGGCACATGTGATGTTCGGTCCTGAAGTGATCGAAGTCGCGACTTTCCGTGGTCATCACCAGGAAGAAGCTGAAGACGATCGCAACAACTCCCAGCGCGGCCAGAACGGCATGCTGCTGCGTGATAACATTTTTGGCAGCATCGAAGATGATGCCCAGCGCCGCGATCTCACCATCAACAGCCTGTATTACAGCGTGGCGGATTTCTCCGTACGTGATTACGTCGGCGGTTTGCAGGATCTGGAAGACGGCGTGATCCGTTTGATTGGCGATCCGGAAACCCGTTATCGCGAAGATCCGGTACGTATGCTGCGCGTGGTGCGTTTTGCCGCCAAGCTGGAGATGCGCATTGCCGCGGAAACTGCCGAGCCGATTCCGCGCCTGGCCACGCTGCTGAATGACATTCCGCCTGCGCGTCTGTTTGAAGAATCCCTTAAATTGCTGCAAGCCGGTTACGGATTCCGTACCTATCAGATGATGCGTGAGTACCATCTGTTCCAGCCGCTGTTCCCTACCCTGACGCGTGGCTTCACCGCCGAAAGCGACAGTCTGATGGAGAAAATGCTGGCTCAGGTGCTGAAGAACACCGACAACCGCATTCAGAACGATATGCGCGTCAATCCGGCCTTCCTGTTTGCCGCGATGTTCTGGTATCCGCAGCTGGAATCGGCCCAACGCATTGCGCAGGAAAGCGGACTGACCTATTACGACGCCTTTGCGCTGTCGATGAACGAAACGCTGGATGAAGCCTGCCGTGCGCTGGCGATTCCTAAGCGTATCACCACCCTGATTCGCGATATCTGGCAGCTGCAGTTGCGCATGTCGCGTCGTCATGGCAAACGCGCATGGAAGCTGATGGAGCATCCTAAATTCCGTGCTGCATATGATCTGCTGGCGCTGCGTGCCGATGTGGAAAACAACCGCGAACTGCAAAGCCTGACCCATTGGTGGGGTGAGTTCCAGGCTGCGGCGCCGGTCGAGCAAAAAACCATGATGAACACGCTGGGCGACGATCCAGTGGCTCCGCGTCGTAAACCGCGTCGTCCGCGCCGTCGTCCAACCGGCCCGCGCCGCGATACCAATAGCGCATCATGATTCGCGTTTACCTCGCCTTAGGCAGTAATCTGGCCGACCCGCTGCATCAGGTTGATGCAGCGCTGGCCGCGATTGATGCGATACCGCACACCTCGCGCGTCGCCACCTCTTCACTGTACCGCACGCCACCGTACGGCCCGCCAGACCAGCCTGATTACCTGAATGCGGTGGTCGCGCTGGACACCACGCTGGAAGCTGAATCGCTGCTCGATCATACCCAGCGTATCGAGCTGGAACACGGACGAGTGCGCAAAGCAGAGCGCTGGGGTCCGCGCACCCTCGATATCGACATCATGCTGTTTGGCCAGCAGACGATTCACACCCCACGTCTCACCGTGCCACACTACGACATGCACAATCGTGCGTTTATGCTGGTGCCGTTGTTAGAGATCGCGCCAGGCCTGCGTCTGCCCAATGGCCAGCCGTTGACCGGCATCCTCGCCACGCTCGATCGCAGCACAATCCGCTTGTGGTCTGAGTAGGCTGCAATAATCGCACTACGGTCGTATCGACTTTTCAATCAATCCAGTACACTGCGCGCATCAGAAAACTCTGGAGTGTGCGATGAAACCGACAACCATCACCCATTTACGCCAGCTCAAAGCCAGTGGCCGCAAATTTGCCACCCTGACGGCCTACGACTTTAGCTTTGCCCGCCTGTTTGCCGATGAAGGCATTCAGGTGATGCTGATTGGCGACTCCCTTGGCATGACCGTGCAAGGCCATGAATCCACATTACCTGTCACCGTGGCGGATATCGCTTATCACACCGCGGCCGTGCGCCGAGGCGCGCCGAATGCGTTGGTGATGGCCGACCTGCCGTTCATGAGTTACGCCACACCGCAGCAAACCTTCGATAACGCCGCTCAACTGATGCGTGCCGGTGCCAATATGGTGAAGCTGGAAGGCGGTGAATGGCTGGCAGACACCGTGCGTATGCTTACCGAGCGCGCCGTGCCGGTCTGTGGTCATCTAGGCCTGACGCCACAGTCAGTGAACATCTTTGGTGGCTACAAGGTGCAGGGCCGTGATGAAGCGGGCGCGGAGCGTTTGCTGGCCGATGCACTGGCGCTGGAAGCCGCCGGTGCACAGTTGATGGTGCTGGAGTGCGTGCCGGTGGCGCTGGCAGAGCGTATCACCAAAGCGTTGAGCATTCCGGTCATCGGTATTGGTGCGGGTAACGTCACCGATGGACAGATTCTGGTGATGCACGATGCCTTTGGCATTACCGGCGGTCATATTCCTAAATTTGCCAAAAATTTCCTCGCGGAAACCGGCGACATTCGCGCGGCAATTCGCCAGTATATTGCCGACGTTGAGGCGGGCATCTACCCAGCCGCCGAACACAGTTTCCAGTAAATCAGGAGATTTGCAGTGCTGATTATTGAATCGCTGCCGATGCTGCGACGAGAAATTCGTCGCTGGCGGCAGGAAGGCAAACGGATCGCGCTGGTGCCCACCATGGGCAACCTGCATGACGGCCACCTGACGTTGGTGGATGAAGCGCGCGAGCGGGCCGATATCGTGGTGGTTTCGATTTTCGTCAACCCGATGCAGTTTGAACGTGCCGATGACCTGGCGCGTTATCCCCGTACCTTGCAGGACGATTGCGAGAAGCTCAATCGTCACAGCGTCGATTTGGTGTTTGCCCCTGCGCCAGCGGATGTTTATCCCAAAGGGCTGGATAGCCAGACCTTCGTTGAAGTCCCCGGGTTATCATCACTGCTGGAAGGTGCCAGTCGTCCCGGTCACTTCCGCGGTGTGTCCACTATTGTGAGCAAACTGTTTAACCTGGTGCAGCCCGATATTGCCTGTTTTGGTGAGAAAGATTTCCAGCAGTTAGCCATTATCCGCAAGATGGTGGCCGACATGGGCTTCGATATCGAGATTGTCGGCGTGCCAACCGTACGCGCGGAAGATGGTTTGGCGTTGAGCTCACGTAACGGTTATCTCACCCGCGAAGAGCGCGCGATCGCTGCGGGTCTGAGCCAGGTGATGAACAGCATGGCCGAGCGTCTGAACAACGGCGAACGCCATGTTGAAGAGATTATCGAAACGGCCGAGGCCGCATTGCGTGAGAAAGGCTTCCGCCCTGATGGCCTGGCCATTTGCGATGCCGACAATTTGCAGCCGCTGACGGTGGATAGCCAGCGCGCCGTGATTCTGATGGCCGCCTGGTTGGGGAATGCGCGCCTGATCGATAATCAGCAAGTGGATCTGACGGAGTAACCTCCGTCGTTTAATCGCAGCTTAATAAGGTTATCCCGTTATGATTCGTACCGTACTTCAGGGCAAACTGCACCGCGTGAAAGTCACGCAGGCAGATTTGCACTACGAAGGCTCCTGCGCCATCGACCAGGATTTTCTTGATGCATCCGGCATTCTGCAATACGAAGCCATCGACATTTATAACGTCACCAACGGTCAGCGTTTCTCCACCTACGCGATTGCCGCTGAGCGTGGCTCGAAGATCATCTCCGTCAATGGTGCCGCCGCCCGTTGTGCCTGTGAAGGTGACATCATGATCATCTGCTCTTATGTGCAGGTGGAAGATGAAGTGGCCCGCAGCTGGCAACCCAAGGTCGCCTATTTCGAAGGTGACAACGAGATGAAACGCATCGCTAAAGCATTGCCGGTTCAGGTGGCTTGATACAGCGAGGGCGGCCATTCGGCCGCCCTCGTAAAATTTAAGTACGTAATCCGCGACCGCGCTGAATCAGCGCATACACCAGCACGTAGAACACCACGATAAAGGCAATCAGCACCGATAAGGTAAACACCAGCGGCACATCATTGATGCCGAGGAAACCGTAGCGGAAGCCGCTGATCATATACACCACCGGGTTCAGCTTCGACACTGCCTGCCAGAACGGCGGCAGCAGCGTCAGCGAATAGAACACGCCCCCCAAATAGGTTAACGGTGTCAGCACGAAGGTGGGGATCAAGCTGATATCGTCAAAGGTACGCGCAAACACCGCATTCAGCAGGCCAGCCAGCGAGAACAGAATCGCAGTCAGCAGCAGCGTCAGGGCCACCATTGACCAGGAGTGCACGTGGAACGGCACAAAGAACAGTGAAATCGCCGTCACCAGAATGCCGACACATACACCGCGCGCCACGCCGCCGCCAACATAACCGGCGATGATAATGTGCGTGGGCACCGGCGCCACCAGCAGCTCTTCAATGTTGCGCTGGAATTTGGCGCTGAAGAATGAAGAGGCCACGTTGGCGTAAGCGTTGGTGATCACCGCCATCATGATCAGACCCGGCACGATGAACTGCATATAGCTGAAGCCATGCATATCGCCGATGCGTGAACCAATCAGATTACCGAAGATGATGAAATAGAGCGTCATGGTGATCACCGGTGGCACCAGCGTCTGAATCCAGATGCGGGCAAAACGGTTGATCTCCTTGGCCCAGATGCTCTTGAGCGCCACCCAGTATAAATGTGTCATGCTTTCACTCCTTTACCCTGGGTCAGGCTGACGAACAGCTCTTCAAGGCGGTTCGCTTTGTTACGCATACTCAGCACCTGCACGCCCTGCGCACTCAGCTGGCTGAACACGCTGTTGAGCCCCTGCTCACGCATCACTTCCACTTCCAGCGTAGAGGTATCCACCAGGCGATACTGGAAGCCTTCCAACTGCGGCAGCGGACTACGCGGCGCCAGATCGAGGATGAAGGTTTCCGATTGCAGCTTCGACAGCAGGCCTTTCATCGAGGTGTTTTCCACCAGCTCACCGCTCTGAATAATGCCGATATTGCGGCACAGCATTTCTGCTTCTTCCAGGTAGTGCGTAGTGAGAATAATGGTGGTGCCTTTGATGTTGAGATCTTTCAGGAAGGTCCACATTGAACGACGCAGTTCGATATCGACACCTGCAGTGGGTTCATCCAGAATCAGCAGTTTTGGCTCGTGCATCAGCGCACGTGCGATCATCAAACGGCGTTTCATCCCACCCGAGAGCATGCGTGCACGCTCGTTGCGTTTGCCCCACAGATCGAGTTGGTTAAGGTATTTTTCCGCGCGCTTGTTAGCTTCAGCCCGCTCCACGCCGTAGTAACCCGCCTGATTGACCACAATCTGCATCACGGTTTCAAACGGGTTAAAGTTGAACTCCTGCGGAACCAGGCCCAGCTGGCGTTTCGCATTGACCACGTCTTTTTCCAGGTCATAGCCAAACACCCGCACGCTGCCGCCGGATTTATTCACCAGCGAACTGATGATGCCGATAGTGGTCGATTTACCCGCGCCGTTTGGCCCGAGCAGTGCGTAAAAATCGCCTGCCTCAACGTTGAGATCAAGCTTCTTCAGCGCCTGAACGCCGCCGGGATAGGTTTTGGTGAGCCCGGAAAGTTCCAGTGCATAAGTCATTGCGAATCCATACCCTGTTGTAGTGACATCAAAGCCCTATGAAATGATAGTGCGCTCACGCCGAGCATGCGGGGTTATTCAGAGATAACGAGTGAAAAATCAAAGATGAAGCGCTGAGCGATAACCCGCGACACTTTACCACTCTGCATGCGGTAGGGGAACGCAAGCGCAGCCCGTCAGTCATTGACTCGCGGGCTGCGCATCTTATCGCAGGCTGGCGGGATTAGCCTTGGAAGATTGTGCGGTTATTCACCGGTCGGGATAACTTTGCCAATATACGGCAGATGACGATAGCGCTGCGCGTAGTCGATACCAAAGCCGACCACGAACTCGTCAGGAATGGTGAAACCAACGTATTCCACGGTGACGTCCACTTCACGGCGCTCTGGCTTATCCAGCAGGGTGCAGATGGCCAGTGACTTTGGCTCGCGCAGACGCAGGATCTCGCGCACTTTGCTCAGCGTGTTGCCAGAATCGATGATGTCTTCCACGATCAGCACGTCTTTGCCGCGAATGTCCTCATCCAGATCTTTCAGGATTTTCACGTCGCGGGTCGATGACATACCACTGCCGTAGCTGGAGGCGGTCATAAAGTCGACTTCATGCGGGACATCGATGGCACGACAGAGATCGGCCATAAACATAAAGGAGCCACGCAGCAGACCCACTAACACCATTTCGCTGCCGCTGCTACGGTAGTGTTCGCTAATCTGCTTGCCCAGTTCGGCAATACGGGTTGCAATCTCCTGCTCAGAGATCATCACGTCGACGGTGTGTTTCATTGCATTCGCCTGGTTAAGGTTTTCAGAAAGCCACGAAGTCTATCATAGTCGAACCAACCTCTAACGCCGCGCACAGAACGCAAACGATACCGTGGCAAAATTTATTGCGCTGGCCTTAACTACAGAAAACCCACCCGCACTCTCACCGGTATTCTCTGGAGATCCTATGGCCGCTTCATCCAGTAAAAAAACACAGATTGGCACCCACGATCTGCATCCGGAAACGCAGATGCTTAATTACGGTTACGATCCGCGGCTATCGGAGGGCGCAGTCAAACCTCCTGTATTCCTGACTTCGACCTTTGTGTTCAACAGCGCCGAAGAGGGACAGGACTTTTTTGATTTCGTTGCCGGACGTAAGCAGCCGCCGGAGGGCAAGAGCGGTGGGCTGGTATACTCACGCTTTAACCATCCCAACAGCGAGATTGTGGAAGATCGGTTGGCCATCTATGAACAGGCAGAAAGTGCCGCGCTGTTCTCCTCCGGAATGTCGGCCATTGCCACCACGCTGCTGGCGTTTGCGCGGCCAGGTGAAGTGATTTTGCATTCGCAGCCGCTGTACGGCGGCACTGAAACGTTGCTGAGTAAAACGCTGCACGATTTAGAGATCAAAGCGGTGGGATTCAGCGATGGCACCGACGAGGACAAGGTGTATGAAGCGGCCAAACT
This sequence comes from Enterobacter cancerogenus, assembly GCA_000773965.1. Lineage (GTDB taxonomy): Bacteria > Pseudomonadota > Gammaproteobacteria > Enterobacterales > Enterobacteriaceae > Pantoea > Pantoea communis. The sequence continues at coordinate 69,544 of JRUP01000034.1, forward strand.
GGCGTGGCAGCGCGGTCGTGTGGCGCTGATTCTGATTGAGACGCCGGCCAACCCGACCAACAGCCTGGTGGATATTCAGCTGATGAAGCAGGTAGCAGATGTCATCACCCAGCAGCAAGGTTCGCGCCCGATTCTCGCCTGCGATAACACCTTGCTCGGCCCGCTGTTTCAACGTCCTTTGCAGCACGGTGCAGACTTGTCGCTCTACTCGCTCACCAAATATGTCGGCGGCCATTCGGATCTGATTGCCGGTGCGGTGCTGGGCAGCAAAGCGCTGGTGAGCAAGGTGCGATCGCTGCGCAGTGCCATCGGCACCCAACTTGATCCGCACTCCAGCTGGATGATTGGACGATCGCTGGAAACGCTGTCGTTGAGGATGGAGAAAGCCGCCAGCAATGCAGAAAAAGTCGCCGCGTTTTTGCGTGATAATCCGCAGGTAGAAAAATTGCACTGGCTGCCCTATCTCGATGCGGACACCTCTGCGGGTGAAACCTTCCAGCGACAATGCAGCGGCGCAGGTTCCACCTTCTCGTTCGACATCAAAGGCGGCCAGCCGGCAGCATTTCGTTTTCTCAATGCCCTTGCGTTGTTCAAACTGGCGGTGAGCCTGGGCGGCACCGAATCACTCGCCAGTCATCCAGGCAGCACCACCCATTCCGGTGTACCGCAGGAGGTACGCCAGCGTATTGGCATCACCGATGCTACGGTGCGTTTGTCGATTGGTATCGAACATGCTGATGATTTGATTGAGGATATCCGGCTGGCGCTGGAAGCGGCTCAGGCATAATCACTTGCCCGGCACGCTCAGTGAGTGATGGGCGGCGTTGACCACGCATCAGGCAGCTGGATAAGGCTGTCCGATGTCCACGCTCGGGTGCTGCAGTAACCAGGCCACTTGTGCCCTGCCCCTGTAACAGGAAATCAGGCCACTTACGCCCTGATACTGCTGCTGAGCAGTAAATGTCCCGTTTATGCCCTGGTATTGCTAAACAACCCGCAGCGAAGACGTTTTGGCTTCGCTGCGGTGTGGTAGTCACTTAGCCGACGGTGAAGCCCAGCATCATGCCCGTATCTTCATGCTCCAGCAGATGGCAATGCGCCATGTAGGCGTTATCGGCATTAGCAACGTAGTTAAAGCGCACCAGCACCTCACTGCGCCAGCCGTTGACGCTGACCATGTCTTTCCAGCCTGCACGATGCGGCGCTGGCGGCTTGCCGTTTTCTGACAGGATGCGGAACTGGGTGCCATGAATGTGGAACGGATGCAGCATGGCATCGCCCTCACCGGAAATGGTCCATTTTTCCAGCTTGCCGAGTTCGGCGTTAAACATCGGCTTGGTCATGTTAAACGCCTGACCGTTAATTTTATTGCCGTTGTGGAAATCGTAAGCCGCTGTTTTTGCGTGATCCATCGGCATACTGCCATGGTCCATCTTCATGGCACCGCCGCTCATGTCCATATTGCCGTGATCCATCTGCATGGCCCCACCCTTCGAGTCCATATTGCCATGATCCATCTGCATGGCCCCGCCCTTCGAATCCATGCTGCCGTGATCCATTTTCATCCCGGCCATGGCTTGATGACCGTAACGATCCATTAGCGCCTGCATGCCTTGTTGATCCAGTTGCGGATCCATCATCAGTTGTAGCCAGCGGCTTTGCACGCCTTCCACTGATGGCAGCGGCGGCAGATCCACCAACTTATCCGGCATAGAACCACTTGCCATCACGCGCAGTGGCAGAATTTGTACCAGCGGCAAGGGTTGATCAAAGGGTGCCAGCGTCATGCCCATCTGCGTCACCGGCAGCGTCACCATGTCGAAGGTTTTGCCGTCTGAAGTATCAATCATCACTTCGAAACGCTCGCCAGGCAGCAGCGGCAGGCTATCCACTTTTACCGGCTCGGCCAGCAAACCGCCATCGCTGGCAATCACGTACATTGGGCGCTTATCACTGGTGGCGATATCCAGCGAACGGGCATTGCAGCCGTTTAACAGACGCAAGCGCAGCCAGCCGCGTGGCACCGCTTGCTGCGGATACTGCACGCCGTTGGTTAACATCATGTCACCAAACCAGCCCACCGCCGCGCGCATGATGTCGAGTTGGTAATCGATTTTTGCGCCGTCTTTGGTCAGCTGTTTATCCTGGAAAATCAGCGGCACGTCATCTTCGCCCCACTGCATCGGCAGACGCAATTTACCGGAATCTTCGTCCTCTAACAGCACCAGTCCCGCCAGACCCTGCGCCACCTGATAGCCGGTTTTGCCATGCTGATGCGGATGGAACCAACAGGTGGCAGCCGGTTGATCGGGCGTAAAGGTCACCTGACGTGAGGCACCGGGCGCAATCAGTGCTTGCGGTCCACCATCAACATCGCCAGGAATTTCCAGACCGTGCCAGTGCAATGTCGTTGCTTCCGCCAGCCGATTATGGATATTCACCGTCACCGCTTTTTCGCGCGGCAGTCGCAGCGCCGGGCCGAGCAGGCTGCCGTTGTAGCCCCAGGTCGGGACGGATTTTCCGTTCCATTGGCTGGTGCCACTCATCGCGGTGAGCGTGTACTGTCCGCGCGCATCAGGCTGCAAAATAGAGGGAATCGGTAATAGCGGGCGCGTGGCCGCCATTAACGAACGGCTCCACAAAGGCAGCGCACCTGCCGCGCTGAGTGCGGCGGTCAACTTTAGAAAATGACGACGTTGCATATTCTTATCCTTGTCGTGAATAAGGGCACAGCGTAAACCTTTACCCTGCGGGAGGGTCAAGCCCCTTAACAGAATGCGCCGATAAAAACCGTGGGAATGCCCCATTTGGGCAAATTTAGCGGAATCCCTGCAATAACTGTGCTAACGTCAATAAATTGTCCCTTGTTGAGAATGATTATGACGAAAAGCATCAAGATCCTGCTGCTGGCGGGACTCCTTGGCTTCTCCTCCACCAGTTTTGCCCTGAGCGAATCCGAAGCTGAAGATCTGGCCGATCTGACCGCGGTGTTTGTTTACCTGAAGAACGATTGTGGCTATCAGGATCTGCCCGATGCGCAAATTCGCAAAGCGCTGGTGTTTTTTGCCCAGCAGAACCGCTGGGATCTGAGCAATTACAGCAACTACAACATGAAGTCGCTCGGCGAAGAGAGTTACAAAGATTTGAGCGGTATCGCCATTACCAATGACAAGAAGTGTAAGTCGCTGGCGCGTGACTCGCTGAGTCTGCTCGCTTACGTCAAATAGCCCGCCATCCCGCTCTGCTGCTGAAGATTTGACCGTGCAACCACGGTCATATTTCGCTATGCTTTTTCCCCTAATTTCATGGCGATGACATTCGAGGAGAGCCCCATCATGGCCCAGAATGAAATGTGGTATGAGACGCTTCATGCCGGATTTGGACAGTATTTCACGGTAGATAAACTGCTTTATCGCGACAAAACGGCGCATCAGGATCTGGTGATCTTTGAAAATGCCGCTTTTGGTCGTGTCATGGCGCTGGACGGTGTGGTGCAAACCACCGAGCGCGATGAGTTCATCTACCACGAAATGATGACCCACGTGCCAATCCTGGCGCACGGCAAGGCGAAACGCGTGCTGATCATTGGCGGTGGCGATGGCGCCATGCTGCGCGAGGTCTCACGTCACCAAACGATTGAACAGATCACCATGGTTGAGATCGATGCCGGCGTGGTGAGTTTTTGCAAGACGTATCTGCCCAATCACAGCGCCGGTGCCTATGAAGATCCACGGCTGAATTTGGTGATTGATGATGGTGTGAATTTCGTCACCCAGACGCAAGAGAAGTTCGACGTCATTATTTCCGATTGCACCGATCCCATCGGTCCCGGTGAAAGTCTGTTTACCTCTGAATTCTATGCCGGCTGTAAACAGGCGCTGAATCCAGGCGGAATCTTCGTGGCACAGAATGGCGTCTGTTTCCTGCAGCAGGACGAAGCGATCAACAGCCATCGTAAACTCGGCCATTACTTCTCCGACGTCAGCTTTTATCAGGCGGCGATCCCCACCTATTACGGCGGCATCATGACGTTTGCCTGGGCAAGCGACAACGAGACGCTACGCCAGTGGGATGCAGTCACCCTGCAATCACGCTTTGACGACGCGGGCCTTCGCTGCCGCTACTACAATCCCGCGATTCATGTCGGTAGCTTTGCCTTACCGCAATATCTGCTGAATGCCTTGTCGTGTGAGGAGTGACGAAATTGCAAAAGCTGAAACTATACGGCTTCAATAATCTGACGAAGAGCCTGAGTTTTTGTATTTACGATATTTGCTACGCCAACAGCGAAGCGGAGCGTGATGGCTACATCGCCTATATTGATGAGCAGTATAATGCGAATCGCCTCACCGAAATCCTGACGGAGACCTGCTCAATCATTGGTGCCAACGTGCTGAACATCGCGCGACAAGATTATGAACCGCAGGGTGCCAGCGTTACCATTCTGGTCAGCGAAGAGCCGATCAATCCGCAGGATATCGACAAGTCTGAGCATCCGGGTCCGCTGCCCAATTCGGTGGTGGCGCATCTGGATAAGAGCCATATTTGCGTGCACACCTATCCAGAAAGCCATCCTGAGGGGGGATTGTGCACCTTCCGCGCTGATATCGAAGTCTCCACCTGTGGGGTAATTTCGCCGCTTAAGGCACTGAATTACCTGATCCACCAACTGGAATCGGACATCGTTACCATTGATTATCGCGTGCGTGGTTTTACCCGCGATGTGAATGGCTTAAAGCACTTTATCGATCACGAGATCAATTCGATTCAGAACTTTATGTCCGAGGATATGAAGTCGATGTACGACATGGTGGATGTGAACGTCTATCAGGAAAATATCTTTCACACCAAGATGTTACTGAAGGAATTTGACCTGAAATACTACCTGTTCAATACCAGGCCTGAAGAACTCAACCCGCAGGAGCACAAGCGCATCACCAATCTGCTGTGGAAAGAGATGCGTGAAATCTACTACGGCCGCAATATTCCGGCGACGGGATTGAAGCTATCGTAGTGGGCTGCGATTAACGGGTGCGCATCAATGGGCACCCTACGCAAGCAGGTGTCGGTGCAGGGCTAGCATTGGGTTAACCCTGTTGCTGAAGGGTCGCCTTTGATGGCGACCTTGTTACATCAGGCTGTCAGCTGCAAACCAATGCCACGCTCACGCAACGCGCGACAAACTGCGTCGTCGAGACGCGCATCCGTCACCACATCGGTCAAACTATCAATCGGTGCGGCGCAGTATAGCGACCAGGAACCGTACTTACTGCTGTCAGCCAGCAGGATGCGGCGGCGCGCATTCGCCAGCAGATCCATCTTCAGACCGGCTTTATCTTCCGTCGGCGTCGTAATCCCGCGTTCGATACTCCACGAGTTACAGCTAACGAACGCGATATCCGGATTAATGCTGCGCAGCAGGCGTCGGCCATGCTCCCCAATACAAGACTGACTGGAGTCATCAATACGACCACCAATAATGGTGGTTTCAATCTGCTTGAATTCAGACAGGAACAGCGCGATATGCAGGTCGGCGGTGATCACTCGCAGTTGCAGATGCGTGAGCTGGCGCGCCAGTTCCAGCATGGTGGTACCGGCATCCAGCACCACGGAGTCGCCCGACTGTACATAGCTGGCGGCAAACTGCGCGATGGCCTGCTTCTCTGCCAGATTACGCTGCATTTTTTCCAGCGTGGTCGGCTGCGCAGGAATAAAACGATTGAGCGTCACTCCGCCATGACTGCGGCTAATGACGCCTTCCTTGTCGAGCTTGATCAGATCGCGGCGGATCGTCGCCGGTGAAGCCGAGATCGCACTCACCAGCTGTTCTACAGTGACCAGATTATGACTTTTCAGGTAGTCCATAATCTGGTCGAGACGGCTTTGTCCCTTCATATTTCCCTATGCTAGCTGCATCGCGAGTTTAATGGAGATCGCCATGCTCGCAGAGTTCGCTTTACCTGTCCAGGCGATATCAAACGCCGTGCCGTGGTCCGCGGAAGTACGGATAAACGGCAGGCCAGCGGTGATATTGACGCCATCATAAAAGCCCAACAATTTCAATGGGATGTGCCCCTGATCGTGATACATCGCCACCACCATATCGTACTGGCCTTGCTGGCACTGCAGGAACACGGTATCCGGCGGGCAAGGGCCATAAACATCAATGCCCTGCTCTTTCATCACTTTGATCGCCGGTGCCACGGTGGTGATCTCTTCGTCACCAAACAGGCCATTTTCGCCCGCGTGCGGGTTCACCCCGGCTACGGCAATGCGCGGCTTGTCGAAACCGACGCGGCGCAGGAAGGTATCCGCCATGCCAATTACCGTCTGGATGCGATCGCCATTCAGGGTGTCGAGGAACTTACGCAGCGCGATATGCGTCGTGACGTGGATCACCTTCAGATGATCGGTGTACAGCACCATGGCGTAGTTTTTGGTGTTAGTCAGTTGCGCCAGCAGTTCGGTGTGTCCCGGATAAATGTGCCCTGCTGAGTGCAGCGCTTCTTTATTGAGTGGAGCTGTCGCGATTGCGTGCACTTCCCCGGCCAGTGCCAGTTCGGTGGCGCGTTTCACACAGCGCCAGGCCAAATCACCGGCTTCTTTCTGCACCACACCCGGTTTTAATGCCTCTGGATTGGCCAGCGGTTCATCGATCACGTTGATGATGCCCGGTGCGAAATGCGCGTCTTTGACGTTATCCAGTACGCGTAATTCTGCCTGCGGCGTAATGTTCAATCCCATCACCCGACGCAGCGTGCTGGCACAGCCGACGACAACTGCCGGGATACCCGCCAGGTCACCTTCCGCTAACGCTTTAATGATAATCTCCGGGCTGATGCCCGCCGGATCGCCCATGGTCACCGCAATAATTTTATTCACTCGACTTCTCCTCAATGAAACGGATGGCTTCTATCAGGGTGTTTTCGTCACCAAAGCCACCCGCTTTGGTCATCACCGGCAGGTGTAATTCGCTATTTAGCAGAACCCCGTGCGGCACACAGCCCGCCACCAGGCCCTGAATCTGAAAACCACTGGCGCCGAGCGCTTGTGCGACGGCAATTGCCACGTCGCCGCCCGAAAGATACAACCCGGCAGGCAAGGCCTGGCGGCAAACGTTTTGGGTCAATTGGGCGAGGAAGTGGCAGATGCGTTCTCCCAGCTCCTGGCGTGACACTTGATGTTGCTGACACAGCTGTTCAATCTCATGGCGTTGCTCTGCATGCTGTGTGGTGCGTACCACGCAATGTGCGCCGTCGCGTAAAGCCTGTTGCATCGCCTGCTGCCACTCGACAGCCTGCGGCCACGCGGGCTGAGCAAACAACTGACGGATATCAATGTCGATAATGCGAATGTCACGTTGGGTCGCGAGGCGGGCGATTTGCTGCTGCGCGATGGCGCTCATCGAACCCACCACGGCCAGCACCGGCCTGGCCGGACGCGTCGCCAGATATTCGCCCAACGCATCGCCTAATCCGGAAGCGCCTGCGAGTAATGGTCGTGCGGGTAAACTCGCCGCCGCCGCCACAATCAGCGCAATATCAGCATCCTGCTCGGCATCCAGCACCACTAAGCCCTGCCTACTGGCAAGCACCTGTGCCAGCTTGCCACTGCGCACCGTCGCCAGGTCCAGAGTTTCACCGGTCAGATCGCTTTGCATGTGCAGGCGGGTTAACACATGGCTACTGGTCACCGGGGTTTTCGGGTCGCTGGCAAATTCGGTGTCCGTCAGACGCTGCTGGTTGATCCAGACTTCGCCTTCACGCGTGGTACGGCCCAGTTTCGGCACAGCGGGCACCACCAGCGCTAAGGTTTTTCCGCTGGCGTGCAATGCGGCCTCAATCTCTGCGCCCGGATTGCCGCGCAGCGTGGAATCAATCTTTTTAAACAGCCAGCCATCCTGGGCAATCGCCTGATGCTGCTGTAATGCTAGCGTTGTACGATGCGCTGCTTCTGCTGCACTGACTGCACGGCTGTCAGTGCTGATGACCAGCACATCGGCGCTGCTGGCATCGTGGGCTGTACTGCTATCAAACAGCACATGCACCTTTGCGCCTGCTCGCGCCAGTCCGCTACCGGCGTCGTTGGCACCGGTAAAATCATCCGCGATCACTAAGACGGGTGTTTTCCATGGCTGTGAAGTCATTCTCTTTCCTCTGCCGGCAGTTCGCCGTGTTGAGGTTGATTATATTCAATCATGATTGATTATATGTGAGCAAGATCAAATTATTTGAAATCAATTTGTCCTATAAATTTAGGCACTGTAGTGACAGAACCCGCACTGAATGAGCAAAGTTAATCATTTAGTGCGAAAAAACCGCGATAAGGGTATGAAATGAATATCAACAGCACCGTGATCAGTGGCTTCCAGGCGCTTAATGACCTCAGCTATTTACTGCAGAGTAAAGACAAAGCGCTTCTGGTCACCGACAAGAATATCGAAGGCATTCCAGCGGTTCAGTCGCTGATCGCGCAGCTGAAACAGCAGATCAGCAGTTTGAGCATCGTCAACAGCGTGCCGCCGGAGCCAAGCCAGCACGATGTCGCCGCCATTGTTGCCGCACTACCTTCTACCGACGTCGATCTGGTGATCGGCGTGGGCGGCGGCAGCGTGCTGGATGTCGCCAAACTGCTGTCGATTCTGTGCGTTGATGGCGCGCCGACATTGGATGCCCTGCTGGCCGGAGAGAAACCGCTGACCCGCACCACGTCACTGTTGATCCCGACCACCGCCGGTACCGGCTCCGAAGCCACGCCAAACGCAATCCTGGCGATCCCAGAGAAAGAGACCAAAGTTGGCATCATCACTCCGGTGATGCTGCCCGATTATGTTGCACTGGTGCCTGAACTGACTACCAGCATGCCACCGCATATCGCCTCTTCCACTGGTATCGATGCACTCTGTCATCTGATCGAGTGCTTTACTGCCACCGTGTCCAATCCGGTGAGTGATAACTATGCGCTGATCGGCATGAAAAAGCTGTTTGCCAGCCTGGAGACCACCATTGCCGAACCGGGCAATCTGGAAGCGCGCCTGAATATGTTGTGGGCTTCTTATTACGGTGGCGCATCGATTGCCCACGCCGGTACCCATCTGGTGCATGCGATGTCCTATCCGCTGGGAGGCAAATATCATCTGCCGCACGGCGTGGCGAACGCCATTCTGCTGGCACCGTGCATGCGCTTTGTGCGCCCCGCCGCCGTGAGCAAATTCGCGCAGGCCTACGATCTGCTGCCGGACGCCGATGCCTCACTGGATGAAGAAGCCAAATCGCATGCGCTGGTGGAGTACTTTGCCGCGCTGGTGAAACGTCTCAAACTGCCTGCCAGTCTGGAAGAACTGGGTATCGGCCCGGATCACCTGCCGTATCTGGTTGAAGCCGCGCTCGACGTGCAGCGACTGATGAAGAATGTACCGATGAAAGTGAGCGCCGATGACGTACGAAACGTCTACCTGACGCTGTTTCCGGCTTTGAATCACTAAGGATTAATGAGGGAATCATGAGCAAGAAAATTCAGGGCGTTTTAACCGCCATCGTCACCACCTTTGACAGTGAAGGTGCGTTTAATCCCGCGGCTCAGCGCCTGCAGGTGCAACGTCAGCTCAGCGCCGGCAACGGCATCTTCTGCGGCGGTACCAACGGTGAGTTCTTTGTGCTCAACGAGCAGGAGAAGTTAGCGGTTACCGAAACCTGCGTCGATGAAGTGAATGGCGCTGCGCCCGTTGTGGCGCACATCGGTGAGATCTCTACCCGTGAAACCATCCGCCTCGGCAAACAAGTCGCCAAACTGGGCGTGGATGCGGTTTCGGTGATCACTCCGTATTTCGTGCCGCTGAAGCAGGAAGAGTTGATTGCCCACTACCGCGCGGTGGCAGATGCGATTGAAGTACCGCTGTATCTGTACAACATCCCTGCACGCACCGGCAACACTTTACAGCCGGAAACCGTGCGTGCGCTAGCTTCACATCCCAACATTATCGGCATCAAAGACAGTGCGGGCAGCTATGAGAGCCTGAGCGGTTTCCTGAAGGCCGCTGAAGGCGTGGAAAACTTCAACGTGCTGACCGGCCCTGACTCGCTGATCCATCGTGGTTTTGTTGAAGGCTGCACCGCCTGTATTTCGGGTCTTGCCAACGTGGCACCGAAAGAGATCAACGCTATCTGGGCACGTTTCCACGCGGGCGATATTGAAGGTTCACGTCAGGCACAAGAGAACATCACCGGCCTGCGTACCGATCTCTACAGCGTCGGTTTCCCACCGGCCACCGTTAAGAAAGCTGTTTCACTGCTGGGTTCAGATGTGGGTAACAGCCGTTATGCGGTGAGCTTCTCTGCCGAAGAAGAGCAGAAGATCCGCCAGATCGTGAATCAGTACCTGCAGTAAAGACCGATTGGGCAGCGGTTGCTGCCCGTTCCAACACTAGGATTGGGAAACGCTATGAAAGTTATCTGTACTTCACCGTCTTTCGCCAAATACGACGCTGCGCCTATTGATGCGCTGGAACAGCAGGGTTTTGAGCTGATCACCCTGCCCGCCGATGCACCGCTTAGCGCGCTGGAGCCGCATCTGGCCGAGACCGTGGCGATGATCGTTGCCTTTACCGATGTGAATGAAGCACTGCTGGCAAAAGCACCTCAGCTGAAGATCGTGTGTAAGCATGGCGTGGGCGTCGACAACATCAATCTGGATGCCACCCGCGCACGCGGCATTTACGTCACCAATGTGCCGGATGCCAATAAACATGCCGTGGCTGACTTCGCGTTCGCGTTGATTCTGAATAGCGCACGCCAGATTACCCAGGCTGCAATTGAAACCCGTGCCGGTAACTGGCCGCGCATCTTTGCCACCGATGTGTATGGCAAAACGCTGGGCATTATCGGCCTCGGGAATATCGGTAAACAGGTTGCGCTGCGTGCCAAAGGCTTCAACATGCGCGTGATTGCTTTCGACTTTTATCCGGATGAAAAATTTGCCGCCGAGCATGGCATCGAATTCGTCAGCCTCGATCAGCTGACCGAAAGCAGCGATTTCATCACCTTGCACAAGCCGCTCACCGATAAAACCCAGAATCTGTTCGATGCTGCGCGCATCAAGCGCATGAAGAAGAGTGCGTTCCTGATCAATGCCTCACGCGGTGGCATCGTCAATGAGCAGGATCTGTATCAGGCGCTGCTGGATAACGTCATCGCTGGCGCGGCCGCCGATGTGTTTGAGCAGGAACCGCTGGCGGAACATCCGCTGTTCACCCTCAGCAACTTTATCCCGACTTCGCATATCGCGGGTTACACCGACGGTGCCATCAGTGCCATTGGTGAACGTTGCGTCGCGCAGATTGTGCAGTGCATCAAACAGGGCGAGCGCCCGACAAATGTTATGAACGGGCTGGATTAATTTTCTCAAAACCCTACTTAATCCAAATTTTAATCCCCAGTCATTGGTGCTGACGCCAGCGACAAGGTCATCTGTCCCCCGAATGTGGGGCGGATGATTGCAGTCAACGCCGCGACAGCGCGAAGGACACCGGGAAGGTGAAAAAATATTATGAACAACACCTCTCGCTCTACCCGCATTCGTTGGTGGATTGCTGGCCTGATGTGGCTGGCGATCGCCATTAACTATATTGACCGTACCGTACTCTCTGCGGCTGCCCCGCATTTGATCAAAGAGCTCGACATTAATCCCGAGATGATGGGCTTTATCATGGCAGCGTTCTTCTGGTCTTATGCGCTGTTGCAGATCCCGGCAGGCTGGTTTGCCGATCGCTTCGGTCAGAAAAAAGGTCTCGGTATTGCGGTGGCCTGGTGGTCAATTGCTACCATGGCGATGGGCCTGGCAACCGGTTTTAAATCTCTACTGGCGCTGCGTTTAGCGCTGGGTGTCGGTGAGGCCGCCGCCTATCCGAGCAACGCCGGGATAACCGCGCGCTGGTTCCCGGATCGCGAACGTGCCACCGTTTCAGGCCTGTTCGACAGCGCCTCGAAGTTTGGTGGGGCCGTGGCCATGCCGTTGATCGTATTTATGATCGCCATGTTCGACTGGCGCATCACTTTCCTGGTGATTGGTTCACTCGGTGTGTTCTGGGTGATTGCGTGGTACTTCATCTATGCGGAAAACCCGGAAGATCACAAATCGATCAGTCAGGATGAAGTGCGCTTTATCCGTAATGGCCAGGCGCAGAAACACGGCGACAAAAGCGTACGTCCGATGAAGTGGTACAAACTGCTGCGCTACCGCAATATCTGGGCAATGTGCATTGGCTTCTTCACCATTAACTACACCTCATACTTCTTTATTACCTGGCTGCCGACTTATCTGGTGAAAGATAAAGGCATGGATTTCCTCAAGATGGGGATGGTGGCTGCACTGCCGCTGATTTGCGGCATGGTGATTGAAGTGCTGGCCGGTTGGGCATCGGATCGCATGGTGCACAAAAAAGTGCTGTCACTGACCGCCACGCGCAAGCTGTTCCTGACTATTGGTCTGATGATGGCACTGTGTATCGGCTTCGCCCCGTTCACTGACTCGGTATTTATGACCGTGCTGTTGCTGTGTATCGCCAAATCGGGCACCACCGTTGCGGCTTCGCAGGTGTGGGCGCTGCCGGGCGATGTGGCACCGCAGAACAGCGTGTCGATTGTGGCAGGTCTGCAAAACACCGTATCCAACATGGGCGGTGCGGTGGGGCCGATTATTACTGGTGCCATCGTCGGGGCGACAGGCCACTTCACCTGGGCGCTGGTGTTCTCTGCTGTATTAGTGGTTATCGGTATTCTTAACTACCTGTTCCTGATGGGCAAAGTCGAACCCATCGTGGATGAGGAACAGGCGCATCATCCACACTCCGTGGTAAGCGGCGCGTAAGTGCCAAACTCGCCGCATCGTCCTGATGCGGCGTTTCCCCTACAGAAAATAAAAAACAATTGGAGGCGACATGTCGCTGAATTCCAATGGATCACCTGCTGCAATTCAGGCAAGTAAAGCGAAAGGGAAATTTCGTTTCGTCATTCTCACGGTGCTGTCAGTCGGCATCGCCATCAACTATATCGATCGCGCCGCCATGAGTGTCGCCATGCCGTTTATGAGCCAGGAGCTGCACTTCTCGCCCACGGACAGCGGCTTATTACTCTCGGCGTTTTTCTGGAGCTATGTGCTGTTCCAGCTACCCGGCGGCTGGCTGGTGGATAAACTCGGCCCGCGCATCACTTTTGCTGTCAGCAGCCTGGGCTGGGGTTTAGCCACCGCCGCCTGTGGCCTGGCCAGCTCCATCGCTGCTCTGGTGGGCTTCCGCTTTGTTTTAGGTGCCGTGGAAGCGCCCAGCTATCCCGCCAGTTCGTCGACGGTCACGCGCTGGTTCCCGCGTCAGGAGCGCAGCTTTGCCGCTGCCACCTTCAACAACGGCAGTAAGATCGGTGGCACGCTGGCGATCCCGATCATCTCTTTCCTGATCGCGCTGGTCGGCTGGCGTATGACATTTGTCATCTCCGGTGTAGTAGCCGTTGTCTGGGCACTGGCATGGTACTTGTGGTATCGCGATCCGCGCGATCACAAAAGCGTCTCGCTTGAGGAAGTGGAATTCATCGAGGCCAACCAGGATCCGCAAACCGGCGAGCCGATGACAGTGCGCCAGCTGCTGGGCCAACGTGCCGTACAGGCAATGATGGCCGGCTTCTTCTGCATTAACTTTGTTTCCTATTTCTTCTTTACCTGGTTCCCAACCTATCTGGTGGAAACCTTCCATCTCTCACTGATGAAATTCGGCCTGCTCGGCATGCTGCCAGGGCTGGCGGCAATTGTTGGCGGCTGGTGCGGCGGGTTGCTGTCCGATTCACTGGTGCGTCGCGGCTACTCGCTGAGCGTGGCGCGCAAAATTCCGCTGGTGGGCGGTATGCTGGGTAGTGCCACCATCGGTCTGGCGGCATTTTCCCCGACTGTTGGCCTGGCGCTGGCGGCGCTCTGCTTTGCCAACTTCGCCGCCACGTTTGCCTCTGCCGCGCTGTGGGCACTGCCGTCTGATGTCGCACCCAACCGCGCGAACGTCGCCACCATCGGCGGTATCCAGAACATGGCGGCCAATCTGGCCGGGATTATTTCGCCTATCCTGATCGGGGTGATCATGCAATACACCCACTCCTTTGTGATCCCACTGGAGATCGCCGGGGTGATCGGTGTCCTCGGAGCGCTGATTTACGCCTTCTGGCTGCCGCGTGTGCAGCCGATGGGCACCGAATCTACCGCAGCACTGGAAGGCAACTTAAGGAGAGAAGTATGAATACTCGCTGGAAGCAACGCCCGGCGCACGCGACCTGGGGGGATTTTGGTCCCGACGATCAGCTCGGTCGATTGAATCTTCTGACCGCGCAAAAGGTGCTGGAAGGCGTAGCCGAAGTGAAAACCGGGCAAACGTTCTGCCTGAGTTTACCGCTCGACTTACCGGGCGGCACGGCGATGAACCCGCGCCGTCCGCCGCCGCAGCTCAATGCCACACGACGCGGCGAGCATGCCAATATGACCTATCCGTTATCGCGCGATAACCCGCTGCTTACCGACGTGATTTGCGATGATACCGTGACGCTGGCGCTGCAATACTCAACGCAATGGGACAGCCTGGCGCATATGGGCCAGTGGTTTGATGTCAACGGCAACGGCGAGCCCGAGATGGTGTTCTACAACGGCTACAAAGCCAATGTCGATATCGTTGGGGAAACGGATTATCGCGGCGGCTGTGGCTGCGACCACGGCAGCCATTTAGGCGCGAAGAAACTCGGCATCGAAAATGTGGCGCAGCACGGCATGCAAGGCCGCGCGGTGATGATTGATATTAAACGTCACTTTGGCACCGAGCGGTTTGCCTTTGGTTATCAGCATCTGCAGCAGATTTTACAGGCGGATGGTATCGAGGTGCGCCAGGGCGATATGGTGTGTTTCCGCACCGGCATGGATGAAGCGATTCTGGCGATGCAGGGCGAGCCGGATATGACGTTTTTAAACAGCCACTTTGCGGGTCTGGATGGCAGTGATGAGCAGCTGCGCAACTGGATTGTCGAGAGCGGCGTGGTGGCGCTGATCGCCGATAATCCGGCGGTAGAGATTTTACCGGCACGCCCAATGAACGATGATTTTTATCCGTCACATCCGCTGCACGATCTCTGCCTGTTCCGGCTGGGGGTGTATCTCGGTGAGCTGATGTTACTCAGTCCGCTGGCGGATTGGCTGGCGCAGCATCAGCGCCATGCGTTTCTGCTCACCGCCCCACCACTGCGGCTGCCTGGCGCAGTGGGTTCACCAGCAACACCGATTGCCACCGTTTGATGTTGGTATAAACAGAAGCACACTGTGGCCGTGGCAGGCGCGATACATTGCGCCGCTACGGCTCTTGCGCGTCTTAGGCAGATCTGGGGGGAAGGCCCATGCACGCCTGAGCGGCTAAGGGAGGCCGAATATCATTGCGCGGCGTTGCGAGTATGACGCTCGCAACCCTGCAGGCGAAGGGTTGCGGTTATTTCCCCGCGATAAACTGCCGATAGGCTGCAATCACCGCAAGAAAATCTTCCACACCGCAAAACGACAGGCTCTCTTCGTCGTAATAGGTCATGCCCTCTTCCATACCATCGTCTTCCAGTGCCAGCTGATTAGCTCGAATCATCACCTCTTCTTCATCCAGCCAGATGGTGTACTCATGTCCGACGCGCTGCCACTGATTGATAGTGCCTTTCACTGCCCGCGCGGCCGCTTCCACTTCATCCAGCAGGGCCAGATTATCGCTGGCCTCTTCATTGAACCAGTGCCCCACCGCTTCGTGGTCCATCGACATACGCACTTTGACCTGTCCGGTCAAATCACGCAGAAATTCATACTCCATGGGTTTGCCTCGTGTAGCTAATGGCGCGACGTGC
The DNA here is from genome assembly GCA_000773965.1 of Enterobacter cancerogenus. Lineage (GTDB taxonomy): Bacteria > Pseudomonadota > Gammaproteobacteria > Enterobacterales > Enterobacteriaceae > Pantoea > Pantoea communis. The sequence continues at coordinate 85,440 of JRUP01000034.1, forward strand.
AGCACCGGTTAGGTGCATTTTGTGCGTAGCGCGCTGAATAAAGTGGGATCGCGCTCGCATTATGCCTGGACATGCCCAAGGAAAACAGCGCATAAAAAAGGGGACGATTCGCATCGTCCCCTCTTCATCCTTCGCGCCGATTAAACAGCGGTCTGGAAGATCACACCGTCAGCTTTTTCAGTGTACTGACCCAGCTGGTCAAAGTTGAGATAGCGGTAAGTATCTGCCGCCGTCTTATCAACCTGAACCATAAACTGCTGATACTCATCTGGCGTTGGCAGTTTACCCAGCAGGGATGCCACCGCAGCCAACTCAGCCGAAGCCAGGAACACGTTCGCACCGGTACCGAGGCGGTTCGGGAAGTTACGGGTTGAGGTGGAAACCACCGTCGCACCATCTTTCACACGCGCCTGGTTACCCATGCAGAGTGAGCAGCCTGGGATTTCGATACGCGCACCGCTCTTACCGAAGACGCTGTAGTAGCCCTCTTCGGTCAGCTGTGCGGCATCCATCTTGGTAGGCGGCGCCACCCACAGACGGGTTGGCAGCTGGCCTTTGTGCGCATCCAGCAGTTTACCCGCTGCACGGAAGTGACCAATGTTGGTCATGCAAGAGCCGATGAACACTTCATCGATCTTCTCGCCCTGCACATCAGACAACCAGCGCGCATCGTCCGGATCGTTTGGTGCACACAGGATTGGCTCTTTGATTTCGGCCAGATCGATATCGATCACTGCCGCATATTCTGCATCCGCATCGCCTTCCAGCAGTTGCGGATCCGCCAGCCATTTCTGCATGCCTTCTACACGGCGCTCCAGCGTACGACGATCGCCGTAACCTTCGGAGATCATCCACTTCAGCAGCACGATATTTGAGTTCAGATACTCAATGATCGGCTCTTTATCCAGCTTGATGGTACAGCCCGCTGCAGAACGCTCAGCTGACGCATCGGTCAGTTCAAATGCCTGCTCCACTTTCAGTTTCGGCAGACCTTCGATTTCCAGCACGCGACCAGAGAAGATGTTTTTCTTTCCTTTCTTCTCAACAGTCAGCAGGCCGGCTTTGATCGCATACAGCGGAATAGCGTGAACCAGATCGCGCAGGGTGATGCCCGGCTGCATTTCGCCTTTGAAGCGCACCAGCACTGACTCAGGCATATCCAGTGGCATGACGCCAGTCGCAGCAGCAAACGCCACCAGACCAGAACCTGCCGGGAAGGAGATCCCGATTGGGAAACGGGTGTGTGAATCGCCACCGGTGCCGACGGTATCGGGCAGCAGCATACGGTTCAGCCAGCTGTGGATAACGCCGTCACCCGGACGCAGTGAGACACCGCCACGGTTCATAATGAAGTCAGGCAGGGTGTGGTGCGTGGTCACGTCAACCGGCTTAGGATAGGCTGCGGTATGACAGAATGACTGCATGACTAAATCGGATGAGAAGCCCAGGCACGCCAGGTCTTTCAGTTCATCACGGGTCATTGGACCGGTGGTGTCCTGGGAACCTACAGAGGTCATTTTAGGTTCACAGTAGGCACCCGGACGGATACCTTCAACGCCACAGGCACGGCCAACCATTTTCTGAGCCAGTGAGTAACCACGGGTGCTCTCTGCAACGTCTTTGGCTTTCACAAACACATCGCTGTGCGGCAGACCCAGAGACTCACGTGCTTTGGTGGTCAGGCCACGACCAATGATCAGTGGAATACGGCCACCGGCACGGACTTCATCCAGCAGCACTTCGGTTTTCAGCTCGAAGGTCGCCAGCAGTTCGTCGGTTTCATGATTGCGCACTTCACCCTTGTACGGGTAAACGTCAATCACATCGCCCATGTTCAGACGATCAACATCCACTTCGATCGGCAGTGCGCCCGCATCTTCCATGGTGTTGAAGAAGATCGGTGCGATTTTACCGCCGAGGCACAGACCGCCGCCTTTTTTGTTTGGCACGTACGGAATGTCATCGCCCATGAACCACAACACCGAGTTGGTGGCAGATTTACGGGAAGAACCGGTACCCACCACGTCACCGACGTAGGTCAGCGGGAAGCCTTTTTTCTGCAATTCTTCGATCTGTTTGATCGGCCCAATGTTGCCGGCATCGTCGGGTTCGATACCATCACGTGGGTTTTTCAACATCGCCAGTGCGTGCAGTGGAATATCCGGGCGTGACCATGCATCCGGTGCCGGAGAGAGGTCATCGGTGTTGGTTTCGCCGGTCACTTTAAACACGGTGGTGGTGATTTTTTCTGCCAGCTTAGGACGCTTCAGGAACCACTCGGCATCGGCCCAGGACTGGATAATTTTCTTCGCGTGGGGGTTACCCGCTTTCGCTTTCTCTTCGACATCGTAGAAGTTATCGAACATCAGCAGCGTGTGGGACAGGGCTTCAGCAGCAATCGGAGCCAGTGCTTCATCGTCAAGCGCTTCGATCAGGGCATGGATGTTGTAGCCACCCTGCATGGTGCCCAGCAGTTCAACTGCCTTTTCGCGAGTAACCAGAGGAGAGAGGGCTTCGCCCTTCGTGACAGCTGCCAGGAAACCAGCTTTTACATAAGCCGCTTCATCAACACCTGGGGGTACACGGTTGACCAATAGATCGGTCAGGAATTCTTCTTCACCCGCTGGCGGGTTTTTCAGCAGTTCAACCAGCGCGGCCATTTGGGAAGCATCTAACGGCTTAGGTACGATTCCCTGGGCAGCACGCTCGGCAACGTGCTTACGGTATTCTTCTAGCACGACGTTCTCCTCGCTCTCATTGTATAGCTTTCCGGTACACCCCTTGAGCTGTCAAACAGTAGGGTGAGGTGCCCGGTTCCGCGTCGGCCAGCATAGCAGCATTTCGACTGATTGTTAATCTGTTTACAAAAAAGCAACATCCGCGCGTTATTTAGCAGATTTATCTGGATTTTGAGCGGGGTCACACAAAAAAGCAGGCCACCTGAGCCTGCCATTTTGTGATTGAAGGGCTAAAAATTAGCGATCGACCAGGGTGAATTCACTTTCGTTATAGCGCTCACCCTGAATATTTTGTGGATTGAACAGCGCATCCAGGGCTTTAACATCGACTGAATGGAGTGTGAGAGCGGCCGCAGCACAGTTTTGTTCCAGATTGGCGATTTTGCTGGCACCAGGAATCGGCACGATATGCTCACCTTTCGCCAGCACCCACGCCAGCGCCAACTGTGCCGCCGTCGCATCATAACCTGCAGCCATCTCTGATAGCTGATTCACTAACTTCTGGTTATGCGCCTGTGCGTCCTGCTGGAAACGCGGCAGGTAGCGACGAAAATCATCTTCCGCCAGCGTGGCCGCCGCCGGGAATTTACCGGTGAGGAAGCCGCGGCCTAACGGACTGTAAGGGACAAATCCGATATTCAGCTCACGGCAGGTGGCGAGAAGCTCTTGCTCGGGATCGCGCGTCCACAGTGAGTATTCGCTCTGCAGGGCCGAAATCGGATGCACCGCCTGCGCGCGGCGTAAAGTGGCCGATGAGACTTCGGATAAACCGAGATACTTCACCTTGCCTTCACGCACCAGATCCGCCATCACGCCTACCACCTCCTCAATCGGCACGGCTGGATCGAGACGATGCTGATACAGCAATTCAATGGTTTCCAACCCCAGGCGCTGGAGTGAACCTTCCACGGCGCGGCGGATATGCGCCGGTTCGCTATTGGCACCGGTAATGCGCTCCCAGCCCTCCCCATGATCGGTGATGCGGAAACCAAACTTGGTCGCCACTTTGATATCGCTACGGCCTTTAATTGCTTTCGCCAGCAGCGCTTCATTGGTGAAAGGGCCATACACTTCAGCGGTATCGAGGAAATTGACGCCGAGTTCAAACGCACGTGCCAGCGTATTCAACGCCTGCTTCTCATCATTCTGACCATAGGCAAAGCTCATGCCCATGCAGCCTAATCCTAACGCTGAAACCTGTAATCCCTGACTGCCCAGTTGACGTTGTTGCATTGATGTATCCTCTTCGCTTACGGTGTTAATGTTATAAACCTCAGCAATCGCAGCAACAATTGCGCGATTTTCGTTGATTTAGTGAGTGGAATTCAGCAATGAACAACTACCGTGCATCAATGCAGGAACTGGAGATGTTTGCCGCTATCGCGCAGCATTTGAGTTTTCGCAAAGCCGCAGAGGAGCGAAATGTCACGCCCTCGAGCCTGAGCCACGCCATGCGCAACTTTGAGGAACGGTTGGGAGTGCGTCTGCTGCACCGCACCACGCGGAAAGTGGCGTTGACCGAAGCCGGCGAGCGATTCTTGCTGCGTATCCAGCCAGCGCTGGCCGATCTTTCACAGGCGGTGGATGAACTGAATGACTGGCGCAGCGATCCTCGTGGCGTGCTGCGCATCAGCATGCCGCGTTCGGCGGAGGCGCTGTTTTTCCAATCCGTCATTTTACCGTTTGTGCAACGCTACCCGGAGATTACGCTGGAGATCGACAGCAATGACGCGCTGGTGGATATTGTAGAAAGCGGCTTTGATGCCGGCGTGCGCTATGGCGATGTACTGGCGCAGGATATGATTGCGGTGCCTTTTGGCAAGCCGATGCGCGCACTGGCGGTGGCCAGCCCGGCTTTTCTTGCTCAACATGGCGTTCCGCAGTTCCCGGCGGAGTTATTGCAGTATCCCTGTATTGAGCGGCGCTTTCCGAGCGGACGTCGCTATCGATGGGAATTTTGGCAAGACGGGCGCAAGCAGGAAGTGGCGGTAAAAGGCTCACTGGTGCTGGACAATAATGAGCGCATTCTGCAAGCGGCATGTGCCGGATTAGGTATCGCCTTTTTACATCAGGACGCGGTCAACGCTGCTTTGGCGGAGAGAGAATTAGTTGAAATACTTACTGAGTATACGCAGATTGAAGAAGGATTCTGGCTTTATTACCCCAGCAGGAAATATCTTTCCACACCGCTAAGGCATTTTATTGACTGGATTAAAAATATTAATAATTAATGATATGAACACTTAACACCTTTAATTAATACCAAGCAGTAATATTGGTAAATTTAATTAAAACTAAAGATAAAATAGACGTGAAATAAGAAATAAAACGCGTAGACTGCCTGCGGGCGCTTGAGGCAATCTGCCTCAAGCAATATCAATTGAGGTGGGTTGTGGAAGGAGAAACTCATGCGGTCAATTTTCATCAACCGCACGAGCAGGCAACTACCCGAAACACCTAAGCAATGTTAGGGTAGTTGCTTGCTCGTGCTAATGCAAGGAGTAAGTGATTATGAAGTTATCATTCAGCAAGCTGATTATCGGCGGGCTCATGCTATTAGTATTGTGCCTGGTGAATCGCAATACACTCTGTGAATTACGGTTTAAGATATTCGCTGCTGAATTATCTGCGGTAATGGCTTACGAAGTCAGGCAGTAACACTTCAATAGCGGGGGTTCGCCCCTGCTATTTCCGGCAGGGCTTATGCGCTAGCTCCAGCGCCTTATTTATCGATTCAATTAAATAGAACCCGTAAAAAAAACGGCTCCACTAAGGAGCCGTTTCTTTATTTAGCACGAAAAATTATTTCTTTTTCGCTTTCGCGTTTGGCAGGTCAGTAATGCTACCTTCAAACACTTCTGCCGCCAGACCAACTGACTCATGCAAGGTTGGGTGCGCGTGAATGGTCAGTGCGATGTCTTCTGCATCACAGCCCATTTCAATCGCCAGACCGATTTCACCCAGCAACTCGCCGCCGTTGGTGCCGACAATCGCACCACCGATCACACGGTGAGTCTCTTTGTCGAAAATCAGTTTGGTCATACCGTCTGCGCAGTCAGAAGCAATAGCACGGCCAGAAGCAGCCCACGGGAAGGTGGAGACTTCGTAGCTGATGCCTTTCTCTTTCGCTTCTTTCTCGGTCAGACCTACCCAGGCAACTTCTGGCTCGGTATAGGCGATAGAAGGAATCACTTTCGGGTCGAAGTAGTGCTTCAGACCTGAAATCACTTCTGCCGCGACGTGGCCTTCGTGCACGCCTTTGTGCGCCAGCATTGGCTGACCGACGATGTCGCCGATAGCGAAGATGTGTGGCACGTTGGTACGCAGTTGCTTGTCGACGCGGATGAAACCACGATCGTCCACTTCCACGCCCGCTTTACCCGCATCCAGGCCTTTACCGTTTGGCACACGGCCAATCGCCACCAGCACTGCGTCATAACGCTGCGCTTCAGCCGGAGCTTTTTTGCCTTCCATCGATACATAGATACCATCGTCTTTCGCTTCAACAGCGGTCACTTTGGTTTCCAGCATCAGGTTGAATTTCTTGCTGATACGTTTGGTGAAGACCTTCACCACGTCTTTATCGGCAGCAGGGATAACCTGGTCGAACATCTCAACCACGTCGATCTCTGAACCCAGCGCGTTATACACGGTGGCCATTTCCAGGCCGATAATGCCGCCGCCCATAACCAGCAGACGCTTAGGCACTTCTTTCAGTTCCAGCGCATCGGTTGAATCCCACACACGTGGATCGTTGTGTGGAATGAATGGCAGCTCGATTGGGCGTGAGCCCGCAGCGATGATCGCGTTATCGAAGTTGATGGTGGTTGCGCCACCCTCACCTTCCACCACCAGCGTGTTAGCACCGGTGAATTTACCCAGACCGGTTACCACTTTCACTTTACGGCCTTTTGCCATACCGGCCAGACCGCCAGTCAGTTGGGTGATAACTTTTTCTTTCCAGGTACGAATTTTGTTGATGTCAGTTTGCGGCTGGCCAAACACGATACCGTGCTCTTCCAGTGCTTTGGCTTCTTCGATCACTTTCGCAACATGAAGCAGCGCTTTTGACGGGATACAGCCTACGTTCAGACAAACACCACCGAGGGTGCTGTAACGCTCAACGATTACGGTTTCCAGACCTAAATCAGCGCAACGGAAGGCTGCAGAGTAACCTGCAGGACCTGCCCCAAGTACCACGACTTGAGTTTTAATCTCTGTACTCATCATGACCTCTTATTAGATTGCCGGCGGTCAAAAGCGAGCCCGTCCCAGGCTCCGCATGCCCTTTATCCACCGGGACATTTCACCGCAAGAGTTTACAGAATTGTTAATAAACTGCCAACCGCGGCAACATTGAATGCTTACAACAAGGCCGGCATTTGCCGGCCTTGATTAACTTCACATCACCAGACGGCGAATGTCGGACAGTGTGTTGTTGATGATGGTGATAAAGCGCGCACCATCAGCACCGTCGATCACGCGGTGGTCGAAGGAGAGAGAGATTGGCATCATCAGACGCGGCTCAAACTCTTTACCGTTCCACACCGGCTCCATCGCTGACTTGGAGACACCGAGGATCGCCACTTCTGGCGCGTTAACAATTGGCGCAAAGTGCGTGGTACCCAAGCCGCCAAGGCTAGAGATGGTGAAGCAACCGCCCTGCATATCGCCAGCGGTTAGTTTGCCATCACGCGCTTTCTTAGAAATCGCCATCAGCTCACGCGACAGTTCAGTAATGCCTTTCTTGTTCACATCTTTGAACACTGGAACCACCAGACCGTTTGGCGTATCAACCGCCACACCAATGTTGATGTATTTCTTCAGCGTCAGACGTTGTGCATCTTCAGACAGTGAACTATTGAAACGCGGCATCTGCTCAAGAGCAGCGGCAACGGCTTTCATGATGAACACGACAGGCGTGAACTTGACATCCAGCTTACGTTTCTCTGCTTCAGCGTTCTGCTGTTTACGGAACGCTTCCAGATCGGTGATATCAGTCTTGTCGAAGTGCGTAACGTGCGGGATAACCACCCAGTTACGGCTCAGGTTCGCACCCGAGATCTTCTGGATACGACCCAGTTCCACTTCTTCCACTTCACCAAACTTGCTGAAGTCCACTTTCGGCCAAGGCAGCAGACCCGGCAGGCTTCCGCCGCTCGCTGCAGCAGCCGGAGCCGCTTCTGCGCGTTTCACTGCATCTTTCACGTAAGACTGTACGTCTTCTTTCAGGATGCGACCTTTACGGCCGGTGCCTTTGACTTTCGCCAGATTGACACCGAACTCGCGCGCCAGGCGACGGATCACCGGGGTAGCGTGGACATAAGCGTCGTTTTCAGCAAAATCACTTTTCGCGTCAGCTTTCGCCGCAGGCGCTGCAGCAGGTTTCGCTGCCGCTGGAGCCGGAGCTGCTTCCTGTTTCGCCGCAGGTGCCGCAGCAGCAGGCGCAGCGCCTTCTACTTCGAACACCATGATCAGTGAGCCGGTGCTGACTTTATCGCCGGTAGAGACTTTCAGCTCTTTGACGATACCTGCGAATGGCGCAGGCACTTCCATTGAAGCTTTATCGCCTTCAACCACAATCAGCGACTGCTCAGCGGTGACTTTGTCACCCACTTTCACCAGCACTTCAGTGACTTCAACTTCATCGCCGCCGATGTCAGGCACGTTGACGTCTTTCGCGCCACCTGCAGCAGCAGGGGCTGCAGCCGGAGCCGCTTCTTGTTTCGCCGCTGGGGCCGCAGCCGGTGCAGCACCTTCTGCTTCGAAGATCATGATCAGCGAGCCAGTATTCACTTTATCGCCGGTGGCGATTTTGATCTCTTTCACCACGCCCGCGAACGGTGCTGGCACTTCCATTGAAGCCTTGTCGCCTTCAACGGTAAGCAGAGATTGTTCAGCTTCAACTTTATCGCCCACTTTCACCAGAATCTCAGTGACTTCAACTTCATCACCGCCGATATCTGGCACGTTGACCTCTTTGCTGACGGCCGCAGCCGCAGGAGCAGGAGCCGCTTCCGCTTTTTTCTCTTCTGCCGCTGGTGCAGCAGCCGCTGCGCCTTCGGCTTCAAAGATCATGATCAGCGAACCGGTATTCACTTTGTCACCGGTAGAGATTTTAATCTCTTTCACTACGCCAGCCTGTGGCGAAGGTACTTCCATTGAGGCTTTATCGCCTTCCACGGTGATCAGCGACTGTTCAACTTCAACTTTGTCGCCCACCTTCACCAGGATTTCGGTGACTTCAACTTCGTCTGACCCGATATCCGGTACGTTAATTTCGATAGCCATTACTCTCTTACCTCTTAAGCCAGACGCGGGTTAACTTTATCGGCATCGATGCTGAATTTGGTGATTGCTTCTGCCACCACTTTCTTATCGATTTCGCCGCGTTTAGCCAGCTCACCCAGCGCAGCAACCACAACATACGATGCATCCACTTCGAAGTGGTGACGCAGGTTTTCACGGCTGTCTGAACGACCGAAGCCATCGGTACCCAGTACGCGATAATCGCTTGAAGGAACGTAGCTGCGAACCTGTTCTGCGAACAGCTTCATGTAGTCGGTTGAGGCAACAGCTGGCGCTTCATTCATCACCTGAGCGATGTACGGAACGCGTGGGGCTTCGGTTGGATGCAGCATGTTCCAGCGCTCACAATCCTGGCCATCACGAGCCAGTTCGGTGAACGAGGTGACGCTGTAAACATCAGAACCGATGCCATAGTCTTTCGCCAGGATCTGTGCCGCTTCACGCACGTGACGCAGGATAGAGCCTGAACCCAGCAACTGCACTTTGCCTTTGCTACCGTCTACGGTTTCCAGCTTGTAGATACCCTTACGGATACCCTCTTCCGCACCCTGCGGCATCGCAGGCATGTGGTAGTTTTCGTTCAGCGTGGTGATGTAGTAGTAGATGTTTTCCTGCGCTTCGCCGTACATACGTACCAGACCATCTTGCATGATGACCGCAACTTCGTACGCGTAAGACGGATCGTAAGAGATACAGTTCGGGATAGTCAGCGACTGAATGTGGCTATGACCATCTTCGTGCTGCAGGCCTTCGCCGTTCAGCGTCGTACGACCTGAGGTGCCGCCGACCAGGAAGCCGCGCGCCTGTTGGTCGCCCGCCAGCCACATCAGATCGCCGATACGCTGGAAACCGAACATCGAGTAATAGATGTAGAACGGAATCATCGGCAGGTTGTTGGTGCTGTAAGAGGTCGCCGCCGCCAGCCAGGATGAACCTGCGCCCAGCTCGTTGATCCCTTCCTGCAGAATCTGGCCTTTCTCGTCTTCTTTATAGTAAGCAACCTGCTCACGGTCCTGCGGGGTGTACTGCTGGCCGTTCGGGCTGTAAATACCGATCTGACGGAACAGACCTTCCATACCGAAGGTACGCGCTTCATCCGCAAGGATTGGCACCAGACGATCTTTGATCGACTTGTTCTTCAGCATCACGTTAAGGGCACGTACAAACGCGATGGTGGTGGAGATCTCTTTGTTCTGCTCTTCCAACAACGGTTTGAACTCTTCCAGCGTTGGCATCTCCAGCTTCTCGCTGAACTCTGCCTGACGGGTTGGCAGGTAGCCACCCAGCTTCTCACGCTGACCGTGCAGGTAGTTATATTCGTCAGAACCTTTCTCGAAGGTCACGTACGGCAGGCTTTCGATCTGATCGTCAGCCACTGGCACGTTGAAGCGATCACGGATGTAGCGAACGCCATCCATGTTCATCTTCTTCACCTGGTGCGCGATGTTTTTACCTTCCGCCGTGTCACCCATACCATAACCTTTGATGGTATGTGCCAGGATCAGGGTCGGCTGACCTTTGGTGTCCTGCGCTTTTTTCAGTGCCGCGTAGATTTTCTTCGGATCGTGGCCACCACGGTTCAGGGCGAAGATCTCTTCGTCTGACCAGTCTTTCACCAGTGCAGCGGTCTCCGGGTATTTACCGAAGAAGTGCTCACGCACGTAGGCGCCATCACGGGATTTGAAGGTCTGGTAGTCACCATCAACGGTTTCGTTCATCAGCTGGATCAGTTTGCCGCTGGTGTCCTGCTTCAGCAGTTCATCCCAACGTGCGCCCCAGATCACTTTAATCACGTTCCAGCCAGCACCGGCAAAGATGCCTTCCAGCTCGTTGATGATTTTGCCATTACCGGTAACCGGGCCATCGAGGCGCTGCAGGTTACAGTTAATGATGAACACCAGGTTGTCCAGCTTCTCACGGGTGGCGATGGTGATCGCACCTTTAGATTCTGGCTCATCCATCTCGCCATCACCGAGGAAGGCGTAAACGGTCTGGTTAGACGTGTCTTTCAGGCCACGGTGTTCCAGATATTTCAGGAACTTCGCCTGATAGATCGCGTTCAATGGACCGAGGCCCATAGAAACGGTTGGGAACTGCCAGAAATCAGGCATCAGTTTCGGGTGCGGGTAAGAAGACAGACCTTTACCGTGCACTTCCTGACGGAAGTTGTTCATCTGCTCTTCAGTCAGACGGCCTTCAAGGAAAGCACGTGAGTAGATGCCTGGAGAAATATGACCCTGGAAGTAAACCAGATCGCCGCCGTCTTTATCACTGCGCGCACGGAAGAAGTGGTTGAAGCACACTTCATAAATGGTGGCAGAAGACTGGAAAGATGAGAGGTGACCACCCAGCTCCAGATCTTTCTTCGATGCACGCAGGACCGACATAATGGCGTTCCAGCGAATTGCGGAACGGATACGACGTTCAAGAGAGGTGTTGCCCGGATAGTCCGGTTCATCTTCAACAGCAATAGAGTTGATGTAGTTACTGATAGCCGACGCACCGCCAGCCACTTTCACGCCACCTTTGCGTGCTGCGTTCAATACCTGATCAAGCAGATACTGCGCGCGCTCAACACCTTCTTCACGGATGACCGATTCGATCGCCTGTAGCCAGTCACGAGTTTCGATCGGATCCACGTCATTCTGTAAACGTTCTGACATGGGGTGTGTTCCTTATCTGTGTCTAATACGTTGAATTATCAGGAGCCTGTCTGCTTGTGCTTTGCTTCTGGTTCACAGCACAAGTAAGACAGGCCCGTCGTTTATGTCCGCACGTTCGTTGCCGTACGTTATTCCTTACGTTGCTGTAAACGACGCAGGGAGCGTTCACGACGACTCTGCTCCCGACTTCTATCCAGCAAGATTTCCTCAATGAACGCCAGGTGACGATGGGAGGCCTCGCGTGCTTGTTCTGGCTCACGAGCCACAATCGCCTCAAAAATACTGGCGCGGTGACCGCTCACTTTCGCCAGCATTTCCCGGCGAGCGTAAAGCAATTCGAAATTCTGACGGACGTTTTGTTCCAGCATAGGGCCCATGGAACGCAGCAAATGCAACAGCACCACATTATGGGCGGCTTCTGTGACAGCGATCTGATACTTCATCACTGCATCTGCTTCAGCATCCAGATCGCCGCTGTCCTGCGCCTGCTGGATGTGAACATGGCAGTCGCGGATACGCTGCAAGTCTTCATCCGTGCCACGTAGCGCCGCATAATAGGCAGCAACGCCTTCCAGCGCGTGGCGGGTTTCCAGCAGGTCAAACTGGGATTCTGGATGTTCGGCAAGCAGGCTCACCAACGGATCGCTCATGCTTTGCCAGAGATTTGTTTGCACGAAGGTACCACCGCCCTGACGGCGTAGCAGCAGGCCTTTGGCTTCCAGGCTCTGAATCGCTTCGCGCAGGGATGGACGTGAGACATCAAACTGTTTCGCCAGTTCGCGCTCGGGGAGAAGCTTTTCACCTGGCTGGAGCGTCCCTTCCATAATGAGAGACTCCAACTGTTGCTCGATCGCATCGGAGAGCTTGGGTTGGCGAATTTTACTGTAAGCCATCTTCCCTTCTTATTGTGAAAACGTCCGGAGTAAATTGGTAATACCAATTGAAAAATGGTGCCCGTAAAGTAACAAAGTATTCACCTTGTGTCTATATGGCAGGCATCACACTTCCGGGGTATATCGCTGTTGCAGCGCGCTAACTTACCGTGATAAAGGCATATATTTGCTCCGTAAGTGAATTGTTAACAGATTTCACTTTTACCAAACCTTACACTGAGTTAGCCCTAAGCCTTACAGGCAACCATAAGGGAAAGCTATTCGTGTTTATTGATTTTTCATGTCAGAAATAGCGCGAGCGACACCCAGTGGATAGTGCTGCTTTTTCAGCCATCTCTCAGCACAAAAAGCAAAAGCAGGTGCAAAGCGGCGCGCTTATCACTATTCTGGTCGCCATGGTAGTTTCAGCATGCACACAGCACGCCAAATACCGTAAAGAAAATAATACATTGCGTAAAACAGCCTTACAGTGCGCGCACTGCAGGTGCACAATAACAACATCACGAGGTTTGTATGGAACAACAGCATGGCGAATCGCTGCACCGCGGCCTGAAAAATCGCCATATTCAGCTGATTGCGCTGGGCGGTGCCGTGGGTACTGGCCTGTTTCTGGGCAGCGCATCAGTGATTAAATCGGCCGGTCCGGCCGTGATTCTCGGTTATGCGATTGCAGGATTTATTGCCTTTCTGATTATGCGCCAGTTAGGCGAAATGGTTGTGGAAGAGCCGGTCGCCGGCAGCTTCAGCCACTTCGCTTACAAATACTGGGGCAACTTTGCCGGTTTTGCCTCAGGCTGGAACTACTGGGTGCTGTATGTCCTGGTTGCCATGGCTGAACTGAGTGCCGTCGGTAAATACATCCAATTCTGGTATCCCGAATTCCCGACCTGGGCTAGTGCGGCGATCTTCTTCGTCGTCATCAACGCCATTAACCTGACCAACGTAAAAGTGTTTGGGGAAATGGAATTCTGGTTCGCGATCATCAAAGTCGTCGCGGTTATCGGCATGATCCTGTTCGGCGGCTGGCTGCTGTTCAGCGGCAACGCCGGTCCGCAGGCCAGCGTCACTAACCTGTGGAGCCAGGGTGGATTCCTGCCACACGGTATGACCGGCCTGGTGATGATGATGGCGATCATTATGTTCTCGTTTGGTGGTCTTGAGCTGGTGGGTATCACGGCGGCTGAGGCTGACAATCCGCAAGAGAGCATCCCGAAAGCCACTAACCAGGTACTGTGGCGTATCCTGATTTTCTATATTGGTTCACTGGCAGTGTTACTGTCATTGCTGCCATGGACGCGCGTCACCGAAGAGACCAGCCCGTTTGTGTTGATCTTCCACGAACTGGGTGATGCCTTCGTCGCCAACGCGTTGAATGTGGTGATCCTGACGGCGGCGCTGTCGGTGTACAACAGCTGCGTGTATTGCAACAGCCGTATGCTGTTCGGCTTAGCGCAGCAGGGCAATGCACCTAAAGCGCTGCTCAATGTTGATAAACGCGGCGTGCCAGTGGCAACCATTTTGGTCTCTGCAGTAGCCACAGCGCTGTGCGTCCTGATCAACTACCTGATGCCGGGCGAAGCCTTTGGCCTGCTGATGTCACTGGTGGTCTCTGCGCTGGTGATCAACTGGGCGATGATCAGCCTCGCGCACATGAAATTCCGTAAGAAGAAAGACCAGCAGGGTGTGACCACGCGCTTTAAAGCCGTGCTCTATCCGTTTGGTAACTGGCTCTGCCTCGCGTTCATGGCGGCCGTACTGGTCATCATGGCGATGACGCCGGGTATGGCGATTTCTGTGTGGCTGATTCCTGTCTGGATCATTATCCTGGCAGTGGGTTACACCATCAAAAATAAAGTGCAAAAAGCCTAATGTATGCCCTTGCCCGGCGCGCCTGCGCCGGGCAACATTCCTGATCTGCCTCACACTTTTCTGCGCCCACCTGTTTTGTCCATCTACGTGACCAATTGTTCCCCAGCAGGTTACTGATTTAACGCTGATAATTTCGTCTCACCTTTTAGCGGGAGACGAACAATGAAAGGCGCAGCGCTCTCATTCAGAGAGAAACTGGGATATGGCATGGGCGATGCCGGATGCAATATGATCGGCGGTGCGATCATGCTTTTCCTTAACTATTTCTACACCGATGTGTTTGGCCTCGCACCCGCGCTGGTCGGTACACTGCTACTTTCTGTTCGCGTGCTGGATGCCGTCACCGATCCCATTATGGGCGCCATCGCCGATCGTACCCAAAGCCGCTGGGGGCGTTTTCGCCCGTGGCTACTGTGGGTTTCCGTCCCCTATGTGCTGTTCAGCGTGCTGATGTTCACCACGCCAGACTGGAGCTATGACAACAAAGTTATCTGGGCCTTTGTCACCTACTTCCTGATGTCGCTTACCTACACCGCCATCAATATTCCTTACTGCTCGTTGGGCGGTGTGATCACCAACGATCCCGGTGAACGCGTCTCCTGCCAATCTTACCGCTTTGTGATGGTGGGCGTGGCGACACTGATCCTGTCGCTCTCTCTGCTGCCGATGGCCGAGTGGTTTGGCGGTGACAACAAAGCACGCGGATACCAAATGGCGATGAGCGTGCTGGCACTGATTGGCCTGGCGATGTTCCTGTTCTGTTTTGCCACGGTTCGCGAACGTATCCGTCCAGCCGCGCCCAGTAATGATGATTTGAAGAAAGACCTGCGTGACGTCTGGAAAAACGATCAATGGGTGCGCATTCTCCTGCTCACCTTCTGCAATGTTTGTCCTGGCTTTATCCGCATGGCCGCCACCATGTATTACGTTACCTGGGTAATGGGGCAATCCACGCATTTTGCCACGCTGTTTATTAGCCTGGGTGTGATTGGCATGATGTTCGGCAGTACGCTGGCAAAAATCCTCACCGACCGCTGGTGCAAGCTGAAGGTGTTTTTCTGGACCAATATCGCGCTGGCACTCTTCTCGTGCGGTTTCTATTGGATTGATCCTCATGCGACAGTGGCGGTTGTCGTCGCCTACTTCCTGCTGAATATCCTGCATCAAATCCCGTCACCGCTGCATTGGTCGCTGATGGCGGATGTCGATGATTATGGTGAATGGAAAACGGGGAAACGTATCACCGGTATGAGCTTCTCCGGCAATCTGTTCTTCCTGAAAGTCGGCCTGGCTGTGGCTGGCGCGATGGTCGGTTTCCTGCTGTCTATCTATGGGTATGACGCAAGCGCTCAACAGCAACAGCCTTCGGCCATCAACGGCATCATGCTGCTGTTCACCGTGATTCCCGGCGTCGGCTATCTGATAACCGCCGGTGTGGTGCGCTTGCTGAAGGTGGATCGCAAGCTTATGCGCACGATTCAGGATGATCTTGCGCTACGTCGTGCTAACGCACGAGATTTATCCCCTGCCTCACTGTCTGCCATCCCACAACCCGGAGAGATTAAATGAGCTGGCCAAATCCTTTTATTACGCAACGTGCCGACCCTTTTATCCTGCGCCATGGCGAGGGCTACTACTTCGTGGCATCGGTGCCGGAATATGATCGGCTCGAAATCCGTTACGCTGATACGCTGAATGACCTGATTGAGGCGGAGGCAATTACGGTGTGGCGCAAGCCCGACACCGGGCCGTACAGTGCGTTAATTTGGGCGCCAGAATTGCACCATATCAATGGACAATGGGTGATTTACTTTGCTGCTGCCCCGACGCGCGACATCAAAGACGGCCTGTTTCAGCATCGTATGTATGCGCTGGTGTGTGATGACAGCGATCCGCTTTCCGGCCACTGGCAACCTGTTCGCCGAGTGTTTACCCCAATCGACTCTTTCTCGCTTGATGCGACGCATTTCGTGCATCAGGGCAAAAACTGGTATCTGTGGGCACAGAAGGATCCTGCAATTCCGGGTAATTCCAATCTCTATCTCGCGGAATTGCTTAATCCCTGGACGCTGAAAAGCGCACCGGTGATGCTCAGCCGGCCGGAGTATGAGTGGGAGTGCGCAGGCTTTAGCGTCAATGAGGGCCCAGCGGTTATTCATCACGGCGATCGGCTGTTTGTCACCTATTCCGCCAGCGCAACTGATGAGAATTACTGCCTGGGAATGCTCAGCATCGACATGATGGCCGATCCGCTCGACAGCACTGCCTGGCAGAAATCTGCGCGTCCAGTCTTCACCACCAGCTGGGAAAATCAGCAGTATGGGCCGGGGCATAACAGCTTTACGCGGGACGAAAACGGCAGGGACGTGCTGGTGTATCACGCGCGGAATTACACCGAAATTGAAGGCGATCCGTTATGGGATCCGAATCGCCATACGCGCCTGAAGTACTTCGAATGGCGCGAAGACGGCACACCGGATTTCGGTGTACCGCCAGCCGATCACACCAGCGTGCCGTAAATGGTCAGCAACGCGACCACAACCACCAGCACTAACGATATCCGCTTCGCCAGCGCTACGGCCACCCGTGGCGTTTCCACTTTATCCATGTGTGGATCACGTGCTAACGAGAACTGTGCCAGGCTGGTCAGCACCTGATATTGCGAACGATGGCGATCGCTCAATGAGGCAAACCACGCAGGCAATGCCCGCTCACCGTGACCTAACAGCGCATAAGCCACCCCCGCCAGACGCACCGGGATCCAGTCCAGCACGTGCAGTATGCTGTCTACACCTGACTGCGCGCGCTCCAGTGGAGAATGGTGTTTTGCCAGCCAACTTTGCCAGGCACGCAGGAAGGCATAACCCACCAGCAGCACCGGTCCGTAAGGGCCACCGACCACAAACCAGAACAGTGGCGCGAGGTAAAAGCGGAAGTTAATCCAAATCAGCGCATTTTGTAGCTCACGCAGAAACTCGCGTTCGCTGCACTCAACAGGCACACCATGAATCAGTGTCAGTTCCGCTGCCATGGCCTGATGCGCCGCTTCATCATCGTGGCTGGCGGCTTTCAGGTAGCGATGATAGTGCAGACGCACCGAGCCTGCGCCGATGCACAACAAGCCCACCACAATCCAGAATGCCAGTTGTGCCACGCCAAACAGAATGCCTTTCAGACTCCACACCAGCAGCCAGACAATCAGCATCGCGATGAGGGTCATCACCAACGTGCGCAGCAGTGAAAATCTCTGGCGTCCGCGAAACAGCGGCTCCAGACGATGATCCAGTTGCCAATGCTCACCCAATTTAAACAGGCGTTCCCAACCTAACACTAATAACAAGCTAAACAACGTCATACCTGCTCCTGCTGTTTCAGGGATTCTCCTGCCTGATAGACTCTTTATAGCGTATCCAGTCAAATGCGGGGCCTGGATCGGTTTTGCGCTGTGGCGCGATATCACTGTGTCCAGTAATGCGTTCCAGCGTCAGCGGATAGTGCTTGAGCAATAATGCGCTAACCTTTTTTAACGTCTTATACTGCGCATCGGTATACGGCAGCGTATCCGTGCCTTCCAGCTCAATGCCCATCGAGAAATCATTACAGTTTTCTCGCCCGGCAAATTGCGACACACCGGCATGCCATGCACGCTGATCAAACGAAACATACTGCACCAACTCACCATCACGACGAATCAGGCAGTGCGCCGCCACGCGCAGTTGCGCGATATCGGCAAAATAGGGGTGAGCATCCGGCGGCAAGGTCCCGGTAAACAGTTGATCAATCCACGGGCCACCAAATTCACCCGGCGGCAAACTGATATTATGAATAATCAGCAACGAGGGAATTTCATTTTCCGGTCGTTGGTTAAAGTGCGGCGAGAGCACTTTGCGCGCGCTGGTAATCCAGCCATCTTCCAGTTTCATGTTCTAAATCCCAGGCAAAATCAGGCTGAGAATAACATGTTTCCCCTTTTCGGCTTGTGACTTAATGCGAAAGGCGATCGATGTTAAGGATACTAAACATTTCAACTATCGCGACTGGCAATAGGCTATAAATCAGGCTAAGGTGAGCGCAGTTAAATCCGATTAATGGAGTGGCATAAGCATGGCATCGCGTCGTTACGATCCCGATCATCGTCGTCAGGAACTGATTAAGCGTATTGAGCAGGACATCCCCGAAGCCGTTGCCCGCGCGCTTCAGGAGGATTTAGGCGGTGAAGTGGATGCCGACCGTGACATCACGGCCCTACTTTTGCCGGAAGAGAAACAAGCCGAAGCGCAGATCATCACGCGTGAAGCCGGTGTTTTTTGTGGTAAACGTTGGGTGCAGGAAGTGTTTATCCAGCTTGGCAATAAAGTCACGATTGTCTGGCATGTCGAAGATGGCCAAAACGTCGCAGCTGACCAGCTGCTATTCGAGTTAAAAGGCCCGGCTCGGCTGCTGTTAACCGCTGAACGAACTGCATTAAATTTCGTCCAAACGCTTTCCGGGGTGGCCACAGAAGTCAGTCATTATGTCGACTTGCTCGTTGGCAGCGAAACGCAATTGCTGGATACGCGCAAAACCTTGCCTGGCCTGCGTACAGCGCTGAAATATGCCGTATTGTGTGGCGGCGGCAGTAACCATCGGCTGGGTCTTTCCGATGCCTTCCTGATCAAAGAAAACCATATTATTGCCAGCGGTTCGGTACGCAAAGCCGTTGAGAAAGCGCTGTGGCTGGATCCCGATGTTCCGGTTGAAGTAGAGGTAGAGAGCCTGCAAGAATTGCAGGATGCGATTGATGCCGGTGCCGACATTATCATGCTAGATAACTTTAGCTTCGAGATGATGCATGAAGCCGTCCTTCTCACCGACAAACGTGCCCTGCTGGAAGTCTCCGGTAACGTCACGGAAGCCACGCTGCCGCAAATTGCCAAAACCGGCGTCGACTTCGTATCCGTGGGGGCATTGACCAAGCACGTACGCGCCATGGATCTCTCCATGCGTTTTCGCGAACACTAATTTCTCTCCTCTTACCGCCGCATCTGCGCGGCGGTTTGTGAGCTATCTTCCTGTTTACTGATACTTCTTCTGCAAACGCTGCGATTCATTACATCCTGCCTTCCAGCGTTAAACCTTCTCACTATCGCTATCAGACGCCGTTTTCTACCTTAGCCGCTCCACAACAAGGAGCTGAATAATGGATAGACAACAAGGTTTTACCCTCATCGAATTGATGATAGTGATTGGCATTGTGGCCATTCTTAGTGCTATTGGCCTGCCCAGCTACCAAAATTATCTACAACGCGCTGCGCTCACTGACATGCTGCAAACCATGGTGCCTTATAAAACCGCCGTGGAACTCTGCGCAATTGAACGTGGCGGCCCCACTCAATGCCAGTCGGGTGCAGGCGGCATTCCTGCTGCCAAAGGTTCACGCTATGTGGCCTCGCTAACTGTCGTGAATGGCGCCATCACCTTGACGGGTCAGGAGAGTCTTACCGGGTTGAGTGTGGAAATGACACCTATCTGGAACACCACGGAAGGCTCTCTGGACTGGCAACGCAGTTGCACCAGCACCAATGCCAGTCTGCGCGACAGCTGTCTTGAACAGTTCCGCTTCACCGATAAGGACACTCACTGATGGCACAGCCCAATACCCCGATCCAGACCTTATGCGCACGTTACCAGGCGGTGATGCTTCAGCATGACGCCACATCACTGCGCGTCGCAGTAGCCGAGACGCCCGATCCGCTGCTGCTGGAAGCCCTGCAATTCGCCAGCCAGTGCAAAGTGGAAGTCGAGTGCTGGCCGGCGGCACGACTGGAGCAATTACTGCACAAACCGGATGACTCACCGACCTCACACGAACCGGCCGCTACCGAAACAGCGATTAATGCCGTCGAACAGATTTTGCGCCAGGCGATTCAACGCCGTGCTTCTGACGTGCATTTTGAACCTCAGCAGCAGGGGTTACGCGTCCGATTACGTATTGATGGCGTCTTGCACAAACTGTCACATTTGCCAGATGCACCCACGGCTGCGGTGCTTGCCAGACTGAAAATCCTCGGCGGGCTGGATATCGCCGAGCGTCGCTTGCCACAAGATGGGCAATTCACACTGAACCTTGACGATCAACAGGCCGCGTTTCGCCTCTCGACCTTACCCATCAGCCACGGTGAGAAAGCCGTGGTGAGGCTGCTGCAAAGTGAAAACAGCGCGATAGCACTGGATAAACTCGGCATGCCGGTTACCCAACTCCGGTTACTGAAGCACGCACTGGCGAAACCTCAGGGACTGATACTGGTCACCGGGCCTACCGGCAGCGGTAAAACCTTCACTCTCTACAGCGGATTAAGCGCTCTGAATGTGCCGGATAAAAATGTCTGCAGTGTAGAGGATCCCGTTGAAATTCCATTAGAGGGCATTAACCAGACGCAAATCCAACCGCGTAGCGGGCTCGATTTTAACCGTGTACTGCGGGCTCTGCTGCGACAGGATCCGGATGTGATTATGGTGGGTGAAATCCGCGATGCCGAAACGGCCAGCATTGCCGTTAAAGCGGCGCAGACCGGGCACCTGGTGCTATCAACATTGCACACCAATTCGACGGCGGAAACGCTCACGCGTCTGCGACAGATGGATATTCCCGGTTACCTGCTCGGCCCGGCATTACAGTTAGTCATCGCGCAGCGTCTGGTACGACGGCTCTGCGAGCACTGCCGCCAGCCAGCACAAGCCCTGGCACATCTGCCACACAGCATTTGGCCTGG
This sequence comes from Enterobacter cancerogenus, assembly GCA_000773965.1. Classification (GTDB taxonomy): domain Bacteria; phylum Pseudomonadota; class Gammaproteobacteria; order Enterobacterales; family Enterobacteriaceae; genus Pantoea; species Pantoea communis. Next base: position 106,664 of record JRUP01000034.1, read on the forward strand.
CACCTTACAAACCTGGCGTGCCCCAGGCTGTGACCACTGCTTCTCGGGCTATTACGGACGCCTGGCGTTATTTGAGGTGCTGCCGATGAGTAGCAAGTTACAGAACGCGATTTCAGCCGATATGCCGCTGGAGCACATCATCTCACTGGCCAATGAAGGCGGGATGAAAACCCTGCTCGCCGCCGGGTTGGAGGCCGTGAGTCGCGGTGACACCTCCTTTGAAGAAGTCCAGCGGGTTGTGGGATTGGAGGATGGCTAATCTCTACCATTATCGCTGGCAGGCGCTGGACACGCTGGGCTTGTTACTGGAGGGGACCTCACTCGTTTCCAGTCAGGATGCGCTTATCCAGCAACTCTCAGAGCGCGGGATGCTGCCAGTCAGCTGGCAGCGTGGGCAATGCTGGCGCACGCGTGACTGGAAGTGGCAGCAAAAAATTGACCTGGTTCGCCAGCTGGCGACCTTGCTCAAGGCAGGATTGCCGCTGGCGGAGAGTCTGACATTGCTGGCTGAGGGGCACCCGCATGCTGGCTGGCGCGTACTGCTTAACGAATTGCAACGCCGGGTGATGGCAGGAGAGGCTTTTTCATCCGCACTACGCGCCTGGCCGCAGATCTTCCCCGCGCTGTTTCCAGCATTAATGGAAGTGGGGGAACTGACGGGGCAGCTTGACGAGTGCTGCCGCCAGTTAGCTTTACAACAGAGTAAGCAACAGCATCTGCGGCAGAAAGTGGTTAAAGCTCTGCGCTATCCCCTGTTTATCTTGCTGGTGGCGCTGGCAGTGAGTGCAGGCATGTTGCTGTTTGTACTGCCCGAATTTGTCTCGGTGTATGCCAGTTTTGATGCACCACTGCCCGCCTTCACCGCCGCGGTGATGAGTCTGTCCGCGCTTTTACAACAGGCTGCGTTACCGCTGGCACTGACGATGATGTGCTTTATGTTCGGCGCAAGGTGGCTTTACCGTGGTTCCGTGCACTGGCAAATACGTGTTCATCGCTGGCTATTGCGCCTGCCATTACTTTCAACACTCTGGCGCGGTGGGCAGCTCAGCCAGATTTACGCCATTTTGCAATTGACGCAGCAGGCCGGGCTCACCTTGCTACAAAGTCTGCAAGCCGTTGAGGTCACGCTGAGTTCGCCGCTGTGGCGTGAAGCAATTACCGCATTACAGCGGCATATCGCTGGTGGTTCGCCCCTGCATCAGGCGATGCAGCATCATCTGCTTTTCACCGCGCTCTGTGCACAACTGATCCGTGTCGGTGAGGAAGCGGGGGCGCTGGATGTCATGCTGGCACGATTAGCGGAGTGGCATGAAGCACAAACGCTGATGCGGGCTGATGCACTGGCGACTTCGCTCGAACCCTTGATGATGGTGGTGATCGGTGGGATTGTCGGGACCTTGGTGATTGCCATGTACCTTCCGGTATTTGGTTTAGGCGATGCCATTCGTTAGCAGGTGCGCGCGGTGCGCACCTGCCATCAACCGCCAAACTTCGACTATTAGCTATTAGCCCTCAGCCCTCAGCCCTCAGCCCTCAGCCTTCAGCCTTCAGCCATCAGCCATCAGCCATCAGCCATCAGCCATCAGCCATCAGCCATCAGCGCGTGAATACCCGATTTTCCTGTTCCGCCACACGAATAAACGTGGTGCGCTTTGTCAGCTCTTTAAGGCGTTCTGCACCCACGTAGGTGCAGGCCGAACGCAGGCCGCCGAGGATATCCTTCACGGTGTCCTCCACCGGGCCGCGCAGTGGCAGGCGAACGGTTTTCCCTTCTGCAGCACGATACTGGGCAACACCGCCGACATGGCGTTTCATGGCGGATTCTGAGCTCATACCATAGAACAACATAAACTGCTCGCCCTGCTCTTCGACGATGTTTCCTTCGCACTCATCATGCGCCGCCAGCATGCCGCCGAGCATGACAAAATCTGCACCGCCGCCGAAAGCTTTCGCAATATCACCTGGCACCGAACAGCCGCCATCGCTGACGATCTGTCCGCCGAGACCGTGCGCCGCATCTGCACACTCAATCACCGCAGACAGCTGCGGGTAGCCGACGCCGGTTTTCACACGCGTAGTGCAGACCGAACCGGGACCAATGCCGACTTTGACGATATCCGCGCCAGAGAGAACCAACTCCTCGACCATTTCACCGGTGACCACATTTCCCGCGCAAATGGTTTTGCCTGGGAAACTTTCACGCACTCTCTGCAGGAACTCAACAAAGTGCTCAGAGTAACCATTGGCAACATCAATGCAGATGAAATTGAGCTGTGGCGTTAGGGCGAGAATCGCGGTGAGTTTACTGAAATCGGCTTCGGAGGTTCCGGATGACACCATCACATGCCCGAGCACTGCGGCCGGTACGCGCTGGATAAATGCCTGCCAGGCTTCCACGCTGTAGTGTTTATGCACTGCAGTCAGAACATTGAAGCCCGCCAGCGCTTCGGCCATGGTGAATGTGCCCACGGTGTCCATATTGGCGGCAATCACCGGAACGCCGGTCCAGTTCAGACCTGAATGCTTAAAAGTGTAGGTGCGTTCGAGTTCAACCTCAGAACGGCTTTTCAGGGTGGAGCGTTTGGGGCGGATCAAAACATCTTTAAAGCCCAGTTTTAAATCTTCTTCAATACGCATAGCTGAGTGTCCTGGTTAGTGACGACGAACCGCAGTTCGGGTAGCGCTCACGGCTCCAGTGTCGTTATCATACGCGCCATTCGTTCCGCGACAAGACTGCGAATTTCACTTTATTTAAGCTACAATCCCTTAAATTTAGCTGAGAAAATTGATTGTGATCATGCTCTCATCTTATTGCGGCTGATGGTCGCCCAATCAAGACAATTTTGAGAGAACGCTATGCCTTTTACCGTTGCGCTCACCGGAGGAATTGGCAGTGGTAAAAGCACCATTGCCAACGCATTCGCCGCGCTAGGCGTTGATATTATTGATGCTGATGTGATTGCGCGAGAAGTGGTTGAACCTGGTTCACCCGCCCTGCAGGCGATCGTTAAACGCCATGGTGAGTCAATATTGACCGCCGAAGGAGCGTTGTATCGGGCACGGCTGCGCGAGATTATTTTTCAGCAGCCGAAAGAAAAAAACTGGCTAAATCAGCTGCTTCATCCTCTTATTAATGCCCGTACGCAGCAGCTAAAATTATTGGCAACGTCACCCTATGTGTTATGGGTGGTGCCGCTATTGGTTGAAAACGGGTTACAGCATCAGGCTGACCGGGTTCTGGTGGTTGATGTGGATGAAGCTACGCAGTTGCGGCGTACTCAGCAGCGTGATGGCATCACACTTAGCCAGGCAAAAAATATTCTTGCCGCACAGGCCAACCGCGAGCAGCGTCTGGCCTGTGCGGATGACATCATCGACAACAGTGGTACGCCCGAGCAGGCGTTGCCGCGCGTTGCTGAACTTCACCAGCGTTATTTACGCCTGGCAGCAACCGGACAGGATTAACATCATGAGTACAGTCGTTCTGTTTGAACACCCGCTGAATGAGAAGATGCGCACCTGGCTGCGCGTGGAGTCATTACTTAACCAACTGCATGAAACGGTGCCCGTGGTGAATTCCGTCTCTGCATTAGGGGTATTTCGCATCATTGGTGATCTGTTAGATATCTTTGAGCGCGGTGATATGCGTACCGAGCTACTGAAAGAGCTGGAGCGCCAGCAGCAGAAACTTCGCGCCTGGCTTGATGTGCCAGGTGTGGACGAGCACACCGTCAGTAGCCTGCGTGACCGATTGAAACAGCAATCCAGCGAGCTGAATGCGGCACCGCGTATGGGCCAGCAATTGCGCGAAGATCGGTTGATTGGATTGGTACGCCAACGATTGAGCATTCCTGGTGGCTGCTGCAGTTTTGATTTGCCGAGCCTGCATATCTGGCTGCACCAGCAGCAGTCACAGCGGGATTCGCAGGTTAACGGCTGGCTTGCGTCACTGGTTCCTCTGCGCAATAGTCTGACCATGATCCTTGATCTGGTGCGTCAGTCAGGCGTATTTCGCCATCAAACCAGCCTGAACGGTTTTTATCAGGATAATGCCGAAGGTTCGGATTTGTTGCGCCTCCAGCTCACCCTCGAAGATGCGCTGTACCCGCAGGTTTCAGGCCATAAAAGCCGTTATGCCATTCGATTCCTGCCACTGGACAGCGAGCGCGGTGAAGTGCCAGCCCGATTGAATTTTGAATTAGCGTGTTGTTGAGGTTGTTATGCAGGAAGAGATGATTACCGTACCTTGTCCCAACTGCGGTAAAGATGTGATGTGGGATGAGCTGAGTCCTTGGCGCCCGTTTTGCAGCAAGCGCTGCCAGCTGATTGATTTGGGCGAATGGGCCGCCGAAGAGAAGCGCATTCCCAGCGATAGCGATCTGACCGACAGCGATGACTGGAGCGAAGAACAGCATTAATAAGAGATAAGGGGCTTACGCCCCTTTGCTTAAATTTCGTCAGCCACCAGGCGAGCGATAAGTTCGTGGTTGGCAGGAGGAAACTCTTCCGCGACTAAATCACGCTGTTCCACCCAACGCTGTGGCTGCCCTTCACGGCCGTACGGCTCACCGTTCCAACCTTCCACCAGGAAGAAGTGCAATGTGACGCGCAGATCGTCATAGCTATGATCGGCCAAACCAATCGCCTTCGCGGCTGTCACCTCAATGCCGGTCTCTTCCATCAGTTCGCGTTTTAACGCTTGTTCAGCGGTTTCATCCTGTTCAATTTTTCCGCCAGGAAACTCCCATTTATTCGCCATGTAGGAGCTCGCCGCACGCTGGGCAAGGAAGATCTGACGGCTGGCATTGCGAATGATGCCCACTGCGACTTGCAGGTGTTTCATAAGCTGAATTCCGCTTTTAATTAATGAGCGCTGATAGTAATGCAGTCGCCAGGTAATGTTAACTCTGTGGCGACGGCCAAAAGAAAAAGGAGCCCGAAGGCTCCTCGTTTATCAGGCCAGGCGGCCATGACACTGTTTGTATTTCTTACCGGAACCGCATGGGCACAAATCGTTGCGTCCTACTTTGCGCTCCCCACCCTGCGCAGCCAGCGCGGCGGCCGCAGCGGTTTCGTCATCAACGTGGCTCAGCTGTTGCTGCTGTGCCAGACGCTCAGCCTCTTCACGGCGTTGCTGTTCCATCGCTTCGACCTCCTCCGGCATGCGCACCTGTACTTTGCTCAGGGTGCTGATCACCTCATACTTCAGTGACTCCAGCATGGCGGCGAACATCGAGAAGGACTCGCGCTTGTATTCCTGCTTCGGATCTTTCTGTGCATAACCGCGCAGATGGATGCCCTGACGCAGATAATCCATCGCCGCCAGATGCTCTTTCCACAGTGAATCCAGCGTTTGCAGCATCACGCCTTTTTCGAAGTTACGCATCATTTCAGCGCCAACCACTTCTTCTTTCGACGCATAGTTTTCATGCGCGCGGCTCATGATACGTTCACGCAGCGTTTCTTCGTGCAGGTCCGGCTCTTTATCCAGCCATTCTGCAATCGGCAGATCCAGATCAAAATCGTTACGCAGGCGTTCTTCCAGACCAGGAACATCCCACATTTCTTCGAGCGACTGCGGCGGAATGTAGGTGTCGATGGTGGCTTTGAACACATCTTCACGGATGCTGTTGATGGTTTCGGACACATCAGACACGTCCAGCAGTTCATTACGCTGGCTGTAGATGGCGCGGCGCTGATCGTTCGCTACATCATCGTATTCCAGCAGCTGCTTACGGATGTCGAAGTTACGGCTTTCCACTTTACGCTGTGCATTGGCAATCGCTTTGGTGACCCATGGATGCTCAATCGCTTCGCCTGGTTTCATGCCCAGTTTACGCATCATGTTAGACACACGATCCGAGGCGAAGATACGCATCAATGCATCTTCCATCGACAGATAGAAGCGGGATGAACCGGCATCACCCTGACGACCCGCACGGCCGCGCAACTGGTTATCGATACGACGAGATTCGTGGCGTTCAGTACCAATGATGTGCAGACCGCCCGAAGCCAGAACTGCATCATGGCGCAGTTTCCAGGCTTCTTTGATGGCCTGAATCTGCTCTTCTGAAGGTTCATCCAGCGCTGCCACTTCGGCCTGCCAGCTGCCGCCCAACACGATATCGGTACCACGACCTGCCATGTTGGTTGCGATGGTGACTGCAGCTGGTTGCCCCGCCTGTGCCACGATATCCGCTTCGCTGGCGTGGAACTTGGCGTTCAGTACGCTGTGTTTGATACCCGCGCGCGTCAGTTCGTTAGAGACCACCTCTGATTTCTCAATCGAAATGGTACCGACCAGCACCGGCTGGCCTTTCGCAGTGCAAGTACGAATGTCTTCGATGATCGCGTCGATCTTCTCTTTCTCGGTCATATAGACCAGGTCAGCCATATCTTTACGCACCATCGGACGGTTAGTTGGCACCACGATGGTATCGAGTTTATAGATCGAGCTGAATTCAAACGCTTCGGTATCAGCAGTACCGGTCATACCGGCCAGTTTTTCGTAAATACGGAAGTAGTTCTGGAAGGTGATGGAAGCCAGCGTTTGGTTCTCGTTCTGGATTTCCACGCCTTCTTTGGCTTCAACAGCCTGGTGCAAACCATCAGACCAGCGACGACCCTGCATGGTACGGCCAGTGTGCTCATCAACGATGATCACTTCGCCATCTTTTACGATGTAATCGACATCGCGAGTAAACAGCGCATGCGCACGCAACGCCGCCGTTACGTGGTGCATCAGCATGATGTTGGTTGGCGAGTAAAGTGACTCACCTTCTTCCATAATGCCCTGGCTCACCAGCAGCTCTTCGACTTTCACCAGACCGCGCTCGCTCATGTGAGCCTGACGCGCTTTCTCATCGACCCAGAAGTCGCCTTCACCCTGGAAGGTTTCTGAGTCTTCCTTCTCCTGGCGTACCAGGTGAGGAATGATCTTATTCACTTTGGTGTACAGCTCGGAGCTATCTTCGGCTGGACCGGAGATAATTAACGGCGTACGCGCTTCATCGATCAGGATGGAGTCCACCTCATCCACCAACGCGTAGTGCAGTTTACGCTGTACACGCTCTTCCGGGCTGAATGCCATGTTGTCGCGCAGGTAGTCGAAGCCGTATTCGTTGTTAGTACCGTAGGTGATATCCGCAGCATAGGCAGCGCGTTTCGCCACCGCGGGCATGTTTGGCAGGTTGATACCGATAGACAGACCCAGGAACTCGAACAGTGCACGGTTGTTTTCGGCATCACGCTGAGCCAGGTAATCGTTCACCGTCACCACGTGCACGCCTTTACCGCTCAGTGCGTTCAGATAAGCAGGCAACGTTGCGGTTAAGGTTTTACCTTCACCGGTACGCATCTCGGCGATGCAACGCTCATTCAGCACCATGCCGCCAATCAGCTGTACATCGAAGTGGCGCATACCAAACACACGTTTACTGGCTTCACGCACCGTGGCAAAGGCTTCAGGAATCAGGCTTTCAAGGCTTTCACCTTTCTTCAGGCGTTCACGGAACAGGTCGGTCTTGGCTTTCAGTTCGTCATCCGAGAGCTTGACGAAATCCGGCTCCATCTTATTGATGACATCGACGATTTTGCGCATGCGGCGCAGAGTACGATCGTTGCTGCTGCCGAATACTTTGGTTAACAATTTGATTAACATGATAAATTTTTCTCAATTCAGCCGCATTCATGCGGACTGGAAAATCTTAAACGGGATGTAGAAAATCGTTAGCTGTTAAGCAATGGCAGGCCCGGCGCGGATGCCATGAATAGCAGCCTGCCAGTCAGCAGAAGTGTAAGTTTGAGGTTCGCGATGACGCAGCGTTTCCTGCGGCTCTAATGCAATAGCGGGTTGAGCTGGCGATGTGAGTAGCGCCTGCAGCGAATCGATTAACGCCAGCTTTTGCGCCGCCAGCGGGACTGTATGACTCTCTTCCGCTTCTGCTGGTGGCGTCATGCTAAATGAGAGGTGGCGAATGACCGTGCGAATGGCATGCTGATGCCAGTAATCGACATTGAAATTAGGTCGACGCGCACTTTCCTGCAGACGGATTAAATGATCGAAATGAACAACATTGCCGACAAACAGGCTGCTGATGGGCGAGTCTGTCGCCGTGGACTCCGCACTTTGCGCACAGGCAGGCAAGCCCAAACTGGCCGCCACCATCCCTAACAAGAGATGAGGCCAGAAGTAGCGTCTGCCTAATTGTCGCCAGCGTGAGAAAATCCCGATCACAACCTGTCCACAGTTAAATAAAGTAATGAAGCCGTTGCGGTTATCCGCGAACCTGCTCATATGAGCGCCAGATAATAGCACTTATGTGGGGCCAGGACACCAGTGATTAAAGGGCTTACGGGGGATTTCACGTTTATTTGTACAGGCTTTCGCCAGTGATAGCAGAGAATTGAGAGCGGTCTTGCAGGAATAAAAAACAGGCAATAAAAAACGGCAGCTTCCACTGACCGGAGAGGGTGTCAGGGAAACTGCCGTTTTTATGACTGACTTACGCCAGAACTAAATTTGGAGCTTTGAATGCCAGTGGCAGTTCAGCTTCGTCTTCGAAGGTCGCCCATTCCCAGGCTTCCTGCTTCGCCAGTACCGCTTGCAGCAATTTATTGTTTAACGCATGGCCTGATTTAAACGCAGAAAATGCGCCAATCACGTTGTGGCCACACATAAACAGATCGCCGATAGCGTCCAGCATTTTGTGACGAACGAACTCATCTTCAAAGCGCAGACCGTCTTCGTTGAGTACGCGGAAATCATCAAGACCAATCGCACAATCTAAGCTACCGCCCAGGCACAGGCCTTTAGACTGCAGATATTCGATTTCACGCATAAAACCAAAGGTGCGCGCACGACTGATTTGGCGAACAAACGCCTCAGCCGAGAAGTTTAACTGGTAACGCTGCGAGCTTGAGTCAATTGCCGGATGTTTGAAGTCGATAGTAAAGTCGAGTGAGAAACCGTTGTAAGGTTTGATCTCGGCCCACTTATCGCCATCTTCAACACGCACCGTCTGCTTAACGCGTACGAATTTCTTCGCACTGTTCAGCTCTTCGACGCCTGCATCCATCAGCAAGTAGACAAAAGGCGCGGCACTGCCATCCATAATTGGAATTTCGGGCGCATCGACTTCAACAATAATGTTGTCGATACCCAAGCCAGCCAATGCAGCATTCAGGTGTTCAACCGTCGATATACGCACGCCTTCATCATTCACCAGGCAGGTACTCAGCATGGTGTCGCGCACGTATTTTGCATCAGCCGGGAAATCAACCGGTGGATTCAAGTCAGTGCGACGATAGATGACCCCGGTATTAGCCGACGCAGGGCGTAAGGTCAGCGTGACTTTCTTGCCGGTATGTAAACCGACACCTGTCGCCTGAACAATACGTTTTAATGTCCTTTGTTTGATCATCGCATTATCTCGCAATATTACCCATCCGACCGCCAGTATAAATTACCAGCGGGCGAATACTTTAGCACAAAGAGCGGAGAATCCCAATTCTCAGGATATTCTTAGTCTGCCTGCTTACGCAGGAAGGCCGGAATATCAAGATAATCTGGCTCTTTATTGGACGATGCTGGCTGGTCGTTGACCACTTTCGCTGCCGGCTTCTGCTCCTGCGGCAACGGCGCCATGCCGTGCTGCTGGTAGCGATGATCCATCACTGGCTGCGAAGCTGGTTTGTTGGTTACCAGCGTAATTTCTGGACGCTTGTCCATGCCAATACCGGTAGCAACGACGGTCACGCGCAGTTCGTCGTTCATCTCTGGGTCCAGAGAAGTACCGATGACCACGGTCGCGTTGTCAGAGGCGAAGGCGCGGATAGTGTTACCCACGGTTTCGAACTCATCCAGACGCAGGTCGAAGCCCGCCGTGATGTTGACCAGCACGCCGCGCGCACCAGACAGATCGATATCTTCCAGCAGTGGGCTGGAGATCGCCATTTCGGCTGCTTCTTCGGCACGGTCTTCACCGCACGCTACGCCGGAGCCCATCATGGCGTAACCCATTTCTGACATCACGGTACGCACGTCCGCGAAGTCAACGTTCATCAAGCCTGGGCGAGTAATCAGCTCGGCGATACCCTGCACCGCACCTTTCAGTACGTCGTTGGCTGCACCAAAGGCATCCAGCAGAGAGATACCGCGACCCAGCACTTTTAACAGCTTGTCGTTCGGGATGGTGATCAGTGAATCGACATGCTTAGACAGCTCAGCGATACCCTGTTCAGCAAAAGCCATACGCTTTTTGCCTTCGAAGTTGAAGGGCTTGGTCACCACCGCAACGGTCAGGATACCCAAATCTTTTGCTACTTCTGCCACGACTGGCGCTGCACCGGTACCGGTACCGCCGCCCATGCCAGCAGCGATAAACACCATGTCTGCCCCTTCCAGCGCAGAACGCAGTGCTTCACGATCTTCCTCAGCTGAGGTACGACCCACTTCCGGGTTTGCACCCGCACCGAGACCCTTGGTGATACCGGTCCCGATCTGGATCGTCTGGCCAACCGCTGTCTTGCGCAACGCTTGCGCGTCGGTGTTTACAGCGAAGAATTCTACACCTTCGATACGCTCGCGTACCATGTGCTCTACGGCGTTGCCACCGCCGCCGCCGACGCCGATGACTTTAATCACCGCGTCATTGGTTAATTCCATAGGTTCAAACATGATTTCTCTCCGTTATGTGCCTGTCGCCTGGAGATCATAAACATTGCCTGCATGATCTCCTTTTTCAAAAATTAAAACTCTTTCTTCAGCCAGCTATTGATACGTTTAAACCAGTTGCCCACTGAAGCACGTTTTTCCGTTTCTGCATCACCGTTCATGTGTGACTCTTTGCCGTAATGCAGCAGACCGACTGCAGTTGAGTAATACGGCTCCTGCGCATAATCCGTCAGGCCGGTGATGTTAAGTGGCTGACCAATACGCACCTGCGTATGAAATACACGCTGTGCGCAAGCGGCCAAACCTTCAATCTGTGCTGCGCCACCGGTCAGTACGATGCCTGCTGCCAGGTGGTGTTTCACGCCCTGCTGGCGCAGTTGCTCCTGCAGTTGCAGAATCTCGTCATTTACCAGATTCAGCAATTCGGTGTAACGCGGCTCAATCACTTCTGCCAGCGTTTGGCGTTGCAGACTGCGCGGTGGACGTCCACCGACGCTCGGCACTTCGACGTTTTCATCTTTGCCAACAATCGAACCCAGTGCACAACCATGGCGTACTTTGATCGCTTCCGCATCGGTTGGCGGTGTGCCGAAGGCATAGGCGATATCACTGGTCACCACATTCCCTGCATAAGGGATCACTTTGGTGTGACGCAGCGCGCCGCCGGTGTAAACCGCGATATCCATTGTACCGCCACCGATGTCAACAACACAGACGCCCAGCTCACGTTCATCTTCCGTCAGAACTGAAAAACTGGATGCCAGTCCGGCAAAAATCAGTTGGTCAACTTTCAGGCCGCAACGTTCAACGGCTTTAACAATATTTTTCGCCATATCATTGTGGCAGGTGATCAAGTGCACTTTCGCCTGCATACGCACGCCGGAAAGTCCCACCGGATTCTTGATGCCTTCCTGATAATCAATGGCATATTCCTGAGGAATAACATGCAGGATACGATGTTCATCGCGTACGCGTACGGATTTCGCCGTATGTACCACGTTCTCTACATCATCCTGAGTCACTTCCTCTTCCGAAATCGGAACCATCCCGATTTCGTTCTGACAACTGATATGTTTGCCCGATAAAGCAAGGTAAACCGACGAAATCTGGCAATCAGCCATCAGTTCAGCCTGGTCGATGGCGCGTTGAACGCATTTCACCACCGACTCAAGGTCATTTACGCCGCCTTTATCCATACCACGAGACGGGCAGCTGCCCACCCCAATAATGTTGACCATACCATCAGGCAGAATTTCCCCAACCAGGGCGGCAACCTTTGCGGTGCCGATTTCAAGTCCTACTACCAGTTTTCTGTCCGTTGCCTTGATCATTGTGGTTTAGCCTGTGCCTGGTTTTGTTGCTGATTACTGTCCTGTGGCTCCAGCGGGGCCGCTGCCCAGCCTACTGCGGCACCGGAGTCGTAGCGCAAATCGACATAGGTAATGCGCTTATTCTGACTCTGGCCCTGCTGCAGCAGCTCCGGATAGAGCTCAATAAAACGGTTCAGACGCTTCATGGTGTCGCTGCGTCCCAGTTCGATGCGCACATCGTCGCTGGTCATTAACTGCCATGAGCGCCGCGCCGTCATCGACGCGACCTTCAGGGTAAACTTGCCGGCTTTGAGCACATCACTCATGGTGTGATAGCCCGCCAACACCTCTGTTTCACTGCCTTCCGGGCCATATAACATCGGCAATGTTTCTTTACCGATATGACTGGCCGGGACGCTGAAGGAGACGCCATCGGCGTCTACCATGTGTGAGTCATTCCAGCGTGCCACCGGAACATACTCCACCAGGTTAATCTTCAGCTCATCAGGCCACTGCTTACGCACACTGACCTGTTTAATCCAGGGTAAACGCTCAATCTGTTGCTGGATGATGTCCACGTTTTGCGACATAAACGTGCCAGGTGCACCGAGCGACAAAATGGCCTGGCGAATGTCATCATGCGTGGTGTAATGCGTTTCCCCGGTCACCACCAGCTTCGACAGCGGTAAACGCGACGCATCATTCATCCACTTCAGCACCACCAGCCCACCGGCAGCCATGATGCCCAACACAATCAGCAGGAATACGACGCCAAACAGTCGGGCACCGTTGCTACGCCCGGTGCGCGCACGCTCCTGGGGTTCGCGATTTCGTACACGTATCGCCGCCTGAGACATATCAGTCAGCCAGTTCCAGAATACGCGCCACCAGCTGCGGGAAACTGTATCCTGCCTGCTTCGCGGCCATCGGCACCAAACTGTGGCTGGTCATGCCCGGAGAGGTATTCACTTCCAGCAACTGGAATTTACCCTCAGCATCCGTCATCACATCGACACGACCCCAGCCGCTGCATCCCAGTGCACGCCAGGCTGCCCATACCAGCGTCTTCAATTCTGCTTCCTGCTCTGCACTCAAACCACTTGGACAGAAGTATTCAGTATCGTCAGAAATGTATTTGGCTTCATAGTCATAGAACTCGCTGGCGGTTTTAATTCTGATTGAAGGCAGAATTTCATCACCCAGAATGCCAACGGTATATTCCGCACCGCTCAGGAAGGCCTCAATCAAAACATCATTGTCGTGGCGAAACGCTTCATCCAGCGCTGCAGGCAAGGCTTCTAGCGTGTTCACACGGCTGATGCCGACACTAGAACCTTCACAGCTTGGCTTTACAAACAGCGGCAGGCCGAGCGCATTAATGGCAGCCTGCGTTTGTGCGTCTAAACCCTGCTCCTGCTGCTGACGCGTTAACCAGACGAATTTGCCTGAAGGCAGTCCCCTGCCCTGCCACAGCAATTTGCTGCGCAGTTTATCCATGGTGATCGCCGAAGCCATCACGCCGCTGCCGGTATACGGCAACTGGAGAAACTCCAGCACCGCCTGCAGCGTGCCATCTTCACCGCCGCGACCGTGCAGAGCGATAAAGGTTTTATCAAAGCCCTGCGCTTTAAGATCCAGCACTGACACATCACGGGTATCCACGCCGTGCGCATCAATGCCCATCTCACGCAGACCAGCTAACACCGCACTGCCCGACATCAGCGACACTTCACGCTCTGCCGAGGTTCCGCCCATCAGGACGGCGACTTTCTCAGCCATGACGCGCCTCCGTTTTCGCAGCTGGCTGCAACGCAAGCTCAGCCAGTTTGCGGGCGATCTTGCCGATATTGCCGGCGCCCTGCACGATGACAAGATCGTCACCTGACAACAACGGGGCCAGCGCTTCCGGCAACGCATCGTGTTCAGAGACCAGAATCGGGTCAACCTTGCCACGATTGCGAATCGCGCGGCACAGTGAACGGCTATCTGCGCCTGGAATCGGCGCTTCACCGGCCGGATAAACATCCAGCATCAGCAATACATCAACCTGTGACAGCACGTTAGCGAAGTCATCGAACAGATCACGAGTTCGCGTGTAACGATGCGGCTGGAATACCATCACCAGTTTTTTCTCTGGCCAGCCGGCACGCGCGGCTTTGATGGTGACATCCACTTCCGTTGGGTGATGACCGTAATCATCCACCAGCATTGCAGTGCCTGGGTTGCCGTTAACCGCTGCGGTATCAAACTCGCCCAGCACATCAAAGCGGCGCCCGGTGCCCTGGAAACTCTCCAGTGCCGCCAGAATCGCGTTATCTTCAATGCCTTCTTCCGTCGCCACTGCAACCGCAGCAGCAGCATTTAAGGCATTGTGACGGCCCGGCGCATTCAGGGTCACTTTCAGCACCGGCTTGTCCTGACGAATCAGGGTAAAGTGCCCCTGCGCGCCACGTTGTTCATAGTTTTCGATACGCACATCGGCGTCATCACTGAAACCGTAAGTGGTGACCTGACGGCCTACGCGTGGGATCAAATCGCGGATCACCACATCATCTACGCACATCACCGCACGTCCGTAGAACGGCAGGTTATGCAGGAAGTTGATGAACGTCTGCTTCAGGTTTTCGAAATCGCCCTGATAGGTGTCCATATGATCCGCTTCGATATTGGTGACAATCGCCACCATCGGCTGCAGATGCAGGAACGACGCGTCACTCTCATCGGCTTCCGCAATCAGGTAACGGCTGGTGCCCAAACGCGCATGTGTGCCCGCTGCTTTCACCAGGCCGCCATTGACGAAAGTCGGATCCAGTCCACCTTCGGCATAAATACTGGTAACCATCGCTGTGGTGGTGGTTTTGCCGTGCGTGCCGGCAACCGCAATGCCATGACGGAAGCGCATCAGCTCAGCCAGCATCTCTGCACGGCGAATCACCGGGATACGCTGCTCGCGTGCCGCGACCAGTTCCGGGTTGTCCTGAGCCACCGCAGTCGACACCACCACCACGCTCGCATCCGTCACGTTTTCCGGGCGATGGTTGAAATAAATGGTCGCACCCAATGAGGCCAGATGCTGGGTCACCGGGTTAGGCGCCAGATCCGAACCGCTGATGTGATAACCTTCGTTCGCCAACACCTCGGCAATACCGCCCATGCCAGCACCACCGATGCCGACAAAGTGAATGTGCCGGACGCGACGCATCTCGGGCACAATGGAACGCAGTTTTGCCAATTGTTGTGTATTCATCTGTCTCAATTACCTGTTGATCTCATGTGTACCTGCATTCAGGTACAGCCGGTCAAACCGACCTATTAATTACTTCGCGACGCGTGCCACTTCCTGCGCAACCCGATCGGTTGCATCAGGAATCGCTACCTGGCGGGCTTTCTCAGCCATCGCCAGCAGCGTGGCGCGATCCCAATGGCGCAACGTGTCCGCTACTGCAGTCGCGGTAAATTGCGGCTGCTCGAAAATTTTGGCTGCGCCCGCTTGCTCCAGCGGCAACGCATTCCAGTACTGCTGACGGTCTTTGTGCTGAAACGGCACGAAGATCGCCGGTAAACCTGCGGCGGCCACTTCGCTCACCGTCAATGCGCCCGAACGACACACCACCACATCGGCCCAGGCATAGGCTTCCGCCATATCATCGATAAACTCGGTGACCTTGTGCTGCGGCTGTCCGGCATCGCGATACGCCTGTTGCACCGTCTCCAGCGCGCCTTTGCCGCTTTGATGCCAAATCGTGATGGCATCACCCAGTTCTGCGGCCACCTGCGGCACTGTCTGATTCAGGATACGTGCGCCCTGGCTTCCGCCGACCACCAGCACACGAATCGCACCGCTGCGTCCACTCAGGCGATCAGCAGGCAGCGGCAGGGCCAACACATCAGTTCGCACGGGATTGCCGACCACATCCGCTTTCGGGAAAGCGCCCGGAAACGCCTGCATCACTTTGGTGGCAATTTTCGCCAGCCATTTGTTGGTCAGCCCGGCAATGCCGTTCTGCTCATGCAGCACCACAGGAATACCGCAACTCCACGCGGCTAATCCACCTGGACCGGAAACGTATCCGCCCATGCCGAGCACTACGTCCGGCTGCCAGCGCTTCATGATGCGACGCGCCTGGCGCCATGCATTGAAGATGCGTACCGGTGCCAGTAACTGCGCTTTAACGCCTTTGCCGCGCAAACCGCTAATGCGGATAAATTCAATTTCGATGCCATGTTTCGGCACCAAATCCGCTTCCATTCGGTCAGCGGTTCCGAGCCAGCGCACCTGCCAGCCCTGTTCGATCAGATGGTGTGCCACGGCCAGACCCGGGAACACATGTCCGCCGGTTCCGCCGGCCATCACCATCAGCCGCTTGCTACTCATCGAGCACCTCGGGTAAACGCCTGCGCTTTTGCCAGACGCGTTTCATAATCAATGCGCAATAAAAACACGATGGCGGTCGACATGATGATCAGACTTGAGCCACCGTAACTGATCAGCGGCAATGTCAGACCTTTGGTCGGCAGCATGCCTGCGGCCGCACCGACGTTAACCAGCGCCTGGAAGCTAAACCACACGCCAATTGAGCAAGCGAGGAAGCCAGAAAAGCGCTGATCGATCTCCAGAGCACGGCGACCAATCGACATCGCGCGAAAAGCGACGAAGAATACCATTAACAGCGCCAAAACCACACCGACATAACCCAACTCTTCACCAATGATGGAGAAGATAAAGTCGGTATGTGCCTCCGGCAGATATTCGAGTTTTTGCACCGAGTTGCCGAGACCCTGGCCCCAGAATTCACCACGACCGAAGGCCATCAGCGATTGGGTCAGCTGATAGCCGCTGCCAAACGGATCTTCCCATGGGTTCCAGAAAGAGGTCACACGGCGCATACGATAGGGTTCAGCGATGATCAGCAGCACCACGGCAAAAATACCGGAGCCGATGATCGCCAGGAACTGCCACATTTTGGCACCCGCGAGGAACAGCATCGCCAGCGTCGTCACAAACAGCACAACTACAGTTCCGAGATCCGGTTGCGCCAGCAGTAACACGGCCAACACCACCATCACGCCCATCGGCTTACAAAAGCCCCAGAAGTTGTTACGCACTTCTTCCACTTTGCGCACCAGATAGCTGGCGAGATAGCAAAACAGGGAAAGCTTGGACAATTCGGCCGGCTGAATACGCAGTGGGCCAAGGGCAATCCAGCGCGACGCACCGTTAACCGAGCTGCCGACGACCAATACAATCAGCAGCATAGCAACAGACGCCATCAGCATCACGTTGCTGTAACGCTGCCAGAAATCCATCGGCACGCGCAATGTCACCAGCGCCATGCCTACCGCCAGGGCAATATAGAAAGCGTCGCGTTTAGCGAAGTAGAACGGGTCTTCGTTAAGACGCTGGCCGACCGGCATCGACGCTGAAGTCACCATCACAAAGCCGATAATCGCCAAACCAAAGGTCAGCCACAGCAGCGTGCGATCATACAGCACCACTGGCGCATCATCATTTTCACGGCCGCCCATCACCCAATCGCGTAAACGCACGGAGAGGAAGCTGGCAATACCGGCACCTGGAATGCGCATCAGCTCAACTCCTTCGCCAGTTGCGCGAAGATGTCGCCGCGCTGTTCAAAATTACGGAACTGGTCGAGGCTGGCGCAGGCCGGTGACAGCAGCACCATGTCGCCCGCGTTGACCTGAGGTGCAATCTGTTCCATGGCCTGCTGCATCGTCTCTGTGCGCGTGGCAATCTCAGGGCGTAACGCCGCGAGCGCATCGCCGTCACGACCAAAGCAATAGATGCGCACGTTGTCGCCCTGCAAAAAGCGCGTCAGCGCACTGAAGTCAGCGGATTTGCCATCACCGCCCATCAGCAGCCACAAGGTGCCTTTCACCTGCAAACCATTGAGTGCCGCTTCAGTACTGCCGACGTTAGTGGCTTTAGAGTCATTGATCCAGCGCACGCCATTGGCTTCATGCACCAGCTGGAAACGGTGCGCCAGGCCAGTGAAAGTCGTTAACGCTTTCAGACTGGAAGCGCGCGGGATATTCACCGCATCTGCCAGTGCCAGGGCCGCCAGGGCATTGGTGTAGTTATGCTGTCCCACCAACGTCATTTCGTCTGTGTTTAATACCCTTTCACCCTGCGCCCGCAGCCAGGTGCTGCCCTGCTGCTGAGTCAGATGGTAATCACCAAGGTTGATGCCAAAGCTCACGCAGCGTGCATCAACGCCGCGAACCGGCATGGACATACCATCATCGGCATTGACCACACAGACGCGAGCGTTTTCATAAATGCGCAATTTCGCCGCACGGTACTGCTGCATGCCCAACGGATAGCGATCCATATGATCTTCCGTTACGTTGAGAATGGTGGCGGCCGCCGCTTGCAGGCTGTAGGTGGTTTCTAACTGGAAGCTGGAAAGTTCCAGCACATATAACTGTGCCGGAGATTTCAGCAGGGTTAGCGCCGGTAAACCGATGTTGCCACCCACGCCAACCTGCCAACCCGCCGCACGCGCCATTTCACCCACCAGCGTGGTGACAGTGCTTTTACCGTTCGAGCCGGTGATCGCGACAATTGGAGCCTGAGCTTCACGGCAGAACAGTTCGATATCACCGACGATTTCGATACCGGCATCCGCGGCTTCACTTAATGCAGGATGAGCAAGCGCGATGCCTGGGCTGGCAACGATCAAGTCCGACGCCAGCAACCAGTCACTGTTGATACCGCCTACATAGCGTTCAACCGCCTCAGGCAACTTGTCGAGGCCAGGCGGAGACACACGGGTATCCATCACGCGAGGCGTCACGCCCTGCGCGAGGAAGAAATCAACACAGGACAGGCCAGTAATGCCTAATCCGATGATGACGACTTTTCTGCCCCGATAGTCAGCCATGATTAACGTACCTTCAGCGTTGCCAGGCCAATCAGCACCAGCATCAGTGAAATAATCCAGAAGCGCACGATGACACGCGGCTCCGGCCAGCCTTTCAATTCATAGTGGTGGTGAATCGGTGCCATGCGAAAAATGCGTTGGCCGCGCAGCTTGAACGATCCCACCTGCAGGATCACCGACAGTGTTTCAACCACAAACACGCCGCCCATGATCACCAGCAAAAACTCCTGACGCAGCAGCACGGCGATGGTGCCTAACGCGCCACCCAGTGCCAGTGAACCCACATCGCCCATAAAGACCTGAGCCGGGTAGGTGTTGAACCACAGGAAGCCAAGACCGGCACCGACAATCGCGGTACAGACAATCACCAACTCACCCGCATGGCGCAGATACGGAATATGCAGATACTCAGCAAACTTCACGTTACCGGTCGCCCATGCCACCAGAGCAAAGCCTGCTGCCACGAAGACGGTTGGCATAATCGCCAGGCCATCCAGACCATCCGTCAGGTTGACCGCATTACCGGTGCCGACAATCACAAAGTAAGCCAGCAGCACATAGAACAATCCCAGCTGCGGCATGATGTCTTTAAAGAACGGCACCACCAACTGAGTGGCCGGTGTGCCTTTGCCCGCCGCGTAAAGCGCAAAAGCCACGCCAAGGGAAATCACCGACATCCAGAAGTATTTCCAGCGGGCAATCAGGCCTTTGGTGTCTTTGCGTACCACTTTGCGATAGTCATCGACGAAACCGATAATGCCGAAACCAATCAGCACCGCCAGCACGCACCACACATAAGGGTTGGATGGATACGCCCACATCAACACCGAGACGGTGATGGAGGTGAGGATCATGATGCCGCCCATGGTTGGCGTACCGCGCTTACTGAAGTGCGATTCCGGACCGTCGTTACGTACCACCTGGCCAATCTGCAGCTTCTGCAGCCAGGCGATCAGGCGCGGGCCCATCCAGAGTGACAGGAACAGAGCGGTCAGCAGGCTGACAATGGCGCGAAACGTCAAATACGAGAAGACGTTAAAGCCGGAATAAAGTGCGACCAAATGTTCGGCCAGCCAGACTAGCATGTTCCTTTCTCCTGTAAGCTCTCGACGACCTGCTCCATGGCGGCGCTACGTGAGCCTTTAACCAAAATAGTGATGTCCTGATGTTGGGACAGCAATGCGCGTAAACGTACAGTCAGCTCGGCTTTGGTGGCGAAATGCTCGCCTTTACCGCTGCTTTCACCGATCAACCGACTCAAAGTGCCGGTACTCAGAACACAATCAATACCTGCAGCCCTGGCGGCTTCACCCACCTGCTGATGGCAAGCTTCCGCTTCATCGCCCAGTTCGGCCATATCACCGACAACCATCACGCGGAACCCCGGCATATCGCCCAGTACCTGTGCGGCAGCCGTCATCGAGCCGACGTTGGCGTTATAGCTGTCATCCAGCAGCAGTTGGTTATCTGCCAGACGAATCGGGAACAGACGGCCCGCTACGGGCTGCAATGTTTTTAAACCCGTTTGGATCGCGCTTAGCGGGGCATCAACAGACAGTGCCAGCGCAGCAGCAGCAAGCGCGTTCGCGATGTTGTGGCGACCTGGCAGCGGCAGCGCAACATCGATATCCCCGCGCGGCGTATGCAAAGTAAACAGCGTGGCGTCGGCGCGCAGCACGATCTCGCTGGCGCGGAATTCTGCATCCGCCATCGGCTGTGGCGAGAAGCGCCACAGGGTCTTATCGACAAACTGCGACTGCCAGTTAGCGAGGTCGTTGCTGTCAGCATTGACGATGGCGGTGCCGTGTACTGGCAATCCACCAAAAATTTCGCCTTTGGCTTTCGCTACACCGGCCAGTGAACCAAAGCCTTCCAGATGCGCTGCAGCGAGATTATTCACCAGCGCCGTTTCGGGACGCACTAAATTGGTGGTGTAAGCAATCTCGCCCTGATGATTGGCACCCAGCTCAATCACCGCGTACTCGTGTTCTGGGGTCAGACGCAGCAACGTCATCGGCACGCCGAAGTCGTTGTTCAGGTTGCCAGCGGTATACAGAGTTTCACCGCACTGGCGCAGAATTGCTGCTGTCATCTCTTTGACGGAGGTTTTACCGGATGAACCGGTCAGCGCAACCACGCGCGCCTTCGACTGCTGGCGCACCCAGGCGCCGAGCTGACCAAAGGCAATGCGGGTATCTGCCACCACCACTTGCGGCACATCTAAAGGCAAGTGCTTACTCACCAGCAGCGCTTTGGCACCGTTAGCAATAGCATCGCTGGCAAAGTCGTGTGCATCGAAACGCTCACCCACCAGCGCCACAAACAGGCTGCCATCGGTGACTTTACGCGTGTCGCTGGTGACATCATTTATCGTCAAGTCTGCGCCGAGCAGCTGACCATCACTAATTTCTGCCAGCGTTTTGAGAGAAACAGGAATCATGCCATCACCCCCAGCAAACGGGCGACGGTGTCGCGATCGGAGTAATCAAGACGACGATTGCCAATGATTTGATAATCTTCATGGCCTTTACCGGCCACTAATACGATGTCATCAGCATGGGCCTGCATCACGGCGTTAGTGACCGCTTGCGCACGTCCCGCTACCACGCGGGCGCGACCGGGATCGAGCAAGCCAGTCAGAATGTCATTCACAATCGCGGCAGGTTCTTCGCTGCGCGGATTGTCATCGGTGATGACCACGATGTCAGAGAACTGTTCGGCAATCGCGCCCATCAGCGGACGTTTGCCTTTGTCACGATCGCCGCCGCAGCCAAACACGCACCACAGCTTGCCTTTACAGTGCAGACGGGCAGCCTCCAGCGCTTTTTCCAGCGCATCGGGGGTGTGAGCATAATCCACCACCACCGTGGGTTTCTCTGGTGCCGTGAACACTTCCATGCGACCGCATACCGGTTGCAGCTGTGCCGCGCTTGATACCAGCGCCTCCAGCGGATAATCGAGTGTCAGTAAAGTGGCCAGTGCCAGCAGCAAATTGCTGACGTTGAAAGCGCCCATCAAACGGCTATCAAATTCCCCGTCTCCCCAGCTTGAGCTGAACTGAATGTGCGCGCCGCCATCGTGATAATTCACCGCAGTGGCTTTCAACCAGCGTCCACGACAACCCGGCTGCAGATTGTCAGCCATGGTGACAGCAACGGCATCCGGCAATTTTTCCAACCAGCGGCGTCCGACGTCGTCATCGGCGTTGATAATGGCTTCGCCAACCTGATGCTCAGAGAACAGCAGCCATTTGGCGGCTTCGTAACCCTGCATATCACCGTGATAATCCAGATGATCGCGGCTCAGATTCGTGAACACAGCAGCCGCGAAGGGCAATGCCGCCACGCGATGCTGCACCAGGCCGTGAGAAGAAACTTCCATCGCGGCCAGCGTGGCACCCTGCTCCACCAAATCATTCAATACATGTTGAACATCTACCGCGGAACCGGTGGTGTTTTCGGTAGCCACCAGTTGGCCATATAAGCCATTACCCACCGTGCCCATCACGGCACCGGTTTCACCCAGCAGATTGGCCCACTGCGCCATCAGTTGCGTGGTGGTGGTTTTTCCGTTGGTGCCAGTAACACCGATTAATTTGAGTTTTTCAGCAGGCTGCTGATAAAAGCGTCCGGCCAGTGCAGAGAGACGCTGCTGCAACTGCGCCAGATAGATAACCGGGACGCCGTGCATCTCGCGGATATCTCCATCGCTGGCTTCGCCCTCGGCTTCGGCGATCACTGCCGCCACGCCCTGAGCAATAGCCTGCGGAATAAAACGACGTCCATCAGCATGATGGCCCGCCACGGCGATAAACAGATCGCCAGCAGCCGCAGCGCGGCTATCCAGTGTCATGTCACGGAGTGGACGCGCCGGCGCACCCGGCACCCACGGGGCCAGTAAATCGCGCAGGTTACGATCGGTCACTTGATTCCTCACTTCTGTTCTTCACCAACTCGTCTTTATCAATTGTCGGCAGCGCATCCGGTTCGATGTTCATGGTGCGTAATACACCGCCCATGATGGCGCCAAACACCGGTGCAGAAACCGCACCACCATAATATTTACCGGCCTGGGGATCGTTGATCACCACCACCAGCGCAAAACGAGGGCGACTGGCAGGTGCAACACCCGCCGTGTAAGCAATGTATTTATTGACGTAGCGTCCGTCCGGCCCAACCTTTTTAGCGGTACCGGTTTTAATCGCGATGCGATAACCCTTGATGGCAGCTTTAACCCCACCGCCGCCAGGCAACGCAACGCTCTCCATCATATGCATCACCGTTTTCACCAGGTCTTCCTGGAAAACGCGTTCACCCGCCACTGGCGG
>JRUP01000035.1 GCA_000773965.1 Enterobacter cancerogenus
GGCAGGGGCGGCAAGGATGCCGGCCCGGCGTTGTTCACATCAGGATTGATAAATTATCAACATCCCGCCGCAATATAATCCCCGTTCGCACTGATCGGCACCACGGTTAAAAACAGCACCAGCGCAAATAAGATCAGCAAAGCGCCTCCGGCAACACGTACCATTCCCAGTATTTGCTGCGTACGTGGCGATGACTCAGCCAACCATAACTCCCCCGCGCGATGGCGAAAATGGCGTACAAACAGGGCCAGCGCGACCAGTGCCATACCGGTGCCGAGTGCCATGGTCATCACCGCAAACATGCCCCAACGGGTAATACCAATCACGCTGGCAAACAGCAGCACTGTAAGTGCGCCGCTGCAAGGGCGTACGCCGGTGGCAACAATAATGCCGATCCACGCTTTCCAGTTATCCACTGATTCCGTAGTTATGCCGTGATGGTGGCCGCAGCCGTTATGATGCTGCTCATGCTCATGTTGGTGCAGATGCTTATTGCGGGCTCGCCAGGCTTGCACCATCATCATCACGCCGAGCGCGGCGATAAACAGCGCGCTGGCTTTTTCCAGATACCAGCGACTGGTGCTGAGATCGCCGGTCGTCAGGTTAAAGCCAACGGCCAGGATAAACACAAAGGCGATGGCGCTGAGACCCTGCACCAGGCTGCCAAGAAACGGCACGCTGAGTGCCACACCGCGCGGCGGTTGATGAGTGGTAAGCCAGGTGGTGACGATAAATTTGCCATGGCCAGGGCCAACCGCGTGCAGGATGCCATAGATAAAGGTCACGCCAATCAACCACAACCCCGCGCTGTATTGCCCGGTATTGAT
Source organism: Enterobacter cancerogenus (assembly GCA_000773965.1). Taxonomy (GTDB): domain Bacteria; phylum Pseudomonadota; class Gammaproteobacteria; order Enterobacterales; family Enterobacteriaceae; genus Pantoea; species Pantoea communis. The sequence goes on from JRUP01000035.1 coordinate 828, forward strand.
TTGCAGCAGATGCGTCACCAGCAGGCGGTGGAGTTGGATCTGCGTTTGCAGTGACCAGGCGAGAAACGCCGTCCAGTGGGAAAACAGCACGGCGAGCACGGCAAAAATTGCCAGCGCTGCAAGGGTAAATCCGGTTTTAGTGGCAGTCATAGCTATCAGATATCGCGGCCCTGAAAACCGACAGCATGCAGGATTTTAGTGCGATTTTATAGGGTGTAAGGCGGAAGCAATCTGAGCGCTGCCAATAGCCAATAGCCATTAAACGTGAAAACACAGGTTGGCGATGCTGGAAGCTGCAACCTGGCTCAAAAGCATCAGTGCCCATGTCACCTCCGCAAACGTAACGTTATGAAGTATTCCTCGCAGCAGCCAGGGCGGTTTTGCCCACGGAAGTGAAAATGGCGTCACTCTGCGGAGTGTGAATGCGACCGCAAAGCACATTACGATAGTGACGTTGTAACGGATGGTGACGCGTTAACGCATGATTACCAATGCTTTCCACCATCAGTTCAACGGCACGAATGGCATTTTCTGTCACCACTTGTTTGATCTGAGCCGTATGGCTGCTGGCAACCTGACCGCGTGCGGCACTGTTAAGCAGCGTGTGATTGGTGAATAGCAGCGTATCAATCCGTCCGACTAACTCCTGAAAACGTGGCAAGGATGCCAGCGGTGCACCGAGGTTGGCAGGAGCGCGCTGATGTAAAAAGCCAATAAACCAGTCGCGTGCACTTTGAGCAATCGCGTCATACAGCGAGCCGAGCAGCACCGCCAGCCACACAGACTCTTCTTCATTTAACCCTGCTTTCGGCGTGCTCCAGGGTGCAACGCTGACTGCGTGATTGAGCGGAATCAACACCTCATCTAACACCACGCGATGGCTACAGGTGCCGCGCATTCCCAGATGATCCCATTCATCGACGATTTGGATGCCTGGCGCATCGGCGGGCACCAGATAACCGCCGACCAGCGGATCGACATCATCACTGCTGGCCCAGACGAGAAACCAGCTCAGCCCATAGCTGCCGGTGGAGTAAATCTTCTCGCCACTGATGCGCCAGCCCTCGGTGGTTCTTCGCGCTCGGGTTGCGGGCAAACCGCCACGCGCAGGCGTACCCAGTTCCGGCTCGACGCGCAGCGCATTGATTAACGCGCCCTCGGTTACCACGCTGCTCGCCACCGTCGCGCGCACACTTACGGGCCAATCAGATTCCTCACTCAGCCTCCGCGTATTGAGATACTGCATGATCAGAATCAGTGCTGCGGAGGGTTCGCCGCGCGCGACTGCCTGAATAATCGCCTGACAATCGCGTAAATCGCCACCACCGCCGCCAGCGGAGACGGGCAAAGCGAAATACAACAATCCAGGTTGTTGCAGATGAGCAAAAGCCGCGCGCGGAAATTCACCGCTTCGATCAACTTCTTCAGCATGTTCAGCCAATCGTTCGGTGAGGGCTGGCAATATTTCAGCGAGAAAAAGTGTGTTATTTGCCATTGAGAAAACCTTATTTATCTCTGAATAACATAAGGTCGATTGTTTCCTGATATAGCAAGGCTGTAAAAGCAATAAAACCGCTTAATACATGCGTAATCGGCATAATTACACGGCTGGATGCGCTGTTAATTAACGATTAATCTGCCTGCTCCTGAAATGAATTATGACCACGCTCACTCTTTTACCTGTATATATTTTTGGGAGTAAAATCATGCCAGAAAATTATTTACTTTCGCGTCGTCGCTTTCTTGGGTATTCCGCCGCAGCGATGATGGCGTCTACGTTACCAGGGCGCAGTTTCGCCGAAGAACAGATGCACAATATGCCGATGTCCGGCGACCTGTTGCAGGGTGGTGCGGGTAAATGGGCACTGGCGAAACCCACGCACATTCGCCTCGCGGTGAACCTTAATGCCATTTGCCTGGCACCGGTTGTGGTGGCCGATCAGCATAATTTCTTCAAGGCGCACAACCTTGAAGTGGAGTTTGTTAACTTTGGCAATTCCACCGAATTGCTGCTGGAGTCGATTGCCACGGGGAAAGCGGAAGCCGCCATCGGCATGGCGCTGCGCTGGCTGAAAGCCCTGGAGCAGGGCTTCGATGTGAAACTCACTGCAGGCACGCACGGTGGCTGCATGCGCTTATTAGCGCGCAATGATGGTCCTGCCACGCTGGAGCAGCTTAAGGGTAAAACCATCGGTGTTACCGATATGGCGGGCGCGGATAAAAACTTCTTTTCACTGATGCTGAAAAAGCACGGTGTCGATCCCAACAACGACGTTAACTGGCGTGTGTTCCCGCAAGATCTGCTGCCGATGGTGCTGGAGAAAGGGGAGATTCAGGCTGCCAGCGGATCAGATCCGATTATGTGGCGCCTGGCGCAAAAGCCAGGCTATCGCGAAGTCGGTACCAATTTGATGGATGAGTACGCCAATCTGAGCTGCTGTGTGGTGGGCACGCGTGGCAGTTTGATTCGCGAACAGCCAGAGGTGGCTGCCGCGATTACCCATGCCATCCTGCAAGCGCACGCCTATGCTGCGCAGCATCCCGAAGCGATCGGTAGCGAGTTTAACGGTCAGGCGCTGAATACCACGCCGCAGGAGATCGCCAGCGTACTGAAAACCCATACCCATGGGCACTATTCGGTGGGCAATGCCTTCGTCAAAGAGATCGATGTTTATGCGCGGGATTTGAAGGCCATTAACGTGCTGCGACCAGAAACCGATCCACTGCAGTTTGCAAAGGGTATCACCAGCAATGTGCTGGTATGAGGGGCGGTCTTAGAACGCGTAATCTGATGTAGTGGCGTGATTTATGGCGCATTCATCGAGCAGCGTTGTTGCTCAGGAATGCGCCATAAATGACATCGTGATAAAGAAAACCCGGCGAATCAGGCAATCTTCTGCGATGTCTGAATCGCATTCGCTAGCTTGAAGGTCTCAGCAGGCACCTGATGCGCAAATAACTGTGTCGACAGGTAACTGCTGCCGCCATCCGCCAGCAAAACCACGATGCGCTTGCCGTGATTCTCCGGTCGCGCTGCCACCTGTTCCGCCGCCCATAACACGGCACCCGACGAGTCACCCACCAACACGCCTTCGCTGAGCGCGAGCTGACGTGCCGCTGCATACGCTTGCCAGGTTTCTACGGCGATCACTTCGTCATACACTCGATGATCTAAATTCGCCGGGATGCGTTCGGGCGGCTGATTGCTAAAGGCGTGCACCCCGGTGATCTCCAGCGGTTCCGGACGCAATTCGCTGGGTTGTGAACCCCCGCCAGGCTCCACCGCGATCACCTGCAGGCTTGGGTACTGCTGTTTGAGATAGCGCCCGGTTCCCGACAGTGTGCCGCCGGTTCCCACTGCCGCAATAAAGATATCCAGCTTGCCGCCGCTGTCGCGCCAGATCTCTGGCCCGGTGGTCTGAACGTGCACGGCCGGGTTGGCGGGATTCTCCAGCTGCAACAAAAAATGAACTTCCGGCTCCGCAGCGGTGACTTTTTCCGCCAGCCATTTGGTGGCTGCGACAAAATCGCCATTGCTGGCTTCATAAAACTCTCGGAAGCCCTCAATGGTGCTGAACGGCACCACTTCAGCACCGTAAGCCTGAATCAGTTGCGTGCGTTCGATGCTAACAAAGTCATTGATATAGACGCGGAATTTGTAGCCCTTAGCGGCGGCAATCGCCGCCAATCCGATCCCGGTATTGCCGCTGGTGGTTTCAACCAGCGTGTCACCAGGCTGAATGGTGCCGTTGCGCTCAGCGGCTTCAATCATGCTGAGTGCGATGCGATCCTTGACGCTGTGATTAGGATTAAACAGCTCCAGTTTGGCGATCAGTTCGGCCTGAATCTCTTGTTGCTGGGCATAACGTGAGAGCCGCAGCAGCGGGGTATTGCCAATCAGTTCGGTGATTGACGAGGAAATTTTTGCAACCATAGTTCACCTCTGTGGTGGAGTAGCCTGCCTGGGCGCCATGATTGACGCCCCTTGAGATGTGGCAACATTTCTAAAAGGTACGCCTTCAGGCGCATCACCATGCCGTTACCATTTCACCGCGCTGCGCTGCCACGAAAGCAAACGGTCACGCACCAGGAATAACAGGGAGATCAGGGAAGAGAACAGCAGTGCCATCACGATCAGCGCCGCATACATATTGGCGTAGGCCGCCCAGCCCTGAGCCCACTGGAGATACCAACCAAGGCCCGATTTCACTCCCATCATCTCTGCGGCAACCAGCACCGAGAACGATGCGCCCAGCCCCATAAATAAGCCGACAAACAGGTGCGGCAATGCGGCGGGTACCGCCACGCGCAGTACCAGGAATATCGAATTGGCGCCCAACGTGCGCGCCACATCGTAGTAACGGGTATCGACGCTGGAAACGCCGGACCAGGTCAGCACGGTCACCGGGAACCAGGTGGCCAGGGCGATGAGAAACACCGCAGCGGAGAAACTGGAGGGGAAGAAGTAAAGTGACAGCGGCAGCAATGCCGTGGATGGCACGGGACCCAGAAAGCGTAAAATCGGATGTACCCAATAGCCGAGTCCTCGCGACCAGCCTATCGCCACGCCGGTCACAAAGCCCACCACGCTGCCGTAGAGAAAACCAAAGGCCAGCAAACGCAGCGAATTGAGTACGCTGTCCAGCAGACGTGGCCAGTCAGTGGCGTAGGCTTCGACCAGTGCGCGAGGCGGTGCAAAGAAGGGCGCGGGCAACAGCGCCAGCTTTCCGGTCACGGTTTCCCACACGCCAATCAGCAGCGCCAGCACAATCAACCACGGCCCGCTACGTTTCAACGGAACCAGCAGCGCCAGACGCGGAAACACGCCAGAGGCTATTGCCAACACGGTGAGTAACAACGCAATCCCGGCAAACAGTTCATGGGTTTGATCGACAAAGCGCGGGGCAGCGAAACCCTGCGGCTTATCCGGTACCGCCACCATCAGCGCCACTAACGCCCACCATAGCAACAGCGCACCCCAGACGGCGGGTTGCAGGCGGCGCGGTGCTGCACGGTGTTGGGCAATCGTGAGGGTTTCACTGGCCATGACTCTCTCCTTAACTCGACATGTTGCTCATGTGCGCCATGTTACTGGCGTGCTGATGGGCGGATTCGGCGGGCAGCAGTTGCGGCACATAGTGTTCGGCAAATTGCTGCGCATCGGTATCCGGGCTAATCACGTTGATCTTCTTCAACTCCTCAACATAGGTCGCGACTTCACTGCGCAGCTGGGCGCCGGTGGAGTGGTGGTGATGAGTGTGCTCTTTGAGCATCGCGGTGATGTCCTCTACCGGCACCGAACCTGGCACAAACGGCTGGAAGATTTTGGCGGTTTCGGCGGGATGATTGGCGGTCCACTGCTGTGCATCCACAATCGCCTGAGTTATGGCCCGCGCGGTGGCAGGATCGTCCCGCACCATTGAACCGCGCAGCCCCAGCACGCAACAGGTCATGCTGGCGTATTCGCCTTTGAGGTTGTTGTCGACTTCCAGCAGGTTGTGCTGTTTCTTCAGCAGCCAACCCTGTGGGTCATCGGTGGCCAGTGCCTGCACTTCGCCTTTGCGCAGCGCCTCGCCAAACAGATCGGGCGGATACTGCAGCCAGTTGACTTGTTTATCAGGATCGATGCCCTGTTTCGCCAGCTGCACCGCGAAGAAATTACGAATCGGGCTGGCCTGATCGCTGACCGCGACAGATTTACCTACCAAATCTTTTACATCGCGGATGCCGCTGTTTTGCGGGGTCAGTAAACGCATGCAGCCGCCGTGCGTGCCGACGGTCAGGTCGACGTCAAAGCCTTGCTCCAGCGGTTTTAGCCAGCGCAGCGCCATGCCAATACCACCATCGGCCTGCCCGGCCGCGATCGCCTGCAGCAGGGCATCGGTCGGGCCGCTGAAGTTAACCGGTTCAACGTTAAGGCCATATTTTTTGAAGAAACCCTGCTTCAGGGCAACGGAAATCGGCGCCTGACACACCGCCGTTTGTCCCCATGCCAGTTTGATGGTTTTAAGCGGTTTGTCGTCGGCGAACACATTGCTGCTCAACAATGGATTCACCGCTACACCGGCGCTGAATAAACCCAGACTGCGCAATAATGCGCGCCGGCTCAGAAAGTATTTTTGCATTGCCATTCTGCTTTCCTTGTCATTAAAGATCACGGGCACTATCGCTTAGCGATTTCCCGCCACCAAATAACAATCCCGCATGAGGTCATGCAGTTTTTCTTTATGAAAGATGACGGATAGGTTTGCCGAAAAGGCTATTTCAATCAGGAGAGAGAGACGCTTATGGTTATTTGCAGATAACTGTCGGCACACTATTATTTAGCAGGAGCGAAATATGGCCATGACCTCTGCAGGCGTGAATATTGCTATTGAAAAAGTGAATCACCATTTCACGCTTGAAGGCAATGATTTACCGGTACTGGAGAATATCAATTTACAGGTGAAGGCCGGTGAATTTGTCGCTCTGCTAGGGCCTTCCGGTTGCGGGAAATCGACTTTATTACGTTTGCTCGCCGGGCTGGAACCTCCAGCCAGCGGTTTGCTGGCGGAAGAGGGGAAAGCCATTACGGCACCTGATCCTTCACGCGTGGTGGTGTTTCAGGACCCCACGCTCTATCCATGGCGCACGGTGTATGACAACGTCGGTCTGGGATTGCAGATTCGCGGTGAGAGCCGCGCAATACGCGATAAACGCATTAACGCGATGCTAGATCGTGTCGGGCTGAAGCAGTTCGCTCGCGCCTGGCCGCATCAGCTGTCTGGTGGTATGGCCCAACGTGCTGCATTAGCCAGAGCATTGGTGAATGTGCCGCGTTTACTGATCCTCGATGAACCACTAGGCAAGCTCGACTCGTTGACGCGGTTGCGCATGCAGCAGGAGATTGTTGACCTCTGGCAGGAGCAGCAGTTCACCACGCTAATGGTGACCCATGACGTGGAAGAAGCGCTGGTGATGGCGAATCGTGTGGTGGTGTTCAGCCCAAGACCGGCGAAAGTGGTGGATGTGATTGAGGTGGATCTGCCCTGGCCGCGCCGGCGTGATGATCCGCAGCTGGTGGCGCTGCGCAGCCATATATTGAATCTGCTAGGGAATGAGCAGGCGGCCGCTTAAATCGCCGTAGAGAACAGTAATTCACGCAACCAGCGGTGTCCGGCATCGCGGTGCGTGCGTTCATGCCAGACCACAATTTTGTTGAACCCCTGGATTGCTAACGGAGGAGGCAAGACCTTCAAACCAGGTAAATCGTGCGTTAAGCGACGCGGCACCACGCTGATCAAATCACTGACACGTAAGATCTCAGGCAAAACTAAAAAACTGCACACCGAAAGTGTCACACGTCGCGAACGTCCAACCGCGGCTAACGCCTCATCCGTCACGCCCTTGAAGTTGCCTCCCACGTAGGAAACCAGGGCGTGGTCCTGTGCGCAGAAACTGTCGAGCGTTAAACCTGTCTGCGCAGACAGTGGATGGTCCTCGCGCATGAGACACACATACTCTTCATCGTACAGCGAGCGGGCATGCAGATCGGGTGGGGCACTGTCTGGTGTGATCAACGCGATGTCGATGTCACCCCGTTCAAACTGCGCGGATAACTGCTCGTTGTTAACGGGCAATACCGCCACGCGGATACCCGGCGCCTGCGCTCGTAATGCGGCCATAAAAGGCACAATGACCGCACGCAGGGCATAATCGGTGGCGGCGATTTTAATGGTCATTTCGGCGGTCGCAGCGTCAAAGGCTTTGGGCTGCAACAGTTCTGACACTTCTGCCAGTATGGCCTTCACGGGCTGAGCCAACTCCAGTGCCCGCATCGTCGGGACAACGCCGCGCTGCACCCGCGTGAACAGCGGATCATCAAAACACTCTCTCAGACGCGTTAGCATGCCGCTGACTGCGGGTTGCGTCAGGGCTAAACGTTCAGCTGCGCGGGTGACGCTGCGCTCATCCAGTAAGGCATCCAGCGCTTTGAGCAAATTGAGGTCGAGGTTGCGGATATCGGTTTTCATCATCTTCCGGCGATGGCGGGGCAATACCTCATCATACGCTGCCACCAGATATCACGAAAACGTATATCAAAAATAAATAATGGCGATTGGTCTTATTTCATAGGGAGTCAGATACTTCACCCACGATTTATCCACGGTGAGACGAATGAAATGAAAATGAATGGGATTAACTGGCCAGAAGGATTTGTACCGGGCTTTAGCGATAACTACTGTTCCAACGAAGTAATCGTTGCAGGTTTGAGTACCCAGGATATCTGGCCTCTGCTGAACACGCCGTCACTCTGGCCGACTTATTACCAGAACTCGGCGAATGCGCGCTTCTATGACAATAAAGGCCCGGAACTGGCGCAGGGCGTCCGCTTCTATTTCGAAACCTTTGGCTTCCCGGTGGAAGCGCAGGTCACCGAGTACGTAGCACCCGAAACGGGTGAAGCCGCCCGTGTTTCCTGGCACGGTTGGGCGGGCGAAGTGGGTAGCGAGGACCGTTTGGATGTTCTGCATGCCTGGCTGATTGAAGATCTCTCTGACAATCGCGTACGCATCCTGACCCAGGAAACGCAAAACGGCAAACCGGCAGTTGAGCTGGCAAGTGCTAAACCCAATCCGATGATCAATGGTCATCAGGATTGGCTGGATGGGCTAGTCGCGGCTGCGAAAGCGCGCAAATAATCCCTACATTATCGCTTCACGTCGGTTCAGTGCTTGCGGTGCACATGTTTAAGTGATCGCTCCGCCAGCGCCTTATGCGCACTGGGCAGAACGCTATCGGGTGAGCGAAGGATAATCACTTACGGATAAAACGCAGCCTGGCACCGATAAACATACGCCGGTGGCAGGTTGCGCATCACGCGCGTGCGCGTCCAGTAAAAGTGCTGTGACAGCAGTGGCTCCGACAGCGATGTATATTGAAACTGCACAAACACGCCACCGGGAGTCAGCGCGCGGCTTATTTGCGTCAAAATCCTTTCGCGCAACGCCTGCGGCAGGGAGAGCAGCGGTAAACCTGAGAAAATGGCATCGTAGCCGGTGCCTAACGTTTCTGCTGAATCAGTGTGTACCGTCAAACGCAGATCGTTAAACGCATTAAGCTTATGGGCTAATTGCGGATTGATTTCATATGCCGCCAGCGTTGCATCGGCTCTCATGCTATGCAGTACATGACGTGTTAGCACACCATCGCCAGCGCCGAGTTCGGCAATCCGTTGCGTCTGCTGCCAATCTACGGCTTCAGACATGGTGCGACACAGCGCAGAAGAGGAAGGTGCGATAGAACCAAAAGCGCGCGGGTTAGCAAAAAATGCCTGTAAATAGCGGGTTTTTTCTTTGAGTAATGAATACGTCGTAGCAATCACGATTATTACCTCCGGGTTATTGGAGGTAATTCAACCATTAATTTCTTAAGCAAAGCTTAAAGCCGTATTCTTTTATGCCCAGATGACAAACTTGTCATGATAAAGAAATGTCCTGGTATATGTTCAGTTAAATCTCCCTCATTGCAAGGGTTCTGAACCTTTTAATTGGGTTTCCATAAAATCAGTCAGATGGTGCATCCAGCAGCGCATACCAAACAGATCCAGGATTAATCCGCTCCAAACCAGTGCCACGCACACCAGTAAAGCTAAAGCGATATAATAAGGGAATGCTGACATAAATCCGTCCTGGACATTAAAACATGTATGGCGCGACAGTATTCTATAAATGAAGCATGCCAGCAACCTAAATAGATTTTTTTAGCAGGCTTACACAACGTGATAAACATTGTTGGTTAATTCGTGTAATACAGATGCATTAAATTCCCCCCAACCACTGATGCGCAGTTGGGGGGAATTTATTTAAGGGAAGGGTTAGCTTTTAGCGAAAATCCACAGATCCTCTTTCGGCAGTGATACGCGGAAGCGCTGATTCCCGCGGAACTCCTTGCCATACGCGCGCAGCGCAAAATCATCCCCTTCGGTGCGGAACAGGTATTCCCAGCGATCGCCTAAATACATACTGGTGAGCAAGGGCAGCTCAAGTGCGTTGTCATCAGCGGTGTCAGCGATATTCATACGTTCGACGCGAATCACCGCTGTGCCTTCCTGTCCAACCCGCACATCGCCACTCGGTTTACCCCATAGCGCCCATTTTGCCCCGGCAATGCGCGCCCGGCCCCCTTCAACGTGGGTGATTTTGCCGTGCAGACGGTTATTGCTACCCATAAATTCAGCGGCAAACAGCGTTGAGGGCTGGCTGTACATCTCTTGCGGTGTGCCTTGCTGTTCAATCACGCCGTTATTCAGCAACAGAATACGGTCAGAGATCGCCATGGCTTCGTTCTGGTCATGTGTCACCATTAAGGCAGACAGCCCGAGACGAATAATCAGCTCGCGCAAGAACACACGCGCCTCTTCACGCAATTTGGCATCGAGGTTAGAGAGCGGTTCGTCCAGCAGAATCACCGGTGGGTTGTAGACCAGCGCACGGCCAATCGCCACGCGCTGTTGCTGTCCGCCGGAAAGCTGATGCGGGTGGCGTTTGCCAAGATGCCCGAGCCCCAGTTGATCCAACACCGCCTGAACGCGTTGATTAATCTCTGCTGTGGCCACTTTGCGCAACTTGAGCGGGTAGGCCACGTTCTCAAATACGGTCTTGTGCGGCCACAGCGCGTAGGACTGAAAAACCAGGCCGAGATTGCGCTCTTCAGCTGGGATTTCACTTTTCGGCGTGCCATCAAACACCACATTTTTGCCGATGGTAATGCGCCCCTGCGACGGTTTTTCCAGGCCGGCCACGGCGCGCAGCAGGGTGGTTTTACCGCTGCCCGATGGGCCCAGCAGTGAAACCACTTCGCCTTTCTTCAACTGCATCGATACGCCTTTCAATACAGGATTATCGCCGTACATCAGATGCAAGTTATCTACCGATAATTCAATCATGTAATTTCACTCCAAAGCGTAACGCGATGCCGAGGCCGATCACCACCAGCACGATATTAATCAGGGAGAGCGCAGCCACGATATCAATGGCGCCCGCTGACCACAGTGACACCAGCATTGAACCGATGGTTTCGGTGCCGGGTGACAGCAGATACACACCGGTTGAGTATTCGCGCTCAAAAATCAGGAACATCAGCAACCACGAGCCAATCAGGCCATGGCGTGACAGCGGTACGGTCACGTGACGCGTGGTTTGTCCCGGGGTGGCACCCACGCTGCGTGCGGCTTCTTCCAGTTCCGGGCCGACCTGCAACAGCGTTGAGGAGATCAGGCGCAAGCCATAAGCCATCCACACCACGGTGTAAGCCAGCCAGACGCTAAAGATGGTTTGACGCAGGGAACGCAGCCAAACGATAAAATTCTCACGCAGCCAGTCAGCAACCGGCAGGCTGGAGAGCCAGCCGTTTTTCAGGGACTGATCGAGCCACATCGGAATGAACAGGAACACCCAGAGAAAAGCCAGACCGGCTAACAGACCCGGCACGGCACGCGGCACCAGCACGCTGTAATCCAGGAAACGTGTAACCTGATCCTGCTTGCGATGCATGGCGATGCCGACAAACAAATAACAGATCACCGCCACCGCGCCACCGATCACCCCAATCAGCATCGAGTTGACAATGGCACGCAACAGATTGGGTTGATCCCAGATACTGTGGAAGGTCGCGAAGGATATTTCATCCCACAGTGAGACGCCGACGCCCCAATGCGAGATGAACGCACGCATCACCACGCCCAGTAGCGGCACGCCGATGGTGATGGTCAGCCAGGCCAACACCACCGCACCCGCAATCCAGCGCCATTTACCCAGCGGCAGGGCGCGCGCTTGTGACGCTTTGCCTTTCATGGTGACAAAACGGTTGGCGGTGCGCATCAGCCAGCGCTGCAGCATCACCAGCGGCACGGTAAAGCAGATCAGCACCACGGCAACAGCGGCCATCAGGTGGTAAGAAGGGGTGCCGAGCTTGTTAGTCAGCTTATACAGATAGGTGGCGAGCACCATGTTGCCTTCCGGATCGCCCAATACCAGCATCAGGCCGAACACCTCTAATCCCAGGAAGAATAGCAGCACACAGGCATACAGAATCGAAGGGCGCACCATCGGCAGGCTGACAGAAGTCATGACCTGCAACGGTGAAGCGCCGACTGTGCGCGCGGCTTCCTCCACATCGGAGCTGACGCTGCGCAGTGCCGATGAAATATAGAGATAGGCGTGTGGCACATGGGTGAGTCCGGCGATCACCACGATGCTGGTCATCGAGTAGATGTTCCACGGCACCACGCCAAACAGTTGATTCGCCCATTGAGACAAGAAGCCCACCGGCCCGGCGGCAACCACATAGCCAAAGGCCAGCACCATCGGCGAGACAAAGATCGGTACCAGAATCAATGGCTCAATCAGGCGGCGTCCTGGCAGGTTGGTTCTGACCATCAGGAAGGCCAAAATACCGCCGAGCGGAATAGCAATGATCACCAGACCAAATGCCAGAATAAAGCCCGACTCCAGCGCCTTATAAAAATCAGGATCGGAGAAAATAAATCCAAATGAACCGAGCGTTAACGCTTTCTTTTTGGCAAAGAATGGCGCGGAGAGAAAACTCTGCACCACAATAAACATCAGCGGCACGTAAATAACCAATGCCGTGATCAGAACAATCAATGCACGTGGCAAACTCTGCCACTTTTTCAGTAACCTGCTCATATGCCAACCCTATCAAACACCGGAGGCGAAAGGAGATGTTATGCGCCGCGACGGGCGCATAACGTGGGGAGCATTATTTCCCGGCGGCGGTACGCCACTGTTTAATAAATTCCAGGCGTTTTGCCGGTTCCAGATATTCCAGCAGAGATTCATCCACCGGAATCGGCTTCAAGGCGTTGCCCAGCATTTTGGTCATACCGTCAATATCGTTTTTGCCTTCAATATCATTGCGCAGGGAAGGGATGTCCGCCTGATTCGCCAGGATACTCTGTCCCTTTTCTGACAATACATAATCCAGCCACAATTTAGCGGCGTTCTCATGCTCACCCTCTTCGGTGATAAACGAAACGCGAGACAACACCAGGATATAATCTTTCGGGTAAGCGATGCCCAATGCCGGATCGCTCTTCGCTCGGGCTTCGGCATAAGAACCGAGAATATTAAAGCCAATCAAATTCTCGCCTGAAGAGACGCGCTCCATCATCGTGCCAGTCGAAGATTGTACCGTCAGCCCCCCTTTCGCCATCCCCGCCAGATTTTCTTTGTAGTGCGGATCCACTTTGCTGTCCTGAACCGTCAGCATGAAACCTAATCCTGATTTTTCAATATCGTAAGTGGTCACTTTATTTTTGAATTTAGCCGGATCGGCTGCAATCATTTTAGCCAGTGCGGTGTGAGAGTCAGGCGCGGTGTCTTTTGGGATGAGTTTATTGTTGTAAATAAACACCACCGGTTCGTAGGTCGTGCCGTAAGCTTTATTTTGCCACACTGCCCATTTTGGTATTTTGCTCTGCTCAGGCGAAGCATATTCCGCCGCATATTCAGTGGCTAGCTTCAGCGCGGTATCCATGGATGAACTCCAAACCACATCACCGCTGCCGCTACCCGAGGCCTGCTCACTGATGTAACGATTGTAGAGTTCGGTGCTGTTCATGTCGTTATATTCAACTTTGATGCCCGGATAGAGCGACTCAAAGCCTTTAATCAACGGGCCAGCAGCCTTAGTGTCAGTGGTCGAATACACCACCACCTTTCCCTCTTTTTTCCCCGCATCAATGACTTTCTGATACTCAGCGGGATAACCAGCAGGCACAGCGGCGAGGGCAGAGAAGGAGAGCCCAGCCAGTACAGAGGTTGTTAAAAAACGCAGTGAGGTTTTCATACAGATCCTTTTGGTTACATTTGTTACAAGAATTTAACAGTAACCCATTGCGACCCCGATGCAATCCGCTCTGTAAAGTTTTTACAGCTTTTGTGACCTTAGTTAAATTATTCATTTCTTCGATAAATTATTTCACTCTCACTATTGGACTAATAAATCATTTTTCAGTGATGCGCTCATGAAATCCTTAATTGAACATTAAGAAAGAGATTCATTTATTCAGTTTTCAGAAAAAGATAATCACAAGCGGAAAAACTATTTTTCCCTTTTAAGGGAGATTTAAGTTTACCCGGTCATCATGAGCGCAATATGTTGACGGGGAAACCGATCATGACTGACACCTTCACAGAATTAAAAGCGAAAGTACCGCAAGCCACGTTGTTGTTTTGGGTGCTAAAAATGATGTCGACGACGGTCGGTGAAACCGGCGCTGACTGGATCAACTTTGGGCTGGGCTTTGGGCTTACCGGCACTTCCCTTATTTCTGCACTGCTGTTTTTATTTATCCTGCTATTTCAGCTGCGCGCACCCCGTTATATCCCATGGCTTTATTGGCTAACGGTGTTAATGGTGAGCATTACCGGGACCTTACTTACTGACTATTTGACCGATCAAATGCAGGTGCCACTGCTCTATTCAGTGGCGATGTTTGGATCGGGCCTGGTGATGGTGTTGATGTTTTGGCATCGCACTGAAGGCACGCTGGAATTCTCATCCATCAATACCAAAGGTCGTGAAATCTATTACTGGCTCGCCATTATGATCACCTTCGCGTTTGGTACGGCGCTGGGTGATGCGTTAGCAGAAAGATTATCGCTTGGTTACCTGACAACCACCCTGTTGTTTGCGGTGCTGATTGCGGCAACTGCGGCGCTCTGGCGAATCGGCAGGCTCAGCAGCGTGGCCTGTTTCTGGACGGTTTATGTGCTGACGCGCCCCTTAGGCGCCTCCCTCGCCGATCTGTTTTCTCAACCGATTAAAGAGGGCGGATTGGGTTACGGCACCACGCCGGTCAATATTATTTTCCTGCTGGCGATGGCGATATTAATCGGCGCATCAACGCTCTACGGCCACTCATCGCGCCAGATATCCAAACTCTAACCCGATCAGGAATGAAAATATGCTTCAGCATCTGATGGATTATCTTTCGGGCAGTCACCTGATTGCCCTGGTCAACGCCGACCCGTTGTGGGTGGTGGCGATCGTTGCGGTGATTATTTTATGCGAAACCGGTTTAGTCATTTTGCCGTTTCTGCCAGGTGATTCGTTGTTATTCACCACAGGCGCCTTTTTACCGGCCACCTCTCTTTCACCTGTCACAGTGATCGCCCTGTTAACCGTTGCTGCGTTTATCGGCGATACGCTGAATTACCATATTGGCAAAGGCGCGGTGGGGCGGTTTATTTTACGCCGCCAGTGGCTGAAGGTTCAGCATCGTGAAAAGACGGAAGCCTTCTTTCGCAAATATGGCGCCGCCACCGTGTTTATCGGTCGCTTCGTGCCGATTGTGCGGACGCTCGCGCCGTTTATTGCCGGCCTCTCATCCATGCCTCGTTCGACATTCTTGCTGTGGAACTTCGCCGGTGGACTGGCCTGGTGTGGCGGTTTTATCGGGCTCGGTTATTTCCTTGGCGATATGCCCTGGGTGCGCGATCACCGCGAGTGGCTGGCGCTCGGCATTATTGGCGTTTCACTGCTGCCAGTGCTGACTGCAGTGATACGTCCTGCTCAGCAGGAAGAGTCATGAGAGTGCTGCTGGTCGAGGATGACCGCATGATCGGGGATGCGGTGTATGCGGCGCTAAAGGATGCCGCCTACGCCGCCGACTGGGTTCGTGATGGCGAACAGGCGCTGCTGAGTCTGGCGACGCACAGCTACGATTTGGTGCTGCTCGATCTGGGGTTACCGCGTCGTGATGGTGTGGAGGTGCTGCAACAACTGCGTCTACAGGGCAATCAGGTACCGCTACTGATCGTTACCGCGCGCGATGCACTGGAAGATCGCCTGAATGGCCTGGACGCGGGTGCCGACGATTATGTGCTCAAGCCCTTTGCCATGAGTGAACTGCTGGCGCGTGCGCGTGCGGTGATGCGGCGCAAAGCAGGCAATGCCGCGCCGTTGATGAGCAATGGTCGGTTTACACTGAACCCGGCGACCCGCCAGGTGTGTCATCTGCAACGTGACGAAACCCACACGCTGTCGGCTCGTGAGTATGCGCTGTTGCAGGCGCTGATCGCCCAGCCCGGTCAGATTTTTTCGCGCAGCGAGTTAGAGAGCAAAATCTACGGCTGGGGCGAGGAAGTCGAGAGTAACGCGATTGAGTATTTCATTCACTCGCTGCGGAAAAAGCTTGGTAGCGATGCGATTCAGAACGTGCGGGGCGTGGGATGGAAAGTCTCAAAAGACGCCTGAGTGAATCCGTGCAGTTGCGGTTGTCGCTGGTGCTGTGTGTCGCCGTTGGCAGCATCGCCTTTCTCAGCGGTGTGCTGGGATTTCTCTCTGCGTGGGATGAAGCACATGAGTTGCAGGATTCGTCGCTGCAGCAAATCGCCAGCCTCGCCAAAGACGGCATGCTGACGCCCGGCAACAGCAGTTTCATTAGCCCACCGCTACAGGATGAAGAAGCCTCACGCATTGTGGTGCACTTCATCATGCCTGATGCTGCGCCAGCCGCTGATTTTCCGCTGCCCACGCATTTGGATGTGGGCTTTCATACCCTGAAAGTGAATCAACAAAGCTACCGCGTGCTGATAGAAAATATGGCGGGTGGCGTGCACGTCGCGGTGGCGCAGCGTGCTTCAGTACAGGAAAGCGTCGCGCTCTCATCCGCGCTACGCACACTGGTGCCGTTTGGCATTCTGTTCCCGGTATTGCTGTATTTGATCGCCGATCTGGTGAAGAAGATATTCAGGCCCATCAGACAGTTGGCCGCAGAGGTCGATCAGCAGCGCGACAGTGCCGCGATGTCGCTGAATGGCGCAACCATTCCCCGTGAAATCCAGCCTTTTATCACGGCGATCAATCGTCTGCTGCAACGCTCTTCTGACGCTATCACCTTACAACGACGCTTTGTCGCCGATGCCGCTCACGAGCTGCGCTCCCCATTAACCGCGCTGATGCTGCAATCCGAGCGGCTGGCAAGCAGCGAACTTCCACCTGAGAGCCAGCATCGGCTGCGCGATCTACGTGCCGGTATGGAGCGTGCTAGCTGGCTGGTGGAGCAACTGCTGACCTTAAGCCGCGCCCAGAGCGGGGAGGCGGTGGCACTGCCGCCGGTCGAGCGCACACAAGTGTTCGCGGTGGTGAAACAGGTGATTTCCGATCTGCACCCGTTAGCGGAGCACAAAGCCCAGGATCTGGGGGTGCTCAGCATCAGTGATGCGGTGGTGAGGGTTCGCCCCTCTGATCTCTATACCGTGCTACGCAACCTGTTGCACAACGCCATTCAATACACGCCGGAGGGCGGATGCATCGATATGGCTATCGAAAAGCATCATGGTCAGGTGTTGATCACCGTCGAAGATTCCGGCCCCGGTATTCCCGCTGATAAACACACGCGAGTGTTTGACGCTTTTTATCGCATGGAAGGCAATGACGCCAACGGCTCAGGCTTAGGTTTGTCGATTGTCCACGCCATGCTGGTTCGTATGCAGGGTGAGGTGGTACTCGCTACCGCCTCACGCTTCCCGTCAGGTTTAAAGGTAAGTGTTTCCCTGCCACTGGCTTAATTGATTACAAGGAGATAGCGATGTTTCTGACATCTGAGAACGCGGAAAATATTAACGATACGGTTTTTCTGCTGTTGAATGCGCCGGCACATGCATCAACGGCAATGCTGAGTTTTGGCAATGCCTGTGCGTCGTGGCTGATATTTATCTACCCGCTGGCGTTACTGATTTATTGGTTTAGTTTCAACCGCAATCATCAACAGGTGGCGTTGTCCGCTTTATTGACGTCACTGATAGCCTTAAGTATCAACGTCATCATCGGGGATTTCTTCCCTCATCCACGACCCTTTATGGTGCCGATCGGCCACACCTTTATTTCCCACGTCGCAGACGCTTCATTCCCGAGCGATCATATGACCCTGGCCTGCGCGATGACCTTTAGCTTGTTCTTTAGCCAACGGCTGATATTGGGTGCTGTGTTGCTGGTGTTGAGTGGCTTTATTGCCTGGGGCCGTATCTATATGGGCGTGCATTTCCCTGGCGATATGTTGGGTTCGGTGCTGGTGGCATTAGGTTGTGCCTTCGCCGTTAATAAAGCGGAACCGCTACTCATACCGCTGTTTGATAAACTCAGCAATTTGAATGCTTATTTATTCGGCTATTTAAAGCTCACGCGCGCCAAACATTAATCTGAGGGTAAATAAACCGATGCGATTTTTAAAGCGCCCTTATCTTGCGCTGATGATCTGCTGTGCGTCGTTGTTTGCTATTCCGCTGTTTGCCTGGGGCATTCACTGGAGCTGGAATGCCAACGATCAATCCGCGCTATTGTGGTGGTTTTATTTGCTGACGCAGACCGTGAGTAAACCTTTTGGCTTTATCACTTCGGCGTTAATGCTGTTTGTTTTGATTTATACGTTAAATATTCCTCGGGGAGAGTGGCTTAAATTTGCGCTGGTGATGTTGTTGCCGGTGATCGTCGGGCAAGTGGCGGTGAGCGAAATTAAAAAGACTAACCAGGAGCCACGCCCCTATGTGGTGTGGCTGAGTCATACGGATACTGAGATCGATCGTCACTTTTATCAGGATGATCCTGCTCAGCGGCGGCAGCTGATTACTCAGCGGCTGGCTAATAACACCCAGATTCCGGACTGGCAGAAGCAGCACTGGTTGCAGCAGGTCGATCCGGCGTTTCCTTCTGGACATACGATTTTTGCTGCTACCTGGGCACTCATGGCGGCGGCGCTACTGGTGGCGCGCGGTAAGTGGTTGCTGGCTGGCGTTATTATGCTTTGGGCGTATGGCGTGATCATCAGTCGTTTGGCGCTGGGTATGCACTGGCCAGGGGATCTGTTTACGTCGATTATGATCGCGCTGTATCTGAGTTTGCCGGCGGTGTGGTGGTGGTTGCGGTGGCGGAGTGCGGGCCTTAACGCCTCTGCGACTGCCGGGCCGTCCTCACGCCGCTAGCGCGGTGCCTTCGGCTTCCACGTCGTGCCCTCTCTAACAATACGCAATGCAGGTCAGAAGCAGGCTGGGGCCGCTTAGGGGCAGGCAATCCGCAGCGCTGAACAGAATGAGTCTGCCAGGAGAGCACGCAGGACGCGGGCGAAAGGCGGGGTGGCACACGATGTGCCATACCCCGCCGGTCCGTCAGGCAGAGGAATGAAGTGAAGGTACCGCGCAGCGGCGCGAGGACGCCAGACCCTAAGCGGTCTCAGCCTGCGTTATCTCCGTTAAGCTCACCACTCGTTTTGGAATCCGTATTAACATGGCAGCGACATAAAAAAATGTTCGCCGCAAAAATTCATGCAGCGAACACCTTATTTATTGCTGTTGATAGACCGGAGAATGTACCGATTTATCCATCAAAGGGTGTTGCTGGCTGTCATTATCAAAATGGCGGGGTTGATCCTCATCTCCCATATTAATTTTGCGCTCGCCGAGATCGAAAGGATAATTCTCGTACAGTTTATTCGGTGTGCCGGGATGCCAACTGGCGGGGGTTAATAGCCAGGTATTGGCGGTGCGTTCGACGCCGATATTGGCTTCAACCTGACTGACAGCTAACAGGGAAAACGCGGCTAAAAGAATCATCACTAATTTCTGTTTCATGGTGGTCACCTCGTGGTTAATAACAACGGTTGTGTTGATAGCGTTATTTTCTCACTGTGGCGGTGACCACACTCAAACCTGAAGATGACAATTTTGACAGGCGATATTATTGCGGAATCGAGAAGGTAAAGGTGCTGCCTTTATCGAGCGTGCTGGTGACCGCGACTTTACCGCCGTGCAACTCGGCGATGGTTTTCACAATCGCTAATCCCAGGCCGGTATTTTCGGTACTGGTGCGTGAAGGGTCGGCACGATAAAAACGCTCAAACAGATGCGGAAGATGTTCGGGTTCAATGCCTTCACCATTATCCTGCACGCTAAAATGCAGCCAGTGAGGCTCGCGAACCGCACGCAGAGTGATCTCACCGCCAGTGGGCGTGTAGTGCAGTGCATTCGACAGCAGGTTAGAGATGGCGCGCTGAAAATGCAGCGGATCGGCGATAAATGACTCATCGCCCGTTTGGATCAGCGTGATGTTTTTCTCCTCCGCCAGAATGTCGTAAAAGCCAATCAGACGACGGAACTCATTGGCGCTATTCAGCGACTCCTTTTTCAACGGCTCGCGACTGTTATCGGCACGCGCTAAAAACAGCATCGAGGAGACGGTGCGCGACAGTCGTTCACCTTCTTCCACTATCGCCTCTAACGTCTCCTGATAATCTGCCGCACTGCGCGGTTGATTCAGGGTCACGCTGGCTGCTGAAATCAAATTATTGATCGGTGCGCGCAGCTCATGCGCGAGGTCGGAAGAGAAGCGCGTCAGCTGGGCAAAGGAGGTTTCCAGTCGGGTTAACATGCTGTCGAACGAAGAGGCTAACACCACTAATTCTGACGGCCAGCGCTCGGTGGCCAACCGCGTGTGCAGCTCTTCCACGTTGATGGTCTCAATCTGGCGACTGATCACCCGCAGCGGACGCAAGCCTCGACGCGCCAGACCATAGCCGCAGGCAGCAAACAGCAGGATCGCCAGCGCAGCAGCAATCTGCATGCGCGCCCAGTAATTTTCGATGATTTCATTATTGCGTGAGACGTTGAGCGCGGCCTGCACCAGCCACAGCTCTTTGTCTTTGAGCGGGAAAGTGGTGGCGGTAATCAGATACTTCTCGTGCAGCTCACCGTCATGGTGCTTCCAGCTCTGGTAGTTAAAGTCTTTGGTCGGGGCAGGATAGGCGGATTGCGGTACGCGCATATTCTTCGACTGAGACCAGACCTTGCCATCCGGGCTGATAATGCGCAGTGACAGGCGATCCTGCTCAGCGATGAACTCGAACAACTCCTTTTGCCACTGCTCCTGCGGACCCTGACGTTCGCTGATGGTGCTGGCAATCTCTTTCTGGAACTGTAACGTGCTACGCAACTCATTGACATCTTTGCTGTTGAGCTGGTCGCGTAACGTTTGATAGAGCAGGCCGGAGACGCTGTACAGGACTATCGCCATCGCCACAGAGAAGAACAGGGTGAGACGAACAGTGATCGGGACGTTACGGGGTATCAGCATGCTCTTTTTCTTCCAGGACATAACCGGCACCCCGGATGGTGTGCAGCAGTTTTACCTTGTAGTTATCATCAATTTTGCCGCGCAGACGGCGGATCGCCACGTCAATCACGTTAGTTTCAGGATCGAAATTCATGTCCCACACCTGCTCGGCGATCACCGTACGTGACAACACTTCACCGCTGCGGCGCATCAACAGGCTCAGCAGCAGAAACTCTTTCTGCGTCAGCTCGATGCGGTTGCCTTCGCGTGAGACTTTGTGCTTCACAAAGTCCAGCACCAGCCCGCCAATTTGCAACTGGGATTCATCACTGCTCAACACTGCACTGGGCGTCTGACGGCGCAGGATCACCCGCGCGCGTGCCAGCAGTTCACTGAAAGAGAAGGGCTTGATCAGGTAATCTTCCGCGCCCAGCTCCAGCCCTTTCACGCGATCTTCAATATCATCGCGTGCGGTGAGAAACATGACCGGTGTGGCGCGATCGGCTTGCCGCGCCATCTCCAGTAGCTTCCAGCCATTGATACCCGGCAACATCACATCGAGAATTGCCAGGTCATAATCGTGGGTAAGCAGCAGGTGCAAACCGTCAATACCGTTGGCGGCCACATCCACCACAAAGTCATTCTCGCGCAGCCCTTTGGCGATGTAATCCGCCGCCATCTGCTGGTCTTCTACCAATAACAGTCTCATGCTTCCTCCGTTGCGTGGGTCAGCGCATCCAGCCGCGCACCGGTACGGTCAAACAGCAGATACAGTACCGGCGTGATAAACAGGGTGATGAATTGTGAAAACACCAGGCCACCGACCACGGCCACGCCCATCGGCTGGCGTAATTCGGCGCCAGCACCCCAGCCGCAGGCAATCGGTAGCGCACCCATGATGGCGCACAGGGTGGTCATCATGATGGGGCGGAAGCGCTGCAAACAGGCCTGAATAATGGCGTCATGCGCGCTCAACCCCTGTTCACGCTGTGCTGACAAGGCAAAATCGATCATCATGATGGCGTTCTTTTTCACGATACCAATCAGCAGCAAAATGCCGATCATGGCAATAAAGGTCAGATCCAGTCCCATCAATCTGAGCGACAGCAGCGCACCAACGGCCGCAGAGGGCAGGCCCAGCAAAATGGTAATGGGGTGGATCCAGCTCTCATACAGCATGCCGAGAATCACATAAATCACCGCCAGCGCTAGCACGATCAACCACACCTGGCTGCTCTGCGACTGTTGAAACAGTGCCGCTTGTCCGGCGTAATTGCCAAACACTGTGGCGGGCAGGTTGATGGCGCTTTCCGCCTGGCTGATGGCTTGCGTAGCATCGGACAGAGACTTGCCTGGCGCAAGGTCAAATGAAATGGTGATCGCGGGCAGCTGGCCCTGATGGTTCACAGCGGTGACGCCCTGTACGCGGCTGATATGCGTAAAGGTCGACAGCGGCAACAGATCGCCCGACGCAGAACGGACATAAATCTGTGACAGGTCACTCTCGTTCTGACGGAACGGCTGCTGCACTTCCATGATCACCTCATAGCTGTCTTCCGGTGCATAGATGGTGGAAGCCTGCAATGTGCCAAAGGCGGCGTACAAATTGCTGCGGATCTGGTCGAGATCGACGCCCAGCAGTGAGGCTTTATTGCGGTCAATGGTGAGCTGCGCCTGTAAACCGTTGAGCTGGGCATCACTGTTCACACCGACAAACACACCGCTCTTGTTCATCTCCGCCATCAGTTGATTAGTGTAGTTGTTAAGGCTTAAGCCGCTGCTGCTGCTCACCGATTGCAGCGTGTACTGATAAGTACTTTTCGCTGCACGGCCTCCAACCTTAAAGTTCTGCACCGGACTGAAGAACACCTGGATACCCGGCATGTAGTGGGTTTCAGCCCGCATCTGCTGTAACACTTGCGCCATCGCCGGGCGCTGGCTGGCGTCCTTCAGCGTAATGTTGAGCTGAGTGGTGTCGTGATCCACTTTTGTCACCAATGTCTCAACCGCGCTGTCCTTCAACAGCGTATTACCCAACTGGAAAGCCACTTCTTTACGTGCGTCGTAGGACATATCCTGCGGCGTATCGATATTCGCCGTGACCTGGCCGATATCCTCCTGTGGGAAGAAACCTTTGGGTGCACTGGTATACAGCCAGGCGGTGAGTGCCACGGTTAACACCGCCACCGAAAGCGTCACGGCGCGGTGATCCACCGCCCAATTCAATCCACGCGCATAGTGCTGGCGCAGGTTCTCAAACCCGCGCTCAAACAGCTGGCTCCATGCCGGTTCAGGTTTGGCGTGATGAGGATCATGACGCATCAACATTGGCACCAGCAGCGGGATGATGGTGAGTGAGGCGGCGGCCGATACCAGAATCGCCAGTGACACCACCCAGGCAAATTCATGGAACAGCAAGCCCATGGTGCCGGGCATAAAGAAGATGGGGATAAATACCGCTACCAGCGACAGCGAGATGGAAATCACGGTAAAGCCAACTTCCCTGACGCCTTTCAGCGCCGCCTTTTTAGGATCTTCACCCTGTTCGATGTAGCGCATGATATTTTCCAGCACCACAATCGCGTCATCCACCACCAGCCCGACGGCGATGGTCAACCCCATCAATGAAATGTTATCGAGGCTCAAACCAAAGGCATACATCAGGCCAAACGCACCCAGCAGCGAAATCGGCACGCTCAATGCCGGGATCACCGTGGCGCGCACATGGCGCAGGAACAGCAGGATCACCATGATCACCAGCGCAATGGTCAGCAGCAGGGTAAGGTTGACGTCGTGAATGGCGTTGCGTACCGAGATCGAACGGTCATTCAGCAACTGCATGTGCACCGACGCGGGCATCTGCTGCTGTAATTTTGGTAACAGTTGCTTGATGGTGTCGAGCGTCGCCACCAGATTAGCACCCGGCTGGCGCGTCACGCTCAGCACGATGGCGGTGTGATTATTCACCGCACTGTGGCTTAGGGTGTTTTCGATGCTGTCCTGCACGCTGGCAATGTCTGAAAGCCTGACCGGCTGGCCATTGCGCGTTGCCACCACCACCTGACTGAAGTCGCTGGCATTACGCAGGTCGCCGCTGGTCTGCAACATCATCATCTGACGTTTGCCATCCAGCTCACCCACAGGGGAATTGTCATTGGCTGCTTTCAGCGCGGTGTACAGTTCTTCCAGCGTCATGTTGGTGGCAGCAAGCTTGGCGGGATCGACTTCCACGCGCACGGCATAGCGCTTCTGACCAATCACCGTGACTTCCGCCACGCCCTTGATCATCGACAACGACGGGGAGATCAGATCGTCCGAGTAACGGTTGAGATCGGAGAGCGTCATCGAGGGCGAATCCAGACTGATCTGTGCAATCGGCGCATCCGCGGGATTCACTTTGCGGAAGGTCGGCGGCGTGGTCATCTGCGAAGGCAGCTTTTTCAGTGACTGATACAGCGCGGCTTGAACATCAACCGAGGCCGAATCGATGTTCACCGAGGGATCGAACTCCAGCACGATGGTGGTGGCGCCTTCGAGGTTAGTCGAGGTCATCATCGCCACGCCTGGAATGGTCGCCAGATTTTTTTCCAGCGGGGTGGCTACCGAGGAGGCCATGGTTTCCGGGCTGGCGCCTGACAGGGAGGCGTTCACTTTGATGGTGGGCGTATCAAACGTGGGCAGGGCAGCCACTGGCAAATGCTGCCAGCACACTGCACCTGCCACCATGATGGCGATCCAAAACAACAGCACGGCAATCGGCCGCTGCAAACAGCGTTCAGAGAAGGTCATGGCTGCATTACCGCCTTATCAATGTTGCTGGCGATTTGCACCGTCATGCCGGGGCGTAAGTTATTCGCACCTTCATTCACCACTTTAGTGCCCTGTGCGAGTCCATTGATCACCGCCAGCGACTGCTGCACGCGTAGCAGTGTAATGGTTTGTGCTTGTGCCTGATTGTGCCCATCAATCACATAGACGAAGTGACCATCAGGGCCGTTTTGCACGGCTTGCGGCGGCAACACCACGGCATCGGGCGTGACGCCCGCATCAACCTTGACGTTCTGGAACAGACCCGGCCACAGCAGGTGTTGATGGTTATCGAAGTGCGCTTTAAGCGTAATGGTGCCGCTGGTGGTGCTGACGCTGTTATCGATAAAATCGAGGGTGCCTGGCGTTGGCTTACCGCTGGCGTCCTCCACCCAGACCGTCACCGGGCCTTGTGACTGAGCAGCCAGTACGGGCTTTAGATCGTTCTCAGGCAGGGTGAACGCGACACCAATCGGGTCGAACTGAATGAGCGATACCAGAGGCAAGGTACTGCCGGGTTGCACCAGGCTGCCGGGATGCACATTCAGCGCCCCGGTTTTTCCACCAACAGGTGCGGTAATGCGCGTATAGCTGAGGTTGACCTGTGCGGTTTGCACATCTTGCTGTGCGGCCTTGAACTGAGCCTGATACTGCTGAAGGTTACTTTGCAGCGTGTCCCAGTCAGACAAAGAGATGTAGTTTTTCGCTTTTAACAGGCGACCGCGTTGCAGATCATTCTGTGCTTTCACCAGTAACGCTTTGGATTCCCCTGCCGCGGCCACCGCCCGATCATAGGCAGCCTGTTGGCTGGCATCATCGAGCGTAAACAGTTGCTGCCCGGCTTTTACGAAATCCCCTTCATGGAAATCGACACTTTTCACCGTGCCAGTGAGTTGCGCCTGGATTTCCACCTGGTTGAGTGGCACCACATGGCCCTGTGTTGCCAGCGTAATCGGCAGCGGTTTCACCGTGGCACTGATCATGCTCACCAGCACCGGGGCGTGGGCGGGTTTCACGGCCGCATCGGCCGGTTGTTTCGGCCAGAAATACCAGCCGCTCCCGCCGACGATCAAGCCGACCATCAGCAGAAGGGAGTGTTTAGATTGAAAAGCCATGGTGCCTCGACGAGCGTTGTCATTTTTCACAAGTTTATCGAAGGCCACCGAACAGAATGGAAAGAGGCAGATGACAAATTTGTCATCTTCAGATGCACAGATACTTCAGTGGGTTAGAAAAAGAAAAACGCCACAGTGTGGCGTTTTAGCGGGTGAACCAGATAGTCAGAAAACTCACGACGGCGAACAGGCTCACTGCAATCGCCAGATACTCGCTGGCGGGACGAACAAACATCGATTTCATAAAAATATCCTCGTGGTCATGAGGCTATTTTCGCGAATCAAGATTAACTCAACCTTAGGGCTAAACCCTGTGCGCCAGTTACCGCGAAAAATCAATTGTGCGTCCAGTAAGTGCCTGTTTCCGGGATGGGCAGAAATTGCTGGTTCATCTCCCGCAGCGTGTCATCGGGTGACAGATCGTGGAACAGCTGTGGATGGAACGTTTTGGCAAAAAATTCGGCGGCCAGCAGATGCCATGGGCTCATGTAGAAGTTTTGCCAGAAGGCGGCGGCGCGCTGCTGTTGCACGGCGGGCAGGGCCGAGACCGTGCTGTCCTGGGCTAACGCACGCAGGAAGGTGGTTTTGGCTTGTTCCGCATTCACCAGTGGCCCGAGTTGCAGCGCGCTGGTCTCTTCCGGGCCCGAAGATCCGGTGGCGATATAGATATCGGGATTAGCGGCAATCACTGCTTCCGGGTTGAGCTGACCAAACACGGCGGGGAAGCGACCGGCGGCAATATTGTCGCCCCCGGCGAAGGCGATCAAATCCGCCAGATTGCCATGCGCCACCGTGGTACAGCATTCGGCTTTCTTACCCAGATGTAATTGCAGCATCACTTTCGGCCGCGTACCGTGCCAGTTGGCTAAGCGATCGTGAATACGCTGCATGTGCTGCTGATAGAACGCGATAAAGCGTTCGCTTTTGGCTTCATCATTGAGTGCTGCACCGAGCGTACGCAGACTGGCAACGGTATTCGTCAGCGGATCAACGCGGAAATCGAGAAACAGCACTGGGATATTCGCGGCCTGTAGCTGCAGCATAAACTGCGAGTTATTGGGCGGAGTACGCGCATACACCGGCAGGATCACCAAATCCGGGTGCAGCGCGATAATCTTCTCTACGTTCAGCTGCGAGAAGTTAGAGTTGCCAATCTGGGTAATCTTGCCAATCTCCGGGAAGGCTTTGACGTAACGATCCCAGGTCTGTTTATCCAGATTGCGCAGATCTGCAGGCCAGCCCACCACCCGTTTCGCCGGGTTGCCGTCTTCCACCAGGGCGAGGGTATAGATCATCCGGCTTTCGCCAATCACAATCCGCTGTGGATTGTCCGGAACCTTCACCTGGCGTTGCAGGCTATCCGTCAGGGTTTTGCTCTGCGCCGCCAGTGGCAATAACAGCAGCAAAGTCAGTAGCACTCTATTCATCGCATTGCTCACAGTGGGCTCCGCCCTGAAAGGCGGAGCGCAACAGATTAGAAGTCGACAGCGGCCTGTAAGTACATGACGCGCGGTTCACCCTCAATCACGCGCAGATTACCGGCGCTGGATTCGTAGTATTCTCGGTTGAACAGGTTTTTCACATTGAGCTTCAGCTGGGTGTGTTTACCGATCAACTGGCTGTCCCAGGCAATAAACGCATCGGCCACGGTATAGGCGGGCATCACGAAGCTGTTTTCCGGATCGCCAGCACGAGTACCGACATAGCGTCCGCCGCCGCCCAGGCGCAGTTCACCCGGCAGCCAGGAGAAACGCAGGGTGTGGCTGAGATACAGGCTGCCCATATTGGTCGGTGCATTCACCAGACGGTTGCCGACGTTATCAGGATTCACGTTGTCGGAAACTATCTCGGTTTTGTCGTAGCTGTAGTTGGCTATCAGGTTCCAGTCAGGCGCAAACTCGCCGTTGACCTCCAGTTCCGCACCGGTCGAGCGTGCTTTGGGAATGTTGCGCGTCACGCCGTTGATGAAGATCGACATATCCTCTTCATCAATACGATACAGCGCCAGTGTGGCCGCCAGATTGGGCGCAACCTGCCACTTCGAACCGACTTCCCAGGTGGTACCTTTCTCGGTGGACGCCACGTTGCCGTCATCGTCGGTTTGGGTTGATGGCGTAAACGATTTGCTGTAGCTGCCGTACAGTGAGACATCCGGCAATACTTTGTACACCACCCCCAACTGCGGCAGGAAAGCGTTGCCGCGATCGTTAAGTGTGCTTTCCGGATCGATAAAGCCGTTGCTGGAGGTCTGGGTATAGCGCTGGAAACGGCCACCCAACACCGCGATCCATTTATCCGTCAGGTGAATGCTGTCTTTGGCAAACACGGAACGGCTATAGAGATTGGTGCGCAGATTGCTCAGCGCATCGTTATAGGTGCTGTCGCTGACAATCGGCTCTTCGCCGTACACCGGATCGTACATATTGAAGGTGCGTGAAACAGTGCCACGATAAGATCGCGCTTTATAGGTTTCGTTCTGCTCATAATCGACACCCACCAACAAGTCGTGCTGTATGCCCGCGATAGTAGGAGAACCGCTGATATCCCAGGAGACATATTCCGTCTGATGGTTGAAGCCGCGGTTAGCATCAGCACGGCGCGAAACGATACCGGTGGTGGTGTTGATGGCGGTGGCGCGCACTTCGTTACTGTCATAACGGCGCTGCATCCAGCCGTAGTTGAGATGCGTATCCCAGACATCATTGAGGTTGTAACCGTATGAGACGTTCAGGCGCTTGTTTTTGCCCCAGGCATGGTTCGCATTGTCGTCGAGACGACGGTTGTAAGGAATATCGACGGGTTTCCCGCCAATAAACGCCGTACCACGGTCGTAGGGCACATCGTATTTATACTCGACGTAGCTGATGTTGAAGGACGCGCGATCGCCGTACCAGCTTAATGACGGCGCCAGCAGGGTATGTTCGTTAACGCCAAAGTTACGCCAGTAATCCTCGCGCTGACGCTCTGCCACCATGCGGAAAGCAAAGCCGTTACCGAGCGGACCGGTGATATCGACCATGCCAGTGCCACCGCCGTAACTGCTGGATTCACCGCTGATGTGGGTGTTCCACTCGTATTGCGGCTTTTTACTCACCAGATTGATGATGCCGCCGGGATTCAGAATGCCGTACAGCAGCGATGAGGATCCTTTCAGCACCTCAACATGATCGATGCTGGCATCCATGGTCAGACCCTGGTTACTGCGTACGCCGTCGATGAAGATTGAACCGTCGGTGTTGGAGCCGAAACCACGCTTAACAAAACCATCCTCTGTCCCCCCCAGCGTATTGCCCTGGGTGACACCACTGACGAATTTCACCGCATCATTCAGGCTGGTGACCTGATAATCCTTCATCACTTGTGGCGTCACCACGCTGATTGACTGCGGTGTTTCGTTGCGTGGCGTTGAGGTGCGCAGTGTCGCCGCAGCATCGTCCTGGTTGTAGCTGCTGGAGGTGGTTTCCGGAGCGGCTGTCACGGTCAAGGTTTGATCCGCGCCGCTGGCTGAATAACTGTACAGCAGGGTGGAAGCCAGTAATACCTGAGAGCCAGAGAGCGTATATTTTACCGCTGATGAAAATAAGCAAAGATACTTCATTAAGTTAAATCCGCATCAAAAAGGGAAATATTTAGAAGAGCGGATGGTAATGAGATTGATTTCCATTTACAACAAAATAATGCCGATTTTTCATCTCATTGACGTATTTTATTGATTATTTTTTTATTGGATTCTGCGGCATAAAACACCTGCTTCATGCAACTGTTGTTAATATGTAGTTTTTAAATGTACTGTTTTATCTAATATTATTCAAAAAATGTAGTAGTGAATGTAGTTTCATTAATCCTGATTTAATTTGACTACATTTTATCGACACTCACCTCTCACTCTCCAGTGGCGTTAATAGATTGGAGGCATTCATTTATTTTAATTAAATTAAGGTATTCTTAATTTTCATCGGAATAATACGTTTACTCCTGTCTCTGTTGCGAGGGGGAAGGGCGCATTCACGCTTTGCTTCGTGACCTGTTCTGGATTACTCTCGCGCTGCGTGACGTTGCGAAGGTCGCGTCTGGCAGCGTAACTTACTTATTAACAAGGTGTTTTAACCGTGACTGATTCCGTGCCTAAAACCAGCAAGCGGCCCTACGATCTCTACGGAGAGCGTTTTCACACCGCTAAACATCAGCTCACGCCGCGCCTGTTTAAAGTGGCGAATTACATCCATCAGCACCGGAGTGTGGTACTGGATAAAACCGCGCTGGGCATTGCCATCGATACCCAAACCTCGGATGCCACAGTGATCCGCGCCATTCAGGCGTTAGGATTCTCCGGTTTCCGCGACTTGAAGATTGTGATGGCGGAGTTCCTGGGCGTCACACAGCGCTCGCCGGCACGGGTGGCTTCCACGGTGAATGCCTTGTCACAGGATGCCAAAGGCAGTGTTGATTTTGTGCTGGATAGTTATCGTATTAGCTGCGATATGCTTGCCTCCAGCGACAATCGCCAGGCGATTCAGCAGGCGATCGACCTTTTGCAGCAGGCGGATCGCGTGGCTATTTTCGGCATTGGTGCGTCTGCAATACTGGCCGACTACACAGCCCGTCTGTTCAAACGTAATGGCACATCCTCATATGTACTGAATCGCACCGGCATTGCCCTCAGCGAACAAATTGCCGAGATGCGCCATGCCGATGTGTTGATCATGCTGGTACAAAGTAGCGCGCATCCGGAAGGGCTGGTAACGCTGGCCGAGGCTCAGCGGCTGGGAATGAAAATCATTGTGCTCACTGGCGCGCCAGACAGCATCTTTGCCCAACGCTCTGATGTCACCATTGAGATTCCCCGCAGTCGTGACGCGGATAAAATGCCGGTACACGCTACGCCAATGATCTGTCTGGAAATTTTAGTGCTGGGGTTGGCGGCCACCACGCCGGTTGCCACCATGGAAAGCATGAGCAAACTGTATGAGATCAGTAATGCCTTGACGCGCCCCGGCGCGCGTAAAACCAACAAGTCCTGAACCCATTTTGGAAGCGAACATGACCAGCGATTCTCCTCTGCTTGAAGTGCAGAGGGTTACTTATGCTATGCAAGGGCGAACCTTACTGGCACCTGTTTCACTGCAACTTAACGCAGGTGATTTTTTGCTGCTGACCGGGCCCTCAGGCAGTGGAAAAAGCACGCTGTTGAAGATTCTGGCCTCGCTACTGGCCCCCACCGCTGGACAGATCCGCTTTGAGAACCGTGATATCGCCACGATAAAAGCGGAGCTGTATCGCCAGCAGGTATCATACTGTTTTCAAACGCCGCAGCTGTTTGGCGAGACAGTGTATGACAATCTGGCGCTGCCATGGCAAATCCGTCAGCAGAAGCCATCGCGCGAGGCGCTTGTTGCGTCATTAGAGAGCGTGCATCTGGAGGCGGAGATGCTGGATAAACAGGTTGAACAACTCTCCGGAGGTGAGAAACAGCGCGTGGGTTTACTGCGCAATCTGCAATTCTTGCCCAAAGTGTTGCTGTTAGATGAGGTGACGAGCGCACTGGACGAAGAGAACAAGACGGTTGTCCAGCAGCTGATTCAGCAGCGGGTGCAGGAGCAACAGTTGGCGGTGGTGTGGATCAGTCACGATCCCGATGAGATCCAGCATGCGGAGAACGTGCTGCGACTGACGGCACCGGAAAGAGGAGAGTCGCATGAGTCAGCATAATATTACCGACAGCTCACTGTTGTTGTCGCTGATGCTGGTGGTAATCGCACTGATCATCAGCCAGAAAGAGAAGCTCGGCATGAGCAAAGACATCATCTGGAGCGTGTGCCGGGCCATTGTACAGTTAGTGATTGTGGGTTACGTGTTGAAGTCGATCTTTGACCTCAACAACCGTTGGCTGACCATCCTGATGGTGCTTTTTATCTGCGTGAATGCGGCACTGAACGCGCGCAAACGCAGCCGCAACATCGACCACGCGCTAGCGATCTCCTTCGTGGCGATCACCACCGGCACTTCGCTCACCCTTACTATCTTGTTATTGAGTGGCGCCATTGAGTTTATCCCAATGCAGGTAATCCCCATTTCCGGCATGATCGCGGGCAACGCCATGGTGGCGGTGGGTTTGTGCTACAGCAATCTTAATCAACGGTTTAGTGATAACCGGCAAAAGATTTTAGAGATGCTGAGCCTGGGCGCTTCGATAAAAGTGGCCTCGGGTCGGTTGATTCGTGACAGCATCCGCGCGGCGATGATCCCCACGGTCGATGCCGCAAAAACCGTGGGGCTGGTGAGTCTTCCCGGCATGATGTCAGGATTGATTTTTGCCGGAATCGATCCGGTGAAAGCGATTAAATACCAGATTATGGTGACCTTTATGCTGATCGGTACCGCCAGCCTCTCGACCATCATTGCCGCGTATTTGTCGTATCGCCGTTTCTATACTGCGCGTGCACAGCTGAAGATCGGGATTTAACTGGGTAGGGCGCGGCCCTTAGGGCCGCCCTGAATTTGAAGATTACTGCTGAAACCGCAGTGCCACGCCAAAAGCATGCTCAGCGCTGACGATCAGCGCGGATTCCTCTTCGTGGAACGGGATATCGCCCAGCAGCAAACTGGCTTTCACCTTGCGCAGATCCACACTGCGTAAGCTTAACGCCGCCATGCGTGCACTGCCGTTGTAATCGGGTGGTAATCCGGCGAAACGTTGTGTGACATAGCCGGCAGCCGCGAAGCGTACCGTCGCCACGCCGGCTTTTAATACGAAGGCACCTTGCTGGCAGACGGTGAGCGCATTCGCCCCAAACAGCCGACTGTATGGTTGTGCTGCCGCCGCAGGATCCTGCGCCACCACCACAAACTCGACAATATCAGTCACGCCATTGGGATGCTGACGCCATGCATCCTGCCATACCGCGTGTGGGGTCTCGTGCTGGCAGAAGAAACTGCGCCCATTCGGCACCAGCGCGGGTCTTAATTGCACGGTGCGGAAACGTGCCTGATCCTCATTGCCATCCGGCAACTGCACCGGACGGAAGAAGCTGGCAGGCACAGCGCCATCAATGTCCTGGCTCTCAAGATAACGCCATACTGCATCGGCATCCTCGGTCTTCCACACCAACCCGCTCAGGCCAATGGGTGACTGCCACACATCCTGACGTAAACTGGCACGCCCCGGCTCGAAGCCGAGCAGCTCAAGATAGTTATCACCAAACACGGCCAGATGATTACTGGATCCGAGCGAATGGTGGCCGCGTTCGGTGAGCTGAAACCCCAACCGACGAAACAGCGCACTGGCCTCATCTAACTGATCGGCCACGTTGATCACCACGTGATCCAGACGGGGAATCGGTACGGAAATCGCCATCGCTTTCCTCCTTGCTCTCATGGTCACCGCGCCCATGCTGGGGCGTCCGGTTCGGATGCTGACAGTGGCTGCCAGTTGACGTGCGTTTCCGCGCCAAAACCGGCGGCAATGCCGGCAATCAGGGTGGTGATTTGCGTATCGGTGTGCTGATCCTGACTGCGGACGATGCCCTCAATCTCCGCTGTCTGAGGCAGCACATTCCAGCTGTTACCCGCCGTTAAACGCGTAACGCCAAGCGTCCATTGGCGATGACGACTGGGGAGTGCATAGAGCGCGGAAACGATATGGCTGCCGATCACAATCACATCAATGCCTTCATGTGGCCGTGCGGCATGCGCGCCTTTACCGGTCAGGGTGATGTGAAAACGCTGCGTGGAGTGGGTTTGCCCGGTCATGGTCATCCTTGTGAGTGTTCAGGTAAAAAAGGCTCGCCCAGCGTCAACATCAAACGGTTTGCCCAGGCAAAGAAAGCCGCGGACTGGATCACATCAAGCAGTTCCAGCGTGGTGAAGCCCTGATCGCGTAATGTCTGCACCTGTTGCAGGCTGGCGGCAGCGGGAGTGATGGAAAGGGTCGCGACCAGGTCAATCATCGCGGCCCAGCGTGGTGACTGGCCGTGTGCCAACTCTGCGCCCGGTGCCACATTCAGCAGCTTTTGCACTGCCGCATCGTCTTTTGATAACTGGCTGGCTTTACGCGCGTGGACCGAGGCGCAGAAGATGCAGCCATTCACTTTACTGACCACGGTGGCCGCCAGTTCACGCTCGGCACGCGGCAATCCGCCAGCGGTGTAAAAGATGCCTTTGTCGGTCAGCGTACGCTGCTCCAGCAGCGGCAGATGACGTGCCAGCAGGCGGAAGTAATCGGAGTCGCTGTGGCCGTTTTTCTTCAACGTAGCCTGTTCATCGGCGGTAAATTCGTTGAGCGGTTTGGCTGCCAGCCAGGGTTCCCAGCCTAACTCTTGCTGGGTAAAGGCGGTGAGGGCGGTTTGGCCACTCAACGTCAACGGTGCATCGTGCCACTTGCCAGCCACGGCGTGCGCCTGCGTATCACTCTGCTCGCCGTTGAGCAGGCGTAAACCGGTCAGTAAACGACTCTGGAAGCTCACAAAGGCGATTAACTGTGCGAGGGTGACGATGCCACGCGGTGCCCAGCCAGCGCTTTGCAGGTGTTGAATGTGTTTGGGCGCTGCATCCACCGGGTGCAAGCTGAGCAGTTCGGCAAAGGCGTGACCGGCCGCAAAGCGCGCGTCATGTGCCTTGTTGTTCACCTGTTGCTGATAATGCGCCTGTAAGCGGGTGGCGCCGTGCCAGTCGGCGACCTGTGCGGCGAAGGCAAATCGCCATTGCAGCGGAAAATCCGCATCATCTTCACCAAACAGCACCTCATAGCTGCCTTGCGTGTGCTGAGTGGCAGCATGGCGCTCGTTGCGTGCTAACGCGAGTGCCGATGCGGGATCGATATCCGCTAAGGCGGCCAGTAAATCAACGGGTTGAGACATCATTTTCTCCTGTTAAGCCTGTTCCAGAGCACGTAGCTTAGGGGCGATGTGATCAGCGATTAATTCAATCGAACGCAGAATGTCGGCGTGTGGCGGATCGATTGAGTGCACCTGGAAGGTGATATCGGTGACACGTTGCAAGGTTGAGTCGGCGCGCAATGACGCCAGGACGGAAGGTGCATCGCCAAAGTGCGCATCAAGCTGACGCGCATGGCTTTCCAGCGTATGGCCAGTGATGACGTGGCCAGCAGCCTGAAACTGCTCAGCCTGGCGCCGCAATCCTGGCTCTGCGAGACGACGCGCATAGTCATTCGAATCGGCAACAAACGCGGTGCGCGAGGCGAGTATGCGCGGTGCAATACCGGCCGGTAACGCGGCCAGATAGGCATCGATCATTGGATTTTGTATCGCTTCCAGCGGCAAATCAGGCTGGCCTGGCGGACGCGGTTGCGTGCGTGACAACATCAAGCCATGGCCAGCAGCGCCGGCTCGCGCGGCACCCTCAACCGAGAATGTGGCGATCCACACGCGCTGTGCCAGCGTTGGCGCGGGCGGGTAGAGATGATTATCCGGGTGCGCGAGGGTATCGCCACGCCAGGCGCTAAGCAGCGTGTGCAGCTGGTCGGCAAACACGCTGGCGCGTTGATCGATGGTCAAGCCAAAGGGCAGGAAAGAGGTTTTTGTGCCGCCCGATCCCAATCCGACTTCCAGCCGCTCATGACTGAGCAGGTCTAATACGGCGGCATCCTCTGCCACGCGCAGCGCGTTTTCCATCGCCAGCGTAATAATGCCAGTGCCAAGACGGATCATGCGGGTGTGCGCGGCCACGTGGGCGAGGAAGACCAGTGGCGCAGGCAGACCGCCTTCCTTCTCATGGAAATGATGCTGAGCGATCCAGGCGCTGTCGAATCCTAAACGTTCAGCGTGCTGGATCTGTTCGGTGGCGAGGCGATAGCGCTCTTGCGCCGATACCTCATCCAGCAGGCGAGTGAAAAAGCCAATGCGTTTACGCGTCATGCAGACTCCTTAATCAGCGGACGGATAGCGGGGATGGCGTCAATCAGTGCACGGGTGTAAGTATGCTGAGGTGCGTTAAATAAGGTGACGGTGTCACCTTGTTCGACCACTTCGCCCGCTCTCAGTACGGTTACACTGTGCGCAATGCGCCGCACCGTAGCGAGATCGTGGGTGATAAACAGATAGGTTAATCCCAGTTCCTGTTGCAGCTGTTGCAACAACTGCAGGATTTGCGCCTGTACGGTGACATCCAATGCCGAGGTGGCTTCATCCAGCACCAGTATCGCCGGTTGCAGGATCAGTGCGCGCGCAATCGCCACGCGCTGACGTTGACCCCCGGAGAGTTCACGCGGTTTACGTGTGAGCAATTCCAGCGGCAGTGCCACTCGCTGAGCCACGGCTTCGACCCGCTGACGACGAACATCGGCACTGAGTTTCTCGAAATTACGCAGCGGTTCTTCAATAATGGCGAACAGCGTCTGGCGCGGATCCAGTGATGCAAACGGATTCTGATACACGAACTGGATTTTGCGTCGGAGCTGACGGAGCGCTTCACCGCGCAGCGCACTGGCATCAATGCCGTCAATCACCACGCGTCCGCTGTCAGCCTGTTCAAATCCCAGCAGAATGCGCGCCAGCGTGGTTTTACCGGAGCCGGATTCACCGACCAGTGCGTGCGTGGTGCCGCGTGTCACTGTCAGGCTGACCTGTCTGGCCACCTGTAACTGCTGCTGTTTGCCGAGCGAGAACTGCTTGTTGATGGCTGAAAGCTGGATCGCGGGTGTGGAAAACTTTGCTTCAGG
The DNA here is from genome assembly GCA_000773965.1 of Enterobacter cancerogenus. Classification (GTDB taxonomy): domain Bacteria; phylum Pseudomonadota; class Gammaproteobacteria; order Enterobacterales; family Enterobacteriaceae; genus Pantoea; species Pantoea communis. The sequence continues at coordinate 37,536 of JRUP01000035.1, forward strand.
TGAAATCGTCAGCGCCGTGTGGTCCGGTGAAGCATCCTGCAGCAACTGGCGCGTGTAGGGATGTTGTGGCGCATTAAACACCTGAGCGGCTAGCCCTTGTTCCTGAATCTCGCCGTGACGGAATACCAGCAACCGGTCGGCGCGTTCAGCCGCCAGCGCCAGATCGTGCGTGACAAACAACACCGCGGTGCCCGACTCATGGCGCAGCACATCCAGCAGATCCAGAATGCGTTTCTGCACCGTGACATCCAGCGCGCTGGTGGGCTCATCTGCGATGATAATTTGTGGTCGCAAGGCGAGGGCGATCGCAATCAATACCCGCTGCTTCATGCCGCCAGAAAGCTGATGCGGATACTGCGTCAGTCGCTGTTGCGGATGGCTCAACCCGACTTTTTCCAGCAGTTCCAGCACGCGCTGCCGGCGCTCAGACTTGCTGATTTTCTGATGCAGTTGCAGCATCTCACCCACCTGATCGCCGATGGTTTTCACCGGGTTTAGTGAGTTGCCGGGATCCTGCGGCACCAGACTGATACTGACGCCGCGCAGGCTGTCCATACGTTTAGCTGACCAGTCAGCAATATCGGTGCCGTTTAACACGATCTTTCCGCTGTCGCGGCGACCATTTTCGGCCAGCAGGCCAATGATCGCCTGTGCGGTGGTGGTTTTACCGGAGCCGGATTCGCCGACTAATGCCACCATTTCACCTGCCTGCAAGGTGAAGCTCACGTTGTGCAACACTTCACGCCACTGCCCGCGCTGTTGATAGCTGAGGGAAAGATTTTCTATTGCGAGTAATGCTTTCATGCGTCACCTCCGGCGATCTGTTGGCTAATGCGATTCGCCGCCAGCACCACGGCCACCACCACAATGCCGGGGAAGGTGGTGAGCCACCAGGCGGTGGCCAGATAGTTACGCCCTTCAGCAATCAGTAATCCCCATTCTGGCGTAGGTGGCGGTGTGCCATAACCCAGGAAACTGAGGGTGGAGAGCGCCAGAATCGCCTGACCAAATTGCAGTGCGGCAAAGGCAATTACCGCCGTCAGCGAGTTGGGTAAAATGTGGCGCCACAGCACCTGCCAAAAGCTGCCGCCACTACCGTAGGCCGCTTCGACATATTCGCTGCGACGCACACGCACCACTTCACCACGTGCAAGGCGGGCAAAGCTGGCGATGGAGGCAATCCCCACGGCCAGCGCGGCATGCACTGTGCCAAATCCCAACAGAATCAGCACGCTAAGTGACAGCAGCAATGAGGGAATCGACAGCAGCACGTCAACCAGGCGCATCAGGGTGTTTTCCATACGCCCGCCTACCGCGCCTGCTAATACGCCCAGTGTGGTGCCGCCAATCAAGCCCATTGTCACGGCGGCAAAGGCGGCGGCCAGTGACTGTGAAGCACCGTAAACAATACGGGTAAACAGATCGCGGCCGAGCTGATCGGTCCCAAGCCAATACGCGGCCTGCGGGGCTAAACGTTGCGCGCCGGGCACCCCTTGGGTCGGGCTGTAATGGGTGAATAAACCCGGCGCGAATGCCGCTAATAGGGCCAACAGCATCACCGCCCAGGCCAGCCAGAGTCCGGGCTGAATCTGCCAGCTGCGTTGGGTACGTGGGGTGACGCCGCGTTGGCGGGCGGTGGCGTAATCGACGAGGCTCATCGGCTTCCTCCGGCGATTGGGTGCAAGCGGGGATCGAACAGTGGCATCAGCACATCGACCAGCAGATTGATCAGGACAAAGGCCAGCGCAGAGAGCATCACCACCGCCTGTAATACGGCGACATCCTGATTATTGACCGCCTGCTGCGTCAGTTGGCCGATACCGCTGAGACCAAACACGGTTTCGGTGATCAGCGCGCCGGCGATCAACTCGCCTAAAAGCAGACCGGCCACGTTGAGCACCGGCAGCAGCGCATTGCGCATTATGTGTCGCCACAGCACGCGACTGGCGCTGGCACCTTTGGCTCGTGCCACCGCCACAAAAGGCTGCGTTGAAATCTGGTCAATACTGCGCAGCAGGATTTGTGCCAGTGGCGCGGAGATCGGGATCGCCACCGTGATCACCGGCAGGATTAAACCCTGCAATGGCGACGGGTTGATCACCGGTATCCAGCGCAACTGGAAGGAGAACAGCTGAATTAACGCGATGCCGAGCCAGAAGGTCGGCAGCGAAATAAACAGCGCAGGAACGGATTGCAGCAACGAACGCAGCAGACGCAGTGCGGGCAAGCGAGACAGTGCCGCCAGCGCAAAGGCCAGTAATGTGGCCAGCGCAAAACCCAGCACCGCCAGCTGCAGGGTGGCGGGCAGGTTGCTGATCAACAGATCGCTCACTGACACGCCAGCCTGTACTGAATAGCCAAAATCACCGTGCAGCATCGCCAGCAGCGTATGGAAATATTGCTGCCACAGTGGGTTATCCGCACCATAAGCCAGCCGCATCTCAGCGATCTGATCCGGGCTTAGGCCCAGATCCGGGTTCTGAAATTTAATCAGCACCGCATCGCCCGGCAGCACCTGCAGCAGCAAGAACGACAGGGTAAACGCGGCCCACAATACCAGCACGCTTTGACCCACTCTTCGCAGCAGAGAACGTTGCATCATCAGCCTGCCTTAGTGTTTTTCCAGCCACGCGCCGTAGAACGAAGGACGACCTACGGCTTCAAAGCTCACGCCTTTGAACCAGGGAGCACCCGCGAACACTTGCGGCTCTTCGAAGATCGGGATCACGTAAGCCTGATCGAGCAGATAGCGTTGGACATCACCGGTCAGTGCCAGGCGTTTAGCCGGATCCACTTCCGCTGAGATATCTACCAGCAGTGCATTCAGCTTGTCATCGCGGAAGTTTTGCACCTTGTCGCTGGAGCCGCCTTTTTGCAGCAACGCGTTACGGTTGGTGGGGTAGAAACTGCTTTTAATCACATCCGGATCTGCACGGCCAACTTCCGTGACGTTGAGCGGCGTTTTCAGCGGATCGAGATTATCCAGCGTGGCACTGCCCGCATCGCCCGCTTTCACCGCTAAGGCGACGCCCACCTGACGCCACTGCTGTGCCACCAGTTGCAGCACTTCTTTGTTCTGCGGCTGTGGCAGAGATTCATAGATGGCGAGGGCGAGTTTTTTACCGTCTTTCTCACGGATGCCATCGCTACCGACCTTCCAGCCTGCTTCATCAAGCAGCTGTTTTGCCAGGGTGGGGTCGTACTTCAGCTTGTCGGCGAGATTGACGTAACCGGCTGCAGAATGGGCAATAACCGACGTGGCCTGCGGATAGTTAGGCGAGAACAGTGTCTGCACCACTTGCTGCGCGTTGGTAGCGTGCAACAGCGCCTGGCGCACCTTCAGATCACTGACCAGCGCATTGTCAGGACGGAAGCTGATGCTGTCGTTTACACCGCGTGTGGGGGCGGCATAAATCGGGAAGTTTTGCTGCTGCGCCTGTTTTTCGTCATAGGCTTGCACCTGGCGGATAAAGTCCGCCTGGCCCGCCAACAATGCGCCGATGCGCACGCTGTCTTCCGGCGTGACGATAATTTTGATGCCATCGAGATTGGCCGGGCCTTGCTGGGCGATATTTTTCGGCCCCCACTGATAATCTTTACGCGCGGTGAGATCGACTTCACGCCCGAGTTTTTCATCACTGACCACAAACGGACCGGAGCCAATAATATGGCGTGCGTCACCCAGTTGATCGAAGCTTCGTTGCAGGGTGCTCAGAGAAACTAAGCCAGATCCGATGGTCGCGGTGCCCTGTAAAAATCCCGGAGAGGGTTTCTTGAAATAGAACTTCACCGTCAGCGGATCGATGACTTCACTGTGGTCGTAGTTATTAATCACTTCTGAAACCGGTAAGCGAAGGGCTTTATTGCCGAGGCCGTAGGTATCAAAGTTTTTGGCCACTGCGTTGGCATCCAAAGGGGTGCCATCGGAGAAGGTAACGCCCGGACGAATTTTAAAAGTGTATTCAGTTTTATCGGCGTTGCCGCTCCAGCTTTCCGCTACCCAGGGTTCAACCTGCAGCGTCTTTGGATTCTGCCACGTCAGCTTATCGGTGATCTGGTTGAGGATACCGCCGTTGGGGTAGAAACCACCGGCAGGCGGATAGAGGTTGGTATGCGGTTGCTGTTCAAGATACACCAGCGTACCTCCCTTGACCGGAGTGTCCGCCGCGTGTGCGCTAAATATCCCTGTCAGCAGGGCTAAGCTTAATGCCTGCAAGTGAAAATGCTTACTCATGGTGAATTCCTTATGATTCAATAGCCCGGCGGGCGGATTTCATCATCAAATGCCGCACCCGCGAGGAGAACCAAGGAATTGCACTAAGCTTTTGCGAAAAAAATAAAATGAATGGACTTGTGGGAAATAATTAAGATTCTTCGCCGATTAAAAGTGGCGTTAACTCTCTATAATGTAGAGGTTTTATAGTTATGGCTTACAGCATGAGGGGCGTTTAATGAGAGCATATTGGATCCCGGGTTTAATGTTTATGCTGTCAGCGTGCTCAAGTTCCGTCGGGCATAATTTCGATACTGCGAACATTCAGAAAATACAGACCGGTAAAACCACCAGAACAGAGTTAATTAATATGTTTGGGCCGCCTGATTCTGAATCCCCTTATCCGGAAGGGCAACGCCTTATGATGTGGAAATACAGCGAAGCCCGCACGCTGGATACCACCGCAGGCAAGACACTTACCGTGCAAACCAAGAATGGCCGGGTGTTTACTTACACATTGAGTAAGAGTTGAGGGCAGGGAAACGATATGTTCGTGCTACAGCAGCCCGAATTCCTCGTGTTTTTGAGCGTTTTATTGAACCCGGACAGAGATGTGAGTAGGCGATGCTAAGAGAAAATTTCAGCGATCTGGTGTATCTGGTGATGGTCGCCCGGGAACGCAGTTTTACCCGTGCCGCTGCCAAATTGGGTGTCTCTCAATCCGCACTAAGCCATGCGATGCGCGGCCTGGAAGAGCGGCTAAAGACACGACTGTTGACGCGCACCACCCGCAGCGTGGCACCGACCGAAGCCGGTGAACAACTCATCCAGAATATCGCGCCCTTGATGTCAGATATTGAAAAAGCGCTGGTGGCATTGACCGAACACCAGACGCGCACCTCGGGCAATATCCGGATTACCGCCGGGGAACATGCGCTGCACTCCACGCTTTGGCCATTAATTAAGCCCTATCTTCAGCAATACCCTGACGTGAACATTGAACTCTCCGTCGATAACACGCTGACCGACATTGTGAGCGGGCGTTTTGATGCCGGGGTGAGATTAGGCGAGCAGGTGGAAAAGGATATGGTGGCGGTGCGCATCGGCCCTGACTGGAGAATGCTGGTGGTTGCTACGCCCGAGTATTTTAAACATCACGGTATCCCTGAAACGCCGTATGAATTGCAGCATCACAACTGTATCAATATGCGCTTGCCGACACTGGGTGGATTGTATAACTGGGAGTTCACCAAAGATAAAAAAGAGATTCGCGTCAAAGTGGAAGGCCAGCTTATTTTCAATAACCTCAGTTCGCGTATTGAAGCGGCACTTAGCGGCATGGGGATTTTGTATGCGCCGGAAGATTCTGTGCGGAAATATATTGATGAAGGTCTGTTGCAGTGTGTGCTGATAGACTGGTGCGAACCTTTTAGTGGTTACTATTTATATTATCCCAGCCGTAAACAGCACACCGCAGCCTTCTCTAAATTGATTGAAGCAGTGCGCTATCAGGGTTGACCGACGAGTTACACCTATTGGTGAATTTTGCTCATAAACCCATCCTGATTTGACTACCTTATCAATCAATCCGCGTGATCCTACACTCTTAGCTGTTATCAATGTGGCCGCCCGTTCCAGAGCGGTCACCACCCGAACCTGAAGCACGGAGCCGACATAATGAGAATGGCTGTTGCCCTCATACTGGCGTTATCTGTCTCAGCTGTTTCTGCAAAGGAGAACACATCGATGATCACTGTCTGGCAAAGTGGTGAAAAACCTTCGGTTAAAGGCAACTCAGAATATTTCACCGGTACGGTGCGTATTGATGCGCCGTTTCAGGGAAGCGAACCTGCACGTATTGGCGGCGCGACCGTGACCTTTGAACCCTCCGCACGCACGGCATGGCATACCCATCCGCTCGGGCAAACGCTGATTGTGACAGCAGGTCTGGGACGTGTGCAGGAGTGGGGCGGTGAAGCACGTGATATCCGTCCGGGCGATATTGTGTGGATCCCGGCAGGCGTAAAACATTGGCATGGTGCCGCACCGGAAAACAGCATGTCGCACATTGCCATCGCTGAAGCTGAAAATGGCCAGGTGGTGGAGTGGCTGGAGAAAGTGAGCGATGAGCAGTACGGTTCCACGGCCTCTCTGTAAGGAGTAAAAGATGACGAAAAGCATCAATGCCTCATTAATGATGTGCGCTGCGCTCGCCTCTTCAGTGAGTCTGGCTGATGAACCCTCCGAGCCAGAACAGAAAAAATATGTCGCGCTACGGCAAAAACAGACTCATCCATTGACCCTGCAACAAAAGAGTATCGCGGTGATTGCGGCCCATGCCGCGACAGGCAATATTGCCAAACTGAATGATGCGCTGAATCAGGGATTGGATGCGGGCCTGACCCTCAGCCAGTGCCGTGAGGTGCTGGTGCAACTTTATGCCTATGCCGGTTTCCCCCGCAGCCTCAACGCGCTGGGAGAATTGATGAAAGTAACGGACGCCCGCCGCTTACAGGGCAAAAATGACCAGCCAGGCAACGAGGCCGGGCCGGTTCCTGCGCCCGAAAACATGCTTTCCGCCGGTACGCGCAATCAGACGGCGCTGGTGGGCAGTCCGGTGAAAGGGCCATTGTTTGAATTCGCCCCGGCGATTGACCAGTTCCTCAAAGCGCATTTGTTTGGCGACATTTTCGCGCGCGACAATCTCGACTGGAAAAGCCGTGAGTTAGCTACTGTGGGCGCTTTAGCCGGAATGAGCGGTGTCGAGTCGCAACTGCAGTCGCATCTGCGCATCAGCATGAATGTAGGCTTCGACAAATCACAACTTGCCGAACTGCAGGCGGTGTTTAACGCTCAGGGAGAAGAAGCGGTCGCTCAGCGAATTGAAGCAGCGTTGGCACAGATCAAATAATAAATCCCTTTTAAACGCACCGGTATTTATTCCGGTGCGTTCTGACGTTCAATATAATAACGGAGAGTGTATTCCGTCAGTCTTATATCCAATAGTGCAAACCTTTCCCGATTAGTTTATTACGCGCAATCAACCGTTATTCGTAATGCCAATTGGTACGCAACCATCTGTTTTATATTGTTTATTTGCCCATCAATATTCCGTGCCTCTCTGATATGCATTAATTAAAAATGCATACGACAATAATATGTTTTACCCATTACCCGCCGCCATCACACACTGCTCGCCATCATCATTGAGGAAAAGGATTTGGCGTATGTCATATCGACTGAGCTTGTTAGATAAATCGCCGATTGCCGATGGAGAGAGCGCTTCGCATGCCCTGCATCGCACATTACAGCTGGCGCAGCAGGCTGAGGCCTGGGGCTATCACCGCTTCTGGCTGGCAGAGCATCACAACACTGATCGTCTGGCGAGCCCCTCTCCTGAATTGCTGATCGCCTGGATCATTGGCCAGACGCAGCACATTCGCGTCGGCTCTGGTGGCGTGATGTTGCAACACTACAGTCCTTATAAAGTCGCTGAAAACTTCAACCTGTTAGCTTCACTCGCGCCAGGCCGTATCGATCTCGGTGTGGGTAAAGCGCCAGGCGGTTTACCGCTCTCCACCCGCGCTTTACAGCAGGGCATCCATCAGGAAGAAAAGGGCAGCTTTGCTGAACAGCTTTCACTGCTGGATAGCTGGCTGGATGTTCCGCCGGTGGGTGATGAAGAGATCCTGCGCGCCACGCCGCAGCCGCCACGTCCGGCAAACCGATTCCTGCTGGGTGCCAGCGAGCAAAGTGCCAGGCTGGCAGCAGAACTGGGCTGGCAACTGGTGTTTGCGGCACATCACAACGGCGACCCGCTGTTGATGGAGCAGGTTTTGAACAGCTATCGCCAATACAGCAACGGCAAGCAGGCGCTGGTTGCCGTGCAGGTGGTGGTCGCCGATTCACCGGCGGAGGCTGATTTGCTGGTGGATAATCTGCGCGTCTATCACGTCAGTGTGAAAGACGGCCCAAGCGTCAACGTGGGCAGCGTTGAGCAAGCTGAACGTTACGTGAGACAGGGTGGTTATACCGATTATGTCATTGAGCCGCGCACGCCATCGTTGCTAAAAGGCACTGCCGCGCAGGTGCACGCCAAACTGGACGCCTTGCACCAGAATTTTGGCATTGAGGAGTTCGTGATTGATACCCCGATTGCTGAGGAGCAGGCGCGAGTGAAATCTCTCGAACTGCTGGCAACGCATCGACTGGTTGCGGCGTAATTGGGAGATAACCATGACTCACACAAGCGAGCAGCAACTGATTGACTGGCGACGCGAGCTGCACAGCTGGCCTGAGCTGTCTGGACATGAAGTGGAAACCACGGCGCGTTTGCGCCGCTGGCTACAGGACGCTGGCTTGCGGTTGCTCGATTATCCGCTGGAAACCGGTCTGGTGGTTGAAGTGGGTCAGGGTGAAACGCTGATCGCGTTGCGAGCTGATATTGATGCCCTGCCGATTCATGAAGCCACTGGCCTCGCCTACCGCTCACGTAATGCAGGGGTGATGCACGCCTGCGGCCATGATGTGCACAGCGCGGTGATGCTGGGCGCGGCGCTGCAACTCCATGCGCTGGAAGATCAACTGCCGGGACGCATCCGTATTCTGTTCCAGCCAGCCGAAGAGAATGCCACCGGTGCGCGCAAGTTTATCCATGCTGGCGTGTTGCAAGATGTGCAGGCGATCTTTGGTATGCACAACGAACCAGGCTTACCGACGGGTGCTTTCGCCACGCGCGGCGGGGCGTTTTACGCCAATGCCGACAAGTTTGTGGTGCGCGTCGCCAGCCCTGAACAGGGAGTGGATGCCATTCTCGTGTCCAGCCAGATCATTCAGGCGCTGCAATCACTCACCAGCCGCAGTTTCAACACCCTGGATAGCCTGGTGTTGAGCGTGACGCGCATCGATGCCGGTCAATCTGGCAACACTTTACCGAGAGAGGCTGAGTTTGGCGGCACGGTGCGCACCCATGACAAGCAGGTGCGGGCACAATTGGAACAGCGCGCGCGTCAGATTGTCGAGCAGATTGCGGCGGCAAACGGTGCGACCGCGACCTTCAGCTGGCATCCGGGCCCGCCGGTACTAGAAAACGATGCACGCTGGGCGCAGTTTGCCAGTGAGATTGCACAGCAGGTGGGCTATCGAGTGCAAACCGCAGAGTTGCACCTCGGCGGCGAAGATTTTGCTTATTACTTACAGCAGGTCCCTGGTGCATTTGTCAGCATTGGCAGCGCCAGTGAATTTGGTCTGCATCATGGCGGCTTCAATCCCGACGAAGCACTGATCGCCCCTGCCGCGCACTATTTCACCCAACTGGCGCAGCAGGCCTTGCAGCACCTCAATGCACGATGTCGTGACGCCGTTCTGAGTTAGCCCATTTAACCCAATATCCTCCGCTCTGTATGGCGACGAAACCGTCGCCATCAGGCTATGCCATGGAAAAGAGAGAACACTATGACTGCAAGACAACTGCGACTTGGCACCATTCTGCATGGCGCATCCGGCAATATGTCCGCCTGGCGTCATCCGGCGGCGCAGGCTAATGCCAGCATCAATTTTGACTATGCGAAGCATATTGCGCGCAAAGCGGAAGCCGGCAAGCTGGATTTTCTGTTTGTCGCCGACGGTTTGTTTATCAATGAAAAATCGATCCCCCATTTTCTTAATCGCTTCGAGCCGTTGACGCTGCTGTCGGCGCTGGCGGGTGTGACTGAGCATTTAGGATTGGTGGGTACGGTCTCCACTTCCTACAGCGAACCCTTCACCGTTGCACGGCAGTTTGCCAGTCTCGATCACCTAAGCGGCGGACGTGCAGGCTGGAACGTGGTGACATCGCCATTGGAAGGATCGGCGAAAAACTTTTCACGCCAGCAGCACCCGGAGCACGCGCTGCGCTATCGCATCGCCGATGAGTATTTGCAGGTGGTGAAAGGGCTGTGGGATTCATGGGAAAAGGATGCCTTTGTGCGGAACAAAGAGAGCGGCCAGTTCTTTGATGCCGCCAAACTGCATACCCTCAATCACCACGGTGATTTCTTCCAGGTGCAGGGACCACTGAACATCGAACGCACGCCGCAGGGACGTCCAATCGTCTTTCAGGCCGGTGCCTCAGAGGATGGTAAAAAGCTGGCAGCGCGCCATGCTGATGCCATTTTTACCCATCAGCCGACGCGCGAAGAGGCGCAGGCTTTCTATAAAGATGTGAAAAAGCAGCTGGTGGCCAACGGGCGTGAACCGCAGGATCTGCATATCTTCCAGGGCGTTGGCGTCATCGTTGGCGATGATGCCGAAGACGTCGAGCGTCAATATCAAACCACTGCCGCACTGGTTTCCATCAAAGACGCTTTGAACTACCTCGGTCGCTTCTTCGATCACCACAACTTCTCGCAATACCCGCTTGATGAGCCTTTCCCGGATATTGGCGATATCGGCCAGAACAGCTTCCGCAGCACCACCGATGAAATCAAACGTAAGGCGCAAGCGCACGGTCACACACTGCGTCAGGCCGCACTGGAAGCAGCCACGCCGCGTCCGCTGTTCTTTGGCACGCCAGAAGAGGTGGCGGATGGCTTACAGCTGTGGTTTGAAACCGAGGCCACCGATGGCTTCATTATTCAGGGCGGCACGCCGGATACCTTCGAACGCTTTGTCGATCGCGTCATCCCCATCTTGCAAGCGCGCGGTCTGACCCGCAGCGAATATCCTGGCACCACGCTGCGTGCCAGCTTCGGTCTGAAAGACCCGGTTAATCAGTTCACACAACAATAAATTAAAGAGAAAACACGCTATGCAGAAAAAATCCCTTATTGCGCTGATGTTGCTGAGTTTAAGTAGTGCGGCTTTGGCTGAAGACGTGGCGGTGAACGGTCAGCAGATCAGCATCGAAGCCAATAAAACACCGGTGAACACTGCGGCAAATCCCGCTGCGGTGGCGCAAATTCCGGCCGGACATAAGTTTGCCGTGCCAGGCTCATTTACCGTGGCGGTGGCCGCACTGAACTCCCCGCCATTAACCGTATTTAGTGATGACAACAAAACCTTGCTCGGCAGCGAAGTGGATATCGCCCGTCTGGTGGCCGACAGCCTGGGATTGAAACTCAATGTGGTGCCGACCTCGTGGGAAGACTGGCCGCTGGGCGTGGCTTCCGGCAAATATGACGCGGCGATTACCAATGTCACCGTGACCAAAGAGCGTAAAGAGCGCTTCGATTTCGCCACCTATCGCAAAGATTCCCTGGGTTTCTACGTGAAATCCAGCAGCCAGATTAAATCATTGAACAAAGCTGAAGACATCGCCGGGCTGCGCATCATTGTGGGTTCCGGCACTAACCAGGAAGCGATCCTCCTGGCGTGGGACAAAGAGAATCAGGCGAAAGGACTGAAGCCTTTTACCCCGGTTTACACCAAAGATGATGCTGCGCAAACGCTGGCACTGCAGTCCGGTCGCGCCGATGCCTATTTTGGTCCGAATGTAATTGGCGCGTGGAAAGCCGCGTTAACTCATCAAACCAAACTGGTGGGCAGCGTGGATGGAGGTTGGCCGAAAGCCGCTCATATCGCCGTGACGGTGAAAAAAGACAACGGTCTGGTACAACCGATTAACACCGCGCTCAACGGCGTGATCAAGAACGGTGATTACGACAAGGTGCTGAACCGTTGGGGTGAAGGCGTTGAGCGTCTGGATCGCTCTGAAATCAACCCGGCCGGTCTTGGCGACTAAGGAGGCTGCATGAGCCAGCAATTTTTCCGCGAAGTGCATCCTGAGGCCGCTGAGTTGCAGCCGATTATCACCGGTCTGTTTGGCGAGTATGCGGCACGTTACGGCGATTTCTTCAAAAGCGCTAACGAGGTGGAATTAACCGAGTGGTACTTGCCGCCGCGTGGGCTGTTTATCGTGCTGGAGCGTGATGGCGAGATCATCGCCATGGGCGCCTATAAACCTTATGACGCCGTGACTGCCGAGTTTAAACGCATCTGGACGCGCAGCGATCTGCGCCGTCAGGGATTGGCGCTGCTGATTTTGCAGGAGCTTGAACGGCGTGCGTTGCGCGCGGGCTATCAGCGTGTGTTCCTGACCACCGGATTTCGCCAGCCGGAAGCCGTGCAGCTGTATATCGGCCACGGCTATCAGCCGCAGTTTGCGCTACTCGAAGATATGGAAATCTACAGTCGGCCACCTCATGACGGGCGTTTACGCTTCCTCAAGGTGATTGATGTGCACAGCGTGGCGCAGGCCAGCTAAGGAGTTGATATGAGTCAGGAAAAACATTTAACCGTGGTGCCCGCACGCTATCCGGGGCGGATCATCGGGGCGATTGTCGCACTGTTTATTCTCGCCAGCGTGATTGATTCGGTGGCCTTTAATCCCCGTTGGGAATGGCGTGTGTTTGCTCGCTGGTTCTTTGATCCGGTGATTCTCACAGGGCTGGGGCAAACGCTGTTACTGACGTTGTTCGGCACGGTGCTGAGTTTGATTTTTGGCGGCCTGCTGGCGCTGGCGCGGCTCTCTTCGTCATGGTTATTGAGCACGCTGGCGTTTGGTTACATCTGGCTATTTCGCTCGCTGCCGCTGATTGTGGTGCTGATTATTCTGTATAACTTCTCCTACCTGTACGACACGCTGTCGCTCGGCGTGCCTTTCACGACACTGTCGTGGGGCCATTTCCAGACTATCAATGTGCTGGGGCAGTTCCCGGCAGCGGTGATTGGATTGACGCTGGTGCAGAGCGCCTACAGTGCGGAGATTATTCGCGGCGGCTTTTTGGGTGTCGATCACGGTCAGTTTGAGGCAGCGTCGGCGCTGGGTTTGTCCTCGTCCCGTCGTACCTTCCGCATCATTCTGCCGCAGGCATTGCGCGCCATTATTCCCACCACGTTTAACGAAATCATCAGCCTCGCCAAAGGGACTTCCATGGTGTACGTGTTGGCGATGCCGGAACTGTTTTACACCATCCAGATGATCTACAACCGCACGCAGCAGGTGATCCCGCTGTTAATGGTGGGTGCGGCCTGGTATCTGATTATCACCACCGTATTGTCACTGCTGCAGCACAGCGTTGAACGTTGGCTGGCCCGCAGCGTGACGCGTGAACCGCAACCGTCGCGCTGGCGTCAATGGCGCAATCGCTCTGCTACCGCCAATGAGGAGCTATCTCATGTCCGAAGCCATTGATTATCGCAATCTGCATACTACCGGTGCCATCAACATTACCGGCGTCAGCAAGTCATTTGGTAAACACAAAGCGCTGGATGACGTCTCGCTGGAGCTGGAGCCCGGCTCGGTGACGGTGATTATTGGCCCGTCAGGATCAGGGAAATCCACGCTACTGCGCACCATTAATCATCTGGAACGCGTGGATGAAGGGTTTATTCAAATCGACGGCGATTACATCGGTTATCAACGTCGTGGTGACAAGTTGTATGAGTTGAAAGAGAAGGCGATTTTGCGCCAGCGCATCAACGTCGGTTACGTGTTTCAGAACTTCAATTTATTTCCCCATCTGACGGTTTTAGACAACCTGATTGAAGCACCGATTGCCCATCGTCAATTGTCACGGCGCGAGGCGATTGAGCGTGCGGGAGAATTGCTGGATATCGTGGGGTTGCGGCATAAAGCTGATGCCTGGCCGCGACATCTTTCGGGTGGCCAGCAGCAACGCATCGCCATTGCACGTGCCTTGATGCTGAATCCACGCGTGATGCTGTTTGATGAACCGACCTCGGCGCTCGATCCCGAGTTGGTGGGTGAGGTGCTGGACGTGATTAAGAAGCTGGCACGCTCCGGCACCACTCTGGTGATTGTCACGCACGAGATTGGTTTTGCGCGCGAAGTGGCGGACCAGGTGGTGTTTATGGTTGATGGCCGCATCGTCGAGCAAGGCAGTACACACCAGGTGCTGAACCAACCGCGCCATGAGCGTACGAAACGATTTTTGGCGCGGGTGCTGTAATGGAAAGAGTGATAGTCAGCGCGCTGGCCGCATGGTTGTTCAGCTCGCCACTGTGTGCCGCAGCAACGCTGGATGCAAAAAACAACGAAACGCCAATCCACATTTCGGCTAATCCGCAAGCCATCGCCAAAATTCCGGCCGGTTTTCATTTTGTGACGCCGGGATATTTGACGGTCGCGACTTCCGCATCCAATTCCCCGCCGATAGGCTTGTGGGCATCAGACAATAAAACGCTGATTGGTAGCGACCCTGATTTCGCCCGGCTGCTGGCCGACAGTTTGGGGTTGAAACTCAAGCTGGTGCCTGCCGCCTGGGAAGACTGGCCATTGGGCCTCACCGCCGGACGATATGATGTGGCGATGTTTAATATCGCGGTGACGGAAGAACGGAAACAGAAGTTCGATTTCGCGACTTACCGCGCGGATAACCATGCGTTCGCCGTGAAAACGGACAGTGCGATCACGGCGATCAAAGGGCGCGAGGACGTGGCGGGTAAACGCATCATTGTGGGCTCCGGTACCAACCAGGAGAAAATTTTGCTGAGTTGGGATGCGAAAAACCGTGCACAGGGGTTGGCTCCGGTTCAGCCGATATATCTCAATGATGATGCTTCAGCGACGCTGGCGTTGCTCTCCGGTCGCGCGGATGCTTCTTTTGGCCCACAAGCCATGGCAGCCTGGAAAGTGGCGTCACGCGGTCAAACCAAAATCGTCGGTCACGGTCCGTTCCGCGCCTGGGTGGCAGTGACGACTAAAAAAGGTAATGGGCTGGATGTGGCATTACAGCAGGCGATCAATGGAGCGATAACCAGCGGACAATATCAACAAGTGCTGGCACGCTGGGGAGAACAGGAGGAGGGCGTGGAGGCGTCACAGGTCAATCCGCCGGGGATTGTTTATCAGTAAATGATTTTTTTATTAATTGAGAGAAAACTCACAGCTTGATTGTTGTGAGTTTTTTCTTTTCAGCGTTGTTGTGAACCTATTCATTCTTTTATTTATTTATTTATTTTTTTTGGCATGAATTAAACGGTAAATTTCGATTTTTGACCGTGAAATAAACTCGCCTTGCATTTAATTAATCGCTTCAGATGGTTTTTTTATCTTCTCTTACAAGGATCGGTATTGTTTAGTCTGTCGGTGTAGTGTCATATTGGCATTTCCTGAGGGAATGTGAGGTTGAAAAAGAGTAAAAAAGGATTTTGAACGGGTCTGGCTTAACCTGCATTACCCAATCAACGCTTAATGAGATTGGGAATAACATGTTAGTTGAAAATATAAGAGGTCAACTTAATATCTGCCACGCGCATTCCCTACAGTGCAGAGAAATTAAGCGGCCGAGATTGGGGGGCGTTTTCATGGAGTCAAGAGGCAGGAAACTGGAAGAGACGGTTGCCATCATCGCTACAGATGTTGCCGTTATTAAATCGAATTACGCCACTAAACAGGATATGGCTGGAGTCAGGACTGAAATCGTTGAAGTCAAATTAGAAATAGCAGAATTACGGTCCGAGGTTCGTGAAGTGAAAGCCGATGTTGCGTCCATAAAGGAAAATTACGCGACCAAGGCGGATGTACTGGCGATCAGGGGCGATCTGTACCAGGCGCTGAACAAACAAACCAAATGGATGGTTTCAATGCAACTCGTCACGTTAGGACTGGCGTTAACGATCGCCAAAGCGATATTTTAATCCTGTGCACAATGGCGGCTCAGCCGCCGCCATGGCAAAAGTCTCTTACGTTGTGGCTTTACGGATCCAAAGCGCAGCCTCTCCCGCAGGGAGTGGACGGGCAAAGTGATACCCCTGGAATAGGTTACAGCCTTTGTCGCGCAGGTAGTCGAAATACTCTTCGCTTTCGATGCCTTCAGCCAGCACGTTCAATCCCATTTCACGCGACAGTTCAATCGTTTTGTGTACCACAATGGCGGCGGATTCGTTGTCAAAAATATGCATGATAAGCGATTTATCGATCTTGATATCATCAATCGCGAAATCACTGATCGATTTCAGCGATGAATAGCCTACGCCAAAATCATCGATCGCCCATTTAATGCCCAACTGACTAAAGTGCTCAATGACACTACTGATTCTTTTTTGATCGTAAATAAAGGTGGTCTCAGTTATTTCAAACTTTAGTCTTTCCGGACTGATTTTGTGATGTGAGAGCGTCAGCAAAGTATCCTGGGTAAAATCCCGATGCATCAACTGCAGTGGACTGATATTGATCGAAAACATCAAATTACTAAGATGATACATGCGATCCCAGTCAGACATTTGCTGCAGGGTTCTCTCCATCACCCATTTGCCAATCTCAATAATTAGCCCACTTTTCTCCGCCACAGGAATAAACACCTCCGGCGAGATAAAACCTTTAACCGGATGTTTCCAGCGCAATAAGGCTTCGAAGCCTATCAACTTTTTATTGGTATCCACCTGTGGCTGATAGTACAGCTCCAGTTGGTTTTTTTCGATGGCGTTGGAAAGCTCCCGTTTAATCAGGTCGGTCTCCGAATAATCACCGCGTGACGTAAACACGGTTAACAGCAGCGCGATAATCGACACACTGCAGTTAACAATATAGAAACCAGGTTCCTCAGGTATGCTCAGCCTGAAAGCCCCACTTTGCCAGGTTAATCCCGTGGCGATAAACAGCAGATAAAACGCCAGGCAAATGAGAGGAAAAATTTTACTGAGGTAATTTGATTGCTGGCGTAGCACCAGCGCGGAACCGATGGTCAGAGCCATCAGATAATTGTATTCCGAGCGCTTAACAATTGAATGATAATTATCCAATAATAGTAGCAGGATAATACTGAATAAGAGTGCATGCACGATGATGTAAAGGTTGCGTTTTAAGCCACTGCAGAAGGCCGCACTGGTGATGTAACCACCCAGTAATGTGCTGGCAGCATATAACCAGGCAATGTCATGGTGACCCCTGACAACGTTAAACAACACCATGTAAATACCGGCAACAATGCTGGATGTCCCGGCGATCAACAAGGTTAAACGCAATTTCTTTTCCAGGCTATCGCCTTTCAAAACAAACGGCAGATTGCGAATGATTGAAAATCCTGAACTGAAATAAGAGATCATTAGCTATTCTCAGTTTTATAGTCATAATTATTTAATGTTTTCAGTCAGGTATATTAAGGAAAAGCGTGACGGCTGTCATAACTGTTTTCACGTTATTTACACTCATTCAAGCTGCATTATGATTTGACCTATGTTAGAGGAAATGAGCATTTATCCGGGTAAAACTGGCCGATTGAGGTGACTTAAGCCGATTATTTCCGCCTGCATGCGGCGCGTTAGAAGAGGTTGAAAACTCGCAGCGCATTTTATGATTACCGCGATTGCGCCTACCCTATGGCAAGTGCACACGTTAGAATGAAACCTCAGTGCCTTAAGGTAGTTGCAGTGCCAGAGGCAAAAACAACAAGCGCTGGACACGTATTCAGCCTGGCCTGGCCCGATTGTGAAACCCACTTTAAAACGACTGGTTGCAATGAAAATACGCTTTCTATCTGCCAATGAGCTAAAGCTTGCCGAAGTGCGCACCATCCTGGAGCCGGTCGGCGTCGAAGTCATTCCCATCGCCCGCCGCATCGAAGAGATCCAAACAGAAAATGAAGTTGAACTGGTACGTGACAAACTCACCAAAGCCTTTTCCATCATTGGGCGTCCACTGTTTGTTGAGCACACCGGCCTGTATCTGGATGGGTTGAATGGTTTGCCTGCCGGATTGACGCGCATTTTCTGGAGCCGACTGAACGCTGAACGCTTCACCAAACTGGTTAGCGGGCTGGATAGCCCCAGCGTGACCGCCAAAACCGTGCTGGGCTATTGCGATGGCCGTAAAATGTACCAGTTTGAGGGTGAACTGCGCGGCACCATCGCACCGGCACCGGCAGGACCGCGCGAGTTTCAGTGGGACTGCGTATTCATTCCAGAAGGCTATTCGCAGACCTTCGCTGAAATGGGTGAATTCAAAAACGAAATATCCATGCGCCGCCTGGCACTGGATCGCTTCGCCACCTTTTTAAAAACATCACGGGGACTGGCATGAAACCGGAACTCAAACGCGCCTACGATGCAGGCAAACTGATCCTGTTTGCGGGCGCGGGTATTTCACGCAATCTGGGTTTGCCGGAGTGGCATGAGCTGATTGCGCATCTGGCCAAAGAACTGGGTTACGACCCGAAGATCTTTAATACTTATGGCACTCATCTTTCGCTGGCGGAGTATTACAAGCAACGCAAAGGTTCGCTCGGACCATTACGCAGCTGGATGGATCGTGAATGGCATCGCCCGGATATTGACGTGCGCAGCTCTGAAATTCACACCATGATCACGCAGGGCAATTTCTCCCGTATCTATACCACCAATTACGATCGCTGGCTGGAGATGGCGCACGAAGCTCACAATGTGCCGTACAGCAAAGTGGCGAATGCGGCAGATTTGGTGTCATTGACCGAAGACAAGCGTCATATCATTAAACTTCATGGTGATTTTGACGATGATACGTCCATCGTGCTGGATGAAAGCAGCTACTTCGAGCGCCTCTATTTCGATTCGCCGCTGGATATCAAACTGACGCATGACGTGATGGGCAACTCAGTGTTGTTTGTCGGTTACAGCATCAGTGACTTTAACATTCGTCTGTTATTCTACCGCCTGACGAAAATGTGGGGCCGCACCGGATTGGCTACCGCGCGGCCCAAATCCTACTTGTTCACCAACCGTAATAATCCGGTGGCAAAAGAAGTGCTGGGGCAGTGGGGCATCGAAATGATCGTTTCAGAAGAGGACGATCCGCGCAAAGCGCTGGCGACGTTCCTGGAAGAATTACTGGCTTAATGAGCAGAAAATGTTTGCTCAAAAAAGTTTGCTTAGAATATACTGTATATAAATACAGTTAACCGAGGTGCATCATGGCAGTCGAAACCAAATATGTTGTTGTCAGAAAGGGTGAAGAAAAAATGACGTTTGCCAATAAAAAAGACGCGGATGCCTGGGACAAAATGCTCGATATGGCGGACGCCTTCACCGACTGGCTGCAGCAGCATCAGCCTGAACTGGATGAGGCACAGGCTGAAGCGTTAGGCATGTTACTGGCTGAACAGAAGGATGCGGTGCAGCATATCCTGCGTACCAGCAAATTACCGGATGCGGTAAAGGAAGAAGCGTCAGCTGAAGTCGAGACTGCGGCCTCTGCGGAATCTGAAACCTCTGCGGAATCTGAAGCCTCCGCTGAAGCAGACACCGGTAAATCCGAAAAGAAAGTGCGCGCGGTTAAAGCTGCCTGATACTTTGCTGAGAGCTGAGAGCTGAGAGCTGAGAGCTGAGAGCTGGGAGCGGCGAGAATGTCGCTCCTGTTGCCTCACTAAACTCTACAGCTTGATCTGATAACGCGTACTACGCCCACCGCCCGGTAATTTCTCCAGACAACCTTTCTCCAGTAATTCCGTCAAATGGCGCGTCGCCGTGGCTTTACTGACCTTTGCCACTTTTTGATATTGGCTGGCGCTGATGCCGTCCTCAAACCCTTGTTCTCCGCCATCGAGCAAGCGATTCAATACGCGATTTTGCTCAGCGTTCAATTGGGCATTGTGATGAATCAGCCAGAATTTCGCTTTGTTCTGTATCCGCGTGACCGATGCCAGCGCCTCTTCCAGACTGTCATTAAGCACATCGAGGAACCACAGCATCCAGGCAGTGATGTCCAAATCGCCACGCTGTGTCTCTTGCAAAATCCGATAATAATCCGTGCGCCGGGTCAGAATTGATGACGACATGGCATATAACCGGATGCTTTGGCTGTCTGCTTGCGCCAGCGCTAAATCCGTCAGCGCACGTGTTATACGACCGTTGCCATCATCGAATGGATGCAGCGTAACAAACCACAGATGACAGATTGCAGCGCGCAGCAGTGGATCGAGTTGAACCTCGTTATGGCTGTGATTAAACCAGCGAATAAACTCATCAAGCTGCAGTTCTAGCCCGTCGCGCGGTGGTGCTTCAAAATGCACGGTTGGGCGATCGATACGCCCGGATACCACTTGCATCGGCTCCTCACCGCGCAAACCACCCACGTTCAGACGCTTAATCGTCCATTCACTCGCCGGGAAAAGCCACTGATGCCACTGGCATAACCGCTCAAAGGTGAGTTGCGTATCGCGCTGGGTGATGGCATCCATCATCATGGTGGCCAGTCCTTCGGATCGTTCGGAGACGGGATAGGGCTGTTCCAGCGAGACACCTAATCGCCGCGCAAGGGAAGATCTGACCGATTCGGCGTTAACACGCTCATCTTCAATGGCGGAGGAAGACAGGATATTGGCGAGTAGCGTATTCAGCGTTTGCGTATCGGTGTTATCGGAGATGCTTGCGCGGCCCAGCAAAATGCCGCGCTGCTGCTGGAGATAGCGCAATCGTGGCAGGAGTTTTTCCTCTTGCCAGCGAAAATTTGGCCACTCAGGTTGCTGCCAGATCCACATAATTCGCCTCATCTCATTTGCCAGTGAGCCAAAAGGGGATGCTATTAGGCTCATGTTATGAGCCATAAAAAGAATTATTCGGCTCGTATATTGAGCTGAATGATACGATTTAATCGGCTCAAACGCCAGTGAATATGCGAATTTGAGTCCTATGAGAAGGCTAAATGTGTGGCGATTTCAGGCTGAAATTTTCGCGGCAGTGAAAAAGGAGTTAAGTGCCTGATGGCGGCCTGAGTGCCGCCATCAGTAAGAATGAAGTGACTTTGGTTGCAGCAGTGATGGAGAGCAGATCAATGGGTGAAAAGTGAAAATGTTCCAGAGTAATAGCTCACCATCCACGCCACATACACCAGCCAAACCAGTAACAATCCCGCTAAGCCTAATTTACCTGTCATGTTGCATTCCTCTTGTTATTTGACGTCATGCGCCCTGTAAGGAATAAGCTGACAGGATGGTGAGATAGCGATCTTGCGCCAGATCAAAAACAGCAGGATTTTGTCGCGGAAGTGCACAGGTAAAAAATGATTCGGGCAGAGAAAAGGTGTTGGGTCTCGCTTCGCTAAACCATTTATCACAGAAATTATAAGGAATTTAAGCGGATAAAAAGTGCCGCTTATTGAACATATTTGCCAAATATCCCGGCATAACCCTCCAGATATTCTAGAGTTAATCGCGAAGTTTAAAAAATACACAATCCTGCAATCGTTTATGGCAAAGGACATTATTTTGAACATCGCAAACCCAATACCCAGACTTTCGTTCTGGAATAAACTATTTGCTCTTATTCTGCTGTTGTTGGGGATTATTCTGGCCGCAGGCGGGGGCTGGCTGGTGGCCTTAGGCGGAAACTGGTACTACGTGCTGGCCGGCATAGGGCTGATAATCTCTGCTGTACTGATATTCATGAAGCGCACCAGCGGTGCAGGCTGGTTCGCGCTGGTGTTTGTCGGTACGCTGATCTGGACCATCCAGGAATCGGGGCTGGATTACTGGCGCTGGGTGCCGCGCTTTGCCTTGATGCTGATTCTCGGCATCGTGTTTGCCTTTCAGTTACCCAATCTGGCGCCGCGCGTCAGTCGGGGTGCTTCACGCGCGCTGGCGGCGGTGCTCATTGTCGCCTTTGTGGTCGCCGCTGCGCTGCCCTTTGCGCCACTTAATGAAACGCCGGCCACCGATGTACCCGCTGCGGGTTCGGCCAACTTCATGGCGGATACCGGTAATGGGAAAGCCTCCACGCCAGACAATGGTGACTGGTATACCTACGGCGGTTCTCTGGCGTCGCAGCGTTTCGCCAATGCCAGCCAGATTACCCCCGATAACGTGAAAGACCTCAAGCTTGCCTGGCAATTCCGTACCGGTGATTTACCCAAAGCGCGTTGGGGTGGTGAAAACACGCCGATCAAAGTGGGCGATACGCTCTACACCTGTACCGCTCGCAACATGGTGTTCGCGTTGGATGCCGCAACCGGCAAAGAGAAGTGGCACTTTGACCCGAAGGTCAGCGACAAATCTATTCCGTACACCGCCGCCTGTCGTGGGTTGACCTGGTATGACAGCCAGACCAACAGCCACGCAACCACTGGACAGGAAACAGCTGTTGCACCGAACGGTGATAACAGTGACTGCCAGCAGCGCATCATTCTCGGTACGCTGGATGCCCGCATCATTGAGTTGAACGCTAAAACCGGTGAAGTGTGTCGCAGTTTCGGCAATCAGGGCACGGTCAATCTCGCTGAAGATATGGGGGAAACCTACGACGGCTATGTGGCCATCAACTCAGCGCCGGTGGTGATACGCGACACGTTGGTAGTGGGACATCAGACGATCGATGGACAGCGCGCATTTGGCCCGCCGGGCGTCATCAAAGCCTATGATGTGCGCACGGGCGCGCTGAAATGGGCATGGGATGCTGCCGACCCGGATACGGCGACACCGAAGAAAGGACCTAATGCCTATAAACGCGGTTCACCGGATGTCTGGACCTCGTTCACCGGTGATGACAAGTTAGGATTAGTGTATCTGCCGGTCGGGAACTCCTCCGGTGACTATTGGAGCGGTACGCGCTCACCTGCCGAAAACAAGTATTCGGTCTCACTGACGGCATTAAATATCGATACAGGCTTACCGGCCTGGACTTTCCAGACAGCACACAAAGATGTGTGGGATTACGATCCCGGTTCTCAGCCCACGCTGGTGGATTATCCGGATAAAAACGGCGGTAAGACACCGGCGATTATCATGCCGACCAAACAGGGTGAGATATATGTGTTAGATCGCCGCACCGGTAAATCGCTGTTTGGGGTGGAGGAACGTCCTGTACCCGGCGGCGGCGTCGAGCCGGATCAGCGTTCGCCAACCCAGCCTTATTCGTTGTTCCATCACCTGAGCAAACCGGATCTTACGCCGCAGGATATGTGGGGCTTAACACCGGTGGATCAGTTGGTGTGTCGCATTCAGTTCCAGCAAGCCAGTTATAAAGGGCAGTACACACCACCGGAAGCCGATCGTCATTCGATTGAGTATCCGGGTTATAACGGCGGTTCTGACTGGGGCAGCGTGGCGGTAGATCCTACTCGCGGCATCATCATTGCTAACTACAACGATATGCCGAACTACAACATTCTGGTGCCGCGTGCGAAAGCCGATGCGATGGGTTGGAAACCCCGCGATGAAATCCCGTATAACCCACACGATACCGGTCATGCGGAAGGGGCAGGTGATCCACAAATCGGCGTGCCTTACGCGGTGAACGTGAATGCGGGCTGGCGCTTGCCGTACACCGGCATGCTGTGTAAAGAGCCGCCTTACGGTGGCATCCGCGCCATTGACCTGCGTGATGGCCGCACTATCTGGGATCGTCCACTGGGCACCGCACGTCGTAATGGCCCGTTTGGTCTGCCAACCGGATTGCCGATTAACATTGGTACGCCGAATAATGGCGGTTCCGTGGTGACATCCAGCGGCCTGATCTTTGTCGCGGCAGCCACCGATGACCTAATCCGCGCCATCGACATGAAAACCGGCAAGGAAGTGTGGAGCACGGAACTGCCTGCAGGAGGCCAGGCCAACCCCATGATCTACACGCAAAATGGACGTGAGTATCTGGTGATTGTCGCGGCAGGGCATCACTTTATGGAGACGCCGGTGGGCGATTATGTGCTGGCATACGCGCTGCCTGAACAGAAATAACCACCATTGAAAACGGGATTAGGCTGCGGCCTAATCCCGTCATAAACACATTGTCATCACATCCCTTTGGTCATCACGCCATCAGGGGTTCACCTCTTCCAGGCGGCGATTCAGCGTGCGTGGACCAAATACACCAATGGTAAACACCACAATCGCCATCGCGCCGGAAATCACGGCAAACACTGAACTGACCCCCATCTCACTCAGCACCCAGGCAATGGTAAAGCCGGACAACATGCCGCTGATACGACTCACCGAATAGACCAATCCAATCGCTTTAGCACGGAAGCGCGTCGGGAACAATTCCGCCTGATAGGCGCGGTAAGAGAATGTCATACAGGTGCTGGCCAGCGACAGCAGCAGTCCCAACGTCACCAGCATCACCGGTTGCGACTGCCAGGAAAATACCGTGCCGACGAGGGCAATGGCCAGCGCGGAACCACTCACCAGCCACTTACGCTCAATGCGATCGGCAAAGGTCATTGCCACCAGCGGCCCCAACGGGCTGGCAAAAGCGATCAGGAAGGAATAGAGCAAGCTGTGGGTAAAGGTCACACCTTTAGCTGCCAGCAGTGTCGGGATCCAGCTGGCAAAACCGTAATAGCCGATCGACTGAAAGAAGTTGAACACCAGCAGCATGATAGTGCGACGGCGATAAGGCGGACGCCACATTTCATTTTTCACGGCCGGTTTAGATTCAATGGGTTGCAACAAATGGTTATCAATGGCAGGCAGCGCCGCGCCGGTGGATTTAGCCACACGCGCTTCCAGTCTGCGTACTACGTCTTCCGCTTCTTTGTAACGGCCTTGCTCAACCAGCCAGCGCGGGCTTTCGGGTAAGCCCATGCGCAGGATCCACACCAGCACCGCGCCGATACAGCCAAACAACACCACCCAACGCCAGCCGCTCAGGCCAAGAATTTCCTGGGGGACCAGCTGCCATGAGAGGAAAGCGATGGTCGGAATCGAGGTGTACTGGATGGCCTGCACGAAGGCATAAGATCTGCCGCGCAGACGCGCCGGAATGAATTCAGAGACATAGGCATCAATGGTGACCAGTTCAGCGCCAACGCCAATCCCCGACACAATACGCCAGAACACAATAGAAAACGGATGATGCTGAAACGCCATAATGCCACTGGCGATCGCGTAAACCAGTAACGCGATGATAAACACCTTTTTGCGCCCGATGCGGTCGGCCAGATTGGCAATCAACAGGGTGCCGAGGAAAACCCCGAGGAACATCGCCGCGACAAACGCCCCCAGGCTATGGGGATCAAAAAAGTTATGGCTACCGTGGGAAAAAATCCCCTCACGCACCATACCGGGACCGATATAGGCGGTCAGGAACACGTCATACACTTCAAACCAACCGCCCAATGCCAGCGCAAAAATAATCAGCCACAGCGGGCGGGCGGCGGGTAAGCGTTCCAGACGCGCAGAGAGTTGCGCACCAAATGCTTTGCCTTCTTCTGGTGTGAAGTTGTCACGCCAGGTCATCGGCGGGGGGATCGACTCGCTCAGCGAAATTTTTTTCAGCACGGTAGGGTACTCCGTTGTTTTTATAATGGTTTGTTAAGGGCTGGCCGGATGGCCATGCCCGATAACACAGGTGATTCAGGGTGTTAACGTTAAACCGGGCAGCCTTTCGCACGCAGAATAGCGTTGAAGCGCTCAGGGTCGTTGTTGCCTGCCACGTTGCTGGCGCGGATCTTCTCCTCACGCTGTGCATGTTGCTGTACGCGAGGCAGCAGCACACTCAGCTCATCTTGCGGGATCGCAATCACGCCGTCGGCATCGGCGACGATCAAATCGCCCGGTGAAACCACCAGTCCTGCACAGTGCACCGTGGTGTTCACTTCACCTGGGCCTTCTTTGGAAGGGCCGCGCAGAGTGTTACCCCGAGCCCAGCAGGCAATACCGCCTTCTGCCCATTCATTCAGATCGCGCACGGCGCCATCAATCACGAAACCGGCAATCTTTTTGGTGACGGCAGAGGTGCGCATCAAGCCGCCGATCAGCGCCTGAGTCAGATCGCCCGAGCCATCGACCACAATCACATCGCCCGGCTGCGCCATCTCGATGGCTTTGTGGATCATCAGATTATCGCCAGGACGCACCTTCACGGTGATCGCCGGGCCGCACAGCACCAGGTTGGCATCGTTGTGATATGCCTGTAAGCCAAGCGCACCAACACTGCGCCCCATGGAGTCGCCAATGTTTGGCACCGGCAAGGCACGGAAGGCATCAATCACGCCCGCATCAATCTGTGCGCCGCGCTCACCGATGAAATAGCCAGTCGGCCAGTCTTTATGGATGGTCATAAGTTAACTCCGGTTTAACACCTGCGGATTGACGCAGGCGGATGGGTTGATCTGTTGGTTATCAAGAAAAGCCAGACACTGACGTGCTGCGCTCTGTGCGACGGCATCCAATGCCTGCGGGGTGGAACCGCCAATATGCGGGGTTACGATCAGGTTGCTGAGCGCGCGGAAAGGATGATCGGCAGCCAGCGGCTCAAGGGTCACCGTGTCCAGCGCTGCGGCACGCAGTTGCCCGCTTTGTAATGCGGCAGCCAGCGCCTCTTCATCAATCAATTCACCGCGTGCGGTGTTGATCAGTGTGGCGTGAGCAGGCAACTGTGCCAGGCGTTGTGCATTGATCATCAGACGGGTTTTGGGCGTGACCGGACAGTGCAGACTCAGCACATCTGCCAGCGGCAGTAAATCGTCGAGTGAATCACAGCGTTGCGCGCCTTCAAAGTCGCCATCAGCCGGAGCAGCGGGATCGAAAAATGCGACCTGCATCCCAATCACTCTCGCGAAGCGCGCCACGCGGCGGCCGATTTCGCCAAAGCCGACCAGACCCAGGGTTTTGCCCTGTAGTTCTTCGCCATCACCGCTGCGGGTCCAGCGCCCGGCGGCGACTTCCTGCTGAAAATAGGGCAGACGGCGCGCGCAGTTCAGCATCAGCGCCAGCGTCAGTTCGGCAACAGATTGTGCGTTGGTGGCCGGTGTGGTCAGTACCGGAATGCCGCGTTCAGTCGCGGCTGCTACATCAATATTGGTGACACCAACACCGTGTTTGCAGATGATTTTCAGCGTTGGACAAGCGTTGATGGCTTTCGCGTTCAATTCAACGGTACGCGAGATCACCGCGTCATACGCCACGCTGCTCATACGCTGTTCAACTTCCGCAACGTCATTGGCGTCATCCAGATAATCAACCACACAGCCTGCTTCAGCGAGCAGTTCACGGCCGCCCTGGCCGAGGCTGGTAGTGGTCACGAGAAAGCGATAAGTCATGTCGGTTCTCCGATAGGGTTTACGTCATCCTGGCATCGACAACCGATAAAAAATATTCTGCGAAGGTTATTAATTCATTCCTGGAAGGAATAATGACCTGAGACGCAAGTTGAAACGTCACACGCCATAACGTTGGAATTTTGTTAACAAACAGATCGCATATTGCTGGGATAGTGTTCTGCTATACGCTTTAGGATTTTTACTTAAAAAATCGTTAAATACGTAGAGTTAGCGGAGCGCTACGACCGTATATCAGCAGGCTAAAGACCGCATAAATAGTGTGATCTACTTCAAAAATCTCCCTCAGCACCCTGATACCCTTCAGTTATTTTATCGTCGTTGTTTTGAGCAAAGTGCGCCGCAAAGTTGCACAACTCATGCATTGCGCGTTTTTTAGCCGCACGAAATGATAAATGTAACTAAAGTTATAGAGTGTACCGTTTGGTTCATTAACAACTACATAATAGAACGGTTACATCATGTCTCACTCAAAAGATCTCTTCGCTGTGCTCGGCCGCGTCATGGCGGTGGGTCTGTTCTTCGCTTCGGGTCTCGACAAAATCACCCACTACGCAGACAACCTGCAAACCATGGCGAACAACGGTGTTCCCGCCTTTTTCCTGCCGCTGGTGATCCTGCTGGAAGTGGGGGGCGGTCTGGCCATTGCCTTTGGTTTTCTGACGCGGTTCACGGCCATTTTTATGGCGGTGTTCTCGGTTCTGGCCGGATTCCTGTTCTATCAGGGATACAGCCATGCACACCTGATGGTGTGGTTAAAAAATATCTCCTGCGCTGCCGGTTTCCTGATGCTGTGTCTGAACGGCGGCGGTAGATGGAGCCTCGATCATCTGATTCAGCAACGTCTAGCACGTCATTAAGATTTTCACCTAACCCTCTAATTATTCAGGATAACACCCATGAAAAAACTCCCGACAGTGCTGCTGTGCGGTGGACTTTTCTGTGCCGCGAGCCAGGCCGCCGAACCCGTTAACCAGGTCGCAGTATTAACCCATCACCAGGCGCAACAGCTGGTGGAGAAAGCCGAGCAGATTATTGGCAGCCATCACATCGGCGGCGCGATTGCGGTGGTCGATCCTTTTGGTCAGCTGATCGCTTATGAGCGTCTGGATGGTGCCACGCTGGCCAACAGCGAACTCGCGCCGAAGAAAGCGCACTCGGCCGCCGCCTTTGGCGTGCCAACGTCCAGCTTCCAGCAGAAAATCGCTGCCGGTAATGTCGGCATGCTGGGTAACCCGGTGGTGGTGCCGCTGCCAGGCGGTGAGCCAGTGAAAGTGAACGGTGTGGTAGTGGGCGCCATTGGTGTCAGCACGCCAGATGGCAACGTGGATGCAGAAGCGGCGCAGGGCGCGCTGTCGGCGTTGAAAGCAGGTTAGCCATGGAAAGAAGACGTTTTTTACAACTGATGATGGCCACACCGGTCATTGTTTCAATCCCGTTGCAACCGCTGTTGGCCGCACCTGCTGATGCCTCACAAGCGCTGCTGTTGCGCGCCAGTGAACTGTTAACCGGACGCCGTGGCCTCGATATCGGCATCACTGAACGGTTATGGACGCTGCTGTGTGAACAGGATGCAGGATTCCCGGCTCAGTTAGCGCGCCTGATGACGCGTCTCAATGCGTTGCATAGCGAAGATCGTGAGCAGATCGTCGCGCAGCTGGATGACGCGGATGTGAAGACCGCGCTGACAATTATCTCGCCGTGGTATCTCGGCTATACCGGTCATCCGTCTACGACCAAAGCGGTGGATGACGCGCACTTCGTGACCTTCCTGTCGGCGCTGATGTATGAGCCCACGCGTGATCACACCATTCGGCCAAGTTATGCCAGAGCGGGCGGGGATTACTGGGCCGAAGTGCCACCGGGCGTGACAGCGCCACCGATGTCCACCCTAATCCGCGAATGGGGCGATCAATCGCCCCTCGCCGCAAAGCAGATTAAACAGCCTGATGCACCCTGGTTACTGATGGTGCAGGGCAAAGCCAAAACCCTCGTGGAAGCCGAGGCGATGCTGGCGCAGCACAATACCCTATAACAAGAATCGAGCAGGTACATCATGAGTGAATTTGATGCTGACGTGGTGATCGTCGGCTCCGGTGCGCTGGGCGCCAACGCCGCTTATCAGCTGGCGAAAGCGGGCAAATCGGTAATTATGCTGGAAGCAGGGCCTTATATTCCACGCTGGAAAGTGGTGGAAAACTACCGAAACGGCGCCAGTAAACGTAACTGGTGCACGCCATATCCGAATCTGCCGTGGGCACCCAACTCTTACACCGAAGGCTATATCGATGCCAAAGGGGATGACGATTTCGAATACGTCACCAGCTACTTACGCGTGGCCGGTGGCAGTACGCGTCACTGGGCATCCGCCTGCTGGCGCTTGTTACCTAACGACTTCAAGCTGAAAAGCGTGTACGGCGTTGGCCGCGACTGGCCGTTTGAATACAGCGAGCTGGAGCCCTGGTATGTCAAAGCCGAGCGCGAAGTCGGGGTGGTCGGCACCGCCGATGAGGACCAAAGTGGGCAAGGGCGCGGTCATTATCCGCCACGTTCAGCGGAATATCCGCTGCCGCCGGAAGCCAAGCCGTATATGGTGCAGCGCATGCAATCAAAGCTGGGCCCAATGGGTTATCAGGTGATCCATGAGCCGCACGCCCGCGTGTCACGTCCCTATGATGGCCGTCCGGCTTGCGCGGGTAACAACAACTGCGAACCGATCTGCCCGATTGGCGCGATGTATTCCGGCGATATGCATGTCGATAAAGCGGTGGCGCTGGGCGTGCAGTTACGCACCGAATGTGTGGCCTGGAAGCTGGAGAAAGGCGCAGGTAACAAGATCGTCGCGCTGCACTACCGTCAGCCCGATGGCAAAGACACGCGCCTCACCGCCAAAACCTTCATCATCGCCGCTCACGGGCTGGAAACGCCGAAGTTGCTGCTGATGAATGATGTGGCCAACAGTTCCGATCAGGTCGGTCGTAACCTGATGGATCACACCGGTTTGAGCCTCACGTTCCTTGCTGACGAACCGCTGTGGACCGGGCGCGGCTCGGTGCAGCATGGCACCATCGCCAATCGCCGCGATGAAGCCACTCGCGCACAGCACTCGGCAATCCGTTATTCACTGCGTAACCTGGTGCCGAATGTTGATGTCACTGTGCCGCTGCTGAAGCAAGGCATGATGGGGCAAGCGCTGGATGACGCAATTCGTGACCGCGCCTCACGCATCATGAACATCAGCACCATGAGCGAAACGCTGCCCAGTCCCACCAACCGCGTGACGCCAAATTACGATCGCAAAGATTCTATTGGCCTGCCGATGCTCAACGTCAATTACCATCTTGATGATTACGTGCGCGGTATGCGCCCGCAGGCGTACAAGGATTTCGCTAACTTCCTGCAGGCCTTTAACGGTGAAGTGATTGAAGCCCCGACCGGCTGGCGTAATCAGTATCACATCATGGGCACCACCATCATGGGGGATAACCCGCGTGATTCGGTGGTCGATGCGCACTGTCGTAGCTGGGATCATCCCAATTTGTTCCTCGCCACCACCGGCGTGATGCCCACCTCTGCCACGGTAAACCCTACGTTGACGGGGATCGCGCTGGCGTTGCGTATGGCCGATACCATCGCGAGGGAGATCTGATCATGCGCAAACCTATCAGACATCTGGCTGCGGCAAGCCTGTTGCTGGCCGGTGCCGTGCAGGCACAGGATGCTTCGCCGGATCTGGTCAAGCGAGGGGAATATCTGGCCACCGCCGGTGACTGCTCGGCCTGCCATCGCGATCCGCACAGTGGCAAACCTTTCTCGGGCGGTTACGCGATTCAGTCACCGATGGGGATGATTTACGGCTCCAACATTACGCCGTCGAAAACCGCTGGGATTGGCAACTATAGCCTGGCGGATTTCACTGCGGTGATGCGCAAAGGCAAAGCACCGGGCAATCATTACCTCTATCCGGCGATGCCTTATACCTCATTTGCCGGACTTTCAGATGAGGATATCCACGCACTTTATTCCTATCTGATGCTCGGCGTGCCAGCCGACGACCATCCGGCCCCTGAAACCGATCTGCCGTTCCCGTTCTCTTTCCGACCGGTGATGGCGATGTGGAATCTACTGTTCCTGGATAGCAAGGCCGTGCCGGGTAGCGATGCGGCCGCAGGCAGTGCAGAACGCGGCGAATATTTGGTGCGCACGCTGGCGCACTGCTCCACCTGCCATACCCCACGTAACGGCATGATGGCGGAACAGGGCGATCGCTTCCTGTCGGGCGGCAAGGTTGGCAGCTGGACAGCACCGAATATTACGCCAGATGCACAGGCGGGCATCGGTGACTGGAGCGAAGCGGAAATTGTCACCTATCTGCGCACCGGCGCGCTGCACGGTAAAGCGATTGCCGCGGGTGAGATGGGCACCGCGGTGCAGAACTCGTTCTCGAAAATGCAGCAGAGCGATCTGGTGGCAATGGCGCACTACCTGAAACAGGTGCCTGCGATTGGCGGCGCGGATCGTAAAGCCCCGTCGGTAGCACCGCAGGCTACACCGCTGTCGGCCATTGAAACCGGCATGAAAAATGAGATCACCGATTATGTCTCCGGCGATGCGATGAGCGGGGCGCAACTGTACAACGGCGCCTGTGCCACCTGCCACGCCAGTGACGGGCGCGGAACCCACGATGCTCAGCGTTTCTATCCCTCGCTGGTGGGATCTTCAGCGGTGCTGTCAGACGATCCCGCCAACCTGATCATGACGATTGCGGAAGGGGTCGATCGCCAGACTGGCAACGATCACGCCTTTATGCCGGAATTCCGCACCCAGTTTAGTCAGGCCGAACTGGCCAAAGTGGCGGATTACGTCTCAACCAACTTCGGCAATCCGCAGCATGCGATTACGCCAGCTGATGTTGAGCAAACGCTGAAAGGCGAAAGCGGCAGCTGGCTGGTGCGATACGCGCATGCGTTAAGCATCATCGGTGGCGTCGTTGCGCTGCTGGTGATCGTGGGGGCGTTGATCCTTCTTCTGCGCCGCCGGAAATAACTTTTACGGGCGGCGTTGACGTCGCCCGTATTCATAACGGTATGACCCTTTAAGGAGTAACTTCAATGAAAAAGGCTTTATCCCTTGCGCTGTTGAGCGCCGCGTTGTTTGGTTCTGCTGCCGCGCATGCCACCCTGACGCAAACCATTCTTTCTCAGGGCGATGCGCAGAAGCTGATCGCGGCCGCGCAGGAAAAAGCGCACGCGCTGAACGCCAACGTCTGTATTGCCGTGTTGGATCAGTCAGGCCAGCTGCTGGCATTTAACCGTATGGACAATGCACCGGTCGGCTGTATCGATTCCTCGATTCTGAAAGGTCGCGCGGCTGCGTTGTATCGCACGCCAACAGACAAATATATGGATCGCGCCAACGGTAAAGAACCGGCTATCGCGACCTTACCGGGCGTCATTCCGCTCGGCGGCGGCTCACCGGTGGTGTGGCAGAACAACACCATTGGTGCGGTGGGCGTCAGCGGTTCTGCTAACCCGAATGAAATCGCCATCGCCAAAGCAGCAAGCGACAGCTTTAAATAACGACGACGGTCATTGCTCAAATATTCATGATGGAAAGGTGCACTTTGATGCACCGGCGGGCGGCCTGAAGGGCGCCCGTGCAACACAACACCTCATTCAGTTCTCCTCCGACCTGCTCATCCATCAAGTTCCTGCGCCGCGCGCCGATAGTCTCTACAGAGGGATGTAGGTGCACAGGGAGTGGTTCATTTTTTAACCGAAAAAGTGTCAACTCCAGGAGCGCCATAATGGCCAAACACGCATCAAAGAAAACAATGAGCACCCGCACGCAGATGCTGCTGACGGGCGCCTTAACCATCACCCTCGGCTTTGCCGTCACCATCGGCGTGTTGAGCTGGCAGTCCAGCAACGAGCAAAAGTCACTGGCCGAAAACTATCTGCAGCAGATTGCACAAACCCAGGCACTGCAAATCCAGCAGGAGCTGAGCTATGCGCGAGACGTGGCGCATAACCTCGGCCACAGCCTGATAGCACTGCCAGCCGCAGGGATTCAGGATCGTAAAGTCGCCGATAAAGTCATGGAGTCGGCACTGCGCGATAACCCTGACTACCTGTCGATTTCAGTGGTCTTTGAAGAAAACGCCTTCGATGGCCGCGACGCCGAGTTCGCCACCCAGCCAGGTGCTGCACCGAAGGGGCG
The DNA here is from genome assembly GCA_000773965.1 of Enterobacter cancerogenus. Taxonomy (GTDB): domain Bacteria; phylum Pseudomonadota; class Gammaproteobacteria; order Enterobacterales; family Enterobacteriaceae; genus Pantoea; species Pantoea communis. The sequence continues at coordinate 70,931 of JRUP01000035.1, forward strand.
TTATGCCTTCTTCGTCGATCGCGATCAGTCGGGCAATTTCAAGATGCACCCGCTAACCTCGATCTTTACACCGGGCCAGGGTGACTACTACCTGCTACCGCAGAAAAGTCAAAAAGACACACTAATTGAACCCTACAGCTATGCCTACAACGGTGTTCCCACACTGCTGACGTCCGTGGCGGCGCCGATTCTCAGCCAGGGGAAATTGTGGGGTGTTGTGACTTCAGATATTTCACTGGCCTCGCTGCAGGAGAAGGTGAATAAAATCAAACCCTGGGAAGGCGTGGGCTACGCCATGCTGCTGTCCAGCGCGGGTAATGTGGTGTCTTACCCGGATAAAAACCAAACCAGCAAAGCGTGGAAAGGCGATACCCATCACTACAGTTCAGATGTGATGGAACAGCATGACGCGATGCTGGGTGAAGATGCACTGGTCACCTGGCAACCGGTGGTGATCGGCAACAGCGATCAGAAATGGTATCTCGGGGTGGTCGCGCCGGTGAGCAAAGTGATGGCGGCGGCGCATCGTCAACTGGTCAACGCCGTGATCCTGATGATCATTAGCATTCTGGTGGTCTGCGCCCTGCTGGGGCTGTTATTCAGCCGTAAAGTACTGAAGCCGATCGGTGGCGAGCCACTGGAAGCCGCGACCATTGCGCTGGCGGTGGCTGATGGCAAACTGGATAACGTCATCACCCTGAAAGGGCGCGATAACAGCAGCCTGTTCTATGCGCTACATACTATGCAAAACCAGCTGCGTGAGATTGTCGGGCAAATTCAGGACGCCAGTTCCTCCGTTCGTCAGGGCGCAGGCGAAATTGCCAGCGGTAACCTCAATCTGGCCTCGCGCACGGAAGAACAGGCGGCGGCACTGGAGCAAACCGCCGCCAGCATGGAGCAAATCACCGCCACAGTGAAACACAACGCCACTAATGCGCATCAGGCGACGGCGTTGACGGAAAACGCCACGCAAATCGCCAGTCGTGGCGAATCGCTGGTGGGTGAAGTGGTACAGACCATGGCGCAAATCGATGACAGTGCGAAGAAGATTGGCGATATCACCGCCATCATCAACAGCATCGCCTTCCAGACCAACATCCTCGCACTGAATGCGGCAGTGGAAGCGGCGCGTGCCGGTGAGCAGGGGCGTGGTTTCGCGGTGGTGGCTTCTGAAGTGCGTAATCTGGCGCAGCGCAGTGCTAACGCGGTGAAAGAGATTGCGGCGCTGATTGAGGAGTCGAGCCAGCGTGTCGGCAGCGGTGTTCAGCTGGTGCAGGACGCCGGTAAGACCATGCAGGAGATGACCCAGGCGGTGAATTCAGTGCGGACTATCATCGGTGAGATCGTGGTGGCATCCGATGAGCAGGCGCGCGGTATCAGCCAGGTCACCATCGCGGTGAATGAAATGGACGGGACCACGCAGCAGAACGCCGCGCTGGTGCAACAGATGTCTGCGGCCGCCAGTTCGCTGGAAGATCAGGCGGCACAACTGGCACAAACGGTGGGACGTTTTCAGTTGAGTTGAGCCAGCCGTCTGCGTTGAAGACCTTGTCACAACGGGCCGCGCCTTATAACGTAAGGCGCGGCCTTGTGCTATTTGCTCATGGCCGACAATGACTTCCACACATCGGGAACCCTCATGAATCGCCAGCAACTGTTCGAACACATCAGCCGAACCTACCAAATTGAACCCGACTATCCGTGGAAAAAACACAGTGAATACGCGGTGCTGCGGCATCCGCGCCACCGTAAATGGTTTGCGCTGGTGTTCCCGCTGGAGAGCCACAAACTCGGCTTGGACGCAGGCCCGGTGGTTCAGGTGATGAATATCAAAACTCGTCCCGAACTCACCGGCTCTCTGCGCCAGCAGCACGGCGTCTATCCGGCTTATCACATGAACAAAGAGCACTGGATCAGCCTGACACTGGAAAACGGCTTGCCGGATAGCGAGATCATTGCGTTGCTGGATGAGAGCTTTAGCTTAACGTTTTAGGCTTTCGCGCCACGATGACATCGAGCGGCGACATTGGGAAGGGTTGCATCCGCTGAACGCGCTCAATATCAAATCCTGCCTGCTGCAATTCCTCGCACAACACACCCTCATTCGTGACGTTGTAACCTCGCATCATTAACGGGGTAAAGAATGGCAGCACCTGCCGTGCTTCCTCTGGCTGCTCAGGGACTTCTGCATGGGCGCTGAGCAGCAATCCGCCTGGTTTTAAGCGTGTGAACCACTCGCGCAGCATCGCCTGTCTGTCCGCCATAAAATAAAGAAACGATGAACTCCAGATAATGTCCACCTGACGCCCTTCAGGCAATTTCGCCAGCGCGCAACCGCGATCGCTCAGGCCGGCTTTTTCGATGTTGCGCTGTGCCACGGTGGCGGTTTGAGGCAGGTCGAGCACGATCACCGAAAGCTGCGGAAAGCGTTGCGCTAACGCAATGCTGATCAACCCCGGACCGCCACCCATATCCAGCAGTAGCGCCGGACGCTGAAAATCAGCCAGGGTATCAGCGATTGCGCAGGCGGTGTCCGCGCTCAGCGCACGCTGTTCCTGGGCGATTTGATGCAAGGCGGCATCCGCCCACGCGGTATCGATTCGCAAAGGATCCTGCCAGCCGGGTTCGGCCTGCGTCAGCAGTTGTGGCAACCGCTGAGCGAACTGCTGTAGCACCTGATGACGATAGCGCCAGGCGTCACCGATATAGCGGCGACTGTCGTGACACAGATAAGTATGGACATCGGGTGCCAGCACAAAGCAGTCAGCTTCATGCGTTAACAGTTCGGTGCTCCATAACAGGCGTAACAGATGATAGGTCTGATGCGGCTGCCAGTCATAATGTTGAGCGACTTGCGCAGCCGTTGCAGGTAACGCCAGAAAATCAAACAAGCGGTGTTCAAATGCCAATGCCACCGCGCCGTTGAGGGCGTGCTGAGCCAGCAGATGATCGAGGGTAGGAAGCGGTGAACGCATGGCAATCTCCTGAACAGGTAACGTGAACATCAGACTAGCCTTTGGCGTAAATGCAATTTATTCTCATTTGTCTGCAAGGCGGTGATTTAACTCTGCGAAAGGAGAAAGGATGCAAAAGCCTGGTGAAATGCGTGTGCGCCAGCATCAACTGTCACGAGAGATGCGCATGGTGCAATCGGATTACTGGCCCGTGCAGGCACTCTGCGAGTCTTCACAACCCGCTAACGAGCAGCCACAGCTGGTGCTGACTTTTGGTCTGCAGGGAGAATCGCGCTTTCGGGAAAGCAACGGACGTGAGATCGCTTTCAGTGCCGGCCATCTCACCGTGACCAGTTTTCAGGCCAGCCAGGGCGAGCGTTTGTATCGCGCGGGTGAGCGGGTGCAGCAGGTGCGCCTGATTCTCAGTGCGGCGAATGTGCGCCACTATTTTGGTGAACAGGCTGCAGAAGGATTGTTACAGCCTCAGCTTAAGCGCCACCTTTTTAGCCGTTTCGGCCACGCCACCGCGGCGCAACTCAGCCAGGTGCATGAGGATCCGTTGTTACTGGAAATTCAGGCGCTCAGCCTGTTGGCGTTGCATCGTCATCAGCTTCAACCCACTACTACTCAGAACAAGCTACATCCTCAAATGGTTGAACGGCTGGAACAGGCACGCGACTGGATGCGCAATCATCTGGCTGATGCTTTCTCGCTGAGTGCGCTGGCGCTGGCGGCAGGGTTAAGTGACTACCAGTTGAAAACAGGGTTCCAGCAGCATTTTCACTGCACGCCTGGCGCGATGTTGTTGCAGATGCGCATGGAGCACGCGCATCGCTTGCTGGAACAGGGATTTCAGGTGGCTCAGGCGGCATGGCAGGTGGGATATCAACATCCGCGCAATTTCAGCGTCGCGTTTCAACGCTATTTTGGACGCCCGGCCAGTGCGATTACCGGGCGCAGAAAGCAGGATTAGCGTGAACGACGAGACGGCATCATGCGCAGTAAGGTGTTGTCTTTGAATAAATAATGATGCGCCAGTGCCGCAACGGCATGAATACCAATCAGCCAGTAGCCGTAAGGGGCGAGTGTTTCATGCCAGTCTGCAATGCTGTCAGCAAAATCAGGATCGGGATCGCCGCTCACCGGCATCGGAATACCAAAAATCCACCAGGTGCGACCCATATAGAAGCGCGACAAAATGCCGAGGATCGGCAACACAATAAAGAACAGGTAGATCGCCAGATGCATCAGGTGCGCGAGGCCGGTTTGCCAGTGTGGCGGTTTAGGGACTATCGCCGGGCTGCGATGACGAAAACGCAGAATGACGCGTGACAGCATCAGCACCAGCACACAACTCCCTGCGCTGAAATGACCAATGATCATGGCAAAGCCCTGCCAGGATCCGCGCGTCGCTAATCCGCGAAATTCCATGGTGCAATAGGCCGTGACGACCAGCAAGAAAGTCAGCCAGTGGAGAAAAATCTGCGAAGGGGCGTATTTGGTGCTCATCATGTATTCCATCAAAAGGCGTAGCAGAAGCGCTAACATAGCGGAAAGCGTACTGAATTAATTCATATTTTGACACATCCTCCGACGAAATGCTTACCGCTGGGCTTCCGATGCCTGCATCAGTTGGCTGAGTAAAGACTGCAGTTGCTGTTGCTGATCAGCACTTAACGTTGCCAGTTGATCACGCTGCGTCTCAGTATGAACCAGCAGGGCTTGCTCAATCTTCTCACGACCGGCATCGGTTAAGGCAACCAGCATGCTGCGTTTATCCTCAGGGTCGGCCACGCGTTCAATGGCTCCCACCTCCTCAAGACGATTGAGCCGATTGGTCATTGCGCCAGAAGTAATCAGCAGCGATTTGTACAACTGCGTGGGTGAAAGGCAATAGGGAGGGCCCGCACGACGCAACGTAGCGAGCACATCAAACTCCCCATCGCGAAAATGGAAAGGAGCCAGTGCCTCCGCGCGCCGGATGGCGAGGTGCTTCATGATGCGCAACATGCGGCCAAATATCGCCATTGAGGAGGCATCCAACTCCGGCATGGCGTTGGCCCACTGCTCGATAACAAAATCAACGTGGTCGGTCATATTTCCCCTCGAATGTGTTGCTTAGTGCGCATCCCTCTATCGAAATGCCGCAAAGTATCTTAACGTTAAGATACTTTCGACGCACATGGAGATGCAAAGTGACTCGTACCTTACCTGCTTTAGGCATGTTTGCTTTACTGGTTTTCATCATCGCACTGAATTTACGCCCGATCATGGCCGCCATCGGACCGTTGTTTCCGCTACTGCAACGCGAATCCCACTTCAACGCCACGCAACTCAGTTTACTCACCACCTTGCCGGTGGTGATGATGGGGCTGTCTGCCCTGGCGGGGCCGTGGTTGCTGCGTTGCGTTGGTGAGGTTCGCGGCATCGCCGCCGGTTTGATTCTTTTGGCGTTAGCTTGCCTTGTGCGCGGTGCTGTCCCAACAGCTGAGATGCTGATTGCCAGTGCGCTGGTGGCGGGCATTGGCATAGGCTTAATTCAGGCCTTGATGCCTGCGCTGATTAAACGGCACTTTGCTGCACAGGCCGGCACGCTAATGGCACTGTTTACTACCGGAATTATGGCGGGTGCAGCGCTGGCAGCCGCAACGGCCGCCCCGTTGGCGGATGCGCAGGGGTTGGGCATGGCACTTGCCATACCCGTTGTGCCCGCGATTGCTGCGGTACTGCTATGGTTAATCACGTTGCGCAATATCGTTCCCGCTGCTCACGTTCAGCGTGCTAAAACTGCGCGAACGGGCCGTACCTGGTTACTCATGGTGTTCTTCGGAATTGGTACGGGGGCTTACACGCTGGTATTAGCCTGGCTACCGCCGTTTTATATGCAGCATGGCTGGACGCCGCAGCACAGCGGCTATGTGCTCGGTGCACTGACGCTAACGGAAGTGGTGGCGGGCTTTATCGTGTCGGGCTTGATCCATCGCTTCCGTGACCGCCGTTTTCCGTTGCTGCTGGTGCTGACCTCCCTGCTGCTGGGATTAATCAGCCTGATGTGGCTGGGCGGTGCGCTGGCCTGGTTGCCCACTGTGCTGCTCGGATTGGGGATTGGTGCGCTATTTCCGCTGTCACTGATTGTGACGCTTGATCATGCGCATTCCCCTGAAGAGGCGGCGGGATTGTTATCCTTTGTGCAAGGCGGCGGCTATTTGCTGGCAGCATTGATGCCACTGATTGCCGGCATCGTCCGCGATCGTGCCGACTCACTGGATAGCGCATGGGCCATCATGAGCGTCGGAGTGGTGGTTTTAATGGTGATGGCATTGTGTTTTAAACCTCACCTGACGCAGGGATAATGACGGTATGAAACGGTTGAATCGATATATATCTTGTTTTATAACGCCTGCCTGACTCTTCTATGTCCATCAAAAGGAAATGACCACGTGAACCTGTTTATCTTTTACGTAGGCGGTAATGCCGGAAAATCTAACATTGAAGTGCATGATATCCAGTTCGTTGCTGCAGAAAAGCCCGAGGATGCCTGGCCTGCATTGCGTGAAGCCTGGTTTGGTGATGCGGATAAAATCCACGTCGATGGCTATGCGCGCGTAACCTGGGCTGATGGCTATCGCGTGTCTCTGTCTGATAAGCCCACCACCGGCAGTGAAAAGCTGTTTTTTGTTAACGCCGGTGCGTACCATCCTTCCACTTTGGCTGAGTTGCATGCCTTCGATCTTTTCGTTGCCAAAGACGTTAAGGAAGCGAAAGCCAAAGGACTCGCTAACCTATTGCCCGGAACAGACCATCAGCACAAAGATAATCTGAAGGATGTGGATGATTGTTTGCTGCTGGAAAAGATCGGTGACCTCTATATTCATTTAACGCCGGATAGCGATGGCGAACCCTTCCGCCCTGAGTGGCAGGGTTATCAGCCGATCGGTATCGCGTGATTGTCGGGGCGCCGGTGGCGGTGCCCGCAAAACCCTGGAGGTTTTATGTCACCACAAGTGGGTGTAGGCGTTTTGATTTTCCGTGAAGGAAAACTGCTGCTGGGCCGCCGCAAGGGCAGCCACGGTGCAGGGGATTGGTCAGCACCCGGCGGACATCTGGAATTTGGTGAATCTCCGGATGAGTGCGCACGACGTGAAGTGCTCGAAGAAACCGGATTAACCCTGACCGAATTGCAAAACGGCGTATTCACCAGTGATGTTTTCCCCGAAGCCAACAAGCACTACATCACCTTGCTGCTGGTGGCACATCACCCGCAGGGGGAACCGCAGTTGATGGAGCCGGAAAAGTGCGAAGGCTGGCAGTGGTTTGCACCTGAAGCCTTGCCGCAGCCGCTGTTCGCGCCGCTGCGCACATGGATTGCTCGCGATGGCTTAGCCGCGTTGCAATATCTCGCACAGGTTACAGCGCGATAATCGCCTCAATCTCAACCTTCAGATCCGGTGAGAACAGCTGGCTAATTTGCACCAGCGAACTGGCGGGTAGATGATCGCCATAATGCTTAAAGAGTACGGCCCGTAGATCATTAATCTGGGCAAAGGAGGTGATGAAAATGGTCACTTTAATCAGATGGCTCAGCGAGGTATTTTCGGAAGCCGCAATCAGGTGCAGCTGCTGAAAGATAGCCTCAGCCTGTGAGGCAATATCGCCTTGCTGCGCGGGTGTGGCAAAGGCTGTTAAACCTGAAACATATAAGGTGTCGCCATGCTTCACCGCGTGCACATAGGGCGCTTTCACTTCGCCCAGTTCCGGGTAATTTTTGCGTATCAACATCGATTGCTCCTTAATCCAGTTTTAATACCATCACCGTGACATCCTCATCGGCGATGTTTCGCTGTTCCACGTCCTGCCAGCCAAAGCGGCGATACAAGGCCTGTTGGTCAGGTGTATACAGCCAAAGTGCAGGGATCGATTTTGCTCGCGCTTCGGCAATCAGGCGGGTCACTAATGCACTGGCCAACCCTTTGCCGCGATGTTCGCAAGCGGTGATCACTTCACCCAGCCAAAATTCACGCTCGGGGATATCACTCAATTCGTAATGGATGATGCTGGCGGTGGCCATCAATTCGCCCTCGTGCGTGGTGGCAAACAGCGTCATCGTTTGGGCATCAGCGGCATTGCGTGATTGCAGCCGCTGGCGGATCACATCGCGGTCATGCCAGTTAGGTAGCTCGGACCATTCGCGGTGTAGCATGTCAGCAATTTCATCATAGAAATGTGACATCTGGGCCAGACAGTGTATCTGCATCCATCGTTCTTCAAGGCTAACAGAGGAGTTAAACAACATAACCGTTAACCTCGAAAGGAACCAGGCTATTCGCCTGGTTCTTATGCTTAGGTTGTCTGGTTGGCCAAAGCCACCGCATCTTCCCCGGCAGGAATGCGCATCGGTGCGTTGGGATCGGTTGCCGCTTGCCATATCGCGGCGGCGACATCTTCGGCTTTGGTGGTGGGCTGCGGTTGGTGCATGCCCGCCATAATCCCATCCAGCATCGGTTGGTAGGCGTCGAGGAAAGTTTGCTCCATGCGCGGCATGGCGTTCTTGCCGAAATCGGTGGTGGGCGCCAGGCCTGGCAACACCAGCCGCACATTAACATTAAACGGCTGCAACTCCAGCGCCAGTGATTCAGTGAACGCATTGACGGCGGCTTTGCTGCCCGTATACACCGCCAGCAGCGGCAGGGATTTCAGCGTAACGGTGGACGTCACGTTGATCACCGTACCGCCGCGTTTGGCGCGGAACTGAGGCAGCACCGCCTGCGTCATGGCGATAGTGCCCAGCGTGTTAGTCTCAAACACTTCGCGTACCGTGGACATCGGCGTGCCTTCCAGTGAGGTCAGCACACCAATCCCGGCGTTGTTCACCAGTACATCGATTTCGCCTGCGTCAGCGATTGCCCGTTTGATGCTTTCTGCATTAGAGACGTCCAGCGGCAATAAACGTAAATTTTCCGAAGCCGGGAATAGCTCGGGGCGAGGATGACGCATAGTGGCAATCACCTTCCAGCCGCGCTCCATAAAATAGAGTGCGGTGGCGTGACCAAAGCCGGAAGAACAGCCGGTGATAAGGATCGTTTTCATCTTTCACTCCTGCATTGCAATGGGTAGATGTTCACTATAGAGTCAGCGTGATGGACTCACTACAATGCAAAGTCCACATTTCATTCGCAGGAGTCCATAATGATCGATCCCCTTGCTGAGATAGTGTCACTGCTGCAACCTCAGGCGGCCTTTTCCAAACGTGCACGCGCCAATGGTCGCTGGCGCGTCAATCGCAGTGAAACCGGACAGCCGTTTTATTGCCTAGTACTGGCTGGGCGCAGTCAATTGAAGATGAAAGGGCATGAACCCATCTCACTTGAGCAGGGCGATTTTGTCCTGATCCCAGCGGCGTGGGAGTTCTGCATGAGCAGTGCCGAGCCACCCGATGACGATGCGCCTGAAACGCTACCCGAAATGCTTAGCCCCGGTGAATTCTGGATTGGCGATCAGCAACAGCCTGCCGAAGTGCAAACGCTGATTGGTTATTGCCAGTTCGGTGCGCCCGACGCGGGATTGATCGTCTCGCTGTTACCCCAATTTATTCATATTCGCGGGGAGTCGCGGCTGACCACGCTGGTACAACTGGTGATGGATGAGTGTCGTGCGCAGCGGCCCGCGCGCCATGTGGTATTGGAACGTTTGCTGGAACTGCTGCTGATTGAGGCGCTGCGTTCGATGTCAATCTGTCATGCTTACCCTGGCGTGATGAGTGGTTTAGCCGACGAACGTCTGGCGGCGGCCATCCGCGACATTCACGCCAACCCGGCGCATCCCTGGACCGTGGCGCAATTAGCCAAAGTTTCCGCGCTATCCCGTTCGGCATTCTTTGTGCGTTTCCGCGCAGCAGTGGGCGTAGCGCCGATGGTTTATCTGCTCACCTGGCGCATGGCTTTGGCCAAAAATTTACTGCGCGGCAAAAATATGGCGGTAGCGGATGTCGCCGAACGCGTCGGCTATCGTTCCGCCAGTGCGTTTAGTGTGGCCTTCACCCGTTATGTGGGGCAACCACCCGCATGGTTTGCCGCTCAACAGGAAATTTAGCGGAACAGCTTAAGATTGCCCGTCAAACCCGTAATTTTCTTTTTAGGGCCAATCAGACCAATCGCAACCAGCTCAATATGGTCACTGTGGGCGCTGGCAATCCGCTCGCCGTACTCCTCGTAAGTTTTGCAGGACTGCGCCAGCGCACTAAACGGCATCGCGAAGATCTCTGGGTCCGCGTTGCTTGCCTTTTGCAGTTCACGCAGATAGCCACCTTCCGCCAGCAGCACAGGCAGGGGAGCATAAATCACACCGGGATAGTTGAACCCATCTTCACTCTGCAAATCCGGGCCGACGATATGATCAATCAGCTTGCCAAAGCTGATGCCGATGACGCTGGCTGCATTCAGCGCCAGCCCGGTGGGTAACTGGTTGTCGATGATAAGGGTGCAGCGATGTTGATGAGGATCGAATTGCATGGGTAACTCCGTAAGCAACTGAGATAAAGCGCCATGGTGGCTGAGGTGAAAATTATGCGGCAGGCAGTGAGAAAAGTGCTTGCGGAGTTCATTGAAAAAAGTATGAATTAAGGATGAATATTCCTGTTTAACGCTATCAATGGAAAGGATTAACCTGAAATGAGTTTGAGCAAGACAGATATCCAAATACTGGAATATTTGCAGCGGGACGCGCGCGTAACGAATCAGGATCTCGCGGATGCCATCGGCCTCTCTGCATCACCGACATGGCGCAAAGTGCGCAAACTGGAAGAAGATGAGGTGATTCAGGGCTATCGCGCCGTGCTCAATCGTAGAAAGATTGGCCTGAATGTGATGGTGTTTGTGCGTGTCACCATCGACAGCCATAGCGAAGCCGAAGCGCGTAAATTTGAAGCAGAAGTGACCGCGCTGGAAAATGTGGTCTCCTGCTACAGTATTGGCGGCGATGCCGATTTCTTGTTGCAAGTCGTCTCGGCGGATATGGATGCCTATGCGGACTTTGCCATGTCGGTAATTCGGCGATTGCCGGGTATTAAAGAGATGCAGAGTATGTTCGTGTTGAAGGAAGTGAAAGGGATGACGGGGTTGCCCATGACGGGGAACGTAAACCCATAAGGTTGAACTCGAGATTTCAACAACGTTGTCAGAACAACAAAAAAACACTGTATGTAATGCCAGTTACATTGCTTTCAAAACGAAAATAAATTAGCATAAATTCCGTTTAACGCAACTAAGGTGGCTAAATGGAAAGCGCGCAGATTTTCAGTAGTATCAATAAATTGCTTACAACGCACTTTAATCGAGAGTTTTGGTTAAGCTTAGAAGATGAACTCACCACAAGTTATGCGAATGCAAACGCATCGATTGAAGGCCCCCTTGCAAAATTAGAGCAGCCGCAAAAAAGGCGATTACTACCGCAAACGCGGCATTATTATTTAAATTCTGCGTTTTACCGAGCGGCTAAAAGTTGTGGATTATCCTGCGATGACGCGTTTACTGAACCTAGAGGTGAAAACTATTACATCGTTCAATCTGGTCAGATAAAAGTCAGCCGTATTGGCTTAAGGTATGATGAAAACCTCATAAGAAAAGCGAATCACAGATTGTTGATCGCCGAACTGAATAGCGAATACGAAGGATTTACTCCCGATTTTTTTCAGGAACAGACGCAACAATCGTTCCCAGATGGTACTCTCGGCGTGCTCATCGTTAATGTAAACCCTCCATTTTCTCGCTCTCAGGGAGAGATGCTCGATTTACGTGTCACCGTCCCTTTTACCAATCTGAAGAACTATCATTACAACCAGTCGTTACGCGATGTCTTAGCGTTATACAATGAAATCGAATTCGCGCCAGAGGTGCCGGATTTAGCTATTCCACTATTAAAGAAGCGCTTGAAACAGCAAGAAGGTTAGTGTGGTGAACCAATGAGAGTGGGTGTTGCGGGCTTTGAACCAAACCGGTTGACGCAGATGCGTGAAGCGAGAGGTTTGTCAAAAATCAATCTTGGGCGTTTGGTTGAGCGATCCCCCTCGACAATTACTAAGTGGGAGCAGGGCTTTCATTCGCCAGATGCAGAAGCCCTGTTGGCGCTTTCAAACGTGTTGGAATGCCCAATGACTTGGTTTACCAAGCCGATGCCGCGTCACGAAAACAATCCAGTGTTTTTCCGCACGCTGGCAACAACAGCCAAAGATTTGTGCGCCGCGTCTGACCGCTACATGGAGTGGTTACAGGAAATCACATTACATTTGCAGCACGATCTCGATTTTCCTTCGGTGAATATTCCCTTCCTGGAGGTCACCGATCATCGCCAGATTGACGATCAAATGATTGAAATTATGGCGAGTCGATGCCGCAAACTATGGGGGTTAGGCTTAGCCCCTCTGAGCGATTTGCTACTGGTCATTGAGAACGCCGGGATTATTTGTTCGCGCTTTGAACAAGGCAGCGTTGTCATGGATGGCTATTCACAATGGAATGAGTGTGAACAGCGTCCTTATATCATCCTCGCAGCCGATAAGAATAATTTTTATCGCAGCCGTTTCGATGCCGCCCATGAGCTTGGGCATCTTGTATTGCACCGTTACATTCGGCGTTTGGATTCGGTGAATTTCAAGCCAATTGAAGCCCAGGCACATAAATTTGCGGCCAGCTTTATGCTGCCAGAAGAAGCCTTTGCCGTTGAATTACCACCCAATCCTACTTTAGAAAATTTTGTCGCGTTAAAGCAGCGATGGGGGATGTCAGCCCAGGCAATGATGGTTCGTGCAAAAGAATTGCAATTGATTACGGATGTTGAGTACCAACGACTCTATAAGCAGGTGTCGGCACGTGGTTGGCGCAAAGGGGAACCTCTTGACGATCAGCGTGAACCGGAATCGGTGAGATTGCTGCCGCGCAGCTTACACCTGCTGCTGGACGAGGGAATTTATACTAAGCAGAGTTTTGTCGCTTCCCTGAACATGGCTCATAGGGATATCGAGAAGCTGTTATCTTTGCCAAGAAATGCATTGGCCGACACGGCCATATTGAAGCTAACACCTAAATTAAAAGTGAAAAGCGACAGCCTTAGCAGCGATCAACCTGTAGATAACGTGATCAGTATCTTTGGCCATAAATCCCCGACTTAAAGTTGAGTCCACGTTTATCTGAATCTCAATTCTTGAACAGCAGACCCAAATAATATGTCCATAACTAAAGGGCGCACCATAAAAGGGTGCGCCTTTTTAATGCCGGAGGATGATTACGCCTCTAACCCCGCATTATGCATCCCACGGCGCAGCGTGAAGTTCACGCCCATGGTCAGGAGGGGATCTGGCGGATTCCACTCAGGCTTCGGCAGTGACAGCAGGTAATCAATGGTATCGTTGCGTTTACCCGCCAGCCAGTCGGCCAGCATGGTGCCCATGGCGGTACAGCGTACCGTACCGAGACCATTACAGCCCAGCGCGCCATACACATTCTTGCGCAGTTCGCCAAACAGGCTGGAACCGTTGCGCGTCATCCCTAAGCCACCGCCCCAGGTGTGTTCGAAAGGCACATCTTTCAACGTTGGATAGCGACGTTCAAATGACTGGCGATGGGTTTGGCGATACTTCTCGGTGTAGCCCGGCTTGTGGCGTCCATCTTCGTTGAAGCTAAAGCTGTTACGAATCAGGATGCGATTGTCATGCGTACGACGCGAAGTGGTGCCAAACGGATCCGCTGGAATAATGCCCCAGAAATCCTCACCGCCAATGCTGTCCTGCTCGGACTTGGTCAGCGGGCGGGTCAGGCTGCCGTAGGTGAAAATCGGAAAAATGGTGCGTGGGCCAAAACCAAAGTGGGTACCAAAGGCGTTATTGCCCAGAATCAGCTTATCGGCAGTGATGCGGCCGGTAGCATGATGCAACACGATCTGCGGTTCATACTCAATCGCGGTGATGGCGGTGTCTTCATACAGCGTGACGTTTTCCGGCAAGCTGTCTGCCAGACCTTTCACCAGGCCTGAAGGCTGAACCAGAATGGTACCCGGCGTATAGAGCGCTTTGCGATAGAAGCTGGTGCCGAAAATATCTTTCAGCGCACTGCCTTCGATGATTTTGCACTTCTCACCTAAAGCTTCAAGGCCACCGCGATAGGCATCCAGCACCGCCATGCCGCTGTCTTCAACCGCTGCCTGATATTTACCAGAGTGGCGCATGTGCGCGTCGGTAATATTATGCTCTTCCACCAGATCCTTCAGGATGCGCTGGCCGGTCTGGTTTAGATTGAGGATATTGCGGGCAACGGTTTTATCGCCGATGTAATCCGGTGCGCTGATGTCGTGCGGCACGTCGATCAGGAAGCCCGCGTTACGTCCAGAAGTGCCAAAACCGACCTGTTGAGCTTCGACCAGAATCACCTGATCGTTAGGGAAGTTCAGCGCCAGACGACGCGCGGCTGCCAGGCCGGCAAAACCACCGCCGATCACCACCCATGGCGCTTTGGCATCACCGACCAGCGCGGGCTTAGGAATACGCTTCTGGCTGGTGTGGAACCAACCTGGCGTGGGGTCATCGGAAGGCAGCGCATCAATGCGCAGTAATGTTTCAGGATCGTTCGGCAGATTGTCTGTCAACAGCGTTGCGCCACCGCCCGCGGCAATGACTCCGGCACCGATTCCTGTGCCCACCAACAATTTCCTTCTGGAAATACCCATGTAAAAAAGACTCCTCGATGCAGATAAGTTGTTCTAAAAATTGCCTGCGCTGCCTGAATTCGGGTCAGATAGCGACGTTACGCATTGCTAAAAAATGTGTGACTTATGTTTCTAGGTATATTTCATGTATACATGATGTATTCAGATTATTTCGATTTGTAAAATCCGTGTCAACCTTGTTTTGTGTAGGTGATAAAAATGTGATTTGAGTGGTTGGGCTTTTCTTGTTCAGCTTTAAGGGGCACAGCAGTGAGGGGCGTACGGATCTTCTGTCAGAAGAGAGAATTAGCAGAGAGCCAACACCGCTGTGAAGGCGGTAAAGTTGGCTCTTCGAAAGATAAAAAGTTGAGGGGAGAATGTATCAAAAAGAGATTAATTCACTTCGTTATGCGCCTGACTGAACTTAACTAGCATCAAAAATAACGTAAAGCTTACGCATGGTGCTCTCAATCACCCAGGTGCCTTCGGTGTTGGCTTCAAAGAAGAAAGAATCACCCGGCTTGAAATTGAGGGTCGCTTCACCGTCTGGCGTAAACGAGCCGCTGCCGTTAAGAAAATGCATGATCTCGGCCTGTTTAACCGAGCGGCGATATGAACCTACTGCACACTCGAAAATACCGGTATCGATGTCCTCTTTACCCGGTATCACCTTTTGGATGCCAGACAAGGCAATGCTTCCGCTACCCGGCAAGCCCTCAACATTACCCCAGGGTTCCATCTCTTTAATCGCGGCGGGCTGTTCGATTTTCTGCACTTTCATCAGTTCTTGTTCCTGTAATAAGTGGCAAACGGCACCCGCTACAACGGCAGGGTGCATTGGAGAAGAAATTCAATTCAGATTAAGGGATTGCAATAAAACCTGAGGGTGCTTATTGCCGCGGGAATAACATATTCAGATGATTATTCGCGCGGCTTTGGCAGAAACTTTTGTATACCCGTCATACTTAAAAGTGCAGGTGTGTTGGTAGCGCTCATTCACCCCCGGTCACTTACTTGAGCCGATTCCTGGGCGTGCGTGCTGTTCTAAGGCAGCATCGATCAACTCAGCGTTTGGCAACATGAACAGGGCTGCGCCACGGTATTACCCAGAACACGGCGCAGGAAATCTTGCGTGCGCGCTTCTTGTGGCCGCAGTAACAGGTTATCAGCGGGACCTTGTTCTACAATCTGTCCGCTGTGCAGGAAGCAGACGCGATCGGCCACTTCTCGGGCGAACTGCATCTCATGGGTGACCACGATCATGGTCATCCCTTCACGGGCAAGATTGCGCATGACCTGCAGCACTTCACCCACTAATTCGGGATCAAGCGCGGAGGTGGGCTCATCAAATAAGATCGCTTTGGGCTGTAGGGCCAGTGTGCGGGCAATCGCCACGCGCTGTTGCTGTCCGCCAGATAACTGGGCTGGCCATGCGTTGATTTTCTCAGCCAGACCTACCATTGCCAGTAAGTCTTTGGCGCGCTTTTCCGCCACGTTGCGAGATTCACCGTTGACGTGAATCGGACCCTCCATCACGTTTTCCAGCACGCTGCGATGCGGGAAAAGGTTGAAACGCTGAAACACCATGCCAATCTGACGTCTTAGATCGTTAATACTCTTGTGCTTATTGTTGACGCGCTGGCCCAGCACGGTGATATCGCCGCCTTCATAGGTTTCGAGGCCGTTGATGCAGCGCAGTATGGTTGATTTACCTGAACCTGAGGGACCAATCAGACAAACCACTTCGCCTTCGCTGACCTTGAAGCTCACGCCCTTCAGCACCTCAATAGGGCCGAATTTTTTGTGTACTTCATGAATTTCAATCATCTCAAGCCCCTTTCATCTGACGTTTTTCCAGCTTCTTGGTGAGTGCCAACAGCGGCAGGCAAAGCACCAGATACAGCAGTGCCACCAGCGTGTACACCGTGGTGTTATCGAAGGTTGAGGCGGCAATCAGTTGGCCCTGGCGCGTCATTTCCGTTACCGCGATGGTCGACGCCAGCGCAGAATCCTTGAGCATCATCACTAACGTATTGCTGAATGGCGGCAAGGCAACGTGAAATGCCTGAGGCAGTACCACGCGGCGCATGGCTTTGCCATAATTCATGCCCATTGATCGCGCGGCTTCAAGTTGCCCGCGATCAACCGATTCAATGCCGGAACGAAATATTTCTGCGATGTAAGTGGAAAAGCAAAAGGCGATACCAATCACACTGGCCTGAAACGAGGTGAGGGTGATGCCAATATCAGGAAAGACAAAATAGATATAAAACAGCACCACAATCATCGGCAGACCACGCGTGATATTAATGATGGTGGCGATCGGCCATGAAATGATTTTCCACGGACACATTTTGGCTGCGGCAAAAATCAACCCCAATGGCGTACTGATTATCAGAGACAAAAGGGTGATATAGATCGTCATTTCAGCCCCTTTCAATAAAAAGGGCAGATACTGGTGGATGCTGCTCCAGTCCATTTTGTTCTCCTGGCTTGTTGTGTCACCCTAAAATCAGGCGATAAATTCATTATAATGAATATCGTTGATAGCAAATCGCTGTCAATCTTTACTCTCATGACAGAGATAGCATTTACTTATTACGCTCATACGAACAAGCTATAGGTGTGATATTTAGTGAAATCAAAGGCTTTATTGTTAATTTGTGAGTTGGCGCATTTTCATTAAATAAATCGTTGACAGCAGGTGTGCAATTTTCATTATAGTGAAAAAGAGCGTTATCCCTTTCATTGCACCCAGGAGTGAGCCATGTCTGCCATTCGTTCCCCGTTGATGATCCTCGGCCTTACGGCTGCGTTGAGTTTCAATGCCAGTGCAGCGGTGTTAACCGCGGGTTCACCGCCATCGAGTGCACCCACTACCTTTCTCAATACCCAAACGGGCAAGATTGAGGGTTTTATGCCGGATGTGGCCGCAGAAGTGGCTAAACGTGAGCATTTGGACATCCAATACAGCGCAATCCCTTTTTCCACGCTGATACAATCTGTTATTGCCGGAAAGATTGACATGATAGTGGCGGGAATGACACCTACTGAAGAGCGTGCGAAACGTATTACGTTCTCTCAACCGGTGACGGCTTTTGGCGCGGGATTGATCGTGAGGGATGACAATAAAAAAGCGTATAACTCCTGGCAGGATCTTAAGGGTGAAGTGGTGGGCACCATGGCCGGCACCGATTATACCCAAAGCCTGATGGCCAGCGGTATTGCGAAAGAAGTGAAGGTCTACGACAGCCCTGCGGATATGACGCGAGATTTGTCACTGGGTCGCGTGGCGGCCGGATTAAATGACTATCCGATATTAAAAGCGCAGGAAAAAGCCGGTGGACTAAAAGGCATGCATGTAGTGGACGGCTATAAACCGGAGCATGTTTCCCCCATGGCGTTTGGCGTGAAGAAAGGCAACGATGCCTTAATGGCGCAGATTAATAGCGCGTTAACCAGCATGAAAGATGACGGCACTTTGCAGACGATTAAAACCAAATGGGGCATGCCTTGATTGATGACACCCTTAAGCTCAGCTGACAGGGATGCGAATGGAATTCAGCCGATGAAAAAAGAACCGATCATCAAAGGGGAGTCAGGCGCGCAGGAAGCGGATATCGGCTCCCGCGTAAAACGTGTGCGCAAAGCGCGGAATATGACCATCACGGAGCTGGCGCTGCTGGCGAATGTCTCCGCTGGCGCGATCAGTCAGATCGAACGCAATCTGACGAATCCGACAGTGCGTGTGCTGGAACAACTGCGTCTGGTCTTAAAAGTCCCCCTTTCGGCCTTTCTGGAAGAGGCCGAAGCTCACACTCGTGGTGCTGAGCATTATGTCCGGCGCGCAACGGAACGCCCGCACTTTAACGTGGGTAAACAGGGCATTTCAAAACAGATGCTTTCCCCCTCGGGCGACCATGATTTGCAGTTCATGTTCATCAATATCCCGGCTGGCGTGCAGTCCGCTGAGATGTTAATGGGGAAGGGGGAAAAAGCAGGCTTAGTGATGGCGGGTGAACTGACGCTGGAGATTGACGGTGACACCGTGCTTTTGACACCCGGTGACAGTTTTCAATTTCAGAGCCATCTCCCGCACAACATTTTTAACCCGACGTCCAGTGACGCCACTGTGTTGTGGATCATGCATATTTCCTCTGAGCAACATTTATAAAGGTCAGGATTGAACATCATGCGCATCAACGTGAATACCGTAGCAGACAGTGAAACTTTCCCCAGCGCGGTGGATGTCATCGTCATCGGCGGCGGGATTATTGGTACTTCCGTCAGTTATGAACTGGCAAAGCAGGGCGTTTCCGTGGCGCTGTTTGAAAAGGGCGTGATTGGCGGTGAGCAGTCGGGACGCAACTGGGGCTGGGTCCGCCAGCAGAATCGCGATCTGTACGAGCTGCCGATGGCGATACGCAGTTTGCAGCGTTGGGAAGCGTTGAGCGGTGAAATCGGACTCGATCTTGGCTTTAGCCGCCAGGGAATCACCTACGGCACATTGAGTGAAGCGGATGTGGCGCGCTGGGAAGCCTGGGGCAAGCAGGCGAAACAAATGGGTTTTGTCAGCCATTTATTGACGGGCAAAGAGACGCGCGAGCGCATTGGTGAACAGGCCCAATGGGTGGGCGGCGTGTGGTCACCGAGCGATGCGCGTGCCGAACCCTCCATGGCCGCCCCGGCCATCGCCACGGGCGCGAAAAATCTGGGTGCTTCGGTGCATCAAAACTGCGCGGTGCGTGGATTGGATATCAGCGGCGGGCGTGTGACCGGCGTATGGACCGAGCGTGGCTTAGTGAAAGCGAACCGGGTAATCTGCTGTGGCGGTGCCTGGAGTTCCCGCTTCTGCAAACAGTACGGTGTTGAACTGCCGAGCGCCAATATCTTGGGTACGGCGTTTAAAACCACAGCCGCACCGGAAGTGATCAAAGGCTGTATTAGTATGGGCGGTTTATGTATTCGCCGTCGTCAGGATGGCAGTTACACCGTAGCACTCTCCGGTCGTGGGCAGATCGACCTGGCTCCGCAAAATATCCGCTATGCCACCAAGTTTTATCCGATGTATCGCAGTAAAATTGCCAAAAAACTCAAAATACGTATCAACGGCTCTTTCTTCAATGGCCCGGAAGCCGCGGGTTCGTGGTCAAATCAGGGCGTATCGCCGTTTGAAAAGATTCGTGTACTCGATCCCGCCGGCGATCCTGCGATTGTGCAGGAAGCGATGCAACTGCTGGTTCAGTTTTACCCGGAACTTGCCGGGATCAAAGTGGATCATGCCTGGGGGGGTTGGATCGATACCACACCTGATCTGGTGCCAGTGATTGATGAGATGGATAATGTGCCGGGCCTGTTTATCGCCTCTGGCTTCAGTGGCCATGGTTTCGGCATCGGTCCTGGAGCGGGCTTATTGTGTGCGCAGATGGTGAATAACCAACCGCTGTTTACGGATGCTGAACCTTACAGTCTGGCGCGTTTTGCTAAAGGTAATGCGATTCGCGAACCGCAGATGATGTAAAAGCCTGCCAGGTACTGACCGATCGTGGCATCGGTGATGTCATGCGCGGTTAAAAGTGAAAGGCGGCCTTCAGGCCGCCTGAGTATCGCTGATGGGTGATCACCTAAACATCCAGTCGATGAATGACATTCACAAACTCATGCACACCACTGTTTATTTCTCGCAGGCTGCGTGACAGCACGCTGATTTTATCCTGCTCGGTCACCACGAACTGTTTCACTTCACCTAACTGTTGCTCCATCTGATGAATCAGCATGGCGTTGTGCTCCACGACTTGAGTGATCTTTTTGGTTGCGCTGGAGGTGGAAGCCGCCAGACGCCGCACTTCATCCGCTACCACACTAAATCCACGCCCCGCTTCACCCGCGCGCGCGGCTTCAATCGCGGCATTTAACGCCAGGATATTGGTTTGTGAAGCTATCAGGTTGATGGTTTCCACCACTTCGTTGATGCTTTTCGCCGAGGCATTTAACTGGGTGCCAATATCGGTGGCGGCATTGACCTGCACTGCCACCAGACCGGAGTTGCGGATGGTTTCATCCAGCACTTCGTTGGCGTTATCCGTTATTTGCGAAGTTTGTTCTGAGGTGGTGAGGGCAATATCAGCGACCCGTTTTGCCGCTTCAACCCGCGTGGTGATATCGGAAGCAATTTTGATCACCTTGTAGACTCTGCCGTCGGCATCAAACACCGGATTGTAGCTCGCCTCCAGCCAGATACGTTCGCCTGCGGCGGTCTTACGCTCAAAGCGCCCGACAAAGTGTTGCCCCTTAGCGATTTTGCGCCAGAACTCGGGATTTTCCCGATAAAAGTTATCGAAACAGAACAAGCGATGATGCTGACCGACAATGGTTTTTAGATCGTATCCCATGTGTGTCAGGAAATTCGCGTTGGCAGTCAGAATATGACCATCGGGCGTGAATTCAATGACGGCCATGGAGCGGTCGAGGGCGGTGATCACTGCCTCTTTATGCTCGAGTTCTTCATGTCGGGCAGTGATATCACTGGCGACTTTAATCACCTTATAGACTTTGCCCTTATCATCGCTCACCGGGAAATACGTTGCGCTCAGGTAGAAACGTTGGCGTTGTTTATTAAAGCGCTCAAAGATTCCTGTGACGGATTCACCTGAGGCCAGCGTCTGCCAGAAAGCAAAGTACTCCGATGACTGGCTGTAGGCCGGGCTGCAGAAAATGCGGTGATGTTGTCCCTGAATCTCATGCAGACTGTAGCCGGTGACTTCCAGAAAGAGCGGGTTGGCACTGAGGATTTCCCCGCTGGGCGAAAACTCAATCCATGCCACATGTTGTTTGATTGCATTGATATCTTTGAGTACATCGCCACTTTTATAAAATGGCAGAGAAAGGCTGGATTTCTTCACCCCAAACATGTGTGACCTCAGGCGATATTATGTCATTGAACATAATGCGTGCAGCTTTTGCCGCTCCGCTGAATTTCCTCAGCTGAACACTTTTCTTACGATGTGCTTCTCTGCGCGTACGCAGGCTGGGTGTATTGAGTTTTGTTTGCCTGATGTTGTGGTAAACGGACCGGTGACGGTCCGCTTTGATAAAGGTAGCTTAATTATCGGCGCGGTTTCCAGAACATTT
Organism: Enterobacter cancerogenus; assembly: GCA_000773965.1. Classification (GTDB taxonomy): domain Bacteria; phylum Pseudomonadota; class Gammaproteobacteria; order Enterobacterales; family Enterobacteriaceae; genus Pantoea; species Pantoea communis. The sequence goes on from JRUP01000035.1 coordinate 92,707, forward strand.
AACTAAAATGCATGAAAAAGCGTTTCACTTGCCAGACTGCGGATAAGCAAGGGTTTTCAACCGATCATTTGGTGGTCGCGAGACGATAATGCCAATCACGCCACCCGCGATCAGTGCTACCGCCACCACCAGTAAACCTGAATGATAACTGTGGGTCATATCCTTGAGTTTTCCCAGTACGGGTGGCAATCCCAAACCGACAAAGTTGGCGACCGTATTGATAAAGGCGATAGAGGCAGCGGCAGCTACGCCCGCAAGTTTTTCGGTCGTCACCGCCCAGAAAATCGGCGTCAGCGCAAAGTTGAATCCCACAGTCAGTACCAGCAACAGATAAGCCACCCAGAGATTTGCTGTAAAGATCGCTGTGGCCAATGCCAACCCAGAAAGAATCAATGGCAAGCCTAAATGCCAACTGCGCTCGCGTGTTCTGTCAGAGTGACGGCCGTTCAGATACATGAATAAGCACGCCATGATGAAAGGCACTGCCGAGAGCAGGCTGATAACGAAATTGCTCTGTTCTGCCGCCATGCTTTTGATAATCAGCGGCATAAACAGGGTGATGCCAATGGATCCAAACGCCTGCAGAAACCACACCAGGCTTAGCAGCAGTACCGTTTTATCTTTCAGCGCACTTAACCAGGAATGATTCTTTCCGATCGCTACGTCAGCATTGTCTTGCTGCAGACGGTCACGCAGCCAGGATTTTTGTTGCGAGTTTAGCCACGGAGCCTGCTCAGGCGAGTCGGGCAGGCGCCATAACACCAGGCAACCGAGAATCAGCGCAGGAATGCCTTCCAAAGCAAACAACCAACGCCATCCCGCAATATCTGCGATTCCATGCATGTTTAATATCGCACCCGAGACCGGCAAACCAATAATTGATGCGCTGACCGAACCCATGTAAAAAAACGACATGGCGCGAGCGCGATTGCTTTTGGGAAACCAGCAGGCAATGTAATAAATAATACCGGGTGCAAAACCCGCCTCAGCCATCCCTAATAAAAAACGCATCACATAGAGTTGATTGGCGGTGTGAACAAACGCCATGCCAGCGCTGACAATGCCCCAGGTAATCATAATGCGCGCTATCCAGCGTCGAGCGCCAACCTTGGTCATAATCACATTGCTGGGAATTTCAAACAGAATATAAGAGATATAAAACATCCCCACGCCGAGGCCATACATGCTGGTGGTGAGGCCGAGATCGGCATTCATCTGGAGTGCCGCGATAGAGATATTGGTCTTATCGAGATTGGCAACGAAATAGCAGATGACGATAAAAGGGATAATTTTACTGTTCAATTGTTTAAGGGTAGAGGCATATAAATCGTTGATCATGATAACGACCTCGTCATCGGTTTGGCCTTTTACAGGCAGCAGTCATACCGCCCGCCAGGCATGCAGGTAAATAAAGTGGAATTATTGTTTTTATAATTAACAGGATGAAAAACTGGCGTAGGAACAAATAACAATACGAGGAATATTGTAGTACAGTGAATATTGATTGTACTACAATATAGATCACAAAATGAGAGGAAAAGTAAACTCATACCCACAAGCAAATTATCGCGCCACACCCCTGTATGGCGCGAATAAATGCTGATTAATGCAACTGTTGTGCAATCGCGCTGTACATCAGAGCCGCTTCGAGTGGCTGCGCGCTGAAGGAGGGTTCAGCCTGAGGCCAGGTTGACCATTGTACGATGACCAGGTTTTCTGCACGGTTAACCATAATGATTTGTCCATAAATGCCCAGAGCCCAGAGTGAGTGCTTCAGCCCCTCTGCTGCAGTGGGCACGACATGTTGTGCATTGGCAGGGATAGCATTATTCCACCATTGATAACCGTAAATACCCTCCGGATGGGCCGCACTGACAGAGTCTTTTGCCTGTGTCCAGGTAGCTGCGTCATTCAACCAATTGTCAGGCAAGATTTGCTTACCATCGGGCAGGCGACCTTCGTTGAGGATAAATTCACCAAAGCGACCCCAATCTTCCAGCGTGGCGTTGAAACCATGAGCACCCACGTCATGCTTTCCTGATTGGTAAGCATGCCAGACGCCATCACTGGCCATGCCATTGGGTTGCCATACGGTTTGCTGCAGGTAAGCCGCCAATGACATGCCTGTTGCCCGTTCCAGCACATCCCCCAACAACCATGCGCCACCGGAAGAGTAAGACCACTGTTCACCCGCTGGATGCGCGCGTTTCAGATGAGTGACGATATTACGCACACAGGCATAGGCGCCAGCTTGCGCTTCGCACTGGGTCAACTGCGCAAAGTCAGAGTTCGGATTGGTGTAATCCTCATTCCATGCCACGCCGGAAGTGTGCTGGATGAGCTGTTTAAGGGTTACGCCATCCCATGCGGTTCCCTTCAGTTCGGGTTCATATGCAGTGATGTTGTCATCCAGTGAATGAATTTTTCCCTGCTTGATGGCGATGCCCACCAGTGTAGACACCACCGATTTACCCACTGAGCGCGAGGTCCACAGGGTGGTGTCGGTATTACCTTCGGCAAAATATTTGTAGGCGACTTTGCCGTTTTTCAGCACCAGCATGCCCGCGACATTTTCACGTTTTAAGTAATCAGCGAGGTGATAGGTGTGGCCATTAACCTGATACTGCGCATCGACTAACAGGTTATTGGCACGTGCCAGTGGCTTCGCTTGCCCATGATGAAACACATCTCCCGCATAATTTCGGTAATCATTACGGAAACCGACTACTCGATCTTTTTGACTCCAGTTCAGCATCTGGTGAGGGTCAGGTAACTGATGATCAAAGGGTGCAGGACAGGGCGTCAGCGCCACGCCATCGCACTCTGTCGCAGCAGTTGCATAGCTACTCACAGCTAGTGAGAGAGAAAACAGCAGGGGTTTAATTACGGTGTGACGTTGCATGAAAAGTGCCTTTGTAGTGCAGTTAAGAGTGCGGCGAGTATAGAAATCTATGGGGCGAGGTTAAAATCACCCCATGGGGGAAATTCCCCCCAAATGTTAGACATAGGATTTCAGATGAATGCGCTGCGCTATTCCTTTTCACAAATTGAAGCCTTTGCGGCGATTGCAGAGTTCGGCACGGTTTCCCGTGCAGCAGAGAAACTGAGGAAAGATCGCACCACCGTGCGCGATCTCATCGATTACCTGGAAGATGCCCTTGGCTACTCGTTGTTTGAGCGTGACGGGCGCAAATTGGTGCTGACATCCAGGGGGGAGCAGTTACATCGTCAGGCGCATTTGCTGGTGCGTCAGGCTCATGCATTCGAAGCTTTCGCGCAGAACTTGCCGGAGTCACGCACGCAGCAAATCACGCTGGTGTATGACCCTTTTGTCCCGCAGTTATTTTTGCAGGCTTTCATCAGTGAGTGCAGCAGGGCGCAGGTGCAATTAAGTCTCTGGTGTGCTTCGCGTTACGAAGCTGAGAGTGCCCTAAAATCGGGCAAGGCCGACCTGGCAATTTGTCAGGCAGTGAATCGTTCGTTAGGTAATGAGATGGAGTGGAGCGCGTTAGGTGCCATTGAACTGAACTTTTATGCGGCGACAGCAATGTTCACTCATCAAGCTTCACCTCTGACGTTGCTAAACCTCGCCCTGGAACCGCAATTGGTGATGCATGCGCATGCCGATGAACAAATCACGCACCGTCTGCAAATTTCGGGACAGTCACTGTTTGTGAACGAGCGAACCATGCTGCAATCTCTGATGGAGCAGGGGCAAGGTTGGGGATTTCTACCGACGCATTTTCAGGCGCAGAAATGGCATCAGGTGCAAGTTTTGCCAACTGAGGTGGGCCATCAGGGACTCAATATTACTCTAGTGGCATTATGGGCGCCGGGAGCGAGAAGGCACCAGGTCGTCAATGATGTGGTGGTTAAATTGCAACGGCTGTGGCTGCAGTACGGGGAATTCTTTTCCTGATGAGAGCCGTAGTGGCGCACCACGGCTCTGAGGGTAGCATCAGGGCAGCTACTTAGCGGATTCTACAATCTCAACCGGCCCATGGTTATCGCAATGATCACCGTGTGGATGATGTAGATGCCCATCAACCAGGTAGTCCACATGGTCGCCATGCGGTACGGCTTCATGCCCACATCCCGGCCCATGAACATGTCCCGGTTCATGACCACTGCAATGGTGGTCTGGCGTGCATTGATCGGGATTGTGCGCATTCACCGGTAATACATGTTCATCAACATGATCTCCGTGTGGATGATGAAGATGGCCGTCGTGCAAGTAATCGATATGTCCTTCATGGCGAATCGCGGTATGACCACAGTGCGCACCATGTTGATGGTCATGATGTTGGTGATGCTGCTCTTTACAATCACTCATTTACTGACTCCATATCCAGAGATGTGGCGCAAAATTGCGGTTGCCGGATCCTTGCCCGGCAACCCCATAACTATAGATCAGTCCTTCCTTCATGAGAGACGTGCGGTAGTGTGAGCGAGGTTAAATTCCTAAAAATACTCGCCGTAATCTTATGTATGCAAACTGGTATTACCTTCCCTGACTGACTACACCTTAAACGTCCTTGTTATCTCCTTAACGTCCTTTTCGCATCCTTGATGCGACCTTATTGACTTGTGTTGCTGCGGTGTCATGCGCAAGTCACATCTTTTACGCGTCAGGCACAAACCGTCTGACTCATCACGGAGTGGATGATGAAAAAACGCAAATCCGCACTTTCCCTTGTCGCGATAGCGACCATAAGTACCCTGCTGGCAACACCTGACGCTGAGGCGTGGGACAGTTTAACGGTATTTGGCGATAGCCTGAGCGACGGTGGCAATATTGGGCGTTTTACCGCCGACGGCGCTCAGCATCCGCTATACGATGAAATCCTCGCTGCGCATCTGGGTGAAAATTTACAGCCTTCAGATTTGGGTGGCAGTAACTATGCCCAAGGTGGTGCTGTTGCGGTACCTGCTTTGGATCCTGATTTGAACACCCAGGACCAGCTGGCGACCTATCTGCAATCCACCGGTGGGCGCGCTGACAGCAACGGCTTGTACATTCATTGGGTCGGTGCAAATGATATTGCCGCCGCCGTCACCAATCCGCTCACCGCACGTGAAACCATTAGCAACAGCGCAATTTCTGCGGCTTCCCAGGTCAAAATGTTACTGGATGCGGGCGCGGGAGCGGTCATCGTGCCCAATGTTCCGCAATTGGGGCTGACGCCCTACATGGTGCAGATCGTCTTGAGTACGTTTGGAACATCAGCCATGGTCGCGGCTTTTCAGTCGCTCGATAACGCTGCCACACCGGATGCTGCCGCCCGTCAACAGGCGGTGAAAGAGGCCTTTACAGCCGCCGCCGGACAAATTTCGGGTATCCCTGCGGTACGCGATGTGTTGGCACAACAACTGTACGACGCCTGGCAAACACTTAGTACGCAGGTCACCGCACTTTCTGATGGCTACAACCAGCAGGAAGAAGCCCAGCTAGCAGCGCTGAAGGGCAATATCGTTCGGGTAGATATTGCAGGACTGTTTAGTGAGGTGGTGGCGAACCCCGTACGTTATGGTTTGACTAACACCATCGGCATTGCCTGTCCGGTGGGCACCTCAGCAGATGAATGCCACTCCTCTGATGCCGGTTTTAGCAGCGCACAAGATTATCTGTTTGCCGATCGCCTGCATCCCAGCCCGGCAGTGCACGCTATGCTGGCAGATTATATTCAATCGATTCTCGATGCTCCTGCACAGGTCGCGGCACTGTCGCAATCCACGCTGCTGATGGCGCGCGACATGCACAATACGCTGGATGGGCATTTGCAACAGCAGCGCCAGCAACCGGCCAGCGCAGGTCAGTTCACGGTGTTTGGCGGCTACGCAGGACAACACGTCGATTATCAAGGTGATGACTGGAGCGACGGTGATGCAAACACCACTAATCTGACGTTGGGGATCGGCTATCAATTGACCGATAACTGGCAAACGGGTTTGTTGTTCTCAAACAGCAATCAGCGCATGGATCCTTCATCAAACTATGACTACAAGCTGCGCGGTAATCTGGTGGCGCTTTACAGTCAGCTCACCTTGTTCGATCAAGGCTGGATCAACGCCGATCTTCATTATGCCGATCTCGATTTCGACAGTATCGAGCGTAACATCAACATCGGCCCTGCCACCCGGACTGAACAAGGCAACAGCAGCGGTAAATTACTGGGCATGCGGCTACAAACCGGCTGGGATTTACCCTTGGGGAACCATATTACGACCGGCCCGGTAGTCAGCTATGCGTTGGATTATGGTCGCGTGGGTGGCTATCAGGAAAATGGCAACACCAGTACTTCAATGCGTTATTCGGACCAAACACTTCATTCGCAGATAGGTTCAGTCGGCTGGCGTATTGATAGCCGGGAGTGGGTGATCAATCCGTGGGCGCAGGTGAGTTATAACCATCAGTTTGGTGACACGGATGCCACCGTACGCGCGGGTTTGAAATCCACCCAGACCTCTTTTGAGCGGACGGTGGCGGCTGGGGATAAAAACTGGCTGAATGTGGCGGTCGGTGCCAATGTGCCGTTGGGCGATACGGTCAATGCCTTTGCTGGCGTGTCCACCGTCGCCAGTAACAGCGATTACCATCAGGTGACCTGGAACGTCGGGGTGAATGCCACATTCTAGGATGATGTGCCAGCAAGTCGTGGCTTGCTGGCACCGTTTTAGCTTCACTTAACCTTAATAAATAAGTGAATGAATCAGTTACCGGCTTAAGGTATTCGATCGGAATCTTGCGTAGATTGCTCAATTTTTGCGGCCGCGATAAGCAATAATGTGCCTGCGATTATTCTGTAAAACCCCGCCCTTACCGCTGCGCTTTCTTTCTGCAATCATTACCTTGGTTAATTCCATTTATCTGTTGGATGTTTAACGTCTCTAATTACACTGGCACACATCAACACATTAACTATCAGCTACTTATACTGCATGGGGGCAGTTATTTTCTCTTAATATTTAAGGGGTACACCATGGTTAATGCGTCCAATAACACCACGCCACAAAATGCCGTCAACGCCACAACGGGTGCCGTCGTGCAGTTGAAAACCATTGATGAATTACGCGCTACCGTACCAACATCCGGAGGTGAAATCGCTTCGGTGCTGGAGTACACCAAAGGCAGTAAAATGGGCGGCGGGGTGTTTGTGTATGACGCGACCGATACCACCAGCCCAGACGATGGTGGAATTGTCTTTATCGCGGCAGGCAATAAACGCTGGAAGCGAGTGATTCAGGATTATAGCACCGTCACCGTTTTGGATTTTGGTGCTATAGCCGACGGTAAAACGGATTGTATCGAGGCAGTAAAACGTATGTTTACCTGGTCACAGCGTGTTCTGCCTGCTGCCGGTATCCGTTTTACCGCCGGTGTATTCAGCATGTCTACTTTCGACATCTCAGACAAAGAGATTAACCGCTTCAAGGTTTCGGGTGCCAATGTCAACTTTGGCTATTTTCCCACCACCACGTTGACATTTAACTGGGGGACGCAGCCAAGAGGACTGCACTTTTTTAAAGTCAATGCGCGCTATGCCGAGATATCGGGCATTGTGGTGAAAGGCATGAGTTCGAATAACGGTGGAGACGGCGGTACCGCATTTAATAAAGTCGGTTTTTACGCCAACATTATTACTGGCGGGCAGTTTCTGCGGGTGAGCAGTATGGAGTTTCGCTATCTGGGCGGACGAGCGCTGGATCTTATTGATACGCTGGATTGCAAAATTGATCAGTTCTATTCAAGAGGATGTCAGGATAGCATTGTTTATGCGCGCTGGTCCGATCGTGCAGCAGGTGCCTGGGACCACAGCACGGCCATTGAATTATCCAACTTCAATTTGCAAGAAAATACCCTAAAGCCGGTGTTGGATTTACCGCGCTGCACCCAATCCTTTATTCGTAATGGTTGGATTGAACATTCAGAATTCGCCGGAGATTTAACTAATGGTCAGTGGGTGATAGAGGGGTTGGCCATTGAATCAACGACTAACCCGTTAAAATTGGGTTATTGCCGCGCGTTGATCATTCAGAAAAGTATTCATAATCAAAGCGCCGGGTTTGATTACAGTACCGCAGGTATCGAACCCTGGTCACTGCTGGCGGAGGGTGACCGCGGAGTCATGGAAATATCGGATTGGGGTGCCATCATTCAGGGCTCGCTAAACTACGATTATATTACCTCGCAACACCATATGGATAACCGTAGCGATAAAGAGAAATGGTTCTACATTGGCGAATTTAATTTCTCCGATGAAGGGACGCAGATTCACGTGCGTGTGGTGGGGACATCGCAAATATTATCGCAAAGCGCCACGCAAACTCAGTACTCTGGACGAACGCCAGAAGGAGTCGCCAATATTTACCTTCAGGCGCGCAACGATGCCAATACCATTGGCAGTTGGTATGGCGAAGGTTCCTGCCCGGTGACGAAAGTGCACATTGAAGGCGGTGCCACCCGCACGAAGCTCTACGTTAAATTGGCGCAATACACCGGTTTTGCTACCGCGCAGGTGGAAACGAACGGCAAGGATCGGTATAAAGCGGGATTGTGTTTCATCTTCCGTAAAAGCTATACACTCTGCTCCGATGATGACGCGAAAAGGCTGGATGCCGCACCTGTGGTGGCTTTCGAACAACACTGGATTGGCAATGAAAAAGTGGGTATAGGCTACAACAACGACAAAGAGTTGCTGTTGAACGGGACGCTTATTCTGGGTAAGCCCGAAGAGTACGAGCCAGGTAAGTGGCGTACCCGTCGTTATTTAAAAGTTCGGGTTAATGGTGATGAATGGAGCATTCCATTAAATAGTGCAACAGAGCCGTTTATCTGAAAAGAAGCCAGCAACGTCTGTTGCTGGCGAATTATCGTTAAACAATTTGGCTGAGATATGCCGGGAAATCCGGCAGTGATTGGCCTTAAAAATTAACTTCCCCAACGACTGCGTAAATAATTCACCGCCTGCTGAGTTTGCGGTTGATTAAGGTAGTTTTCGCGGAACAGAATAGTGCCGTTAATTTGTGGCACAGATTCATTGAGGTCCAGCTGTTTTTTCAGTTCCGGCACGCCACCATTAATGGTCCAGTCTGGCTCCATTTTGGAGGTTTCACCGACTTTATACAGCGCTACACCGATATAGAGACGGGTATGCGTGGGTTTGACTACATTGGCCCACCAGTTTGCGAGCACATCATAACGTGCAGCCTGACGTGAAAACGGCCAGTAAATCTGCGGCGCGATATAATCTAACAGGCCCATCTGCACCCATTTGCGCGTATCGGCATAAGCTTCATCGTAGGCCGCCGCGCCGCGTGTGTCTGAGCCAGCGGGATCGTGTGATACGTTGCGCCATACACCGGCGGGGCTGACACCGAATTCGACATTCGGTTTTAGCTGTTTAATGGTGCGAGACACTTGTTCAATCAGCTGCTGAGTATTGTGACGTCGCCAGTCCGCTTTAGAGGCATATCCCTGACCATACTGGTGGAAAGTGGCGCTGTCATTCAGCGTTGAACCGGGCGATTCCGCATAGAAATAGTCATCAAACTGCACGCCATCGATATCGTAATTTGCAACCACCTCCGCCACGATGCTGGTGATCCAGTCGCGGGCATCTGGAATGCCTGGATCCAGCACAAAACGGTCACCTGCGGTGCGGATCCAGTCACGATGCAGAACGAATACACTGGCGGGATGCAGGGAAAGCGTGTTGTTGAGTTCCGTTACGGTAGAAGGTTTCACGTTTGTAGAGACGCGATAAGGGTTAAACCAGGCATGCACTTTGATGCCACGCTTGTGGGCTTCATCCAGCATAAACTGCAGCGGATCGTAACCGGGATCCTCCCCGATCTTCCCGGTCATCATATCTGACCATGGCAGGATTTTTGAGCGCCACAGCGCCGTGCCATCAGGTTTAACCTGGAAGAAGACGGTATTAATGCCGAGACTTTTGAGCTTATCCAGTTTATCGGTCAGCGCCTTTTGCTGTTGGCTGATGCGATTAGCCGGGCTGGCATTCACCGAAGCAATGGGCGGCCAGTCAAGGCGCGACACCGTGGTGAGCCAGACGCCGCGCACCGGTTCTGCGTTAACCACTGGTTGCACGGGATGCGGTTTCGGCGTCACAGTCGGAAAGGGTGTGACCAGGGATTTAGGGGGCTCAGAACTGCAGCTAGCCAATAGCAGTGCAGCAGCCAATAAGGCGGCCGATTTTTTCATGGTGGCAACACGGGGGAAACGCGCGGAACAGGCTATGATAAACTCCATTTCTTTCAATTTACTGTTCGAAGAGCCTCATTCTCTTCTCATCAGCTATAAAGTCAATAAGAGCCCTTGGTAACGTTGTCCTGCCATCTATGGCTAGGGCTGCGCACGGGAACTCACTAAAAACAGGAATACACTGCCATGACATATGAAGACCTTTACCGCCGCATCGCAATGATCGTTTTTAGCTGCGGACCGCAAGGTGCTCGCGAGCTGATCGTAAAAGCTGAACTGTTTGCCGATGACGAGGGCGGTGAATACCAGTTCGATTATCTGGATGAAAACGGCGAACCAGACTGGTTTGAACCGGATGCACAGGCGATTGGGGATTTAACTGAAGCGCTAAAAGATTTTCAGCAATACTTCGTCGATCACGATATGACCGAAGGCAAGCCGGTGTGGAATAAATGCGTTGTGGTGATTAACGTGCCCGAAGAGTCGATCAGTATCGATGTGCAATATGAGTAAGGCTTCCGGGCCTCCCAGCCCGGAAATTTCTGGCGTTATGATCGCACTGCCACTAACGCCTCGCGTTCCCGTAAGGCGCGTTTACGATGCACGATGCGACTGGTGATCAACACCGCCAACGTGAGTAGACCGGTGGCAATGATCTCAGAGCGATGCGCCGGCATAAACAGCATTGAGACCAACACTCCCACGATGAACACCATGGTTGCCCAGGTTAAGCCTGGAAACAGCCACATGCGATAACTTAAGATCTCACCCCGTGCCTCGCGCTTTTTGCGCAACACCAGATGCGAGGCCGCTATTACCAGGTAAACCAGTAACGCAATCGCGCCGGAACTGGCTAGCAGGAACTCAAATACCGCTGCGGGTGCCAGATAATTGGCGATCACCGCGAGAAATGCAGCGGCAGTTGAGGCGATGACTGCAACCCAGGGCGTACCGCTGCGCGTGGTTTTTGATGCAGCGGCAGGGGCATCCTGACGTCGAGAAAGCGAATACAGCATGCGTGAAGCCGTATAGAGCGCAGAGTTAAGACAGCTGCACACCGCGATCAACACCACTACATCGACGATTTGCCGTGCATAAGGAATATTCATCATCTCCATCGCCGTTTGATACGAACCGGCTTTCATCAGCGATGGGGTATTCCACGGCACCAGCGCGATAACAATGAAGATCGACAGCAAATAAAACAGCGCAATACGCCAGATCACGGAGTTGGTGGCCTGCGTTATCTGCTTTTTCGGTTCACGTGATTCCGCTGCCGCGATGGTGACGATTTCCGTTCCCATAAAGGAGAACATGGTGGTCAGAATGGCAGCCAGTACGGCACCGATGCCGTTTGGCATAAACCCGTGCGTGTCATAGAGATGGGAAATGCCTTGTGTGCTGCTACCGGGCATCAGGCCGAATATCGCCAGGCTGCCGACAATCAGGAAGGCGACAATCGCGACCACTTTCAGCAGCGCAAACCAGAATTCGAACTCACCGTAATTCTTCACGCTGAACAGGTTGCTGACCGTCAGAAACGTGGTGATCGCCAGGGTGTATTCCCACACGGCAATCTGCGGGAACCAGCTGTGCAATATCGTGCCTGCGGCATTGGCTTCAAGCGGAATGACCAACACCCAAAACCACCAGTAAAGCCAGCCAATGGTGAATCCGGCCCAGCGTCCCAGTGATTTATCTGCATAGGTGGAGAAAGAGCCGGAGTCCGGTGAGGCAACGGCCATTTCCGCTAACATGCGCATAATCAGCACCACCAGCGCACCGGCTGCGATGTAGGCCAGTAACACGGCGGGGCCTGCTTCGGCGATAGCATGACCGGAACCGACAAACAGCCCGGCACCTATCACACCGGCAATGGATAACATGCGGACATGACGCGGCTTTAAGCCTTGCGCAAGCGCATCGGCATTCTGTGAACTCATTGTTTTCTCCAGATTGTCTCTCGGGCTGTGATTTGACACAGCCTGGCTGCAGCAGGTGGATGACCAGCCCATATACGGGCTGGCTAAGCTGAGGGTCTACGAATCCTGGTGCGCGCTCAGCACATGGCTAAGAATCTCCAGCGCCTGGCTGAATTGCGCATCCGGAATGGTGAGCGGGTAGAGGAAGCGAATCACGTTGCCCTGCGGACCACAGGTCAACAACAGCAAACCGTGTGACATGGCTTGTTGCTGGATGGCCTGAGCGGTTTGCGCCTCGGCAAACTCCACCGCGACCATTGAACCCAATGCACGAATGTCGGTGATCGCGGAGCATTGGCGACGTGCTTCATTGAGGAATTCGACCAGCTGTGCGCCCAGCTTTACTGAGCGGTCACACAGTTGTTCTTCGGCAATAATATCCAGCACCGCATGCGCGGCGGCAATGGCCAGCGGGTTTCCAGCATAAGTGCCACCCAGACCACCTGGACCAGGCGCATCCATGATCTCTGCGCGACCACTCACCGCAGACAACGGCATGCCGCCCGCCAGACTTTTCGCCATGGTGATGAGGTCAGGTTTGACGGTGTAATGGTCCATGGCAAACAGTTTGCCGGTACGACCAAAGCCGGTTTGCACTTCGTCGGCAATCAGCAGAATGCCGTGTTGATCGGCCAGCTGGCGCAGGCGAACGAAGAACTCAGCAGGGGCGATGTGGAAACCGCCTTCGCCTTGTACTGGCTCCAGCACAATGGCTGCCACGTCTTGCGGCGCGATGTCCTGAGTGAAGATGTCTTGCAGGCTCGCCATAGCATCATCAATGCTAATACCGGTCACGCTGTTGGGATAACGAGCGTGCCACACGGAAGCAGGCATCGGGCCAAAGTCACGCTTATAGGGGGCCACTTTGCCGGTCATCGCCATCGTCATAAACGTACGACCATGGAACGCGTTACCGAAGGTGATAATGCCGTGACGGCGTGTGGCGGCGCGCGCAACTTTAACGGCATTCTCAACCGCTTCAGCACCGGTTGAGAAAAAGGCGGTTTTGGCTTTACCGGCTATGGGCACCACGCTGTTGATGCGCTCTGCCAGGCCGACATAGCTCTCGTAAGGCGTCACCTGGAACGCGGTATGGGTGAATTTTTCTAACTGTTCCGCGATGGCTTTCACAATGCGCGGATGACGGTGGCCGGTGTTGAGCACCGCGATACCACCAGCGAAATCAATCCAGCTGTTACCTTCAACGTCACGCAACGTCGCATTCTCTGCCTTATCGACATACCACTGGCAAAGATTACCGGTGCCACGTGGGAGTGCGTCATCTTTACGTTGTTGCAGCTGGCTGTTTTTACCTTCCATAACCTTTCCTTAGCGATAAGCGTCTTTACAAATCACGACAAACACGCTTATTTATCCCTGCGCTAAGGTTTGTTGCCAGAGCCACTTTTATAGAAAAGGATGGAGCCAATTGCGGAGTTTGTACGCCGATCATGTATTAGAACGTTTGCAGTTTATGCCGGAAGGAACGTTGCAGCAGCGTCTGTTGGCGTGTATGCAGGCGGCGATTGTTGAGGGGATTTTTCCACGCGCCACGCGATTACCGGCCACGCGCGATATGGCACGGGAATTATCGGTGTCACGTAATACCGTACTTAACGTTTATGAAAATTTGATGTCACAGGGCTATGTTACCGCGCGCACCGGCAGCGGAACCTGGATCGCCGAAACGCTGCCTGAAGGGTGTTTAAACAGCCCGCGCGGCGATGACCTGACACTGCCGCTGAGCGCGAAAACGGCGGCGATTTCTAAACGCGGTGCATCGCTGTTGGGCCATGCCAACGCCTCGCCTTATCAATGGGGCGCGTTTGTACCAGGCGCACCGGACGTGACGCAGTTTCCGCATAAACTTTTTAGCCAGATTCAGGCGCGATTAAATCGCGAACCTGATATTGAACGGCTGATTTACAGCAACAATGGCGGCTGTCCGCAATTACGACAGGCGCTGGCGGAGTATCTTAGCGTGGCCCGATCGGTGCGTGCGGATGCGGATCAAATCATCATCACCGAAGGCATCCATCAGGCGGTTGATCTGGTGACGCGCGTACTTTGCGATCCCGGTGATACCGCGTGGATTGAAGAGCCAGGCTATTGGGGCACGCGAAACCTGTTACGCATTAACGGTCTGAAAATCCAGGCCATGCCGGTTGATGATCAGGGCATTATTCCTGATTTACCTTCGCGAGCGCGGGCACCAAAGGTGATATTTGTGACACCGTCACACCAATATCCATTGGGCGTTCATCTCAGCCTGGAAAGACGAAAGCAGTTGCTGGATTTGGCCAGCAAACATAAAACCTGGTTGGTTGAGGATGACTACGACAGTGAGTTTCGCTTCGCGGGGCAGCCATTTCCCTCGCTACAAGGTTTTGAGCCCGATGCGCCGGTAATTTACATGGGCACGTTCAGCAAAACGCTCTATCCGGCACTGCGACTGGGTTATCTGGTGGTGCCAAAAGCGCTGGCTCAACCCCTGCGCGTTGCGGCGGCGGAACTCTATCGTGGCGGGCATCTGCTGGTGCAGCGGGCGCTGGCGGAGTTTATTCAGAAAGGGCATTACATGGCGCATATCCGCCGTATGCGCAAACTCTACAGCCAGCGTCGTCGCTTTTTAGCGGGCTTGATTGAGCGTTATCTTGGCGCTGATTTTATGCCGCGCGTCAATCATGAGGCGGGCTTGCATCTGGTGGTGAACTTACCGGCTGGATGTGATGATGTGGCGATTGCCGCACTGGCGCTGCGGCGCGGTGTGAAGGTTAGACCGCTGTCGCAATATTACATGCACCAGCAAGAGCGACGGGGCTTGCTGCTGGGTTATGCCTGCGTGGATGAACGTCAGTGTCAGGATGCGTTTGGTGTATTGAAGGCATGTCTGATGGAGAGCGGGATTTTAGCGCGTTCATAGACGTGTGCGCATGCAATCATAATGTTGGGCGGCCCGGGGGCCGCGTCATTCAGGACTAAGCGATGCCGTTTAAACGTTGCACGACATCGGCACTCAACACCAGATCGCCACTGGCGAGATTCTGCTGGAGATGTTCTGGTGATGATGTGCCAGGAATCAACAGAATGTTTGGCGAACGCTGAAGTAACCAGGCCAGGGCAACCTGCAATGTAGTGGCATTCAACTCTTCGGCCACGGCGGTAAGCTGCTCGGATTGCAGCGGTGAGAAACCACCCAATGGGAAGAACGGCACATAAGGAATGCCCTGCGCAGCCAGTTGATCGACCAACGCTTCATCCTGGCGATTTGCCAGATTGTAGAGATTCTGCACACAGGCGATGGGCGTCATTTTCTGCGCATCTTCCACTTGTTTGGCCGTTACGTTGCTCAGACCAATATGCTTAACTAGTCCGCGCTCTTTAAGCTTGATCATCGCTTCGACCTGCGGTTCCAGTGAGCCTTCTGCAGGTGCGTGCACGTCGAGCATCGAACGCAGATTCACGACTTCCATCACCTCCAGACCAAGATGGCGCAGATTGTCTTCTACCGCCTGAGTCAACTCATCGGGGGAGAAAGCGGGCAACCAGCCTCCTTTCGCATCACGACGAGCACCGACTTTGGTGACGATCACCAGATCGTCGGAATAGGGATGCAGAGCTTTCTTTATCAGTTGGTTAGTAATGTGCGGGCCATAAAAGTCGCTGGTATCGATATGATTGACGCCAGCAGCCACCGCATCACGTAGTACCTGTAATGCCCGATTCTCATCGGCTGGCGGCCCAAACACGCCTTTGCCGGCCAGCTGCATGGCGCCATAACCGAGGCGTTTAACCTGACGATCACCCAAAGTATAGGTATTTGCGTTGTGAGACATGGAAACCTCCTTCGTCGATGTGTGTACAGATTGTAATCGACGCATGGCTGTGCAACTATCCGGTGAAATCAGGACACAGTGTGCGGAATGGCGAACAATGGCATTGGATATTGCACTGCTACATGCGGTGGTGGCCGTGGCAAAAGCGGGCGGATTTCGTGAAGCCGCCCGCATGACGGGAAGCAATCCTTCTCGTTTAAGTGACGCCGTAAGACGAGCGGAAGAACAACTAGGCGTTCGGTTATTTAACCGCACCACACGCACCGTGGTGCTCACCGAAGCGGGCAGAGCGTTAATGTCGCGCTTGATGCCAGCGATGAACGAAGTTGATGCTGCTCTGGATGCACTGAATAATTTTCGTAATACGCCGGGAGGGACACTGCGTTTGAATGTCCCCGTTAGCGCTGCCCGGTTGGTGCTGCCCTCCATCGTGCCCGGCTTCCTTGAGCGCTATCCCGACATTCAGTTGGAGGTCGTGGCGGAGAGCAACGTGCAGGATATTTTCCGCGATGGCTGTGATGCCGGCATTCGTTACGATGACCACCTTGAACAGGATATGGTGGCATTGCCAATTGGTCCGCGCAGCCAACGTTTTGCTGCCGCCGCTGCGCCTGGCTATCTGGCGAAGCATGGCATGCCGCAACACCCCCGCGATTTAATGAAGCACCTCTGCTTGTATGGTCGCTACGCGACGGGCGTCATTGCCGATTGGGAGTTCGAAAATGGGGATGAGGTCGTGCGCTTACAGCCGAAAGGTCCATTGATTTGCAGTATTGGTGCGGCAATGGATCTCACGGTTTCTGCTGCTGTTGCAGGCGTGGGAGTGGTTTATTTGTTCGAAGACTGGATCAAACCCGCCTTGAATGACGGTAGTTTGCAGCCGATTTTACCTGAGTGGTGGCAGAGATTTTCCGGTCTGTGGCTCTACTATAACGATCGCCGGCTGATCCCGGCACCGTTACAAGCCTTCCTCGACTATGTGCGCGAACTCAATGCGCAGCAGCAGGCGGGTTAACCAGCAGTCCGGACATCAATACGCGAAACGCATCAACCGCGCGCGGAAGCGCAGCTACCGGTTCGCTGGAGGCGGCAATCCACAGCGCGGCATTTAATGCGGCGCCATTGACTAAATGTGCGGCCGCTTCAGTATCCATCGGCTTCACCGTGCCCTCTGCAATCAGTACAGAGAGCCTGTCTGCAGTGGTGCGCAGACAGGCAGTCTGATTGGGCCACTGTGAAGGATCGCCGAGCACAGCGGGACCATCAAGCAGCATGATGCGTTGCACCTCTGGCTCCAGTGACATCTCAATGTAGGTTATCGCTTCTGCCAGAAAGGCATGCCACTTTGATTCAAACTGCTGCCCAGCGGCATGCATCTGCACCAAAATCTCTGCGTCGATCTGGTCGATAACGGCTTGCAATAGGCCCTTTTTATCGCCGAAATTGTGATAAAGCGCTCCCCGCGTCAGCCCTGCTTCAGCGGTCAAATCATCCATTGATGCGGCGTTATATCCTTTCTCTGCGAAGGCCCTTCGAGCAGCCTCAATCAATTTTGCCCGCGTTTCTTCTACCTGTTCTGTTCGCCGTTTGGCTGCCATAGCAACTCCAAAAATTTGCATTGACATACGCCGCGTATGTTATCCATATTAATACATACGCGGCGTATGTAAAAGCGATAACCGGCTTAGCTACCCGGTTTCACCCTTTTTTCCATCAGGAGTGCGATTATGAACAAACGTAATGCCATTTTTCCAGCGGGACGTCAGGCGCTGTATGAAATTAACCAATATTCTGCCGCAATACGTTCCGGAGACCTGTTATTTGTTTCGGGGCAGGTAGGAAGTCGGGAGGACGGCTCTGCGGAACCTGACTTTGCAGGTCAGGTCAATCTGGCGTTTGAAAACCTGCAGGCTGTGCTGAAAGCAGCGGGATGTACGCTGGGTGATGTGGTGGATGTCACCAGTTTTCATACCGATCCTGAAAACCAATTTGCCATCGTGAATGAGGTACGTTTACGGCATTTTGGTGAAGCGCCGTACCCAAACTGGACGGCAGTGGGGGTAAACTGGTTGGCGGGGTTTGATTTTGAAATCAAGGTGATCGCGCGAATTCCTCAATAGTTCAGCGTGCCGCACAGGGAGGTGTGTCTGTTGAATCAGCGCACCCGGCGAACAATCTGCAATACTGCCAGGGCAATGAGTGCAGAAATGGCTGCCTTAATCAGCAGTAGGGTGAAATCGTATTGATCCATCGCTGCTTCACCATCACCGTGTGCGCGGACTACATGGCTAATGAGCCCATCGGGAATCAACACGATGCCGGCAATAAGGATGATAAAGAAAATAAGTATTTTCATTTGAATACGTCAAAAGAACCAATGCCATAGCATTCGAGCGGCAACGTTTTACCATCTCGCGACAGCTTCTTGTAATCCATGGTGCAAACCTGCATCTGCAACACTCCTGTCATCAATGTCCGGTGAATGGCAGCGCAGAATGAAGGCGTTTATACCAGTCAGGATTAGAGAGAGTTTACACAAAGGCATATGGCTATTAAGTGACAAGAAGGGAATTATTCGACCGATCAATCTGTTATCAGAATCATCCTGGAAATAGGGTACGGGATATTTGTAATTAAAGATGGCAGGCAATAAAAAAGCCGATGACTGTTGCCAGTTATCGGCTTTTCGTTTGAAGCGAAATTACGCGTTCAGCAACTGATTCGCGGTTTTCTCCACCAGCGCCAGCAGGACTTTGATGTCTTCCAGCGTCACGGTTGGGTTCAGCAGCGTCAGTTTCAGGCAGGTAACGCCCTGGTTTTCAGTCACGCCAACGTTAGCACGGCCTGAATCCAGTAAGGCGTCGCCGATGCGCTGGTTGAACAGAGCAATCTGCGCGATATCGGTCAGTTGCTCTGGACGATAGCGGAACAGCACGCTTGCCAGTTGTGGCTGCATCACCAGCTCAAGGCGTGGTTCTGACGCAACAAACTTCGCCACTTCCTGTGCCAGCGTCACACCGTGGTCGATGATCGCGGCATACTGTTTCTGGCCCAACGCTTCAAGACCCATCCACAGTTTCAATGCATCGAAACGACGCGTGGTCTGCAGAGATTTTGAAACCAGGTTAGGAACACCGGCTTCTTCATCGAACTCAGAGTTCAGGTAAGCCGCCTGATAACGCATCAGCTCGTAGTGACGCTCGTCTTTCAACAGGAATGCGCCACAGCTGATGGTCTGGAAATACTGTTTGTGGAAGTCGAGAGTTACCGAATCCACTAACTCCAGGCCGTCCAGGTAGTCACGATACTTTTCAGACAGCAGCAGTGCACCGCCCCAGGCTGCATCGACATGCATCCAAATGTTGTGCTCAGCCGCGATGCCCGCGATTTCGCGAAGTGGATCAATCGCACCCGCATCGGTAGTACCAGCCGTCGCGACAATCGCCAGAATCTGCTCGCCATTGGCTTCGGCATGCGCCAGTTTGGCTTTCAGGTCGTTAACGTCCATGCGTGCGAACTGATCAGACTTCACCTGCACCACAGAATTGTAGCCGTGGCCAAGCAGCGCCATGTTTTTCTGTACCGAGAAGTGCGCGTTCTCAGAACACAACACTTTGATCTTACGCAGATCGCCAGTGATGCCGTCCAACTGCACTGAATGACCTTGACGCTGATAGAACGCATCACGCGCCAGCATCAGACCCATCAGGTTGCTTTGTGTGCCACCACTGGTGAACACGCCAGCATCGCCTGCTGGATAACCCACCTGTGCACGCAACCATTCGATCAGTTTGACCTCAATGATGGTGGCAGAAGGGCTCTGATCCCATGAGTCCATACTCTGGTTGGTGGCGTTGATCAACACTTCGGCAGCCTGGCTAACCACCAGGCTAGGGCAGTGCAAGTGCGCCACACATTGTGGGTGGTGCACTGACAGGCTGTCTTTCAGGAAATACTCAATCGCGCGTTCAATCGCGGCCTGGTTACCCAGGCCGTTTGGATTGAAGTCGAGCGTGATACGCTCGCGCAGTTCGGCAACGCTTTTGCCTTGATACATCTCAGGCTGTTGCAGCCACTGCACAACCGCGGCGCTGCTTTGGGCAATCGCCTGCTGGTACGCCTCAATGCTCTGTGCAGAGGCGGCCAGAATCGGGTTTACTTCAGACATTTACTCTTCCAATCAAACAGGTTTGACGCCAGCGCCAATCAGCGCCTGCTCAAATTTATCCAGGAAAATCGCCAGCTCTTCGTTGGTGATCAGCAGTGACGGCAACAGACGCAGTACTGCACCGTGACGACCGCCACGCTCCAGAATCAGACCTGCTTCGAAGCACTTCTTCTGCAGCAGTGCAGAGAGTTCACCATCAGCCGGCAGGCTACCCATATGGTCAGCCGCTTCGTTTGGTTTAACGATCTCGATACCGATCATCATGCCCAGACCGCGGATGTGGCCGATAACCGGGAAGCGTTTCTGCATCTCAGCCAGCTGTGCTTTCAGCCATTCACCTTGTTCAGCCACTTTACCGGCGATGTTCTGCTCGGTCAGGACTTTCAGAGTGGCCAGACCGGTTGCCATCGCCAGCTGGTTGCCGCGGAAGGTACCGGTGTGGTGACCTGGAGACCAGGCGTCGAACTGCTTTTTGATACCCAGAACAGCCAGTGGCAGACCACCGCCTACTGCTTTAGACATCACGATAATATCTGGCTCAATGCCTGCGTGTTCGAAGGCAAAGAATTTGCCGGTACGGGCAAAGCCTGCCTGAACTTCATCAAGAATCAGCAGAATACCGTGTTCCTGAGTGACTTTACGGATGCGCTGCAGCCACTCGACCGGAGCAGGGTTCACACCGCCTTCACCCTGAACGGCTTCCAGGATAACGGCTGCAGGCTTGCGCACGCCGCTTTCCACGTCGTTGATCAGGTTTTCGAAATAGTAAGTCAGGGCTTTCACACCCGCTTCACCGCCGAGACCCAGTGGGCAACGGTACAGATGCGGGTAAGGCATAAACTGCACTTCTGGCATCATGCCGTTAACGGCTTCTTTCGGTGACAGGTTGCCAGTCACAGCCAGCGCACCATGAGTCATACCATGGTAACCACCAGAGAAGCTGATCACGCCGCTACGGCCAGTGACTTTCTTCGCCAGCTTCAGTGCTGCTTCAACCGCATCCGCACCGGAAGGACCGGTGAACTGCAGGCAATATTCTTTACCCTGGCCAGGCAGCAGCGAGAGCAGAGATTCTGAGAATTGATCTTTCAGAGGTGTCGTCAGATCAAGAGTATGTAACGGCAAGCCGCTGGTAATGACATTTTGGATGCTCTGCAGAACATCAGGATGGTTATGACCAAGTGCCAGCGTCCCTGCGCCAGCCAGGCAGTCAAGATATTGTTTATTCTCGACATCTGTGATCCACACGCCGTTGGCTTTGGCAATCGCTAAAGGCAACTTGCGCGGGTAGCTCCTGACGTTTGATTCAAACTCAGCCTGACGGGCTAAGAAAGCGTCGTTGTTTCCATTGAATGCGTTGGCACCAAAATTATCAATACGGACTTTATCCGTCATCATATCTCTCCTTCAACCGGGGCTCGTGATGGCTGGCCGATTGACTAGTTGAACAAAAAAGTATCAGTGGTTTAAAAAACGCGGCCAATATAGAGCCTTTTGACGTACATCACAATGATTAATTTTGTTTAGAATTGTTTATTCTTTTCATATAGGAATCAGGGCGTTGGCCACTAATTGGCCGGCTATTTTAGCGCCAGCCTATGAACTGGTTATTAAATAATCGTGTTAATAAAAAGACTTATGCCCGCCAGAGCAATCCAGGGACCAAAAGCAAGGGGTTGATTAAGGTCACGTTGCCAGCCCATTTTGGCGATAAACAGCGCACAAATTGCCCCGCTACAAGCCAGTAATAGTACATAGGGTAAGAGTGCCCAACCCAACCACGCGCCTAATGCTGCCACTAACTTTGCGTCTCCCAAACCCAATGCCAGTCTTCCGCTAAAATATTGATATATATAGCGGATTAGCCAAAGCGCGCCGTAACCCCCCACCGCACTAAAGACGGCATCATGGAGTGAGCCTGGTAGCCATTCGCCTGCTTTTAATAATAGCCCAAGCCATAGCAATGGCAGGGTGATTACATCTGGCAACAAATAATGCTCGTAATCGATGATCGCGACGGTCAGCAGTAGCCAAAACAGCATAAGTAAGGCGAGCAATGATTTATCAACCGGGAGGATCGCGACAAATACCAGGCTGATTGTTGCACAGGCAGTTTCTGTTAACGGATAGCGCAGGCTGATAGCACAACGGCAAAAATGACACCGACCGCGTAGTAACAGCCAACTCACTAACGGGATATTGTCTCGCCAGCGCAAACATTTTTTGCAAACCGGACAGTGTGAAGCCGGTTGCCGTAAATCCACGCTATTGCCGGGCTGTAAAAGCTGCAGAGGTACGCGATAAATAACGACATTAATAAAGCTACCGATGCTCAAGGCTATCACCGTTGCCAGCAACCACAATATCCACTCCATGTTGACCTCTTGTTCCTTTCCGGTTTTATCGAAAAGAAACCTACGCCTGAAGCGCGAAGGAGGCGAGTATCAAAGGGGAATTACGGTGTTTTACATCGCGTTTCACGATCGGTGTTCAGGCGATGAGGAGCATATGCCGATCGTGACTGACCCGTTACCGCTTCCCCGTTGGGAGGAGGTGTGCCAAAAACTTTTCAGCAGATAAACAGGTGGTTCAGGGCAGTGGAAATGGGACGGCGTCCGTGGTGAGGAGGGATGCGTTTAGCGCAAGGCGCACAGCTTACCGTGCTAACAGCAACCGATGCATCATGACTGCTGTTTGAACATCTGGATAGCTTCCTGCACGTTGCTGGTCGCCAGGGACATCACACGGTCATTATTGAGGAACACGTCATAGTGACCGGCATTGTAGCGGAAGACATAGAGGTCTCCGCGGAAACGTAACCCTTTGGTTTTCACCCCAATATGATGGCGACGCAGGGCGGCCTGCGCCAGTCTGTCAGCTCCGGTGTTCATCTTCATCCCCTCCAATCGTTTCAACGTCAATATCCCGACATAGAGTATGGTTTGAAGCTTAGCTTAACCTTAAGAACAGCGCTGCGACTTTGCTAACACACTGTTTAATTGTCATTTTTCCTTCATCTTCAGATTTCAATTTTTTGTGTTTAGAAAAGCAGCAAATGAAATGTTTCACGTATTTAGTCATCTTGATGAAACTTTGGTGACGACTAAATAGCGGGACACAACGGTTGAGCGTACATCTTCTACCAATCCTCAACATTTAAGAAAAAAGCCAGCTTGCGCGTTACCCATTTAATGTTCAGTTAAGTTTTCATCCGTATTTTGTTCTACGAGCAATAAGACAGGTGTGCTTAAGTTTTTTGCTGTAGGTTAAAAAATTAACACTTAGTGCTATCTAATTTTTCCTGCGCAATCTAAGTTTAAACAGCAAGTTACTGAAAGTTGTTATGGATCTGAATCACTGCACACTGCAATTGGTCCTGTTGCAGGCAATTTTAGGTGTAAAACGTTAAGGTAAACTTATGACTTTTCTTCCATTCTCGCGCCCCGCTTTGGGCGAGGAAGAGTTAGCGGCAGTAAAAGAGGTTTTTGAATCAGGTTGGATCACCACCGGCCCGAAAAATGCGGCGTTGGAACAAGCCTTTTGCCAGTTAACCGATAATCAACATGCGATTGCTGTCAGTTCCGCCACGGCAGGCATACACGTCACCCTCCTCGCGTTAAACATCCAGCCGGGTGATGAGGTGATCACACCTTCACTGACGTGGGTATCCACCATCAACATCATTACGCTGCTGGGTGCAACGCCAGTGATGATTGATGTTGACCGCGATACGCTGATGGTCACGCCTGAGCAAATTGAAGCGGCCATCACGCCACAGACGCGTGCCATCATTCCGGTGCATTATGCCGGTGCTCCTGCGGACATTGACGCCATTCGCGCCATTGGTGAACGCCATGGCATCGCAGTGATCGAAGATGCGGCACACTCTGCAGGTTGTTATTACAAAGGTCAGCATGTCGGAAATAAGGGCACGGCTATTTTTTCTTTCCATGCCATTAAAAACATGACCTGCGCGGAAGGTGGCTTAATTGTTACCGATGACGCTGAGTTGGCCGATCGCATGCGCAGCCTGAAATTTCACGGCTTGGGTGTTGATGCTTATGACCGTCACACGCATGGCCGTAAACCGCAGGCTGAAGTGATTATGCCTGGGTTCAAATATAACTTGCCGGACATTAGCGCTGCGATTGCTCTGGTTCAGTTGAACAAACTGCCCGCCATCAATGCTCGCCGTGCAGAGATTGCCCAACGCTATTTAAAAGAACTGGCTGATACGCCATTCCTGCCATTGTCTCAACCCACCTGGGCGCATCAACACGCCTGGCATTTGTTCATCATTCGCGTTGATGAAGCACAGTGTGGACTCAGCCGCGATGCGTTGATGGAAACGCTGAAAGCACAAGACATTGGCACCGGTTTGCATTTCCGCGCGGCACATACCCACAAATATTATCGCGAACGCTACCCACAACTTTCCTTGCCAAACACGGAATGGAATAGCGACCGCATTTGCTCAATACCGCTGTTTCCAGATATGAGCGATGACGACGTTAGCCGCGTGATCGGCGCATTACGTCATATCGCTGGAGTTTGATTGACATGCTCGAAGAAAAAGATATTCGTAAAGTCTCCGTGGTGATCCCGGTTTACAACGAAGAGGAGAGCCTGCCAGAGTTGGTGCGTCGTACCGATGCGGCATGTGCTGTGCTGAATCTCGATTATGAGATCTTGCTGGTGGATGACGGCAGTAGCGACCGCTCAGGTGAGATGATCGCCGATGCTGCTGACATGCCCGGAAGCCATGTGGTCGGCGTATTGCTGAACCGCAACTATGGACAGCACTCGGCAATCATGGCGGGTTTTAGCCATGTATCAGGCGACCTGATTATCACACTGGATGCGGATTTGCAGAATCCACCTGAAGAGATCCCCAATCTGGTGCAAGCCGCTCAGCAGGGGTATGACGTGGTCGGTACTGTACGTCAAAATCGTCAGGACAGTTGGTTTCGTCGCCGCGCTTCCCGCACCATCAACCAGCTGATTCAACGCGTCACCGGTAAAGCGATGGGTGACTATGGCTGCATGTTACGTGCTTATCGCCGTCACATTGTCGATGCCATGCTCAACTGTCACGAGCGCAGCACTTTTATTCCTATCCTGGCCAACACCTTTGCGCGCCGCACGATTGAGCTGCCTGTCGCCCACGCCGAGCGCGAATTTGGTGATTCGAAATACAGCTTTATGAAGCTGATCAATCTGATGTACGACCTTGTGACTTGCCTGACCACCACGCCACTGCGCCTGCTGAGTATTGTCGGCAGTCTGATTGCATTGGCCGGTTTCGCCTTCTCACTGGTACTGATCGTATTGCGTCTGTTCCTCGGTGCCGACTGGGCCGGAGACGGGGTGTTCATGCTGTTTGCGGTGCTGTTTATTTTTGTCGGCGCGCAATTTATCGGTATGGGCCTACTCGGCGAATACATCGGCCGAATTTACAACGACGTCCGCGCTCGTCCGCGCTACTTCATTCAACGTGTTATTAACTCGCAGAAAGATGTCTCCTCTGTACAGGAAATTGAGCAATGAAAACTATCGTCTTCGCCTATCACGATATGGGCTGTGCAGGTATTACTGCGCTGTTAAATGCGGGTTTCGAAATCAGCGCGATCTTCACTCATGCTGATTCTGCTAATGAGAACCACTTCTTTGGTTCTGTCGCCCGTTTGGCGGCAGAGCAGGGTATCGCGGTGTATGCGCCGGAAGATGCTAACCATCCGCTGTGGGTCGACCGCATTAAATCCATGGCACCGGATTACATTTTCTCCTTCTACTATCGCAATCTGCTGAATGACAGCATCCTCAGCAGCGCGCGCCTGGGCGCTTTCAACCTGCATGGTTCACTGCTGCCTAAATATCGTGGTCGCGCGCCACTTAACTGGGCGTTAGTGAATGGCGAGACTGAAACCGGCGTGACCCTGCATCGCATGGTAAAACGCGCGGATGCAGGCGATATCGTGGCACAGCAGCGTGTCGTCATTGAGGAGCAAGATAACGCGTTAACTTTGCATCGCAAACTGACAGCCTGTGCTACACAACTGCTGGAGCAGGCACTGCCAGCGATGAAACGTGGTGAAATTGCGGCAATTCCTCAGGATCACAGCCAGGCGACGGTGGTGGGACGTCGCACACCAGAAGACGGTCGCATTAAGTGGGAACAGTCTGCACAGTCAATCAACAACCTGGTTCGTGCGGTCACCGATCCATGGCCGGGCGCATTTGCTTTCGCGGGAACCGTGAAGTTTGTCGTGTGGAAAGGGCGCGTACATGCTGATGCGCCAAAAGCGAAGCCAGGCACAGTGATTTCCGTTGAGCCTTTCCTGATTGCTTGCGGGGAAGGTGCACTGGAAGTGGTGACCGGACAAAGTGAAAATGGCGTCTATATGAACGGCAGCCAGTTGGCGCAGAGTCTGGGGATGGTGCCGGGCGCACTGTTGTACTCTCAGCCGGTTGCAGCCGTTAAACGTCGTACGCGTGTACTGATCCTGGGTGTAAACGGATTTATCGGTAACCACTTGACCGAACGTTTGCTGCAGGATGACAACTTTGAAGTTTACGGTCTGGATATCGGCTCTGATGCTATCAGCCGTTTCCTCGATCAGCCGCGCTTCCACTTTGTTGAAGGTGATATCAGCATTCACTCAGAGTGGATCGAATATCACATCAAAAAATGTGACGTGGTGTTGCCACTGGTGGCGATTGCTACGCCAATTGAATACACCCGCAACCCGCTGCGCGTGTTCGAACTCGATTTTGAAGAGAACCTCAAGATCATCCGCGATTGCGTCAAATACAAAAAACGCATCATCTTCCCTTCCACGTCAGAAGTGTACGGCATGTGCACCGATAAACACTTCGATGAAGATCACTCCAACCTGGTGGTGGGGCCGATCAACAAACAGCGCTGGATCTATTCGGTTTCCAAACAGCTGCTGGATCGCGTGATTTGGGCCTATGGCGAAAAAGAAGGGCTGCGTTTCACGCTGTTCCGTCCTTTCAACTGGATGGGCCCACGTCTTGATAACCTCAACGCTGCGCGTATTGGTAGCTCCCGTGCGATCACCCAATTGATCCTCAACCTGGTGGAAGGTTCGCCGATCAAGTTAATCGACGGTGGTGCACAGAAGCGCTGCTTCACTGACATTCGTGATGGTATTGAAGCTTTGTTCCGCATCATTGAGAACAAGAACAACAACTGCGACGGTCAGATCGTCAACATCGGTAACCCGGAAAACGAGGCGAGCATCAAAGAGCTGGCGGAACGTCTGCTGGCAAGCTTCGAACGTCATCCGCTGCGCAACCAATTCCCGCCGTTCGCCGGTTTCCGCGAAGTAGAGAGCAGCAGCTACTACGGTAAAGGTTATCAGGACGTCGAGCATCGTAAGCCGTCAATCAAAAATGCGCGTCGCTTGCTGGACTGGACGCCGACCATTGAGATGGATACCACGATCGATAACACGCTGGATTTCTTCCTGCGCACCGTTGAGTTGCAGGATAAGCCATGAAGAAAATTGGTTTGCGCGTAGATGTTGATACCTGGCGTGGAACCAAACTCGGCGTTCCGGCGCTGCTAGAGCAGTTTAGCCTGCATCAGTTGCAGGCCAGTTTCTTCTTTAGCGTTGGGCCGGATAACATGGGGCGCCACTTGTGGCGCCTGATGAAACCGCGCTTCTTATGGAAAATGCTGCGCTCGCGCGCAGCTTCACTCTACGGCTGGGATATTTTATTGGCTGGTACGGCCTGGCCAGGACGTGAGATTGGCCGCGGTCTGGAGGAGATCATCAGCGCCACAGCCGATCATCATGAAGTCGGTCTGCACGCCTGGGATCACTTTGCCTGGCAAACCTGGGCAGGCGTGTGGTCAGAAGAGAAGTTGCTGGAACAGATTTCGCGTGGGAAAGCCGCACTGGAAGCGATTATCGATGACGCTGTCACTTGCTCTGCCGTGGCCGGATGGCGGGCGGATGGCCGCGTTGTCGCCGCTAAGCAGACCTTCGGTTTCAGCTACAACAGTGATTGTCGTGGTACTGGACCCTTCTTGCCGCGTCTGCGTGATGGCAGCTTAGGCACGGTGCAAATCCCCGTCACATTGCCTACCTGGGATGAAGTCGTCGGACAGTCGGTTAGCGCCGCTGACTATAACGATTTCATTCTTGACCAGATGCTCGCAGCCGAAGGATCGCCGGTGTACACCATTCATGCTGAAGTTGAAGGCATTATCGGTTCTAAGGCGTTTGGCGAGTTATTAACCCGCGCGGAGCAACAAGGCATTCACTTCTGTCCTCTGAGCGAGTTGTTACCTGACGATCTCAGCACACTCCCGCAGGGCAATCTGGTACGTGGGCATATACCCGGACGCGAAGGCTGGCTGGGCTGCCAGCGCTAAACGTTAACAGGAAACTTTATAGGAACCACGGATGCGTACAGGCACCAAAACGGCGCTGCTCCTGGCGCTTTTCGCGCTTTATTATCTTATCCCGATCGAATTCCGCGCCTTATGGCAGCCGGATGAAACCCGCTACGCTGAAATCAGCCGTGAAATGCTGGTCAATGGCAATTGGGTGGTACCGCACTTCTTTGATTTGCGTTATTTCGAAAAGCCCATAGCGGGTTATTGGGTCAACAATATCGGCCAGCTCTTGTTTGGCCATACCAACTTCGGTGTACGCGCCGGTTCGATTTTTTGCACCACGCTCAGTGCAGTGCTGATTTATTGGCTGGGTCATCAGATGTTTGCCAGCCGGAAAATCGCTCTGACCGGCAGCATCATTTTTCTCACTTCGCTTCTGGTGTATGGCATTGGCACTTACGCGGTGCTGGATCCTATTCTGCTGTTGTGGATGGTTGCCGCGATGTGCAGCTATTGGCTGGTGGCGCAAGCTTCTACTACGCAACAGCGTCTCTGCGGTTATGTGCTGCTGGGCGCAGCCTGCGCGATGGGCTTTATGACCAAGGGCTTCCTTGCGCTGGCGGTGCCGGTATTGGCGATTGTGCCTTGGGCGATTTGGCAAAAACGCTTCGGCGAGTTATTGCGCTGGGGACCTTTAACGGTCATCGTCGCCGCACTGCTCAGTGCGCCGTGGGCGCTGGCCATTTATCGCCAGGAAGGGGATTTCTGGCATTACTTCTTCTGGGTTGAGCATATTCAGCGCTTTGCAGAGAAAGATGCACAGCACAAAGCCCCCTTCTGGTATTACCTGCCGGTGTTGCTGGCGGGATGCCTGCCGTGGCTGGCGCTGTTGCCGGGCTCAGTGATGGGCGCATGGCGCCAGCGTCGTCAACATGCGGGAGCCGTTTACCTGTTAAGTTGGGTGATCTTGCCACTGCTGTTCTTTAGCATCGCTAAAGGCAAACTGCCGACCTACATTCTGCCGTGCTTTGCACCTTTAGCACTGTTGATGGCGCATTACGCCCACAGTGGTTCTGCACAGTTAGTGAAGGTGTTTAAAGTTAATGGCTGGATAAACCTGCTGTTTGGTGCCATAACCACCTTAGTCCTGTTGGTGGTGGTTGCGCCATGGGGATTGGCGCACAAGCCCGTTTATACCCATGATGAAATACTGCCGTTAATCTGTGGCGTACTGGCCTTTGCCGGCTGGGGCATTATGGGGTGGTTCAGTCTCAAACCGGGTGCCTGCCGTTGGCAACTGGCAGCGCTTTGTCCGTTAACGCTGGCGCTACTGATCGGCTTCGCGATACCGCAGAAGGTTCGTGATTCCAAACAGCCGCAGAGTTTTGTACAGGCTGTGCATCATCAACTGGCAGACAGCCGTTATCTGCTGGCTGACAATCCTGGCATCGCGGCTGCGGTGGCATGGGAAACTGAGCGCAGTGATATCACTTTCTATGATGCCAAAGGCGAACTGCAATACGGTCTTAGCTATCCCGACGCGAAAACGCGCTATGTTGATGGCGCAGCATTTGCTGACTGGCTGCGTGAACATCGTCGCCATGGCAAAGTGTCCGTGGTGATGATGCTCAACTCGGGCGAGAACGGGCCTGACCCTGCAATGCCAACGCCGGATGACGTTTATCGTCAAGGTCGACTGGTCTATTACGGTTATAACGCGACACCATGAACCTGTTGCTTATTCTTCTGGTCAGTTTGTTGAGCTGCGCCGCCCAGCTTTGTCAAAAGCAGGCGGCGTATCTGGGGATGCGCCACGGCAAGAAGCAGCTCATCTTGTGGATTGCGCTGAGCCTCTTTTTGCTCGGCGTGGCGATGTTGCTATGGCTACTGGTATTGCGTGTGGTGCCGGTCAGCGTGGCCTATCCGATGCTGAGTCTCAACTTCGTATTGGTGGCCATCGCAGCTAAGTTGATCTGGCGCGAGACATACACCTTGCAACAATGGTTCGGTACGCTGGCGATTGTTGCCGGGGTCGCGCTGATGGGGAGCCACCTATGAAAGGGGTGATCCTCGCGCTGTGTAGCGTGCTGCTGGTGTCGCTGGCGCAATTGGTCCTGCGTGCCGCGATGCTACATTTCCCGCCATTGACTGCAATCCTTAGCCCGCAATTCTGGCAGCATCTGCAGCCGCTGCTCTTGCTTAGTCTGGGACTTGGTGCGTACGCATTATCGATGCTGTGCTGGATGCTGGCGCTGCGTCATATGCAGCTTAACCGCCTCTATCCGTTGCTGAGCCTGAGTTATGTGCTGGTGTGGCTGGCAGCTATTTCGTTGCCAATGTTCGGTGAAGCCTTCCGCTGGAGCAGTTTTGCCGGTGTTGTATTGATTGTGTTTGGATTGTTGTGCGTTTCACTGCCGCGTAAACCTTAGCCGCAGAACGTTAGATGTGACAGGCGTTCCCCATGGAACCAAAGCGGGTACCACATTTCGTCGACGAGCCGCATGGCGTGACACCGTCACTTTATCAGGCGTAAATGCTTTTCACTGAGGTCTGCGAGCGAGGGTGCACCCAGCATGCCCAGATCGCGACTGACTTCATCAGTGATGAGGTCAATGGCCCACTCAACGCCCGATGTTCCGCCTACCGCACTTGCATAGTTAAAAGGCCTGCCAACAAAGCAGGCCCTTGCCCCCAGCGCCAAGGCTTTGATGACGTCGGTGCCACGTCGGATGCCGCTGTCCATCATCACCGTCATATTTCCCGCAGCGGTGACAATCTCGGGCAGAACACAAATCGGCGGGATCACCGTATCCAACTGACG
>JRUP01000036.1 GCA_000773965.1 Enterobacter cancerogenus
CTCTCAAAAACGCCTCTGGCGTTGTAAGGTTAAGCCTCACGGGTCATTAGTACCGGTTAGCTCAATGCATCGCTGCACTTACACATCCGGCCTATCAACGTCGTCGTCTTCAACGTCCCTTCAGGACTCTCAGGGAGTCAGGGAGAACTCATCTCGGGGCAAGTTTCGTGCTTAGATGCTTTCAGCACTTATCTTTTCCGCACTTAGCTACCGGGCAATGCCATTGGCATGACAACCCGAACACCAGTGGTGCGTTCACTCCGGTCCTCTCGTACTAGGAGCAACCCCCCTCAATTCTCCAGCGCCCACGGCAGATAGGGACCGAACTGTCTCACGACGTTCTAAACCCAGCTCGCGTACCACTTTAAACGGCGAACAGCCGTACCCTTGGGACCTACTTCAGCCCCAGGATGTGATGAGCCGACATCGAGGTGCCAAACACCGCCGTCGATATGAACTCTTGGGCGGTATCAGCCTGTTATCCCCGGAGTACCTTTTATCCGTTGAGCGATGGCCCTTCCATTCAGAACCACCGGATCACTATGACCTGCTTTCGCACCTGCTCGAGCCGTCACTCTCGCAGTCAAGCTGGCTTATGCCATTGCACTAACCTCCTGATGTCCGACCAGGATTAGCCAACCTTCGTGCTCCTCCGTTACTCTTTGGGAGGAGACCGCCCCAGTCAAACTACCCACCAGACACTGTCCGCAACCCGGATTACGGGTCTACGTTAGAACATCAAACATTAAAGGGTGGTATTTCAAGGTTGGCTCCACGCAGACTGGCGTCCACGCTTCAAAGCCTCCCACCTATCCTACACATCAAGGCTCAATGTTCAGTGTCAAGCTATAGTAAAGGTTCACGGGGTCTTTCCGTCTTGCCGCGGGTACACTGCATCTTCACAGCGATTTCAATTTCACTGAGTCTCGGGTGGAGACAGCCTGGCCATCATTACGCCATTCGTGCAGGTCGGAACTTACCCGACAAGGAATTTCGCTACCTTAGGACCGTTATAGTTACGGCCGCCGTTTACCGGGGCTTCGATCAAGAGCTTCTCCTTGCGGATAACCCCATCAATTAACCTTCCGGCACCGGGCAGGCGTCACACCGTATACGTCCACTTTCGTGTTTGCACAGTGCTGTGTTTTTAATAAACAGTTGCAGCCAGCTGGTATCTTCGACTGGCTTCAGCTCGGGGAGCAAGTCCCTTCACCTACATGACAGCGTGCCTTCTCCCGAAGTTACGGCACCATTTTGCCTAGTTCCTTCACCCGAGTTCTCTCAAGCGCCTTGGTATTCTCTACCTGACCACCTGTGTCGGTTTGGGGTACGATTTCGTGTTACCTGGAGCTTAGAGGCTTTTCCTGGAAGCAGGGCATCAGTTACTTCACCACCGTAGTGGCTCGTCATCACACCTCAGCGTTAAAAAGAGTCCGGATTTACCTAAACTCTCCGCCTACATGCTTAAACCGGGACAACCGTCGCCCGGATAACCTAGCCTTCTCCGTCCCCCCTTCGCAGTAACACCAAGTGCAGGAATATTAACCTGCTTCCCATCGACTACGCTTTTCAGCCTCGCCTTAGGGGTCGACTCACCCTGCTCCGATTAACGTTGAACAGGAACCCTTGGTCTTCCGGCGAGCGGGCTTTTCACCCGCTTTATCGTTACTTATGTCAGCATTCGCACTTCTGATACCTCCAGCAAACCTCACAGTTCACCTTCAACGGCTTACAGAACGCTCCCCTACCCAACAACACATAGTGTCGCTGCCGCAGCTTCGGTGCATGGTTTAGCCCCGTTACATCTTCCGCGCAGGCCGACTCGACCAGTGAGCTATTACGCTTTCTTTAAATGATGGCTGCTTCTAAGCCAACATCCTGGCTGTCTGTGCCTTCCCACATCGTTTCCCACTTAACCATGACTTTGGGACCTTAGCTGGCGGTCTGGGTTGTTTCCCTCTTCACGACGGACGTTAGCACCCGCCGTGTGTCTCCCGTGATAACATTCTTCGGTATTCGCAGTTTGCATCGGGTTGGTAAGCCGGGATGGCCCCCTAGCCGAAACAGTGCTCTACCCCCGAAGATGAGTTCACGAGGCGCTACCTAAATAGCTTTCGGGGAGAACCAGCTATCTCCCGGTTTGATTGGCCTTTCACCCCCAGCCACAAGTCATCCGCTAATTTTTCAACATTAGTCGGTTCGGTCCTCCAGTTAGTGTTACCCAACCTTCAACCTGCCCATGGCTAGATCACCGGGTTTCGGGTCTATACCCTGCAACTTAACGCCCAGTTAAGACTCGGTTTCCCTGCGGCTCCCCTATACGGTTAACCTTGCTACAGAATATAAGTCGCTGACCCATTATACAAAAGGTACGCAGTCACCTGACAAATCAGGCTCCCACTGCTTGTACGTACACGGTTTCAGGTTCTGTTTCACTCCCCTCGCCGGGGTTCTTTTCGCCTTTCCCTCACGGTACTGGTTCACTATCGGTCAGTCAGGAGTATTTAGCCTTGGAGGATGGTCCCCCCATATTCAGACAGGATACCACGTGTCCCGCCCTACTCTTCGAACTCACAGGATGTGCATTTTTGTGTACGGGAGTATCACCCTGTACCCTGCGACTTTCCAGACGCTTCCACTAATGCACAAACTGATTCAGGTTCTGGGCTGCTCCCCGTTCGCTCGCCGCTACTGGGGGAATCTCGGTTGATTTCTTTTCCTCTGGGTACTTAGATGTTTCAGTTCCCCAGGTTCGCCTCGCAACACTATGTATTCATGTTGCGATGATGCACAGAGTGCACCGGGTTTCCCCATTCGGACATCGTCGGCTGTAGCGGTTCATATCACCTTACCGACGCTTTACGCAGATTAGCACGTCCTTCATCGCCTCTGACTGCCAGGGCATCCACCGTGTACGCTTAGTCGCTTAACCTCACAACCCACAGGCGTTTTACAACGCATGCAGACTGCAAGCATTTGAGAGACTCGAACA
>JRUP01000037.1 GCA_000773965.1 Enterobacter cancerogenus
CATGGGCATCATCATGAGCATGGGCATCATCATGAGCATGGGCATCATCATGAGCACGGGCATCATCATGAGCATGCTCATCATCATGAGCACGGGCATCATGGCGAATTAGCCAGGTTCGCGGAAGGTTCTCAGGAATATCAGGATGCACACGAGCGCGCGCACGCGGAAGACATCCGCCGACGCTTTGATGGCCGTGAAATCAGCAATCTGCAAATTCTTCTCTTCGGCCTGACGGGGGGATTAATTCCCTGCCCCGCAGCGATCACGGTCCTCCTTCTCTGCCTGCAGGTGAAGCAGTTTAGTCTTGGTGCGGCGCTGGTGGTCTGCTTCAGCATCGGCCTGGCGCTTACGCTGGTGACCGTCGGCGTAGGTGCGGCGCTAAGTGTTCGGCATGTATCCCGTCGATGGAAAGGTTTCGCCGATATTGCACGCCGCACACCTTACTTCTCTAGTGCCCTGATTGCCATCGTGGGCGTCTATATGATGTTCCATGGCTACAGTGGCCTCACCCAATAAGGAATTATTTCCATGTCTGTAAAATCGCCTTGTACTGATGTCTGTATTTTTGAGGGAAAAAATGGCTGGTGTCGTGCCTGCGGCCGTACGCGTAAAGAGGCACAGGAGTGGCGCAAAATGTCACCCTATCACCGCAAGGCGATTGAACGCGCATTGAAAGATCGCGTTGCGACGTTGCAAATAAAATAGTCAGGTGCTTCGTTCAATCATGCGCACCAGCTTATTCACTGCGGGAGTACGTTCACGTTTACGATATAAGAACCAAATGGATGAAGGAATAACGGCTCCGGGTATTTCGCGATAAGTGATGCCGGTTAATTTTAATTGGGTCACCAGAATAGCCGGTATTACCGCGACACCATTACCTAATGCGACATTGGCCAGCACTTCATTTAAACTGCCCGCCGACCAGCTTCGACTCAGAATAAATCCACCACGCTGTGCAAAGGTAACGGTGCCAGACACTTGTTCGGGCAAAATAAAGGTTTCCCCTTTAAGTTGCGCAGGTTCGATGGGTTGTTCCTGCGCAACCAGCGGGTGGTTATCCGGCAGTGCCAATGCGAAGTGATCTTGCTCAACTTCAATGTATCCGACATCGGCAGGTAACGGCACAGGACCGCGCACAAAGGCAACATCAATAGTACGTTCACTGACCTGAGTGGCCAGTGTATCCATGACTGATTCACGTGCATTGATTGAGATATCAGGTGCGCTGGCACTAAAGCTCGTCAATAACCGGGTTAAAATGCCAGATAATAGTGCGGATGCCACATAGCCCACGCGGATATAACCGCGTTCGCCGCGAGCGGCACTACGTACTCGGGATTTGGCCTGCTCGGCATGTTGTAGAGTCTCGCGCGCTTCCTGTTGGAAAATTTCTCCAATCTGCGTCAACTCGACTTTACGTTGAGTACGATAAAATAATGGCGCACCTAATTCTTCTTCCAATTGATTAATCTGCACCGACAGCGTCGGCGTGGATATATTAAGATTCTCAGCCGCCACGCCATAATGCAGCGTTTTTGCCAGTTCCAGAAAATAGCGTAGATGGCGTAATTCCACGTTTTACCTCCTACTTATCTTGTGTGATGAAAATGTCGATCATTACCTGAAACGGAAACGCCAGCAATATAAATGTTGTTAGTTTTTGCCTAACAATAACTCCAGTACTGTTTATTGAATGACTTCCGTGATGGATTCAAGCTGTAAAGCATTCACTACCTTGCTCGCGGGAGAAAAGATGTCCACTGCTACCATCGCGCTCGACCATCGCCATCTGAATCGTGTTTTACTCGTCGCCTCAACCGGTTGCGCATTGACGGTAATCGACACCAATATCGTCGGCGTTATGTTGCCAACCATCGCTAAAGGTCTGCATGCTTCTTTTGCAGACATGGAATGGGTCATTGGCGCTTACGTGCTGAGCTTTTCTTCACTCCTTTTGCCGGCAGGGTCGCTGGCAGACAAATTTGGCCGACGCCAACTCTTTCTCGGCGGCATTTTACTGTTTGCACTGGCCTCACTCGCCTGTGGCATGGCGACCAGCGTTTTGGCACTCAATATTGCCCGTGCGGTTCAGGGTATTGGCTCCGCATTTCTGCTGGCGCCAGCACTGGCAATTATCGCGCACAGCTTTCGCGATAGTCAGGCACGTAACCGGGCATGGGCGATTTGGGGCGGTGTGATGGGATTGACCATGGTGCTGGCACCGTTAGCCGGCGGCATGATCAGTACGTTGCTTGGCTGGCGCTGGACATTTTTTGTCAATATTCCTATTTGTGCCCTGCTGATGCTGGCCGTCACCCGCCACATTGAGGAATCCAGGCATGAACACGCGGGTAAACTCGATTTACCTGGCATCGCGCTGTTTATCGCAGGTATGTTCTGTTTGACCTGGGCATTAATATTAGCGCCGCAACATGGCTGGTTGAGCCGTGAAGTGGTGGGAAGATTATGTCTCGGCGCGTTGTGGTTTGGCCTGTTTATCCGTGTGGAAAGTGACAAAAGTAGGCCGATGTTGAATCTGCAACTTTTCCGCTCGTTCCCCTTTATTGGCGCAGTATTAGCGATGTTTGCTTACGCAGCCACCGCGCAAGTTATGACCTCATTACTGCCGCTGTTATTACAGAATGTTGAGGGTATGACGCCGTTAATGGCCGGAGCGGGTATGCTGCCTTTCGCTTTGGCCATGCTGCTGTTTCCTGTTGTGGCGCGCTGGCTCGGCAAACGCATGCATGCCGCCACATTACTGGCTCTTGGCCTGGTCACCGTCTCCTTTGGCAACATGATGATTGCGACTGCCGTGTACCACCACCATTTGCTGCTGACCCTGGCGGGTATGGCCCTACTCGGCAGTGGCGGTGGGCTGCTCAATGGCGAAACCCAAAAGGCGATTATGGCAACCGTACCGCCGCAGCAGGCAGGAATGGCATCGGGTATCAGCACAACAGCCCGTTTTTCCGGCATTTTGTTAGGATTTGCCACGCTGGGCGCGATTCTGGCGGCCAGCACACAGTGGCAATTACAATCAGCGATGCTACACGCGCAGTTGCCCCTTCAACCCGGTTTTAGCGCGCAGGTTATCGCCGGCGATTTCCGCCATGCACTGGCGATGTATGACGCCGTTCATCAGGTCTCGTTACAACCACTCATCATTACCAGCTACGCCGATGGATTTGCCAGCATGTTGTTGTGTGCTGCCGCATTTGCCCTGTTTTCCGCCATCGTCGTCCTCTATTCGGCGCGTCAGCCAACGGCGCTAGCCCAGCGCTAATTTTCACGCGTGGGATCGACTGTCGCACGCACAACCCATCCTTGTTGAGGAGCAATAATGAAGAAGTTAATGACCCTACTCTGCTTAAGCGGCCTGCCACTGTTTGCCCATGCGGCGGCGTTTTCGCTTAAGTCAGCAGACTTCGCCGATAACGGCGTGATGAAGAAAGCATTGGGTGGCAATGATAAGAACAATCTCTCCTGCAGCGGCAAAAACCTGTCGCCCGCGCTTAGCTGGGCCAATCCGCCCGTGGGCACCCAGAGTTATGTGCTACTGCTAACCGATCCGGCTGGCGCCAAAGGCTTGGGAGTGACGCATATGCTGGCATACAACATTGATGCTACGCGTAATAAATTCCAACAGGGTGAGTTAAGCAAAGGGGGAGATTTTAGCTATGGCACCAATACGCCCGGCACGCAAAACTATTATGGCCCTTGTCCACCCGCAGGCGCGGGCTATCACCACTACAACTTTGTGCTGGTGGCGACCGACCTTGCGAACGGCACTTTACCCGCAGGACTCAGTCACACTGAGTTAGTCGCAAAATTGAAAGGTCACGCGCTGGGTTCTGCAAGCCTGGTCGGGCGTTTAGAGAATTGATTGCAGCGGGTCGCCGTCCTGGCGACCCAATAAAATTAGTGTCGAATCGCACAACCACACTGCGACATTTCACCCGGGACATATTTGCCGTGATGGGAGTGACGCACCTGTAACTCACCTTGCTGCCAGGCGTTGCCTGTATCAGCACGGTTTTCCAGTAAACGATTCAGTGCTTCGTTGACCAGCAAGTCACGACGCTGTGCCCAACTGGTCAGATGCCAGGTTGAGGCGCGGGCTTCATCCACATCATCAAAACCTACGACTGCCACGTGTGCGCCCTGGCCAAAATCGCGCACTGCCTGCAATGCACCAAAGGCCAGCACATCGCTTTCGCAGAACAGTGCATTAATGCGCTCCGCTGCACGGGTTTTCTTCAGGTAGGCCATCATGGTCTGATAAGCCAGTTCACGATCGTTAGCCCCGGCCACCAGCTGAATGTTCAGCGTTTTATGTTCTGCCTCAAGGCTGGACACCAGGCCTGCCATTTGACGCGAGGGATCGGCCTGCTGCTGGCTGTGCATAAAGCCAAAGCGTTGATGTCCTTGAGACAGTAACAATAACCCCATCTCGGCACCCGCATCGAACCCATCAGCAATCACGACCTCAGCACCTGCTTCACGACTCTGGCTCAAATGCACCGTCGCCACGTCAGGCAGTAGTTTTGCTGCGGTATGCAATTCATCCTCAAACAGGGATGTCAGAAATACCAACCCCGCCAGCGGCAAAGATGCGGCATTCTGCAACATACGTTGATAGTTTTCTGCTGAATCGACATTCAGCAACAGCGTCACTAAACCACGTGCGTTTAACTGGCGCGTCATTTCATTCAGCATCGTGACGGTATTTGGGTTGGTGAATTCATCGCTGATGATGCCGATGATATTGGGATTAACGGCCATGAAAGAGCTCTCCTGCAACTTAGCGTGCGGTCATTATTTTGTAGGTAACGTAAGACACTTCACGTTACCCGATTAGGTCGCTATCGCCAATCATCAGACTTGCTGTCTTTTCTGAATTTTAACGTCGGGTCAGGGCCAGGCGAATTCCCAGGCCAATGAATGTCATACCGACGATACGATCCAGCAGCTTTTGCAGCGTAATGTTGCGCGATACTGCACTCGCAGCACCGCCCGCCAGCAGGGCAAAAGTCACATCAGTGATCAACCCAATCACCGCGTATGTTAGTCCCAACAGCAGGAAGGAACTCGCATGATAGCTACCCTCTACCACGACGAATTGTGGGAAGAAAGAAATGAAAAACAATAACACTTTGGGATTAGTGATAGAGGTAATAAAACCGCGTACTAAAAGATTACGTGTATTGGAGCGTGGCACCTGAGTCTGTGAGCGACATCCCTGTGGTTTGGCAATAAACGTTTCCCACACCATCTTGCCACCTAAATAAATAAGATAAGCAGCCCCGATATATTTAATCGCTGTAAATAACATCGGCGAGGCGGTAATTAACGCCGTTAAGCCTATTGCACTGGCCAGCGCATGAGTACAGCTGCCGAGCGCCACACCGCCCGCAGATATCACGCCGCTGCGTCGCCCATTGGCCACGCTTTGCCCGACCACATAAGCGAGGTCCGGCCCCGGCGTGATACACAGCAGGAATACCGAAATGAGGAACAGGGGGAAATGGATGATATCCAGCATGCTAACTCCTTGTTGACGTGGCGTTTGTTGTAATGAGCATGGCCACGTAATCCAATCTGATGACGATTTATTTTGAGACAAAGTAACGAAGGTAGAGCTGATACTCTTCGCTCATATTATCGGGCATATCATCAGTGGTGAAGAATGCCAATGATAACCCCTCACTTTTATCATTTATTAAATTACCATGCCATTTTTTTGACCAGTAGAGCGCGGTGACGACATTGATTTCATCTTTATTATTAAGCGTAAAAGTAAATTCTTTGCCAGAAAAGACCTTCAAAAAATGAAGTTCATCGATATCAATGTTCGTCTCTTCTTTCACTTCACGCACAGCGGTTTGTTCGAGGCTTTCACCCGGTTCCATCAACCCACCGGGTAGTCCCCAGCTTCCGTCTAATCGCTGTTGTAGTAAAATCCGTTGCTTATCGTCAAGGATGATGACGTTCGCTCCCGCAAGCAGCAACATACGATGTCCAACTAAGGTTCTCATCTCACTGACATAGCTCATCATGCTCTCGATCCCGTTTAGAATTAAGAAAAAATAGCGTTAATTCATGACGATTTAGCAACGCCAATACACAATGCACTTCGCATCCGGTCATCCCTTCACCCTCATCAGGAGATCTGTTGGTG
Organism: Enterobacter cancerogenus; assembly: GCA_000773965.1. Lineage (GTDB taxonomy): Bacteria > Pseudomonadota > Gammaproteobacteria > Enterobacterales > Enterobacteriaceae > Pantoea > Pantoea communis. The sequence continues at coordinate 6,188 of JRUP01000037.1, forward strand.
CTGTATTTACCCGAGCGTGATAGGTGGCAGCAAACATGCCAGCAAATGGTATTGGCGGGATTTGTACAGATTGATTCGTTCAACCCATATTGGGATCAAAACGGAAAAACGTATCAAGATCACGATGGTTATCGAACCGTCATACAGTGTCAGCAGTGGCCGTAACCTCTCGCATGCCTGACCGCGACAGAAATGTGCAGGGCGCCAACGCGCCCTGCACATTACTCTTCGAGTAGAATCGAGAAACCGCCGTAAATCATTCTTTTGCCATCAAACGGCATGTTTTCGCCCATCTCTTTCATCCGCGGATCGGACATCATTTTCTGATTGGCCGCATCACGCACTTCACGTGAGGGATATTCAATCCAGCTGAACACCACTGTTTCTCCCTCTTCCGCTTTCACCGACCGATAAAAATCCGTGAGCTTGCCTTCTGGTACATCATCTGCCCAGCACTCCACGATGCGTGTGGCACCAAACTCTTTAAACAGCGGCGCTGCTTTGGCCGCCATGGCACGGTAATCCTCTTTATTAACTTCAGGCACCGCAACGACAAAACCATCTACGTACGACATAGGCTATTCCTCCGTCGTGCTGTACACGGCCGACAGTGACCGCAGAGTAAGTGTACAAATGATGTGCAAATCATGAGCAACTGCAGCACTGAAACTGCGTGTTGTCTCGCAGATTCCTGCCTGCGGCCTAAATTGCGTTACACTGTGCACCTCGATAGTTACGCCATCAGGATAGTTATGCGCATCACCATTGATTCGGCAGATCAGCCGTTTATTCACCGTTTGCTCGGAGAAGAGATTGGGCAAGTGGATACCCAATCCAGCGACACGCGTTTACAACACGCCCTCGACATCGCTCGCCAGCAGAAAAATCACGAAGCGGAACTCGACTGGAAACGCAATGCGGTGTTTTTAGCGTTGTTTATTTTCCTCTATGCCGTCCTGGGCGCCTCGCTGACGCTGGATCTCACCGCACAAGCACCCAGCCACAAAAGTTTGGTGTATGCATTAGAAGCTGTCCCCGTGCTGATCGCCTTTTCCGGTCTGTTTGTCTCGTTGTTATTCCTGTTCTTCACCCGGAGCAGCGCGCGACGCCTGCGCAGTTGGGGCAAGGCATTTTTGTGCTGGAGAAATACGTTGGCACCAACCTCTATAAGCAAATCAATGAGATGGGCGCTCGCACCACCAACTATTCACAGTCAGCCATTAACGTTGCGCTTGCCCTGTTTATTTGTGTGACCTGGGTGGTGATGTACAACTACTTCACCTTTACCACCAGCGGCGTGATTGGCAGCGTGATTTCTTTGTTTATCACCACCATGACCTACGTGATACTCGATATTCAGTTGCTGAAGTCAGGCACCTCTATTGCGATTGATGAGCCACTGATTCCGGCTGACGAAGATAAAGAGAAGAAATAATCCCCTGCATCAGGTGGCCTAAGGGCCGCCTCGATATTTCTTGCCTATAATCATGCTGACATACCCTTTAATACGGATCAGGATCGATAAAGGAGCAGTAATGAAAATATGGCCCATCGCCGCACTTGCCGCGTTATCGTTAACGCTGGTTGCCTGTAAATCCCCGACGCCACCAAAAGGTGTCACGCCCATCAGCCCTTTTGATGCCAACCGCTATTTGGGAAAATGGTACGAAATCGCCCGTCTGGATCACCGCTTTGAGCGCGGCAAAGATCATGTCACAGCGACTTATACTCAACGCAACGATGGCGGCATAAACGTGCTGAATCGCGGATATGATCCGGTGAAAAAAGAGTGGAGTGAGAGTGAGGGCAAGGCCTATTTCACCGGCAAATCGGATACCGCAGCGCTTAAAGTCTCCTTTTTTGGCCCGTTCTATGGCGGCTATAACGTGATCGCATTGGATGATGATTATCAATACGCGCTAGTGAGCGGTCCAAATCGGGGTTATTTATGGATCTTGTCGCGAGAGCCGAAGCTTCCGAATCAAGTGAAAAAACAGTACCTGGCTATCGCGCAAAGGCTGGGGTTTGATGTGGATAGGCTCATCTGGGTGGATCAAGGTTAAAACTGCACTCAGGAATGAAGTCATTCTACTTTCCATCCCTGTGTAGTTCAGCATAACCGGGCGTGAGACTCTGGTTATGCTGCAGCGTTGGGGTGGAGAATCTTCAATCGGCGTATGACCAATAACTTGCAGGCTTGCAACCTATCACGGGTTACCCCTTATTGGATGAGTAACACATCATTCCGTGAAAACTGTACATGAATGATTTATTTAAACGAATCCCTTATTTATTAATCATATAACCAGGCATGTTTATAATGCGCTTCTCTTCGCAATATTGCCCTTTCAAAAAACCTGCTAAAATACGTCATCGTCTATGTTTTTATCATTATAAAATATCTTTATCTGAAATTTCAAAGCTCTGATCATTCTGACTTATCAATCAACATGTTGAGTCAACCCATCAGGCTGCTGTTCGCTTTTTTTTCATTATCGCATTGCCAGTGGTGAGGAAAAAATGAATGAAATAACAGAAGAATCCCCCAGAACAAATCTCAGCTTATTATGGGGCTTACTGATTGTATTAACACTCATTTCGCTGCAGTGCCCAGCGAGCGAAATTAACCTATATTCCATCAACACGGGTTCCTACGTTTATCATCTGACCGGGAATCATGGGCAATACACTGAAAATTTTGAGAATAACTTCTTTTCGGTAGAAAGAAAATTGTCCGAAGATTCCACCTATAGCGTCCTGATCGGCACCATGAAAAACAGCTTTGACGATCGCTGTCTTGCGTTAGGGGTGAGAAAAGACTGGAAAACCTGGGATGATGGCTGGACCTTTAAAGGTATCTACGGCTACACCGGTGAGTTTTTTTTCGATGCCTTTAAGGATTGTGGCGATCACGGTTCCTATCACGACTTTAAAAAGGCCACCGGAATAGGATTCTCACCCTATATTTATCATGGCTTTCAATATAATTTCACACCCTATTTCGGCATTGAATCGGGGATTATTATCCCCTCGGTATTTGTTATCACCATTCAATGGAGCTTTAGATAAGCTCTGCACTTTATGATTCAAAGTGCTGTTTTTCAAGCCAATCGGCGATGACAGAGCTGAGTCTAACAGGTTGCTCAAGGGGCAACATATGACCACTTTCACCGATAATTTCCATATCGCCCCCCAATAAAGTGACAATCTCTCGGGACTCTTCAAGACCGCGCAGGCCATCTCCTTCAGATGCAATGACCAATATTGGGCAACGAATCGGTTGCTGCGTGACACCACTGCGATCAAGCATGGCTTGTGTTCGAAAAACATTTGCACCGAGATGTTTCCCCATAACACGAATTTTATCAATTAGTTGGGCATCATTCTGTCGCGAGGAATGTAGCGATGGCTTCAGCACCGCCTGGCTAAAGCCATTAAAATCACCCATTAAGGCCGTTTGTGACGCCTTATCCAGTAACTTACGTTGTTCAGGCGGATCTTCACGAAGTGAAGTGGCAACCAAAACCATTCCTGCAGTTCGCTCGGGAAAGGCTTCGGCGATGGCTCTTGCCACATAACCTCCCAGTGAGAAACCGACCAAAATAAAGCGCGGCGGTAAGGTTGCCACGATATTGTAAGCATATTCGGTGATGCTTTCGCCGTGGCTCAAGCTGGCTCTGATACAGGTTCTGTCATCTGGATAGGCGCAAACAAAATCATCCCAAAGTGTTTCATCCAGCATAAAACCTGGAATGAGTACGAGGGGTAAAGTTGTATTGTTCATCCGTGAATCCTTCAGTGTGGAGAATTAATGAGAATGTGTGACATCAAGTCCGTATAAAGGCTGTGGCTTCACAACATCGCGAATATTCTGTGGATAATGCCAGCCCAGGTGACTATCATCAACCCACCCTACTCACTACTGATAAATAAGGAGGATTACTATGCCATCGTGTGAATTGTTTATTTACTCACACTTTTATAGTAATTGGCCGCGCTCAGCTATCTCTGCATTCGTGCTGCGATAATCCGCCTGAGCGAAGTCTACTGAAATTCTCATCCCTTCCTCCGGCTTACCGGGTTGTCGTCAGCAGTTTTTGACGTCAGGCGTTCGCATGCCTGCAACTTATGAGTAAGCACATGAGCACATTACTATCCGCACACGCTGTCGGCTTTGATAACGCCTTCGGTACCCTATTTCACGACATCAATTTCAGCCTCAAAAAAGGTGATCGCATTGGGCTGCTCGGTGATAACGGCACGGGAAAAAGTACCCTGCTAAAAATCCTCAGCGGTGAACTTGCAAGCAGTCAGGGCAGCGTTACGTTAGCCAACCACTGTTTGCTGGCGCGAATTGAGCAACATCTTCCCCCTCTGCTCCAGCAAGCCACGCTGCTGACAAGCGTGATTGCGCGTCTGCCAGAACAGCAACAGGTCAGTGAAGCCTGGCGAGCGGAAGCGCTACTCTCTTCGCTGGGGTTCGATGCTGAACAGCATACCCAAACGGCAGCCACGTTGAGTGGCGGTCAACATATGCGGTTACTGCTGGCGCGTGCACTTATTCTCCAGCCTGATCTGCTGTTACTGGATGAACCCAGCAACCATCTGGATCTTCCAACGCTGCTTTGGCTGGAACAGTTCCTGATAAATTGGAAAGGCAGCTTTGTGCTGGTCTCACATGACAGCACCTTGCTGGATCAGGTCACCAATTGCAGCTGGATCCTGCGCGATCAAACCCTGCAATTCTTCCGCCTGCCCTGCTCCGCTGCCCGACAAGCGCTGGCCCAGCAGGATGAAACCGATGCGCAACGTTATCAGGCAGAACAGAATGAGATTGAGCGCGTCGAAAAAAGTGCCAAACGGCTGGCAATTTGGGGACGTACCTACGACAACGAAGGTCTGTCGCGTAAAGCGCAGCAAATGGAGAGACGCGCCAGTTGGTTGAAAGAGGCACAAACCACATTGACCGAAGGCAGCTTATGGCGCCTTCAACTGCTGGGAGAAGCGCTGGATGCCGATCGGGTGCTGGCGCTGACTGAAATGCACATTCGCCCAGCGGAGAACGCGCCTGCGTTGTTTTCGTTACCCCGCCTGCAGGTTAAAAGCGGCGACCGCATCGCCATAGTGGGCCGCAACGGCAGCGGGAAATCTTCGCTGCTGCGCCAACTCTGGCTGGAATACCAGCGTGAGACCACCACACTGTTTCATCCGCGTGCAAAGCTAGGTTATTACGACCAAAGCCTCACGCAATTACTTGATGAGGAGAGTCTCAACGAGGCACTGGCGCATTTTGCCCCTCTGAGTGACGACCAGCGAAAGATGGCTCTGATAGGTGCGGGGTTCCCTTATCTCCGTCATCAGCAATTAGTGGGCTCGCTGAGTGGCGGTGAACGCTCACGCCTGCTGTTTGTCGGGCTGACACTCGCGCGCTATTCCTTATTGCTGCTGGATGAGCCCACCAACCATTTGGATATGCTGGGCAAAGAGGAGTTGGCAGCCGCCCTCAATCAGTTCGAGGGCGCGGTGTTGCTGGTGTCGCACGATCGCAATCTGATCGCCAGCAGCTGTAACCGTTTCTGGCTGATTCAGGATCAGCAACTGAGCGAGTGGCATGACTTTGAAACGGTGATTGAGCAACTGAGTGCCAAACAACCGTCAGACAGCGAGACCGTAAAGGTTCTGTCCGTGACGTCTGAATCGTACAACGATGAAGATGCACTGCTGCTGGCGTTGTGTGATCTGGAAAGCAAGCTGGATGAAGATAGAGAGCGTAAGCCCAAACATCAAAAACCGGCGTTGCAGGCACAATGGCGCGATGAGATTGCGCAACTGAAACAGCAGTTGGGCATCCTTTAAGCAAACTCCCCATCAACACGCCCCTGCGATATTGGTATCCTGCATCCCAGGGGCATCATGAGTGATCACTGATAAATTACACCAGAGCGGCGCTCAACACCTGCGCCGCTCGTTTTAACTGATCAGCAGGATTGCGCCCAATCAACACGTACTGATATCCGCTGCGATGCCACCACACCAGATTCATACCGTGCCGTTTTTCCTGCGCCAATGCACTCTGTTTACTCGCATCTTCCCGCGAAATACACAGGGCCATCGGACCGTAACTGCTGTGATTCCAGGCGATTTGAGTGATCAGTGAATCGTCGTAGCGCAACATACGCACACTTTTCAAGCTCGCTTCAGGAAGCGTCAATTGCTCAGTCGTCAGACGCAGATCGAGGTCGCGCGCCGTGCGTTGTAATGAACGCGCTAACACCTGTGGCGAACTGTCGACATCCGCCAATGTTTCCGGGCTATAGAGCGACATATATTGTGCTTCCAGTTCACGTATTCGCGCGCTCTCATCCTGTTCAGCTTTCGCGACGGGTCTGGCCCAAAAACCGACGGCACTGCCCACCAGCAGAAAACTGACTGATGCCGCGATCAACGCACGGCGGCTAACCTGAACAGCCTCTTTTATCGGTGCGGACGGCGTGTTGTCCAGCAGGTACGCCAGTCGTGACTCCATACGCTCCAGCGGCGCCTCATCCAGCATTGGCGCGAACGCATCCGCAAAAGGTTGATTGCTTTTCATTAGCTCAGCCGTCCGTGCTGACAACGTTTCACTGCGCTTAAGTTCGGTTTCAAACGCCTGCGCATCCTCCGCGCGCATTTCGCCATCCAGCCAGGCAACGATAGCTTCGTCGGCATAGGGCGAGGTAAATCGTGGTGCATTCACAAGCGTTTCTCCTGTACCGCAGGCCGCGCTGTCACTGCGCTGGCTAAAGTAGTGCGTGCCGCAGCGAGGCGGCTCATGATGGTTCCAATCGGTACGGCCAGCGTGTCGGCGGCTTCCTGATAGGTAAAACCCTCGACATAAACTAAAAATACCGCGTTGCGCTGTGCCTCTGGCAACTGCCCAACCCGTTGCATCACTTTGGCATATTGCATGCGCTGTTCATTGTGTTGCTGGTGGTCGGGAGCGAGTAATTCATCACTCTCGACGAATCCCTGCCCCATGCGTACCCGCTGCGCGCGCAGTTCGTTGATCCACACGGAGTGCAGCACGGTAAACAGCCAGCGATCGATGCGTGTGCCCGGTGTGTACTGGGCGCTGCGTTCCAGCGCCCGCACACAGGTGGACTGCACTAACTCTTCGGCCACATCTTTATTACGCGATAACACCATCGCGTAACGCCACATACGCGTCAGATGCGCCGCCAGATGTTGACGGACTTCAGTGCTGGTAATGTTTCTATCCTCCGTCAACAGCGGTCATCAGGACTCAGGATGACCATTAATGGCCGCGTGCAAATCCTGATACTCTTCACACTTCACACCGCACAGCGATTTGATGATAGTGAGCTGCTCTTTAGCCAGATCCGGACGGCCTTTGATCATCCAGGCTTCACCTAAATATTCACGCACTTTGGCATATTTGGGGTCTAGTGCGATCGATTTCTGATAGTAACGCATCCCTTCGTCGGTGCGGCCGAGTTTACGTGTGGCGTAGCCGCGATAATTCCATGCCTCTTTGGTGTTCTGATTGTGCAACGTATCCAGTAACGTCAACGCAGCTTGATACTCGCCTTTTTTCGCCAGGTGGTAGGCGTAATTCGTCTTATCCTCATCACTCAGCATGCTGGTTTTTTCCGGCACGCAGGATTTGGTTTTACTGTCATAAACCTGCCCTTTCGGACAGTCCGGGGTTTTCTTGTCGCTATCGTCATCGCCCATGGCGAGTGCTGCAGGTGCATGTAACGCCATCAGCAATACCGGTACGGCAAACCAGCGAACCTGATTCATCATCTTCATCATTCATTTATCCTCGCGGAGGGGCATCGAATCGCGCAACGGCAGCATACGGCGCAGCACGTTGTCACGCAGAACGTAGTGATGGAGCAACGCCGCCAGCGCATGCGCGCCTGCCAGGCTAATCAGCGCCCAGGCAACGTTATTGTGTAATCCCGCCAGCGTGTGACGCAGTGCGGTATCGACATGAATAAAGGTTGGAATATCGAACAGGCCAAAGAAATTAAACGGTTCCTGTTGCGACCAACGAAACAGAAAACCCAATACAACCTGAGTGAATAACAACAGGTACAACAAGCCATGAACGGCATGCGCGATGATGCGCATCGGCGTGCTGCTTTCAGCTGGCGCCACGGCCAAATGCGTCTGACGTTGGCAATAGAAACGCCACAGTGGGCGCACAATCATCACCAAAGCCAGCAAAATGCCAAAAGAGATATGCCACGCCTGTAATCCCTTGCGCAGCGGTGTGCCCTTTTCCAGTTGTTCCCAAATGTGCGCCGAGGCAAACAGAAAAATGACGCTAAACGCAGTGATCCAGTGAAGCGTCATGCTGAAAGCGTCATAGCGTTGACGTGAGTTTTGGCGGGCCGGAGCGGACATAGCATTTCCCAAATAGTGAGTGGTTTAGGGGTAAACAACTCAACGACGATTTCTATTCGAAAAATTTTCATTTTTTTCTCAACGCCCCCAACTTAATGCAGAAATCCTGACGAATTTTCTCCTGTTTGTTGCATTTAGTGATTACTATTCTCGCTTCATTAAAGGGATGCTTATGTTGAATACCTCTAAAAAGCGGCTTTTGGTCGCGATCGTTATTTTGGCGATCATTATTCTGGTCTGGGCCTACAGCAGTTCACGACCAAAACCGAACCCATTGGTCACCGCCGTTGTGCGTCAAGGCAACATCGAGAACGTCATCGCCGCGACGGGCAAAATGGACGCAATCGAACGCGTCAACGTCGGTGCACAGGTATCGGGGCAGGTGAAAAAGCTCTATATCAAAGCGGGCGATAACGTCAGTAAGGGCGAACTGATCGCTGAAATTGACGATCAGCCACAGCGCAGTGATTTACGCAATGCGCAGGCCGCGCTTAGCGTGGCGCAAGCCGATTTGGAGACACGCGAAGCGACCTTAGTCCGACAGGATGCGCAGTTCAAACGTTTGCAGCAAATGATCAAAGCCAATCTGGTGTCGCGCCAGGATTTTGACGAAGCGGCAGAAGCGTGGAGCATCGCACGTGCTGAGTTGACGGCGCAAAAAGCGCGCGTCATTCAGGCACAAATTGAGGTGGACAAGAAGCAGCTCGATCTCAGCTATACCCGCATCATGGCACCGATGGATGGCACGGTGATCGCCATCGTGACCAAACAGGGCCAGACGGTTAACGCCGCGCAGAGCGCGCCGACCATCGCCAAGCTGGCGCAACTGGGCACCATGACCATTAAAGTGCAGGTTTCCGAAGCGGACATCACCAACATCCACCCCGGCCAGCAAGCCTGGTTTACCACCTTTGCCAATCCCGATAAACGCTACAACGCGACGCTGCGTAGCATTGAACTGGCCCCCGAATCGGTGATGAAAGATGATGCCTTAATGGGCAACAGTGAAAGTACGCCGGCCAGCAGTACCAATGCCGCCATTTATTACAATGCGTTACTCGATGTTCCCAATCCCGATAACACCCTGCGCATCTCAATGACCGCGCAAGTTAATCTGCTGCGCGACACTGCGAAAGACGCGCTGTTGATTCCGGTACAGGCAACGAAAAAAGACGCGGAAGGCAAGACCTTTGTCGAGGTGGCGAACAAGGAGAATCAGCCTGAGAAACGTATTATCACCACCGGTATTTCAGACAGCGTTGATATTCAGGTTCTCAGCGGCTTGAAAGCCGGTGAAAAAGTGATTCTCGCGACCCAGGCTATTGGCGCGGACAAGGTGGTGATGTGAGCCTGATAGAACTGAAAAACATTCAGCGCAGCTATGTTAACGGTTCAGAATCTTTGCATGTGCTGAAAGATATCAATTTGCAGATCGCCAGTGGCGAAATGGTCGCGATCATTGGCCCTTCCGGCTCGGGCAAATCCACATTGCTGAATATTCTCGGCTGCCTGGATGCCGCCGACAGCGGTCACTATTTTATCTCAGGCCAGAATACCGCTTCACTCTCTCCGGACGCGCTGGCGAAAGTCCGCCGTGAACATATTGGCTTCATTTTTCAGCGCTACCACTTAATGCCGGACCTGACCGCATTAAGCAACGTCGAAATCCCGGCGATTTATGCCAATTTGCCGGGGCATGCGCGGCGGGCTCGTGCTGCTCAATTACTGGAACGACTCGGTCTCAAAGGCCGTGAACATCATAAACCGGGTGAACTCTCTGGTGGCCAGCAACAGCGCGTCAGTATTGCGCGAGCGTTGATTAATGGAGCCGAGATTATTCTCGCCGATGAACCGACCGGCGCGCTGGATTCGCATTCTGGCGAGGAAGTGTTACGCATCCTTCATGACCTGAATCGTGACGGCCATACGGTAATTATCGTTACACACGATATGAAAGTGGCGCAGCACGCTGACCGCATCATCGAAATCCAGGACGGAGAAATTTTTGCTGACAGCGGGCCAAAAACAGAGGCGACGCGATCGCGCTATCAGCCAATGGTGAGCAGAAGTCAGAGTAAGCTGCGCGGATTTGTTGATCGCCTGCGCGAGTCAATGCGCATGGCGCTAAATGCCATGAATACGCATCGCTTACGCACCGCACTCACCATGACCGGTATTATTTTTGGTATTGCCGCTGTCGTCACTGTCGTCGCGCTTGGACAAGGTGCGCGTGAAAAAACGCTGGAGAGTATTTCCGGTCTCGGGACGAATGTGGTGTCCGTGTATGCCGGCGGTGATTTCGCCGAAGATGATGCGCATCCGGTGTTGACGCTGGTGATGGCTGATGCCGATGTGATTGCTCGCCAGCAGTTTGTCGACAAAGTCAGCCCTGAACTGCTCTCGACGCAGCCGATCCGTTATCTCTCCAATTCGTCGAAAGCATCCGTATCGGGCGTCGGCAAAGATTACTTTGAGATTCAGGGCATCAAACTGACCGAAGGCAGTAACTTCAGTGATGAGCGCCACGCCCGGCAAGAGATCATCATCGATACCAACACGCGCAATAAACTGTTTGCTGCCAATGAAAACCCTATCGGCAAGATGATCGTTTTAGGGTCTGTGCCGGTGCGAGTCATTGGTGTGGCGCATGAAGATAACGGCATTTCGCCCAATCGTCTCAGCGTGTGGCTGCCCTGGAGCACCATGATGTACCGCATCAGTGGGCAAACAGCGCTCACAAGTATCAGCGTTAAGCTTAAAGATGATGTGGTCAGCGGTCCGGCGGTGGAATCTCTCACGCAACTATTGACTGCGCGCCATGGCACCAAAGACTTCCTGATGTTTAACCGCGATAAGTACCGCAAAGCGATTGAAGGGGCAGCAGCCACCTTGACCTTGCTGATTTTGATGGTGGCATCGATTGCGCTGATGATCGGCAGCATCGGCGTGATGAATATTATGCTGGTGTCCGTCACCGAACGAACGCATGAGATTGGCGTGCGTATGGCCGTGGGTGCGCGGCGTGGCGATATCATGCAGCAATTTATGATTGAGGCGGTGCTGGTATGTTTGGTTGGCGGTTCACTCGGCGTGGCACTCTCACTGGTGATCGGTCCGCTGATTAGCCTGATGGCAGGCGGTGTACTGACAGCCATCTACTCATGGGAATCCGCGGGGGCAGCTTTCGCCTGCTCCACTATTATCGGCATGATTTTTGGTTATTTGCCTGCGCGCAAAGCTGCCCGTATGGATCCGGTCGCCGCGCTGGCGAGTGAGTAGATTTGTCTTCACAGGGTGCGCATCACTGCGCACCGATTTTTACGTCATGTTGGAATTAAGAGCGAATGACCCAGCGGTCAGATTAACATCGGCAACGTTGCACTGGCCGTTTGCTGACTGGCTGTGGCGTAATGTGCGTCATGCGTCATCAGCTCCCCCATCAACACTTCCACCAACAGCATCGCACCCACTTTACCACTCAGCGTACCGGCATTCAGCGGCCCTTCCGGACGCGCTGCCACCAGCAACATATCCGCCAGATTGCCCATGGGGCTGCGCAACGTGTTACTCAACATCAGTATTTGCGCTTTGCGTTTCTTCGCGACATTGACCACGTGCATTAAATCTTTGGTCGAACCGGAAGCCGAAATCGCAATCACCACATCACCTTCACCCAGGGTCGACGCGTTCATGGCCGCACGATGCATATCGCCAAACAGCTGCGCGGATTTACCCAGGCGAAGCAGGCGATAATGCAAATATTCGCCGGTAATGGCGCTGGCGGCCACACCGTAAATTTGAATAGAACGCGCCTGATGCAGTGCTGCGGCGGCCTGTTGTAAAACCTCGCGATTGATAAATTTTCCGGTATCGCGCAGCGCCTGCACCGACTCTTCCACCAGCGCATCAACCGGATCGCCCGTTGCTGCCAGCGTGGGCTGACTCTGCTGCACATCCAGCGCCAGCGCCATCTTAAATTCGGTGTAGCCCTTGCAACTCAGGTTGCGGCACAAGCGTGTCACACTGGCTTCGCTGGTATCCGTTTCTTTCGCCAACTCGGTAATAGTGAGATACAGCACTCTCTGCGGTTCGGTCAGGATGAAATCGCCCAGCTTTTGCAGCGCCGGACTGTAACCCGGCAGGCCCTGCTTCAGATGCAGCAAAATATTTCCATTGTCCGTCATGACACCTCTCCATTAGCCAATATTGATGGCGCTTAGTGTGCGTAAAGGCCCTGATTTGTGCCAGCAGAATTGATTATAAGTGAAAGCTATCACACTAATGGTAGTTATTTTCATCAAATGAAGTATGTTGTGATAATAATTTTTACCACAACAATCATTCGGGGATGAAAATTTATGTCAATGTTCAGTGGCGCTTCTTCTGGAAGCTGGTTTGAAAAAGCACAGCGTTTCGGGAAATCCTTTATGTTACCGATCGCCGTATTACCCGCTGCCGGTCTGCTGTTGGGCATTGGCGGAGCGTTATCCAATCCCAACACGGTAAAAGCTTATCCCTTCCTGGACATCGCCTGGCTACAAGGTGTCTTTACCATCATGGCCAGCGCCGGTTCAGTGGTATTCGCCAACCTTGCGGTGCTGTTTGCGGTCGGCGTGGCGGTAGGACTCGCTAAAAGTGATAAGGGTACGGCTGGGCTGGCCTCGTTACTGGCCTATTTAGTGATGAATGCCACCATCAACGCACTGCTGACGCTCACCGGCGTGCTGGCCAGCAGTAATCTCAGTGCCGTGGGTCAAGGCATGGCGCTCGGCATTCAAACGCTGGAAACCGGCGTGTTTGGTGGTGTTGTGATCGGGCTGGTCACCGCGTTACTGCACAACCGCTATAACAAAATTGCCCTGCCACAATTTCTCGGCTTCTTTGGTGGCTCACGCTTCGTCCCGATTATTAGCTCGTTTGTGGCGATTATCGTTGGCGCGGCAATGACCATCGTCTGGCCGCATTTTCAGAAATTGATATTCGGTATGGGTGGACTGGTCCATGCCACGGGGTATTTCGGCACTTTCATATACGGCTTTGTGTTGCGCATGCTCGGCCCGTTTGGTCTGCATCACATCTTCTATCTGCCTTTCTGGACTACCGCTTTGGGCGGCAGTGAAATGGTCAATGGTCATCTGGTTGAAGGCACTCAGCGCATTTTCTTCGCTCAGTTGGCCGATCCCAATACGCAGCAGTTTTATCTGGGGACGGCGCGCTTTATGTCGGGCCGCTTTATCACCATGATGTTTGGCCTGATCGGGGCTTGTCTGGCGATGTATCACACTGCCAAACCCGAGAACCGCAAACGTGTGGCCGGTTTGTTATTATCCGCCGCCCTCACCTCATTTCTGACTGGGATCACCGAACCGATTGAGTTCTCGTTCCTGTTTGTGGCGCCAGTGTTATATGTGATTCACGCGCTGTTCGATGGTCTGGCCTTTATGATCGCCCACATCCTGCACATCACCATTGGACAGACCTTCTCCGGCGGTTTAATCGATTTCATTCTGTTCGGTGTATTGCAGGGTGAAGCGAAAACCCACTGGATGTATGTGCCCCTGGTCGGGGTGCCATGGTTCCTGCTGTATTACTTTACCTTCCGTCTGCTGATCACTCGATTCAATTTCAAAACGCCAGGCCGTGAAGATGTCAGCATCGATACCTTGCCAGTTGCCGCTGGCGAACGCCCTTTGCAGGTGATTGAAGCGCTGGGCGGTAAAGACAATATTGCCGAACTTGACTGCTGCGCCACACGTTTGCGTATCACACTAAACGACAGTTCTAAACTTAATGAAGCCGCATTGAAGGCCACGGGCGCTCGCGCGGTTATCCAGCGTGGCAACGGCGTACAGGTGATCTATGGCCCGCACGTCACCATTATCAAAAATGAAGTTGAGGAGTTACTCGCGCTATGAAAGCAAACATGCTGGAGCAAATTAAAGGGAAACTGGTGGTGTCTTGTCAGGCACTGGAAAATGAACCCCTGCACAGCGCCTATATCATGTCGCGTATGGCATTAGCCGCGAAGCAAGGTGGCGCGTCGGCAATCCGCGCCAACAGTCTGATCGATGTAGAGCAGATTATGCAAACCGTGGATTTGCCCATTATCGCAATCATCAAACGCGATTATCCGGGCAGTGATGTGTATATCACTGCCACGCTCAAAGAGGTCGATGAATTGATGGTGGCGAATCCAGCGATGATCGCGCTGGATGCCACGCAACATCAGAGACCTGGCGAACTGCAGTTGCCGCAGTTGGTGGCGGGGATTCGTCAACGCTACCCGCAGTTATTGCTGATGGCAGATATCGCGACAGTTGATGAGGCGTTGCTGGCGGATGAACTCGGCTTCGACTGCGTAGGTACTACGCTGCATGGCTACACGGCGGAAACGCGCGGAAAGTATCTGGCGGCAAATGATTTTCACTTCCTACGTGAAGTATTAACAGCAGTGAAGGCGCCAGTGATTGCAGAAGGCAATGTGGAAACACCTGAGATGGCGGCGCAGTGCCTAAAATTGGGTGCACATGCGGTGGTGGTCGGCGGCGCGATTACCCGGCCTCAGCAAATAACGCAGCGTTTTGTCAACGCAATCAGCTAATACGTTTTATCAGGCCTTAAATAGCAAAGCCGCCCGAAGGCGGCCTTAACGCTGAAGCGGAAACTGAACTTATTTGTACAGTTCTGCAGTCATGTGCACACGGTTGTTGGTGTTCGCTTCAGTGATTTTATACTGAGCGCCCTGTTGCTGTGCTACTGCGGCAACTTTCGCTTCGGCACCGTCAAGTGTTGATGACTCAACGGAGATGCTCTGGGCAAAGCTGGCAGCAGACATCAGTGAAAGAGCGGCGGCAGCGGCGATAGTCAGTGTTTTGATGGTTTTCATGGTCTTATTCCTTTGGGTTGTTTGTGAAGGCTGTGTGCCTTCGATGGAAATAATAATACCCTAGGTTACCATTACCATATTAACTATTAGTGCGATCATGATGATCCAGCTAATCATACACAGAGTTACTGTCACCTCGACGGTCATAATGATCAGGATGTTATCCACATTTCAGGTGAAAAGACCGCGCGCTAACCTGTGGATAAATCATCTCTCACCGCCAACCACGCCAGCTACACTGCCGTGGTTACTTTTCGTACGAGCTTGCGCCTGATTGCTCACTCATCTCCTGTTACGCCTAACGGATCAAATCGTTACCGATTACGGTTAGTGTGGTTTCATACCGAATCCTCTTTCTCAACCACCAGTACCCGCGCGGCGCCCTGCGGATGGGCAACATGCTCGGTTCCCACACTGGCAAAGAAAATATCACCGACATTCAACATCACTTTCTGTACTTCGCCTTGCTCGCGGTAATGCATTTCTACTGCACCATCCAACACCACAAAGACCTCTTCGCCGTCGTTGATGTGCCAGCGATAAGGTTTATCAGTCCAATGCAGTCTGACGCTGGTACCGTCGAAATTGGCAATATCAACGGCATCCCAGGCTTTGGCTGGAGTAAAGCTTTTACTGATGATGGTTTTCATGCGCATCTTGAATGATTGAGATTGCACACTATATTAACGGTAAGCCGTCGATGAATGAGGACATGCATCGACCCTTTTCGGACAGATTAATCCCTCAACACGGCGAACTTACGCAAAGCAACAATATTCATCACGGCCAGTATTGCTGCGGCAATAAAGGTCATCGCCACCTGGCCGGGAATATAAGCCATAAAGGCCGCGAGAAATTGCCCGGCAAAGATTGCCATCGATAAACGCGCCAGTTGACGTCCACGCTCATGCGGTTGGCTGGTTTCAACCGTCATATGGTTGACCAGAGGCACTGACAGGCCAAATCCCATGCCTAACAGGATGCCGCCCGGCAGGCACAGCAGCATGTCCGGTGCAGCAGCAAACTCCAGGTGCGCCAACATATAACAAACGAACGCCATGATCAGGGTTGGATAAGGACCAAATTGCAGTGCCACATGCGGCATCAACGCTGCAGCCAACACGGCCACCAGCGAAACGAATGACAGAAAATACCCGATATGAGCGGCATTAACGCCCAACGCGGCAAAGCGTTGTGGCAGCATGATGATGGCGGTAAAGAAACACATCATGGAGCAGATGGCCGCCAGCAATACCGGACGCAATGCCCGATCGCTGTTGGTGGCACCTTCATCCCTGGTTTCAGTGGCGATTTGCTGTTGCGGATGTGGAATCAAAATGACCACCAATGCGAGCAGCAACCAGGAGAAAAGATAGAGTGCATAGGGATAGCGCCAACTCAAGGAAGCCAGAATCCCGCCAATAAATAAAAACACCACTCCACCAAGTTCGATAGCCATGCCCTGACGCGCCATCATTTTAAGTCGTGCTTCAGCCTGATAAAAACTGGCAATTAAACTGGTTCCAGCCGACATCACTACGGCGGTAAAACAGCCTAATAGGACACGATCAATGATCTGCATGGGTGCGCCGGGTAACCAGGCACCCGCCACGCCCAATCCGCCGTAACAGAAAAGACCCACAAGAAGCATGGGGTAAGCGCCATAACGGTCTATCGCTCGTCCGGCAAAAGGCCCTGCCAGTACTACGCCCAATGCTGGCAGCGTTACCAACCAGTTAGCCAGATGTGAGACTCCTAATTGCGCAGCAATCTCACTCAATCCCGGTACGATAACGCAGCCCACCATGATGGTCAGGCAACTCACCGCCAATAACGTCATTGCCGCTGCAGGCTTTAATAAAGTCATGAATACACCTATCCGTATAATGGGTTTATTATCCACATATCGGACATGAGTGTTAGGGTAATCGCGCGTGATGTCAATCGCTAGCGGGTTACGTGGTAGAGTGGCACGTGGGTAAATCGATGAAACGGATGAATAATGGTCGCAGATACTGAAGCTAACGGATCACAGGTGATTGCACGTGCCGCCACCCTTTTGCGCGCACTGGAAAATCGCCCCGCTGGATTATCAATGTCCGAACTGGCGAAATCGACTGCGTTACCGCGAACCACGGTTCATCGATTGGTGACCTCTCTGATTGCGCAGCAGTTGCTGATCCAGGACAGCGCGGGAATTAAATTGGGGCCAGCACTGACCAGACTTGCCGCCTCAGCGCACACCGATATTATTGCGCTGGCGCAACCGGCGATGGAAACGCTGGGGCGTCGCACCCGCGAAACGGTGGACTTGTGTGTCTGGCGTGGCAGCCACACGGTACTGGTCAGCCAATATGCTTCGGATCAGGAGCTGCGCGTGGTTTCGCCCATCAGCACCGCCTTTCCTTCCCACTGCGCCGCACATGGCAAAGCCCTATTGGCGGAACAGCCTGAAGAGCTTTTGACGACGTTAATGCCGCAGTTGAATGAGGTGCGCACCCTGCAAACGTTGAAAGATCGTCAGCCTTTGCTGAAAGCGATTGAGTCAATTCGCCAGCAAGGTTATGCGATTGATCGGGAGGAGCATGCGCGCGGCGTTTGTGGCGTCAGTGTTGCTCTGCACACCGGGCCGGGTGAACGCTATGCCCTGGCCTTAGCCGTGCCGGCTATGCGCTTCGATGAGCAGTTTCCCCAACTACTGGCCGCGCTGATGCAGGCGAAGGCAGAAATTGAAACGCTGGTGGCGCGCTAAAAAGATAAAACCCGCCAGGGCGGGTTAGATTTGAGAGTGGTTTACACACCCCAAAACAGAATGTTAATAGCGTCTTTAATTTCAGTTTCGTAGATTGCAAGACTTCCGACTTTATCGCCAAACACGCTTTTTGAAACGCTAACGACATCGTCAGTTTTCAGCCGATAAGCAGTGCCATTAAGTTGAACGATTGGAAGGAGCTCTTTACTCACTTTTTCAGAGAGTAAAGAGGCATCAACAAGCGGGATGGCCATTCTAAATCCCGGTGTATCAAGGATGTTACTCTGAACATCGACAAAAAGTTGGTAATGACTGGTCCGCTTATATTCATAAACATCAAATTGCATGAGTTACCACTTCCTGTTCTCATCAGCGAACGAGCCAAATTTTTGGTTAAAAGCGGCAAGTTCTTCCATGCCCTCACGATTTTCTTCCTTCCAACGTTCCCCTTTAATGCGCTTAGCCTCTTTGGCGTAAGCCGCATCCGCTAATGCAGAAACGTTAACGCCGGAGTCAACCAAATATTTATAGTTGTCTTTCTCAACGGTGATACTGACTTTGCCTCTCATTTAGCCCCCCAAATCGATGTCGTTTAGAGGTATACTATATGGGTATACAATGAGGGTAAATAGTCACCATTGCCAAATCTGTGTCAGGGAAATCTGAATATTACAGATTTAAGGTATATGAGGGGGGTCTGGATGACCTTGGAGATCATCTAAGTAGAACGTATGAGAGGCGGTTAATTAGTTCAGAAACAGCAAAGCCGCCCGAAGGCGGCCTTAACGCTGAAGCGGAAACTGAACTTATTTATACAGCTCTGCAGTCATGTGCACACGGTTGTTGGTGTTTGCTTCAGTGATTTTGTACTGTGCGCCCTGCTCTTGTGCCACTGCGGCAACTTTTGCTTCTGCACCGTCAAGAGTTGAGGACTCAACGGAAATGCTCTGTGCAAAGCTGGCAAATGAAACCAGAGTAAGGGTTGAAACTGCAACGAAAGTTTTGATGGATTTCATGGTCATTTCCTCAAATTAATTTTCAGATTATGAGGCATTCCGCCTCGATGTGAAAAAGAATAGACCTGTATTGTGATGGTTGAAATCTAATCATTTTGCTTTTATCGTTCTAATTATTTGAATGAGAGTTTTGGGGTGAGTATTTACCTTACCGCATCAGAAATAACAAAGCCGCCCGAAGGCGACTTGAATTAAGGCCTTGCCGCAGAGCCATCCGGCAAGCGAGCATTAGTCCACTCGGGTAGATCACCTTTAACTGGATGCTTAGCTGCACGGGCTTCATCAATATCTACACCTAAACCTGGGCGAACACTGAGGTATGCATAACCACGATCAATCTCCGGGCAGCCCGGGAAGACTTCCTGCAATGCATCATTGACCGGGGTATATTCCTGGATACCGAGGTTGGTAATACTCATGTCGATATGCAGATTTGCCGCCACGCCAACCGGTGAAATATCACCTGGTCCATGCCAGGCGGTTCTTACGCCATAGAGTTCAGCAAAAGTCGCCAGCTTTTTGGCAGGCGTAATACCGCCGATGGTGCTGACATGGCAACGAATATAATCGATAAGCTGGTTTTGGATCAGAGGTTTCCATTCGTTAATCTGGGTAAATAACTCGCCCATCGCGATCGGTGTACTGCTCTGTGTACGTAATGTTTTAAGCCAATCAATGTTCTCAGGGGCGACAGGATCTTCGAGGAAAAACAGCTGGAATTCTTCCAACGATTTCGCCATTTGGATTGAGGCTATGGGTGTGATGCGCTCGTGAACGTCATGGATAAACTCCACACCGAAACCAATTTTATTGCGCAGATGATCAAACAAACGGGGCACCGCACGCGCGTATGCTTCGGGATCGAAATAGACGCCCGGCGTCTGACTACGAGGTGACACCTTCGGCTGAATATTCCGTGCCTTAGCCAACTTACCGGCGATCAGACGTAAATCATCGGTGCCGGCACCTCCGTACATGCCTACCTGGCAGCGTACATATTGATAACCCTCTTCCATGCGGGCCCGAATATTATCTTCAACTTCAATTTCATCTGCACCGTCACAGTGGCGATAAAGAGCAATTCCATCACGGCACTTCCCACCCAACAGTTCATACACTGGTAGCCCAGCCACTTTACCTTTTAAATCCCACAAGGCCATATCGACGCCAGAAAGTGCGTTGTTCATGACCGGACCATTTCGCCAGTAGCCACTCACCGCTGCCGATTGCCAAATATCCTCAATGCGCGCGGGATCCTTACCTATTAAGAACGGTCTCATATAGTTGTCGATAGTAGAGGCGACGGCATGAATACGTTGTGTAAACGTTGCACAGCCCAAACCGTATAACCCTGGTTCGCTGGTTTCAATTTTAACCACCACCAGGTCAATACCGCCCGGCGCGGTGAGAATGGTTTTTACGTTGGTAATCTTAAGTTGGCTCATGCTAATCCTCATCAATCTTGTATGATGTCCTACATGTTAGAAGTATAAAAAAAGCCGCAATGGGCTTTTCCTATGTTTAGTTATGGCGTACATCTTCGATAGCGTGCACGTTATGGGTCATCGCACTGTTCAGCGTCTCTGTTGCCAAATCTGCATCACGATTTTTCAGCGCCATAAATACCTTAATGTGGGCTTCAACGCTCTCAAGCGTAATGCCCAGCACACGATTTAACTCTTCGAGATAATGCACATAGATGCCCTTGAGCGACTCCATGACATGAATGAATATTTTGTTGTGTGAAGCTTTCACGATGGCCAGATGAAAATCGTAATCTGCCAGAGAGTATTTCTTGTAATCATCCCGATTGACCAGCATGCGGTTGAGCGCGCTCTCCAGTGCCTGAATATCTTCTTCAGTCGCGTTCTCAACGGCCAACTCCATGCAACGAAACTCAACGGTTTGGCGGAACACGCGCATATCCTCAAACTCTTCCTGAGACAGATGCAAAATCGGCTGATTGTCGCTGAAGGCCCCATAGCGCGCGACATCCCGGGTAACATAAGTCCCCTTGCCCTGATGCGTGATGACGATACCTAAATCACGTAACTTTTGCACAGCACTGCGCACGCTGACTCGGCTGACCTGGAAGGTGGCCGTGAGTTCTGCTTCAGAAGGCAACTTACAGCCCGGCTCCCAGATGCCATCCTGAATGTTCTGCTTCATCTGTTCGTAGATCACGTCCACGATATTGTGTTTTTGAATACTTGCCAGCGCCACGTTGCTCACTCACTTGTCCTACATGTTGGTCTTTTTAACTTTTTCACTCTCCTGGCACAAGGCGTTTTTTCTTTTATCACGATTAATCCCTTTGACTAAAAGAATAAAAATATATCAATTTCATACAGTTGATGTGTTCTTTACTATTTCCAGCTCCTGCTAACTGATCCCATTTTTGTGAAACAGTCTGCAATTTATTGATCAGGTTATTGCTGCTACTTACAACCTCACGTACAACTTTCATACCAACTTGTTAGTCATGTTACATGAGGAGTTATTATGCCACCCCTTTTCGATTTAACGGGAAAAACGGCCTTGATTACCGGTTCAACGCGTGGGCTCGGTTTTTCCTATGCCACGGGATTAGCGCAAGCTGGCGCTTCTGTCATCCTCAACGGCACTCGCGAACAGCACATGCATCACGCGTTAGCACAGTTAAAAGCCCAGGAATTTAATGCGCGGGGCTTTCTCTTTAACGTCGCAAACGAGGATGAGATAGAGCGCGTTTTCGCACAGCTTGATGAAGAAAATATCCACGTCGATATCGTCATCAATAATGCGGGCATTCAGTTCCGTAAACCTATGCTGGAGCTGGCGTTAAGTGACTGGCAGCGTGTAATAGATGTGAATCTCACCAGTGCCTTCCTGGTGGCTCGTGCCGCAGCGCGGCGTATGGTGGCGCGCAACAGCGGTGGCAAAATTGTCAACATCGGCTCACTCACGAGTGAAGCCGCTCGCGCCACCGTTGCCCCTTATACCGCAGCAAAAGGCGGTATCAAATTACTGACGAAATCGATGGCAGCTGAATGGGCAGTCCATAACATCCAATCGAATGGCATTGGGCCGGGCTATATCCTCACCGACATGAACAGTGCGCTGGTAGAAAATCTGGAATTTAATCAATGGGTTTGCAATAGCACACCCTCAGGGCGCTGGGGTAAACCTGATGAGTTGATTGGCACAGCGGTGTACCTGGCCTCCTCTGCCTCTAACTACGTCAATGGACAAATGATTTATGTCGACGGCGGTTGGCTCGCCACGCTTTAAGCCGGTAATGCCAATCTCAAAACAAGACGAAGAGGCCAGAGAAATGTCTCAGATCGGCGCAGAAAATCACATTAAACAGATAACTACGCTACCTGGTATCACATTCACCGACAACATCAGCTTACTATCATAGGTTTAAAAATGAACATTAAACCCACCCGTACCCGATTCTCCGTGCTGGCGATGTTGTTTGTTGTGACGGCCATTAATTATATGGACCGTGCCAACCTTTCCGTTGCGGGTTCTCACATTCAGGGAGACCTGGCGCTCTCACCCACGCAACTCGGATTGCTGTTCTCGATGTTTACCTGGTTCTACGCCATGAGCCAAATCCCGGTAGGATATCTGCTGGATCGCATCGGTTCCCGCTGGCTGTATGGCAGCGCAATTGTATTGTGGAGTGTGTTCACCCTGTTAATGGGGTTTGCTTCACACCATCTTTTCGCCACCGCCACCGCTTCCTTTATGATGCTGCTGGCTTGCCGCGCTTTAGTGGGGATAGCTGAAGCGCCCTCTTTTCCTTCGAACACCAAGATCATTGCGACATGGTTCCCCGATCATGAACGTGCCCGTGCAACCGCGACCTACTCCAGTGCGCAATACATTGGCCTCGCGCTACTCACCCCGCTGCTTTCACTGATCGTGAGTAAGTGGGGCTGGGAGATGTCATTTTATATTTCTGGCGCAGCCGGCATCGTATTTGGCATTTACTGGCTGATTCGCTATCGCGATCCACAACACAGCACGCAGGTTAATCAAGGGGAACTGGAGATTATTCGCCAGGGCGGTGGCTACGGTTCTGAAGTCAATGGGGCAAATACGCGGGTGAACTGGCCTGAAGTACGCTTCATTTTGCGTCAACGCACAACCTGGGGTCTTTTTATTGCCCAGTTTGCGGCTTCGTCCACCCTCTACTTTTTCCTGACCTGGTTCATTGTCTACCTGGAGAAAGGGTTGCACCTGTCGATCGACAAAGCAGGTATTGGCGCCATGTTCCCTTACCTCATGGCCATGGCTGGCGTGTTATGCGGTGGCACATTAAGTGATCTGCTACTTAAGCGCGGTCGCAGTCGTACCTTTGCGCGAAAACTTCCTGTGATGTCAGGCATGCTACTGACTTGCTCAATTGCGCTGGTGAATTTCTTCCAGGACCAACCTGTCATAGCGATTGGCATTCTCTCCATCGCCTTTTTCGCCAATGCTTTCTCCAATCTCGGTTGGGTGGTTTGCAGTGATGTCATTCCACGCCATCTCATTGGCACCATTGGCGGATTTCTCAATATTTTTGGCAACCTATCCGGCATCGCCAGCCCGATCATCATCGGCATCATTCTGCAACGTACGCAAAACTTCCAATATGCGATGTGGTATATCGCGGCTGTCGCACTGGCGGGTTTCCTCGCTTATCTGTTACTGGTGGGGAAAATCGAAGTCATGGTTCCTCCAGATGAACAACCTACCCCGCGCGATGATGAAAAATATAAAACGCCTTCAAATGCTTAGGAGCAATCATGCAGCATAAAACGGTTAAAGCCGTCATGGTAGCAGGCGCCCATGATGTACGGTGTGAGAATCAAGATATTGCCTGGAACAGCGATCAGGTGCTGGTGAAAGTGGAACGCGGAGGGATCTGTGGTTCAGACATCCATTACTTCTTGCATGGCCGAGCCGGCATGTCGGTGTTGAAGTCTCCGATGGTGTTAGGGCATGAATTTGTTGGCATCGTTGAGCAAGCACCACAGGCAAGCAGCCTGCATGCAGGGCAACGAGTGGCCATCAACCCATCGCAACCCTGCCAGCAGTGCGATATCTGCCGCTCAGGTAAACAAAATCTCTGCCGCTCCATGCGATTCATGGGAAGCGCACAGTTTTACCCTCATGTTAACGGTGGATTCGCCCAGCATGTGGTGGTCGCGCCAGAGCAGTGTATCCCTTATGAAGATAATGTAGAGGCAAAGGTGATTGCCTTCGCCGAACCGCTAGCTGTGTGTATTCACGCCATCAAACAGGCTGGGGATTTAACGGGCAAACGCGTTTTGGTGACTGGCGCAGGACCGATTGGATGTCTGGTGATTGCAGCGGCTTTAGCTTCAGGCGCGACAGAAGTGGTGGCGACCGATCTCAGCGAACGTTGCCGCACGTTGGCATTAGAAATGGGAGCGGCCTCGGTCTGGGACCCGCGAGATGAAGAAGTCGTTGCCGGATGGCGTGAACAAGGTGGCCGCTTCGATGTGTGTTTTGAGGCCTCCGGCGCTGCCGCTGCCGTCGCCTCAGTCGTTGCCTATACCCGACCCGGCGGGATTATCGTGCAACTTGGTATGGGTCAGGCTGAAATCACCTATCCCATCGGTCCTCTCTTGGTTAAAGAGGTTCAATTACGCGGCTCGTTTAGGTTCGTCGATGAGTTTTCCACTGCCGTACGTTGGCTGGAGACGGGGAAAATTGATCCTCTGCCGTTACTGTCCGCTGAAATGCCGATGGACCAGGCGGTTGCCGCACTCGAGTTGGCGGCTGACAAAGAGAGGGCCGCAAAAGTGCAGTTAGTTTTCTAGGTTTCAGATACAGCAAAGCCGCCCGAAGGCGGCCTTAACGCTGAAGCGGAAACTAAACTTATTTGTACAGCTCTGCAGTCATGTGCACACGGTTGTTGGTGTTTGCTTCAGTGATTTTATACTGTGCGCCCTGCTCTTGTGCCACTGCGGCAACTTTTGCTTCTGCACCGTCAAGAGTTGAAGACTCTACGGAAATGCTTTGTGCAAAGCTGGCGGCAGACATCAGTGAAAGAGCGGCAGCAGCGGCGATGGTCAGTGTTTTAATGGTTTTCATGGTCATATTCCTTTGGGTTATTGATGAAGGCTGTGTGCCTTCGATGAAATAATGATAACCTTAGTTATTGTTTCTATATTAACTATAAGTGCGATAATGATGATCGAGCTAATTATTGTTCGCAAGCAAGGTGCGCACGGTCGAGATAAACTGCGGCCACTGATGGAAACGCATCACCGGCATGTGTGCATGACGCTGCGTGCGCAGCGCTTCAACAAATGCATTGGCTTGCTGATCAATCTGGTCATGATTCTGTTTCATGATGCGGTCTCCACTGCATTACGCCTCTCAACGAAAAAGGCCGCCCCGTAAGGCGGCCTGCTCCGGCACTTCCCTGTGCAACCATCCGATAATTATTTGTACAACTCAGCGGTCATGTGCACGATATTGCCGTCGCTGGCTTCAATGATTTTGTATTGTGCGTTCTGCTGATGTGCCTGAGCAGCGATTTTCGCTTCCGCACCGTCCAGAGTCAGTGAAGTGGCAGATACTGATTGTGCAAAGCTGGCAGCAGACATCAGTGAAAGAGCGGCAACAGCGGCGATTGACATTGCTTTGATAGTTTTCATGGTCATATTCCTTGGTTTGTTTGATGAGAAGGCTGTGTGCCTTCGATGAAAGTGATAATAACCAAGTAAACTATATCCATCTTAACTATTAGTGCGATCATTATGATCGCTCTAATAGTTAATTAGCCTAAGACAGATTCAGAAATTCAATCACTTGTCGCACTTCCCGTTGATCTTCACTGGATAATGCCCGTAGTGGGCGTGGCAAATTATTCTCGTCCGCCAGGCTCAGGAGAGCCGCTGCAGCCGCCATCACTCGGATACTTCCGCCATGCTGACGGAACAGCGCCCAAAGCGGGGCTAACCGTTGGGACTGCTCGGCGACTGCAGTGAAATCCCCTGCCTGAGCGGCTCGGGTAAGCGCTAATGCCGTGTTGGGGAACAAGCCACCACACACGGAATACCAAACCTCACATCCTGCCATCAGACCGTTACCCGCTGAGGCATCGCCGCTGACGCCGATACTAATGTGTTCAGGCAGTTGCGCACGCAGTGCGCTCACCCGCTGGGTAGCCGCTGACATTTGGTCAGGAACACCGGGGATTTTTATCGAAGCTATGTTGGAAAGCGCGGCTATCCGTGCGTAGAGCGCATCGGAAAACTGTGTGTGCGTCGTGCCGGGGTTGTCATAAACGCAAATGGGCACCGAGACGTGCTGAACCACCTCGGCATAAAAATTAAACACTTCTTCTTCGGTGAGCTTTTGGTACGAAACTACCGGCAATAGCAGAGCCCTTACGCCTGCCTGCTGCGCATCATCAGCCAGCCGCAACACTTCATCAGTGCTAATCGCGCCAATGCTGACCATTACCGGAATACCGTCTGCATGCTGGACCGCAAGTGTCGCCACGCGCTTGCGTTGCTCTCGGGAGAAGTAGGCATAGCTGCCGGTTGAACCCAGCACGCCCAGCGAGTCGACCTTAGCGGCAGTCAATCGCGCCAGAATCTTTAGAAAGGATTGTTCGTCGATGCCTGTAGCATTGACGGGGGTCAGTGGGAACGCACTAAGACCTGAAAACATAGCCAGCTCCTGTTAGATAACGCAAAAGCGCATCTTAACAACAGCTGGCTATTTGTCATAGGACAAAGCCGTCAGCGTTTGTCCCTTTTTCTAAATCTCAACCAAATCAGCCCGAACACCACAATGATACCCGCAGCAATCATGCCAATCCGCGATACCAGCATCAAAGGTGACGCGTCACCGCCCGCGCGCAATGATTTCACACGCTCCTCAGAGATTTGCACCTTACTGTGACCGATATCCTGCATCACATAGTTAGTGACGGCAGCCACCTGATGATCATTAAGCTCACCGGCAAAGCCAATCATCCCCTGATCGTGTTCTGGCCATACGCCATCCAATACCGCCATCGCCACATTATCGGCGTTAGGCTTGTTGAGCACCGGATGATTCTGCAACGCTGGCAAACCGTTTAGCCCTTCACCCGTCAGGTTATGGCAGGAGGCACAGTTGTTGCGATAGATCTGCTCGCCCTCATTGACCGCAGCCTGTGGCGTGTCATCGCCCCGCACTGGCGTCCAGTGATTCGTCGGTGCTGGCTCAGCCGCAGCACTATCCTGCGGCAGCAGATACGTTGCAATAGCCTGACGATCTGCTGGCGTCATGCGCGAGAAGCTTTTATCAATGGCTTCGAGCATCGGACCGCCCGCCGTGGCGCCGTTGCTGGCATGGCCTGTCGCCAGATACTGCGCCAGCATGTCACGCGTCCAGTGCGGTTTGCCCTGTAGCGCAGATGCCGTGATATCAGGTGCAAACCAGGTACCGAGTGACGCACCCTGCAAGTTTTTGTCCTGCTGTTCCGCCATCAGGAAATTACGCGGCGTGTGGCAGGTGCTGCAGTGGGTTAACCCCTGCACCAGATAGGCGCCGCGATTCCACTCATCCGACTGTTTGGCATCTGGCTGAAACGGTTTGCTGTCGAGGAACAACAGGTTCCACGCCGCCATGCTGAAACGCAGATTGAACGGGAATGGCAGCGCAGTTTTCTCTGGCTGCACATCCACCGGCTGCACGCCCTGCATAAAGTAGGCGTACAAAGCAGCGACATCTTCATCGGTCAGCTTCGCATAAGCGGTATAAGGCATCGCCGGATAAAGCTGACTGCCATCACCGCGAACCCCTTTACGCAACGCATCGGCAAACTGCTGCTCGCTGTATTGGCCGATCCCTGCCGTTTTAGAGGGGGTGATATTGGTACTGAAGATCGTGCCCAACGGGCTGGCAATCGCATGGCCGCCACTGAACGGCGCTTTACCCTCTTCGGTGTGACACGCGCCGCAGTCACCGGCAATCGCCAGATACTCGCCACGTTTAATAAGCTGCTGATCTTCGGCATGCGCCTGTGAAACCGCTAACGCCAAACTGCCTGCGGCAAGCAGGGCTTTCCAGTGCTTAGCCATGTTGCGTCTCCTGCAGGATTTTGTCAGCGGTACGAAGGGCCAGCGCCATTGCCGTTAGCGTGACGTTACAGGTGCCCACCGTTGGCATCACACCGGTGCCGACCATAAACAGGTTTTGATGGTCGTGCGCGCGTCCCCAGGCATCAGTGACGCTGGTAGCCGGATCGAGTCCCATCGAGAGTGTGCCGGTGATGTGCTGGCGGTTGGAAAACTTGCCGCTCTTGCTGTGCTTAATGTTGGTCGCGCCGAGTTTGGCCGCAATCGCATCATAGCATTCACGGGTTTTCGCGGTGCCTTTGATGACATAGTCGTTCACGTCCCAATACAGCGATGGCGTGGGTAAACCCAGCTCGTCTTTGTTGCTGCTCAAGGTCACGCGGTTGTTCGGATCGGGTAACTGCTCCAGCGCATTTTTGATGCTAAGGCGACGCGCGGCGCGGAAGCGAATCGCTTCCTGCAACTTCTTGCCAAACAGCCCTTCCGCCAGCGCTTCTTTAGTCACTGAGGCAACCTGTGAAGCGTTAGAGATATCGATACGGAACGGTGAATGTTCGCTGCGGAAATCGCCGTCACGGAACTGACCAATCGAACAAGGACTCACCGGGCCACGTCCTGGCCAAATCTCTTCATCGACGTCAAACGTCACGCCTATCGCCGGGTGATCGCACAGGTTGCGACCCACATTATCGTGCGCGTTGGCGATACCGTTCGGGAATTTATCGCTGACAGACATCAGCAGCAGTTTTGGGGTTTCAATCGCGTTGGCGGCCAGTACAAAGGTTTCAGCCGTGACACGATGGCTGACTTTGTTCCAGTCATAGTAATTGGCTGCCACGATATTGCCCTTGGCATCGTGCTCCAGCTGATACACCACCGCTTCGGTGATCACTTTCACGCCGCTGTTTTCAGCATGCTGTGCGGCAATCCCGCCGTGATACTGGGCGTCGATTGGGCAAAGCGGCATGCAGTTGTTATTGCCGCAGCAGGCCGGACGGCCATCGTAACTGTGGCTGTTGCGACCCGTGCTGTCATCGAGCACGGTGAAGTCGGGTGCCAGGCGTGCGGTCACGCGTTGCTGCAACCAGGACGCCGGCACGCGCTCCATCGGATAAGGTTTGCTGCGCGGCGAACCATTGTCCGGCGATCCGCCGACACCCGCGATCACTTCCGCCTGATAGTAGTACTCTTCCAGGTCGTCATAGCCAATTGGCCAATCTTTGCCGACGCCATACTGGCTGTGCTGACGGAAGTCGTTGGGAACAAAGCGCCACAACTGCGCCGCCCAGTGCCAGCTGGTGCCACCAAACATGCGGATGTACTGCGCAGCAAACGGATGCGGTCCGGCCTGATGCAGATAATCATTCGGTTCCGGCGTATAGCGCGGATGCGGTGCCTTGGGTGAGAACGGATACGGCGACATAAAGTCAGATTTGAACGCCGACGCACGGAAACGCTCAACCAGCTGATCGCGTGCTACTTTCGGGCCGGACTCCAGTAATAGTACTGATTTGCCTGCTTTTGCCAGACGGGTCGCCAGCAGCGAGCCGTTAACGCCCGCGCCGATCACAACCACATCAGCGGAATTATGGTTTTTCATAACGACATTACTCTTCTAGATCAGGGCTGTTGCGCCCAGCTACCACATTTGCCGTAGGAGAAACTCGGCGGTACTAATTTGTCATCCACCAGCAGATTGGCGAGCGTGTTCACGTAGGTGACATACAGCGCGTGATTGCCCTTGCCGACCACACCGTTGTACCAACCACCGAGTATCGCTTTGGCTAACTTTTCGCTGTCCGCATCCGAGACAAACGCCAGGTGATCTTGCTGCAGCAGTTCTGGCTGGTTTTGCAGTAACGCCTTCAACTGTGCCAGCGCAGGGAGAAAACCTTTCTGCGTCTGACTCAGGGCCAAAAGCAGCGCACGCCCAACGGTGGCGTTCAGGGATTCTTGTTGCGTCAGCAGTTGTGAAATCTGCATAAAATCATCCAGCCCAGCCACATTGGTCGGTGACTGGGCGGCGTGAAGGCGCGGCAACGGCAAAAGCTGGCCTGCGGCGCTGGCGATCGTCACCAGCCCGACCATCTTCAACACGCGGCGGCGTGAGTAGTGCTTCATAATGTCTTCCAGTAAAAACGTCGCCTGCCATCACAGGCGACAGAATAAAATCGAATCTATTTTTTATGTCTGCGGCGCATCAGCCACCACATCAGCAGTGCAATTACCACCAACGCACCGACGCCTACCCCGACCTGCGCCAGCATTACCAGTGGTGATGACGGTCCTCCACGACGGATCTCCGCCACCTGATCAGGTGAGACGGTTGCATCAACATTACCGTAGTGATGCAAGATCCAGTTCGACAACGTGGCAACTTGCTGATCATCAAGCTGATTCAGTGCGTTCGGCTGCGAACCAAACGGCGGCATAAACACATCACCTTCGGCGGTATGACGCTGGACACCGTAAAGAATGGTGGCAATCAGGTTCGACGGATTACGCTCTGCTGTAGCACTATTATGGAATAGGCTCGGATAAAACGCGTCTTTGGTTCCCTGGCCGCTGCTGCCGTGACAAGATGCGCAATTGCCGGAGAACAGGCGAGCACCGTCATCGCTGGTGGGCGCGTTAAATGCATCACCACGGAACGCCACCAGATTTTCAGCTGCTTTCCCCTGTTCGAAGCGCGAAGCGCCGCTCGCAGGTGCATCTTTGTCCGTCACGCTGCCCATGTATTCGGCAATGGCGGCCA
Source organism: Enterobacter cancerogenus (assembly GCA_000773965.1). Taxonomy (GTDB): domain Bacteria; phylum Pseudomonadota; class Gammaproteobacteria; order Enterobacterales; family Enterobacteriaceae; genus Pantoea; species Pantoea communis. The sequence goes on from JRUP01000037.1 coordinate 37,092, forward strand.
AATCAGCATCCGATAAGTGCTGGAAGCTATGCGTTATTGCCTCCGCCATGCTGCCAGCGGCCTGCGCTTTCCCCGCCAGACGGCCGGTTTTCAGGTAAGTGACAAGATCCTGTTGCGACCATTGGCCAATACCGCTCACCGCGTTGGCGGTGATATTCGGCGCGAACCACGGGCCGACCTGCGCACCAGTAAAGGCATCACCCTCTTTCTCCTGCATCAGGAAACCGCGTGGGGTGTGGCAAGTGCTACAGTGCGCTGCGCCATCCACCAGATAACGACCGCGATTCCAGCTGTCAGACTTTGTTGTGTCCGCTGTGTATCCCGGCGCTTTCAGGAACAGCGCGTTCCAGAACATCATCGAAAAGCGCAGATTCAACGGGAACGGCAGATGGGTCTCTTCCGTGGTGTTATCCACCGGCTGCACGCCTGACATCAAGTAGGCGTACAGCGCATGCACATCTTCATCCGTTAAAGTGGCGTACGCGGTGTAAGGCATCGCCGGATAAAGATTGGCGCCATCGGCACGCACACCTTTACGCAGCGCATCAGCAAATTGCTGCTCACTGTAGTTGCCAATCCCTGCGACCTTCGACGGCGTGATGTTGGTGGCGATGATTTCACCCACCGGTGATTCAATCGCTTTGCCACCGGCGAAGGGTTTACCGTGTTCAGAGGTATGACAGGCAGTACAATCTGAGGCTACCGCTAAATATTCACCTTTTTTGACCAAGGCATCATCAGCGGCATGAGCGGCACCACTTGCCAGGGCGAGGACCAGCGCGATCTGTTTTAGCTTTAACATGATTACGCCTCCTGAGCCTGTTTAACGATGGCATCTGCGGCTTTAAAGGCGAGCGCCACCATCGTCAAGGTGCTGTTACCGCAGGCGGTACTTGCCATCGCCCCGCCGCCCGGCAGGAACAGATTGCGGTGATCGTGAGCGCGACATTCGTTATCCACCACCGAATTAGCCGGGTCGTTACCCATGATGGTGCCACCCATGATGTGCTTGCTCTGGTTGAATTGTTTCGAGAACTTCTTATCGACCGCGCCCATTGCTTCGGCAATCTTGTCAGCGATCGGTTTGGAGTAGTTCTGGTACGAACGGCGAACATAGTCGCCCACATTGTAGTGAATGGCCGGTTTCGGCAGACCAAGCCAATCCTTTTTATCGCTCAGCGTCAGGCGGTTATTGGCATCCGGCAGGATCTCATGCGCCAGCACGATATCGGCGGTACAGGCGGTCATGCGGCGGATCTCTTCATCCAGTGCTTTACCCACCAGCCCTTTCTCAAGCGCGCCAAAGGTCACAAAGCGGTTACGCGCAAAGTTGTTGAAGCGGAAGTAAGCGCCAGCGTGCTCAGAACGGAAATCTCCCTGCGAGGTTTCCATAATGCCGCTGTTTACAACCGGCCCGACGCCCGCCCAATACGGCTCATCCAGCGTCACGGTCATGGTGATTTGTGGATGGTCCATCATATTGCGGCCGACCTGATCGGAGCTGTTAGCAATGCCGTTTGGATTGCGCGAGTCAGCTGACATCAGCAGCAGTTTCGGCGTCTCCAACCCGTTACAGGCGATGATGAACAACTTGCCGCTGACGCGATGCGTTTGCTTGTGCTGGTCGTAATAATGCACCGCTTCGATGCGATTGCTGACGTTGGTTTCAATACGCCACACCACCGCGTTATCGAGGATGGTGGCGCCTTTGGCTTCAAGGCGAGAAAGCGCGGTCGCACCGTCGTACTTGGCACCGACCGGACAAACCGGCACGCAGTTGTTATTGGCACAGCAGGCTGGACGATCGTCATAGGACATGCCGCTGTTGCGCGCTTGTGCAGTCGGAATGTTATGCAGCCCCAGCTTTTCGCGCACCACCTCGGTAAAGCGGGCTTCACCAGGACCAAATGGCAGCGCCGGCATTGGATAAGGCTTGGATCGCAGTGGTGGCCATTGCAGAGCCGGATCGTCAGGTCCGCAAATGCCCAGTTTGTACTCTGCGCGCGCGTAATAAGGTTCAAGCGTCGCGTAATCAAACGCCCAGTCACGCCCCACGCCATAACGCGAATGCAGCTGCATATCCGCTGGGGTTAAGCGCCAGCAAGTACCGGCCCAGTGCCAGGTCGAACCACCGGCATAGCGCACGTAGCTTTGCGCATAAGAGTCTTCACCGCTTAATTGCAGATACCCTTTGCCCGCCCCTGCCGGTTCCGGATGCGGAGCCCAATCGCGGGACGGGTAGCACTCAATCGGGTTGCCTTTGGCCGCCAGGGGTAGATTGCGATAATTTTCAACGATTTCGGCACGCGAAACGCGCGGACCGGCTTCCAGCATCAATACCGGAATGCCGGCATCAAGCAGTTGCTCAGCGATCACCACACCGACCACGCCGGTGCCAACGATCACCACGGGTGACTGAGAAGTAGCTGCCATATTTTATCTTCTTTTATTGGTCAGAATTGCGGTACGGGAAGAACCGGTGTGTTGGTGCGCTGCCAGTTGTTTGGCCCACTGATGCCGTAAGACGGAATCGTGATGGTGTCCATCGTGGTGTGCCAGGTCAGCGCCTGTTCATAAGCGAACGCTTTTGCCGAACGTTTCGGTTCGAGGCAGCCGGTGTACCAGCCAAAGATGATTTTGTGCGCCAGTTGCTGCAAAGCACCTTCCGGAATCGCCGGGAAGAAATCTTCAACGATCTGCGCCTTATTGGCTTTGGCAATCGCCAGCAGATGATTGAGATTTGTCATGAGTTCCGGCTGTTCGAGTTCCAACAGCGCCAACATGCGCTGCCCGACCGCATCATCCAGTTTGTGATTGACCAGAAGACGAGATATCTGCATGAAAGGAATGAAATTTTTCGACGAGTCTGCAAACGCCAAACGCGGAAGCGCCGAGGTAATCAGGCCGCCAGCCACGATCACAGCGCCGGACAGTAACACTCTCCGACGTGACAACTTGACCTCACCGAGTGGCAGGTCTTGCGAAGTACTCATGGTGTATCCCTGGTTAGTGACACGCTCAAAATCCCCCGCAAAACGGAGGAAAAAATATCTAATTGATTGATATAACGTAAAACACCCGCCGATTAACAATCACGCAACGCAACGTTAATCAGTTACCTTAGAAACGCACGGGTTTTTAATATAATAAATAGATCCTAAACAAAATCCATACGTAATGATGTTTTCGAATCAAAAATGAGTGGGATTGGGCAGGAAAAATGGTGGTGTAATCATTTTGAGTGATGTAAGTCGCAGTAAGTCTTTAACAAAATGCGATTGAGACCGGATTGGAGTGTAAGAGCGAACTTAAAAAAACCGCCATCTCTATGAGACAGCGGCCTTAATTTGATAAAACCTACTGACTCAGCGTTGCGTTCAGCGCATCAATGGAAGTCTGCAGACCAGCCTCCACGCTCATGGTGAGATCTTCCATCTCCAGCGACACATCACCGTTGTAGCCCGTCATGCGCAGCACAGAGAAGAACTCTTTCCACCACTTCAGGTCCTGACCGCAACCGACTGCAACGTAGTTCCAGGTCCGGGTTTTCGTGTTCGTCACCGGTTGATATTCCATCAAGCCGTCAACGTCGGCCAAACCACGCTCAATACGCGCGTCCTTGCCGTGGACGTGGAACACTGCCCCTTCCAGCTTACGTGCCGCAGCAATCGGGTCCGCGCCCATCGCAATCAGGTGCGAAGGATCGAGGTTCATGCCGATCATGTCATCCACCTCGTGACGCAGGCGCAGCAATGTCGAGGGGTTGTACACCAATTGGCATGGGAACTCTTCAATCGCGATTTGTTCGACGCCATGCTGTTTAGCGTGCTGGACAAATTTCTTCCACCATGGAATGGCCACCTCATTCCACTGATAATCGATCACACCCGGCATATAATCTGGCCATGAGATGGTAGAGGTAATCCAATTGGGCACGCGATCTTCAGGCCCCCCACCTGGCAGGCCACTCATCATCACGATCTTTTTCACGCCCAACTTGCCTGCCAACTCAACCGCGCGATAGCTACTTTTCGTGTGTGTCTCACCCAATTCACCCGGTGCCAACGGGTTCCCCGAGCAGTTTAACGCCACAATGCGCATTTCACGTTCAGCCAGCTCTTGCTTGAACTTCTCCAGTTTTTCTGGCGAGGCCAGCAGTTCCTCTGTTTTCACGTGCGGACAGGGTGACCATCCACCCGCCGTCATTTCTACGCCCTCAATACCGTAGCTTTTAACTTTATCCAGCATCGCCGCGAAAGGTAAATCCGCCAGAACGTCAGTACATAATGCAAGCTTCATTGTTTAATCCTTCATCTGGTGCGTAAATCACGCTTTCTCAAATTGTTCGATAAATTCTTGTTTGGTTTTTGCATTGGCTAATAACGTGGTTTTCACTTCATCGCCGAGCAAATTGGCAATATCAGCCAGCAGTGGAATATGTTCATTTTCAGTTGCCGCAACAGCAACGACGACAAACACCACCTTTCCAGCGCCCCAACTCACACCATTTGGAAATTGGAAAACCTGATACCCGGTTTTAATCACCTGGTCGAGGTTCTCTTTCGCACAATGAGGGAAAGCAATACCCGCCCCAATATAGGTAGAAACGCTTTTTTCACGCGCTAACATGCCATTGATAAAGCCAGGTTTTACATAACCGGACTGCTCTAACGCCTTTGCCGCTATCTCAATGGCTTGGTTTTTATTCGCTGCCCGACATTGCAAATGCAGCGCATCTTCCGTCAGTTTCAACATCGTCATTCCTCACTTTTCGCGAGAAGTTAGGTTATTAGCGATAAAGCGCGGGCTGCTCTGGAATCACCACGTCATGTTTCTCGCCATCTTTCAGCGAGGCCAGACCGGCATCACAGACCAGCGCGACGACGTAGCCATCCCAGGAGGAAGGCCCGCTCATTTCGCGACCATCACGCACGCTGTCAACAAAATGCTGAACTTCGCGATCGTAAGCCGTTGCAAAACGTTCCATGCAAGATTGCGCAATGTGCTGTGCATTACCGTTCAATGAACGGGTGCTGATGAACTGTTGTTCCGTCAAAGCGGCAATGGCATTTTCACCAATCACTTCACAGCGGATGTCGTAGCCGTAGTGGCAATTCACAAACAGTTCATCGTCAATACGAACACCGGATTCGGTTTCGAAGATCACAATCAGCGGATCCTGCAAGTGCGGCAATGCGCGGCGGGTTTTCTTACGCGGCTTGTCTACACGCACAGACGTGATGTTTTCGTTCAACAAATAGCGAATGATGTCGATTTCGTGAGTGGCGGAGTCGTTAACCGCCATCTCGAGCGTGTAGCTCTCTGGTACTGACGGGTTGCGGTGAGCACAGTGAATCAACATGATGTCGCCCAACGCGCCCCCCTCAATCGACTGCTTCAGCGCCTGATAACCCGGGTCAAAACGACGCATAAAGCCCAATTGTAAAAGGCGCTTACCCGCTTTAACCTCTGCATCAATAATTTCTTTCGATTCATCAGCCGTTGGTGTCAGCGGTTTTTCGCAGAATACGGGCTTGCCCGCATTAAAGGCTGCCAAAATTTGCGCTTTGTGTACCGGACCAATAGAGCAGATAAATACTGCATCGACCAATTCGGAATTGATCATCTCTTCTGCATCATAAAACGCGGTGGCACCAAATTCGTTCGCCACGGCATCGGCTGTTGTGTGGTTAATATCGCAAACAGCAGTAACTTGCGCGCCGGAAATAACATGGTGGAAGCGTTTCAGATGGTCCCGGCCGATCATGCCCAGACCAATTAAGCCGATTTTGACTGTCATTTATTCATCCTCAGGTTAAAAACGAAATTTCTTTTCAATCTGTTCTAGAGTCAGGCCACGCGTTTCTGGTAAATATTTCACCAGCAGAATAAGCATGATGACGTTGGTCGCACCGAAGAAACCGAAAGTCATGCCGCCACCGTAATGGCTAAGCAAATAAGGGAAGATGGATTGGATCATAAAGTCGAAGATCCACAGGCCAAATACCGCAAAGCCCATGCCGACACCACGCATTCTTAATGGATAGATTTCCGCTAACATCAGCCAGAATACCGGCGCAATCCAACCCTGCATAAACACCAGGAATACCAACATCAAGCCAAGAATGACATAAGGTGCGTTGGCGAAATTGGCATGCAGCGTATCCACTCCGTTGACGGTTTCAGTGTGGAAGAAGAATTTAAACGCCAGGCCAATCAACACCAGGCTAACGGTTACCCCAGCCTGACCGGTGAAAAACATTTTTCGGCGTGAATGCTTGCCAATCAACGCCATGCCCAGCAACGTTGCCAATACGGAGATAATGCCGTTTGCCACCGCGCCGGTAACCGCTGCCGCATCACCGAGCCCAGTTGCTTTCAGGACGGTTGGCGCGTAGTACATGATGGTGTTGACTCCAGTCACTCGGGTGGCCAGCACAATCATTAAACCAATCAAAACCAGTTGAATCACCCAGCGATTTTTTAGCTCAGCGAACAGATTAAACTTCACCTGATCAGCCTTAACGATCTGCTGAATCTCTTTCACTTCGCGGTCTACTTCCTCCGGAAGGCGCAATGTTTTCAGCACCTTCACGGCTTTATCTGTTTCGCCACGGCGAATAAAGAAGCGTGGCGATTCAGGCATCATTAACATCCCGAACCACAAAAGCGCACCTGGCAGTGCGGGAATCGCCAGCATAATGCGCCAGTTGTGCTGCATCTCTGGATACAGGTTTACAATCGCAGCGTTAACGGAATACGCCAGGAATTGCCCGGTCACGATCATTAATTCGTTGACCGTCACCAATCGTTCACGCTGATCTGCCCGCGCTAATTCGGAAATATAAATAGGTACTGTAACGGAGGCACAGCCCACCGCTAAGCCCAGAATAAAGCGGGCCACAATCATTGAGGGCACATCCCAGGCGAATGCAGTGCCTAAAGCGCCAAGCATAAAGATAGCTGCAACCCATAGCAGGTTTTTACGCCTCCCCTGTTTATCCGATAAATATCCGCCAAATAACGATCCAAGTGCCGCACCGAATAACAGGAATGAGGTAATAAAACCTTCCTGCGCAGGTGTCAGATTCAGGTCATACTTCATGAAGATCAGCGCACCGGAAATAACACCGGTGTCGTAACCAAAGCATAAACCACCAATCGTCGAAACAATGGTAATTAACCGCATGCGCTGAGGATTTTGCAGGTTCGTTTTATTATACATAGCTGTTCCATCTGGTTGTAAGGTAAAACCGTTGCAAGCCGTATTTTTGGTCAGTCGTCGCTGAGGAATTTTACGCAGCCTGAATCAGAACATTTATTTAATGCACAACATCATTATTGTTATTTTCTGGCAACGCTGAACACACTGCCAGTCCCCTTCTCGTTACAACAACGTTATATCAAAGTGAATTCCAAACACCAGTTGCTCTCGCCCACACGATTTAACAGCGTGCGAAAGATCATATATTCCTCACAAAAAACACAAAAACCAGTGATTAAAGTCACATTGCAAATATTATGCATTGACATAGCAAGAATGAAGACAGATTAAAAAAAGCCATTTTTTCACATGTTTGTTAAAATATTTCTTCGCGACTATGGCACGCATTCAATGGCACTTATCGCCTGTGGTTTCGACAATTTTGTATTTCCACCTGTTCGAATACAGCAATATTAATGATATTTTCATTTTAGCCCTCAACTTATCCCTATTGATTGCAAGTTCATGCCGCTCAACACAACATCATGCTTTCCTGGTATTTAATGAGTGGGTGTATTTTGATCAAAATAAAAGTGTGACGACGATCAAACTTATATTTTAACCAATGTTTAAAAAACAAAAATCAACACCTGGCACTCTCCTAAAATCATCAGAGCCTTACCTGTCAATGGATTAAACATCAGTAAAAAGCAAAAATGATGATTACGAGGCTGAAAACTAATGCAAGAATAGCGCTATACCAACAGGAGCTACCATGATTACCTTTTGCATCAATGAACATCCCTCCGCCCGTGGCTTCGACAACAGTTTGCGTCCGCGCCTGGCGTTTATGTGCAAAGCAGAAGGTAAGGAAGAGGCCATTCCTCGCGTCATGCACAAGCATGATGACCGCTTTGAAGTGATGTTCATACGCTCAGGCAGTGGCATCTACAACATCGATGGCCGAGGCTATAACGTCAAGCAAGGCGATATCATGTTGTTTAACGCGAATGTACTTCATGACGAAAGCCCTGATGCGTCAGAGGATTTATTGATCTTCAGTTGCGGCGTCGAACAACTTAAGGTTGATGGCTTGCCTCTCAATGTTCTCACCACGCGCGCCCAACCTGCCGTGATGCCGAGCGGTGAGTTCTATGATGAAATTTGCCAGTTGTTTGATCAGATGTGGGCGCACGTTAACAGCAAAAGGCTTTACAGTGCTGAGATAGGCGATAATCTGCTCAGCGTTCTCTTATTACTATGCCGCAACCTTTGGATGGAGAACAAACAAGAGCATGAGACCAACAACACGTTATTAGGACAGCGCATAAAAGATTATATTGATAATCATTACAAAGAAGATATTGCGCTAAGTTCTATCACTGCTGCCCTCAATATGAATCAATTCTATCTGGCTCATGTCTTCAAAGACTACTCCGGATATTCACCTAAGCAATATCAAACCCGCCGTCGGATTGGCGAAGCACAGAATTTATTATTAAGCACTAATTTGGGTGTCACCGAAATCGCCAACGCGGTGGGCTATGATAACGTCAACAACTTCCATCGCATCTTTCATAATCTTGTCGGCATTCCGCCTGCGCGCTATAAAAAATTCTGGCTGACAGGACAACTCAATCGTTAATTTTTCGTTCTTCCAAAAGCAAAATGCCCTCTTCCGAGGGCATCTTTTCATAGCGCAATCTTATTTCAGTGTAATACGCGCAATACCATCGGTGCCTTTAGTTGAAGAGTCTTTATTGAACTCGGCCTTCAAGGTCACATACAGGGTATTGTTATCCGGTCCAATCAGCAGGCTGTTGGGATTCTGTTCGAATGACCAACTGTTCTTCACTGCGTAAGTGGTGGCATCTAACTGCAGTACTTTCTTCGATTCGCGCTGGCTGATGAAGATCTCATTGCGCTTCGCATCGAATTTAATACCCAGAGAATCACCTTCGATACGCTTGATCACTTTACCGGTACGCTCATCAAAGACCAACGTGGCTTTGCCTTTAGAATCGTCAGTCACAAACAGGCGGCCAGTGGATGGATCTTCTGCCATGTTCAGGAACAGATACTCTTTACCGTCACCGGCTGTCCAGCGCTTCTCGATTTTGTGGGTGCGCGGATTTATCACCAGGATCTCGCCAGAGCCGTTGGCCGCATAAATACGTTCAGTAACCGGAGAGTAAATAATGCCCGTTACCCATTTGCCCGCATTTTTGATCTCGGTTTTCAGTTTGAAGGTCTTAGTATCGACCACGGAGATATAACCTGGATCGGCCACTCGACCGACATACAACTCATTGCCATGCCACAGCACTTCACGCGCACCCGCTGGGTAGCCTTCTTTGCTGATTTTGCCCGGGAACACTAAGCGCTGCAGCACTTTACCGCTTTGCGCGTCCACTTTGGAGATAGCGCCATCCAGTGAGTTGGTGGTGTAGAACACGCTGCCCTGCTCATCGATCGCCGTACCAAAGTTTTTCAGATCGGTGTGAGTCTCACCCTTGGTCTCAAGCGTCGCAGGATCGAGACGATAGATCATACCGCCGTTAACATCTTTGAATGCCTGTGCGCTGGCGACAAACAGTGCTTTCGATGCTGGAGAGTAGGCCATTTCGTACAGACCATCGCCCAGGTCGCGTTTCAACACTGCGGTATCAACCGGTTTTACAGTCTCAGCGGCTGGTGCCTCGGCTTTTTTGGCAGGTGCCTGGCAAGCCGTCAGGCTAAATGCTGCGGCGATCGCCATAGCAACAGTGGCTTTACGCGGGCTAAACAACGATTTCATGCTGAACTCCATCAATGGATGAACGGCTCCGACCACATCGTAGCGGGCGGAAAATATAAGAAGAATGAGAATCATACGCATTAACGTAAAGTAATCAAATATTCGCGTGGATTTATGTGCTCATTCCATCCACTTAATGAAATGAGCGTTCAGCCAAATCGGGCGCTGTGTAGGGCTAAAACGAGTAAAATCTTGCCTGATAAATGTGAAAACGTCCGCAACTAGCGGGTTATAAATCCATCTAGTGAACTGAATTTCCTAGAATTTACACATTATTACACTTCAAATTGAATCCTTGCGAGATTCTATAAAGCAAATGATTATCATTGGCGTTCGTAATTAGATAGTGCATTCGTTTGTTCTGCCCTTTTGGGTAGCACGACGCAACCACCAGCATAACAACCGAAGCGTAATGGCTTCTTATAACCATCATTTACCACGGAAACGATTATGTCCTCGAACGGCAGGGAATCAGGCATCCGCAAAACGTTTAGCGTTTCATTGTTGGCGATGGCAGTACACGCCCTTCTCAACCCCACATTGGCGCAGGCTGCTGATACCACTCAGCAGGATCTGGTGGTGAATGCCACCAGCAACGACAGCAGTGATGACACTGAAAAGCAGGACTATGCGGTGAAAACCACGCGAGCGGGCACCAAGCTGCTACTCACCCCGCGCGATGTGCCGCAATCAGTGAGCGTGGTGACGCAACAGCGTATGCAGGATCAGCAGCTACAAACTGTCACCGACGTGTTGAATAACACCACTGGTATCACCAGCAATTTGGTGGATTCTGAACGTTCCGAATACTATTCCCGCGGCTTCAAAATCACTAACTTCACCTTTGATGGTATCCCCACTTCTACGGGTGATAACTGGAACTACGGTGACGCGGCATCTGATACCGCCATTTATGATCGTATTGAAGTGGTACGCGGCGCAACGGGCCTGATGACTGGGGCTGGCAGCCCTTCCGCTTCGGTCAACATGGTGCGTAAACACGCCGACAGTAAAGATTTTACTGGCTCGGTCAGCGCCAGCTATGGCAGTTGGAACAAACAACGCTATGTCGCTGATATTGCCGGGCCGTTGAACAGTGAAGGTTCGCTCCGCGGGCGCGTGGTAACGGGTTATCAGGATCAGGACAGTTGGCTCGATCGCTATCATAAAAATAAGAAGTTCCTTTATGGCGTGGTCGATGCGGATATCACCGCTAATACTACCCTTTCATTAGGTTATGACTACGAAAAGGCCGATACGCGCGATCCTACCTGGGGTGGCTTACCGGATTTCTATAGCAACGGTTCTCTTACGCACTACAACCGCAGCCTGAACTCCGCCGCCGATTGGACTTACTATCACACTGAAATACAGAAGGTTTACGCCGATCTGGTGCATAACTTCGATAACGGCTGGAGCTTCCATGTGAATGGTACCCATGCCAAAAATACCTTTAGCGATAAGTTGCTTAACCTGTATAGCGCATTCCCTGACGAGAGTACCGGCGAAGGCGTAACCGGCTACGGCAGCCTGGACCGTGGTAAACGTGAACTGACCTCCGTTGATGGTTACGCCAGCGGCCCGTTTGAGTTATTTGGCCGTCAGCACCAGTTGATGGCTGGCTTGAGTTACAGCCGCCAGCACAACCAGACTTACAGCCAGGATGGCGTCACTGACCTGGATGAATATGATATTACCGCCGCTGATATGGGGCCATTTAACAACAACTGGAACGGCAATCTTGCTGAGCCGCAGTGGCAAGGTTGGTATCTGAATGCCAATGATGTCATTCGCCAGAAGTCTGCTTATACCGCCGCGCGTATTTCATTGGCCGATCCACTATCACTGATTATTGGTGCTCGCTACACCGAATGGAGCACCAACGGCAGCAGCGGCGATATGACCCAGCACAACACCACGCCGTATGCCGGTCTGGTGTATGACATCAATGATACCTGGTCTGCGTATGCCAGCTATACGTCGATTTTCCAGCCTCAAACCTATCGCAATAGCTCAGGCCACTACCTTTCTCCGGTTACCGGAAAAAGCTACGAAACGGGGTTAAAATCGGCCTGGTATGACGGTCGTTTGACCGCAACCTTTGCGGTATTCCGCATTCAGCAAGAAAATGTCGGGACAGCAGAGGATGGCGTCTACGTTAATAACAGCAGCGAGCAGGCCTACACCGCCACTAAGGGCGCACGCAGCAAAGGCGCCGAGTTTGAACTGAACGGTGCGCTTACCGACAACCTGCAGTTGACCTTCGGCGCAACGCGCTATGTAGCGCGTGATTCGGATGGTCGTTATAACCCTGATCAACCGCAAACCCAGTTCAAGCTGTTTACCCGATACAACGTACCGATGTTGCCTGACCTGACCATCGGTGGCGGTATTAACTGGCAGAACCGCGTATTTGAAGATGTGAGCGCGCCAGATGGCAGCACCCAGCGCGTGTATCAGGGAAGCTATCCACTGGCAAACCTGTTTGCCCGTTATCAGGTCACCAAACAGGTTGCGGTGCAAGCTAACGTCGATAACTTATTCGACCGTGAGTACTACACCTATATGAACAACTATGTTTACGGTGAGCCGCGCAACTTCTCGGTTAGCGTGTCATATCAATTCTGATAAAAAAATCCCCGGCGTCAGGCCGGGGATACTTTCTGCATCACACTTTATTTTTATAATTAAAGCTGATCTGCGAATTCTGTTCTCGTGGCAGACGCCGCGCCTCCAGATATACCGATTTCCAATACGGATTATTCAGTGAGGAGCGCATCACGCCCTGGCTAACCGAAGCGTGGAGGAATTGGTGGTCGGTGTCATAAAAGCCAACATGTAACTCGTGTTTGATACGAAAGAACACTAAATCACCGGGTTGCAGGTGCGCCTTATCAACCGGCTGCCCCATGGCAATTAATTCGCGCGTTGTGACACGATCCATTGGAATATTGAAACGATCTTTTAAGGTTCGCCAGACAAAACCGGAGCAATCCACACCGTTTAATTGCGTGCCGCCCCACTGATATTTGGTGCCTTCCCATGAGTGCATCTGGTCGTGTAATGCCGCGATCACGGGAATCAAATCGGGTTGCTTACCACCATCGGTTGAAGCATCGACACTCTCTTCCGCAGGTGCATGAGAAGTTTTGGAAGAGCAACCTGCCAGGGTAATAACAAACAGACAGGCGATAAATTTTCTGGCCGCAGAGTTGATCATGAGATGACGTTTTCGCTGAGGGAGACAGTGGTTAGAGATTTATACCGCAAAAAAGTTGCAAAAATAAATAGCTCGCCGCTGAATTCTTTTAATCCCCTTCTTTTTTACTTAAGTTTACGCAAAGGTAACATCATGTATTTGGGATAAAAATTATATATTCCTTCGCCAATTTTCGCTTTGGAGGTTATTAATTCGCCCAACTCTGCTGCTATTTCATCCCACCATCAGCATCTGTCTGCCGATGGTGGCAAGCGGGCATCATTTTATTGTTTGGATTGACTGCGTAACGGCGACTCTGGCAGGAATAATGACAGAATAAAGGCCAGCGCCATCACCACCGCCGCCATCTGGAATGCCGCATGTACCGCTGCGCTAAATACCTGCAAATACGCTTGTTGTACATCATACGGCAAATGGTGCACGGCATTCGGGTCCAGCGTGGCGGGCAATACATCGCCCTTTTCCACCAATTCAGTCAAACCCGATTTCAAGACGTGACTAAACATCGCGCCAAACAGCGCCACCCCGATTGAACCGCCCACCGAACGGAACAACGTGACAGAGGATGTGGCGACGCCAATACGGTCTGGTGTCACACTGTTCTGAACGGCCAGCACTAACACCTGCATTACCATCCCCATGCCCATTCCGAGCACGCAGGCGTAGAGATAAATCTGCCACAACGCAGATTGCAGGGTGAGCGTCGTCATAAGAGCCATCCCGACGGTTGCCAGCAGTGTTCCGCCAATCGGGAACAGACGATAGCGACCGGTACGACTGATGATGCGTCCGCTGATAATCGATGTCACCAGCAGCCCACCCATCAGCGGTAACAATTGCAATCCGGCTTCAGTCGGGGTTGAGCCCTTCACCACCTGCAAATAGAGCGGCAGGAAAGTGACACTGCCAAACAGCGACATCCCGACAATAAAAGCCATTAAACTCGAAAGCGAAAAACTGCGATTACGGAACAGCCCAAGCGGAATAATCGGTTCCCATGCACGACGTTCTTCGTAGATAAAGCCAATCACCCCGACCAGACCAAACGCCAGGATGCACCACAACTGCGGGTCGCTCCATGCCCGCAACGTACCGCCTTCACTGGTAAACAGGGTGATACCCACTAGCGCAAGACTCAGGCAAACAGCACCGGGATAATCAATCTCATGCGGTTTACGTTTGTTATCGGCTTTAAACACCGCATTAATAATCAGCAGCGCAAACAACCCTAACGGTAAATTGATATAGAAAATCCAGCGCCACGAGGCGTGCTGGACGATGAAGCCCCCCAGTAATGGCCCCACCACGGTCGCCAGACCGAAAACACCGCCAAAGAGTCCCTGGTATTTACCGCGTTCAGCTGGCGGAATAATATCCGCGACGGCCGCCATACTGACCACCATCAGTCCGCCACCGCCGAGACCTTGCAGCGCGCGGGTAAAGATCAGTTGCTCCATATTTTGCGCCAGACCACACAGTGCCGAGCCGATGAGAAACAAGATGACCGAGATTTGTAGCACCGTTTTACGGCCAAACAGATCGCCGAACTTGCCGTAAAGCGGGACAACAATCGTCGAGGCCAACATGTAGGCCGTGACGATCCAGGACAGCCGATCAAGCCCGCCCAATTCACCCACAATGGTTGGCAGTGCTGTCGAGACGATGGTCTGGTCAAGGGCGGAAAGCAGCATGACCAGCATCAATGCGCCCATCAGCAAGCGGACGGAAGGAAGACGCTCTTCTCCACTGCCTGAGTGCGGCACAAGTGTTTTGGGTTTCATATCAGACACCAATTGAAATTAATTAAATACACAATTAATATTGATCGAAGTCTGACATGAAACAAGTGAGCGCGTAAAGATGACCGCACAAAAAGTCCCTGCTGATGATAAGGCAACCATTGCCAAACCTCGCCGTCCTGGGCGTCCGCGTGGCGGTGCCATCTCTGCACAACAGCGCGAGCATTTATTGGATATCACGCTGGCACTTTATGCCGAAAGCGGCATCGCTGAAACCTCGCTGAATGCAATCGCTCGTAAGGCTGGCGTGAGTCCGGCGATGCTCAACTATTACTTTCAGTCGCGCGAATCGTTGTTAGATGTGGTGGTTGAGGAGCGCTTTTTACCGTTACGCCAGCGGCTGGAAGCACATTTTGATGGGGAGATAAGTGACCCTGTCACCACATTCAGTGGATTCATCCGTGAAATCGCTGATATCGTTCTGAACAACGACTGGTTCGCCCCATTATGGATGCAAGAAGTCACCAGCGGTTCGCACGGCTTAGGTCAACACATCAAAGAACGTTATGGACATGCGGGACGCGACAAAGTCAGGACGTTGATTGTGCGCTGGCAACAGCAGGGTTTATTGAATGCAGCGTTGAATCCCGATTTGCTGATGACCTCCATCCTGAGCATGATACTCGTGCCCTTCACACGCTTCGCCAATGAGACGGAGTTTGATACGGAACTGATTGTACAGCACACACTTAGCCTGTTCTGCCAGGGAATCCGCCCGGTCAGCTAACCCGTTTTCTGCCTCGCAACTACACTGTTGAAATGACATTCAGCGAGCAGGAAAAGATGATGATTTTAGATGCCGATACCGATTTACAGCTTGAGCGTACCCTGCAAGTACCGGCCGATGTGATTTGGCGCTGCTGGACCACACCAGAACATCTCAAGCACTTTTTCGTGCCTAAGCCTCATAAGTTAGTCAGTTGCGATATCGATCTGCATCCTGGTGGTCGGTTCAACACGATTTTTGAGGTGGAGGGGAATGAAATTCGCAACGAAGGGGTATTTCTGGAACTGATACCTGGTCGGAAGCTGGTTTTTACCGATACCTATACTGAAGGATGGAAACCTGCTGAGCATCCTTTCATGACCGCAATATTGCTACTGGAACCGCTCAATCCCCATGCGACCCGCTATGTTGCCATTGCCAGGCATCGCAACGCTGAAGCGCGCGCCGAACATGAAAAAATGGGCTTTCATAGCGGCTGGGACATGGTTGCCGATCAGCTTGAGTCCTATGCCCAGATGCTTTAATGGGCACCTGCGGTTTTCTTGATAATGTGCCTACTTAAAGGCTCATGGGCAATGAAGCTTTACTTAAATTCCTTGAACCAGGATTGACCTACTACTTCAATAAAAACATGAAGACCTTCGTGGCCTACAAGATCAACCTGCTGGACGATAATAACAAACTGGGTCTGCCAAATGATGACCAGGTAGCATTGGGTCTGGTGTATCAGTTCTAATATTTTGAAAGGCCAGCAATGCTGGCCTTTTTCGACTACTCGCAGTTAAGTTTGCCACGGGTCAATTACTCGATCACTAATTGGACCTTTTTGCCCATTGCCGCAACCATACCCACCAACGAATCAATGGTAAATTTTTCTGTTTTAAGATTAACCACATCAGAAACTCGTGGTCTGGAAACGTGCAGGATCTTTGCCGCTTCAATCTGCTTATGGCCACTTGCCGTCATCCATTCAGAAATTTCAGTCATTAGCTGCTTCTTTAATTCGTCGGCTCGGTTAATTTCTTCACGAGATTGTGTCAGAAGGGAGTCCGCTTCAGCCGGTTCAAATCCGAGATCAGCAAAAATATTGCTGCCCGCTTTGGTGATATGCCGCGACTGGGTATCGATTTTATCGGTCATGTTAGTTTTCTCCGTTCTTCGATAACTGCTTTATAACGCTCGATGATTATATTCACATCTTTGGGGCTGGTTTGTTGTGTTTTCTTTTGAAAGGCATGTATGACATAAATGGCTTCAACAAATTTTGCCACATAAACGACGCGTTATTCGCCATCATCGCCTTTTATTTTGATCTCAATAACACCTGTTCCCCAGCGATTTACAGCCTTGTAGTGAGTGGGATTATGCCCATTTTGAATTTTGTGAAGTTCAAATCCAACGTCCTTTTTCACCTCATTGGGGAACATTTTGATGTCCTCCAGCGTTGTACCACGCCAGTCTAAATCCTTTTCATCCATTTCTGTGCGCTCCACACCACTCCATTTGTGTATAAAATATTATACACACCTAAGTGTACGGAACAAACTTCAGGCAATAAAAAACCCCGCATTTGCGAGGCTTCTCTCAAACTAATGTGTTTACGGATACAACCCGCGATCCTTCCTTGCCAGCAGAATTCGCTCGCAGGCAACGGCGTAAGCTGCCGTACGCAGCGTCACGTTGAGCGCATCGGCTTTCTGCCACACCGTTTCAATCGCGTGCTGCATAATGCTGTCCAGCCGTTGATTGATCTCCTCTTCGCTCCAGAAGAAGCTGGAGAAATCCTGCACCCATTCGAAGTAACTCACCGTCACGCCGCCCGCATTCGCAATCACATCTGGCACCACAGCAATGCCGCGTTGCTGCAAGATATCATCCGCTTCCGGTAGCGTTGGGCCATTTGCCCCCTCAATGATCAGGCGACACTGAAGCTGGTTGGCGCGTTCAGCAGTGATCTGCCCTTCCAGCGCAGCAGGCACCAGAATGTCGTAAGGCTGTGTCCAAAAATGTTCATCCGCTATGGTGTCAGCACCCGGGAAGCCCGCGATACTACCGTGAGCCTGCTGCCACGTCTGTAACGCCGGGATATCCACTCCGCTGGACAAATACAATGTGGCTTTGTGATCCTGCACCGCCACCACTTTCGCCCCCAGCGCATGGAACAGTTCGGCGCTGACGCTACCAACGTTACCAAAACCCTGCACCGCTACGCGGCTGTTCGCGACGTCAATCCCCAGTTTCTCTGCCGCACGGCAGCCGGTGACAAACACGCCTCGCCCCGTAGCTTTGACGCGCCCCAGTGACCCGCCCAGATGCACCGGTTTGCCGGTCACTACGCCGGTGGTAGTGGCGCCAACGTTCATCGACCAGGTATCCATCATCCACGCCATTACCTGCGCGTTGGTTCCAACATCAGGGGCGGGAATATCCTGTTGTGGACCAATCATATTGCCGATCTCGCTGGTATAGCGCCGGGTTAAACGCTCCAGCTCTTTCTGGGATAAGGTTGCCGGATCGACACGCACGCCGCCTTTTGCTCCGCCAAACGGCAAATTCAGTGCGGCGCACTTCACCGTCATCCATGCAGAGAGCGCCATCACCTCCTGCAACGTCACATCAGGATGGAAACGCACCCCACCCTTACCCGGCCCACGCGACAAATTGTGCTGCACGCGATAACCCTCAAAATGACGCACTGAGCCATCATCCATTTCCAGAGGGATATCAACGATTAATGCCCGCTTCGGATGCGTCAACGTATCGGCCCAGCGGCTAAGATCGCCCAGCAGTGGCAACACGCGTTCAACCTGCGTCAAATACGTTGACCAGGCTGAGTGACAGTCGCCTGTCACATAGGAAAGTTCAGACAAACTGACCTCCAGATTTTACTGTCAGGATAGAAAATGCCGCCAACGGCAGAATGGCGGCGAGAGGATTGGTTTAGTCGTGCAGGCCGAGTTTTTT
>JRUP01000038.1 GCA_000773965.1 Enterobacter cancerogenus
TCCGGCTCCGGTAAAAGTACCCTGTTGAAATCGATTCTGGCGCTGACGCCACGCAGTAGCGGCACCATTCAGACCGAAGGGCACTTTATGGGCAGCGATGAAAACGGCCGCCCACTGGCTGCCCGCCATCTGCCGGCTAACCGCGCCAAATCCGGCATCGGTATCGTATTCCAGCACTTCGCGCTGTTCGATCACCTCACCGCGCTGGAAAACGTGATGAGTATTCTGCTGCGCGTGCAGGGTGCTCAGCCCGAAATCGCCCGCGCTAAAGCAATGCGTGCCCTGAAGATGGTGGGATTGCAGGACTTCGCCGCCTCACTGCCGCATGAGCTATCAGGCGGGCAGAAACAGCGTGTCGGCATCGCCCGAGCGTTAGCCGCTGAACCGCAAATTCTGCTGTTCGATGAGCCAACCTCGGCGCTCGACCCTGAGCTGGTGCGTGAAGTGAACCAGACCATGCGCAGCCTGGCGCAAACTGGCATCACCATGATTATCAGTACCCATGACATTGCCTTCGCGGCGGGCGTGGCCGATCGCGTGGTGTTCCTGCAGAACGGGGCGCTGATTGAAGAAGGGCCACCGGCGATTTTACAGAATCCGAAAACGCCGGCTTTTGCCACCTTCCTTGAACATGAAAATGCCACGGAGGCCCAGCATGCCAATGCATGATCTTGCGGCGCGTGAACGTCTTGGCGATGCGCTGTTCCGCTATATGCAGGGGCAGCCAGCCGATGCGCTCGCTGACGAACCGGATGCTAACCAGCAGGCGCTGCGCCGTTTTCGCTTGCTGCCGCGTGTACTGCAGGGCAATGAGGCGATCAGCACCCAGACCACCATCCTCAATCAAAGCTGGTCTGCTCCGCTCGGCGTCGGTGCCTTTGCGGGTGATCGCATCTTCCATGAAGAGGGATTGCTGCCGATTGCCCGCGCCTGCAAACGTCTGCAACTGCCGCTGGTGATCTCCGAAGAGACGGTCACGCCGCTGGAACAGATTGGCGCGGAGTACGACCGCTGCTGGCTTCAGCTACGCGCGGCAGGTGATGTTGGGCGTATCAAAGATTTGATCGATCAGGCTGCACAAGCCGGATTCAAAAATATCGTTCTCACCGTGCTGGCACCGGTGCATCCGGTGCCGGGATTACAGCCAGGCGGCTTCTCAATTGGTGAAGCGCTCAAACAGCGCGGCTGGCACACCGTCGGCGGCACGCAACCGGGCGTTGAACCCTTGCCGGCCTTTCCGGTGTGGCGCTGGCAGGAAATTGACGAGGTGGCCGCACACTGCGCAGCGCGTCAACTGCCGCTGTGGCTAAAAGGTATTTTGCATCATGACGATGCGGCACCGGCTGCACAACATGGTGCCAGCGGCATCATCGCCTCGAATATTGGCCTGCGCCAAAGCGCGCGCTGGGCCACGCCGGTGGATCAGCTCGCTGATTTGCAAGCAGTGACTCGCCTGCCGCTGCTGCTGGATGGCGGCGTGCGCTGCGGCAGCGATGCTGTGGTGGGACGCTGCCTGGGTGCATCGCTGTCGCTCAGCGTGCGACCGATCATCAGCGCCCTGGTAGCAGGTGGCGAAAGCGCGGTGTTCGATCTGCTCTCCGGCTGGATCAATGAAATCACGGCTATCAGCCACTGGTGCGGCGTCAGCGACATGGCTGCGCTCAATGGCAGTTTTGTTACGGAGGTGCGTGGCTGATGCAGACGTTAATCTTCAATCAGGGGGATGCCAGCGAATCCCGCATCTATTACTGCGCCCACTATTTGGCCGACAGCCTCGGCTTGTTCGCCGCCGAGCAGTTGCAAGTCACCTTCACCACCAGCGCATCGGGCGGGCACACCGTGCAGGGCGGACAAGTGCCTGCGGTGCTCAACCGCGAAGCGGACCTCACGCTGGGCGGGCCGATGGTGGTGATGAAGCATTACCAGCAGCACGGCGCTGAGTTGCAGTGCTTTTGCGCCTCGGTCGCCGCTAATCCGTGGTTTCTGGCGGCAGCAAAGACTCAGCCCGATTTTCAGCTGAATAATTTGCGCGGTAAACGCGTGCTGGATGTCGGTAATGTCGGCACCGCCACGCTGACCTTCCGCTGGCTGCTGTCCCAGCATGGTTTGCTGGATCAGGTGGAGCTGATTGCCGGTAGCGGCGATCAGGCCCGCGATTTCGCGGCCGTAGCAAGGGGTGAAGCGGACTATGCGCTACACGCCATGCATATGCTGGCACCGGCAATTGCAGCTGGACAGCTGAGCAGCATCAGCAGCCTCGCTTTGCTGTGCGGCAAGGTGCCGTGGAGCGCCTATATTGCCCGGACCGATGTCCTCACGGAGAAAGCTGCTGCGTTTGCTGCCTTCTCGCGCGCCATCGAACAGGCACTGGCGTGGATCGCCACGCATGATGCCGAAACACTGGCCGCACAGGTGCAGCACTGTTATCCCGATTATCCTCTTGATGCGCTGATCACCGGTTTAGCCGCGTATCAGCAAGCGCACGTCTTCGCGCCCAGCGGCCTGATTCCAGCCGATGAATTTGACCACTTCAGCCAGTTGCTGAGCGCTATCGGCTGGCTGGATCCTTCTCAACCCGTGCCCTATGGCGCACTGGTGACGCAAGCAGGAGCAGAGTGATGAAACAATTAATTATCAACGGCCTGGTAGTGACAGAAACCCGCGCTGCGCCCGCCGATGTGCTGATTGAGAATGGCAAAATCAGCGGCCTGCTGATGCCGGGTGCCCTCGCTGACGGCGTCGATGAGGTTATTGATGCGCAGGGGCTAATCATCGTACCCGGCGCGATAGATGTGCACACCCATTTCACCGGCTCGCACGATTTCCCTGAACAGGAGCTGCGCGAAGGCACGCGCGGTGCCGCTGCGCACGGCGTCACCACCATTGTTGAGATGCCGCACTCGTTGCCGCCCGCCACCAGCCTCGCCAACTTCACCGCCAAGCAGCGCTGGCTGGCGGACAACTGCTCGGTGGATTACGCCATGTGGGCCGGACTGGATGGCCGCAACGTGCACGAGTTAGCGGCGCTGGATCAGGCGGGCGCACTGGCGTTCAAAGCTTTCCTGTGCAGCGGCGTACCCAACGGCGAAGCCACTGATGAGAAAGGCTTACCGCGCCTCGACGATGATGGCTTGCTGCGTGCGATGCGTGAGCTGGTGACCTTTGACGGTCTGATTGGCGTCCACGCTGAGAACCACGACATTCTGATCGGTGCCGGCAGCGAACTGCGCCGTGCCGGACGCAAAGATACCCGCGCGCATGCGCTGGCCGGGCCAGAAATCGCCGAAATCGAAGCCGTGGGTCGAGTTTTGGCGGTGGCGGAAGAGACCGGCGCACGCTGCCACATCGTGCACGTCAGCTCCGCACGCGCCGCCGAAACCATCGTCGCTGCCAAAAGCAAAGTGCGCGCCAGCTTCGAAACCTGTCCGCACTATCTGATTCTGGATGAAGACGATCTGGTGCGCATCGGACCGAATGCGCGCTGTGGCCCGCCGATCCGTCCACGCCCGGTGGTCGATGCGCTATGGCAGGTGCTGCTGCGCGGCGATGTCGATATGATCGCCTCTGACCACTGTCCGTACACCCCGGCGCAGAAACAAGCCGGTGAAGCCAGTATTTGGGACGCAGGCATGGGATTAACCGGCGTCGAAACCTTGAGCCCGATGTTCTTCAGCGTGGCCCACATCGATCGCGGACTGGCCCTCACGGAATTTGCGCGCATGACCGCCAGCGGTCCGGCCAAAGCCTTCCAGCTGTGGGGCAAAAAAGGCGCTATTGCACCCGGCTTCGATGCCGATTTGGTGTTTATCGATGCGCAACAGAGCTGGACCGTTGAGGGGGAGAAATTCCAGGGACTCGGCAAGTGGAGCGCATTTGAAGGGATGCGCTGTCAGGGTAAAGTGGTGCGCACACTTATTCGTGGTGTCACGGTATTCCAGGATGACCAGATGCAGGTTGAACCCGGCTTTGGTCAGTTCGTGACCCGGCAGGTATAAACAGGACAATCACCATGGCAGGAAAATCATCCACCCCAAGCCGTAAAAGCAGCGCACCGCTGGCACAGGAAGCCGCTTCAGACGGCAACTGGCAAGCTGCGCGTCCGCGCACGCTGGTCGATCACGCCGTCGATGCGATTCTCAGCGCCGCCTCGCGCGGATTGATTTTACCCGGCGACCGTATTGCCGAACCGGATCTGGTGGCAAAACTCGGTATGAGCCGCGTGCCGATCCGTGAAGCGCTGCGCATTCTTGAAAGCCAGGGCATCGTCACCAGCGAGCCGTATAAAGGCATCCGTTTGATGGAGATTTCCCATCAGCGGCTGGAGCAGATTATTGATGTGCGCATCCCACTGGAAACATTGGCCTGTCGCCGTGCGATTGAAGCCGGACGCAACGGCGCTGAACAGCTCACTCTGCTGTATCAGGGCGTGGCACAGATGCAAACCATGATGCAAAACGATGATGTGTATGGCTTTGCCTCGGCGGACACCGATTTCCATCGCACGCTGTGCAGCTTCGCCCACAACCCGGTATTGAGCAATTTGTGGGAGTCAATTGCGCGCCAGCTGACGGTGATTTTTGGCCTCTCCACCATGGGCAAATCGATGAGCGACATCATTGAAGAGCACCAGCGACTGATCAACGTGTTCGCCGAGGGCGATATCGCGCAGATGACCGATGAAATTGAAAACCACATCCGCATTCAGGCACTGGATGTGGATTACGAGACCTTGATTACGCAGCGCCGACAGCAGCGTTCCGCTGTGGGCTGATGCTTTATTGATTGCCTTTACACCAGGAAAACCACGATGAAGATCACCAACGTTGAAGCGTTTTATCTGCGTCTGCCGGTTATTGAGCAGCGCACCGATAGCTCGCAGGATGCACTGCTTATCAAAATCACCACCGATGCGGGCATCACCGGTTGGGGTGAAGTGGATGGCAGCCCGTATGTCACCAAAGCCATTATCGAAGCACCCTATTCGCACACTATGGTCACCGGACTGAAATCGCTGCTGATCGGCGAGAATCCGCTGGAGACCGGCCGTTTGTGGAAGAAGATGCACAAAGCCACCATCTATTACGGACGCAGCGGTGCCGTGCTGCAGGCGATGGCGGGCATTGATATCGCCCTGTGGGACATCAAAGGCAAAGCACTGGGCAAACCGATTGTTGAACTGCTGGGCGGTGCGATGCGCGACAAGATGCGCGTTTACTCCTCCAACATGTTCCAGTACAGCGTCGAAGAAACCGTGGCGCGCGCGCAGCACGCCATCGATACTGGCCACACTGGCGTGAAGTTTGGCTGGGAGCCGTTTGGCACCGATGAAGCGCTGGATCTGCGCTATCTGGAAGCGCTGCGCACCGCAATGGGCGACAGCGTGGATCTGATGCTGGATGTCGGCCACGTCTGGGATGCGAAGACCACCGTGCGCCGCAGCCAGCGCTATGAACATCTCAACCTGTTCTGGATCGAAGAGCCGCTGCACCCGGATAACTACGCCGGTTACGGCCAGGTATCTACCGCCTGCCAGCAGCACATCGCCGCCGGTGAGCAAGAGTGTTCGGTGGTTGGCTTCCAGCGCCTGATTGATGAAGGCGGTATCGACATCGTGCAGATCGATCTGACGCGTACCGGCTTTACTCAGGCGATGGAGATCGCCAGCTACGCGCACAGCCGTGGTCGCAAAGTGTGTAACCATAACTTCACCACCGACATCAACACCGCCGCTTCGCTGCATTTCCTGTGTGCGATTGAGAATGCGCTGGTGATGGAGTATTGCGTGGAGCCGGGTGAGATCAGCCGCTCGCTGGCGAAAAACCCGGTGCGCATTGCAGATGGCTATGCGTGGTTGCCGAGCGAGCCAGGTCTGGGCGTTGAGCCGAACGAAGCGGTGATCGAGAAGTTCCTCGTCCGCGATTAAGTCACCGCCAGGCAAACACCGGATGCGTGATTAATCCATTGTTCAGCACACACTCGGTTGCGGCGCGATTTATCGCCTGAGGCTCATCCGTTTTATTCGCCAAAGCGGCAACGGTTAAACATGGTCGCTTTATTCGTTTGGGTGAGAATGCCTGTGTGCAGGCCAGAGCACCACGGCTATTGCCGGGCAGTTCTCACGCTGCGAACAGACCACGTCCTCCTTTAACAGAGTGATCCGAATTTCAGTCCCAAAGGTTGTTGACGCATCACGCTGTGACTACCCTTCTTCGCACGGACGTATTGCCGACGAGGAAGCCATGTCGCAAAAAATACACTGGATCGACAACTTACGTGCGGTTGCCTGCCTGATGGTGATCGTCATTCACACCACCACCTGGTATATCACCGGCCCGATGGCCGTCACCGGTATTAGCTGGGATGTGGCGAATCTGCTCAACTCCGCATCGCGCGTCTGTGTGCCGTTGTTCTTTATGATTTCAGGCTATCTGTTCTTTGGCGAACGCAGCGCGCAAGGGCGACATCTGCTGCGCATCGTGCTGTGTTTACTGTTCTACAGCGCCGTAGCGCTGGCCTATATCACCTGGCTGACGCCGATCAGCGAAGGCCGTTCGCTGCTGAAGCTGCTGCAAAAACCGGTGTTCTATCACCTGTGGTTTTTCTTCGCCATTATCGGCATCTACCTGCTGTCGCCATTGATTCAGGTGAAAAGCGTGCAGCCGCGCTACGTCGCATTGCTGGTCGTGGTGCTGGCGGTGCTGGCCAATCCCAACACCGTGAGCCAGTCGCTGGGGCCGTTTCATTGGTTGCCGGTGAATCTTTACGTCAGCGGCGACAGTATTTACTACCTGCTGTACGCGCTGCTGGGGCGGGCGATTGGCTGCATGGAGACCGATAAGCGCGGCATCAGCTGGTTGGCGGGATTGGGCTTTATCGCCTGCTGGATAGGCATCACGCTCGGCACCAAACAGATGCTGAAAATCAACGGCGCGTTCAACGACACCTGGTATCTTTACTGCGGCCCGCTGGTGTTTATCGCCGCCATCAGCTTGCTGGTGCTGTTCAAGAATGTGCTGAACAGCCGCACACTGCCGATGCTGGCGACGATTTCGCGCTATTCACTGCCGATATATGGCTTTCACGCGCTGTTTATCCACTATCTGCGCACCAACCATTACGACGATATGTCACGTCCGTGGCTCGATCTGCCGTGGGTATTTGGCATCACGCTGATCGGCAGTTTGCTGCTGGCGATGCTGCTCAAACGCGTGGATAAACATCATCTGGTGAGTTGATCGTCCCAGCGCTGATGCGCCCGACGCAGCTGGCGTGCTGAAGAGAATCCAGCCGCCAGCGCGGCTTTCTCTGCCGCTTCACCCTGTTGCTGGCGCTGACGCGCGATCACCAAACGCAGCTGTTCATGGTATTCCCGCACGCTGATGCCGAGATGCTGGCGGAACAGGCGCGTGAGATGACGCTCGCTGACATGCGCGCGCTCGGCCAGCGCGGTCAGCGACCAGTCGTGTTCGGGATGGGCAATCATCACGTCCTGCGCCCGATGAATCGCCGGATGCAGATGATTACGATACCGCAGCCACGGCGACAGTTGCGGATCGTCACCCGAACGCCGAAACCACACCACCATTTCCCGCGCCACCTTCAACGCCAGCGGCGCGCCACACAGTCGGTTGATCAGATGCAGCGCCAGATCGATACCCGCCGTGATGCCAGCGCTGGTCCAGATGCCATGATCTTCCACGAACACGCGGTTATCTTTCACTAACGCGGCCGGTTCGGCGGCTTTAAGACGCGGTAACACATCGTGATGGGTGGTGCATTGCACACCATTCAACAATCCGGCCTGCGCCGAGAGCAGTGCACCGGAACAGATGCAGACTAATGTGATGCGTTTAGCGTGGATGGCGGACTGCTGCGAGCGGAGCCAGTCGCGCGCGGCGGCGGCAGGTGCCGTATCGAACCAGACTTTGGAGTCATACACGCCGGGCACCACCAGCAGGCTGTTATCGGGTAGCTGCTCGGGAAGTGGCGCGATATCCGCGATCGTCATGCCGGTGGAGCAGCGCACGCTGGCTTGCGGGCCAATGTAGTGCAGAGCAAAAAAGCCATCGGCCAGTTGCAGCGTTTCCGCCGGACCAGTGAGATCGAGCGCCATCACGCCAGGAAGAACCAGAAAATAGACGGGCTGCGGCATTAAAGGCTCCAGGGTAGGTGATGTGTTTTTCCCTCAGCCTCTGCATGGCAAAGAACTGTTCGAGGGTTAACGTATCATTGCTGCTGCCTCAGCCTCTCTGGATGTCTTTCCCTTCTGTGACGGGAGCGTGCTAAGGACAATTCAGGCCATAAGAAACTAACCTGATTTTCCCATCATAGCGAAATAAATATAAAAACCACGACCCAATCCGGCCATCACTCAACCGAATCAGGACATCAGCGGTTTGAGATGCTGATACAACTGCGCAAACTTCTCACGCTGCGGCTGATAAGCCTGATGATGAGACGCATCAGGCTGATGCCGCTGCACCAACTCTGGCGCGGGCCACTCGCTCTGCGGATCACTCGCCCATTTCGCCAGACGTGCAGCACCAAGAGCTGGCCCTACCTCACCGCCGTGGCAATAATCCAGCGTTAATCCACTGATATCCGCCAGCATTTGCCGCCAGTACGCACTGCGCGCGCCGCCGCCGATCAGCATCACGGTTTGCGGCTGCACCCCGCACTCATGCACCGCGTCCATGCCCTCTGCCAGCGCAAAGCCCACGCCTTCCAGCACCGCGCGCGCCAGTTCAGGACGTCCATGCTGATGAGTTAAACCAAAAAATACGCCCTGCGCCTGCGGATTGTTGTGCGGGGTGCGCTCACCGGACAGATATGGCAAAAATAAAATCGGTGCGGCTTCACCGCTGGCTTTTTCCGCTTCCGCCAGCAGCTCAGGCACGTCTTTACAGCCGGTTAAAGTGGCTGCCCAGTCAAGGCAGGATGCGGCACTCAGCATCACCGACATCAAATGCCAGCGGTTGGGTAACGCATGGCAAAAACTGTGCACCGCTCGCTGCGGATTGCTGAGATAGCCGTCGCTGACCAGGAAGTAAACGCCAGAGGTGCCGAGCGACAACATGCCCTGACCCGGCGCCACCATACCGACACCCACTGCGCCAGCCGCGTTATCACCGCCGCCCGCCACGATCGGCACCGCGTTCATCTTCCAGCGTGCGGCGACTTCAGGCGACAAAGTGCCAGTGATCTGATTGCCTTCATAAAGCGCAGGCATCTGGCTGCGGTTGAGATCGCAGGCGCTGAGCAGGGCATCACTCCAGTCACGCTGTGCCACATCCAGCCACATCGTGCCGGCTGCATCGGACATGTCGCTGGCGAAATCACCGCTCATCCGCCAGCGCAGGTAATCTTTGGGCAGCAGGACTTTCGCCACTCGCCTGAACACGTCCGGCTCGTGCTGCTGCACCCACAATAGCTTGGGCGCGGTGAAGCCCGGCATCATCAGGTTACCGGTGATGTGACGCGATTCCTGCACGCGCTGCTCCAGTTCCCGACACTGCTCGCTGCTGCGCCCGTCGTTCCATAGAATCGCCGGACGCAGTATCTGATGCTCAGCGTCCAATAGCGTGGCGCCGTGCATCTGACCGCTCAGACCAATGGCCTTCACGCCGCTGAGATCGTGCTGCTGCGCCAGCGCCTGCATCGCCTTGTCCGTGGCACTCCACCAGCTTTCGGGATCCTGCTCACTCCACAACGGCTGCGGACGCGATACCTGCAATGGCGCGCTCTCCACCGCGACAACCTGCCCTTGCGCATCCAGCAACACCACTTTGACGCCAGAGGTGCCTAAATCGATCCCGATAACCATGTTCAGCTCCTGATGCAGTGAGAAATCATAACTGTAGCCTTAGGTGGAGAATTTAATCACCTCTGCGCGGCGACGCTTCATATCAGAGCGTGAGAACGTGCTGTAGCGCACGGCTAAGATCAAGATTTCGCGCTGGGTTGTCGCTATAATTGCGCGGCATCTTCAAAGGAAGATCGTCGTCTCCGGTGAGGCGGCCGGATTTCAAATCCGGTTGGGGCCGCCAGCGGTCCCGGGCAGGTTCGACTCCTGTGATCTTCCGCCACTGCACTTCCTCGCCCTTCCGATAAAATTTTAAATTCCCTTTAAAAACATAGATATTAATGCACGCCCTATCCGTATAAGTCCTACAGCATCTGCCAGAATCCACGGCAAATGTGTATAGTGATGCGTATAGAATTTTTATACACACTTTAGACTTATACACATGGCTCTCACTGACATACAAATTCGACGCGCAAAACCACAAGAAAAGCCTTACACCCTCAGCGACGGCCTCGGGCTGGCTTTACTCATCAACCCGGATGGCAGCAAAGGCTGGCGCTTTCGCTATCGCTTTAATGACAAAGCTAAACTGATGTCGTTTGGCTCATACAGTCTCGTTTCACTTGCTGAGGCGAGAGAGAAGCGCGATGTGGCGCGCAAGCAGGTAGCTAATGGCATTGATCCAGTTGAGGAGCGCAAGGCTCAAAAGTTGGCGCTTAAAATCTCCACGGAGAATTCGTTCGAAGCCATTAGCCGTGAATGGCATAAGAGTAAGGCTGATCGATGGACGGTGGCCTATCGCGAGGAGATCATTAAGACCTTTGAGCAGGATGTGTTTCCTTTCATCGGCAATCGCCCTATATCGGAAATTAAGCCACTGGAGCTGCTTGAAGTGCTTCGCCGTATTGAAAAGCGTGGTGCGCTGGAGAAGACGCGTAAGGTTCGACAACGCTGCGGTGAAGTGTTTCGCTATGCGATCATTACGGGTAGAGCTGAATACAATCCTGCACCGGATTTAGCTGTTGCGCTGGCCGTTCCAAAACAAAAGAACCATCCGTATTTATCAGCGGAGGAGTTGCATCATTTTGTCCGTGATCTGGAAGCGTATACCGGCAGCATCATTACAAAGAATGCGACAAAGATCGTGATGCTGACGGGTGTGAGAACTCAGGAGATGCGATTTGCAAGGTGGAACGAAGTAGACCTTGAGAAAGGTGTATGGGAAATCCCGGCAGAACGCATGAAAATGCGCAGGGCACATGTGGTACCTTTATCTACTCAAGTGATAGCTCTTTTCGAGCAATTGAAACCTATAACAGGTCGTTATCCTTACATTTTTATAGGCAGGAATAACCGTAGTAAACCAATTTCTAAAGAAAGTGTTTCACAGGTAATTGAGTTGCTTGGTTATAAAGGTCGTGCTACCGGACACGGTTTTAGACATACAATGTCGACAATTCTGCATGAAGAAGGATTCGATAGTACATGGATTGAAATGCAACTGGCGCATATAGATAAGAATAAAATTAGAGGGGTTTATAATCACGCAATATTTTTTGATAAGAGAAAAGAAATGATGGATTGGTATTCAAACTTAATATACGGAATTATATAATGTTCAGAATAGCAGCAATTAATGAGCAAGGCAGATTTATCAATCTGTCAGAAGAAAATAGTAATACCTCAAATACTTTTTCAATAATCACAGGGAAAAATGCATGTGGTAAAAGTAGTCTTTTAGGTAAGATAGTAAACTCATACATTTTTGACGGTGAGTCAAATCGAATAAAATTGGGTGATAATTCGGTATCAAAACCTAATAAAGTCATAGCGGTCTCAACCAGCCGGTTTGACAAGTTCCCCACATTAAGAAATGCAAAAAACAACTCAAAATTCATTAATACCTATCATTACTTGGGATTTGGAGGTAAACATTCATCACCCTCCGATATTTTATCTGATGGATTCCTTTCTGTTATAAAAGGAATAATGAATAGTAAAAGCAATAGTTCAAGGATTGGGGATGTATTTAAATACTTGGGCTTTAACCAAATAATAAGCGTTAATTTTGAAATAAAAGTCAATCTTGGTTACTTACACACCAAAGAATATAATAACTATGTAAAAAAATACATGTCATCTTTAGAATTAAATATTGGGAATATTAATTCTATTAGAGATCACTATCATTTTGCAAACTGGTTCGATAGAACCTTTATCGAGGATTATCTAACTCGTGATAGTGATATCAAAAATCATTTTTCAATAAATATTAAGGGGAGTAAGTTAGAAGAAGAACGACTTAAATTATTAAGGCATATTGAAAACATTAATGAGAACTTTGGAGGTAAAAACTTCAACATTAAATTTGATCTATATGATAGAACTAGCATTGACAAAGCAGATTATGATTGGCTTATTTACTTAATGTCAAGAGGCGCGGTTAAGGTAAAAAATATAAACCTAACTAACATAAATGAAAAAACCGCATTTAGCTTTAACCAAGCTAGCTCAGGACAACAATGTATCATTACTATGATGATTGGCATTGCAGGAGCTATCGATGATAACTCGCTGATATGCATTGATGAACCAGAGATAAGCTTACATCCACAATGGCAGCTTGATTTTATAAAATTACTTCAAGAGACGTTTAGCCATTACAGCGGTTGTCATTTTGTTATTGCCACTCATTCTCCGCAAATAGTATCTGGGTTAGAAAAAAATAATGGATATGTATGTTCGCTTGAGAAAAATGAACTACATAACTCCATGGCAATATCGAATAAGTCAGCAGATTATCAACTCGCTGAAGTATTTAATTCTCCAGGCTTTAGGAATGAATACTTATTAAGAGTGTTAATTTCTTTTTTAAGCAGCCCTTCGGATTATTTAAAAAGCCATGATGGAAGCTTGTTGGAAATAAGTAAAATAATAAAACTTAAAGATTCAATATCTCTTTCTGATCCTGCTCATAAACTTATTTGTTTAGCTGAGAGTGTCATATCGGAGGGCAGTGATGTTCTTGAACTCAAGTGATTTAGAAGGGATATGCAAAACTGCTTATGAAAAATTCAACAATCTTCCTAACGCTGAAAAAAAAGGTAGTTATTGGAATAATAAGGATAGCGTGGGTCTGGTAGAGTTCAAACATTACATTAAAAGTTATTACATGGAGTCACAAAATTTAGTTTGTCCTTATTGCAAACAGCGCATAGTTGTTGATCATCAGGCTGTATGGGATGCCGAACATATTATACCTAAAGACACCCACCCAATTTTTTTGATGGAACCTAGCAACCTATGTGTTTCGTGTAAAGATTGCAATCAAGAAAAAGGCAACAAGAATGTGCTCGTTAATAAAGAAAGGAAAACGTTACCATCTAAGGGTGAAGATTATACGATCAATCACCCTCATCACGATAACTATAATGAAAACATTAAAATCATTGAGTTGTGCGGATATTACCTACCGATTAATGAAAAAGGCAGAATGACAATTGAAGTGTGTGGTTTGCTTCGTTTCACATATGAATTTGCTAATTACGGAAACTTATCATTGAAAAATAAAGAAATGATAAACAGTCTAAGTTGTGAGCTCATGGAGTGCTCAAATAAGTTTGAAGAAGCGGCATTGCTTGGTTTCATTAAAGAATTAGCATCTAAAGGAATAGCACAAATGACGGAAGATTACATATCTTCGAAGCAGCCGCAACTTCATATGACGGGATAGCGCGCAATGCTATCCCCCCCTCGCCTGCCCGCTTTATGCACCGTTTTTCATGCAGGTGCATAAAGCCATTTAAGCCGCGCCCTGTCTGGCCTCAACGCATCCGGCTGACACATGATTTTGCATGCAGATCCATGCACTTTATGCATGCACGGCTCTTTACAAACCGGCTTGCCAGAAAAAAGGCTTACAAACGGCGAACGGCGGATACAAAAAAGCCGCTGGTTGGGTAGCGGCCGTGAGGATTAATGCAGATTTCGGAATGCTGAGCCATACCGCCCCAGCGTCTGGCGTTCTTTGACCAGCACCGGCGCAACTTCTTCAACCGGTTCCGGCGGCGGCGCGGTGATAACTTTAGTGATGCTCTCATTCGTTTTAAAAGTGCAGGAGCAATCCAGATTCGTGCACTGGTGGTAGCGCTCTTTTACCTGCTCAGACATATAACGGCTGGATTTCGCATGCGCCGGGCTTTTGCAGTAAGGACAATGCATCATTGCTGGTCGCCCTCCTTAAATTTTAAACGCTGCGCCCGGATTGATTCCGCCAGTTTCTGACGACGTATAGGGCGCGCATAAAGATCCATATCAACGCCCGTCAGAGCTGGACGATACAGACCAATATTCTCCAGAAGCGGAGCCTCATTCAGCACACTTTCCGGCAACGCCATTGCTGCCTGAGTCAGTGCTTCACCAACCAAATAAGCCACATCCTTAATCCGGTTCCTGTCGTCGCCAACAAACGTCGGCGAAAGTTCTTCACGGCGGATACGCAGCTTAATAGCCCACACTAGCGATGGACTCACATTGCTCAAGGCGGATTGCCAGTGTGCATCTGCAAAATCATTAAACGCCTCACGGTGTGATTCAACATATTCTTTACCGCTGGTACAGCAGAGCAGCGTGGCATATTGCTTATCCAGCTCCAGTTCTTTCAGCAATCCCGCAAATTCATCGGCCAGCTCGCGGCTGGCGATGCGCTGCGAATGTTCGGCGCGAAGTTCGTCCGTGAGATTGCCGCGAAGTTTTCGAAAATTGGTGCGCCACATGCTCTCTGCTTCCTTGCTCGCCTCAATAGCTGCCTGACGTTCTTTTTCGCAACGGGTAATATCTGCGATGACAGCATTAAAAGCTGTCATTTCTGCCATGTGTTCAGCTCGCGCTTTTTCAAATCGAACCAGTGAGGCCGGTTTATTTTCTGTAGTGCTCATCATTATCTCGCATCGTCTGTAAAGGATGGAGTCATTCTGTCGTGCACCAGCGGACAAATCATTTCATTGCTTTTTGCCTGTCGCTCAGCAAACAAGTGAACATTCATAGCAAGAAGAGACCTTCACAGCTTTTAGTTCTTATAAAACTATTCACTACTGTTCACTTAAATAAAAAGGATAGTAAATACAGTAAATAAAATAGTGAACAGTTATCATTGAAGCCTTCACTCAGTGTTCACATGTGTTCACATGTGTTCACTACTCTTGTTGTGGAAAGCCTTTTTCTGGCGAGCGGATCTATTGTTTTTTCCTTTCAATATTAAAAAATTAATTTGTTTTATTTATCATTAAGAGCGCCATAAGCATCTCCGTACCTATATAAACCTATATATACCTATATTAACCATCTGGACATTTTTTGTCCGCTTTTTAGCCATGCACCACCAAACAAGGGGTTGTTTACATTAGGTAAAATATTCTCAAAATAGGGAGTTACCCAAAGATACAACCGTAACCGGACAGCACCGGTCGGACTCAAAAAGAGGTAACACCATGCATTCAGTTTCACCAGCTACAAACCCAACCACGCCTTTCACTGGCGACATTTCCTATCCCCGCGATCGCTTTATGCGCCTGCCGGAGGTGATAAACATCTGCGGCCTGTCGCGCTCAACTATTTATGACTTAATTGGCCGCGAGAAATTCCCGTCGCAGATTTCGCTTGGAGGTAAAAACGTTGCCTGGCTGGCATCTGAAATTGATGGCTGGATGCAGTCACGCATCACACAACGCAACGGAGGTGCAGCATGATCACGTTGAACTTCGGCACGCTTTCATTTCCCCTGACAAAAGATGAAGCGGCGTTTATCGCCGAGAGCCTCACAAACGCTTTCAGTGGTAAGCCTGCAACATCACCGGCTTTTAACAGTGGGAAGCACGGTCATATCTCGATATTGGGCAAAAACGCCGACACTGCGAATAAGAAATCAGAAAAAGTTAATACTCAACTCCGATCAAATCCGCAGCAGTCCGATCAAGTCCTGACCGATTGTTAAGGAAATCGCGGCAATGAACGAAAAAAGCCTTTTCTCTGGCGAGCGGCCGTTATACAGTTTTCGTGCTGCCGCAAAATCGGTGGCCGGGCGTGAGAACCCGAGCTTCTTCAAGGCGACACCAGACGCGCCACGCGTCTTTTTTTGTGTCTATGCCCTCGTGCACCTGTCATTTGCGTTGCGGTTCTTATGCCGTAGTTGCATCCGAGTAATGGTGATCCGGGCGGGGCAGCCTTCGGGCTGGCCGGTTTCCTTGAAGGCCGGTTTCTCACCCCCGTTCGGGTCGCCACCAGAGCGTGAGAACTCCGGTGGTGGCGTTAACCGCTACTTCAAGGAGTTTGTCATCATGACAACGGTTCTTACTGGCTCTCGCCCCAAATTTACCTATATTTTCGCCGCCGTGCGTCGCACCGATAGCGCTGCCCGTCCATGCATGCTGCGTTTCACGGCTACAGACGAGCGTACTGCCCGCGCTAAATTCATCCGTGATTACATACTTTGCTTTGCTGGCCGCGTGCCGGTACAGGCGGTGATCGCATGAACACACTCTCTCAGCGCCTGAATAATCACGACACCTATCCCATCCCACACGCCGACTTTCTACGTTTGCAACACGCACACTCAGTCGGCGTTACCGTACTCGACATGTTCGAATCGGTTAACAGCATGAGCGCCAGCGACTGCGTTCCTGATGGTGCGGCACTCGCGTCGGTGGTTGCCCTTCTCACAGACCAGTTAGGCAAAGTCGTTGAAACCTGTGAATCCCTTATGTTTGCCACGGAGGCTCGCCATGATGACCGCTAATAATTCCTGCTTACCCGTTGAAGTCCGCACTGCCGTATATCGTCGCGCACTGGCACAGGGCTATCTCAACGCCTGCACAACGCTGGGTATCACCGTATCGGCAACGCTCGACGAATTGCAGATGACCATCGCGCTCGAGCTGGAAGGGTTTTACGTGCGCCGCCACGGTGCAGAAGCGGGAATGGAAATGGCCTGCACCATGCTCTGCGACATGGTCGAGCCTGACCTGCTGACCGCACCGCCGCGCCTGACGCGTTTGGGCGCAACCATGATGGATGAACTGTTCTGCAGCCAGCTTGCCGCAACTCGCCGCGCCACGTTGCACTAAGGGAGATCCAGCAGATGAAACAAATTGTCTCTGACACGGTAAAGGCGGCCACCGGATTCTGGCCGCAGCTGCTGCCCGCGCTCGGCATCAGCATTCACACCAGCGGTAAACACGGCTCATGCCCGGTTTGCGGCGGTAAAGATCGTTTTCGCTTTGATAATCAGGACGGGCGCGGGACGTGGCACTGCAATCAATGCGGAGCCGGTGACGGCCTGAATCTGGTTGAGAAGGCGCTCGATGTAAATGCCAAAGAAGCCGCGCTCAAAATTGCAGACATGCTCGGCGCGCTGCCTCCAGCATCTAAAATACCGGTTAACACACCAGATAAAGCCGCTGCAAAATCCGAGGCCGCCGCACGGGCGCAGGCGCTGCTCGCCGCAGCCGTCAGCCGCACGGATAACGCCTACCTAATATCGAAAGGGCTACACAGCACGCCAGCGTTAACGCTCGCTGGCGGGCTGCGCTGTGGCGGTGTCAGTTTCGCGGCGGGTGATCTGCTCGTGCCGCTGAACGACGAAACCGGCAACGCCGTCAATGTTCAGTTGATTAATGCCGCTGGCGACAAGCGCACCCTGCCCGGCGGACAGGTGAAAGGCGCTTATCACCTTGCAGGCGAGCCTGGCGGCAAAACACTGTGGCTTACAGAAGGCTACGCAACCGGCCTGACGGTGCAGCGCCTGACGGGGCAACCGGTTTATGTGGCGCTCAGCGCGAATAACTTGCCAGCGCTCGCCGCGCAGTTAAGCAAAGTGAATCCTGATGCGCTGATGCTGATTGCCGCCGATCGTGACGACAATGGCACAGGCCAGCTCAAGGCAGAAGAAGCAGCAAAAGCCTGCAACGGTCAGGCCGCTTTGCCGCCAGAAACCGGCGACTGGAACGACGTCTGGCAGGCGCAGGGCGACATCACAACGCAGGCACTTCTCACCGCCTTCACTCAGCCACACAAACCAAGCCCGTTTGAGTCAGTAAGCGAAGCCGACCTTAAAGCCATGAGCGCCAGCGAAAAGGCGGAGTTGCTGGTCGATCACTACGGGCAGGCGCTGGCAGTGCCGCCCGTCGGGGAGGAAATCTGTCGGTATGAGAACGGCGCATGGCAGGTGATGCCGGTGCAGACGCTGCGCCGTGAAATCGCCGCGCTGTTTCAGAAGGTGCGCGCACCGTTTTCAGCGGCCGGAATTGGCAGCGTGCTCGATACGCTCAAGCTGATGGTGCCGCAGATGGGTGAACCAGCGCGCCGCCTGATTGGCTTTCGTAACGGTGTTTTTGATACCACGAACGGCACATTCAGCCCGCACCGCCGCGAGAACTGGCTGCGCACGGTTAACAGCGTTGACTACTCCGCGCCGCGTCCCGGCGAAAATCTCGCAGACCACGCCCCTAACTTCTACCGCTGGTTAACGCGGGCGGCCGCTCATAATCACGACAAGCAGGAGCGCATCCTCGCGGCGTTATTTATGGTTCTGGCAAACCGCTACGACTGGCAGATGTTCCTCGAAGTAACCGGTCCAGGCGGAAGCGGGAAAAGCGTATTAGCCTCGATCGCTACGTTGCTTGCTGGCCGGGATAACACTACGTCAGCCACCATCGACACGCTGGAATCATCGCGAGAGCGTGCAAGCGTGGTGGGATTCTCGCTGATAATTCTGCCCGATCAGGAGAAATGGAGCGGTGACGGCGCGGGCATCAAGGCGATTACCGGCGGCGATGCGGTCGCCATTGATCCCAAGTATCGCGACGCCTATTCAACCCATATCCCGGCGGTGATTCTGGCGGTGAACAACAATCCAATGCGTTTCAGCGATCGCAGCGGCGGCGTGTCGCGTCGCCGGGTAATTTTGACTTTCCCGGAAGTGATTCCAGCGAAAGAGCGCGACCCGCAGCTACTGGATAAAATCAGCGCCGAGCTGGCCGTCATTGTTCGCCATTTGATGCAGCGCTTTGCGCCACCCGATGAGGCGCGTGAGCTGTTGCAGGCGCAGCAGTCATCCGGCGAAGCGCTAGAAATAAAACGCCAGGCTGATCCGCTAGTCGATTTCTGCGGTTACCTGATGCCGCTGAGCACGCCGAACGGACTGTTTATCGGTAACGCTAACATTCGCCCGATAAACCCGAAGCGCTATCTCTACCATGCGTATCTGTCATTTATGGAATCGCGTGGTCATCAGCACCCGCTCAGCCTGACAGCCTTCGGCCAGGCTGTGCCGCAGACGCTGAAAGAGTATGAACGCGTGTTGCTTAAGCGCCGAACGAATAACGGTATACAAACTAACCTCACATTACATGAGGACAGCGAGGCAGATTGGTTGCCCGCATGCAGTATGTAAGCCCTAAGAAAACAAACCGGCTCTGGCCGGTTTTTTTATACTAAC
Source organism: Enterobacter cancerogenus (assembly GCA_000773965.1). Classification (GTDB taxonomy): domain Bacteria; phylum Pseudomonadota; class Gammaproteobacteria; order Enterobacterales; family Enterobacteriaceae; genus Pantoea; species Pantoea communis. The sequence continues at coordinate 19,299 of JRUP01000038.1, forward strand.
TATCTAATGAGAATTGATGCTAAGACTAATCGAAGCCCAATTCTGATCTGAGTGAAAAGAGACGTTAAAGGTACTAACTTTGATTTACTGGTTGCTATACGAAAACAAGAGGTCACAAGCAATAAGAGTAGCTCATAAGCTTCAAAACTCCTTATCACGACTTCGCCTTTACCTGTAGAAATCATAGTTATCAAAGTCATACCTAAGATTGGCATGTCAGTTCAACTATTTGAAAGCGCTGGACTGGCTGCAAATGATTGAGGATAATCTGCTAGCGTTATGTAAATGGGTTTATTGAACATGAAAGGCCTTTTAAAACGGATTAAATAGAAAATGATCAATTTTTCAAAGAAAAAACCATTATGGCCTCGTCCGAAGTTTTCCCGTGATGTTATGGCACTTACTGTAAAGTTAGTTTTAATTTTTCTAAGTATGGTGGGATTAATCGCTACACTTTACCCGCTCATTGACGTGAAACAAATAACCCCCACAAAATCATCTATTATATCTATAGTAGGAATTATTCTATTATTACTTTATGGATTCTTAATTCTATTTGAGATTAAAAACATAGATGGAAAACGCATATTTAAGCAATCCGATCCAGACTCGATAAGAAATTACATGCTTCACTGGATAGCATATGGCGGTCGAGTAGCAATTTGGACTCGCGACATGAGCTGGGCTACTGATAAAGAGTCTAGAGAACTTCTTGTAAAAAAAGCCCAATGTGGCGAGCTAATTATCTGTATGCCATCACATACGGAATTCTCTCAGCAGTTAAAGGGTGTGGGCGCGGAAATTTATGTGTATGGTACAGAATTGCTAAGTGAACCAAGTGCACGTTTTACCATAGCTTATTATGGTAGAGATGGAAGTAAAGTAGCCATTGGTAGAGCTAAAGCTGACAAACATGTAATTGAAGAGTTTGATTCCGGTTCGCATCCGGCTTTTCATTTGGCTTACGAACTTGTGCAAGTCGCCAAGAATGCATCCCAAAAAAATAATGGAAACCAGTTATGAATTCGAAGTTCTCTCAAGTTGAAAGTATTTCTTCTCAGGAGCTTGCTAGCGAGTGGGACGGCTTAGCCCTTGAAAGGCATCGTCAGATATTCGCGGGATTAGATATTACATTTACTTATGTAATGGCGCCATTAGTTGAGTCACTGGTCGGAAAAAATCTTGACGCAACTTTAATAGATATTGGCTCAGGTACTGGAGAACTTACCGCACGCCTTGCTTCGCGTTTCAAAAAGGTTGTATGTATTGAGCCATCATTACGAAGCATCGAAGTAGCAAAATCCATTCTCTCAGGCATTTCAAATGTCGACTTTATTAATTCAGACTTCGAGGACTGTAGTGAAAATTTGATTAATAACACCGGTGAAAAAAATATTTTCTTGGCAGCTATGATGTTGTCAGCAGACCCTCAACTTGATAAGTTTGCTCAAAAAATATCAAAAGCATCCTGTAAAGGTGACGAGTTTGTTGCGACTATCCCTCACCCTTGCTTCTGGCCTAGATATTGGGGTTATGACAAAGAATCCTGGTTCTCCTATAATAAAGAGTTGTTTATAAAGGCTCCATTTAAAATATCATTATCTAACTCTGAATTTAAAACCACTCACATTCATCGACCAATTGAGAAATATACTTCAACCTTTTCCAAGTTTGGTTTCCAGTTGCTTAATATTTCAGAACCCATACCAACTGAAGACATCCAATCCTTGTATCCTCAAAAATGGGAATTCCCTAGATTTCTAGCATTTAAATGGGTTAAGGGTTGAAATAATCAATTTAAAATAATCAGCCGGAATTCAAGATTCGAAGGGGTTTGCGTCCATATTACTTTACCCACGCACTAGTTGTGCCTGTCACTAATGCTCATAGCCAAGGTGAGACGCTGCCAGCCATGCCCATTATGCTTTGTAAGCTTTGCCATTATGACAGCAAAGCAGAGCAGAGCAGAGCAGCTGCCAACGTCGAGCCTGACGACACTAATCCACATTAACCAGCATACTTAGTTTTTGTCGCCCAAGTAGGGTGATCACTCAAAGTGTACACTTGTGCAAACATTCCCCAAAACCATTCACAACATAACCAATTGAATTTAATGAATAAAAAAAACAAAGTGAACAGTGTGAACACTTTCTTTTAAAATCTTTTTTATGCTAAAAATGTGAGATGTTACGAGAAATTGAAACAGACCAAGCAATCTATATGTGTATATAAACATGTATACAAAACAAAAAAACAAATAAAAAAACATATAAAAAACAAAATATTAAACAACCAGTACCACTCCTGTGATCTTCCGCCACCTTCATCTTACTGTTACTCATTTCTAAATGATTGGCTTAGGCAACCTGTAAGTCATCATTACAAGTTGGAAAATTTCAGCCTGAGGATGTAGAGCAAGGTTGGCACTTTACTTCTGCACTATCCTCCGCCACTTGTTCCAATCTTTTTACCTCGCCTGCACAATGCAGTTATTCGGTAAAACCGAACAACTGAGCTCTGTTTAAAAATCAGCTTGTTCATGATTCTATACTGTCTTTCACGCTGGCTATTGCGGAATCACCCATGCTCATCCATCCCACCGACAACCTGACCTTCTCCGGCGATCCACGTGCGGACGAGCTGCGCAAAAAACTGCTGCAACCCAATGCACCCAAAGTGATTGCGGCGTCATTATCGAAACAGCTTGATCGTGAAAGCCGCACCCACAGACATGCCGCCGGACAGCTTTACTGTCTGAAGCAAGGGATGATGACGGTCAACACGCCCTCGGGTATCTTCGCCAATCCGCCGCGCCTGGTCGGGTGGATTCCGCCGCACTTCGAACACGCGATTATCGGGCCAGGTCGCGTGCTCGGCTGGACAGTGTTGGTGGATGAAGCGCTGACGGAACCGCTGCCAAAACATCCGGTGCTACTCTCCTGCCCTTCGGTGCTGGAACCGCTGGCTGAGCGGCTGGCAAGTTTATCGCCGGATAGCTGGGGCAGCGATCGTTATAACCGGTTATGCGATGTGTTTCTCGATGAGCTGTATGAGTCCACCGAGCATGCGCTGACACTGCCGCTCCCCGAAGAGCCACGCCTGCGGCAGATTGCGCGCTTGTTGATGGATAATCCGGCGGATACCCGCACCGGCCCCGAACTGGCACAGTGGGCGGGGTTGAGTCCACGTAGCCTGAGCCGTCACTGGGCCAGTGCGGTAGGCATGAGCCTCTCGCGCTATCGCCAGGTGTCGCGACTGTTGAAATCACTGGAAGGACTGGCCGACGGCAAAAGTGTACAGCAGGTAGCGTGGCAGGTCGGTTTTGATAGCGTGAGCAGTTACATCAGCGCGTTTCGCAGCGCCTTTGGTTCCACGCCCGGCAAATACTTTACGCCGCCTGACGCGTCTGCGGTTGCAGTATCAGAAGACTCGTAAGCCCATCGATCGCTGGCAGGCTGTGATGATATTTGCGACGAAACGCGCCGGGCGGCAGATCGTACATGCGGCGGAAGGTGCGGCACCACGTCTGCTGCGACTCAAAGCCATACTTAATCGCAATCTCCATCAGCGGCATGTGACCGTTCATCAGCGCAATCGCCGATGCCGTGAGTTTACGCTCGCGAATATAGCTGCCCAGCGCGATACCAATATGGTGGCGGAACATGCGTTGCAGATGCCACTGCGAATAGCCCGCACGACGCGCGACCGTCTCCAGCGTCAGTCGCTGTTCAATATTGTCTTCGATCCAGAGCATCAGTTGATGCATACAAGCTGCCTGAATATCCATCTTTCCTCCTGATGGCGGATTAAAAAGTCAGCAACATTATAAAAAAGCCTCAGCTGGCTATGTTTAGCGTTAAAGCCAATAAATAACGATATCTCGCCAAACTTTAATGGCTGTCGTTCTGACCCGACGCTTGCAGCTTACCTCATCATGTAATATTGTAAGTTACATGATAAATGCCTGACAGGAGAATGTATGAATAGTTGGATGACTTCAGACGTGGGAACTTGTGTCGCGATAGCTCTGGCAGCGGCCAGTATCGCGATGACCCTCACGCAAACCGAGTTGTTTGCTGGCTTACGCGCGTGGACCGCCAAAAAGCACGCGCTGCTCGGCCATCTGTTCCACTGCTTTTACTGCATGAGCCATTGGACGGTGCTCGCGGGCATGGTGATTTATCGCCCTGCGCTATTGCACAGCAATATGGCACTCGTTGATTGGGTGATGACAGCGTTCATTACCTTAACCCTGACCACCTTTATCAACGGGTTGATGTTCAAAGTGTTCCAGGCAGCGGTCACCACGCATGTGATGAAGCACAATGCGCAGATCACTTTGCAGAAGCAGGATTGAGGTTATTCACTGCATAGCGGATGGGGCTCAGATTCCAGCCCCAGTTTTGCCATTTTCTTGAGGTAATCATCGGCAATATCAGCCACGGTGATGTGGCTAAATCGTTGAAGCAGCAGCACTTCCGCTTCATGGAGTGCCTGATCCAGACGCTCATCGACCGCATGTTCAACTAAACACGGCGAAGGATCGGCAGCAGGCCCGATACTGAACAGCGCAGGCGACCCAATCGCCTGATACACATCCAGCAGCGTAATCGCGCTGAGTTCCACCCGCAGCTCCCAACCGCCGCCGTGCCCCTTCTCCGAGACCACATAGCCTTTTTCGCGCAGGCCAGACATCATGCGGCGTACCACCACCGGATTGGTGCCCAACATCTTCGCCATCGCTTCCGAAGTGGCGCGTTTAACGTGCCGATCAAGATGAATTAAGGCGTGCAGTGAGCGGGACATTCGGTTGTCGCGGGGCATGGATCATTCCTCTAAAGTTCACGACACTGTAGCAAAGCCGCCCGGTAGCAACAATTTATCCGGTCGTCTAGATAGTCGCTCCCATCGAGAGTCGATAATGCAGATTGACCTGTTCAATAGTCGGCTGCTGGTTAATCTTCTTCAGCACAATCTCGGTGGCGACTTTACCCATCTCAAAACGTGGCGTGATCACGCTGGCTAAACGCGGCGTGGTGGCCTGGCCAATCTCCAGCCCATGAAAACCGGCAATCGCCATCGTCTGCGGCACGGCAATTCCGGCTGCCTGACACTCCTGCAATACGCCGACAGCTAAATCATCATTGGTGCAGAGAATCGCGTCCATTTCCGGATAGAGCTGGCGTGCCAGCGTCATCATGCCCGTACCAATCGATACTGAAGAGACCTTGTTCGGCACAATTCTTCCCGCCGGGAAGCCCGCCGCTTCTACCGCATCACGATAACCCGCATAGCGCTGCTCATCGCGGCGATCGGACATCGAACCAAAATAGATGACGCGCTGTTTGCCGCTGGCCAGCAGCATCGAGGTCATATCGTAACCGGCGCGATAGTTATCAAAACCGACGTTGATCCGCCCGCTGGCTTCCGTCAGCCCCATCACTTCCGCCACCGGAATATTGGCGGCATTGAGGTATTTCTCGGCGCGTACTGTGTGCACGGATTCGGTGAGGATCAGCCCTTTGATATTGAACGCCAGCACGGTAGCGATCTGCTCCTCTTCACGCTGGGCGTTGTAGTCGTAATTGACCACCAGCGTCTGATAGCCGTGCGCACTGGTGACCGACTCAATGCCCGCCAGCAGATCGGCAAAGATTTGATTGTTAAACGAGGGAACCAGCACGCCGATGCGTGGCTGACTCTGTTTGGTTGCGGTGGTGTTGTCGCTATCGGGGACGTAGCCGATTTCAGCCATGACGCTGGCGATTTTCTCCGCCGTTTCCGTTTTAACCTTTTCCGGGGTACGTAAATAACGGCTTACCGTCATTTTGGTGACGCCCGCCAGGGTAGCAATATCGTCCAGAGTGATGCGCTGCGTTTTCATTGCGACGTCCGCAAAGATGGCCTGTCAATCAACGTATTATGCCCGTTGCCCGGCAAAAAATGAAACCTACGCTTAACCACCTTCAGAGAGAGAAATCAACGTCACATTACAGAATAAAAATTTCACACCGTTGCAAGAAAAAACAAGAATAGTCATATCACGTCTCTCGCCTCTGATAAAAAACCTATCATTTCAGCCAAATATGGCCCTACCGTGAATATTGCCATAAGCAATTTTCGCAACATCGTTCACACTTTCTGGAAAAAATGATCCAAAAACCATCATTTAGAACATATATTCCAACGCGATGACCTTGAGTGAAAAACGCTGAACATCGATAACCTACACCACTCCTCTTTCTGAACACGTAACGTTCAGGCCGTAGAGACAAGGGGCTATAACAATGGATACCAGGCAAAAACGCTACAACATGAAGTACGTCATACTCTGCTGTACCGTCGCGGCATTTGGCGGACTGCTAATGGGCTATGACTCTTCAATTATCTCCGGTGCAATCGAACCTTTAAGTGAATATTTCCAGTTAACCCCCGCAGAAACCGGCTGGGCCGTTTCCAACATTCTTCTGGGTAGCTTAGTGGGCTGCTTTATTGCCCCGCGACTGAGCGACAAACTCGGACGCAAAAAATCGCTCGCCATTACCGCGTTGCTGTTCACCGTTTCGGTGATCGGCACCGCCATCGCCCACAACTTCACGGTGTTTGTGCTGTTCCGTATCATTGGTGGATTGGCGATTGGCCTCGCCTCGGTGATTTCGCCGATTTACCTCGCGGAACTGTCGCCCTCGAAGTTTCGCGGTCGCACCACTGCGCTGTATGCAGTGTGCTGTGTGGGCGGACAATCGGTGGTGTTACTGACCAACTACTTCATCACCAAATCGACGCTGCCCGAGGTGATGATCAACATGGGCTGGCGTTATATTCTGGCCACTGCGCTGGTGCCTTGCGCGCTGTTCATCTTCTTCATCGCCTTTATCCCGGAATCTCCGCGCTGGAATGTGCTCAAGGGCAAATACGATGAAGCACTGGATACGCTGACCAAAATTTCCAACCGCGAGCATGCCGAGAGCGTGTTCAATGAAATCAAACACTCGTTCTCAGACAAAACCGCGCATCAACATAAATCGCGCCTGCGCCTGGATAAAACCACTATTCCGCTGCTGATCATCGGTATCGGTCTGGCAGTCGGTAATCAGATCAGCGGCATTAACGTCATTCAGTACTTCGGTCCGACATTGCTGAAGAACGTGGCGGGCAGCACCGATTCGGCGTTGCTGCAGACCTTCTGGCTGTCGATTTGTCAGTTTATTGGCGTGCTGGCGGGCATGATGGTGATTGATAAAATTGGCCGCCGTAAGCTTCTGCTGCTGGGGGCCATCACCTCCTGCATCTGCCTCGCTTACTCGTTCATCGCGTTCTATTATCACCTGCCGGGTATGCTGGCGGTGGTGGGTCTGTTTGCCTATATGATTTTCTTTGGCATGACCTGGGGCCAGATTGTCTGGACTGTGCTGGGCGAAATCTTCCCTACCGAAATTCGTTCGATCTGCGTCGGGATTTCCATCTGTGCCATGTCGCTGGCGAACTTTGTGATCAGCAGTACTTTCCCGATCATGAACAGCAGCCCGATACTGCTGGATCTGTTCCACGGTGGTTTCCCTCTGCTGCTGTTCGCGATTTTCTCTCTGGGAATGTACTTCTTTACCTTCCGCTACCTGCCAGAGACCGCGGGCGTGTCGCTGGAGAAAATTCATGGGCTGGTGCTGGAGAAGTTTAACGTCGAAGCGGATTTGCCGCAGAGCACCTCAACGACCAAATCCAGCGAGTCATTTGATATTCCACGGCATTAATGTGATGAAGCGCGCCTAAGAGATGGCGCGCTCATATTGCTCAATCACCGCCAGCGCCAAACCGTTGGCAGGATCAATACGCTGCGGCAGGAAATGCAGCTGCGTGTGGGAGAAGGTAAAGGCCAGCGTGCTGGCCTGCGCCGTTTCTTCAACCGCCTGGATAAAGGCAGGATGCGTATTCCACGGCCCATCAATAATGATGCTCGCCGGGTTCACCAGCTGCATCACATGGCTCAGGGCGTGGCCCAAATGTTGACCGGTTAACGCCATCACTTCACTCACGATCTGCGGTTCACTGGCGGCATTCTGCCATCGCAGTCCTGCTTTACGCTGCCCCAACTGCTGTTGAATCGCGGGCTGACTGATCAGCGTTTCCAGGCAGCCTGAACGTCCACAGCTACAACGCAGCCCTTTCGGTTGCACCTGCAAATGACCAATCTCCCCGGCGGTCCAGCTGCTGCCGACAAACACTTCGCCCTGTTCCACCAGCGCACCGCCAACCCCTTCACCGATACGCAGATAAAAATGGCTTTGTGCTCTATCCAGATCGAGTTGCTCCACCGAGAGCAGCGCAGCGGCTTTGACGTTATGCATAATGCGCAGCGGCAAACGGCAGGCGCTGACCAGCGGCGTCAAAACATCGACATCCTGCCAGCCAAGATGGGCGGAAAAGTGCACCCGGCCGCGCTGTGGATCGATAATGCCGGGAAAGCCTACGGCGATGCCCAGCAGTTCAGGATGCGCGGCGTGCAAGGTCTGGCACACTTCCTCCAGCTCACGCAGCAGCTGCTCAGGATCGGCGGTCGCCGTTTGCCAGGTCTGTTCCGCAATCACCTGCGAGAAATAATCACAGACGCGCCAGTGAATGGCGTTGCGCTCCACCATGATGCCGGCGCTTTTTAGCTTTTCCGCGCGTAGCGAAATTTCGATTTTTGGGCGTCCGGCCGCTGCCACGCTCACCGGGCCGAGTTCGTGAATCAGGCCCTGCGCCAGCAAATCATCCACAATCAGGGATACGGTGTTTTTACTCAGCTGCAGTGCCAGCGCGATATCCTGGCGGGAAGTAATACGTGTGCTACGCAGTTGCGTCATCACGCGCTTAAGGTTGTTTAATCGAAGTAATGCGGGGCCTTTACCGGCTGCTTTCATCGCGCGCCCACCTGACTCAATACTCATCACCGCGTACACGGCTGCGATAGCTTTCCCAATCGAAACGCACCCACAAACTGGTGCCGAGACGCATACGATCCATCACGCGCTCACCTAATAAACCGTTCATTCCCGCCGGGTCCAGATTCGACAACATGCCGGTTGGGCGTTTTGACGATGAGCGACGATCGACAATCTGATTGATGATCACTTTTTCGTAGCGGGATTCGCTCTGCATGCCGATCTCATCGATCACCAGCAGATCCACATGGCTGAGATCCTGCAGCAAGCGCTCTTCGGTGATGTCGCTGCCACCGCTGAAGGTGCCTTTCATGCTCGACATCAAATCGGCCACGGTGACAATCAATACGCTTTTGCCACGCAGAATGAGGTCGTTACCGATGGCGGCAGCCAGGTGGTTTTTTCCGGTGCCAGGGCGGCCAGAAAACACGAAGCTGGCGATGCTGTTGTCAAACCCGGCGGCATACTCACGCGCCAGCGCGAGTGCTTTGCGCTGACCATCATTCTCGACACGATAGTTATCAAACGAGCAGTTCATGTGCAGCTCACGGATACCGGAACGCCCCATGATACGCTGCATTTTCATGGCGCGGTTTTCGCGCACGATGGCTTCAGAGCGCAGACGGCCCTGCTCCTGATTCCACGCCAGCAGCTCTTCACCGTTTTTAAATTTCGGCTGCACATCCGCAGGCATAAATTTTTTCAGGCGACTGAAAAGATCGTTCGGCGTTTTCATCACTCACCTCGGAATCCATCGGGAATATCATATTGAGTATTGCTGATCTGGGTGATATCGCGCTTGGGCTGACCGCCATTAGCAGCGCGGTTCATTTGTACGCTGCGCGCCAGTTTCTGCTGCCACTGCACATGATGGAACAGTCGGCCTTCGGCCTGCCAGTAAGCCACAAAGGTAGCCAGTTCGGCTGCAGTGACCGGTTCACTCAGCGCCACACCCCAGATGGCGGCCTGCCGCTGAAAATCGTGATCCGGCTGCCAGCCCGCGTACATGGCAAACTTGCCTACCGGTGTGGCAATCGGTGCCGCATCGGTATGGAACAGGCTGTCATCCAGCGTGACATCATTTGGCTGCTGCGCTGCGGCTTCCAGCGCCAGCAACTGTGCCAGACGCTGCGGTGTCAGCGCATAAAAAGCGGGCGCATTATTGTGCAGCACCGCCAGCACGCCGTTATCGGCCTGCTGCAACACGGCAAGCGGATCCTGGCAAAAGCCATCCAGCCCCACCAGCGTTGAAGATAAGATTTTAACTGACATGAAGAAACCTGACGTTGACCAACCCGGAGCGCCGATAGGTTTAGCGCTAAGTGGTCAGTGTACCTGTTTTAACGCGATGGATCGCGCAGGATTTAGAAGCTGGCACTGACGCCAAGGCTGTAAATAAACTGCTCACCGCTGACCACCGCCCCGGTTTGCGAGAAGGAGGCGAAAGCCGCCATATTTTGCCCAAACGGCACATTGGCCCCCACGCTGACATCCACCCAGTTGCTTTCATGGCCGATCTCCTCGGGGCGATCGCGCAGCGATGACGCATTTTCATCACTCAATTGATGGCTGTAGCTAACCTGTGCCCAGGGTGAAATCCAGTCAAGGGTGGAATCAACGCGCCAGCCCAGTGAGGCAATATGTCCGGCGTGATTGCCATCGACAAATTCACACTTCGGGCAACTCACTCGCGAATCATCCACCGCGAATTGCGCCACCGGACCGGTGCGCAGCGTCGCACTCATCGGCATCTGCCAGCCTGCCGAATAGCGGTTAGCAAAGGGGGCATTCCCCACGCTGGCTTTTTCACTGTGCAGCACCATCGCGCTCTCATCCGGTGAATTAAGCGCGGCATCCATCAGGCTGATGTCACGATCTTCTGTCAACATCAGGTGATTACTGGAAATCTTTTCAGCAAGTATCGCATTGTAATCCGGCACATAATCCGCGCCCGATTCATCCCAGGCGTAAGCCGGCAGCGCCGCAAATAACAGCCACACACTGCCAAAAGCCAGCATGAGATTGTGCTGGCCTGTCCACTCACTTTTCTGCAACATGAAAGACTCCTGACGAGCCAGAAAGGAAACGGGCGTTAAGATTCAGGTTTATTGATTATCGGCACCCATTGATTAACTATTAATCGATTCTGTAATACGTCAAGGGATTAACTGTATTTTCCTCATGCTTAGGGAGAGTAATATGCAACGTTGTGGCTGGGTAACACAGGATCCACTCTATCTGGCGTACCACGATAATGAGTGGGGTGTGCCGCAAACTGATAAGCGGGCCTTATTTGAAATGATCTGCCTTGAGGGACAACAGGCGGGTTTGTCGTGGATCACCGTGCTCAAGAAACGTGAGAACTATCGTCGCGCGTTCCACGAATTTGATCCTCAGGCCGTGGCGTTGATGGATGAGGCAGACATGCTGCGCTTGCTGCAAGACAGCGGATTAATTCGTCATCGCGGCAAGCTGGAGGCGATCATCAATAACGCCAAAGCCATGCTGGCGCTGGAAGCGGAAGGCGAAGACTTTTCACGCTTTGTCTGGTCATTTGTCGATAATCAGCCGATTTTGCACCGTTTCGCCGATTACAAGCTGGCGCCCACCACCTCCGAGCCTGCCATCGCGCTCTCTAAGGCGTTAAAGAAGCGTGGTTTTAAATTCGTCGGTCCAACAACCTGCCATTCATTTTTGCAGGCGTGTGGGCTGATTAACGATCATCAAACCAGCTGTTTCTGCCATCCCGATAATCTTTAACGCAAAACTTTACACTTTAAGACTGACCCTCACGCATTTCCCCATTATTGAACGGCATAATAGTGCCGTTTTGGGGCATTTTCCCCGTGTGACTTTGTGAGGGATTTTCAATGAAAAAGCGTAGTTTGACGCTGGCCTTGTTACTCAGCGGCAGCGTTGTGCTGTCCGGTTGTACCACCAATCCTTATACCGGCGAATCGCAGGCCGGGAAATCCGGCATCGGCGCGGGCTTAGGTGCCGTGCTGGGTGCAGGCGTTGGCGTGTTGTCATCGTCGAAGAAAGATCGCGGCAAAGGCGCGCTGATTGGTGCCGCATCCGGTGCGGCGCTGGGCGGTGGCGTCGGCTATTACATGGATGTGCAGGAAGCGAAGCTGCGCGACAAAATGCGCGGTACTGGCGTCAGCGTGACGCGTCAGGGCGATAACATCGTGCTGAATATGCCGAATAACGTCACCTTTGACTCCAACAGCAGCAACCTGAAACCAGCAGGTGCAAACACCTTAACGGGTGTCGCAATGGTGCTGAAAGAGTATCCTAAAACCGCCGTCAATGTGGTGGGCTTCACCGACAGCACCGGTACGCGCGCGCTGAATATGCGCCTGTCGCAACAGCGTGCGGAGAGTGTGGCCAGCGGCCTGATTCTGCAAGGCGTGGCGCAGAACCGTCTGCGCACGCAGGGCATGGGTCCGGATAATCCGGTGGCCAGCAACAGCACCGAAGCGGGTAAAGCACAAAACCGCCGCGTCGAGATCACGCTGAGCCCACTGGGTTAATCCCCTTCGCCGGTCTGCTTCTGCAGATCGGCGTTTCCGCACGTTTTTACACCGCATTAGACGCTTTTTGTATCAGATAACGCTCTATAATCGTCAACCAATAGAGCCGTAAAATACTTTATGCTAGCGTGATCAAAAATTGATCAGTGGAAAACGTCATCATGTCGCTCAAAGCCATTGCCGCTGCCCTCGGCCTCTCTGTTACCACCGTGAGTCGTGCGCTAAATGGCTATGACGACGTCGCGGCGGCCACACGTAAACGAATCGAAGAAGAAGCCACCTCACGCGGCTATCGTCCGAATGATGCCGCCCGCCGTCTCAAGACCGGCCGCGCCAATGCTGTCGGGCTGGTTTTTCCGGTCAGCACCGCCTCTCTAAATGACAGCTACTACAGTGAAATGCTGCTGACGCTGGATCAACGCCTCGCTCAGCATGACATTGATCTGATGATTCTGCCGGACAAACCGCAGGATAAGCACCGCACGTTGATGCGCCTGTTGCGCAGTGGCGCGCTGGATGCACTGATTCTGACGCATACCCAACCGCATGATATCCGTCTGCAGCGTTTGCAGCAGAAAGGCTATCGCTTTCTCACGCTGGGCCGCAGCCAGCTGCCGCAACCTTATGCCTGGTTTGATTACGATAATCATGCAGGCACCTTGCTGGCCGCTGAACACTGCCTGCAACAAGGGCTGACAAGGCTTGCCTATCTTGGCGGCAACGAGCCCTGCACGTATATCCTCGATCGTCGCCACGGCTTTATCGATGCCCTCACACAGCATCAACCACCTATCGCGCCAACGATGCTGGCCGCGCTGCCGGTAACACGTCGTGCCGGTTACCAGCAAACACAGCGCTGGCTGGCGCAGGATATCGCGCCTCAAGCCATCATCACGGATTGTGCGCCGCTGGGTGAAGGCGCGGCCATCGCGTTGCAGCAGGCCGAACGTTTAAGCGGCGCGCGGGCGATCCCACTTTATGTCTATGATGGCTTGCCGCATGACTCCATTATCGATCATCCGGTGAACGCGATTTTGCAACTGTCGCAGCAGCGCATTGGCGAACGCGTGGCCGAAATGGTACTGCAACTACTGGAAGGTGCACCGCTTGAGGAGCTCCAGACGCTGTGGCAACCGATGTTGCGCCTCACTTCTGATGCACAATGATTGCGTGCGCGCCGCGCTGTGATAGTCTTCGCCTGATTTTATTATTCAGGTGTACGCGATGAAGACCAGGCCGCCACGAGCCACAATCAGTGACGTTGCCCGCACGGCAAAAACCGGTAAAACCAGCGTTTCCCGCTATCTCAATGGCGAAGTGAATCTGCTCTCGCCCGATCTCAAAGCCCGTATTGAACAGGCGATTGCCGACCTCGATTATCGTCCCAGCCAGATGGCCCGCGGCCTGAAGCGTGGCCGCACGCGGCTGATTGGCCTGATTATCGCGGATATTACCAATCCCTATTCCGTGGATGTGCTGAGCGGTATCGAAGCGGCCTGCCGTGCGCAGGGCTTTACGCTGCTGATGTGTAACACCAACAACGAAGTCGATCGTGAACAGTATTATCTGCAATTGCTCAGCAGCTATCAGGTTGAGGGCATCGTGGTGAACGCGGTCGGGATGCACGAAGAGGTGCTGAAGCGCCTGAAGCAGTCGATGCTGCCGATGGTGCTGATCGACCGCAAAATCCCTGACTTCGCCTGTGATGTGGTCGGCCTGAATAACCCCGAAGCCGCGCAAATTGCCACCCAGCATCTGCTGGACAATGGTTACGATGCCCTGCTGTTCCTCAGCGAACCCTTGGGTAGCGTCAACACCCGCCGTGAACGACTCGGCGCGTTCTATGACACCTGTAAAGCCCACGCCGGCGTGATGGCGGAAAACGCCGAAGTCCCCCTGCATCAGCCTGAACAGCTGGAGCAGGTGCTGCGGACATTCCAGCAACGCCACAGTGACAAACGCTGCGCGGTGATGGCCGCCAACGGTGCCCTGACCTTGCAGGTGGCGCGCGCCTTGCAGCGGCTCGAACAGCGCTGGGGTGAAACCATTGGCCTGCTTGGTTTTGATGAGCTGGAGTGGGCTGCATTGGCGGGCGTGGGCATCACCACCCTGAAACAGCCCACCTGGCAAATTGGCTATGCGGCGCTGGAACAGGTGATCTCACGCATTGACGGTAATGAGCAGCCGATCAATGAGCAGGTTTTCCCCGGTGAGCTCATTGTGCGCGGCTCCAGCCAGCCGCTGCGCTAATCCCCTTTTCTCTGGCTCACTTCGTGAGCAGGATCATAATTCCACACTCTCTTCCTTTCATTTGGAACCGGTTCCATTTAGGTTTTTTTTAAGACATCGATTTAAAACAATGGGCGGCTCAGACCGCATCCTTCCGAGTTCAAAGGAGAGACAACATGGCACATCCGGAAATCATCGTGGTCACCGCCGCCTACGGCACGCACAAAGTCGCTGAGTTAGGTGGTCAAACCGCCCTGCTGCCGCTGATCAAAGCCGCTGGCGCGGATGGCGTAGAAATCCGTCGTGAGCTATTCAGCGAGGACGATCTGCTGAGACTGCACTCGCTCAACGAGGCAATTGCTCAACAGCAGCTGAGTGCCAGCTACTCGGTGCCGGAAGCGTTGTGGCTGGAAGATGGCTCGCTCAACCCTCGTCTGGGGCAATTCCTGCTGGAAGCCGAACAGATTGGTGCTAAGCGTTTGAAAATCGCCCTCGGCCATTTTGTTGATCTCTCCGACGCTGCGCTGGTTGAGGTACTCGCCGCATCGCCGGTAACCGTGGTGGTGGAAAACGATCAAACGCCAGACAGCAAACTGGCCCCGATGCAGACCTTCTTCCATCGTGCCTGCGATGCCGCCCTGCCGCTGGATATGACCTTCGACATGGGTAACTGGCAGTGGACCGGCGAAGACGCTTTGCAGGCCGCAGCGCAGCTCAGCCGTTACGTCAGCTACATTCACGTGAAAGCCGCGGTGCCACATGGCGAGAGCTTCCGTGCGGTGGCGCTGGACGAAACCGACGGCAGCTGGCGCGCATTGCTGAACG
This sequence comes from Enterobacter cancerogenus, assembly GCA_000773965.1. Classification (GTDB taxonomy): domain Bacteria; phylum Pseudomonadota; class Gammaproteobacteria; order Enterobacterales; family Enterobacteriaceae; genus Pantoea; species Pantoea communis. The sequence continues at coordinate 34,807 of JRUP01000038.1, forward strand.
CACTGCCAGCTGATGCGCCGCGCGGCATCGAATTCCCGCTCGAAGGCGAAGATCTGCTGGCCGTGACACGCCATTACGTTGAATTGCTGCGTGCGCTGTAAGGAGTCGATGATGAAGCAACTGGATGTGGTTACGATTGGCGAAGCGATGGCGATGTTTATCGCTCAGCAAAGCGGGGATCTCGCCGCCGCAGAGGGCTTCGTCAAACGTATTGCCGGTGCCGAACTGAATGTTGCCATCGGCCTGGCGCGCCTTGGTTTACAGGTCGGCTGGGTCAGCCGCGTCGGCGATGACAGTTTCGGCCGCTTCACGCTGCAACAGCTGGCGAAAGAGAAGGTCGATCATCACTGTGTGACCACCGATACCCGCTATCGCACCGGTTTTCAGCTCAAGTCGCGCGTTGATGACGGTTCCGATCCTGAAGTGGAATATTTCCGCGCTGGCTCCGCCGCCAGCCATCTGTCACCAGACGATTTTAATGCGGATTATTTTGGTGGCGCGCGTCACCTGCACCTGAGCGGTGTGGCGGCGGCGATCTCTGACAGCTCGCTTGAGTTGACCAAACATGCGGCCAAAGAGATGCGTTCGCGCGGCAAAACCATCTCCTTCGATCCGAATTTGCGCCCGGTGTTATGGCGCAGCGAGGAGGAAATGCGTAAGCAGCTGAATCTGCTGGCAGAGTACGCAGACTGGGTGCTGCCGGGTGAGAAAGAAGGGTTCATTCTGACCGGCTATCGTCAGCCAGAAGCCATCGCCGATTTCTATCTGGATAAAGGTGTACGGGCTGTGGTGATCAAAACCGGCTGCGACGGCGCCTGGTACAAAACCGCCGACGGTGAAAAGGGCAATGTCGCACCGATTCTCGTCGATAACGTGGTGGATACCGTCGGCGCGGGCGATGGTTTTGCCGTGGGCCTGATCAGCGCACTGCTGGAAGGCAAATCGCTGCCGCAGGCGATTTTGCGCGGTAACAAGATTGGTTCGCTGGCGATTCAGGTCGCCGGCGACAGTGAAGGCCTGCCGACGCGCGCGGCGCTGGGCGATTTTTAATTAAGCGGTTGCCTTAATCGGTGACCCTGCAGGAGGGTACGCATTCAGGTGTACCTGGTTAATCCGTCTGTCTCTACACAACCCGATTATTTCGAGGCGCATCCATTGAATGTGCCCGCCTCAAAACAGAGGAGTCACCCATGAAATCGCAGACAATCGCGCCAAAACGCTGGTGGTTTATCATGCCCATCGTGTTTATCACCTACAGTCTGGCGTATCTGGACCGGGCGAACTTTAGCTTCGCCTCTGCCGCAGGGATTAATGACGATCTCGGCATCACCAAAGGCATGTCATCGCTGTTGGGTGCCCTGTTCTTCCTTGGCTATTTCTTCTTCCAGATCCCCGGCGCGGTGTATGCCGAACGCCGCAGCGTGAAGAAGCTGATTTTCTGGTGCCTGATTCTGTGGGGCGGCTGCGCCTCATTAACCGGCGTGGTAAGCAACATTCCGATGCTGGCAGCGATTCGTTTCGTGCTCGGCGTGGTGGAAGCGGCGGTGATGCCGGCGATGCTGATTTATATCAGCAACTGGTTCACTAAGTCCGAGCGTTCGCGCGCCAATACCTTCCTGATCCTCGGTAATCCGGTGACGGTGTTGTGGATGTCGGTGGTGTCCGGCTATCTGATTAATGCCTTTGGCTGGCGTGAGATGTTTATCTTCGAAGGGATTCCGGCGGTGATCTGGGCCGTGGCCTGGTGGTTCCTGGTGCAGGACAAGCCGGCTCAGGCCAAATGGATGAGCGATGAAGAGAAATCAGCGCTGCAGGCGCAGTTGCAGAAAGAGCAGGAAGGTATCAAAGCGGTACGCAACTACGGTGAGGCCTTCCGCAATCGCAACGTGATCATTCTCTGTATGCAATATTTCGCCTGGAGTATTGGCGTGTACGGTTTCGTACTGTGGCTGCCTTCGATTTTGCGTAACGGCACGCAGATGGGCATGGTAGAGGCGGGTTGGCTGTCGGCGGTGCCTTATCTGGTGGCGACCATTGCGATGATCGTGGTGTCATGGGCGTCTGACAAAAAGCAAAACCGTAAGCTGTTTGTCTGGCCACTGCTGCTGATTGGCGCGCTGGCGTTCCTTGGCTCCTATCTGGTCGGTTCCAGCCACTTCTGGCTGTCGTATGCGCTGTTGGTGATTGCCGGTGGCGCGATGTATGCCCCTTACGGCCCGTTCTTTGCCCTGATTACTGAGATGCTGCCACGCAACGTTGCCGGCGGTGCCATGGCGCTGATTAACAGTATGGGCGCACTCGGTTCCTTCATCGGATCGTGGATTGTAGGCTATCTTAATGGCGCAACCGGCAGTCCTGCCGCCTCTTATATCTTTATGGGTGCGGCGCTGCTGGTCTCGGTGTGGCTGACGTTGATCGTCAAGCCCGCGGAGAACAAGACATCACCGATTCATGGGGCGAAGCACGCCTGAAAGCGTAAGAAATGACTTTTCCGGGCGGCTCAGGTCGCCCGTCACACGTTCTACAGGGAGCAAATGATGAAACCTGCTGTGATTCTTTATAAGAGCCTGCCAGACGATCTGCGCGCTAAACTGGATGCCCATTTTACCGTCACCGAAGTGCATGACGTCTCCCCCGAAACCGTGAAACAGCATGCCGCACAGTTTGCGGAAGCACAGGGTTTGCTGGGTTCAGGCGGCAAGGTAAATGGCGATCTGCTGGCAAAGATGCCCGCACTGCGCGCTTGTTCCACCGTGTCTGTGGGTTACGACAACTTTGATGTCGACGCCTTAAATCAGCGCAATGTACTGCTGATGCACACGCCAACCGTTCTGACCGAAACCGTGGCTGATACCATGATGGCGCTGGTGCTGAGCACCGCCCGTCGCGTCACCGAGTTGGATCAATGGGTGAAAGCCGGTGAATGGAAGAAAAGCATCGGACCAAAACATTTCGGCATCGACGTGCATCACAAAACCCTGGGGATTCTTGGCATGGGCCGTATCGGCCTGGCGCTGGCGCAGCGTGCGCACTTCGGCTTTGGCATGAACATTCTCTACAACGCACGCCGTCAGCATGAAGAGGCGGAAACCCGCTTCGGTGCACGTGCCTGTGATCTTGAAACGCTGCTGAAAGAGAGTGATTTTGTTTGCATCAGCCTGCCGCTGACCGAGCAGACGCACCATATGATTGGCGATGCACAGCTCAAGATGATGAAACCCAGCGCGATCCTGATTAACGCAGGTCGTGGCCCGGTGGTCGATGAGCAAGCGCTGACCGCGGCATTGAAGGACGGCACGATTCACGCAGCCGGTCTGGATGTGTTTGAAGTGGAGCCGGTGCCCGCTGATGCGGAGATCCTTAAGCTGCCAAACGTGGTAGCGCTGCCGCACATCGGTTCAGCCACCCATGAAACGCGTTACGGCATGGCGCGTGATGCGGTGGATAACCTGATTGCTGCGCTGAGCGGCAAAGTCGAGAAAAACTGCGTTAACCCCCAGATCCAGGCCTAAGCTTGCTGCTTTAGCCATTGCGCCTGCCCGTGGCGGGCGCTATGGTGGTTGCCCATTCCCGATTACAATGTTTTAACTTCCTATGTCCTTTTCTCAGTTCGGCGACAAATTTACTCAACATTCCGGCATCTCACGTCTGATGGAAGACATGGGTGAAGGCCTGCGCACGCCCGGCACCATTATGCTTGGCGGCGGCAACCCGGCGCAGATCCCGGCCATTAATGACTACTTCAACCAGCTGCTGCTGAAGATGCATCAGGACGGCAAACTGAGCGAAGCGCTGTGCAACTACGATGGTCCGCGTGGCAAAACGCTGCTGCTGGATGCGCTGGCGAACATGCTGCGCGACGAGCTGGGCTGGCCGATTACCGCGCAAAATATTGCGCTGACCAACGGCAGCCAGAGCGCGTTCTTCTATCTGTTTAACTTGTTCGCGGGCCGTCGCGCCGACGGCAGTAAAAAACGCGTGCTGTTCCCGCTGGCACCGGAGTATCTCGGTTACGCCGATGCCGGGCTGGAAGAAGATCTGTTTGTTTCCGCCAGGCCGAACATTGAGCTGCTGCCAGAGGGTCAGTTCAAATATCACGTCGATTTCGACCATCTGCCGCTGAATGAGGACGTGGGCCTGATTTGTGTGTCGCGCCCGACCAACCCGACCGGCAACGTGATCACCGATGACGAGCTGATGCAGCTGGATGCGCTGGCACAACAGCATGGCGTGCCTCTCTTGATCGATAACGCCTACGGTGTGCCCTTCCCCGGCATTATTTTCAGCGAAGCCCGTCCGTTGTGGAACCCGAATACCATTCTGTGCATGAGCCTGTCGAAACTCGGCCTGCCGGGTGCACGTTGCGGCATTATCGTTGCCGATGAGAGCACGATCAGCGCGATTGGCAACATGAATGGGATTATTAGTTTAGCGCCAGGCAGCATCGGTCCGGCGATTGCCACAGAGATGATTGTGCGCGGCGATTTACTGCGTCTGTCGGAAGAGGTGATCAAGCCGTTCTATCAGGCCAAGGTAAGCGAGACGATTGCCATTCTGCGCCGCTATCTGCCGGAAGATCGCTGCCTGATTCACAAACCCGAAGGAGCAATTTTCCTCTGGCTGTGGTTCCGCGATCTGCCGATCAGCACCGAAGCCTTGTATCAGCGCCTTAAAGCGCGCGGCGTGCTGATGGTGCCGGGCCACTTCTTCTTCCCCGGTCTGGAACAGGAATGGCCGCATACACATCAATGTATGCGCATGAACTATGTACCGGATGCGGAGAAGATTGAACGCGCGGTGCAGATTCTGGCGGAAGAGCTGGAGAAGATTGGCTAAACCGATCTCTTAATACGCCTCTCGAATAAGATCGAGAGGCGTTTATTGATTAATTATTATTGTACCAGTCGTAAAAGCGGAACAGGCTTGAATAAAAGGTGTAAATTCCCATTACCATAAATATCCAAATTACAGTCCCGAGAAATCCTGGTATGTGGATTGGGCTAAATGGTAAAGATTCACTTGATAGCAGAACAAAAGTAATGCACCAAAGTATATCTTTAATGAGTTTACGCTTAGGATAATCCCACCCCAAAATTTTCATCACTAATCCTTGTCATCTACACGTTGGCCTTGAATATAAACCATGTGAAACAAGAATAAATTAGCGATTTCATTAACTGGTAGCGAATAATAAACAAAAAAGCCGATGCTTATTTAAATTTGTGAACTACTTCCAAATAATCTCTATTTATCCGCCACCAGCGATAGCTGGCACCATTGCGCCAGCTGTTTGATCGCCTCCTCCACTTCCGCATTCCAGCCAAAACCGGCGTTCAGTCGAAAACAGTGGTCGTAGCGATGATCGGTGGCGAAGATGTGGCCCGGCGCGATGCCGATGCCCGCGTTGCGCGCTTTAAGAAACAGCGCTCGCACGTTTAACGCCTGTACAGGCATTTCCACCCACAACACATAGCCGCCTTCCGGATCTGACACGCGCGTGCCCGCAGGGAAGTCGCGCAGCACCGCCTGGCGCATATGGTGAATCTGATTCTTCAGCTCACGACGCAATTTGCGCAGATGCGCATCGTAGCCGCCGCTGCGCAGCAGTTCGGCAATCGCCGCCTGTGACAGCACCGAAGTACCCATACTGGTGGTGTATTTCAATGAGGCGATTTTGCGCATGTAATTACTGCTGTGCACCCAGCCAATGCGGATACCGGGCGCCACCGTTTTCGAGAAGCCGCTGCACAGAATGGCATTGGGGCTAAAGGCGCGCATCGGGAACGGACGGCGATCGCCAAACGCCGTATCACCGAAAATATCGTCCTCAATGATCACCACATCATTCTCATCAGCCTGACGCGCAATATAGGCTTTCTGCTCGTTGGGAATGCTTTTCCCGAGCGGATTATTGATGTTGTTGATGGTGAGATAGGCCTGCACCGCTTTACGCTGAAATAGCGCGGTGAGTTTGCTGACATTAACGTAACCTTCCGGCCCGGCTTCCACTTCAATCACGCGCAGATTGAGATTGTGCAGCATCTGTAACAGCACGAAGTAGCACGGCGATTCCACCGCCACAATATCGCCGGGGCGCGTGGTGGCGCGCAAAGCCAGTGAGATGGCTTCGATACAACCGTTAGTGATCAGGATGTCATCGGCGCTGATATTGCAGCCATAATCCACCGCACGGCGCGCAATTTCGGCTTTGAGCGGCGCATAGCCGGTGCCTTTCACTGTGTTGCCGAGCAGTGCCGGTTTGCTGTACCCCATCTGGCGCATCAGCAATCCAATTTTCTTGACCGGATAGAGCGAGATGTCGCCATTGGCCAGATCCAGCCGCACACGACAATCGGAGCCCAGCATGGCCAGATGCAGCTCGGTTTGCTCGTCCAGCGGCGCGACTTCACGCGGCTGTTCGCTGTTGATCGCTGCCGGTAATGTCACCGGAACCTGACGAGGCGCCACAAAAAAGCCGGACTTAGGACGCGCCACCGCGTAGTGCTCATCCTCAAGAGTGCGTAATGTTTTCAGCGCGGTGGTCATGCTGACGCTGTACTGCGTCGCCAGCGTGCGCACCGACGGTAAACGGCTATCGGGCGGCAGTGATCCGCTGTGAATGGCCTGTTTTATCTGCTCTGCAATCTGACGGTAACGACTACTCTGGCTCTCCTGTTCACCCGTTCCATCCGCCATCTGTTCCACCCTATATCGTGCTGATCTGTGCGTATCCATCAGATTACATTCAAAGTACTTTAGGCTGCATCTGTTAATTCAGCCTCAGACATTCATTCCGTTGCAACTTCGTGGCCCCTTTTCCTGCCCGTTGCCGCCAGCACGGTAACGGCGATTTTATTAGCCAAAGGATGAAGTGAAAAATGAATAATCTGTCCACCATGATGAGAGAAATTGAAGGTTATCTCACGCCCGCGATTATCGATTCTGCTCAACGCTGTTCTCAACGTTTACTTGCCGCCCTTCCCGATAGCGACAATCCCGCTAACAATCGCGTGCTACTCGCCTATGGCGGTGGGAAAGATAGCAGCTATATGGTGGCGTATGTGCGCTACATTCAGGGGCTGATCTGGCAGCAGCAGGGCAGCACCTTCCAGCTGCGCATCAGCACCAATCGTCATGCGGCGATGAACGACAGCGTGATGGAAAATATCGACCGCGTATATCGTGCACTGCACATTCCGGGTGATGACTTTACCGAATGCCTGGTGACTGATGGCTTGCAAATCCGCCACTTCGAACGTCATCTGCCGATGCCCGACAGCGTGCGCCAGCAGAATCGCAACGATGTGCTGATGAATGGCCATCGCTTTCGTGCCGATGCGCGCTCCACTTTCTGTAACGCCTGCAACCTCAGCATGGTGAACTCGTTTGGCCTTGCCGCGCACTACGAAGGCGGCGTGGATGTGATCATCACCGGTGATTCGCCTCAGGAGCAAACCGCTTACCTCGCCTGGGCACGCCATCTTTCACGCCTGTTTGAGGCGCCGGTCGCCGACAAATCGCGCGGCTTTAGCGGCTTTCTGCAAACCCTGGATGGCGTGGCAGAACGTTACTTCGCTGACATCTACGGCGCCGATCAGGTCACGCCCGCCCATCGCATCACCTGGCAACTAGAACGCGACCCGCTGTTCTTCAATATCTATCAGGACACCGCCTATGAAGCCGGTGCGCACTGGTCCCTGCTCACTGAATTTATGCACTTCCGCTTTGATGAGCTGATGTTCAGCTTCTCTGAATCGGACTGCGGCAACCCGACGTTAATGGCACATATTCGCGGTCTGCGAGCGGAGACGCTGATGCAGCGTAGCTACGCCGAAGGCATTCGCGAATATGTGCGCTTTGCGCTCGGCCTGATGGAGAAGAAAGATTTCCCGCCGCAACTGATTGCGGAAATGGCGGCGCGTTATCAGGACGATGCGGCGATTGAACGTGCTCGCCAGCGTGCAGCGCAGTTTGCCGAACAGGCGTTTGGCCTCAACGAAACCCAGCTGGTGTGCATGATCTATTCGCCGTTTATCGCGCAAGGCCAGCAGCTCAATGTCTGGCTACAACAGCTCGATCAGGCGCCTGATGAACAGGCGGTGCGGGCGCTGCTATGCGGCGATAGCGATGATTTGCTGCTGGCACAGCAGCTGGAGCAGCTCTCCGGCCTGACGATTGCACAGATGCGACAGTGCTGGCGCAGTGCACAGGTCAATACGCTGCTGGATGGCACGCGCGGCGATGCGCTTTCACGCGTGCTGCGTTTCGATCCGCACAAAGCAGTGATTCAGGTCAACAACGGTGCCTTGCAAGACATCGTCACTGAAGTGATCTCCGGGCGATAACCCGGTAAGGCGACGCGATGAGAAAGATTTTCCTGCAGATTGGTGCCACGCGTGACGGGCAAAATCCGTACTGTGCGGTGGCAAAACGTGAGGGCTATTTTACCGTGCTGGCGGAGATGGGCGACTTTGTCGACTATCAAAGCTTAAGCATTCAGCTGCCGTTCGATCTGATTGTGCGTCTCGATCGCCCGGAAAATCCGTGGGATGTGTTACAAGCCTGTCTGCGCGCGGGCTTACTGGAACATCCTCAGGTGGTGCTGGCAGGCTTTGAAGCCTACAACGCCAGCGCCGGTCGCGTACGCGAACTGCTGGCCGGGCCGGATGCCGGACCTTGCTTTATTCCGCCGGATAAGTACGCACAGCGCATGGCCCTGCGTAAAGCCTGGCCACGCTTTCCACAGCCGGAGTTTCGCTTCTTTGCCTCACCGCTGAGCATTCGTGACGCGCGTGATGCACTGCTGTATCCCTGCGTGATCAAACCGGTAGATGGCGGCGGCGGATTAGGGATCTGGCTGGTGGAAGAGGCCAGCCAGCTCGATGCGGTGATCGGCAAGCTGGTGGAGACCATGAACTACGGCGGGCGCGGCTTTAGCGGCTTTATTGTCGAAAGCTGGCTGCCGGGCGACGAATATTCACTACAAGGTGTGGTGGATAACGGACACGCGGTGGCGCTGACCTGCTGTCAGAAGGTGATCGAGCACCACATCGATGCAGAAGGCTGTATCAGCTTTTACGAATCCGGCCATGTGGCAATGGCTGCGCAACAGCTGCCTGCTGCCTTTGCCAGTTTGATGAGCTTTTGCTGTGAGACCTTTGGCTATCGCCAGGGCGCCTTCCACATCGATTTCATTATGGTGAACGGTGAACCGCACTTCCTCGAAATGGGTTTCCGCTTATCGGGCATGGGCGTGGTGAATCTGGTCGAGGAAGTCACGGGTATTAACTGGGCGGAGGTGGCGTTTCAGATTGAAGCCGGACGGGGTTTGCCGGTGCTGCACTTCCCGAAGCAAGCCCAGGCCATTGGCCGTCTGCGCCTGCGTCAGCGCCTGCAGTACGACGCTGCGGAACGCTGGATCGCCCAACATCAGCGCGGTCAGTTATTGCCACCGCTCAATCTGCCCGCGCTGGCCGTCTCGCCGCAATCCTCGCTCTACGCCGACCTCACCCGTCATGCTGGTATCCTCGCCACCTTCCGTCTTGCCGCAGACAGCCGTGACGATGTGTTAGCGGTGTTCCAGCAGATTCTCGACGTTCCGTCCTTAGCCCCCCGGAGAGATCTTCTATGTGCAGAATGATTCTGGCAAGCGGTCAGTTTGATGCGGCAGCGGTACTGGACGCCGCACGCGCCATGAGCTGTGGCGAAACCGCCACGCATGACGGCCCGATCAAACAGCACCCGAATGGCTGGGGCTGTTTGTGGCTGGATCAGGGAAAGATTCGCACCCTGCATGGCACTGGCACCTTTGCTGATGCGCTGCCCGGTATTGACGTTGATGCACTGCGTCACAGCCGTTTTCTGGCGGTACATGTGCGGCACGCCACGCTGAGCAAAAATCACGGCATCGAGTTTTCCCATCCGCTATGGCGAACCAGCGGCGCGACGCAGTGGTACATGATGCACAACGGCTTTTTACCTACGGTTTATGCCCAACTGGGCATGGCGGAATCGCGCTTTGACTCCGCCGAATACCTGGAATACATCGTCGATCAGGCAACGCCCGCGGATTTTACCCGTGACTACCTGCGCAGCAAGATGGCGCGCGTGGCACCGGGTGGCAGTGCGGCTAATGCGATTTTTGTCACCCGGGATAAAGCCTGGGCGTGGCAGTGGCATCCCGATGACACCCCTTATCCTGACTATTTCACGTTGCATCATTATCAAAATAACAGCACCACTTTTATCTCTTCTGAACCTATTGCTGCACTGGGCACGGCGTCTGACTGGCGTCGCATGAACAACCATGAACTTCATGAATTTCCACTTGGGGAGTGATCAGCATGGCCATTTTCAATCAGATACGCGTTATCCATCCAAAAATGTTCGTCGAAAGCACCTGGCTGGATGACATCGTGACCGCGCGCGTGCCGCTGCTGGTACTGCGCAATTTCCTCACACCTGAAGTGCGCGAAGCGGTGGTGGACGATCTGCAACAGTGCCGCGAGCAGGTACGCGTCTCGCGCTATCCAAATGGCGCACTGACCACGCTCGGCCCCTATCTGGCTAAACATACTCGCGCACCCGAAAATTACTTCACCGAGTTGCGCGACATCCAGCCTGCACTGCCGCCCTCGCTGCACTGCCTGCGCGACCAGGTTTACAACTGGGTGAAGCACTCATTGCGTCTGGAGAGTCTGCACACTGCCCGCGAGCCGGAGTTGGGCGATTACGCGGGTTCGATTGTGCGCTTTCATGCCAATGGCGTCGCCAATCCACTGCATAACGACAACATCGTGCGCGATGCCGCGGGCAGTGGTTTAGCCGTCACCCACATCCTGCATCAGTTGAGCTGCGTGGTCTGTTTGCAGGAGTGCAATGCGGGTGGAGAGCTGCGCATTTTCAATAAGAAGTGGCATCCGGTGGATGAACGCTTCAAAACGCCGGGTGAGCTCGGCTATCAGACCGGCGTGATTGAGCAAAGCGAGGCGTGTGAGTTCTCCCCACGCAGCGGCGATATCTACCTATTTAATCCGGCTTTTTATCACGAGATTGATCGCGTGGAAGGCGACACGCGCATCACCATGGGCTTTTTCTTTGGCCTGACCGACAAAAAAATGAAGCACGCCATTGCCTGGAGTTAATACCGGGCCTTCGACGAGGAGATGAACATGAATACCTATGAAAAAATCACCACCCTGCTGGATCAACACCACGCAGACTATCGTGTGGTGGAGCATGAGGCCATCGGTCAGACCGATGTGATTAGCGGCATTCGCGGCAACGATCTCAATCAGGCTGCCAAAGCGATGGTGCTGGAAGTGACGATGCCTGACGGTGCCGATGCGCGTTACCTGCTGGCGATAGTGCCGGGCGACTGCAAGATCAACTTCAAAAGTGCCGCTCGCGCCATTGGTGGCAAGAAGTCGAGCTTTGCCGCGCCAGAGAAAGCACAGGAACTGACGCAGTGTGTGATGGGCGCGGTGCCGCCCTTTAGTTTTGATGACCGACTGGCGCTGCGCGTCGATGCGCGCCTGCGTGATGTCGGCACGCTGTGGTTTAACGCCGGCGCGCTGGAGCGTTCCATGGCGCTGAATGTGGATGATTTTTTTCGTGTTATCGGCGATGACTGTTGTGCAGACATTGCCACTCCGATGACGGCGACTGCCTGAAACGGCTGTAGTAAGGAACGAGTATGTCAGTAAAAGATATGATGTTAGCCCTGTGCGTAGTGGTGGCGTGGGGCGTGAATTTTGTGGTGATCAAACTGGGCCTGCACGATATGCCGCCGTTTCTGCTGGCAGGATTGCGTTTTGCACTGGTAGCGTTCCCAGCTATCTTCTTTGTGAAGCGGCCGCAGATCCCTTTGCGCTGGCTGATTGTGTACGGCATGACTATCAGCTTTGGTCAGTTCGCTTTCCTGTTTCTGGCGATCAAACTCGGCATGCCAGCGGGACTGGCCTCACTGGTGTTACAGGCACAGGCGTTCTTTACGCTGCTGCTGGGGGCTTTATTGCTGGCGGAGAAACTGCGCTGGAACCACATCGCCGGGATTTTGGTGGCGACACTTGGCATGTTTATGCTGGCAACGGCGGGCATGCAGGGGCAAACCACCGCCGGGATTACGCTCACTACCATGATGCTGACGCTGGCGGCGGCGCTGTCATGGGGACTGGGCAATATCACCAATAAGATCATTCTGCGTAACCGTAAGGTGCCGGTGATGTCGCTGGTGGTGTGGAGTGCACTGGTGCCGGTGGTGCCCTTTTTCGCCTGCTCATGGTGGTTCGATGGTGAGGCAGCGATCGTCACCAGCCTGCTGAATATCTCGTTGCAGACGGTGCTGGCGCTGATTTACCTCGCGTTTATTGCCACTATTGTCGGCTACGCGATCTGGGGCAATTTGCTCGGTCGCTATGAGACCTGGCGCGTGGCGCCGCTGTCACTGCTGGTGCCCGTGGTGGGCATTCTTAGCGCTGCGCTGGTACTCGACGAAACCCTGTCAGCGCAGGAAATTCTCGGTGCGTCAGTGATTATTCTCGGCCTGCTGGTGAACGTGTTCGGCGGGATGGTGAGCCAGCGATTATGGGTGCGCACCTGATCCGCAGAAACAATAACGCCGCATTTCTGCGGCGTTTTCTTCTCAACACAATATCCTTAATTCAGGATTTCAATGCGACGCGGTTTCGCTTCTTCAGGAACGATGCGTTCCAGATCGATGCTCAGCAGGCCCAGTTCGAGACGCGCATCGCGCACCACGATGTGATCGGCCAGCTGGAATTTGCGCTCAAAGTTACGTTCGGCGATACCCTGATACAGGTATTTGCGCTCCGGTTGCTCTTCGGGGTGCGCGCCGCGAATAATCAGCACATTGTCGTGTGAGGTAATATCTAACTCGCTCTGGGCAAAGCCCGCAACGGCAATGGTGATGCGATAGTGGTTTTCATCCACCAGCTCAACGTTGTACGGAGGATAGCCACCATTGGCCTGGTTCTGATTGGACTCAAGCAGACTAAACAGACGGTCGAAACCAATAGCAGAACGATAAAGCGGAGTGAGATCAAAGTTACGCATAAAAAGACTCCTGAAAATCAGCAAGTTTTGGCAACCTTCCACCATGGACAGGTTGTGCGGCCCGCTGCTGTCCCTGTCGGCAACAGCAACGCGACCGTGAAGTAAAAATGGGTGCGCTTTGATCGCTTTCAAGGGCAATGCGTATTTTTTTACAGCAATTTTGACGAAATAGCATACACTCAGAAATTCTTCGCCTGCATTGCATGACATCGCCACAGAGCTTTGCTGCAGCAGGAGACACACTCCAGCCAGAAGTGATGGCTGTAGGGATGATGAAATGAAAATGATGAAAAGCTTTCCGCTCACCGGCCTGCTGGTCTGCGGCGTTTTGACTACTTCGGGTTGCTCCAGCGTCATGTCTCACACTGGCGCCAGCCAGGGTTATTATCCCGGCACTCGCGCCAGCGCAGATATGATTGCCGATGACAATACCAGCTGGGCGATAAAGCCGCTGGCGGTGATCGATCTGCCCTTCTCCGCCGTACTGGATACGATTTTGTTGCCGTGGGATTACTTCCGCACTGACAAAGATTCGGCGCATGACCGTGTGCTGCAAAGCGAAAAATTGGCTGGCACTGACGCCAGCCTGGCGACTGCCGCCGCTATGCCTTCGACGTCGCACTGACGCAGAACAGCTGGCGCCAGCCCTCAATTTCCCGCATATAAGCGATCTGTTTGCCGTCCGGTGACCACACTACCGCATCACCGGAAGGCGGCTGCTCGCTGCGTTTGGTTAAACGCGTGACGTGCCCGGTCGCCACATCACAGCGCATCACGCTGTTATCGCAAATAAAAGCGATTGCCTCGCCTGACGGCTGCCAGCTGAATGCCGACTGAATAGTGCTGCTGAGCCGCGTGATTTGACACGGTGAACCACCGTTAGGCGACACACGCCACAGCTGTACAACGCCCTGCTCATCCGCCATCAGGAAGGCGATGGTGCTGCCGTCCGGCGACGCGCGCAGCCAGTGACGTGGCTGCAATGCTAACCCTTTACTGTGCGTGATGCGGCGCTGCTGCACACCGGCAGGCGGTGCAGGCAGTTTATCCGCCGTGCCCTGTAACGGTGATGCACCGGGTTTGGCGTAATCACTCAGCGCCTCGGGCAAATCCACTACAAACACTTCCGGCACTTTATCGCCGTTGGCAGCACGCGTATCACCGATAAACGCCAGCGCCCAACGCTGCCAGCTGCCGTCTTCTTTCTGATACCCACGATCGCCAATCCAGCCCTCTTCATAAGCACGGTCAATCTGATCGCTGCCCGGCTGCGGATCGCGCGTGGTTTGGCTCACCAGCACGCAGTAATGGCTGCCATCGTATTCACGGGGATGCTGTTTCGGCGGACACACCGGATGCAGCGGTACGGCCACGCCGACATTACGCAGATCCTCACGCGCATCTTTTTCATGCATCACATGGTCGTTATAGGTAAAACTCAGGCGCGATCCGTCTGGACTGAACACATGGACATGCGAGCCGCCGCGCAATGCGCCGGGCGTATAAGGTGCGGTAATGTCACAGGCATCGAGATTTTCCGCATTGCCCTGCTGCACAATGACGCCGCGACGATGATGGAAATCATAATGCCAGTGCGCATCGGGATGCTCAGGGCCATGGATACATACATAGCGCGGCGGCAGATCCGGGCTGACGGTCACCACGCCGACATGCGCACCGTCGCGTGCCTGATACAGCACCTCGACCGCACCGCTCGCGACGTTGACGCGTTCGATGGTCAGACTGGTAAAGGACGCGCCCGACGGACGAACATCAAACGCCAGCCACTGGCTGTCCGCGGTCCAGACGTTGATATTGGTGAGCTGATGATGACGCTGTGCAAAGGTGAGTTGTTTTTCTGACATGAGGCAACCTTACATCCAACAGTTGCCGAACAAAGTACGCGATTATGGGGTGAGGTGCAGCAGGCACAGCGCAATAATTTGCGAACAGTTGGCGTAATTCAATACGAATCGATCACGTCAGGAATGAGTGATAGATTGCGCGATAAATCATGAACAGATCGCGCAATGAATGGCTGACAGATTGCGTGATAAATCGTGAACAGACACGCAATAAATGGCGCCGCTACGCATCGCAGGGCGTTGTAGCGGCGCCATTTATCGCACGTTATCGATCACCCAACCCGCTTCACATCCCCGACCAGCAGGATATAGGAGAGCGCACCAACCAAGGCCACGGCGGAGATATACACCAGCGCCGGGGCGAAGCCGTAATCCTGTGCCAGATAGCCCACCACCAGCGGTACCGTGATGCCACCCAATCCACCGATAAAGTTGAACATCCCACCGGTTAAACCGATCAGGCGAACCGGCGCCAGCGACGACACCAGCGACCAGGTAATAGAGGCGAAGCCGTTGCCGAAGAACGCGATGGCCATCAGCGTCATAATCCACACCGGATCGTTGGTGTAGTTGGCACCCATGATGCAGGTAGAGATCAGCAATCCACAGATAATCGGCGTTTTACGCGCAAAACCAAGGGAACGCCCGCTGCGTACCAGACGATCGGCCACGATGCCAGAAAGAATCACACCAAAGAAGGCGGCCAGAAACGGCACTGTCGTCATGAAACCGGCCGTGAGCGCAGAGATGTGTTTTTCCTGCGTCAGATAGTTCGGGAACCAGGTCAGGAAGAACCACAGCGTAGAGGTAACAGCGAACTGCCCAAGGTACACGCCGCACAGCTTGCGATGGAACACCAGTTTCCAGTCGGCGGCAGTGAGTTTGGTGCGCGTTTTTTTCGCCGCGGGTGCATCGCCGTCCACCATCGCACCCCCTTCACGGATATAGTCCAGTTCCGCCTGGTTGATGCCTTTGCTCTGGCTTGGGGCTTGATAGAACTTGATCCACACCAGCGACCAGATGATGCCGATGCCGCCTGTGATGATGAACACCCAGTGCCAGCTCAACAGTTCCTGAATCCAGATCAGCAACGGTGTGAGAAAAGCGAGACCGACAAACTGACCAGAGGTATAAAAGCCCACGGCAGAGGCACGCTCCTGCTCCGGGAACCAGCTGGTGACCAGACGATTGTTGGTCGGGAACGCAGGCGCTTCAAAGATGCCGGTGATGGCACGCAAGCCAATCAGCGATAATAATCCGCTGGCAAAACCCTGGAATAACGTGGCGACCGACCAGCCGAAGATGGCAATAAAATAGGTCAGGCGGGAACCGACGCGATCGAGGAACCAGCCGCCGGGGATCTGGCACAGCGTATATAACCAGGCAAAGGCAGAGAAGACATATCCCATCTCCGCTTTACTGATGCCGAACTCTTCCTGAATATGCGCAGAGGCCACCGCTAAATTAGCGCGGTCGACATAGCAAATCACTACCGTAATAAAGATCATCAGCAGCGTAATATAACGACGCCGGGTGGGTTTGGCCTGAACAGCAGAGAGATCCATGGTGTGTCTCCGTAATCATATTTGTAGTTCAGGCGTGACGATGCCCGCCGCTACAAATGCAGGGTAAGGATAGTGAAGGTAAAACCGCACAGGCGGTAAATGTCATTTGCCGGGAAAAAGGCTGAGCGAGGCCCTATGCCTTATTCCACCGGCATATCTTTATCTAAAAGATTTTATAAATTCTTATACCCTAAATAATTCGACGTGCAGAATGGTGGCATGGGAATACACTCCCAAGAGCTTACTTAAGGTGAGTAAGCACAGCCAACGCATCTGTCGCTTAAATTATGACGAGTATTACCACTCAGCGACCGTTCCGTCTGGGAAACGCCATAATGGATTACGCCAGTCTGGTGCATTCTTACTTCTTTCAATCACCAGCTCTTCGTTAATTTCCACGCCGAGACCCGGTTTATTCAGTGGATAGAAGTGACCATCATCCATTTTGAAATCATCTTTATTGATAACGTAATCCAGCAGTTCAGCACCCTGATTATAGTGAATGCCCATGCTCTGCTCCTGGAACACCGCGTTGCGTGAAACGAAATCGACATGCAGGCAGGCAGCCAGCGCGATTGGGCCGAGCGGACAGTGTGGTGCCAGCGCTACATCGTAAGACTCTGCCATCGCGGCAATTTTGTAGCACTCGGTGATACCGCCCGCATGCGACAGATCCGGTTGCAGAATCGCCAGGCCCCCCGCTTCCAGCACGCGTTTGAACTCGAAGCGCGAGAACATACGTTCGCCTGCGGCAATCGGAATATGGGTTTGCGCCGCCAGACGCGGATAGTATTCTGCCTGCTCCGCCAGCACCGG
Source organism: Enterobacter cancerogenus (assembly GCA_000773965.1). GTDB lineage: Bacteria > Pseudomonadota > Gammaproteobacteria > Enterobacterales > Enterobacteriaceae > Pantoea > Pantoea communis. The sequence goes on from JRUP01000038.1 coordinate 52,127, forward strand.
CTCTTCAATGAACAGCGGACGATACGGCTCCAGCTCTTTGATCAGCACTTTCGCCATTGGCGCACTGACGCGGCCATGGAAATCGAGACCGAACTCAATCTCTTTGCCAAAGGCTTCACGAATCTGTGCCACGGTATTCACCGCTGCATCCACTTTGCGCGAGTTGTCGATAATGCCCATCTCTTCGCATCCATTCAGCTTGAAGGTGTCGAAGCCAATCTTGCGCAGTTTCTTGATGCCGTCGACCACTTCTTCCGGACGATCGCCCCCCACCCAGCTGTAAGCCTTGATGCTGTCACGCACCAAACCACCAAGCAGCTGATACACCGGCACACCCAGCGCTTTGCCTTTGATATCCCACAATGCCTGATCGATACCGGCGATGGCGCTCATCAAAATCGGACCACCGCGATAGAATCCACCGCGATACATCACCTGCCACAAATCGTTGATGCGTGCCGGGTCCTGACCAATCAGATATTCCGACAGCTCATGCACAGCCGCTTCGACGCTGCGCGCGCGCCCTTCAATCACCGGTTCGCCCCAGCCAACGATGCCTTCGTCGGTTTCGATTTTCAGGAACATCCAGCGCGGCGGCAGGCGATAAGTGGTCAGTTTGGTAATTTTCATCGTACAGCATCCTTATAAGCAGCAATAAATGCGCGAGCTTTCTCCACAGTGCGCGACAGCGGCTGGCCAGCGCGATAGAGATCGCTGCCCAAACCTGCGCCAATGCAGCCTGCGGCCATAAATTCATGCAGGTTTTCCGGCGTCACTCCGCCCACCGCAAACACCGGCACTTCCGGCGGTAGCACGGCTTTCAGGGCTTTGATATAGCCGGGGCCAAATGCCGAGGACGGGAAGATTTTCAGCGCCTGTGCGCCCGCCTGCAGAGCGGTGAACGCTTCGGTGGCGGTGGCGCAACCGGCTGCAACAATCATCCCTTTCGCCACGGCCTGACGGATGACTGCCGCATCGGTATTCGGCGTCACCACCAGCTTGCTGTTAAGCGTGGCCAGTTCATCGACCTGCGCCGGATGCAACACGGTGCCCGCACCGATCAGCGCTTTATCGCCGAAAGTCTGCACCATCGCGCCGATGCTTTTGGCCCATTCCGGGGAATTCAGCGGGATCTCAATGGCATCGAAACCCGCTTCGATCAGGGCACCTACGTGCGCTTCGGCCTCGTCTGGCGTGATGCCACGCAGGATGGCGATCAATGGCAATTTAGTGTGCCAGGTCATCTGCAATACTCCTTATTCCATGCTGGAACGCGCGGTCGCCTTCCAGGGTAACTGAATCCATGCCGATAAATTGCAGCGCCTGCTGATAACGCTGCGCCAGCGCATTTCCAGCAATAATGATGATCGGTTGACGGCGATCCGCTTGTTGCGTCATCAGCGCCACTTCATGACCAATCAACAGGCCGGATAGAAAATCGCTGATATGGCGGCGATCGCGCGCGCCCAACACATGAGAAGCGCGCACTTCGAACAGCCGGGAAAGGATCGATGCGTCCTGGCTGCCGACGGTTAAACCTTCACGGAAAGCGGCGGAACTCTCTTCCTGCTCCGGCAATCCGGCACCGATTAGTGACTGTTTCAGCAGCAGATGATGCAGTTCGCCCGTCATCACCGTGCGGAAATCCTGCACACGCTGCTGTTCCACCTGCACCCATTTGGCATGCGTGCCGGGCATCACATACTGCGTGGCAGGTTGCAGTGCTAGGGCACCCAGCAACTGTGTCTCTTCACCGCGCATCACGTTGTAGTTGTCAGCACGTTCGACGCTCAATCCCGGCACGATCCACGCTTTATCTTCAACGCGCGTCAGGCGGCTGCTGAGTTGGTCCAGTGCCACCGGACAGGGCAGATAAGGCACCGTAAGCCAGCCGGCGTTACTGCCAACCATGCCCGCCATCACCACCGGCACGTCGTTCACTGGCCAGCCGTCGGTGATGCTGGCAAAGACCTCTGCAGGCGTGCGTCCGCCAAGACGCGTGACGCCCGCTTCTGACCGGCGCTCATCAACGCAGTCACCCTGCTGATAATGCCAGGCACGCAGATTGGTTGAGCCCCAATCAATCGCGATATAGCTGGTCACATAATCTCCTTGAGTCGGGCGGTGGAGCTGGCGATCATCGCTTTTGCCGCCTGCTCCGCCGCATCACCATCCTGATGTCGGATGGCATCAAACAGCGCCTTGTGTTCGGCTAAGGTGCGCGGCATGTTGCCGGAATCCGCCATGTAGGTTTTCGCAAACACCGCTTTCTGTAACTGGCTGATCGCCACATTAAGCTGCTGCAATACCGGATTGTGCACCGAAGCCAGCACCGCTTCGTGGTAGCGGATATCCGCCTCATTGAATGCTTCCCGATCGAGATGATGGGCAACCATGTCGTTATAAGCCTGCTCAATCGCCGCCAAATCGTTGGAGGTCGCGCGTTCCGCCGACCAGCGTGCAATCTGCGGCTCCACCAGCACGCGCACTTCACTCATGGCGGCAATCAGCCTGGGATCCTGGTCGTGCGCCAGTGCCCATTGCAGGACATCGCTGTCGAGGTAATTCCACTGATTGCGCGGGGTGACAAAGGCGCCACGGTAACGCTTCATCTCCATCAATCGCTTTGCCATCAGCGAGCGAAATACTTCGCGGATGATGTTTCGCGAGGTGCCAAAGCGCTCACACAACTCGGCTTCGGCGGGCAACGCGGCGCCCGGCACATACTTCCCTGCTACAATTTCTTCACCCAGCGTCAGGATGATGCGCTCGGTTTTGCTTAATTGTTCTTGCGTCATGATGTTCCATTCAGTGAAAGACGGTAGCCCATCAGATTACTGCTTTCGACGCGTGAAAACTAACAGACACCTCACGTCACGACGCAGATTGTAGTACTAACCAATCAAGCTGTACTACAATCTGGATCACATAATAGACAATTCATCGATGCACAAATGTGCACCCGACGAAATCGAGCTGAGTGTGAGTTGGGGCATCACTTATGACGAATTAGTGTGCACTCGGCAGAAACTTAGGGGCACCCTCGTTGGGTGATCATTGATGGCGTACCGGGTGGAAACGGGTCTGATCGTTCGCTGGTTCATCTTTTTGGAGTATGAAGACATGCTTCACAGGAACCGGAACAATCATTCGTCGTGTCGCCATTTATGGCGATCAATCGGCATTTGAGGGATGAACTCAGAGAGGCGGACAGCAGCACGCTGCCCGCAAAAGAAAGGATTACAGCACTAACTCTTCAATGGCATGCGCGACGCCATCTTCCATATTGGTTTTGGTCACGAACTGCGCAATGTTTTTGACTGAATCAATGGCATTGCCCATTGCTACGCCGGTTCCCGCGTACTCAATCATCGCCAGGTCGTTTTCCTGATCACCAATCGCCATCACTTCCGACTGCTGCAGGCCGAGTTTGTCCGCCAGCATTTTCACGCCGTAGCCTTTGTTGACCAGCGGGTTGAGAATTTCGAGGTAGTACGGCGCACTTTTCAGGATGGTGTAGCTGTCACGGGCACGCGCAGGCAGGCCAGCAATCGCTTTATCCAGCAAATGTGGCTTGTCGATCATCATCAGTTTCGGGAAGCGAGTGGCCGGGTCCATCTCTTCTACCGCGCGGTAACGAACTGGAATGCCGGTCAGGCTGGCTTCGTGGATGGTGTATTCGCTGATGTCTTTGTTTGGCGTGTAGAGGAAGGATTTGTCGAACGCCTGGAAATGCACGCCGAGGTCGCGCGCCAGCTGTTCCAGATAAAGATAGTCATCAAAGCTCAGCGTTTTTTCCGCCACCACATCGCCGCTATCTGCGCTGTGCACCAGCGCACCGTTGTTACTGATGCAATACTGGCCGGGCTGCTGCATATCGAGTTCCATCAGATAGCGCTCAATGCCGACCAACGGACGACCGGTCGCCAGCACAATGGAAACGCCTTTATCACGCGCACGACCAATCGCCGATTTCACCGCCGCCGTCACTTCGTGCTGCGGGTTGAGCAGCGTGCCGTCCATATCGATCGCAATCAATTTTATCGCCATAACATCCTCGGTTAAGTCAGAGTTTGTTTAATGCTAGCGCGATTCAGCTCACATTGACCAGTTAATCGGCAACGGACGGCATGGTTAGTTTGTGTTGCCGCTTCCGATCTAACAATTTTCCCTTTTACAGCATGTAAGGTGACGAGGCTAAGTATGCAGTTACTTATGTTTTTTTTAGATGAAATTTTCCTTACCTGAGGACGCATTAAATGGACGACCTGAAAGGATGCTTGAATGATTCTTTTCCTGCGTCTGAACGTGCAGATATTCAGCAAATGGCTGATGAGCTGATCCTGGAAACCGGATTGCAGTTATTGCGCGAGGAGTTAGAGCTGTCACAAAAAACGGTGGCTGAAGCGATGGGGGTGAAGCAACCTCGTATTACACAGATTGAACAAGCGGGAGCCGATCAACGCCTGATTACCATTAAACGTTATATTGAGGCGATGGGTGGAAAACTCAGCTTGTTGATTGAAATGCCGGATGGATCCGTAGGCAGAACAATTCGGGTTTAAACAGCTAAAAAAACCCTTCCAGATATGGAAGGGTTTTTTTGTTCACATCAGATATCGATGTTAGCGGCTTTCAGCGCGTTCTCTTCGATGAAGGCGCGGCGCGGTTCAACCGCATCGCCCATCAGCGTGGTGAACAGCTGGTCAGCCGCGATGGCGTCTTTAATGGTGACGCGCAGCATGCGACGGCTGTCTGGATCCATGGTAGTTTCCCACAGCTGCTCTGGGTTCATCTCGCCCAGACCTTTATAGCGCTGGACTGACAGACCACGGCGCGACTCTTTCACCAGCCACTCAATCGCCTGCTCGAAGCTGGTCACTGGCTGACGGCGATCGCCACGTTCGATAAACGCATCTTCTTCAATCAGGCCGCGCAGCTGCTCGCCCAGACCACAGATTTTGCGGTATTCCGGTCCATCGATGAACTCGCTGTCCATCGGATAGTCGGTATCGACACCATGCGTACGCACACGCAATACCGGCTCGAACACGTTCAGTTCGCTGTTGGTGCGTACGTGCGCCATATAGCTGCTGCCGTGCGCTTCGCGCTCGCTCAGGTATGCGACTAAACCTTCAATCCAGCCTTTAACTGCGGCTTCATTGCTGAGATCGCTGAGGGTTGGATGGTAGATCAGGCCACGCAGCATTGCCGTTGGGAAGCGACGTTCCATACGTTTGATCATGCGCTGGGTGCTGTTGAAATCACCCACCAGATTTTCCAGCGGCTGGCCGCCGAGCGCCGGTGCGCTGGCGTTGGTGTGCAGTGTTGCGCCATCCAGTGCGATAGCGATCTGGTACTGATCCATCGCTTCGTCATCTTTAATGTATTGTTCCTGCTTGCCTTTCTTCACTTTGTACAGTGGCGGCTGAGCAATATACACATGACCACGCTCGACAATTTCCGGCATCTGACGATAGAAGAAGGTCAACAGCAGCGTACGGATGTGCGAGCCATCGACGTCGGCATCGGTCATGATGATGATGCTGTGATAACGCAGTTTGTCCGGGTTGTATTCGTCGCGACCGATACCACAGCCGAGTGCGGTGATCAGCGTCGCCACTTCCTGAGAGGAGAGCATCTTGTCGAAACGCGCTTTCTCCACGTTGAGGATTTTACCTTTCAGCGGCAGGATCGCCTGGTTCTTACGGTTACGTCCCTGCTTGGCAGAGCCGCCCGCTGAGTCCCCTTCCACTAAGTAGATTTCAGACAGTGCAGGGTCGCGTTCCTGGCAATCCGCCAGTTTGCCCGGCAGACCGGCCAAATCCAGCGCGCCTTTACGACGGGTCATTTCACGGGCGCGACGTGCCGCTTCACGTGCACGAGCCGCATCGATAATTTTACCGACTACGATTTTCGCGTCTGATGGGTTTTCCAGCAGGTATTCGCTCAGCAGTTCGTTCATCTGCTGCTCAACCGCGGATTTCACCTCTGAAGAAACCAGCTTGTCTTTGGTCTGTGAGGAGAACTTTGGATCCGGCACTTTCACCGAAACCACAGCAATCAGGCCTTCACGCGCATCATCACCGGTGGCGCTGACTTTGGCTTTTTTGCTGTAGCCTTCTTTGTCCATATAAGCGTTCAGCGTACGCGTCATTGCCGCACGGAAGCCCGCAAGGTGCGTACCGCCATCGCGCTGTGGAATGTTGTTGGTGAAGCAGTAGATGTTTTCCTGGAAACCATCGTTCCACTGCAGCGCAACTTCCACACCAATACCGTCTTTCTCGTTAGAGAAATAGAACACGGTTGGGTGAATCGGGGTTTTGTTCTTGTTGAGGTACTCAACAAACGCCTTGATGCCGCCTTCGTAGTGGAAGTGGTCGCTCTTGCCGTCACGCTTGTCTTCCAGACGGATAGAAACACCCGAGTTCAGGAAGGAGAGTTCACGCAGGCGTTTCGCCAAAATGTCATACTCGAACTCCACCACATTGGTGAAAGTTTCGTAGCTCGGCCAGAAACGGACGCGTGTACCGGTGGTTTCAGTATCACCGGATACCGCCAGCGGTGCCTGCGGCACGCCGTGCTGATAAATCTGCTGGTGTACTTTGCCTTCGCGACGAATGGTCAGCTCCAGCTTCTGCGACAGGGCGTTAACCACTGACACGCCCACGCCGTGCAGACCACCGGACACTTTATACGAGTTATCGTCGAATTTACCGCCGGCGTGTAACACGGTCATGATCACTTCTGCCGCAGACACACCCTCTTCCGGGTGAATGCCGGTCGGAATACCACGGCCATCATCCTGAACAGACACAGAATTGTCCGCATGGATGGTGACGACGATGTCACTACAGTGACCCGCGAGCGCTTCGTCGATTGCGTTATCCACGACCTCGAATACCATGTGATGCAGACCGGTGCCGTCATCGGTATCACCGATATACATACCCGGGCGTTTGCGTACCGCATCAAGCCCTTTAAGGACTTTGATACTTGAGGAGTCATAAGAATTCGACATCAACGTTTCTCGCTCATTTAATCTTCAGGTTGAACCGCTATTTTACCCTGTTCCACGCGGAACATCTTGCCCTTTTCGTCACTCATGTCGATTACATGTTCGACACCAATGGCACTGACAAATACCTGAGCCTGCGTGGCTTTCAGGCGCTCGGCAAGCAACCGACGACGCGAATCGTCCAGCTCCGAGGCGAAGTCATCAATCAGGTACAAACAGCGACGTCCGCTGCTGCGCGTCAGATATTCACCCTGCGCTAAACGCAGTGCACACATCAGCAGCTTTAATTGACCGCGTGAGAGTAAATCTTCCACCGGCGTGCCTTCCGCACGGATACGAAAATCCGCTTTGTGCGGGCCGCTGGCGGTATAGGTGAGCGCGCGATCGCGCTCGAAATTACGTTCCAGCAGTTCGGCAAAGTCGCTCTCTTTATCCCAGCCGCGCTGAAACGAAAACGACAACTCAAACTCTGGTAAAAATTGACTGCAGGTAGCGATGATCTCTTTCGAGATCGCCGCACTGTACTCGGCTCGCCACTGGCTAATCTGTTCGGCCAGCGGCACCAGTTCCTGATCCCACGGGCGAATTTGGCTGTAACGCGAAACTTGTCTCAGCGCGGCGTTACGCTGTTTCATCAGACGCCGTAGATTATTCCAGGCATTGAAGAAACCGGGTGCGGAGTGAAAGCATCCCCAATCAATATAGGCTCTACGGTATTTGGGGCCGCCGTTGAGCAAAGTAAACCCTTCCGGCGTGATCAACTGCATCGGCAGCAATTGCGCCAGCTCCGCCACTTTATGACCGTCGCTGCCGTCGATGCGCACTTTGCTATCACCGGCGCGATTTTTGGTCAGCCCCACGGCCAATTCGCGCTCACTGCCTTCAATTCGTCCGTGCAGGACAAACGCATCCTGATCGTGACGAATGACGCGTCCAGCCTGCAAACTGCGAAATGCGCGGCCATGTCCGAGGGTGTAAATAGCCTCCAGCACGCTGGTTTTACCGCTGCCGTTAGCACCCACGAGGAAATTAAAGCCTGGTGCCAGCGTGAGATCGGCCTGCTCGATGTTGCGGAAATCTTTAATCAGGAGGCGGGTTAAAGCCATGAACGAATCCAGCTGCGCATTAAGAAGTGGTTTTCACCTAACCCTGCCATCGAGGGCGTTAACGGCGAAGCTAGTTTGCTCACGGCCAGCGCGCAGGCCCTGGGAGCATACTGAAGTATGTGACCAGGGACGAGCACTGCCCGGGGGCAAAATAGCGAGTAAGTTGGCCCGCTATAAGATCACAAGCGCATTGGCATGACGACGTATGCCGCCGCTGGGCTGGCAACGTCTTCAATTTGCACACTCGAAACCGAATCGGTCAGCAGCAAACGCACGTTTTCGCATTTCAGCGCATTCAGCACATCCAACACGTAACTCACGTTAAAGCCGATCTCCAGTTCAGTGCCGCTGTACGATACATCCAGCATCTCTTCCGCTTCTTCCTGTTCAGGGTTATTAGCGGTGATCTTGAGCTGATTTTCGGTGATATAGATACGAACACCGCGGAACTTCTCATTGGAGAGAATCGCTGCACGGGCAAACGCCTGTTTCAGCAGATCGCATCCCGCTTCCAGCGCTTTGTCCGGGTTTTTCGGCAATACGCGGCGATAATCCGGGAAACGGCCATCAACCAGCTTAGAGGTAAAGATAAAGTCACCAACGTGGGCGCGAATGTTGCTGCTGCCGATCTGTACCTGCAGCGGAGTCTCGCCGCCATCAAGCAAACGGACTAATTCAATCACACCTTTACGTGGCACGATCACCGAATGGTTAGGCAACGCCTGGCCAATCGGCATGGAGCATACCGCCAGACGGTGACCATCGGTGGCGACGGTGCGCAACTCTTCACCTTCGGTCTCAAACAGCATGCCGTTGAGGTAGTAACGCACATCCTGATGCGCCATCGAGAACTGGGTTGCTTCAATCAGACGTTTCAGCGTGGCCTGTGGCAAGGTGAACTCCACCTCGCTCTGCCAGTCATCCAGATTAGGGAAGTCAGTGGCGGGCAGCGTCGATAAGGAAAAACGGCTGCGGCCAGAACGCACCAGCATTCTGTCACCTTCCAGCGTCAGGCTAATTTCCGCCCCCTCTGGCAAACCGCGACAGATATCGAGGAATTTACGCGCGGGCACGGTGGTCGCACCGGGCTCGTGGGGCTGCGTTAATGCAACGCGGGCCACCATCTCCATTTCCAAATCGGTGCCGGTCAGACGCAGTACGCCTTCACTCACCTGCAACAGTAAATTTCCGAGGATCGGTAAGGTCGGGCGTCCACCAAGCGGGCCGCTAACCTGTTGCAGTGGTTTCAGCAACTGCTCACGTTCTACAATAAATTTCATATGCGTCAGGAAGATAATGTTCGAATGAGGTTAGAGAAATCTTCTTTGATGTCGTGGCTCTCTTCACGCAACTGCTCAATTTTACGGCAGGCATGGAGCACGGTGGTATGATCGCGGCCACCAAACGCATCGCCAATTTCCGGCAGGCTATGGTTGGTCAGCTCTTTCGCCATCGCCATCGCCATCTGACGCGGACGAGCCACCGAACGCGAACGGCGTTTCGACAGCAAATCCGCTACTTTGATTTTGTAGTATTCGGCCACCGTTTTCTGGATGTTATCGATGGTGACCAGCTTTTCCTGCAGCGCCAGCAAATCCCGCAGCGCTTCGCGCACGAAATCGATGGTGATCGCGCGGCCGGTAAAGTTGGCATTGGCGATGACGCGGTTCAGTGCCCCTTCCAGCTCACGCACATTGGATCGCAGACGCTTGGCAATAAAGAAGGCGACTTCTCCCGGCAGGCGGATATCGTTTTCATCCGCTTTCTTCATCAGGATCGCCACACGCGTTTCCAGCTCAGGCGGCTCGATCGCGACGGTTAATCCCCAGCCAAAGCGCGACTTCAGGCGATCTTCAACACCATTGATCTCTTTAGGGTAGCGATCCGAGGTCAAAATGATCTGCTGATTGCCTTCCAGCAGGGCGTTAAAGGTATGGAAAAACTCTTCCTGCGAGCGCTCTTTATTGGCAAAGAACTGAATGTCATCGATCAACAGTGCATCGACGGAGCGGTAATAACGCTTAAATTCTTCAATGGCGTTGTTCTGCAGCGCTTTTACCATGTCCTGCACAAAACGTTCTGAGTGCATGTAAACCACTTTGGCATTCGGCTTGCGCGCAATAATGCCATTTCCCACTGCATGTAACAGGTGAGTTTTACCTAAACCGGTTCCGCCATAAAGGAAGAGCGGGTTGTAAGCGCCACCAGGATTATCCGCTACCTGACGTGCCGCCGCGCGCGCCAGCTGGTTAGATTTACCTTCAACGAAGTTATCGAAGTTATGGCGGTTATTCACATTTGAGCGGTAGGTGACATCCGCCGGGGCGGGCACTGAGTCCCAGCTTGGACGCAAGATTTGCGCCGGAGCAGGACGGTTTTCAACAGGAGCAGGGGTGCTGTAAGCCGCCATGGCAGGCTGGCTGGCTGCAACCTGCGCAGCCGGGCGCGTGCCCACTTCAAAACGCAGCAAAGGCACGTTCGGGCCGCAGAATTCATTCAGCAGCCCATTAATACTATTGAGATATTTATCCCGAACCCAGTCGAGTACAAACCGATTTGGTGCATACAAGGTCAGCGTATTGTCGTTTAATTCAGCTTGCAGCGGACGAATCCACATGCTGAATTCGGTGGCAGGAAGCTCATCCTGCAAACGGGCAAGACACTGTTGCCAAAGCGTAAGTGACACGGCGGACTCCACTCGTACAAAATCGATAAGAATTTCAGGCGCTAATAATAGAAACTGTCTTTTTTGACACAGGCGATCAGAAAGCGCCTGCGACCGCTATCCGCGGTAGTCATCCCTGGCGATCGCAGTGAGGATCGTCAGCGGAAGGGCGGATCATAGCGCAAAGCGGCACAGAGATCTTCCCTTTCTACACAGTTTTGATCCAATTTATCCACAGGCTAGTGAAGCGCTAATGAGTTTACGCTTTCTGTGGAAAAAGCGAGCGGTGATCTTGCTGAAAGAGGCAATTTTTCTGGTCGCCTCTCGTTTCCGCGCAATAAATCTGCAAATTGATCGCAAGAAGATCCTGCGCGATCCTTGCGCTTTACCCTATAGCCCGTATAATTCCCCACCCGGCATTATTGCGTGAAGCCTTGATGCCCGGAATCAGCGGGCTGTATCTGGTTTCCAGGTGCCGCGAACTGCGAAGTAAATTGACTCTGGACTGTACAATTATTACAATCCCGCCTCTTTATTAAAGACACATTGAGGCGTAGGTCGATTTACTGGCCCGAAAACGCGTCACCCAGTGAAAATTTTCAAGTTTAGGTAGAAATCGCCATGAAACGCACTTTTCAACCGTCCGTACTGAAGCGCAACCGTTCACACGGTTTCCGTGCTCGTATGGCAACAAAAAATGGTCGTCAGGTTCTGGCACGTCGTCGTGCTAAAGGCCGTGCTCGTTTGACCGTTTCTAAGTAATAAAGCTAACCCTCGTGGTTAAGCTCGCATTTCCCAGGGAGTTACGTTTGTTAACTCCCACTCATTTCACTTTCGTCTTCCAGCAGCCACAAAGAGCCGGTACGCCGCAAATCACCATCCTCGGCCGCCTTAACTCGCTGGGGCATCCCCGCATCGGTCTTACCGTCGCCAAAAAGCATGTGAAACGCGCCCATGAACGCAACCGGATCAAGCGATTGACCCGCGAAAGCTTTCGTCTGCGCCAACATGAGCTGCCAGCGATGGATTTTGTCATCGTGGCGAAAAAGGGGATTGCTGACCTCGATAACCGTGCGTTAACGGAAGCGTTGGAGAAATTATGGCGTCGTCACTGTCGCCTGGCTCGCGGCTCCTGATCGCCCTGATACGCGTTTATCAACGCGCCATCAGCCCACTACTTGGACCTCATTGTCGGTTCCATCCCACCTGCTCGCAGTATGGGATTGAGGCATTACGTCGTTTCGGCGTCGTAAAAGGTAGTTGGTTGACGATAAAACGCGTATTAAAATGCCACCCTTTGAACCCGGGTGGTGACGATCCTGTGCCGCCAAAAACCTTTGATACCAGAGAACATTAACGATGGATTCGCAACGCAATCTCTTTCTCATCGCTTTTCTGTTCGTGTCTTTTATGATCTGGCAAGCCTGGCAGACGGACCACGCTCCGCAGCCACAGCAGACTCAGACCACGCAGAACACAAGCAGCGCAGCGGGTGATGCCGCCTCTTCCGGCGTGCCGGCTAGCGGTCAGGGCCAAACGATCACCGTTAAGACTGATGTCCTGTCACTCAGCATCAATACTCGCGGTGGCGATATTGAGCAGGCACAGCTGCTGACTTACCCGGACAAACTGGGTTCAGACGCACCGTTCCAGTTGCTGGAAACCACCCCCGCCTTCGTTTATCAGGCGCAAAGTGGCTTAACCGGTCGTAATGGCCCGGATAACCCGAACAATGGCGCTCGTCCGCTGTTCACCACCACTCAGGATCACTTCGAGATGGCCGATGGCCAGACCGAGCTGCGTGTACCACTGACCTGGACCGATGAAAAAGGTGTGGTTTATACCAAAACCTTCGTGTTCAAGCGTGGCGACTTCGCGGTTAACGTTGACTACAACATCAATAACGCCTCGCAGCAGCCGCTGGAAGTGTCGATGTTCGGTCAGTTGAAGCAGACCATTGATCTGCCGAAGCACCGTGATACCGGCAGCAATAACTTTGCCCTGCACACCTTCCGTGGCGCAGCGTACTCGACCAGCGAAGCGAAATACGAAAAATACAAATTCGATACCATCGCGGATAACGAGAACCTGAACGCGACCACCAGCAATGGTTGGGTGGCGATGCTGCAGCAGTACTTTGCAACGGCCTGGGTGCCACGTACTCAGGGTAACAACACCCTGTACACCAGCAACCTCGGTAACGGCATTGCGGCTATCGGTTATAAATCTTCACCGGTGACCGTGGCGGCAGGCGCACAGCAAGATCTCGGCGCAACCCTGTGGTTAGGGCCGGAAATCCAGGACAAGATGGCCGCTATCGCGCCTCACCTGGATCTGACCGTGGATTACGGTTGGTTGTGGTTCATCTCTCAGCCACTGTTTAAGCTGCTGAAGTTCCTGCACAGCTTTATCGGTAACTGGGGCTTCTCGATTATCGTTATCACCTTCATCGTTCGTGGCATCATGTACCCGCTGACTAAAGCGCAGTACACCTCCATGGCGAAGATGCGCATGCTGCAGCCGAAGATTCAGGCAATGCGTGAGCGTCTGGGCGATGACAAGCAGAAGCAGAGCCAGGAAATGATGGCGCTGTACAAAGCAGAGAAAGTGAACCCGCTGGGTGGCTGCTTGCCGCTGGTTATCCAGATGCCTATCTTCCTGGCCTTGTACTATATGCTGTCAGGTTCGATTGAGCTGCGTCATGCACCGTTCATTCTGTGGATTCATGACCTGTCCGCGCAGGATCCGTACTACATTCTGCCGGTTATCATGGGTATCACCATGTTCTTCATCCAGAAGATGTCACCGACCACCGTGACCGATCCGATGCAGCAGAAGATCATGACCTACATGCCAGTTATCTTTACCGTGTTCTTCCTGTGGTTCCCAGCCGGTCTGGTGCTGTACTACATCGTCAGTAACCTGGTGACCATCCTCCAGCAGCAGCTGATTTATCGCGGGCTGGAAAAACGTGGTCTGCACAGCCGCGATAAGAAGAAAGCGTAACGTCTGACTGCAACAGCAGCAGCGTATACTCAAGGGGCGGCATTTATGTCGCCCTGTTTTTTTTCAAAATTTGTACCCTAAATAATTCGAGCGCAGCCAACGCTGCTGCAGCTTGAAGTATGACGGGTAAGAGAGAGAATCATGAGCCACAGCGATACTATCGTTGCCCAGGCGACACCTCCCGGCCGTGGCGGCGTCGGTATTCTGCGTATTTCCGGTGCCAAAGCCGCTGACGTCGCGCAAGCCGTGCTCGGCAAATTGCCGAAACCGCGCTATGCCGACTACTTGCCATTCAGCGATGCGGATGGCAGCGTGCTGGATCAGGGGATTGCGCTGTGGTTTCCTGGCCCCCACTCTTTCACCGGCGAAGATGTGCTGGAGCTGCAGGGTCACGGCGGCCCGGTGATTCTGGATCTGCTGCTGAAACGCATCGTGGCGCTGTCGGGTGTACGCATTGCCCAGCCAGGTGAATTTTCCGAACGTGCGTTCCTCAACGACAAACTCGATCTGGCGCAGGCGGAAGCGATCGCCGATCTGATCGACGCCAGTTCAGAGCAGGCCGCGCGTTCCGCCGTGAATTCACTGCAAGGCGCATTTTCCCTGCGCATCAATACACTCGTGGAAGCACTCACTCACCTGCGCATCTACGTGGAGGCCGCTATCGACTTCCCGGATGAGGAGATCGATTTTCTGTCTGACGGCAAAATCGAGGGTCAGCTTAATGCGGTGATCGGCGATCTTGATAACGTGCGCGCTGAAGCGCGTCAGGGCAGCCTGCTGCGCGAAGGAATGAAAGTGGTGATTGCTGGTCGTCCTAATGCCGGTAAATCCAGCTTGCTGAATGCCCTCGCCGGTCGTGAAGCCGCGATTGTCACCGATATCGCTGGCACCACGCGTGACGTGCTGCGTGAGCATATTCATATCGACGGCATGCCGCTGCACATCATCGATACTGCGGGGCTGCGTGAAGCCAGTGATGAAGTTGAGCGAATTGGCATTGAACGCGCCTGGCAGGAAATCGAGCAAGCCGATCGCGTGCTGTTTATGGTAGATGGCACCACCACCGACGCCACCGAAGCCGCTGCTATCTGGCCCGATTTCGTGGCACGTTTACCGGCACAACTGCCGATTACCGTGGTGCGTAACAAAGCCGATATGACCGGCGAAGTGCTGGGCCTGACAGAAGTGAATGATCACTCACTGATTCGCCTTTCTGCGCGCACCGGCGAAGGCGTGGATGCACTGCGCGATCATCTGAAACAGAGCATGGGCTTCTCTGGCAATATGGAAGGTGGCTTCCTGGCACGCCGACGCCATCTGCAGGCATTAGAGTTAGCAGCCACTCACTTACAGCAAGGTAAAGATCAGCTGCTGGGTGCATGGGCCGGTGAACTGCTGGCGGAAGAGCTGCGTCTGGCACAACAGGCGCTGAGCGAAATCACCGGTGAGTTTACCTCCGACGATCTGCTCGGCCGGATTTTCTCCAGCTTCTGTATTGGTAAGTAGTCTTTCCCCTGTTTCCCCCATCACTGTTTGGTTGGGGGAAACATGCGTCTTTGTTATTTGGCACCCCCTCTCCTTTGCAGTATAACGATCGCTGGCCTGTGCTAAAGCGCACCGGACACATCCACTATTCATGCTAAAAATCAGGCGCGAATGGCAGCCTGAACAGGAGAGAAACATGAGTACACCGCTCGACAGCGTGGCGCTGAACGCGCTGTTCAATGATGCTCGCACCCACAGCTACTGGCAGGACAAACCGATTTCTCATGATGTATTGCAGCAGCTCTACAACCTGACCGCGCTCGGCCCAACTTCAGCTAACTGTTCACCAGGACGCTTCGTGTTTGTCACTTCGCAAGAAGGCAAAGAGAAGCTGAAACCTGCGCTCTCCTCCGGCAATGTGGATAAAACCATGGCGGCACCGGCAACGGTGATCGTGGCGTGGGATCCGGAATTCTATGAAGCACTGCCAAAACTGTTCCCGCACGGCGATGCGCGTAGCTGGTTCACCAGCAGTCCGGATCTGGCGAAAGAGACGGCCTTCCGCAACAGCAGCCTGCAAGCGGGTTATCTGATTCTGGCGGCACGTTCGCTGGGCCTGGATGCCGGCCCGATGTCCGGTTTTGACCCATCAAAAGTCAATGAAGCCTTCTTCAGCGAAAGCAAATGGCAGGTGAACTTACTGATTAATCTGGGCTATGGCGAAGCCAGCAAACTGCATGCGCGTTTACCGCGTCTCGGCTTTGATGAAGCCTGCAAATTTGCCTGATTGATTCCAGGCGTCGGGCATTGCGCGACGCCTGTCACTCACATTAACCCAGCGAGTGAAAACCGCTGTTGAAATAGACCATCGGCTCCGCCGCTTCACCTGGCAGTGAAATGCCAACGATGCGCGCCAGCAGCACGCTGTGCGTATTCCACTCCACCACTTTCTCCAGCTGGCAGTCAAAACTCACCAATGCATCAGCCAGCACCGGTGCACCGGTGTTCAGCGTTTGCCACTCACCGCTCTGGAAGCGTTCTGCGCGACGTGCAGACTGACTGAACTGCGCGCATAAATCGTCATGCTGTTCACGCAGGACGTTCACAGCGAAATGGCCAGCATTCACAAATGCATCGTGGCTGGATGCGCTACGATTCACACATACCAGCAGGCTTGGCGGCTCGGCAGCCAGTGAGCTAACAGAAGTCGCAATCAGCCCCAGCTTTTCGCCCTGAAACTCGGTGGTCACTAAAGAAACGCCCGCAGTCAGACGGCGCATACCATGACGAAATTCATCAAGCGAGATTGATTCCTGGCGAGTAAGTGAAGTTACTGACATAAAAAAACTCCGACGTGCATGCTGCTGCGATGGGCACGATTATCTTGAGGTGGATTGTTCACGCACTTAGATGTGCTTTTGGTTGCCCAAATCCTACACTACCTCAGACTTTACGGCACCCTATCCGCGCAAAATCAGCAAAAGCGTTATATGCAAATTCAACTGATGGGATTAGCCGCCGCTTCGGTCTTATCTGATTTTTGGTCATTCCATGTTATGCCGGATGCAAACCTCTGAGAAAATTCCTACAATAGCGCTGATGATTATCTGACCATTTTCACGGAGCGACAGATGGCTAGTCATTTTGTACGTTGGATGGGTAACTCGCCGCTCTCTTCAGAGCTGTTTCGGGTTCCACAGGATGTGATTAACAGCGCCGAGCGCTTCCCTGACAAGCGCCGTAGCCGTTTTCTCGCCGCACGCGAATTGCTGGCTCAGCTGATGCTGCGCGTCTATGGCATTCGTGAACTCCCGCCGCTTGTGACCACCAGCAGCGGACGACCTTGCTTTGCCGATCCTAACCTCCCTGACTTTAGTATTGCGTACGCCGGTAATATGGTCGGTGTGCTGCTGGCGGAAGAAGGCGGACGTGCGGGGTTGGATATGGAGATTGTCCGCGCCCACAGCCGTCAGACGCAGGACACGCTCACGCAGGATCTCTCATCGGGTGAGAAAGCGTGGATCAACGCGCAGCAGGATTTTATGGAAGCGGTGACGCAAATCTGGACGCTGCGCCAGAGCATCCTCAAATTAACCGGTGAAAGTGAGAACGGTGCCGGTTCGCTGCAGTTGCACCCTGCTGCCGGCCGTCTGCGCTCCAGCGTATTTCCGGATATTCAGGCGGTGTGTGATGCCGAGCCGATGCTGGTGTGGTCGTGTGCGCTCTCTCCGGGCACTGAGCGCTTATGCCTATGGGAGATTGATGCGCAGCAGCAGTGGCAGCCGCTGCGCGATGTTGAAATGAGCAAACCGAATATTGGCCCGCGCTCGCTGCGTCTGACCAGCCTCACTCCCACACCCCAGGAAATCGGACATCTCTAACAAAACAGGCCGCAATCGCGGCCTGTTGCTTTTAGTGCGCGTCGATAAACGCGATTTTTAGCACAAACAGCAGGGCAACAATCACCACGCACGGGCTGATTTCACGCCAGCGTCCTGTGCCAAGCTTCATCACACAGTACGAGATGAAGCCCAGCGCGATACCTTCGGTGATCGAGAAGCTGAATGGCATCATCGCCGCCGTGACAAACGCCGGGACCGCTTCGGTGAGATCGTCCCAGCGCACGCGTGACAGTGACGCCGTCATCAAGACTCCCACATAGATCAGCGCACCTGCTGCCGCATAAGAAGGCACCATCGCGGCCAGCGGTGACAGGAACATCACCAGCAGGAACAGAATCCCGGTGATGACCGCCATCAAGCCGGTACGGCCACCAATCGCCACGCCGGAAGAGCTTTCGATATACGCCGTCACTGAAGAGGTGCCGATGAGCGAACCGGTCACCGAGCTGATGCTATCAACATACAGCGCCTGCTTCATACGCGGGAAAGTGCCCTTTTCATCGGTCAGTCCGGCCTTATCGGTGACACCGATCAGCGTGCCGGAAGAGTCGAACAGGTTGACCAGCATAAAGGAGAAGATCACTCCCGCCATGCCGATGTTGAACGCCCCTTTAATATCGACCTGACCCACCACCGATGTCACTGCCGGCGGCGCGGCAAACACACCGCTGAATTTCACATCGCCAATGGCTAAGCCAATCGCCGTAGTGACCACAATCGATACCAGCACCGCCGCGTGGATATTGCGTGAAGCCAGAATCGCGATAATGAAGAAGCCCAGCGCCCCCAGCAGTACGCTATGCGAGGTCAGGTTCCCGACCGTCACAATGGTGTCGGCATTCGGCACGATGATACCGGCGTTTTTCAGGCCCATCATGGCGATAAACAGGCCGATACCGGCGGTGATGCCGACGCGCAGACTCATCGGGATATTAGCAATCATCCAGTAGCGCACACGCAGCAGCGTGAGGATCAGCAGACCCAGTGCGCCCCAGAAGATCGCGCCCATACCAACCTGCCATGAGTAACCCATCGCGCCGACCACCACAAACGCGAAGAAGGCGTTCAGCCCCATTGCCGGTGCCAGCGCGACCGGCAAGTTCGCCACCAGCCCCATCAGGATGCTACCAAAGGCCGCTATCAAACAGGTGGTGACAAACACCGCCTGAGTATCCATGCCTGCGGCGCCCAGAATTTGCGGGTTTACAAAGACGATATACACCATCGTCAGGAAAGTCGTGAAACCGGCGATCACTTCGGTGCGCGCGGTTGTGCCGTGTTCCTGCAGCTTAAAGATGCGCTGCAACAAGCCCTGATTGTTCATTCAACTGTCCCGGAAAAAAATTTATCGCCGCGTATCCTATAGATTTTAGCGCAGCAAAACACTGATTATTCGCAAACGGTTGCCGGGGTCGCTTTCTACGCTCAGTGCGCTAGAGTGTCAGCTGGCTGTTTAATAAAAGGATGATGTGCGATGTCAGTTGAATGTGTGTTTTTCGATTGCGACGGTACGCTGGTCGACAGTGAAGTGATCTGTACGCAGTCTTACGTCAACACCTTTGCCCAATACGGTATTGAACTCTCTTTGCAGCAGATGTTTGAGCAGTACAAAGGGGTGAAGCTCTATGACATCGTGCGGGATGTACTGGCGCAGCATCAAAAAGAAGTGCCCATCGAAGAATTTGAAACCGCCTATCGCGCCGACGTCGCCCGCCTGTTTGATCTCGACCTGAAGCCGATTGCCGGAGCTAAAGCCCTGGTGGAGAGCGTGAAAGTGCCGATGTGCGTGGTCTCCAACGGTACAGTGAAGAAGATGCAGCACTCGCTAGGCTTAACCGGCATGCTGCCGTACCTCGAAGGTCGGCTGTACAGCGGATACGACATCAACCACTGGAAGCCCGATCCGGAATTGATGTATCACGCAGCTGAGCAGATGCAGGTGCCGATTGAGAAGTGCATTCTGGTGGATGATTCAGAGGCTGGTGCGCGTGCGGGGATCGCGGCGGGCATTCCGGTGTTTTATTACTGCGCTGATGCGCACAATCCGGAGTTGGATCATCCGCTGGTGACGCGCTTTGATGATATGACGCAACTGCCCGCACTGTGGCGCGCACGGGGTTGGGATTTGGTGTAAACCCAGGGCGGCATGAATGTCGCCCCTGCAGAAACCGGCGCATGGTGTCCGGGCAATGCATGATGCAAATCGACTGACCCCAAAAGTGTTACCTCTGTGGTCGGTCTGATCTGTTACCTCTGTGCCCGGTGGAACCTGGTGCTGCCCCTATAGAGGCCGGTGTGCGATTTTGATCAGTTCGCAGATCTAATAGAGTGCGCATTTATGCGCACCAGGTAACCTAAACGCCTTAGCCAATCGCGCCCAGTGAATCCTCGTTACTCTGCTTCTTCGGCAGCAGGAACAGTGTCGCAACGATATCCAGCAGATAAATCAGCGCCAGCAAAGTGATGGCCGCAGTAAAGGATATTTGCGCCGCCAGCAGGCCGATCACCAGCGGACCAAAGCCGCCGACACCGCGTCCAAGGTTGAACAACACGTTCTGCGCGGTTGCGCGCGCCTGCGGTGGGAAGGTGTCCGAGATCAGCGCGCCGTAACCGCCAATCATGCCATTCACAAACATCCCCATGATCGCGCCGGTAAACAGCATCACCGTTGGATCGCGCAACTGCGCATACACCACGACCATGGCGACCGCGCCAAACTGGTACAGCAGGAAAATCTTCCAGCGCGCGAAGCGATCGGCCAATACACCAAACAGCCAGATGCCAAAGGTCATGCCGACCACGGTCACCGCTGTCCACAGGCCGGATTTGGTCAGGCTAAAACCAAAACTGGATGAGAGGTAACTTGGCATCCAGATCATCAGACCGTAATAACCGAAGTTCTGCACTGAGCAGAGGATGAAAATCCCGAGACTGGCTTTGCTGGTGGCGCGATCGGCAAACAGCAATTTGATGCGCGCGGCGAATGACAGCTGTGGCGTCTTCTCAACATGGCGCGTGAAGCCTTCCGGCTCGCCCATGCTACGGCGAATCACAAATGACACCAGTGCAGGCAACAGGCCCACCAGGAACATACCGCGCCAGCCAATCACACTTAACAGCGGTGGGGTAATAAACGCCGCCAGCAATACACCCAGTTGCCAGCCGATGCCGACCCACGCCGAGGCGCGATTGCGCTTCTCTTTTGGCCAGGCTTCGGCAATCAGCGCCATGCCAATACCAAACTCACCGCCTAAGCCCACGCCCGCCAGCGTGCGATAGGCCAACAGATCCCAGTAGCCCTGCGCCACCGCGCACAGCCCGGTGAAGATTGAGAACATCAGGATCGTCACGGTAAGAATACGGATACGACCATAGCGATCGCTGAGATGACCAAACACAATGCCACCGATCACCGCGCCGATCAGCGTCCAGGTGACCAGCGAACCGGCCTGAGAGGGATCGAGCGCCAGCGAGACGCTGATCGCCGGTAACATAAAGCCCAGAATTAACAGATCGAATCCGTCCATCGCGTAGCCACTAATAGCAGCAACCATCGCTTTCGCCGGCGTCACGGCGTTCTTTTTCGTTGTTGGGGAAGACATTTAACAGCACCTGGCAGAAAAAAGTGCGCCAAGTATAAAGAGAGGGAATCGCAGAGACCAATCAGAAATGAAGATGGCTGCCTGTTTGCCACAGTGGCAACAGGCAGCCGAAACGGCAATTAAGAGGGTTTATTGCTGCCGTCGTCACCTGACAGCAGTTCATCCAGCTTGTCGCCGCCAACGTGACGGAAATCCTGACCTTTAACGAAATAGAAGATAATTTCGCAGATGTTCTGGCAACGGTCACCGATACGCTCGATAGCGCGGGCACAGAACAGCGCCGTCAGTACACTTGGGATGGTGCGGGGATCTTCCATCATGTAGGTCATCAGCTGACGCACAATGCCTTCGTACTCTTTGTCGACCTTCTTATCTTCACGATAGATCTTAATGGCTTCATTCAGATCCATACGCGCGAAGGCATCCAGCACGTCGTGCAGCATCTGCACGGTGTGGCGACCCAGAGACTCCAGGCTCACCAGCAGAGGCAAGTGCTGCTGGCTGAACTTCTCCAACGCCGTGCGACTGATTTTCTCCGCAACGTCACCGATACGTTCCAGCTCAGAGATAGTCTTGATGATCGCCATGACCAGACGCAAATCGATCGCGGTTGGCTGACGTTTGGCGATGATGCGCACGCAGGCTTCATCAATCTCCACTTCCATCATGTTGACCTTCTGGTCACCGTCGATGACGCGACGTGCCAGCTCGCCATCCTGGTTGTGCATCGCGGTAATGGCATCGGTAAGCTGCTGCTCCACCATGCCACCCATGATCATCACCTGGGTGCGAATGTGTTCCAGCTCCGCGTTGAACTGACCGGAGATGTGTTTGTTCAGATTCAAATTGTCCATGTGCGTCTCCTGAATCAGCCGTAACGACCGGTGATGTAATCTTCGGTCTGCTTCTGCGCGGGCTTGGTAAACAGTGTATCGGTATCGCTGAATTCGATCAGCTCGCCCAGATACATGAAAGCGGTATGGTCAGAACAACGCGCGGCCTGCTGCATGTTGTGCGTCACGATCACCACGGTGTAATCCTGCTTCAGCTCGGTGATCAGCTCTTCAATACGACCGGTAGAGATCGGGTCGAGGGCTGAGCATGGCTCATCCAGCAACAGCACTTCCGGGCGAATCGCGATACCGCGTGCGATGCACAGACGCTGCTGCTGACCGCCGGAGAGACTGTAACCGCTCTGATGCAGCTTGTCTTTGGTTTCATTCCACAGCGCGGCTTTGGTCAGCGCCCACTGCACACGCTCGTCCATATCGGCACGTGACAGCTTTTCAAACAGACGCACGCCAAACGCGATGTTGTCATAGATTGACATCGGGAACGGCGTTGGCTTCTGGAACACCATGCCAACGCGTGCGCGCAGCAGGGCGATATCCTGATGGGAAGCCAGAATATTGTCGCCATCCAGCAGAATGTCACCTTCAGCACGCTGCTCAGGGTAGAGCGAGTACATTTTGTTGAAGGTGCGCAGCAGGGTGGATTTACCACAACCTGATGGTCCGATGAAGGCGGTGACCTGGTTCTTTGCGATATCCAGGTTAATGTTCTTAAGAGCGTGAAACTTTCCGTAATAGAAGTTCAGATTGCGAACCTGAATTTTACCGGCAGAAGTCGTTGCCATACTCATTGCTCATCTCTCATGTGCAGCGCCGCCGAAGCCGCGCCGGGAAATTAATGTTTGCCCTTGGCGAAAACCACTCGCGCGACAATGTTCAGCAGCAGCACGCACAGGGTAATGATCAACACACCCGCCCATGCCAGGCTTTGCCACTCGGCAAATGGGCTCATGGCGAATTTGAAAATCGTCACCGGCAGGTTGGCGATCGGCTGCATCATGTCGGTACTCCAGAACTGGTTCGACAGCGCAGTAAACAGCAGCGGTGCGGTTTCGCCCGCGATACGTGCCACGGCCAGCAGGACACCGGTAATGATGCCGGAGACTGAAGCTTTCAGCGTAATGGCCGAAATCATCTTCCACTTCGGCGTACCCAGTGCATAAGCCGCTTCACGCATGCTGTCAGGTACCAGACGCAGCATGTTTTCCGAGGTACGAATCACGATAGGAATCTGCAACAGCGCCAGCGCCACCACACCCGCCCAGCCAGAGAAGTGCTGCATCTGTGCCACCACGATGGTGTAGACGAACAGGCCCACCACAATCGACGGTGCTGACAACAGGATGTCGTTGATGAAGCGAATCACTTCCGCCAGCCAGTGCTTACGGCCATATTCGGCAAGATAAATACCGGCCATGATGCCCAGCGGTGTACCGAACACCGTTGACCACAGAATGAGTAACCCACTGCCCGCCAGGGCGTTGGCTAAACCACCGCCTGCGGTGTTCGGTGGCGGGGTTGATTCAGTGAACAGTGACCAGCTCAGACCATCAATACCTTTGGTGACGGTAGTGAACAGAATCCACACCAGCCAGAACAGGCCAAAGGCCATGGTCAGCATCGACAGCGTCAGTGCCACTTTATTTTTAGCGCTGCGACGTGCCTGCATTTTACGGCGCGAGGCTTCCAGCTCAGCACGAGCATGCATTTCGATAGCGGTCATGAACGGGCTCCTTCACTCTTCGCCAGGCGCAGGATCATCAGTTTGGAGATGGCCAGTACGATAAAGGTAATCACGAACAGAATCAGACCCAGTTCCATCAATGCCGCCACATGCACACCGGATTCAGCTTCAGCGAATTCGTTCGCCAGCGCGGAGGTGATACTGTTGCCCGGCATAAACAGCGAGGCGCTGTCGAGCTGGTAGGTGTTACCGATGATGAAGGTCACCGCCATGGTTTCACCCAGTGCACGACCCAGGCCCAGCATCACACCACCGATTACACCGTTTTTGGTGAACGGCAGCACGATGCGCCAGATCACTTCCCACGTGGTGCAACCAATACCGTAGGCGGACTCTTTCATCATCACTGGCGTCTGCTCAAACACATCACGCATGACCGATGCAATGTACGGAATGATCATGATGGCGAGGATCACGCCAGCGGCCAAAATACCGATACCGAATGCCGGACCTGAGAACAGGGCACCCACAATGGGAATGTTCGACATGATGTTGCCGACCGGTGTCTGGAAGTACTCAGCGAACAGCGGGGCGAAGATAAACAGGCCCCACATGCCGTAAACGATACTCGGGATCGCTGCCAGCAACTCAATTGCGGTACCCAACGGGCGACGCAACCAGTTAGGTGCCAGTTCCGTCAGGAATAGCGCAATGCCAAAGCTCACCGGCACAGCGATGATTAAGGCAATGATGGAGGTGACGAGGGTGCCGTAGATCGGTACCAGCGCACCAAATTGTTCGTTTGGCGCATCCCAGGTCTTGGTCCATAAGAAGGAAAAACCAAATTTTTGGATGCTTGGCCAGGAGGAGAAAATCAGGGAGACGATAATGCCACCCATCAACAACAACACGATAAGCGCGGAAAGTTTCACCAGCGCGCCGAAAATCATGTCACCTTGTTTACCTGGGGCTTTGAACGTCGGCTTAGTGGCAGCCATAAGTTTCTCGGTTCTCAGAGGAAGTTCAGGGCGGCATACCATGCCGCCCATCGGGTTGGTCAGTCAGGGGAGACTGACCGGGTCATTCGCTTACTTGTAAATCGCTTTGCCTGAGCTGTCTTTGATGTTCGCTTTCCAGGCAGTACGAATCTGGTTAGCAACGCTTTCTGGCAGCGCAGCGTAATCCAGTGCGGTTGCAGTTTTGCTGCCGCCTTTATAAGCCCAGTCGAAGAACTTCATCACTTCTGCACCTTTAGCCGCATCAGCCTGCTCTTTGTAGATCAGGATGAAGGTGGTAGAAGAGATTGGCCATGCATCGGCACCTTTCTGGAAGGTCAGGTCTTGAGCGAAAGATTTGCTCCAGTCTGCGCCTTTAGCAGAGTTAGAGAAGGTAGTTTCGCTCGGAGCAACTGGCTTGCCATCTGCATCCATCAGTTTGGTGTAGGTCAGGTTGTTCTGCTTAGCATACGCATATTCTACGTAGCCGATTGAACCCGGCAGACGCTGTACGAAGGCTGCAACGCCGTCGTTACCTTTACCGCCCAGACCGGTTGGCCAGTTAACGGTGTTGCCTTTACCAATTTTGCTGTTCCAGTCTGCGTTCACTTTAGACAGGTAGCTGGTGAACACGAAAGAGGTACCTGAACCATCTGCGCGGCGAACCACGTTGATGTTGGTGTCTGGCAGTTTCACGCCTGGGTTCAGCTTAGTGATCGCCGGGTCGTTCCACTTTTTGATGTTGCCCAGGTAGATATCGCCAACGGTTTTGCCGTCCAGCGTCAGTTCACCTGATTTCACGCCTGGGATGTTAACGGCCAGTACCACGCCACCGATAACGGTAGGGAACTGGAACAGACCATTTTTATCCAGATCGGCATCACTTAACGGCGCATCAGACGCACCGAAATCGACGGTTTTAGCGATGATTTGCTTAACGCCGCCTGAAGAACCAATACCCTGATAGTTGATTTTGCTACCGGTGGCTTGCTGATACTCTGCTGCCCACTTGGCATAAACCGGTGCCGGGAATGTACCGCCAGCGCCAGTCAGGTCGGTGGCTGCAAAAGCAGATACCGCGCTTACTGCGAAGGTGGCGGCGAGGATTCGGGCTACGGATGTACGCATCAGTGTCATGTTCCCTCCAGGGGATTTAAAAAAAATCAGGCTCAATGCCATTTTAGTTGGAGTCAGTGATTGCTGCTGGAGGGAAAATAGGACAGTTTGATGACAGTGAAATGTACGAAATATGACAGTTATATGACACCGTTTAAAAAGCAAGCGGACCCGTTGCAGGCCCGCCCTTTTTATAGATTATTCAACAGTAACCGATTTTGCCAGGTTACGGGGCTGGTCAACGTCGGTGCCTTTAATCAGCGCAACGTGATACGAAAGCAGCTGCAACGGCACGGTGTAGAAGATCGGTGCTATCACCTCTTCGACGTGTGGCAGTGAGATGATTTTCATGCCCTCGCTGTCGCTGAAACCCGCATCCTGATCGGCAAACACATACAGCAAACCGCCGCGCGCGCGCACCTCTTCAATGTTCGATTTCAGCTTCTCCAGCAGTTCGTTATTCGGCGCAACGACGATCACCGGCATATCGGCATCAATTAGCGCCAGCGGGCCGTGTTTCAGCTCTCCGGCGGCGTAGGCTTCTGCGTGAATATAAGAGATCTCTTTCAGCTTCAGCGCGCCTTCCATCGCGATCGGATACTGATCGCCACGACCCAGGAACAACGCATGATGCTTGTCAGAGAAACCTTCCGCCAGGCTTTCAATCACTTTATCCTGCGCCAACATCTGCTCAATGCGGCTTGGCAATGCCTGCAGCGCATGCACAATTTCGTGCTCGGTTTCTGGCTTCATGCCATGCAGACGACCCAGTTTTGCCACCAGCATCAGCAACACCGCCAACTGAGTGGTGAAGGCTTTAGTGGAGGCCACACCAATTTCGGTGCCGGCTTTGGTCATCAGCGCCAGATCGGATTCACGCACCAGCGAAGAGCCGGCAACGTTACAGATGGCCAGCGAACCGAGATAACCCAGCTCTTTCGACAAGCGCAGCGCGGCTAGCGTATCGGCGGTTTCACCCGATTGCGACAGGGTGATCAGCAGGCTGTTTTTACGCACGGCGGATTTGCGATAGCGGAATTCAGAGGCGATTTCCACATCACAAGGAATGTTGGCCAGTGACTCAAACCAGTAGCGCGACACCATCCCGGAGTTATACGAGGTACCGCAGGCGATAATCTGGATGTGCTCAACCTTGCTCAGCAAGGCTTCGGCATTGGCACCCAGTTCGCTGAGATCGATCTGCCCATGATTAAAACGACCAGTGATGGTGTTTTTAATCGCGTTCGGCTGCTCATAGATCTCTTTCTGCATGTAGTGACGATAGGCACCTTTATCACCAGCATCGTACTGCGCCGTGGATTCGATTTCCGCGCGTTTGGCTGTCTTGCCATCACGATCGATGACGGTGACTTCACGGCGCGTAATCTCGGCGATATCACCCTCTTCCAGATACATAAAGCGGCGGGTTACCGGCAGCAAGGCCAGCTGATCGGAAGCGATAAAGTTTTCGCCGACGCCACGGCCAATCACCAGCGGGCTACCAGAACGGGCTGCCACCAGTACGGATGGATCGCGGCTGTCCATGATCACCATGCCATAAGCACCGCGCAGTTGCGGGATCACGCGCAGTACCACTTCGCGTAATGTGCCGCCCTGCTTCTGCTCCCAGTGCACCAGATGCGCCACCACTTCGGTGTCGGTTTCTGAAGCAAAGGTATAGCCGCGCTCAATCATCTGCGCGCGCAGTGGCTCATGGTTCTCAATGATGCCGTTATGCACAATGATGATGTGCTCAGAGACATGCGGATGCGCATTGGCTTCTGATGGCTCACCGTGGGTTGCCCAACGGGTGTGGGCGATACCGGTACCACCAATCAGCGGCTGCTGCTCTGCGGCTTCGGCCAGATTGGCCACTTTGCCGAGACGACGCAAACGCGTCATATGTCCCTGACGATCCACCACTGCCAGACCCGCAGAGTCATAACCGCGATACTCAAGACGACGCAGACCTTCCAGCAGAATTTCTGCGATGTCACGCTGCGCTACTGCACCAACAATTCCACACATAATAGTTTCCTGACTTCATGGCTTTCGGCCATTGCGTTGTCATCTGACCTGATTGTTCCCCGAGCCTTGTAGAGAGTGGGGATCTACCTTTCATACTTCAAATTTCAGGTGCGTTGGCTACGCGCATTCACCTCAGTCACTGACTTCAGTCAGCTCCTGAGGATTCGCGCTTGCCGCCTTTCTGAAACTCGAATGATTTCGGGTAGTTTTTTTCACGGGCCGATCTTTGCCGACCCTTAAAATTTATTTTTTCTTAACCGGACGCTGCCAGCCAGGCTTCTGATTCTGTTCTTTACGGTTGTAAACCAAATCGGCTGCGGTGACATCTTTCATTACCGTAGTACCTGCCGCGATGGTCGCGCCAGCCGCGACGGTGACAGGAGCCACCAGCTGGGTATCGGAGCCGACAAATACGTTGTCGCCGATAATGGTTTTCGATTTATTCGCGCCATCGTAGTTACAGGTGATGGTACCTGCACCGATATTCACGCCCGCACCAATTTCGGCATCGCCAAGATAGGAAAGATGGCCGGCTTTAGAACCTTTGCCCAGCGTGGCTTTTTTCATCTCAACGAAATTGCCCACGTGCGCCTCTTCCGCCAACTCGCTGCCAGGGCGCAGACGCGCGAACGGGCCAACGGTGCAGGCAGCGGCTAAGGTCGCATCTTCGAGGACTGAATAAGAGCTGATTTCACAATCATCACCAATCACGCTGTTTTTGATAATGCAGCCCGCGCCGATTTTCACGCGATCGCCCAGCGTCACCTTGCCTTCAATGATGACATTCGTGTCGATCTCAACGTCACGACCGTGCGCCAGCGTACCGCGCAGATCGAAACGCGCCGGATCGCGCAGCATCACACCTGCCAGTAGCAGCTTTTCGGCTTGCTCTGTTTGATAAGCGCGCTCCAGCGTGGCCAGTTGCAGGCGATTGTTCACGCCATCGGTTTCACTGATACGGGCAGGATGTACCGCGTTGATCACGCGACCTTCGTGATGCGCCATAGCGATGATATCGGTGATATAAAACTCGCCTTGAGCATTGTTATTGTTGAGCTGCGCCAGCCAGCGTTTGAGGTCGCCGCCGTTGGCAATCAGGATGCCGGTGTTAATTTCCTGAATCTTCAACTGCTCTGCTGAGGCATCTTTCTGCTCAATGATGCCGGTCACCGTGCCGTTTTCACGCACGATGCGACCATAGCCGGTAGGATTGTCTAACACCACGGTGAGCAAACCGATTCCACCTTCAGGTTTCTCTTCACGCAGACGCTGTAAAGTGGCTTGCGAGATCAGCGGCACATCGCCGTACAGCATCAGGATGTCTTCGTCATCGGCAAAGAAAGGTGCTGCCTGCTGCATTGCATGGCCGGTACCCAGTTGCTCGGCCTGCAATACCCAGTTCAACGTGTTGTGGGCCAGTTTCTCTTGCAGCAGATCGCCGCCGTGACCGTACACCAGATGCACTTGCTGGGCTCCAAGGCCGGTCGCCGCATCAATCACATGCTGAACCATCGGTTTGCCTGCCAGGGTGTGCAGTACTTTGGGCAGATCGGAATACATACGGGTGCCTTTGCCAGCGGCTAAAATCACCACACTCATTGCGCTTGTAGACATAACTATCCTGACTCAATTTATCTTTCGAAAGTGTAAGGTTTACCCCTGAGATTACTACATTTTTCTCGGACCGAAATTAGCGGATAAAGATGAAAGGGTGATCGGGGATAAAACCCTGCGCTGATGAGAGCATCGCGTACTGAAATGGCTGAGTTAGCGCGCAATGATCACCTTAAGCCGCAGCACCGCGATTTATCGCAGACAAAAAAAATGCCAACCCAATGGGCTGGCATTTCGTGACGCATAAAGCCTGATTACATCGCTTTCTTGGTCAGCTCGATTACACGCAGTTTCGCGATAGCTTTCGCCAGCTCTGCAGAGGCCTGAGCATAGTCCACGTCACCGTGGCTGCTGTTCATGTGCTCTTCTGCTTTGCGTTTCGCTTCCAGCGCGCGCGCTTCGTCAAGGTCTTCACCGCGAATTGCAGTGTCGGCCAGAACGGTAGTGCTACCCGGCTGTACTTCCAGCACGCCGCCAGAGAGGTAGATATACTCCTCTTCGCCGTGCTGTTTCACGATGCGAATCATACCAGGCTTGATGGCTGTCAGCAGCGGGGCGTGGCCAGGGTAAATACCCAGCTCACCTTCGCTACCTGACACCTGGATGCGCTCAACCAGACCGGAGAACATTTGTTGCTCCGCGCTGACAACGTCCAGATGATAAGTCATAGCCATACTATTCCTCCTGGGAAACCGTTATTACAGTTTCTTCGCTTTTTCTACAGCTT
The DNA here is from genome assembly GCA_000773965.1 of Enterobacter cancerogenus. Lineage (GTDB taxonomy): Bacteria > Pseudomonadota > Gammaproteobacteria > Enterobacterales > Enterobacteriaceae > Pantoea > Pantoea communis. Next base: position 82,426 of record JRUP01000038.1, read on the forward strand.
CTTCGATAGCGCCGACCATGTAGAACGCCTGCTCTGGCAGGTGGTCGAATTCGCCTTCCATGATGCCTTTGAAGCCACGGATAGTGTCTTTCAGGGTCACGTACTTACCTGGAGAACCGGTGAAGACTTCAGCAACGAAGAACGGCTGAGACAGGAAGCGCTGAATTTTACGCGCACGTGCCACCAACAGTTTGTCTTCTTCAGACAGCTCGTCCATACCCAGGATGGCGATGATGTCTTTCAGTTCCTGGTAACGCTGCAGCAGAGACTGCACGCCACGCGCAACGTCGTAGTGCTCCTGACCCACGATCAGTGGATCCAGCTGACGGCTGGTTGAATCCAGCGGGTCAACGGCTGGGTAGATACCCAGAGAGGCGATCTGACGGCTCAGCGTAACGGTTGAGTCTAAGTGAGCAAAGGTGGTTGCTGGTGACGGGTCAGTCAAGTCATCCGCAGGAACGTAAACGGCCTGAACAGAGGTGATTGAACCGGTCTTGGTGGAGGTAATACGCTCCTGCAACACACCCATCTCTTCTGCCAGCGTTGGCTGGTAGCCTACCGCAGATGGCATACGACCCAGCAGTGCTGATACTTCAGTACCGGCCAGGGTGTAACGGTAGATGTTGTCGATGAACAGCAGAACGTCACGGCCTTCATCACGGAATTTCTCCGCCATGGTCAGACCGGTCAGTGCTACGCGCAGACGGTTACCCGGCGGCTCGTTCATCTGGCCATACACCAGCGCTACTTTATCGATAACGTTGGAGTCAGTCATTTCGTGGTAGAAGTCGTTACCCTCACGAGTACGTTCACCCACACCAGCAAATACCGAATAACCTGAGTGCTCAGCCGCGATGTTACGGATCAGCTCCATCATGTTTACGGTTTTACCTACACCCGCACCACCGAACAGACCGACTTTACCGCCCTTAGCGAACGGACACATCAGGTCGATAACCTTGATGCCGGTTTCCAGCAGCTCTTGCGAGTTAGACTGATCTTCATAAGAAGGCGCAGCACGGTGAATAGAGGAAACCTCTACAGTGGTGCCGTCGTCATTCTGCAGGTCGCCTTTCATGTCGATTGGTTCGCCCAATACGTTCATGATACGGCCGAGGGTTGCTTTACCAACCGGTACCTGGATCGGTTTTTTCAGGTCGGTAACTTGCAGACCGCGCTTCAGGCCGTCAGAAGTACCCATGGCGATGGTACGAACCACGCCACCACCCAGCTGCTGCTGAACTTCCAGCACCAGACGAGCGTCACCATTTTGAACCTCAAGCGCGCTATATACCTGCGGTACCGCGTCCTGAGGGAATTCGACGTCAACTACGGCGCCGATAATCTGGACAATCTTTCCAGCTGCCATCTTGAATCCTCTACCTAATACGAGAATATCCGGCCGCGCTCGCGCGACAGGATATATGCCTGGTTAAACCGCGGAGGCTCCCGAGACGATCTCGGTAAGTTCCTGGGTGATGCTGGCCTGACGAGCTTTGTTGTAAACCAACTGCAGCTCTTTGATCAGGTTTCCGCCGTTATCGGTTGCAGCTTTCATTGCCACCATACGTGCAGCCTGCTCACTGGCCAGGTTTTCCACCACACCCTGATAAACCTGCGATTCGACATAACGGCGCAGCAGAGTATCCAGCAGCGCTTTCGGATCGGGTTCGTACAGGTAATCCCAGGTCTTCGCCTTCATCTCTTCTTCACCTTCCGCTGGCGGTAACGGCAGCAGTTGGGTAATGGTCGGAGTCTGAGACATGGTGTTATTAAACTTGTTGCTGACGATATACAGCTTGTCGATGCGACCTTCATCATAGGCCTGCAACATCACTTTTACCGGGCCGATAAGATCAGACAGTGCAGGCTTGTCGCCCATACCAGTGACCTGTGCCACGATGTTGCCACCGACAGAGCCGAAGAATGAATTGCCTTTTGAACCAATAACGGCCAGATCGCTCTGTACACCTTTATCAGCCCAGCCCTTCATATCTGCCAGCAATTTTTTGAACAGGTTAATGTTCAAACCACCACAAAGCCCGCGGTCAGTCGAAACGACCAGGTAGCCGACGCGCTTAACGTCACGCTCATCCAGGTAAGGGTGCTTGTATTCCAGATTACCGAGAGCAAGGTGACCAATCACTTTGCGCATGGTATCTGCATACGGACGGCTGGCCGCCATGCGTTCCTGCGTTTTACGCATTTTGGAGGCGGCGACCATTTCCATCGCTTTGGTGATCTTCTGCGTATTTTTTACGCTTCCAATCTTGGTACGTATTTCTTTTGCACCGGCCATTAGCTTCTCCTCAAAGCCTTGCGGCCTGCCTTTTCAGACAAGCCGCCAGACATTACCAGGACTGGGTTGCTTTAAACGTTTCGAGGAGGCCTTTCAGCTTCGCTTCGATGTCGTTGTTAAAGTTGCCCGCTTGGTTGATTTCAGCCATCAGCTCAGCATGGTCGCGATCCGCGAACGCCAGCAGAGCGGCTTCGAAGCTACCGATTTTCGCCAGTTCAACGTCGTTCAGGAAGCCGCGCTCAGCAGCAAACAGCACCAGACCCTGTTGCGCGACAGACATCGGCGCATACTGTTTCTGTTTCAGCAGTTCGGTCACTTTCTGACCGTGGCTCAGCTGTTTACGCGTTGCATCGTCCAGATCGGATGCGAACTGAGAGAACGCAGCCAGTTCACGATACTGTGCCAGAGCGGTACGGATACCACCGGACAGTTTCTTGATGATCTTGGTCTGTGCAGCACCACCAACACGGGATACAGAGATACCCGGGTTAACGGCTGGACGAATACCGGAGTTGAACAGGTTCGATTCCAGGAAGATCTGACCATCAGTAATCGAGATTACGTTGGTCGGAACGAACGCAGAGACGTCACCCGCCTGAGTTTCGATGATTGGCAGCGCGGTCAGAGAACCGGTCTGGCCTTTCACAGCACCGTTAGTGAAACGCTCAACGTAGTCAGCGCTTACGCGTGATGCACGCTCCAGCAGACGAGAGTGGAGATAGAACACGTCGCCTGGGAATGCTTCACGACCTGGTGGACGGCGCAGCAGCAGTGAAATCTGACGGTAAGCAACAGCCTGCTTAGACAGGTCATCGTACACGATCAGGGCATCTTCACCGCGGTCACGGAAGTACTCACCCATTGCGCAACCGGCGTATGGCGCCAGGTATTGCAGTGCAGCGGATTCAGAAGCAGAAGCCACAACGACGATGGTGTTAGCCAACGCGCCGTGTTCTTCCAGCTTACGTACCACGTTAGAAATGGTTGACGCTTTCTGGCCAATCGCAACGTAGACACACTTGATGCCTGAATCGCGCTGGTTGATGATGGCGTCGATTGCCATTGCGGTTTTACCGGTCTGACGGTCACCGATGATCAGCTCACGCTGGCCACGGCCGATTGGAATCATCGCATCGACAGATTTGTAACCGGTCTGAACAGGCTGGTCTACTGACTGACGGTCGATAACGCCCGGTGCAATCACTTCAACCGGCGAGAAGCCGTCGTTGTCGATTGCGCCTTTACCGTCGATCGGTGCACCCAGGGTGTTCACCACACGGCCCAGCAGGCCACGGCCAACTGGAACTTCAAGAATACGGCCAGTACATTTAACCTTCATGCCTTCGGCGAGGTCAGCGTACGGGCCCATCACTACTGCACCAACCGAGTCACGCTCGAGGTTCAGTGCGATAGCGTAACGGTTGCCCGGCAGGGCAATCATCTCACCCTGCATCACATCGGCCAGGCCGTGTACGCGGATGATACCGTCACTTACAGAAACAATAGTACCTTCGTTGTGAGCTTCGCTCACCACATTGAACTGAGCAATGCGCTGCTTGATCAGTTCGCTGATTTCGGTGGAATTCAGTTGCATATGCTCCAGTCCCCTTAAGACTGCAAGACGTCTGCCAGACGATCAAGACGGCCGCGTACGCTACCATCAATGACCAGGTCACCCGCACGGATAACCACACCTGCCATTACAGACTTGTCAATTTTGCAATTCAGCTTAACTTTGCGTGACAGACGTTTTTCCATCGCGGCGCTGATTTTACTCAGCTGGCTGTCACTCAGGGTACTGGCAGAAATCACATCCACTTCGGCGGTCGCTTCATAAGCGTCACGCAGTTGGATGTACTGTTCCAGTACCGCTGGAAGTGCTGTCAAACGTCCGTTTTCCGCCATTACCTTAATCAGGTTCTGAGCGGGTTCATCAAGTTGATCGCCACATACCGCGTTGAAAGAAGCAGACAAAGCTTCCGGCGCGAGCGCACCGGAAAGAAGATCTGCCATCTGTTCGTTGCGAGCCACTTCAGCGGCAAACGCCAGCATGGTCTGCCAACGATCGATACTTTGATGCTCAACAGCAAAGTCAAAAGCTGCTTTGGCGTAGGGGCGAGCTACAGTAATCAGATCAGACATCAGCCCCTCCCTCCTTACAGTTCAGCGACCAGTTTATCAACGATGTCGCTGTTAGCAGCTTCATCCACGGAACGTTCGATGATTTTCTCGGCGCCAGCTAATGCCAGCAACGCGACTTGCTTACGCAGCTCTTCACGGGCACGTGAACGCTCGGCTTCGATTTCTGCCTGCGCTTGTGCCACGATGCGGTTACGTTCAGTCTCAGCTTCGGTTTTCGCTTCGTCCAGAATCTGGGCACGGCGTTTGTTCGCCTGCTCGATAATGACCTGAGCGTCTTCTTTCGCTTTTTTCAGCTGGTCGGTCGCATTGGCCTGCGCGAGATCTAAATCTTTCTTCGCGCGCTCAGCAGAAGCAAGGCCATCAGCAATTTCTTTCTGACGCTTCTCGATGGCAGCCATGATCGGCGGCCATACGTACTTCATGCAGAACGCGACAAACAGAATGAACGCGATGGCCTGGCCGAGGATTGTTGCATTAATGTTCACAGCACAATGCCTCTTATTAAGTTAACTTGCTCTGCCGCTATCAGCGATAAACGGCAGAATCCGTTCCTCATCGCACCGGGTGCCATGAGTGAACAAGGCTACCAGGTTTAGGCGACCGCAAACATCACGTAGAGACCCAGACCTACAGCGATCATTGGGATTGCATCCACCAGACCCATTACAACAAAGAACTGCGTACGCAGCAGAGGAATCAGATCCGGTTGACGCGCAGCGCCTTCCAGGAATTTGCCTCCGAGGATGCCGATACCGATCGCAGCACCGATTGCCGCCAGGCCCATCATCACAGCGGCAGCCATGTACAGCAGATCCATATTCAGGTTTTCCATGACAGTCTCCAGTTTGTTTCAGTTAAAAGCTTAGTGTTGAGATAAAAAAATCAATGTTCTTCAGATGCCATCGACAGATAGACGATCGTGAGGACCATGAAAATGAAAGCCTGCAGCGAAATGATCAGGATGTGGAAAATGGCCCATGGCACATTCAACACCCACTGCGACCACCACGGCAGCAAGCCGGCAATCAGGATAAAGATCAGTTCACCCGCATACATGTTGCCGAACAGTCGCAGACCGAGTGAAACCGGTTTAGACAGCAGGCTAACACCTTCAAGAATCAGGTTGATTGGGATGAAGATCGGGTGATTAAAAGGCTGCAGCGTCAGTTCTTTGGTGAAGCCGCCAATGCCTTTCATTTTGATGCTGTAGAACAGAATCAAAATAAAGACGCCCAACGCCATAGACAGCGTGATGTTCACATCTGCAGACGGCACAACGCGCAGCGCTGGCAGGCCAAGATAGTGCTCACCGATAAACGGCAGCAAATCGATAGGCAGCAGATCCATGAAGTTCATCAGGAAGACCCAGACAAAAATTGTCAGAGCCAGCGGGGCGATAAGTTTGCTTTTACCGTGGTACATGTCGCGAACGTTGTTATCAACGAAACCGACAACCAGTTCGATAGCCGCTTGAAGTTTCCCTGGCACACCGCTGGTGGCGCTTTTTGCCACTTTACGGAACAACACCAGGAAAAGCAGTCCCAGTACCACAGAGAAAAACATGGAATCGATATTTAATACCCAGAACGTCGCAGGAGCGTCGTGCGGATTCACCAACTCGAAAGTACGCAGGTCCAGCTGAAGGTTATTCAGGTGGTGACCTATGTATTCTTGCGGAGTAGAGATTTCTCCAGCAGCCATGATGCCTCTTACCCTTTGTTGTTAATTACAGCCGGCGCGACGATCTGCACCACCAGCACCGATAACCAAGTGATTGCGAGAGGCCAGAAGACCGCTCCAAACACACCTAACGCCACCATGAGAAGAATGACTGTCGTGAAGACCTTCAACACTTCACCGAGGGCGAAGCTCCAGGCCACACGACCCTTGGCAGGCGTTTGATCCTGCAGGCGCCAGGCTAAAAACATAAACAACACATTCGGCAGCCAGGCTGCCGCTCCACCCGCGATGGCGGAGGCGCCCCAGATAACATCTTTCAGAGTAAAGAGTGCACCGATGATGACAAACGTCACCAGCTGGATCACCAGCACGGTCCGGGCTAATTTCACACTGTAAAGAGACACTGACATGGCGTTGAACTCTCCTGCCCCGAACGGGGTATGTCGCGTGTCGTATAAGACTGCCTTTACTCATTTGAGTCAAGCAGCAAAAGCCGTGCAAATTATACGGGCGCCACCTGCGATTTCAATCGGTAAGTAGCGAAAAGGTGAACAATTATTTAAATTTCTTTCTGGAGGGCTATTTTTCAAAACATCATCTTCCACTATGACTCAGCTAAATCGCTGAAATTGCCTTGTTGGCTTGCTTTTAAAGCGTGCTTCAGATCACATTATAGGCAATAGGCTGGCGAATGAATTTGTTTTAAGCATGAATTTTAAGATTTCAAAAGTGATGAAAGCTGTTTTTTATCATAACGATAGAATTATCCATCCGACATCAGGTCATGATTTTCGATAAAAACACTCTATTGACATCGTACATCGCAATAAAAACGTAAAACTGATATTACGCACGCCGATTTATTGCAGAGTTATATTTTCTGACGTGACTATTTGCGCAGGTAAATACAGCCAATAAAGTGATCTAACTGATAATGAAATGTGAAATGTTCGTTAAATGTAACAGAGCTTTTCGGATAATTTCCGTGGCGCTTGTTAACCGTCTCACCCTGCCCTGCCGAATAAAAGCTTTTGACTAAAAGTGTTCAACTGCTGTTTTTTTATTCAGGACGTTTTCACTGACTAAAGGTGCGGTTGGCGTTAAATCCGCACCTTCTTTATGGCTATTGGCGAGACAGCACCACTAAATGACGCTCACCATCCAGTTCTGGCACATGCAGTGACTCAATCTTCTCTACCACAAAGCCTGCAGGTAAGGCTGTAATTTCATCATCCGGACGCACACCTTTGAGCGCATAGAAGCGACCGGAGGTGCCAGGCAGATGGTGACACCAGTTCAGCATGTCTTCCAGCGAGGCAAAGGCACGGCTGATAACACCATCAAACGGCGGCTCTGCGGGGAACTCTTCCACACGGCTCTGCACAGGAGTGATGTTAGTTAGCCCTAACTCATGTTGTACCTGACGCAGGAAACGGATGCGTTTTCCCAGGCTATCCAGCAGCGTAAAATGCGCCTGCGGACGGACAATGGCTAACGGAATCCCTGGCAGACCCGGCCCGGTGCCCACATCAATAAAGCGCTCGCCTTGTAAATGCGGTTCGACGACCACGCTGTCGAGAATATGGCGCACCAGCATCTGCTGCGGATCGCGCACCGATGTCAGGTTGTAGGCTTTGTTCCACTTATGCAGCAATTCTACATAGCCGACGAGCTGCTGTTTTTGTTGATCGGTAAGGGAAATATTTGCCGCATTGAGCAGCTGGGAGAGTTTGTTAATCACAAGGAACGTTCCATAAACGGGGGCGAGTGACCTCGCCCCGTGGTCGATCAGGCACTTTTACGCAGCAGGCCCTGTTTTTTCAGGTAAATCAGCAGAATGGAGATGGCTGCTGGGGTGATGCCTGAAATACGCGAGGCCTGCCCAATGGAGGTAGGTTTATGATCGTTGAGTTTGGCGATCACTTCATTCGACAAGCCATTAACCTGACGATAGTCGAGCTCAACAGGCAACAAAGTGTTTTCATTGCGCAACTGGCGATCAATCTCTTCCTGCTGACGCGCAATGTACCCTTCGTACTTAACCTGAATTTCAACCTGCTCTGCGGCCTGCACATCTTCCAGCGCAGGGCCATAGCTTGGCAGTGTCATCAGCAACTCGTAGCTCATCTCCGGACGACGCAGCAGATCTTCACCACTGGCTTCTTTGGTCAGCGGTGCACTGATCACGGTGTTCACTTCATCCACATTTGCAGATTTCGGGTGAACCCACAGATCGCGCAAACGCTGGCGTTCCAGTTCAATGGTTTCCAACTTCTGATTGTAACGCGCCCAGCGAGCATCATCGACTAAGCCCAGTTCGCGGCCGGCTTCGGTCAAACGCAGATCGGCGTTGTCTTCGCGCAGCATCAAACGATATTCCGCACGCGAGGTAAACATACGGTACGGTTCTTTGGTGCCGAGGGTGCAGAGATCGTCAACCAGTACACCAAGATAAGCCTGATCGCGACGTGGCGCCCAGCCTTCTTTGTCTGCTGAAGCTCGTGCAGCGTTCAAACCGGCCAACAGACCTTGCGCCGCGGCTTCTTCATAACCAGTGGTGCCGTTGATCTGACCGGCAAAGAACAGGCCGTGGATAAATTTGCTTTCCAGCGTCGGCTTCAGATCGCGCGGATCGAAGAAATCGTATTCGATGGCATAGCCTGGGCGCACAATCTTCGCGTTCTCCAGACCTTTCATCGAACGGACGATCTGCATCTGTACATCAAACGGCAAGCTGGTGGAGATACCGTTCGGGTAGATCTCGTTGCTGGTCAGCCCTTCCGGTTCCAGGAAGATCTGATGCGCATTACGATCGGCAAAGCGCATCACTTTGTCTTCGATCGATGGGCAGTAACGTGGTCCGATCCCTTCGATGATCCCGGCATACATCGGGCTGCGATCGAGGTTATTGCGGATCACATCGTGTGTTTGTTCGTTGGTGTAAGTGATCCAGCACGGTACTTGTTGCGGGTGCTGAGAAACATTGCCCATAAACGAGAACACCGGCATTGGCGTATCGCCATGCTGCGGTGTCAGCACCGAAAAATCGATGGTGCGTGCGTCAATACGTGGCGGCGTACCGGTTTTCAGACGATTTACACGCAGCGGCAAAGCACGCAGGCGTTTCGCCAGTGGAATGGATGGCGGATCACCAGCACGGCCACCGCTGTAGTTATCCAGACCAATATGAATTTTGCCGTCGAGGAATGTCCCGACTGTCAGCACCACACTTTTGGCACGGAATTTCAGGCCCATCTGCGTGACAGCACCGACGACGCGATCGTTCTCCACAATCAGATCGTCAACGGCCTGCTGGAAGATCATCAGGTTCGGCTGGTTTTCCAACGCAGTGCGTACCGCCTGGCGATAGAGCACGCGGTCGGCTTGCGCACGCGTTGCCCGCACAGCAGGACCTTTGCTCGCGTTTAGTATCCTAAACTGAATGCCGGCCTGGTCAATTGCCGTTGCCATCAAACCGCCTAAGGCATCCACTTCCTTCACCAGGTGTCCTTTCCCAATGCCACCGATAGCCGGGTTGCAGGACATTTGTCCAAGCGTATCAATGTTATGGGTGAGTAACAGCGTTTGCTGACCCATTCGGGCAGCGGCCATCGCGGCTTCTGTGCCCGCATGACCACCACCGATTACGATGACGTCAAAAGGATCTGGATAAAACATGAAGTGGGTCCTCGTTAATGTTCGGACAGGGATCGTTGCCCTGGGCGGTGGATTCTACTGAAATTCTGTCGACTGCGAAAGCCGCGGGATCCTGCGGTTTAAAAGAAAGGATCTTTATTCTTTTATATGATCTCTCTGTTAGATCTCTTATTAGGATCGCCAGGGTCTGTTGATAACCCGGAAAAGCAATGTATTAACAGAGCATTAGAGAGGATCGCTTGCTGTGAATGATCGGTGATCCTGATCCGTATAAGCTGGGATCTAAATGGCGACTTATGCACAGATGAAAAAAGCAGCACGGGTTATTATTGGGATAACTACCGGTTATACGCAAGATTAAGGCTATGTTATCCACAGATAACGGCGTAAAAAAAACAATAAAATAGCGAAATAAACTGGGGATCGTTCACTTTTCCCGATCCCCAACCGGCAAAGATCGTCTTAAATCTGCGTTTTCCAGGTCTCGACCCACACTTCAGCCGGATCTTCAGGAATCTCATGTTCGAGAACGTCGATCTCCAGGCGATCGCCAATGCGCTTGGCGCCTAACTGGTTGAGTTGATCTTCCAGCAGCTTAATCGCCCCGCAGAAAAGGTCATATTCATGGTTGCCGATACCGACTGCGCCATAACGTACCGCGGAAAGGTCCGGCTGCGTCTCCTGCAAGGCTTCATATAAAGGAAGCAGGTTGTCTGGCAGTTCGCCCGCACCGTGCGTGGAAGTCACAATCAGCCAAATTCCTTCCTGCGGCAGCTCGTCCAGCTCTGGACCGTGCAGCACCTCTGTTGAAAAGCCCGCTTCCTGCAGTTTTGCTTCAAGATGTTCGGCGACGTATTCGGCGCTGCCAAGGGTACTGCCACTGATTAAGGTAATATCGGCCATGATCTTCTCCCGCACTAAAGGCGAGCATTGTACGCTGTGATCAAGCCGTGATCCACCTGTGGAAAACAGGGTTAATAACAGAAAGCATCAGGCGACAAGGCGCATCACGCAAGTGATCCGCCTGGGAAAAGGTTGTGCACAGGAAAGAGGGGAATTATGGCTTGATGGTGCGCATGATCGGGTTTTGCAACGAGATCAGGGTTTCGGTGGACTGGATTTCATCAATGGTCTGGATCTTGTTGATCAACACCTGCTGTAGCGCATCGATGGAGCGACACATCACTTTAATAAAGATGCTGTAGTGGCCGGTGGTGTACCAGGCTTCCACCACTTCATCCAGCGCCTCCAGCTTGCTGAGGGCTGCGGGATAATCGCGCGCGCTTTTCAGAATGATGCCGATAAAGCAGCACACATCAAAGCCCAGCTGACGCGGGTCGATTTCCACGCGGGTGCCCAGAATGATGCCCGCCTGGCGCATTTTTTCCACGCGTACGTGAATGGTGCCGGGGCTGACGTTGAACTGTTTGGCGAGCTCGGCATACGCCGTACGCGCGTTTTCCAGCAGCGCATTAAGAATGCCGCGATCAAGGTTATCCAGTTGCAGTTGTTCCGCCATCATCCATCCTCTTTGAGTTCTTCTTCTATGAACAGTGGAGAATGTGCAGCAAATTAGCAGTGCAGGCAAGGTGCAGACCGCGTGCGAGCCGCAGTCTGCACGCTTTTTTTATCGCTTACGCCAGATTGTGAGCTGCGCTTCGGTATGTTGATACTTGCGCGCCGTCTCGCGGATCACAAACGGCACATCCTGCGGCGGCACCACTTCTTCAAAGGCATCACGCAGCAAACGCTGCAATGCCTGATAGGTCGTCAAAGCTTCACCGTTCTCACGCACGCCGCCCAGCCAGTTCTCCTTCGGCGTGAAGTCCTCCAGCCAGGTATAAGGCGACGAAAGCACCAAAAGTCCGCCAGAGCGGATCATCGGGATGACGTCCTGCAGGAAACGTTTTGGCTGACGCAGACGATCGATCAGGTTTGAAGCCAATACCAGATCGTAACGTTCCGGCTGAGGTTTAAGATTACAGGCGTCGCCCTGCACAAACTGAATGCGCGCCGATTGCTCGTCACTAACATTGAAGTCCTTCAGACGCACCTGGCGATATTCCACCAGCTCGCCCTCTTCCGGCACCACATAGCGGAAGTCCTCACCGGAGGTCAGCTGCAGCGCCACATCAATAAAGCGTGCGGAATAATCCATGCCTGTGACCGTCGCGAAATGGCGTGCCAGTTCAAAACTGGCACGGCCGGTCGCGCAGCCGAGATCCAGTGCCGCACCACGTTGTTTGCAGTGCGGCAGCAGTTTTTCCACCAGCGCCACGGCGTAATTCGGCACGTTGTAATAGCCTGGTCCGTACTGGAAATCGAGATACTGCGACACCATGCTGTCGGTTTCGTACGGATTAAGGGCCATAGTTTCTTGATGTGAGGAGACCACATAGCGGAAACCGGCGTGCTGGAAGAAATGACGACGGAAGGCATAACGAGCCGATTTTAACGCCTCGTTGCCGGTGGAAATCCAGCTGCCACCTTTGATCAGCGCGTGTTTTCCGTCGAAGGTCGGCGTCGAGAAATCGTCATACAGCGGATGGACTTTGAAACCCTCGAAGCCATTGGTCGGCGTTGTGGTCCACTGCCAGACGTTGCCAACAATGTCGAAAAACTGACCCTGCGCAAAGCGATCCACAGGACTCGATGAAGCCCAATAGGCCAGATTGATATTGCCGGGCGCCTCGATCCAGTCGGGCTGATCGCCGCTCACTTGCTCGCGTAGCTGCATCCATTCAGCTTCACAAGGGAGTTGAATAGATTTACCCGTCTCTTCCGCCAGCCAACGACAAAACGCGGCGGCTTCAAGCTGATTCACTTCCGCTGGCCAGTCCCACGGCATGGCCACTTCCTCAGCCATTAAGCGCAGTTTCAGCTGATCGGGTTGCGTAATCTCGCCGACCCAGAAGGTGGGCATTTGCGCGCCAGAGAATTCACGCCAGCCCCAGCCTTCCTCATCCCACCAGCGTTGATCCTGATAGCCGTTAGCGGCGATAAAGCGATAAAACTCGGCGTTGCTGACCAGCATTTTACTGGCCTTAAATGGTTTGAGTTCAGTTACCTGATTGCCGTATTCGTTATCCCAGCCGTAAGTGTCATCCGTTTTGCCTTGTTGCACGCGACCGCCAGGCATCGCAATCAGCGAGTTATCCGGAACCGATGCGCGATCGTGGCGCGCCTGCGGACAAACCGGCCAATGCGCCTGCGGGGTTACCCATTCGATCGGTAGCTGGCGGATCAGCACGCTGGAGGTTTCCAGGTGGATACGCTCATGTTCAATGCCCATCAATACCACCCACGCCGGGCTTTCCCACGTGATCGGCAGTTCCAGCGGCATGGTGCGGATAAAATCGCTCACCAGGTTTTTGACTTTTCCACGGTAGTCACGCACCTCTTCGACCGTCGGCCAGGCGTAATGGCTGTCGTTGAGATCGTCCCAGCTCATCTCGTCCACGCCGATTGCCATCATGGCTTCGATGCGATCGTCCACGCGGTTGTCCAGATAGCGACCCGCCATCAGCTTATTCATATAGAACGTAGCGGTGTGGCCAAAGTAGAAGATCAGCGGATGGCGCAATGAGATCGCTTTGTTAAAATACGCGCGTTCGTCGGCAAGGCAATCAAACAGGCTTTCGTACAGCTCCCAGGTTTGGGTGAAATACGCCAGCAGCTCGCTCCGTTTTTGTTCGGCGTTTTGGCCGGAGAGCTGCAAAGTGCGGGTCGGTGCAGGAAGTTGGGCGGTGTTCACAAGATGCTCCAGATGCTCAGTGTGCGAACTATTCACTATAGCAAATAAGCATTTCTGCCAGATGAATTAGCGTTTCCAGCGGCGCAGCAGGCGGCTTTTCAGTCCGGTATCGAAGCGCCAGATATGATCGAAGATACGCAGAATGCCCGGTTTACCGTGAAGCGACATCGCCACCGCGTGGAAACGTTGTTGATGCTGGCGCTGGCGTTGCTTGATAGCGTTGATGGTGTCATCCGGTAAACGCTGGGCGATAAAATCCGACACGATCACCGCATCGGCCTCATCCCATACGCTGCCCTCCATACGTTTAACCACCGCAGCAAGGCAAGCCGCCAGATCGGTGCCACCACGAAAACGTTGGCTAAGAAAACGGATAGCCTGCTCAATGCCGCTATCGGCAGTGAGTTCGTAGCCAATCACTTCGTGAGCGAACAGCATGATGTAGCAGCGGCGCTTATCGGCTAATGCCACCTTCAATAACGCAAGGCAAAAGGCCTTGGCGCAGCGCTCGTTAAATCCGCCCATGGAGCCTGATGTATCGACACAAACAATAAAAGGGCCGCGCGGCTGCGCTTCATGTTGCTGGTGGCTGACCGGGCGCAGTGTGACTTTCTCGTGCCAGGCATCACCTTGTAACTGGTAAGTCAGCAGGCGTTTTTCTACCAGGCGACGATAAAATTCCAGCTCCAATTCGCTAATACTCAATGCAGCCAGTTCGGGCGGCAGCAAGCGCAACACATCGTCGCTCTGATGAATGCCGCTGACCTCTTCCGGCACATGATCGGGCTCACGCACCAGTTGGTGAAATTCTTCCAGCGGTGCATCCTGCGAAGGCACCGATTTGGCTTCGCGGCTGCGGCCCAACTGCTGCGCCAGTTTCATTAATTCCGGCTGCTGTGCGAGGAAATCGCCATATTGCACAATCAGCTCATAATCACCGTGCTGAAGTGACGCTTTGCTCATATCCCACAAACGTCCGGCTGCGGCTTCATCATCGTCGGTAAGGATTGGCGCCAGCTGGCCACTGATTGCCATCCGTTGCTGCAGTTCGGCCATCAGACGTTCGCGCTGCTCCTCAAGAAGGGTTTCGTTGAGCGTGAGCGTTTGCAGCGTCAGGCTGAGTCGCCAGCGTTGCAAAAACAGCGTGTGCTGAGCATTGCTCAGTTGTTCAGCTTCGTTGTGCAGCAGCAGTTTGCTGGCTTCTTCGAGAAATGGCGATGGCAGGTTTTTTAGCTGCGACATGATGTGGGGAAGCTGGTGGCTGAAATCCTGCGTGCTGATCAATTGCATTTGCTGAAACAGCTGAAACTCCTGCGCCAGCGCTTCCGGCACCGGCGTGGTTTTCATCTGTTCCGCGATTTCAGTGCGCCAGCGGGGTAAATCGCGCATTAAGGCTTGTTTCATGCGCGGAAATTTTTCAAAGAACAGCGCCAGCTGTGGCGACGCGAGCAGGGCCAGAATCAACTCTTCGATTAACTCCGTTTCGCCAATCGATAACAGCGTGCTCAGCGTCTCCAGTGAGATCATTTACGCGCCTGTTTCAGCTGTTCTGCCACATCCTGCAGGCTGGTTTCAATACGTGCCAGCCAGTCATCGCTGATAAACAAGCAGCGCTGGTGCTGGCTAAACAGCGTGCGCTGTGCGCGGAGCTGGGTATCCAGCGCTTCGTATTCATCCTGGATTTCCTGCGGCATGTCGCTACTGTTGCTGGCTCCGGGCAACGTTAAGCGTGTGGATTGCAGGCTGACATCGCGTAGCGTCAGGCAGTGATGCGCATCCACCAGCAGATCCAGCGTCTGGCCAAAACCAATGCCATTCAGTTTGCCGCGAATTTCACCGCCTTTAATCAGCCACTGGGTTAAGGCTTCACGGGCAATCAGCACATGCGTCACTTGCATGTCGTGCAGCGTTAACGGCTGTTGCAGCATGAGCGTCAGTTGTTCATCGCTGATGGCAGCAGGCAATTCGTAATGGGGTTTGCGGCTAAACATACCGCTGTGTTTCTCCAGCGTCAGCGCTTGTGCCACGCTCTGCTGCTGTTGCAAGGCGAGACGACGTGCTTTGATCTGCTGCAGTTTGTGCAGCAACGCCTGCTGTTGCCAGGCGTGCTGCGTCATCAAAGCATCAATTTCGCGATCCAATAGCTGCATCGATGCGACGTCATGCCACAGGCAATCCTTGAGCAGAATCAGATCGATCGGCGCAATGGTCACGCGGCCACTGTAAAACGCACTGGCCTGCAGCAGATGAATCGCTTTTTTCCAGCGGCGATCGGAAATGTAAGGTGCGCTGGGCAAATTCTCCAGTTGCTGACGCAGTTGGTAAATCAGCTCAAACACATGGTCAGGTAAGGAGACCTGGCTGATGCCTTTCTGCCACTGGTGATACTCTTCATCACTGATGCGCAGCGCTTCCGTCACCGGATTATCATTTTCGTCCTGCTGGTGGGTGAGCATGCTGCGGAAGTTCTGCTTCTCATGCACGTTATCCAGCCATAGGCGAATCAACATGCGATCATACAAGGCTTCCAGCCCGCTATCGGCCTCCGGCAATTCGTTGGAAGCGGTCACCAGCAGGCGCATCGGAATCTTTTCTTCGCTGTCGCCATTGCGAAAGCGGCGTTCGTTGATGGCGGTGAGTAAGGTGTTCAATATCGCCGGGCCGGCTTTCCAGATTTCATCAAGGAAGACGATTTCGGCATCCGGCAGATAGCCTTTGGTTAATCGCTGATAACGACCTTCATCTTTTAACGCCTGAATCGACAGCGGGCCAAACACTTCTTCAGGGGTAGAAAAACGGGTCATCAGGTATTCAAAGGCGCGGGCGTGTTGGAAGGCGTATTTCAGGCGGCGGGCAATCAAGCTCTTGGCAATGCCGGGCGGCCCCAGTAAAAATACGCTCTCGCCACTCAGTGCAGCTAATAAGCACAGGCGGATCGCATGATGCCGTTCATACAGCCCTTTCTCCAGGGCGTTACTCAGGCGAGAAATTCTTTCTGCCAAAAGATGGGGTTGAGCCATAATCACATCATTGTCCTTCTGATCCTGGAGCCGTCATATTCTGGCGAGCGCAATACTCTACTGGTTATCATGCTTGATTGCGTTGATAGCCGTCAGCTTTTTTGTTTCAGAAGGTTGAGGCGAGAGAACTCGCTGCTTCAGACGGTTTTTGGCGCCTAATTTCGGCGAAAAACCGCCTCGCTGACGTCATGATGACATGTTGTAAGAGTAGGTTTTTTTGGGAATATGTGCATACTGTGCGCTTTTTGATGGCCTGAGCGGTAGGCAAGTGCCTCATCGGCTCCAACAAAAGACAACTTATGAGCTCGGATAAGAAGCAGTCCCTTGGCGCAGTCACACTCGCCGCGATTGGCGTGGTGTATGGCGATATCGGTACCAGCCCGCTCTATACTTTGCGTGAATGTCTCTCCGGTCAGTTCGGCTTTGGCGTAGAACGCGAAGCGGTATTTGGCTTTCTCTCGCTGATCTTCTGGTTGCTGATTTTGGTGGTATCACTGAAATACATCAGCTATGTGATGCGTGCCGATAACGCCGGTGAAGGCGGGATACTGACCTTGATGTCACTGGCCGGGCGCAATACCGGCGCACGTGCAACGGCGATTCTTGTCATCATGGGGCTGATCGGTGGCAGTTTCTTCTATGGTGAAGTGGTGATCACGCCCGCCGTCTCGGTATTGTCGGCGATTGAAGGGCTGGAGATTGCGGCACCGAGCCTGGATGCGTATATCGTTCCGCTTGCGATTGCAGTGCTGACGCTGCTGTTTGTGATTCAGAAGCACGGTACCGGCATCGTGGGTAAGCTGTTTGCGCCGGTGATGCTGGTGTGGTTTATCATTCTGGCCGTGCTGGGCGCGCGTAGCATCATCAGTAACCCTGATGTGCTGCATGCCATGAACCCGTATTGGGCGATGCACTTCTTTATCCAGTACAAAACGGTGTCGTTCTTTGCGCTCGGTGCGGTGGTATTGGCCATTACCGGTGTGGAAGCGCTGTATGCGGATATGGGTCACTTCGGCAAATTCCCGATTCGTCTTGCCTGGTTTATCGTGGTGCTGCCCTCGCTGGTGCTGAACTATTTTGGTCAGGGCGCGCTGCTACTTAAACATCCCGAAGCGATCAAAAACCCCTTCTTCCTGCTGGCGCCAGACTGGATGCTGATTCCCATGCTGATTCTGGCGACGCTGGCCACGGTTATCGCCTCGCAGGCGGTGATCTCTGGTGTGTTCTCCTTAACACGTCAGGCGGTGCGTTTAGGCTATCTGCCGCCGATGCGTATTGTGCATACCTCGGAAGAAGAGTCGGGCCAGATTTATATTCCAGTGATCAACTGGCTGCTCTACTTCTCCGTGGTGATCGTGATTGTTGGCTTTGAGCACTCCAGTAACTTGGCGGCGGCTTACGGCATCGCGGTAACCGGCACCATGGTGCTGACTGCGATTCTCTGCTCCACGGTGGCAATTCAGAACTGGCACTGGAACCGTTATCTGGTGGTGCTGATTCTGATTGGCATGCTGTGTATTGACGTGTCCTTGTTCTCGGCAAACCTGGTCAAAGTGTTCTCCGGCGGTTGGCTGCCGCTGACCCTGGCACTGATGATGTTTATCGTGATGACCACCTGGAAAAGCGAGCGCTTCCGCCTGTTGCGTCGTATGCATGAGCACGGCAATTCGCTTGAAGCGATGATCGCTTCGCTGGAGAAATCTCCGCCGGTACGCGTGCCGGGCACCGCAGTCTATATGTCGCGTGCCCTGAACGTGATCCCTTTTGCCATGCTGCATAATCTCAAGCACAACAAAGTGCTGCATGAGCGTGTGGTACTGCTGACGCTACGTACTGAGGATGCGCCTTACGTGCACAATGTGCGTCGCGTTACCATCGAACAGCTGTCGCCGACGTTCTGGCGCGTGGTGGCGAGCTACGGCTGGCGTGAAACTCCGAACGTGGAAGAAATTTTCCACCGCTGCGGGCTGGAAGGTCTCAACTGCCGCATGATGGAAACCTCATTCTTCATGTCCCATGAATCGCTGATTATCGGCGATCGCCCGTGGTATCTGCGTCTGCGCGGCAAACTGTTCCTTGCGCTGCAACGCAATGCGCTGCGTGCGCCGGATCAGTTTGAAATCCCGCCTAATCGCGTGATCGAGCTGGGCACGCAGGTCGAGATTTAAGGATTAAGCGCGTCACCAGCTCAAGGTGACGCGCAAGCCTTGAGGCTGCACATGGCTGAATGTGATGCGAATACCGTGCAGTTGCGCAATGTTTTTCACAATCGATATTCCTAAACCGCTGCCCGTTTGCGTTTGCCCCGGCGGTCGCCAGAAACGCTCACCAAGGCGCGCAAGCTGCTCATCGCTAACGCCTGACCCGTTATCTTCAATAATTATCGCCCGCGCGTTTAACGTGAACTGAATCTGGCTTCCCGGTGGCGCATAGCGCAGCGCGTTATCCAGCAGGTTACGCATCAGCAAATTCAACAGCAGAGGATGACCGTTCATCACCGGTTCGGCCTGTGCATGCAATTGCAGATCCATCTGCTGCGCCTCGGCCTGTGGAAAATGTTCTATCAGAAGCTTTTGCAGCAGCGGTGCCAGTGGCACCGGCTGAAATTCGCTGCGCAGATCGTCCGCTTCCACTCTTGATAGCGTCAAGAGTTGATCCACCAGCCGTGTGGCGCGCTGGATGCCGCTATCAAGCTGCTGCAATGCCCGTTTGCGCATTGCTTCGTCATCATCCGCCAGCTGAATCACCTCACTCTGCACGCGCAGTGCAGCTAACGGACTGCGCAGTTCGTGCGCCGCATCGGAGGTAAAACGGCGCTCGCGCTGCACGAGTTGCGCCATACGGTGAAACAGCCCGTTTAATGCCGCCACCAACGGCTGCACCTCTTTGGGCAAGCGTGCTTCGTCGAGCGGTGTGGCGTCATCG
Source organism: Enterobacter cancerogenus (assembly GCA_000773965.1). Lineage (GTDB taxonomy): Bacteria > Pseudomonadota > Gammaproteobacteria > Enterobacterales > Enterobacteriaceae > Pantoea > Pantoea communis. The sequence continues at coordinate 101,903 of JRUP01000038.1, forward strand.
GGTGCTCGCAACTGGAGTGATGCCGTCAGGCGCTTTAGCGGGCGCAATTCGAACCACACCAATGCCAGCAGCATCAGCAGCATAAAGGGCATGGCGTAAAGCCACGGCATCAAACTCGCCAGTGCCAGATCGCGCGTCATATCGTCGCGGTATTCCCACTCCTGGCCCACCACCACGCGATATTGTTTATCAGCAGAAGTCAGCCAAAGCAGCCGCCAACTGTCATCGTCGCCGCGCAGACGACCCTCGCGAAAACCGTCACGCTTATCATCAAACTGCATATCGCGCCCGTTCTCGCCATCGTTAAGCAACGGCTGGCCGTCCGCACGGAAAATGGCAAACGCCAGTGCATCATCATCCTGATCGCCGCGGTGATGGCGCAAAATGGATTTGGTTTTTGGCAGAGAGGCGGCGTGCAAGCTGGTGGGATCGAGTGACAGCAGGCGTTTGGCAAACAGCATTTGCTGGGTATCGAATAGCTCATTAACGGTATCGCGGGTCTGATGCCAGGCGCTGTAACTGGCCACCCCACCGCACAGCGCAATCAGCAGCACAAAGCCGATGGCGAGTCGTAGAAACAGACTCATTCTGCCGCACCGAGTGTATAACCCACGCCGTGAACGGTACGAATAAACGCTGTGCCGAGCTTTTTGCGCAGATGATGAATATGCACTTCTACTGCGTTGCTGGAGACATCGTCATCCCAGCTGTAGAGTTTTTCCTCCAGCTGGCTGCGGGTTAGCACGCGACCTGGATTGCGCATAAACAGCTCCAGCAGCGCCAGTTCACGGCTCTTCAGGCTGATGGTTTCGCCGTCAATCCAGACGCTGTGGCTGCTGGGCGACATCACCACCTTGCCGTGTTTCAACTCGGGCTGAAGTTGTCCATGACGGCGGCGAATCAGCGCCTGTAAACGCGCGGCGACTTCAGCGAGCGCGAAGGGCTTACACAAATAGTCGTCAGCGCCTGACTGTAATCCTTGTATGCGGTGCTCGAGCGCATCGCGTGCGGTGAGGATCAGCACGGGTACATCTGCGCCCTGCTCACGCCATTGACGCAGGATCTCCAGCCCATCGCGCCCGGGCAGCGAAAGATCCAGTACCACGGCATCCCAGGGTGCGGCCGATAAAGCCTGAAATCCCGCTTCGCCTGACACGAACCAGTCAACGCTGAAGCCGAGTTTCGTTAGCCCGACTTTCAGGCCATCGCCAATCAGCGTGTCGTCCTCGATCAATAATATGCGCATGTGTTTCTCCTTGAGTGCAAGAGTCGTTATACGAAGCAAAAATCCGCTTGTACAGCGTCAATCGCCGCAGATTGGCTATTTTTCGTGTTTTTTTACCCCTTAAGATCCTGTTAAGAACCCTATGCTGTAATAGCCTCCGTATTCCACACATTCATGGAACAGAGGTGAAAAATGAAAAAGAGTGCAGCGTTAATCGCGATTATTATGTTGGCTTCTACGCCGGTTCTGGCCGCACAACAGGGGGGATTTGTTGACCCGAGTGCGCCAAAGGCTCAGGTTCACGCAGGTGGCTTCCAGGCGGATAACACCAGTGTAGTGACCGTTAAGCAGGCTGAAGAGATGAAAGACGACAGCTGGATCACCGTGCGCGGTTATCTCGATAAGCAAATCGGCGATGAGGATTATCTGTTTCGTGACGGTAGCGGCAACATGAAAGTGGAAATCGACCATAAGCGTTGGCACGGACAGACCATCACTCCGAAGGATCAGGTTGAACTGACCGGCGAGTTGGATAAGGACTTTAATTCCATTGAGCTGGACGTTAAACAGGTCCGCAAGCTGCCATAACACCCTTCAGAGCCGCTCAGGCGGCTCGCATCCCCCACCAAACTCAAATTATTTCCGGCACAAGCGAAACGTTTCGATGGCGATCACATTTCCGTGATGACGTCATTGAGTTGCCGCGCACATTTAATACACTCCCGCTCAGCGAAACGTTTCGCTGTGGAGTGGAAGAAATGAAAAAAGGTCGCTTGTTAAACGCTGAACTCTCTCATGTGATTGCCCGCCTGGGGCACACCGATACGCTGACGATTGCGGATGCGGGCTTGCCGATTCCGGCCGGACCACAGCGAATCGACCTGGCGTTGACGCCGGGAACGCCCGAATTTTTACAGGTGGTTGATGTTGTCACTCAGGAGATGCAAGTCGAAAGCGCCCTGATGGCGGAGGAGATCAAGCAACACAATCCGCAACTCCACAGCGCACTGCTCGCCGTGCTCGATGCCTTGCAACGGCACCAGGGGAATGTCATCACCATCCGTTACACCAGCCATGAACAGTTCAAACAAGAAACGCAGTGTAGTCAGGCCGTCATTCGCAGCGGAGAGTGTTCTCCGTATGCGAATGTCATCCTGAGCGCTGGCGTAACCTTCTGAGGTCGTTATGCAACCGTTATTGCAACTCAAAGGGATTGAAAAGTCGTTTCCCGGCGTGAAAGCGCTGAATGGCGCTTCGCTGGCTGTTTATCCGGGGCGCGTGATGGCGCTGGTGGGTGAAAACGGCGCGGGGAAATCCACCATGATGAAAGTGCTGACCGGCATTTACAGCATGGATGCGGGCTCTCTGCAGTGGCTGGGCAAGGATGTGGCTTTTTCTGGACCGAAAGCGTCGCAGGAAGCGGGCATTGGCATTATTCATCAGGAACTCAACCTGATTCCGCAATTGACCGTTGCAGAGAATATTTTCCTCGGTCGCGAATTTGTTAACCGCTTTGGCCGCATCGAATGGAACCGGATGTACGCCGAGGCGGATGCCTTATTACATCGTCTGAACCTGCGCTTCAATAGCCATAAGCTGGTGGGCGATTTATCGATTGGCGATCAGCAGATGGTTGAGATCGCCAAAGTACTTAGCTTCGAGTCGAAGGTCATCATTATGGATGAACCGACCGATGCGCTGACCGATACCGAAACCCTGTCGCTGTTCCGCGTCATCAATGAACTGAAAGCGCAGGGCTGCGGCATTGTTTATATCTCGCACCGTATGAAAGAGATCTTCGAGATTTGCGATGATGTCACCGTGTTTCGTGACGGGCAATTTATTGCCGAGCGCGCGGTGAGCGATCTCAGCGAAGAGAGTCTGATCGAGATGATGGTGGGCCGTAAGCTGGAAGATCAATATCCGCATATTGATCAGGCACCGGGCGATATTCGTTTAACTGTTAAAAATCTCAGCGGGCCGGGCGTGGATAACGTCAGTTTTAACCTGCGCAAAGGGGAAATCCTTGGCATTTCCGGTTTAATGGGCGCGGGACGTACGGAACTGATGAAAGTGCTGTACGGCGCACTGCCTCGCAGCAACGGCACCGTTACGCTCAACGGTCGCGAAATTATTACCCGATCACCTCAGGACGGTCTGGCCAACGGCATCGTCTATATCTCTGAAGACCGTAAGCGCGATGGTCTGGTGCTCGGCATGTCGGTGAAAGAGAACATGTCATTGACCGCGCTGCGCTACTTCAGCCATGCCACCGGTAACCTCAAACACAGTGAAGAACAACTGGCAGTAGGCGACTTCATCCGTTTGTTCAACGTCAAAACCCCGTCAATGGAGCAGCCAATTGGCCTGCTGTCGGGCGGCAATCAGCAGAAAGTGGCGATTGCGCGCGGATTAATGACGCGCCCAAACGTACTGATTCTGGATGAGCCGACGCGTGGCGTGGACGTGGGTGCGAAAAAAGAGATTTATCAGTTAATTAACCAGTTTAAAGCCGAAGGGCTGAGCATCATTTTGGTGTCATCGGAAATGCCGGAAGTGCTGGGCATGAGCGATCGCATCCTGGTGATGCATGAAGGCCATCTGAGTGGCGAATTTTCCCGTGAGCAGGCTACCCAGGAATCCCTGATGGCGGCGGCAGTCGGTAAGCAACACAGCGAGGAGTTAGTTGTATGAGCACCCAAACCTTACCCGCCAGCCGTCGCTGGTTTAGCAAAGCCTGGCTGCTGGAGCAGAAATCGCTGATTGCGCTGATCGTGCTGATTGCCGTGGTGGCGAGCCAAAGCCCGAACTTCTTCACCGTTGCCAACATGTTCAACATCCTGCAGCAGACCTCGGTTAACGCCATTATGGCCGTCGGCATGACGCTGGTGATTCTGACGTCGGGTATTGATCTGTCGGTGGGATCACTGCTGGCGCTCACCGGTGCGGTCGCCGCCTCGATTGTCGGTTTGGAAGTGAATGCGCTGGTGGCAGTAGCGGCTTCGCTGGCGCTGGGTGCGGCGATTGGTGGTATTACCGGCGTGATTGTGGCGCGCGGCAAGGTACAGGCGTTTATCGCCACGCTGGTGATGATGCTGCTGCTGCGCGGCGTGACCATGGTGTACACCAACGGCAGCCCGATCAACACCGGTTTCAGTGATAACGCCGATCTGTTCGGCTGGTTCGGTATTGGCCGTCCGCTGGGTATCCCAACGCCGGTGTGGCTGATGGCAGTGGTGTTCGCGCTGGCGTGGTACATGCTGCATCACACGCGCCTCGGTCGTTACATTTATGCGTTAGGCGGCAATGAAGCGGCGACACGTCTTTCAGGTATCAATGTTAACCGCGTTAAAATCATCGTCTATTCGCTGTGTGGTCTGCTGGCAGCGCTGGCGGGCACCATCGAAGTGGCGCGCCTTTCCTCTGCGCAACCGACGGCAGGTACCGGTTATGAACTGGATGCGATTGCGGCGGTGGTCTTAGGCGGAACCAGCCTGGCGGGCGGCAAAGGTCGCATTATGGGCACGCTGATTGGCGCGCTGATCCTGGGTTTCCTGAACAACGGCCTGAATCTGATGGGCGTATCTTCTTACTACCAAATGATTGTTAAAGCCGTTGTCATTCTGCTGGCGGTGCTGGTGGATAACAAAAGCAGCAAATAACTCTGACCTTCACACAGGACTCTATAAATGAAAAAGTTAACTGCATTGGCCGTCATCCTTGGCGCCACCCTCAGTGCTGGCGCGATGGCTAAGGACACCATTGCGCTGGTTGTATCAACGCTGAATAATCCGTTCTTTGTGTCTCTGAAAGATGGCGCACAGAAAGAAGCCGACAAACTGGGTTATAACCTGGTGGTGCTGGATTCGCAGAATAACCCGGCGAAAGAGCTGGCGAACGTACAGGATCTGACTGTGCGTGGCACCAAGCTGATGCTGATTAACCCAACGGATTCTGATGCCGTGGGTAACGCCGTGAAGATGGCCAACCAGGCCAACATTCCGGTGATCACCCTGGACCGCGTGGCGGCACAAGGCACCGTGGTGAGCCACGTGGCTTCTGACAACCGCTTCGGCGGCAAAATGGCCGGTGACTTCATCGCGAAGAAACTGGGCGATGGCGCAAAAATCATCGAGCTGCAGGGTATTGCCGGGACTTCCGCAGCGCGCGAGCGTGGCGAAGGCTTCAAGCAGGCTGCTGATGCGCACAAATTTAATATCCTGGCGAGCCAGCCAGCAGATTTCGACCGTACTAAAGGTCTGAACGTGATGCAGAACCTGCTGCAGGCGCATCCGGATGTACAGGCTGTATTTGCTCAGAACGACGAAATGGCGCTGGGCGCACTGCGTGCGCTGCAGACTGCCGGTAAAACCGATGTACTGGTGGTGGGCTTTGACGGTACCGCTGACGGTGTGAAAGCGGTAGAAGCCGGTAAACTGACCGCCACAGTGGCGCAGATGCCTGATAAAATTGGCGTGATTGGTGTGGACACTGCAGATAAAGTGCTGAAAGGCGAAAAAGTACAGTCGGTTAATCCAGTTGACCTGAAGCTGGTCACCAAATAAAAAACAAAGAAAAGCATGGCAACGCGCCACCGTCCTGGTGGCGCAACTTTCTGGATCACTCCCTATGAACACAAGCGCAAAACTGGCGGTACTTGGCAGCATAAATGCCGACCACATTCTGAACCTCACCCATTTTCCGCGTCCGGGCGAAACGGTGATCGGCAAACAGTATCAGATTGCCTTTGGTGGCAAAGGGGCTAACCAGGCCGTGGCGGCCGGTCGTGCTGGCGCGGATATCGCTTTTATTGCCTGTGTAGGTGCAGATGACATTGGCGAACGTATTCGCCAGCAGCTGCAGCAGGACCGTATTGATACTTCTCCGGTAGAAATCGTGGCAGACGAAGCCACCGGCGTGGCGATGATCTTCGTGAATGGCGAAGGTGAAAATAATATCGGCATCTATTCCGGTGCTAACGCGGCGCTGACGCCAGCCTGTGTCGATCGCCATCAGCAAGTGATTGCTGATGCTGAGGCCTTGCTGATGCAGTTGGAATCGCCGCTGGAAAGCGTGTTGGCGGCAGCGAAGATTGCGCGTGCCAATGCCACGCAAGTGATTCTGAATCCAGCGCCTGCCACACATTTGTCTGATGAGCTGCTGGCCTTAATCGATATCATCACACCGAACGAAACCGAAGCCGAAATTCTGACCGGCATCGCGGTGAAAAGTGATGAAGATGCAGCACGTGCGGCGCAGGCGTTGCATGATAAAGGCATCTCTACCGTTTTGATTACCTTAGGTCGTCGTGGTGTGTGGTTGAGCGAGCAGGGCGCAGGCGTGCGTATTCCGGGCTTCACCGTGCAGGCTATCGACACCATCGCAGCGGGCGATACCTTTAACGGCGCCTTTATTACCGCGCGTCTGGAAGGTGTGGCAATGCATGATGCCGTGCGTTTTGCCCATGCCGCCGCCGCAATTGCGGTGACGCGTCCGGGGGCGCAGCCCTCAGTGCCGTGGCGCACTGAGATCGATAACTTCCTGCAGCAACAGGGTTAAGCCTTTGGCGACCATGAAAGATGTCGCCCGCCTGGCGGGCGTCTCCACCTCCACTGTTTCCCACGTCATCAATAACAATCGTTTCGTGAGCGAACAGGTGCGGGAAAAAGTGGAACAGGCAATCCGTGAGCTGAATTACGCGCCCTCCGCGCTGGCACGCAGCCTGAAAATCAACCAAACCCGCACTATTGGCATGTTACTGACGGCCAGCAGTAACCCGTTTTATTCAGAAGTGGTGCGCGGCGTAGAAAATAGCTGCTATGAGCGCGGCTACAGCCTGATTCTGTGCAACACCGAAGGCGATGAAGAGCGCATGAATCGCAGCCTCGAAACGCTGATGCAAAAGCGTGTCGATGGCTTATTAATGATGTGCACCGAGACGCACCTTCCCTCTGCGGAGATCCTTAATCGTTATCCGTCCGTACCCATGGTGATGATGGACTGGGCGCCGTTTGAAGGGCGTGGCGACATCATTCAGGATAATGCGCTGCTGGGTGGTGAACTGGCAACGCAGCATCTGATCGATCGCGGATACACGCGTATTGCCTGTATTGCCGGCCCGCAGGATAAAACTCCGGCGCGTTTGCGTCTGGAAGGTTTCCATAAAGCGATGGCAAGCAGTGGATTGCCGGTGTTGCCATGTTATGTGGTTGACGGTGATTTCGAGTTTCAGGGCGGCTTCAACGCGATGAACCAACTGCTGACGCTAGAGTTGCTGCCCGAAGCGGTTTTCACCAGTAACGATGCGATGGCAGTGGGCGTTTACCACGCGCTATTCCAGGCGGGATTACGCGTGCCGCAAGATATCGCGGTGATGGGTTATGACAATATCGAACTGGCACGTTATCTCACGCCACCGCTTAGTACTATCCATCAGCCCAAGGATGAACTGGGCGAACTGGCGATTGATACGCTGATTCATCGTATGAGCGATCCCGACGCCAGTCAGCAAACGCTGGTACTGACGCCGGAGCTGGTGGAACGCGGTTCGGTTTAAGCGGTTTTCTTCTTTTTCTCGCGATTAGCGATCAGATTGCGGCCATCGCCGGGACGCAGCATCAGGAAAGCAAATGCGGACAGCACGGTGATTACGCCCATCGTCAGGAAGGTGGCGTGGAATTGCTGCACGGTTGTGCTCTCGAAATCCTGATAGAAACGCAGTACCGCCGCACTGACGGCCACGCCAAAGCTGATCGATACCTGCTGCGTTACGGCCAGCACGCTGTTACCACCGCTGGCATTCTCATCATTCAAATCGGCCAGTGTGATGGTGTTCATCGCGGTGAATTGTGTCGACATCGCCATACCTAATACAAACAGCGCGGCTAACAGCATTAATACACTTTCACCCGGTGTTTGCAGTGAGAAGCTGGCGACAAGAATGCCGATGATGATGGTGATACCGACCAGCGTTTTACGATAGCCGAAGCGACGTAGCACTTGTGTCACGGTGGATTTGGCCAGCAGCGAGCCAATCGCTGTTGGCCCCATCATGCAACCCGCTATCAGTGCGGGATAACCAAAGCCCACCTGTAACATCAACGGCATCAGGAACGGAATACAACCCGTGCCCAGACGTGCCGCGATATTACCAATGATGCCGACCGAGAAGGTTCGGGTCTTAAACATCGGTAAGTTGATCAGTGGTGCAGGATGGCGGCGTGCATGCACTATATATAGAAGCAATAGCGCGACACCGGCTAACAGCACCAGCACCGCCTGCCACGGCGACACGATACGCTCTCCGAACAGTTCGATACCGACGGATATCAGCACCAGACCTAAGCCAAACAGAATGAAGCCGCCAAAATCAAAGCGGCGCTTAGGCGTGGTGAAATCCGGCATATATTTACGTGCATAGAAGATGCCCGCGATGCCGATGGGAATGTTGATCAGGAATATCCAGTGCCAGCTGGCGTAGGTGACCAGCAAGCCACCGAGCATCGGCCCCAGAATCGGTCCGACTAATCCCGGCATGGTCACAAAGTTAAGTACCGGCAGCAATTCACTGCGTGGATAAGCACGCAACAATGCCAGGCGCGCGACCGGCATCATCATCGCGCCACCAACACCCTGGATAATGCGTGAGATAACCAGCATGCTCAGCGAGCCCGAAAGTGCACATGCTAAAGACCCCAACGTAAACAGTGAAACGGCCACGATAAAGACTTTGCGCGTGCCGAAGCGATCGGCCAGCCAGCCGCTGACCGGGATCAGCATGGCGACAGTGAGCGTATAGCTGATCACAGCAGATTGCATGGCAAGAGGGGAACGGTCGAGACTGGTGGCGATAGCAGGAAGCGCAGTATTGAGGATGGTGGCATCGAGGGCTTGCATGAAAAACGCCATTGCGGCGATCCAGGGCAAGCCGGCCATACTGCGCGCGGAGCGAATCATTGAAAGTCCTTCTTTAATAATTGTTCAGTCTGCAACAAAGAAAACGGCGTTGGACTAACAGAATAGCATTGGTGCTTATACGCGTGACGCTGATTTGTGCCGCCAAACGGGCGCTTTTGACTGATTATTGATCGAGAAATGTCTGTTTTTAGCCTGTTCGGTTAAAAAAGTAGCGCTCAGTCAATTTTTTGCAATAAACCCTTGTCAGCCCCGAATAACTCCCTATAATGCGCCACCACTGAGACGGCAAAGCGGCAACGCAGACGACTCAGCAGGGAGTGAAGTGATTCACCCCGCCGGAGAAAA
>JRUP01000039.1 GCA_000773965.1 Enterobacter cancerogenus
CGCATGAGCAGCGTATCGACCCAACCGCCGAGATAACCTGCACTGGTGCCGACCAGTAAGCCAATCGGTGTGATGATCAGCGCGGTTAAGCCTGCGATATACAGTGTGATGCGCGCGCCATACAGCAGACGGCTGTAAATATCTCGTCCCAATTCGTCGGTGCCTAGCCAGTGTTCAGCAGAAAACGGTTGCAGGCGGAAAGCGAGGTTTTGGGCATAGATATCGTGTGTGGCTAACCAGGGCGCAAACACCGCCGCGCCTGCAATGATCAACAACACCAGCAAACCAAAGAGCGCCGAGTGGTTAGCGCAAAAGCGTCGCCACTGAATCCATAAAAGTTGCATGTGCGCCTGAAACGGTGACTGTGGCGCAGGATCGCGCAGCCAGGCGCGTAAGCTACGCGAAGGGTTAACGCGCATCGATTTGTTGACGTAATCGGTCATGCTTCCTCCTGACGCGTACGCGGATCGAACAGACGATAAAGCAGGTCGCACAGCAGATTGATGCCGACAAAAATCGCGCCAATTAGCAATGTGCAGCCGACGACCGCATTCATATCGCCCGCCAGTAAGGCATTGGTCAGATAGCGACCAAAGCCGGGCCAGGCAAACACGGTTTCGGTGAGAACTGCGCCTTCCAGCAGCCAGGCCCAGGAAAGGGCTACCACTGTCAGTGTGGGCACGGCGATATTGCGCAGAGCATGCACCCAAACACATCGCGCCCACGACAAACCTTTCACGCGAGCGGTAATGATGTATTCCTGCGACAGTTGTTCCAGCATGAAGCTACGCGTCATACGGCTGATGTAAGCCAACGCGCTCAAGCCAAGAATCGACGCGGGCAAAATGATGTGACCAAACACGTTGCGGAACATATCCCAGTTTCCGCTCAGCGCGCTGTCGATCAGCCAGAATCCCGTCACCGGATGTAAATCGAACTCGTAGATAAAATCGATGCGTCCTGGTCCGCCAATCCAGCCGAGCGTGGCGTAAAACAGCAGCAATCCCATCAGACCCAGCCAGAAGTGCGGGGTGGAATAGCTGAGTAGCCCCACGAAGCGGATCAGATGATCGAACCAGGTGTTGCGGTACATTGCCGCCAGCACGCCCGCCGGAATACCGAAACCGACGCCGATAATGGCCGCCACGGTGGCCAGTTCCAGCGTAGCGGGGAAGACGCGCGCGATATCCTGCGCCACCGGATGGCTGGTGGTCAGAGCGATACCAAAATCGAGGTGCAGCAGTTGCCAGACGTAGTCGGCAAATTGGTGCCACAACGGTTGATCCAGCCCCAACTGATGAAACATCTTGTCGTAGGCTTCCTGACTGGCGTTATCGCCGATGATCGCGACCACCGGGTCGATAGGCAGTAAGCGACCAATAAAGAAGGTCAGGGCCGCTAACCCCAGTAGCGTGCAAACAATCGAGATAAGCCCACGAGCAAGGCGTCTTATCAGACGCCAGCCAGCGGAAGGGGGGTTGTGTGCAACGGGTATCATGACCTGTAACATCTGCCACCTCCGTTATTTACTTGCGGCACCATACCAAACGCGAAAACCGTTCCAGGTCCAGTTTTTCACCGTGGGGCTAATTCCCGCGGTGTTGTACATCTGGAACATGATCGCCATAGGTCCTTTTTGCATTTGCTCTTTCTGCAGATCGCCATAGAGTGCAGCGCGTTTGGTGTCATCCGGTTCTAACAGTGCGGTTTCCACTTTCTGATTCATCTGCGGATCGTAATAAGCGGCACGCCAGCTTGGATATTGCGTGGCACGCGCTTCTTTACGATTGTCAGGGTTATAAACCAGACGCGAGGCATTGCCGTAGGCATCGGGCACCGAGGTTTGCCACGCCATCATTGCGCTCTGGAATTCCCGGCCACGTACCCGGCTGAACAACTGCGCGTTAGCCATGCGTTCCAGATTGAGTTTCACGCCGATTTTGGCGGCATTCTGCTGTACGCTTTGCGCGATTGGCGCCGAATGCGGCAGGGTGCCAAACAACACCGCCGTACTGAAACCATTGGGATAACCGGCTTCCGCCAGCAACTGTTTGGCTTTATCCAGATCGAGATGGAAAGGCTGACCTTGTTTGACATCCAGCGCACCAAACGCCCCTTGTTGAACGAAACTGGCGCGCGGTACGCCGAGATAAGGCATGACGCTCTTCGCTAACCCGTCGTAATCGATCAGATAGCGCATGGCGAGACGGACTTTTTCGTTTTTGAAAATGGGGTCTTCATTATTGAAGGTCCAGAAAAACAGCTGTGGCTTCAACACTTTTTCCACTTTCACTTTGCCGCCCTGATCCAGCGTTTTCAGATCGTCAGCTGAGAGATCGCGCGCGATATCCACATCGCCCTGCGTCACCAACAGACGCTGAGTGCCGGTTTCAGCCACATGACGAATCAGAATGCGCTTCAGTACCGGCGCTTTTCCCCAGTAGTTCGGGGTGGCCTGGAGCACCACACCTTCACCGGCATTCCAGCGCACCAGTTGATAAGGCCCAACACAGGCGGTATGAGTGGAAAGGTATTTGTGTCCCAGATCGCCATCCACTGCCTGTTTTTCGACTTCTTTGCGGTTAAGCAGGGAAGAGACGTTATTGGCGGCAATCGCCTGGAGCACCAGATTAGTGGGGTAAGCTTTATCGAAACTCATCACCAGCGTTTTGTCATCGGGCGCGCTAATGCGTGAGTCGACGTTATCTTTATCAAACCCATACTCCTTGATAGCGGCTGCATTGCCGTAGCCCAGTTTTACTACGCGCTGCATCGACCATGCCAGGTCGCTGGCAGTTGCGGCTGAGCCATCGGCAAATTTCAGGTTGTCCTGTAAATGAAAGGTGATGGTCTTGCGATCGGCAGAGACATCCCAACTTTTGGCCAATGCAGGATCGAGTTGCGTTTCATCACTGACACGAAAATCAACCAGTGTGTCACAGGTGTTTGAATAGATTTCACTGGTGACCACTTCACCAATCTGCGCCGGATCCCAGGTACTGATGGCATCAATGTTCCACGCCATCACTAAAGAATCGGCGGGCGTTGCGGCCTGTGCTGAAGCGCAGCAGGTCGCTGCCAGCGTCAATGCGGCAGTTAACATCTTGTTTTTCATCTATTTCTCCTGAGGCGTTACAGAGTATCCGCGCGCGGCTGAATGGGTGGTTTTACCTCAGCTGGAATAGGGCAGTGATAGGGTTTTTCACTGACCTGCTCGAAATGGGCTTTCTTCATCTGCGCCATCAGTATTTTGTCGGTCAGCACGTCCACCGCCGTCGCGGCCATGACTTTCGCGACATGGCCCAGCGCTTTGTGTGCGGCCGGCATTTTGCCTTGCGCGGTCAGTTGCCATGAGTGACCAGGGGTTCCAATCGCCATGGTGGGTACGTGCGCCTGCACGGTCGGGATCACCCAACTGACATCACCGACATCGGTCGAGCCAATCATGACCTCTCCTTGGGTATCGAGCGGAATGATGTAATCGCTAAGGGGTTTAGGATCTGCGGGTTTCACACCGGTTTTGCGGTAGCAGTTATCAATCTCTTCCGCTGTTAGCGTGGCCTGAATTTCAGCTGCAAAGGCGAGGTCAGCCTGGTCAAATGGCACCGGACCAAGCGCTTCCAGATTCCGCTGCATCGCTTCTTCTAACGGACGATTGCCAAGCAGGTTGGATACCGCGCTCATGATGCTGATATCCACTTCGGTATCGGTCATGATGGCGGCACCCTGTGCCACGCGCTTGACCCGTTCATTCAGTTCAAACATCGAGTGGACATCGCGCGAGCGAATGGCATAGCGCACGGTAGATTTTGCCTGTACCACATTGGGAGCCACACCACCGGCATCGAGGAAGGCGTAATGGATGCGGGAATCTTGCGGCACGTGTTCGCGCAGGAACTGTACGCCAACATTCATCAATTCGGCGGCATCCAGCGCACTGCGCCCAAGATGTGGAGAAGCTGCAGCGTGGGAAGAGCGGCCACGGAAAGCGAAATCCATGCGGGTGTTAGCGAGAGAAAGCGGTTTTGCCACTTCATGATGCGCGCCTGGATGCCAGGTGATGGCGACATCGACGCCATCGAATGCGCCAGCACGCGCCATAAAGGATTTGGCCGCACCGCCTTCTTCTGCCGGACAGCCATAATAGCGAACGCGGCCCGGTATGCCGCTCTCTTCAAGCCAGGACTTCAACGCAGTAGCCGCCAGCATGGCAGCCGATCCCAGCAAGTTATGCCCGCAGCCATGACCATGGCCGTTGCCCGGCAGTGGAGAATAACGCGCCACGCCCGCTTCCTGACTCAACCCTGGCAAGGCATCATATTCTCCGAGGAAAGCGATGATGGGACCGCCTTCACCGGCTTCACCCATCACCGCAGTGGGGATGTCGGCCACGTTTTCTGTGACGCGGAATCCTTGCTGTTTTAGCATCGCGGTGTGTTCAGCTACCGAACGATACTCGGTATAGCAAATTTCCGGCATGCCCCAGACGCGATCGCTCAGTTCACAAAATACCCCTTGATATTCTTCTACCCACTTCCAGACTAACGCTTTGTTTTCCATGATAGTCCCCAGCTTGGTTGGTCAGGTTTTCGTCTCTCTGAAGACCCAGCATGGAGTAAATCATCAGCGTAAGGCCAATGAGCAATTCACACTCCCCATTCCAAAACGGCATAGTTTTATGTCAAGCCGCATTAGCCGTCTCGCTGGCACATGCTCGCAGCCACAGTTGTTCAGCCTGAGGATTTTGCAGAATCGGTTGACGATAGAGCCGAATCGCCAGCGATATATCCCAGCTGCTGTCATCGGCGCGCACTAAACTGCCGCTGGCCAGTTCTTCATGTACCAGACTCAGAGGCAACCACGCCACGCCGCCACCGGCCAGGACCATGGCTTTGAGATTCACCGACATACCATTTTCATATACCGCTTCAAGAGGAAGCGGGCGTTTGCTGAGCATTTGCGCCAGCGCATGAGCAAAGAAGGTATGTTGTCCATAACTCAACCACGGAATCGGACCGCCATCCGCGCGCACCGGATAGAGTGGCTTGCCACTGCTATCCGGGCGACACACGGCAATGGCACGCTCACGGCCCAGTTGCACCATGGGATACGCCGCCAGCTGATGTATTAGCGACACCGCATCGTGCGCGTAAGTCAGTAGAAAATCGGTTTCACCGCTGTGTAAGGTGGAGATGTGCTCAGCGAAAGTCGGTTTTTGATTACACAGGCGAATATAGCTGAGATTGGGCTGCAGATTTAATCGCTGTATCCAGTCAGGGAAGAACGTCAGAGAAAGGGTATTTAGCATCGCAAAGCGTAATACCGCAGTGCGCGAACTGTAGCGCTGGTGCAGATCATTGCGCAGATGCGACATGGAAAATACCGTTTCGCTGGCGGTCGCGAGGAAGGTTTGTCCCTCTGGCGTGAGCGTAACCGGATAGGTTTTACGATCGAATAACGGCACACCCAGCCACTCTTCCAGTTGCCGGATGCGCCGACTGAGCGCCGATTGCGTGATATGCCGTTCGTCGGCGGCGCGGGTAAAACTATAACAGCGTGCAACACTGAGAAAATCTTCAAACCATTTCAATTCCATAGTAAAGACCTCTTTGGATGAATGGGAAAGCAACGTCAGCGGTGGGAAACCTTTTGTTACACGCAAGAAACGCGCCAGGCTTAATTACAGCGGTACAGGCACTGGCACAGCTACGACGCCGTCATAAACGCTTAAGATGGAGCAACCACTGCACTCGTGGGGTGCAGAGGATTTGCCCTGATGATGGCTGGAGATTGGCAAAGTCGAATTGACCAGGCGACAATAAAGGCCTTTGAAATTTAAGCGATGAAATGAATCTATGAATGCCCATATTGAATCTGTTGAGCTGGAAAAAGCCTATCGCCTGATCAACCATGGCCCAACGACATTGGTTTCCTCCCGCCATGACGGGATTGACAATGTGATGTCTGCATCCTGGGTATGTGGATTAGAGTTCAAACCGGCAAAATTGACGGTTGTGCTGGATAAATCCACCTTCACGCGTAAGTTGATTGAGCAAAGCCTGAAATTCGTTATACATGTCCCAACCGTCAGCCAGGCGCAGATGGTTCATTATCTCGGTACGCATTCCCGCGCTGAGCAGTCAGATAAGCTAGCCACAGCTGGCGTCGAGTTCTTCCAGTTACCGGAAAGTCATCTCCCTTTGGTGGCTGGCTGTGCGGCCTGGTTGTACTGCGAGTTGATACCTATCGAACAAAATCAGATCGACCACGATTTGTTCATCGGTGAAATCAAGGGTGCCTGGGCGGATAGCCGGGTGTTTAAAGAAGGGCGCTGGTTATTCGAGGACGCACCAGACGAGATGCGCAGTTTGCATTACATCGCCGGGAAACGTTTTTATAAAACGGGTTCACTGCTGGATGTCGAGTGAACCCGTCCAATTCATTCATTGAGTTTGGCCTGGCGCATGGGCATTTTATCAATGGTTGAGAGCAACACCTCTGTATTCAGAGGTGTTGTTTCGCGTAGTTTCATTCCACCATCTTTTCCAACCAGAACCACTTCAAATCCTTTCGGATTGAGTTGCTTACGCAAAGTGCCATTGGCTGTGGGTGAAGTATCACTGAACACAATGATATCCCGATCGGCCAGTTCTGCTTTCTGCTTCTCAAGCATCGCCATTTGAGCGACATAGGCAGGATCTGTTTTAGATGGGGCAAAGATCACCAGAGGACGATTGTGCCAGCGATATTGAGTGAGGTCTGAGACCTTCGGCGATAAAGGTTGGAACAGGGGCTCTTCAGCCGCACGAACGTTGTTAAGGCTCATTATTGCACAAATGGTCAACAGCAGCAGTGGCGTCTTCAGCAGTAAATTCGTCTTCGACATGATGGTTTCCCCGGCAGGTTAAAGAACGTGTACTACCAAGGTTAGTGGAACCGTGCGCGTGCGTAAGTTACTTCACGTTTCTTTACCCACAGAGGGAGAAATGAAAACAAGAAATGTCTTTCGAGTTGCTAATGTCACCCGGAACTTAAGGCTTCGTATGTCACATTCTGATGTTTTTCTGAAGAAGAGAACAGGGCATATACATGTGTCAAAGCTGGGCATATGCTAAACATATGCTGAGTGATGAAGCTCAAAACATCAAGCTGGTGACGGCACCGTGCCGGAAGTCCGTTCAGGAGGATTAATCATGCGAACTGTTTCTGTATTTAAAAATGGCAATAACCGCGCCATTCGTTTGCCACGCGATATGGATTTTGAAGGGGTGAGTGAGTTGGAGATTGTCCGGGAAGGTGACAGCATCATACTGCGTCCCGTACGGCCGACCTGGGGCTCATTTATGCAGCTTAAGAAAGCGGACCCGGATTTTATGATGGATCGCGGGGATGTTGTCAGTGATGAGGGAAGATTTGATCTGTGAACAAAACCTACATGCTGGATACTTGTATATGTTCGTTCATTATGCGCGAGCAACCAGAGGACGTGATCAGACGGCTTGAACAAGCGGTGCTGCGCAACCATCGCATTGTAGTTTCGGCTATTACTTACGCAGAAATGCGCTTTGGTGCTATTGGAAAGAAAGCCTCGCCGCGTCATGGTCAACTGGTTGACGAATTCTGCGCCCGACTTGATGCGATTGTGCCCTGGGATCGGGCGGCGGTGGACGCCACCGCTGTAATTAAGGCCACCCTGAGCGCAGCTGGAACACCGATAGGCCCAAATAACACGGCTATTGCCGGTCATGCCATTGCGGCCGGCGTTGTATTGGTGACAAATAATACCAGGGAATTTTCGCGGGTACCGGGTTTGGTGCTGGAAGACTGGGTGAAGTAAGCCGCAGATCAATCTCGGAACGTACCTGAAGCATTTCTGCGGTAATTTGTGGGCAAAACCCACGTAATTTTCACGTAGCAGCCTCAGTATGCGGTGGCGCAGAGCCTCATCGATGCGATGCGTGCCGGGCTTTCCACGCCGTGCGTCGGTGAGACCGGCTGCACCAGACTCGCGGTAGCGGTTCATCAGCCGCTGAACCTGACGCTCGGTAAGATCCAGCTGAGAGGCCGCATCGCGGCGACGCAGGCGTTTTTCTATAACAGCCTGAATGACGGAAAGACGGTGAAGTTCTTTGTTCGACATGGTCACCAGCATCAGCAGAGATCTCCCAGAAAAGGTGGCAAACGCGCCGCATCTGGGTGACATTATGAACTAGCTAAAAAGTGACATTATCAAATTGGACTCTCAATCAAAGTGCGCACAATCATGATTATGTTAAATTGAATGTTTTGATGCACTCCACATATCATGCTGGGCTTTTTGATGCTCACTTCTACGGCGCCAATTCTCGCTCATCAGATTTATTCCACAAATGCATAAAATTTTCTTTACTCAGCTTATGACAGTTACATGAATCCTGTAATATCCCTATCCACTCTGCCCACCTTTTCAGCATGCACAAAGAGTATCAATGCGTAAAAGTGTCCTCTCAGATAGCACCCCTCGTCTGCTAAAGACTTCTCTTGGAAGAAGTATGGCCGTATTTCTGCTTTCCATCAGTTTACTGGTGGTGGCTATTAATGCCCGGTCTCTTTGGCACTCCTGGCAGCAACACCTGACAGAAAAAGAAGAGGATGCACGCAATCTCTCGCTCTCATTAGCCAAACAAGCTGAAGATGCCTTTTTACAGGTTGATATTACCCTCGCGGATGCTGTGCGCCAGTTACGTCAAAACGGCAACAGCTTTGCTGCAACACCGCAGTTCCTGCATCAAATCAAGGACCAGCAGAGCAAACTGCCGCAGCTTCATGGATTGTTTGTTTACGACACCGAGGGACATTGGGTGGCTTCATCTGGCAACTTCACGCCAACCAATGCCAGTAACGCCGATCGTGATTACTTTGTCTGGCATCGGACGCATCCCAGTCTGGATATCCATATCAGTCATGTCATCCGCAGTCGCTCCACCGGTGATCTGGTGATTCCTGTTTCGGTACGCCTAAATGATAATGCGGGGAATTTTGCTGGTGTCGCCCTTGCGACGGTCAAAGTGGATTATTTCCGGCAGTACTACAGCTACTACACGCTTGGCGATAAAGATGCGTTGGGATTGATCCTGGCGGATGCCACTGCCCTTTACATTCGCCCTTTTCCTGACTCTTATATTGGTCGGACCCTTTCCGGCAGCCCGCTGTTTCAAACCGAGCTTAAATCGGCGTCGAGCGGCAGCGCGACCTGGCGTTCGACGCTTGACGGTGTAGAACGTGTATTTGGTTACGCTCGACTGGAGCGTTATCCACTGATCGTGACGGCAGGATATGACCGCGATCGGATTCGCATGGAGTGGATGGCGGCTAATTTGACCAATGTCTTGCTCAACATCGTGCTGTTAATAACCATTACCGGCATGGGCGTCTTTGTATTGCGCCAGGTGGGTACCAATGTACGCAATCAAATTGAACTGACCCATGTTCGTGATGAACTGACCACCATCAACCACACGCTGCAATCCTTAGCATTGGTGGATGGCTTGACTGGCCTGGCAAACCGTCGTCAGTTTGATGCTCTACTGGAACAGGCGCTGCTTCGTTCTGAAAAGAATGGCGAACCGCTGTCGCTGGTGATGATCGATATCGATTATTTCAAGCGCTATAACGATACCTATGGGCACGTTGCTGGCGACGAGTGCTTGCAGGATGTAGGCCTGGCGCTAAAGGATAGCGTGCATTATCAAGGCGATATCGTGGCACGTTATGGCGGTGAAGAGTTTGCGATCATTCTGCCCAGCACCTCAGCTTTTGATGCCAAAAAAGTGGCTGAGCGCGCGGTCAGATTTGTTGCAGAAACCGGCATTGCACATGAAAGCTCAGATGTTCCAGCTGGCGTAGTGACCATCAGCGCTGGCTACAGCACGCTGACGTCAACCGGTAAAACCGGCGAAGCAGACCAACTGAAACAGGAAGCCGATAAGGCCCTGTATCTAGCAAAGCGCAGCGGACGCAATCAAATTAAGCCCTGATGGATGCTAAACAGCGCTATTTCTCCACGCTAAGAGACAAGGTTTTAGCGAGCAAAAATGGCCTTAAATAGCCAACAGCATTGGATAGCGGCAATACATCGGCATTGAGTTTAATGCCGATTTCATCGCGCAGGTAATCACGTCGACGTGTAATTCGCTGCCAAAGTTTCGGATACGCTTCAGCGATTTTAGCCTGAAGTGATGAATCGGCCAACGCAACACACTCTTCTGCGCTGACACCGTTATAGCCCGGTACCGATGGAATGATATCGAGCTGCAAGATCATGCCACTTCTCAACAGTTCGCCGGAATGTGGGTAAACCGGCGATGACATCCACTCTTCATCAGCAACCAGATGGCCGGGATTAAGATGCCAGCCATATCGGGTTTTGGGCAGTACATTTTCGATCACGTCATAAAGCTCACCGCCAGACATACCCACGCGGATATTTTCCAGCCAGGCTACCTGTGCAGAGAAGTAGGGTTTAGCGATTCTGTCTAACCAATCTTTCTGATCCTCAGGCAGTTCTGCAGGACTGGCGATAACGAAAGCAGCTCTGCTGGACAAGCCACCTTTAAATCCTGTGGTCAGCGACAAAGGATCGCCATGCTGCACCTTTTTGTATGTTGGATAAAGGTTAGCATGATCGAAGCGGACGCCGGTGGCAGCGATAGAGACCACCGTATTGTATTGGCCTTCCGCCGTCAGAAGCGCGCCCAAATCAATTTCCCGCACTCCTACTTCCACCGCGTCCATCGCATTAAGAATACAGTTAGATGCCAGATTGGCCCCATACTCATAATGCGCGATTTCATTGGCGTTGTTGGTCACTCTTGCACCGCCAGCGCCGCTAATAAATAAGTGCGCTGCATTTAACAGTTCAGCCTCTTTTTTCAGCGTGCGTTGCAACGCATCAACAATAAAATAAGGTACATCGAAATAGGCAGAACCATTGCCTGCGGCTGGGGTGAACATTTTCCATCCCACCAGGCCTACTTTACTTTTGTTACTCAAGCCGGCAGATGCCAGAAGGTTTTCAAGCGGTGTTTCATGATCCATTGGCTGGTTAGGCAGCGAAAACAAGGGGCAGTGAAGCAACGTGACAGGTACGCGTGAAAAGCGAGCCAGTTTGAGATTCTCATTCCCGAGAATAGCGGTGCATTCTCCACTGGCATCAAGGATCAACAGCCCCTCTTCAAAACGCGGGATGAACCCTGTTAAGTATTCAAAATTCCCGCCGTGTTCTTTGTCTGCATAAATGACCAGCGCATCAAAACCGCCGTCGACCATCCTTTGCATAACCTTATTTTTTCGCTCCAGCATAGTCTCGTCGGAGAGGAAAACAGGTTCAACCTGGGTAAATTTTATCGGTGCTTTAGTCGGGCCAAGCTGAATTGGGGGAGACATCATGATGAATGACCTCAGGTTAACGTGTTGAAGGCTGGAGTGGCGGAAACTGATTGCCGCAGGATTAAGCAAGGTAGCACCTGTTGATTTTAATTGTGCACGGATAATGTCTTAACCGATTCCTTTCTCACTTCAGACACACAAATTTTGTGTGAGGCCACCCTCAATTTCTTCAATCAATGCTGGTTAAGCAAGAAGCACAAGGCGCAGAATGGAATATATAACCGTTAGTGAATATATATTCAATCCAACATTGTAGCGCCTCGAATTACCCTAATCCCTAAGGAGAATGTCTTATGAGTGGTTACACCTACCCGAAATTTGGTGCCGGTTTGTGGCATTTTGCTAACTACATAGATCGTTATGCCGTCGACGGATACGGTCCGGCGCTCAGCACGCTAGACCAGATCAAACTGGCTGGCAGTGTTGAAGACTTATCGTATGTTGATGTGCCCTATCCCTTTACTGAAGGTGTTACCGTTGCCCAGGTTAAAGAAGCCCTGGACCAGGCTGGGCTGAAAGCGATTGGCGTGACGCCTGAAATCTATCTGCGCCGCTTTTCTCGCGGTGCTTTTACTAATCCTGATCCCGCACTGCGCAAACAGGCCTTTGACCTGATGCATGAAGCGGCCACAGTCGTGCGGGAATTGGGTGCCAATTATGTGAAAATCTGGCCGGGACAAGATGGATGGGATTATCCCTTCCAGGTTGATCATAAAAATCTTTGGAAACTGGCGGTTGATGGCATGAGCGAACTGGCGAGTGCCAATCCTGATGTCAAATTTGCCATAGAGTATAAACCGCGTGAACCACGCGTTAAAATGACCTGGGATTCCGCTGCACGCACCTTACTGGGGATTGAAGATATTGGACTCGATAACGTCGGCGTGTTGCTGGACTTTGGCCACGCGCTATTTGCCGGTGAATCACCAGCGGACTCAGCCCAGTTGATAATTGACCGCGGCAGGCTGTTCGGTATGGACGTGAATGACAACCTACGTGGCTGGGATGACGATCTCGTTGTTGGCACAGTTCACATGACAGAAATTTTTGAGTTCTTCTATGTGCTCAAAATCAATAATTGGGATGGCGTATGGCAGCTAGACCAATTCCCCTTCCGTGAAGACCATGTTGAAGCCGCCAATCTGTCGATTCGATTCCTGAAGCATATTTACCGTGCACTGGATAAGCTGGATATTGCCGCATTGCAAGCGGCGCAAAGTGAACAAAATCCACTCAGAGCCCAGAAAATCATTCAAAATGCGCTGTTAAGCAGTATTGAAGACTAGCCCTGTAGTGCCCGGCACTTTTTTGCCGGGCAACCCTATTACCTCCGCTCGCCACCACCAAAATCAATAAATCCTGCTAATATGTAAACCTGCTAAAATGTAGGGCTTCATCACATTTATCCCACCAATTAGTTCAATTCTTCGTTTAAGCCATATCCAATCAGCAAAACACATAAGTGGATCTAAATTTTCATCTCAAAGTAATTCCATTGTTCATTTTTGTTTATTATATTAGCAATACTTTAACGTGGATGGGTTGAGGTATACCGTGTATTTATCAAGGAAATCAGTTATTAGTAGTGCGATATCTGATGGCGTACTTAATAAGAGAACGCATAGAATCTGCAAAATACTTAATGATATTGATGACAGGATCAGCATTGCACCTGCCACCGGTTTTATAGAGTTTCTCAAGGGAATGGAAATGACCAACGGCGAGTATCGCCGCACTGGCATAGTTAAAGACAGCCGCTCTATTTTCCTCTACAACGAAGGTCTGCTTAATCCTAACAGCACCCTATTCCTCGCGAGAAAAGAACAAGATATTTTGGGCACCATCAGCGTGATAGGCCGCCATGAAAACAACATCCCTTGTGCCACGTTGTTTCGTGAAGAACTTGACGCGTTGCGCCTGGAACAACGCAAAGTGGTTGAGTTAGGCACCCTCTCAGTAAAACACCAATCAGATAGCGACAATTTGGTGTTTATGCTTTATCTCAAGATCATGATTTACACCATATTTGTTGAAAAAGTGGATGATATATTCATTCAGGTTAAGGCAAATGTGGCCTCATTTTATGTGCGTAATTTCTTGTTCAAAAAGGTAGGAAAGAACAAGCTGCATCCGGATTACAGCAATCTTGAAGCCTCCCTACTACGTGTGGATGTAAAAAGCATTCGCGAAAAAATCTATGAGCAGAAGTGTTATGGCTCAAGGGGTTGGCTGCGCATCCTGAACGAACTTGGGTTGTTGAAGCAATATCGGGTTATCTCTCACCAATGCCGGCAGTGCTCTCGATTCACGCCAGATAAACGCGATGCTGAAGTCTATCAATACCTTTGTAATCTTTAACTGCCCCCCGGCGAAAACTCTTTAAATGCGCGCGATAAACTGCTGGTCAGCTTTAAACGATGCAGTGGCTTACTGATGCGCATTATTCTGTGACTTTATTGGATGTTGTAACTTAAGCAAGCAATCACCGAGCGGAACATTCCAAAAGTTTGCACCCGGTAGCATTTCTATTCTCTTATTAGAATGCTTCGCCCAAATTTTGTGATCCAGATGAAGGAATCGATTTTTAACGCGTTGACTAATTTCTAGCCTCATCTGAAAGTAATGTTACGCGCTCAGGGTCACAGCGAAAAATATACACAGCACTGTGTGTTGATACGCAATTTATTGCACCCGGGTGCACAAATACCCTATCCACCTTACAGAGATACAAAAATGAATATAATCAAAGCAATAATAATCGCCTGTGGTTTACTCAGTGTGTCTGTCGTGCAAGCTAAAACGTATATGGTGGGCGTTGCTCTGGCTAATCTGGATCTTAATTTTGTTTCAATCCTTCGCAGTCAAATGGAAACGCAGTTGAAAGAGAAAGGATTGAATAGCCAGTTTGCCGATGCCAAAGGGGATGTTTCACTGCAAATCCAGCAGGTTGATGATTTTATTAATCAGGGTGCCGACGCGATTATCGTTAACCCGGTAGACACGCAAGGTGTTATGCCTGTGATTGCGGCAGCAAAGAAAGCCAACATCCCTCTTATTTTCGTCAACCGTAAACCTGAAGTGCCCCTGAGCGGCAAGATGGCTTACGTTGGCTCCGACTCTGCTTTGAGTGGAAAAATGGAGATTGAAGCGCTGGCAAAACGCATGAACAACCAGGGGAACATCGCCATCCTGATGGGTTCACTTTCTACCGAGGAAGCGCGCCAACGCACTAAAGCCGTTGAAGATTATGTCAGCGCCCACCCAGGTCTCAAAGTCATTCAGAAGCAAACCGCTAACTGGCAACGCAATGAAGCCGTCGATAAAACCCTCTCGTGGTTACAGGATGGCAATTCGATCAACGCCATTGTTGCTAACAATGATGAGATGGCAATTGGTGCGATTATGGCACTGGATCAGTTGAAGAAGAGCGATGTATTAGTGGCTGGCATTGATGGCACACCGGATGGTTTGCAGTTTATCAAGAATGGCAAAATGGCGGTGACCATTTTCCAGGATGCGAAAGGCCAGGCCATTGGCGCAGTTAATGTGGCAAGCGATATGCTGACCGGCAAGAAAACCGAAGCCTATAACTGGGTGCCCTATCAGACCGTCACAAAGGAAAATTACCAGGCGTTTACAGACAAGAATCAAAAATGAGACGGAAGGCGGCCCGCTGGGCCGCCGGGAATGACCTTCGCTTCCGCAGGCAGACTATATCCTGCTTCAGGGGCCTGATGATGACAGCAGCAAAGCAAAAACGTGTGCCGCTTTCAGTGATATTTTGAAGAGCACCTTGTCAGGAAGGATGACTTAAAGGCAACGATCAGTACGAATTTTGTTGCTTCCATTGCAGTGGCAACCCGCTATGTTGAGCTAAAAAAATGGAGGTTAACATGGTAAAACCGTCTTCGCCCTGGTGGTGGGATCTTTCCACTCGGGAATTTAGTGAGCTCGATATGGCGAACATTGTGGCCGTCTTACCGATTGGCGCGGTAGAGCAGCATGGTCCACATCTGCCGGTACGCGTGGATGCCGCCATTAATGCGGGCATAATTCAACGCGCCGTTGAACTCATGCCCGACGACCTGCCAATGTTGGTGTTACCCGCCCTGCCGATTGGCAAATCAGACGAACACCTGGCTTATCCTGGTACGCTTTCACTGCCGTATGAAGTGCTGGGCAAAGTGTGGTTTGAAGTAGCAAAAAGCGCCTGGCGGGCGGGCATTCGCAAAATCATTTTCTGGAATTCCCACGGCGGCCAACCGCAATTAATGGAGATTGTTTGCCGCCAACTGCGCATCGAATTGGGGATGTTTGCGGTTGGGGCCAGCTGGTTCCGGACAATTGATGCATCAGACCTGTATAGCGAAAAAGAGATGCAGCACGGCATTCACGGTGGAGAATCAGAGACCAGTATGATGCTGCATCTGCATCCGGAGTTGGTGCAGATGGCCTATGCTGATGATTTCGTCTCAACCTCAGTGGCGTTGGAGGCCAGTGGCGGGATACTCACCCCTGAAGGCGGCATAGGATTCGGCTGGATGGCACAAGACCTTCATCTCTCAGGCACCACAGGCAATGCAGCCGCTGCAGATGCGGAACGGGGTCAGATTGCCACCGACCGTGCAGCACAAGCCTTGATCACCTTGGTTCGTGAGGTGCAAGCATTCAACCTGGACTTCCTCAAAGGTGAAACTGCCTTCCGATCAACGAAGGTTTAGGCAGACGTTGAGGGCAACCAGACGGATGCCCTCAACGCTAACGCAGTGCCGACATCATACCTTTTAGTGTCTCCGCAAAAACGCTACCAATAGCGCTTGTTCCGCGATCGTGACCAATCAACATCAGCGTCTGTGTATGCTGCGCAAGCTCACGGACCGGGATATAGATCAATCGCCCGCTTCGTTGGTCTGATTCGATATCAATCGGTGTCAGGAAAGTCAGCGTCTGGTCCATCATCGCTGACTGGCGCATCACCTCAATGGAATTAGTTTCGATGACTGTTTGCAGATTGATCGATGCTCGCGCGAAAACCTCATTCAAGTACGGCCTGATGACCATAGATTTATCGGCAATCACCACGGGATAAGGCAGACAGTCACTAAGACGTAGGCTGGCTTTTTCAGCCAGTGGATGACCTGTGCCCACCACGGCCCCCAGTCGCACCGGTACACTGGCCAGTTTTCGATGCACAGGCTGCAGTTCAAAATCAAACCCAATCCCCAAATCTGCTTCACCGCTTGCTACTGCATTGGTGATGTTTTCACCCGTGGTGAGTTGCTGTAGATGCAATTTCACTCGTGGATTAGCACGACGAAACTCCGCTGCCGTAAGGGGAATAAGATTGGCGGCCAGCCCGCTCATCATTGCTACTGTGACTTCACCGCGCCGCAGTCCTTTCAATTCCTCAATCTTCATCTGCGCTATTTCAATTTCTTTAAAACTCTGACGCACATGATGAATCAAGGCTTCGCCCGCTGCGGTTAACACCATCTTACGTGGCAGTCTCTGGAACAAGGGTGTACCTAGCTCTTCTTCCAACGCAATCAGCTGGCGATTGATGGCGGATGCCGAAATATGTAAACGCTCAGCGGCTTTGCGAATCGAACCACTGCGCGCTATCTGGTCGATATAGATAAACAAACGGTGCTGAAGCATGCTTTCCTCTGCGTTGCCTTTAAGGCATCAGTAAGTGCGAAAAATGATGCTTTTAAGATAATGCTCTTCCGGTGATTAATACATCAAAACCACACCAGGAGAACACATGATGGCAGACGTATCCCGCAGAAAATTTGCGAAATTAGTGGCTGGCGCGCTGTTGTTACCGGCTCTGGCTCCCATGCTGTCGCGCAGCGCAATGGCAGCGAATAACACCATAAAAATTGCCCTGCTGCTGCCAGGCTCTGTTGCCGATGGTGGCTGGAGTTCACTGGCATTTGCTGGATTACAGAGCCTGAAAAAGGCCGGTTTTAGCGTCGCCTACAGTGAAAGCGTACCGCAAGCTCAAATGGAACAAGTGATCCGAGGTTACGCTGACGATGGTTACACCCTGATCATTGGTCACAGCTTCGAATACGGTTCCGCATTTGCTGAAATTGCGCCGGAATATCCAGAAACCTACTTCTTCGCCTCAACGTTCAAACCTGGTGAGAAATCGCCTGGTAACGTTGAGTACGTTAACCTCGCGTATTTGCAAGGCGCCTATGCTGCAGGGGCACTGGCGGCACTGATCTCCGATAAAGGCAAAGCCGTGGGCTTTGTTGGCGGAGGCGATAACCCCACTCAGCAAGCCATGATGCGGGCCTTCATTCAGGCTGCAGAAAAGACCCGCCCCGGCATCAAAGGTATGGGTGTGGTCACTGGCGACTATGACAACGCCGCTAAAGGACGTGAAGCGGCCACCACCATGATTGGCAATGGAGCAGATGTCATTTGGCATGCCGCTGATGTGACCGGCTTAGGCGCAATGCAAGGCGCTGCCGCGGGTAAAGTGAAGGCCATCGGTTGTTATGTCGATCAGCGTGATGTCGCACCAGATTATGTCGCGTGCAGCTTCCGTCAGAACCTCGACTGGATGGTTGAACAAGTCGGAGAGTCAGTTGCCAATAAAACCTTCAAAGGGGGTGATGAATGGCATCCAACGGTGGGTAAAGCCTGGTCGGTGGTCAGCGGCAATGAACACTACAACAGCAAACTCGTCAGCGCGGATGCATGGGCTAAATTCCAGACCATTTGGCAGCAGCTCGACAGTGGCGCGTTGAAACCAACTGTTTAACCGGCGGGAACTTGTTATGACAGCAACAGCACCTGTTCGCGTGGCACTCAATCACATCACCAAACGCTTTGCTCGCGTCGTGGCCAACGATGGCGTTTCACTCAGCATAAAAGCCGGTGAAATCCACGCCTTGCTGGGAGAAAACGGCGCAGGTAAAAGCACCTTGATGCAGATTCTGTATGGCCTGTATCAGGCAGATGAGGGCGAGATTGTCGTGGATGGATTACCCCGGCGTTTTCGCGATCCGAGTGATGCCATCCACTGCGGCATCGGGATGGTTCACCAGGAATTCATGCTGGTACAGCCAATGACCGTGGTCGAGAACGTGGTGCTGGGGCTGAAAGAGAACCGCAGTGGCGTGCTTAATCTGCAGGCAGCTGCGCAACGGTTACAGGCGCTCTCTGACAAGCACGGTCTGGCGATTGATCCCTGGGCGAACGTGCAACATTTGCCCATTGGCGTGCAACAGCGCGTTGAGATCCTCAAATTATTGTACCGCGACGCCCAGGTACTGATTCTTGATGAACCCACTGCAGTGCTTACGCCACAAGAAAAAGAAGGCCTGTTTGCCACGTTAAAATCACTGTGCGCTGAAGGGCGTTCCGTCGTGATCGTGACGCATAAATTGTATGAAATCATGGCCATCGCCCATCATGTTTCGGTGATGCGCGGCGGCAGGATGATCGATTCGGTCGATATCAATGACACTTCAGAGCGCGATTTGGCCCGCCGCATGGTGGGCCGTGATGTGGTACTTCGCGTGGAGAAATCCCCCTGTCAGCCGGGTAAAACGGTATTGCAAGTCGACAATATTGCGGTCCGGGATGCCAGCGGTCAGCAAAAAATCTGGCGCGTTTCTTTGCAGGTTGCAGCCGGTGAAATTCTGGGGATTGCTGGGGTCGAAGGTAACGGCCAGTCCGAGCTTGCTGAAGCATTACTCAATCTGCGCAAGCTGGAGGCCGGGCGCATTTTGTTAAATGGGGCCGATATCAGCGAGGATTCCCCGGCAGTCCGTCGTCATAAAGGGATGGGATTTATCCCCGCCGATCGTCGTGGCGTCGGTTCAGTCACAGCGTTATCAATCACTGACAACGCCTTATTAGGCCGCCAACACCGTTTCACTCGGGCAGGTGGTTGGTTGCTGGACCGACAGCGCATCAGCCAGCATGCCCGCGATATTATTGCACGTTTCGCCGTACGCACACCCGATGCGGATTTCGAAGCGGGAAAACTCTCTGGCGGCAATTTGCAGAAGCTCATACTCGGTCGTGAAGTGGCGAGCGATCCCTGCTTACTGGTGGTTGAACAACCCACACGCGGCCTGGATGTTGGCGCGATTGAGAGCGTGTGGCAAGGGTTAATTGCGGCGCGCGATCGCGGCTGCGCCATTCTGATGATTTCCGCAGAGCTGGAAGAGATTCTTAACCTGTCCGATCGCATCGCCGTGATGTACAGCGGACAAATCGCAGGCGAACTGCCTGCTCATGAAGCAACAGCAGAAAAACTGGGTGAGCTTATGGCGGGCGCTCATCTGCAAAAAGGAGGCGAACGTGAAGAAGCTGCTTGAGAGGCGCCTCGCCCCTGCAGAATCCACTGGCGCGCTGATGCTGACCAGCATCTGCGGCATTATCGCCGCTTTCGCTATCGCGGGATTGTTGTTTATCCCCTTCGGCGGTAATCCGCTATCAGCTTATGGTTTCCTGTTCAATGAAGCATTCGGCTCTCTGCGCAGTCTTGGTCTGAGCATAGTCCAGGCCACGCCACTCATGCTCATCGCGCTGGCGACCATTGTGGTGTGGCGAGCTGGACTGGGTTATATCGGCTTTGAGGGTTGCTTTTTACTGGGCGCTGCAGCAGCCAGTTGGATCGCGCTTTCAGGTACACCACAGGGTTTTCCGTGGGCCATTCCCCCTCTGTTGTATTGGCCGATGGTTTTACTGGCCGCGTTTCTAGCGGGTGCCATTTGGGCCGGATGGGTCGGTGCGCTTCGCGTCAAATTCGGCGGCAACGACGTCCTGATTTCATTAATGGCAAATTACGTTGCGTTATTCATCGTGCAATTCCTTGTTTCCGGACCGATGCGTGCCCCGGGCGACCTTCCACAAACGCCACGTTTGCCCGCCGATAGCTGGTTACCGTTTGTCATGAGTGGCATGCGTGCGCATTGGGGAATCGCCATCGCTCTGGTCGCTAGCCTGTTTGTTTTCTGGCTGTTGCGTGCCACGCCTGCGGGCTTTGAAATAAAAATCACAGGCCTAAATCCACGTGCTGCACGCTATAGCGGAGTTGATGTTAACCGTCGTCAGATGGGGGCCGTATTGCTCGGCGGAGGATTAGCTGCGCTTGCCGGGTTGTGTGCGGTCCTTGGCGTTCAACATCGCTTAATGGATGGCATCTCCGGAGGGGTGGGTTTTATCGGCGTGGTCGTCGCTTTGCTGGCGCGTCTGAATCCGTTACTGGTGATCCCTACTGCGATTTTATACGGCGGGCTCGAAGTGGGCGGCAGCGCCATGCAGCGCCAAACCGGTTTACCGACATCAGTGGTGCTAATCCTGCAAAGTCTGGTGGTGTTATTAATCCTTGCCGGCGATCTGCTGCGCTACTACCGCATTAGCTTACCGGGTTTACGCAGATCCAACCGCCCATTTGTGGAGGAGCAATCATGAATTTGCTGGCTAATCTCGATACCGCGTTCTTTATCAGTTGGCTCGCCGCCGCGGTACGACTTGCCGGACCGGTGTTACTTGCTGCGCTAGGTGAAATCTACTCCGAACGTTCCGGCGTGCTCAATATTGGCATTGAAGGCACCATCTTACTTGGCGCACTGGCCAGTTACATGATGGCGGTTGAAAGTGGTTCTACGGCACTGGGTTTTATCGCGGGTGGCGTTGGTGGCTTGATCGTTGGCTGCGTGCTGGCCGCGCTCTATCTGCGCGCACATGCTAGCCAGGTCGTGGTTGGCATTGTGTTTAATATTCTCGCTGCCGGGCTTGCATCGTGGATCTATGCCTTGGTGATGGGCAATGGCTCGTCGCCAACCATTCCTATGCTGGAGCCCTGGCATATTCCGGTGCTCTCATCCATTCCCGTCGTTGGACCGATTCTGTTCCAGCAGCCGCTGCCCCTTTACCTCACGCTGATTCTGGCCGTATTGGCACATTATTGCCTGTTTCATACGCGCTTTGGTCTTTCGCTGCGCGCCGTTGGAGAAAACCCGCGAGCTGCCCATGCTGCCGGCCTGAACGTACTGAAAATCCGAACCTGGGGCGTAATGTTTTCCTGTGTTGGAGCGGGTTTAGCAGGTGGCTATCTGGTCACCGCGCAAATTGGCCTGTTTCGCGACAATATCGTCAGTGGTCAAGGGTTTATCGCGCTTGCTATCGTGATTTTTGGCCGCTGGAGCCCACTAAAAGCCCTGCTCGCCGCCTTTATCTTTGGTGCGGCTGATGCGCTGCAACTCTCATTACAGCTGTTTGAAAACACGCTGCCACCGCAGGTGCTGCTCGCTCTACCTTATCTGCTCACGATTCTGGCGATGTCAGGTGTCGTGGGACGCACATTACAACCCGGCGCACTGACGCAGCCTTATCGAAAGGAATAATGATGAAAACGTTTCGTTTCAATAATCTGAAAGATGTTCAGGCTTTCCGTATTAGCCCGGACAGCACCAACTACTTCGCCATCCTGTGCGATAAAACCCTCGATGGCATTGAGAATATCTTTGTTGTAGAGATCTTTAACGTCGGCGGCGCGACGCCCCCCAACGAACATGCCACCGCCCATGAGTTTTTCTATGTACTTCATGGCGAAGGCGTGGCGCGCTGTAATGATGACGAGTTGGTGATCAGGAAAGGTGATTCACTGCTGTTACATCCAGGTAACGATCATGCCATACGTAACACGGGAACTGAAAAGCTGTATACGCTGACGGTCATGACGCCAAACGAGGGCTTTTCAGAGCTGATTCGCAGTGGTGACCCTGTCACATTAGACAGTGAAGATTTGCGTATTCTGACGGGAGCCTGAAATGGGGTTAAACGTATTGGGCAGCAGCCGATTTAACCAATGGCTTGTCTCAAAAGAACTCATTGATACACGTCGACCAACGCAAGCTTCACGCCCGGTCGAGCTTAGCACTGGCGAACGGTCTGTAATTTTTGATTTGCAGCACACCGCTATCATTGTGATTGATATGCAGAATGATTTTTGTCATCCCAATGGCTGGCTTGGCCACATCGGGGTTGATGTCACGCCTGCACGCGCGCCCATTGCCCCGCTACAACATTTGCTGCCGGTACTGCGTCAAGCTGAGGTGCCGGTGATCTGGCTTAACTGGGGTAATCGACCCGATAAGCTCAATCTCAGCCCTGCGCTATTGCATGTTTATAACCCCTATGGCGATGGCGTTGGCTTAGGTGATCCTCTCCCCCTTTCCGGTGCGCCTGTGCTGGAAGCCGGCAGTTGGGCGGCTGAAATTGTTGAAGAGTTAACGCCGGACTCACGCGATATCCGCATCAACAAATATCGTATGTCCGGCTTTCATGACAGCGAACTCGACAGCATTCTGCGTAACCTTGGTGTGACAACACTGCTGTTTGCTGGCGTGAACCTCGATCAATGTGTGCTGTGCACCCTTCAAGACGCTAACTTTCGAGGTTATGACTGCCTGCTTCTTGAGGATTGCAGCGCAACCACTTCACCCTCTTATTGCCGCGACGCCACGCTGTACAACGTGCAACAGTGCTTCGGTTTTGTCGTTCAGGCATCGCAATTACAACAGCAGTTGGAGTGTGACTGATGAGTTATTTATTGTCCGATGGCTGGATTATCACCATGAACCCACAGCGTGAAATCCTGGAACAAGCCAGTTTGGTGATTGAAGGCCAGCATATCCGTGCCATCGGAACACGCGAGACGCTCAGCCTGCAATATCCTGAGGCAGAGGTTATCGATTGCCGTCAACGCATTATTATTCCGGGTATGGTCAACACGCACACGCACCTGTTTCAGACGCTCTTAAAAGGGTTGGGCGACGACATGGTGCTGAAAAAATGGTTTACCTGTATGACCGGACCGAGTGCTGTCGCGTTAACGGAAGAGGATGTTTATGCCGCAGCCCTGCACGGCTGCATGGAGTCTCTGCGCTCAGGCGTCACTTCGCTGGTCGATTTTATGTATGCCCATCCCCGGCCGGGTTTGACCGCAAAAGTCATTGAAGCTTTTGAGGTCAGTGGTATTCGCGGTCATGTATGCCGTGGATTTCTGACCACTGGCGCAGAACATGGCATCCCTGAAGCACTTATTGAAACGCCGGAAGCTGCATTGGCAGACGCGCGTCAGGTTATTCATCGATTTCATAAAGCCGACGGCCGCGTCAAAGTGGGCCTGGCACCCAGTATGATTTGGGCTCTGGATGAGAAAGTGCTGCGCGGTACTCGTGAGCTAGCCAATGAAACTGGCGTACTCATCACTACACATGTGGCGGAAACTGATTTTGAAATTGAACAAGCCAAACTGCGTTTTCAGGGAACAGATACCGAATTCCTGAGTGATATCGGTTTCCTCGGTTCTGATGTACTGGCCGTGCACTGTGTGCAGTGCAGTTCTCGTGATATCCGCGCGCTAAAACATCACAACACACGCGTCTCACACAATCCATGCAGTAACTTGTATCTCGCGTCCGGCGTGCCTCCCATACCTGAAATGCTGGCGGCTGGATTGACGGTAGGACTCGGCTCCGACGGCCCTGCCAGTAGCAATAATCACAGCCTTTTCCAGGCGATGAAGGTTGCCGCACTCCTGCAAAAAGGGGTACACCGCGATCCCACCATTATGACCGCGGAGAAGGTGCTGGAGATGGCCACCATTGATGGTGCCCGAGCCATTGGTCTTGATCATCTGGTCGGTTCATTAGAAGTCGGTAAGCGCGCGGATGTGGTTATTGTTGATACTTCCCATCCGGCAATGACACCCATCCACCACCCAGTCTCATCACTGGTATATTCCGCATTAGGCCATGAAGTCAGTGATGTATTTGTTGACGGTGCGCATTTGCTGCGAAATGGCGAATTTACTCAGATCAACCAGCAAGCCGTAATGGCGCGTTCACAACGTGCGGCACAATCACTGGCCGCGCGAACCGGCAATGACACGCCACGAGGCTGGCGTTCAATGGCGTTTTAATCGGTGTTTCTTATGGCTTTGAATGACCCAATAAACAATCCCTTCACTCAGCAGGTGAGATTGAATCGCGCTAAATCAAGCGCCGCCGAAGGTGGGCAGCCAGCCCAACCAGCTGAGTAACCAGGCGACGATATTCAGCACACCGAAAATCATCACCAGCACGATCGGGAGCGTGCAACGCGGCATCCCGGCAAATCGCTGTTGTGCTTTCCATGCCAGCATGGCCGGGATAAACACCGCCCAAAGCGTTGCAAACAGTCCTGCGAAACCAATCGCGGCGACAAAGCCATGTGGCCAGAATAATGACGCCATCAACGGTGGCAGAAAGGTCAGGCAGGCGGTTTTCAGCCGTGCAGCAGGAGAATTGCCCCAGCCTAAACGATCGGCGATGAAGTCAAACAGACCGGCTGTAACCCCGAGAAAGGACGCAATCACTGCGAAATGCGAAAAGATGGACATCATCAATGCCAGGGCGCTGACGTGCAGATGATTGCTCAGCGCCGCCATCAGCGCGGCGATATCGCCACCCTGCTGCACGATTGCAGGAAATGCCGCGCGTGGCAAATTGCCCATGGTGCTGGTAACCCAGAACAGATAGAGTGCCAGCGACATTAGGGTACCGAGCACCAGCGCTTGAGTGACATGCCGTTTATTGCCGTGGTAATAACTCACCAGCCCGGTGATGTTGCCGTGATAACCAAAAGACGCCAGACAAAACGGCAATACACCGAGAGCATAAGGCCAATAGCTTTCTCCAACTGGCGCCGCGCTGATCAACGAAGGCAAACTGACCTGCGTCATCAAACCGCCAAATAACAGGATAAGCAGCAGAATTTTCGCCAGTACGCAGAATGTCATCAAGCGGCTCACACCTGTAGTACCCAGCCACACCACGGCGGCAACGCAAAGCGTAAGCGCGATTTTAGCGCCTGCGGTTGAGAGCGGCAGCCCCGCCAGATTGAGCGAGTGCTGATAAACCGGACCGCTGGCGGAAATGTAGGCATAGGTCAGGATGCCTAGCACAAACAGAATGCTCAGACCGTTAAGCGTTGCCCAACCTCTACCCAGCAGATCTTTGGTTAAGGTATCGTAACCGGATCCCTGTGGGTAATGCAGGCTGGTGCGCATAAACAGCAAACCTGATAGCAACATCGCGCCCCACGTCACCAATAACAGCAGCAGCGCCCAACCAAACCATGCACCGGCCATCACAATCGGCAAGGTGAACATACCCGCACCCACCACCGTGCCGCAGATAATCATCGCGCCCCACCAAACGGAAGGTTGGCGACGGCTCAAGGTTAAATCCGTCATTTTGTAAAATCCCTGCAAAATTAAAGGCGGCGATATTACACGGAAAGCGGCGTGAGGGAGAGGCAACGGCAGCAGGTCATGGTGCGGTGAGTGTCAGCTTAGGGTGACAGCGTCACTCGTCAGAGAGGTGTTCAGACTTGTTGTTGATGAATTCATCGAAACATTGGTAAGTGCTGGTATCAAATAACGAAATGGCCTCTACTTCATTCATTGGTATCACATGCCGGAAATGTTGCAGGTTCAATCCCTTTGAGTCCGCCGTAATCCCCTTCTTCAGATAGAGTTCGTAATAACGATGTTGTTCGTGATAATACAACGTGTCCTTATCCCGGTAGCCACTGATACAAGGGATGATAGACAGGTGCTGGGTGAGACTGTGCTCTATACGAGGTGCGGCGACATAACCAATGTAGACCTTGCGTGATTTAAGCGTAACGAAAATCAACATGTCCTCATCAATAGCCTGAACCAGCAGGGATTCAATCGCATCCAGGGCTGCCATTTCACGATAGGCGGCCTGACGGACGCGTTCGTCACGCAATGATTTTTGTGCGGCATCACCTGCCCTCCAGGCGATAAAACACCCTGCACACAAAGAGAGAATGAAAAACAGTGGATATGAGAGAGCCGTTTTGTTCGTTAACCACGAATAGAAGTCTTTGATGCCATAGGTGGACACAAACAGATGGGGGATTGAAATAATGAGACTAACAATGCGTAAAAACAGGTAGATGAACAGAACCAGGCAAAATCCCTGAATGACAAACTTGCAACCATGCATGGCAACATAAAAGTACGATGTCCAGCCATTAGTTCTGGCCTGGCGTATGCGTGATTGATAATGATTTTCTGTAAACCAAAAGCCACAGACCAATACCACCATAATCACCAAGGGACCCATCGTTAATCCTTAACGTTTCGCGGCCAATTCCTTCATGCGAGCCTGCATGGAATCGCGGACCTGAGGATTACTCATATTTAACCAGGCATTACCGTTCGCATCAGTGATAATTTTGCTGTCATTTGACTGCTCAATATCCTGCTGGTTGATTGATTGCATCAAGCGCCCCGGCATGCTGAGAAAACGCTCCAGAAATTTTGGCATATGATCTCCTGACTTCACGAAGTTTAAACCGTCAACGGGCATCAACCGTTTCAACATGATGCCTCCTCAAAGTAAAAACTCAACCTTTCCTGAAATTTCGACATTTAAATGTGGGCAACATTCAATTCAAGTCTGAAAAAGTAGCCCTTTTAGAAGGCAAAACAAGCCATCTCGCTTTAAATGAACTGAATATTTATACAGCACTTAGCGGTGAATCTCCAACGATAAATCAAGCACACTTGCTGACGCTGGCTACTGACACGGGCGCACTTGGTGCGCCCGTGTATCCATCATTGATAAAACGCGGGGCGTGGAGGCATAGTAATCGGCACAATTTCACCGTTGTTCTGCGCGGCAACACAAGCATCGGCAGCAACCGCCGCAGCATAACCATCCCAGGCCGATGGGCCCGTCATCTTGTCAGACAACACATTATTAATGAAATCCTGCAATTCCACATCATAGGCATCGATGAAGCGCTTTTTCCAGTCGGTCAGAATTCCTGTGGAGAGTTTAGCCGCACTGCGCGTCTGAACGGACATCGGCTCAGGTAAGCTCGCAATCCCGGTTTCACCCACCACTTCACACTGGATGTCATAGCCATAGGCACAGTTGACGAAAATTTCGACGTCAATACGCACACCTTTCGCCGTTTCCAGCAGCACTATCTGTGGGTCTTTCAGATGCGATGAGGCTTTACGGGTTTTACGCGGATAAATCACCTGAGCACTGACGTAATCGTCTTTCAGCAACCAGCGCAGAACATCCAGTTCATGGATCAGCGTATCGGTAATCGCCATGTCCGTGGTGTAGGCATCGCCGACTTCCGGGTTACGGTGTGCGCAGTGCAGCATCAAGGGTTCGCCAATGTCTCCGCTATCAATAACGCTTTTCAATGCACGATAGCCGCTATCGTACGGGCGCATGAAGCCAACCTGCACGCGCTTTCTACCACTCGCGATCTCCGCCTCCACAATGTTCATACAACCTTGCGCCGTCACCGCCAGCGGCTTTTCACAAAATACCGCTTTCCCGGCTTTAATCGCTGCCAGCACGAATTCTTCATGTGTCGGGCCCCATGATGTCACCAGAATCGCCTGTACATCGGGAGCATTAATCAGGTCATGTGCATTGTCATAGATCTCGGCTTTGAGTGCGAGGTCGGTCAGGATCTGCTCGCAGTTAGCACGGTTGATGTCATTCAGTGCAACCACCCGAGCGTTTTGCAGCACCTGACTGCAACGACGAATGTGTTCGCGCCCGATTGCGCCAGTGCCAATTACACCAATATTCAGCGTCATGGTTTGTTCCTTCGTTCTTCTGTACGAGTAAAATTAATGGTTCAGATAATCAATGCTGGTACGAATCTCACGCGCGATATCCGCTTCGCTCCACGCTTCCATCACTGACGAGAAGGGTTCAAACGCGTAAGTACCGGTGTAACCTCTCTCTTCCAGGCGCTGGACTTGTCGTTTCGATTGCAACATGTCCTCAGCGCTGAGCATGATGCGTTCTTCATCAGTCAATTCTGCAGTTGGACGTGTATCCGTCACACCAGACAGGTGAACCAATCCGATGCGGTTAACGTCAACGCCACCGGCGAAGTCCTGTTCTGCGCCTTCATACAAATGGTGATGGAAGGTATCGAGCACGATCTTGAATGGCACATCTGCCTGTTTGATCAACTGTTGTGCCAGTGCCGCCGAACGCAGCGAACTCTGTGGAAAGCCCAAGGGTTCCACCAGCCCTTCAATGCCGTATTCGGCGAACAGCGGCGCGAGCGTTTTTAAAGCGGCAACCGTTTGTTCACTGGAGACCACCGTTCCGTCATTGAGTGGGCACAGCACCAGCGCTTTCGCTCCGGTTTCACGTGCGTCCTTTAATAAACCCCGTGTTTTTTCCAATATCTCAGCGGATAACTGGTTAAAGGGATACACCGCATTGATTGTTTCGATGGTCAGCGCATGTTGATTTGCCAATTCACGAATTTTCTCGCCCCCTAAACCATCCGTCACACTTCCGCCCTTCATATCATTACGAATCTCGACCTTATTTATCCCTAAATCTTTCACCAGGGTGAAAAACTGATTAACAGTTAAGTTCGGCGCAATTTTTCGATTAATACAAAAACGGTCACAGCTTATTTTCTGGCTCATGTTATTTCCTGAAATGATTATCAGCGCTTTGTGTTTTGGTTATTCTGTTTTGCTGCAGTGTTTAGCGTGTTTTGATAGTAATTTATCTTCGGGATTTATACTGCGTCATCGTTGAGTGATTTACATCAAGCTCGCCAATCCATCCTAAGGCTTGCCGTCATACAGCGCGAAGAAGTAATGCTCGACCTGTTCCAGACTGCGCCCTCGCGTTTCCGGAATGGTGCGCAGCACAAACATCGAGCCACCAATACCGATGATCGCGAAGGTGAGGAATGCGCCTGCAAGACCAAAAGCAGCCAGCAATATTGGAAATGCCATTGAAATAGCAAAGTTGGCCATCCACAGTGCGAACACCGCGCCGCCCATGCAGATCCCACGCATGCGCGCCGGGAAGATCTCCGAAAGCAGCAGCCAGGTCACCGGGGAGAGCGCACCTTGCTGGAAACACAGGAATATCAGCATGCCAGTCAATACCAGATAGGCACGCAGCAGATTGACCTCTCCGCCTGCCAAATATTCCGGCATGAAGAAACACACGGCGGCAATAAAGAACAGGCAAGCCGTACAGCCCATCTGTCCCACCAGCACCAGCGGTCGACGACCGATTTTGCCTATCATCCAAATCCCGACCAGGGTCATCAACACGGAAATGACGCCGTTGGCAATGGTGGCAAACAGCGCGGCATCATTGCTCAGCCCCGTTGCTGTCAGCATGGTCGGCGCGTAGTACATAATGGTGTTCACGCCGGTCAACTGCTGGATGGCAGCGATACCAATACCTAACAGAAACACCTTACGTAGCCAGGGCGTACGCAGATCGCGCAGCCGACCTTTACCTTTCTGCCGGTTTTCTTCAATGGTCTCTTCAATCTCCTCTAACTCCCACTCAACATCCTCTGCTGCACGGGTCTTCTCCAACACATGCCTGGCTTCGCGGGCATTGCCTCGCATCACAAGCCAGCGCGGGCTTTCTGGCATAAAAATCATACCCAGCCACAACAGCACGGCGGGAACAGTCGAGAGTGCCAGCATCCAGCGCCAGGTATGTTCACCTCCCCAGATTTCATTGAAGGTTGCATTCGAGACATACGCCAGCAGTTGACCCGATACAATCATTAACTCCTGTAAGGTCACCAGTTGGCCGCGTTTATTGGCTGGCGCGATTTCAGCGATATACACCGGCACTGTCGCCGCAGCACCGCCCACGGCAATGCCGAGGAAAAGTCGTGACATAATCATCGACACAACATCCGGCGCAAAGGCTGAACCGACTGCGCCAAGGGCAAAAATAAACGCCAGAGTGATGATGATTTTGCGCCGGCCCATGGCATCGGCGAAATGTCCGGCCAGCAAAGCGCCGAATGCGGCTCCAAACAGTAACGAGCTGGTCACCAGACCCGTGGTGAAGGGCGTTAATTGCAGGTCACTGCGCATAAATAACAGCGCACCCGATACCACCCCAGTATCGTAGCCAAATAATAATCCGCCGAGCGTTGCCACCAGCGCAATAATCTTCACAAAAGGCTCAGTTCGCGTCACGCTATTCGGGCCTGACGCGGTATTGGTCGAGATATACAGTTCTTTTTCCATAACCTCTCCTGGTAAAAACGCATTTGGAAATACAGCAGAATAAAACAGAAAATGACGCTATCGGTATTTTT
Organism: Enterobacter cancerogenus; assembly: GCA_000773965.1. Taxonomy (GTDB): domain Bacteria; phylum Pseudomonadota; class Gammaproteobacteria; order Enterobacterales; family Enterobacteriaceae; genus Pantoea; species Pantoea communis. The sequence goes on from JRUP01000039.1 coordinate 30,622, forward strand.
ATTTCATGTTAATTTTTATTTGAAATTCATTTTCCGAAATGTGATATCAAGCATTCTGGCTGATTTATTTTGATGGTTAAACATCAAAAGGGAGCGTTAATTTAAAGAGTGAGAGGCGAAGATGGATTCGAATAACCCTGGATGGAGGTGGGTGATATTTATTAATAGCGGCGTGTCTGTATTTAAACATTCGAGAGAGGAAATAAGAAAAACCTTACGCCAATGGGTATTGGCGTAAGGTAAACGCGATCAGAATTGCCAGCGAACCCCGCCGTTATAGCGCCAGCCTTTTGTACCGTTACCATCAATTTCCTGACGATAGTCGGCCTCGGCATACAATGAGAGATTTCCTTTTAGCGCGGCCGTACCACCGATGCCCACATCCCACATCTGTCCGAACTTCCCGCTGTCGAAACTGACACTGTCCGCGCCGCCGTTAATGCCCGCTCGCGTAGTGGCCGCCCCTCCCCAACCACGCGTATAGCTGGTGCGCAGATAAGGCGTATATTGCTGGCCAGCGGCATCTTGCCAGGTGCGATCCAAACGCGCGCCCACGCGGCCAATGGTTTGATCGTAATTGCCCCAACTGACGCGAGTGTTATCCCGATCCACCAGATTATCCATGTTGAGTTGCAAGTACATTAACTGCGCCTGCGGTTCGAGGCGAATACCGTTGCCCAACTGCCACGGATAGCCGGTTTCCAGTGACGCGCCCCAGCCATTACCTTTCAACTTGCCCACCTCTTTTTGCCGCGCAATATCGGTATCGCCACGGTGCCAGTCGAATGACAGTGCCCCATCAACATAGAAGCCACTGTCACGCAGCCAGGTGCCGTAAAGCGACAAGGTATCGCTATCGAAACTGGTCGAGCTGTAACCGTCCGCTGCATCAGGACGAATACGGGCATTACCGCGCGTATAGGCCACTCCGGCTCGCAAACTGTCGCTGGCGCCTTGCAGATGAATCAGATTGCCACCCAGTTGTACCGCGCTGTAATCAAGATCGAAATCGTAGCCGTTTTGACTCAGGCTGCGATCCGTCTTGTAAGTCAGATTGGAACCAAGATAGCGGATAAACATCTCACCGCCGTTGCCCGCGCTGCTGCCTGAATCCTGACGTAGCTCTCCCAGACGCTTATGGAGATCGTCCATCACCGCCATGTTGTAGTAGGCCAGCCCGACCGGCGCAGAAATATAAGATGGCATCTGAGGCGTAAGTTGTGGACGCACCGCATTACCTGCTGCATCGCTGACAAAGTTGCTCGCGAGACGAAAATCCTGACCGGTTCCGTTTGAACTGTTGTAAAGGCCATATTGATAAGGACCCGCGGCGACATAGCCATTTGCCAGCGCGAAGCTGTTAGCACTGGCATTGCCGGTTACCTGCGCCAGTGCAATACCCTGTTCAGGCGTCATCACCGCCAGACGGTTCCCCGTCGGGTTAACATCCAGCAGAGTGGTGCCGCTGGTATTGCCATTCACACGCACACTGTCACTGACGCCTGTATCGATTTGCGTATTGAGCTTCACGCGTCCGCCAGCTGAGTTGAGATCCCCATCGATGGTTAGCGTGTTGCCGGGAACACCATTGCCATTAGTCAGATCCAGCGTACCGGCATTGTTCACCACCAGCGAACCGTCGGTGGCGCCACTCAGCAGTGGATTGACGCCGTCGCCCGCATACACCGTTGAGCCTTCGCCGATATTAATAGTGCTGTGCGCCAGTTTCAGGTTATCGGTCAACGTCCAATGGGTGTTATCGAAGTTGATGGTGCTCCAGCCACCGCCAAGGTTGGTGCCTTTGCTCAGGTCATCTGCGTTGAATGACCCGCCGCGCGCATTGATGTCATTAAAATAGAGCGTGCTGCCTGCGCCATTCTGCGTGGTGATGTGCCGGGTATTGGCCAGATCTACTTTTTCCACCAGCGCCTGGTTAGTGCCGTTGCCCATGGTCACGCTGCCATTCAGCGTGCCGCCGGACACTTGCACGATGTCGTTACCGGCCCCCGTATTCACATCCCCCACCACGCTGCCTGACATCAGTGCAATGCGGTCGTTGGTCGCGCCGCCCGCCACCACCTCAATATCCGGGAAGGTGGCGCTGATTTGCCCCTGGTTGATAAACAGTGTTTGCCCTCCGCGCAGATCAATCACCGGAGAGACTTTACTGTTTGAGACGATGCTGCCCCGGTTAATCACCTCACTGGCGGTGTCAGTGACAAT
>JRUP01000004.1 GCA_000773965.1 Enterobacter cancerogenus
AGTGATGCACCCGGCGCTTCGGTGTCAGCCGGCCAGGTGAAGCGTTTCCACACCGGTTGCTGATTCATGTAGGTGAGCTTCTGGCTGTCGATAATCAGGTCAGTCTGCATCACGTCTGCAGCCGTACCAGGACGCAGCTCAAAGTGCAGCCCGGCCTCGCCGCGGGTAAACACCACGTCAGAAATCCGGCTAAGCTGATTAAGCGCCTGCAGAAAAGCCGGGTTAAACGTCAGCCCCTGAGCGTTGATGCTGTCCGGTATCCAGCGGGTGCCTTCGCGGTGCAGCACGCCGCTCAGACGCGACTGCAGGAAGCGGGTGATGCGTCCGTTCTCTACGTTCAGATATTTCGCCAGCAGCGGCAGTGACACTTCACTGCTGACATTTTTAAACGGATAGCGGCCGCCAAACGCGCTGTTCCACTCATTCACCACCGCCCGCTGCCATTGGGCGTTCAGGCTGCCCGCAGCCGGCATCAGCACCTGCTGCCAGGCCTGCTCCATCGGACGCACAAACATCGCCTGTCCGAAACCACTCCACTCCTGTCCCAGCCCGGCGGCGACCAGGCTGCCGTAATCACGCGTGTCAGTCAGGTCCACGGTTTTCCCCTGAAACACCGTCTGCGCCAGCGTCTGCGTCATGGCCTGCGGGTCTGCTGCGTTGGTGACCTGCTGCAGGCGCAGACGCACCTGAGTCACGCGCGTCAGGAAGGTGCGCAGGCTCATACTGCTGCTGCCCTGACTGTCAGTCAGCGCCAGCAGCGGGCCGAAAGTCGCATCGAGTGGGCCGCTCGGGCCGCTGTTCTGGTCAATGGCAGGGAGCTTTTCGCGGTTAAAGAGGTTCTGCGCGGATTTCACCAGTGAGTCGCCAATCGCGCCGCCGCTCTGTGCAGTGCGGCCCTGCACATTAAGCGTGTTCATTAATGCCACCAGCGGCGACTGTCTGACGTCTGCCATCAGCGTGAGCTGGTCGATAGCGTCTGAAAGCGTCGGTGCCGGCTGCAGGCGCAGGCTGTTCAGGAAGTTCAGCCAGGCGGCGCTATAATCGGCAAAGTAACGGCTGGTGAGCCGCGCTTCCAGCGCTTCGGGTGAGGATGCATCACCGGCAGACGGCGGCGCATCACTCAGTACCCAGTCCATCTCCTCACGCCGCTCCCTCGCCACTTTTTCAATCGCGGGTTTAACGCCGTCTTCCCACGCCTGACGGGTGAACATGCCGGGCACCACTTCATCGGTGGTAAACAGGCGACCCGCATCCGTATCGCCGGTCATGTCTGCCAGTCGCATATCAGCGTACTGGTGCTTCACCTCTGACAGCACCCGCTGATATTGGCGGGACTCGCTGTTAGTCACTCCCATCTGGCGAACCAGCAGGGCGCGCACCTGCCCGACCAACTCCGGGTCTGCTTTCAGCGCCCACTCAGGATGAGCATTGAGATTATCTGCATAGAAAGTCAGCAGCGGACTCCCGGCGCCCTGCCAGTATGCCTTGTCGACACCCTGCCGCTGCGTCCAGTTCTGCATCAGTGCCTGGCTGAACCAACTGGGGTCCATACGTTCAGGGCGCGTCAGCATCAGATACAACCTGAGCTGCGTGTAGGCCTGCTTTGACTGCGTTTCCCGCAATGGGCTGTCAGGTGGGAGTGAGGCATAGGCTTTCAGTGCGTCAGTAAGCTGCAAGGCTGCTGCATCGCGCAGCAGAGGCAGCGCCGCCTTACGGTAAGGAGGCCACAGGGCAGACAGCAGTTCATCATTCTGGCTAAGCCCGGCGCGCTCATACCATGGCACACCATGTTCTGAGCGATACTGCAGGCGAGCCAGCGTATCCTGAAGTTCAGCCAGCGCTTTCATGCGCTGTTCAGGTGATTGATTCGGTTTAGCGGCAAGTGCAGCATGGGCATTTACGTCAGCAATCTGCCTGTGGTTAGTCACGTAAGCAATGGATATCCACGCGACCCAGCCCACCATCGCCAGAGAAACACAGGGCGCCACAACCTTTCGCCATGGAATGCCGGGTTTATGAGGACGAAGCCCGGCAGGAAGTGTCTGAACTGACTCAGGCAGAACATCCCAGCACTTATCCATGCGCCAGTGGTGCCTGGCAGCTCGCTCAGCATCGGCAGAAGGCTGGCTGAACACAAGCCCTGCGAACGGTAGCGGGCTAAACGGGTTGAGCATCATTGAGAGAGGTGCGGTTATCTTCTCAGGCTCACGGAGCAACTGGTCGGCGAGCTTCAAAAGAAAGTTATGTTTTATCTCACCACAGATTTGCTGCAGCCCTTGCGAGATGAGTTCCGGCGTCAGGGCACTAAGCTTTTCTGTTAATTCCTCGATATGGCAACCAGCAGGCAGCAGTAAACCTGTAGCCTGCACAATGCGGCCTTCCGGCTCACCGTTACGTGGATGCAGGGACCAGACGTACAGCGGCAGCTTCCAGCCCAGCGCATCCATCCGAGCGCGAATGGCATGAGAAATGGAATCCATGAAGCTGTCAGAAGTTACCGGAAGAGGTTTTACTGTTCCCGGTTCTGAGAACTGGTCGAAATCGGAGGTGATCCAAACCAGCCCATCCACCGGACGACGGCGCAATTTGCGTAGCGCCATCAGCCAGGCAGTGTCTGTTGGCCTACTGAGGTCACCACCCCATAGCAACAGCGTGCCGCGGTCTTCCTGCCAGAGTTGAGCCGTAAGACCTGGGGTTATCAGCTCCACCTCAGCGACAGTGCCGGTTACCAGCAGAATACGTGCTTTACGCCCCCAGCGACGACCGTAGAGGTTACGCATGGCGTCACGGATGGTCTCGACCGTAACGTTACAGGGAGCTGTCCGCTCAACGCGTCCCTCATCGACAGGCAGAACATTTTTGTGTTTTAACTGAAAGCGATACCAGCCCTGTTTGATGGCAAGTGTAATGGTTTTGCCATGGCGCAACAGCATCAATAAAATCAGGACACCAGCAATGACCAACCCTTTATGTAACGGAGTATGCAGCTCCATTTGATCGCATAAGTGCCAAATACCCCAGGCAATTCCGCCTGCTAAAAGCGCGGAGAAGCCCAGCCTTCCCCAGTCTCCGCGCCATGCTGAATCACCCGTGTTCATCGTTTCGGTTCCCTGTTTGCACTGTATTAATAAATTTCTGCTCACCATCTGTAGAAATCATCAGACAGTCTGCTTTTTGTATGTTCACGATATCGCTGGCGACTGCTGCCATTATCCATGGAGAAAAGGGGCCGCTGAGCCCGGCATATTTTTCCAGCCAGTGGAGTTGTTCAGGTTTCCAGTGCCCTGTATATATGACAGCGGACTCCAGCAGAACAGGAAATAAATCGCCCCATGCAAACTGATCGCCGATGATACAAGCAGTGGCACAGGCCTGAGTCTGCGTAGAGAAAAACGTATCCAGTGATTTATTCATATCACCCTTATCTAACGACATTGGCCGCAGCAGGCAGGCATCATGAGAAAGTTGATATTTTGTGGCAACATCATCTGATGTCAGCAACACAGAGGCCAGGACGTCGCTATAACACCCTTTTCCCTGAGTCTGATGCACTAGAATAAGATCCACATCCAGCGTTGGCGATTTGATCCGTTCTTCCAGCCAGATAAAGGTCTTTGCGTTCTGTATATTCAAAACAGGCGCAGGGCACAAAGAAACTATGTCCTGCCAGACCTTTGAAAATTCGTCCTGAAGTATCAGAGGATCTTCCTGCGAATCCGTCAGCAAAGTGGCACTAAGCGGTAAGTCTGATGGAACCCTGACAAGGGCATCACAGGCACATTCAAGTAGTTGTGAGAAGCAGTGTTCAGGAGTGGGGTGATGAAAATGCCGAGTCAAAGTTGTGTGCTGCATCTGCTCAACTGAGGCCTGCAAAAAACGAGATGGCGTGAGAGCATCCGGAAAAATGACACCGCTATGAAGTACAACAATGTTTCTCCCGGCCCATTCAGTCCATTGTTGCTGAGCGTAATCTGCCTCATTAGCCTCGAACTCGTGCCTATCAAATGCACTATTGAAGAGCCAACCCCGTAGACAAAGGAAGAAAAACCAAATAACTATGGGGCTTGCTGTGACGACCCAAATATTGAATGCCTGTGAAGGTCCTGAAAGCTTATTAGCATGCAGGACAAACAGCATCACACTCCCTACAGCTGCAACAACTCCCAACATAAGCCAAAGAACAAAGGAAGGCTCTTCAGGCTTTTCGGATACCGTTGATTTCTCACGCTCCCAGCTCATTAATTATCCTATTACACAATCCGGTGCGCTGGATATCAGCTGACAACCACATTCACAGCGGCAACCATCCACAGCAATCGCGTTACCGTCTGAGGACCATTCAGGCGAACCTTCAATAATGCTGTTAATCCTATGACCTTCTTTCGGACAGCTAACCTTATCTCCGATCAGAGCAACCTTTTTGCCATTAACAATCATGGTCGAGGATGCAGAAAGCACCTGACCTCCATGTGTAGTTTTATCACCGAACAATACGAAACCTTTAGACATGGCAATCTTCCTTTTACTATATAAACAGATAGTTAGTTGACTGGCTGTACATTTTCAATAACCGTCCAGAAAAACAGGTTCGGATCTTTCTCTGGTGAGATCTTCACAAATTCTTGAGATTCAATAGTTCTTATTTCCTGCACAACGGCATCGACGCCACTTCTTGGCGAACCACAGTTTTTTTCGTCCGGAGTGTTATTCAAATCTTTGCAAATCATAAAATCGCCCAATACTTTCACGGTACTGCCTTTCGTTGGGCTGGATAGTTTCGGTTCTACAAAGGGATATGAAGCAATACCATGCGACACAGTAACCGCACGATTCATTTCACCTTTAACATAAAAGGAGGTAACATTAGAATCACCGGTAAGATGTACCTTAATTAAATCACCCTTACCTGTAGTCACTAAATAAAAGTAGTCATCACCAGCAGGGTACTGTACAACGTTCAATCCGTTATCGTATTTATTAAAAAGCAACTTGTAGTTATCGCTGCTGCCATCAGTATTATTTTTCGCTGCAGCATTTGCTGTATAAACATACCATGCAGGCTTTGCTTTCCCCTCAAGAAGCATTGCAATTTTACGTTCATTATCAACAATATAAAATTGTTTTATTTTGTATTTAACCCCATCCAAATGCGGAAATAATATTTTATTAACAACTCCACTTCGTACATTAATTGATAAGATCGCAGAAAACCCATGCCCATCATTATCTTCAACAAATGCACTGGTGTATAAAGTATCCCCGCCATTAGAAATAGAGGCAAAGTCTCCAAGTGATTTAAGCGAGTAACTTATGTTTTTTGGTAAATGAACCGCTGTCAACTTATTACCCTTCATGATCTTTGATAAAAGAGAAAAGTGCTTATCAAAAAGAGCAATGGTTATATTATTTTTATCTTCAAAGAAAACTCGGTGAGCTTTCTCTGAGGCATTGCTTGCTGCACTGGAAAACATGATTCTGGATATAGGGGTATTCATACTGTAAGAATAAACATTATGTCCATCGGTAAAGATACAATCACCATTATTTGAAGAAATAATAACATTATTCATGGGCGCAACTCTGGAGTATACACCTCTAGGTGGAAGCAGCGTTTTCTTAACTCCAGACTTAACATTTGCAAGCCATAAATATTGACTTGATCCACCAACTCCACCACAGATAACCCCTGTAGTCGCATTGAAATCCATACTACCACGCAAATTATATCCAATTAGCTTTCGGTCTTTAACATCTGGGCAGTTCCATAAATAAAGATTGAGATTTTTGATGTCCTCAACAAGATAATACTGGCTACTCGCAAGGGCATTTAATGAAAACATCAATGAATATAAAACAACAAGAAATTTAGGGTGAGTTAATTGCATAAATAAGTCGATTTTAATCTAGTTGTTAACTACACACCGGAAAACATAGGTAGGTAGAATTCCATCTTTATCATAATTGAAAACGGAATCCTTTTTGAAATTAGGCCTGGGAGTCGGAAAAGATGATTGTCTAAACATTGTTAAAGCATACTGATCATCTCCACCTACAGCTCCGCGCAGAACCTTTTTATCTCCAGTTTCTGGACCCCGAGGGTTATTCACTGGAGAGTGTTCATAATAATCTCGTGCATACCAGTCGTTTGTCCATTCTTTGCCACTTAATCCCATATCATAAATACCCAAAGGATTCGGTGGGTATTTACCAATTGGATACAATGGCAAATATAAACCCCCAGTGAATTTTTGCATTTCATCATATGTAGGATAATTTCTTCCATGTTCTATCTTTCCATTGTCGGTAGCAAAAGGTAAATACTTACCCTCTGAACGAGCCGCATACTCCCACTGAGCCTCTGTAGGTAAATCCACTTTTTTACCCGATTGTTCTCCAAACCATAAGCAATAATCTTTTGCCTGCTGCCAGGTTGCGAACGCAGAGTAATCATCCCCAAGCAGTAGTGGATAGTCTTTGATAAAAGGGCTAACAGGTGGTCTTTTTTTACCTGTTATTTCAAGATATGTATTATAGTCCTTATTAGTTACCTTATACTTTGAAATCATAAACCCGCTAAGTATCACCTTATGTAATTTCTTATCATCTTGTTGAATACTATAAGGTATATGCTCACCAATCAAAGGGCCAAAGTCTCCCATCATAAATTCACCGCCTTTAACAACGGTCATGTTTGAGATTGATTTTTCGAGTAACTTATTGGCTAATTCTGATTTTTTTGACGAGTTGTCACAGGCGACAAGAGTGAAAGCAAGCAATATGAATATTTTTTTTATTTCATTGTTTAACATTACGAATCACCCTACGCCATTTGTGAATTAGAGTTGTGCGTCTCATCAATGAACGCAACATATTCAGCCATCTCATCTTCCGGGATTCGCTTAAATGGCTCGTCAGGATCAACAGTGTCAGGAAGTCTTTCATAAAGCGTATGAAGATTACGCTCATATTGAGTGGAATAGCTTCCCATAAAACCAAACTCCGTCATCCCCAAGAATTCAAGCAATGTTTTTTCATTGACCTTTGCATTCCCTTTTCCTTCCGCAGGGGTGGTCGTCATATGCTGCATCACATTGTTATAATCAGCTTGGCTCTGCACCCATGTAAAACAACGCATTATCGCCTCTTTCCTTAATTGCATTACCCCCCATTTTTTTGTGTCTTTCTTTTGATTTTTGGGATCAATAATATCAAGCGCATTGAAATCCATTAGCTGTGCTATAATTGTTCCTTTCGTCTCAGGTGGTGTATACTTTAACTGATCTGGATTGGAGATAATGCTCTCCATCAACCTTACTCGTTTATCTTCATTGTTGAGCGCATCTTTTAAAGTATTTAAAACATCAAAAACCTCCTCCCCCATAGATGAAGCCATATCTGCCCCCGCCTGCACACCTCTGGCGGCCAATATGATTGGAATAGCGCATAATGCCTGAAATGAACCTGGTTGCATCATATCCTCAAGCTTCTGATAATCCACATTCCTAAGCATATACATAAAGCCTTTCATAAAAGAAGAAAATGAATTTCCATCAACCTCAAAGCCTAAAGAACCCTTGGCACCAAAGCCCCAGCATAATGCTGCCTTACAATAAATCCTGAAGCGGCTGTTAATATATGTGACGTAAAAAACAGCAGATCCCCCTGCACCAACCTGGGCAGTTACCCCGAGAGTCAGAGTTGCAATAGCCGTAAACTTCGCCTCTTTATTCACAATTTGCTTGTTACTGTCATGAGCAATTTGCTTGTCGTCATCAGGATGTGGATCAAACCATTCAATAGCACCGCTAACATTACCTCCCGCCTGAACACCAGCAAAAGCGCCAATTTCGCTACTAGCCTTCACATCAGGTTGCGGAATAGTCAGATTAATCTTCCTCTGGCCGGGAGGTGGCGGTGGTGTAAGCTTCGCCGGACTTCCTTTAATCCCATAGCCTTTTGCCATTTCTCCACTAAAATCAGCTTCTACACCCAGTTCAATCCCCAGGCTTGCCCCGGCATTGCCGGATAACACCGCATTAATCGTGTAGCGGATAGCCCCCATATTACAGACACCGCCTTCTACACCCGCAGTTGCTTTAGCAGGAAACAACAATGCAATACCAAGTCGATCAGGAATAAAAAGTTCAGCAGATGCTTTTGCCTCACCCAATGCAAAACTTGAATGGCCTTCCATCTTTGCGGAGGCTTTCTTTTCTAATGGATTAAACTCAGCAGACAGCCCGACTCCCTGACTGTAGCGCATCAGTTGAGCTTGCGCGCTTATGTCGACATATTGATGATAAGTAGATTCATCATCGGGCTTATCGTTTTCTTTGGGCCATGTAAGCCCTTTATTCATTTTTTTCGCCCAGTCAGTAAGAACCACATTACTGGCTTCTATTAGTTCACCTTCAAACTTAAGGCTGACCGCCGCTTCTTTTAATTCTTTCTTCAACTCTTCAGTATCAATAACCCCCGAACGAACTTTTTTTTTCGTTTCATTGCAATTATCATCTACACCAGTAACTTCTTTATCTTTATATTTAATGAAACTGGCCTCACCGCTTTCCTTATCCACCACACCAAGTTTGTACTTTCGCCAATGACTACGAATTTTATCGGAGCGGACATATGTACTTTTAAACCCGGCAGTCTTATTAAGAGGAATCAATTCCATAAGGCCTATTGCGGAGCCCTTAGAGTTCTCATCAAGCAGTTCCCCCTCAGGAACCTGTGCGGTAATTACTTTAAGTTCTGCCTTTAATTTTGCGTTAGCGTCATTGAGTTGTTGATAGGTACTCTGAAGTTTGCTGTCGTAAGCACGTTGTGGTTTCTTACCTGCCTGAGTCAACATTTCGAAATTGAGTTCATCCAGAGCAATCTGCGCTTTCTTCTGATTCTCCAGCAACGCTGTCATTTTTAGTTGTTCCTGTATAAGGAAGCGGTTATCTTTTGCATCAACGCAAAGTAATGTTGCACTGCCCGGGTGAAAATAAACCTGAGGGCTATGATCTCCGTTGACGACAGTGTTTTTACTCACGTTATCCAGACTACTTTGCTGTGTACCTTTAGCCATTTCTAACTCCCTGAATTAGCCATCGAGCAATTCAATATTGATTTTTCGTTTAGCCGCACCAAATATTTCAGCCGTCTTGCCTTCACTATTAGTGCGTCCTTCATAAACAGAACCATCAGATGTAGTTATTCGATATCGAGTGTTAGCCAGAATATCACCAGATTCCTTATCCTGTGCAACGAAGTTCTCACTATACCCTTGTGGAAGTTCCTTTTTAGGTGCGTCATAGTCCGCACTTCCCATTTTTTGGACATTGGCACATTTCAGTAAAATATTTCTCGGGGCCCCGAGTTCCATATTTCCACCTGCCAGTTTCATATATGCACCGTCACAGTTAACAACCAGCTCTGTTGCACCCGTAATGACTACTTTGCCTTCTACACTGGTCACCGTGACATCTTTCTTCGCAATAGCTTCCAGCGCATCATCCTGTGCCTGAATTTCAACTTTCCCCTTAGCGGCAAAAAGTTTCATTCCTGCCTTTCGGGCCAGCACACTCACAGCTTCACCCGCAGCCACAGTAAAACGCTTAAGCGCGCTAATATCAGTATTTTGCTGGGACATGATCCCTACACTGGCTGCACCAGAAGCGACACGTACAGCCTGAGGGCTGGTGATACTTACCCCTTCAGGCGCATTCAATATGATTCCTGGTTTAGCGAGTTCATTTAGAGCTGCGTTAAGCATCTGCTGACTTGCAATATCTACTGGCAGAGCATCAGCCCCTTCAGCAGCAGATGACAAACTTTTTGCTATCGTTAGAGCATTCTCAAGCTGGGCAATTGCCTCTCTCATTGAGAGCATTTTATCCCCAGCGAGCGTTTGTTGATCTGCTGTGATAAGTACACCGGCCCCTCCGCGAATCGAAACATGCCGGTCAGTACGAAGCTCTGCGCCTTCACCACGAAGTTTTCTGGAAGCGTCGACATTGTGACCTAAATTAAGCTGCGTCTTACCCCCATACTCCGTGCTGAGTTTGATATGCTCCTCACCACGCTTGTCCTCCATGCGCAGTTTATTCAGCCCTGCCGTACGGATAACATTGCGGGTGCTGTTTTTCTCGGTAACGTGATCCACATGCCGTGAATCATGCAGCGCATGAGCGATATAAGGCTGATCCGGGTCTCCCTCACGAAACGCTATTGCCACCTCCGTCCCCTGTATCAGCGGGAAGTGGAAGCCGTACATATCTCCACCGTAAGGTTTCGCGAGGCGAACGGGCATGCTTTCCAGGCCGCGCGCTCTACCCTCCTCGTCCGCATCAAACACCACTCGGTATAACCCGGATGCATCCTGCCAGGCATAGATGTCGTTGTCTTTCGCACTGGTCACGCGAGCCGTCATGGTACCGCTGACTTTAGGACGAGCAGGCAGTGCGGGGCGCCAGCAAAGCGTCTCACTGTAAGGCACAGCATTCAGCGTGGCCTGGAAGGCCGAACATCGGCTCGCACTGACATTGATTTGGGTGATTAAAACGGGACTCTGCAACTGTGCAGGCAGCGTGGGTATGCCTGTTTCGGTAACAGATAAAACATGTCCGGGGCTGATAAAAGCATCGTTGCAAATACCGGATATCAGCGTCTGCCGGGCAAGAAAACGTTCATGATCGAGACGGGCATAAAAGTTTGCGGTCTCGGTCTCCGGGGCAAACTTATCGCCGCTGTAAGGATGGCGGGGACGATAGTGATAAACCTCCCCGTAAGAGATGTTGTCGCCATCACCCCGCGTCATATCGGCCTTCACCGACCGCAGCACGCGCTGTGCCTCGCGGTGGTTGTAATCCTTTGCTGTCACACCCGCTTCAACTACGTTATGGGTCAGATTCAGGTTCCAGACAGATTCTTGAGCATTGTCTTCAAGACCCGAGGGACTGTTCAGCGGCAGCGACTTCTGATCGGAATAAGCGCTCTGCGCGTCACCAAAACGGATGACTTCAGTCTGAGTGTCGGGCTGAAGTGTGAAGTAGTAGAAGATGCCAATTTCGGACAATAGACGCTGAATAAACTTCAGGTCACTCTCCTGATACTGGTTAATCTGCTCTCTTTTGGGGTAGTCATGCTTCAGGCCGAATTCATATTCCCACCCCTGAAAACCATGCTCATCCAGGATCTGACTGACGACTTCCGGAACGGATTTATTCACAAAGAAACGGTGTGAGCGGAATTGTTTATCCAGAAGCGCAAAGCGGGGTTCAATAACGATGAGATAACTGACCTGGTCTGCGGAACCCGTCAGACGCCGGAAGTCGGTGATGTAGCCGTGAACAACCTTCTGCGATTCGAATTTCTGCAGAGGTCCAATGCCCATAATCAGCGTCACCGCTTTGCGCAGCATCCGGTCTGGTGAAATGTCATTATCCGGGCTGGTGAACATCACGCTGTAAAGGTAGTTCTCGCTCAGTGCTTCCATGCCCGTAAGATTTTCCACATCAATCGGTGAATTGCAGGCTGGAATCAATAAAGAATATCGATTGAGCGTAGAGGAAATTACCGATGCTGTTTTTTCTATTAGGCCAGAGGGGAGCATTGTCATTCTCTCCTTGATGACGAATTGTTATGTCTCCCACTAATTGCAGAGAGAATAACGTCAGTAAGATTTTTATTTCTTGATTGCCGATAATTACTTCTTTATCAAGCTATCAGGGATTAACGTCACCGATATCGCATGCTTTTCCATAGGGAAAAACCGCCCCCAGTGATTGTCATACGGCTGCTGCGACTACTAAATTTGATAAATTCACACTCTGTTTCAGGCACGCTACCGCCCCTGGCCGTTAACCGAGGCCTATAAGGTCTGAGGCATCTGTAAATCGGTGTATTTTTCAGAGGCGTATCTGCGCGCAGGCGAACCTCTGAAAAAGCGCACAGTGAACCACCCACACGGGCTTACGCGAAGGCGCGTTCGTGCAATGAATTGGAATGAATGATTTTGACATCCTTGTAAGTCCAGGTTTTTATTCGCTGCGCAGTTCAATCTGCTCCAGGTAGTTGCCCTTCTTTTTATAAGTGCCCTTGATGTCGTGCATCACAGGGTTAACCTTCACCACCCTTGCGTTCTCCTTATGAACGAGAGGGGAAGCTCGATTGACTTATGCGCCCCTGCGGTGTGCAGGCACTGGCGTATATTGGAACGGACTTTCAAAGCCCCAGTTTGATAATCCACACTTATGATTCAATCGTATAAATAGTGGAGAAAAGCATTAAGACCCGACTTTTCCTGTAAGTCCGTGCACGAATATAAAGTAATCAATGGACCTAAAGCAACAGCCTGACACGTTCTCTTATTGCTGATTTATATAAGGAAATTCTTAGATTTGGCTTTAAGTCATTGTTAGATGACTCATAATTTAGCCAGAAATATCTGAAAAAATTTTTGAGAAAATTTATTCTCAGGCGGTCACTTCATTCAAATGAGGACAAACCAGTAAGCAAACATAACAACTTTCTCCGAGGGATTATTTTGGAGGGGCGATTGCCGTGATCGTTGCGCCCGGTACACATTGCCGAGGTTGAGGGTGGGGTGAAAGCGCCACCGCTATCTCTGTTTCACAAATAGCACTCAGTTTGGGACACATTTTCCTCTCTATCAGAGATGCCGGCAGATCTGGGCTTTAACCGAAAGGATATAATCCATTGCATTAGCGGGTTGCTATTAATGGAAAAAAGCAAAAGTGGTCATGTAGAATTATAAGAAATCGTCCTTAAGCTAAAACCTCATGACATTAAATAATGGTTATTTAGGACTTCACCATCCCAATTCGACGCCAAAACCGAAGTCTGAGTCCATGCCGATGACGGGTCGCAATCTCGCGCTCTGGTATCGGCAGTTTGGCGATCCTGTTGATGTACTGACGCTGGAATCCTCCTCTTTAGCCCCTTGTTCCGCTGGCCTGCTGCGCGTGCAAATGCACTATGCGCCAGTGAACGCGTCTGATCTGATCCCGATTACCGGTGCTTATCGTCACCGTGTCGCGCCGCCACAAGTCGCTGGTTACGAAGGCGTGGGCACCGTGATCTCCGCGCCCTCTGCTTACTCACATTTAGTGGGGCAACGCGTGTTACCACTGCGTGGCGTGGGCTGCTGGCAACATTATGTGGATATCGATCCACAGCTCGCTATTCCGGTACCAGAGGATATTAAAAGTACGCTGGCCGCGCGCGCCTATATTAATCCGCTGGCCGCTTTGCTGATGCTACAGCAATGGCCGGTCAGCGGTAAAAATGTCCTGATCACGGCCGGTGGTTCTGCTTGCGCACTGTTGCTGGCCCAGTGGGCGAAACTGCACGGTGCGCGTCGGGTTGTGGTGGTGTATCGCGCGTCAGCACATGCCGAACGGTTGCATGCCCTGGATCTGACTGCGTTGCAGGACAACGCGCGTGAAGCGATAGAAGCAGTGAGTGCGCAAACCGATATCGTCTTTGATGCGGTCGGCGGCGATGTGGGGCAGTTGATCTGGCGAACGCTACCTGAGCACGCGCACTTTGTGGCGTATGGAGTCTTAAGCGGCACGCCAGTAAAAGTGAATGCTACCCGTCCGGCGCTGCACTGGTTTCATGTGCGGCACACCTTGGGCGATATTGGCGCGGCACCGTGGCAACAGCTTTTCTCAAAGATCTGGCCACTGCTGCGCGACAGCGAGTGTGGTGAGGTGGAAATTTTCCCAATGAGCGAGTGGCGCGCGGCTATTGAGAGTTATCACCAGTCGGGTCGCACGCGCAAACCCCTGCTGTGTCTGGACGAGTAAAGAGAGGCTAAGCAGCCTCTCTGTTCAATCGATTATTTAGCCGCAGCCTGCAGCCAGGCGACCACCAGCGGGGATAGCCGATTTTGCAGCGCCGCCCGTTCTGACTGGAACAGCGTCGCGACAAAGAACGGATGATCGGTCAGTTCAACACCGCGTACCTCACGATCCAAATCCCATGAAGTAATCTTTAGATTATTAGTGGCCAGCGCGTCACTGAATTCCGGGTTCACGCCGAAATTGCAGTGATACCCTTCATCACTTTCCAGCGCGCCGTAAGCTTGCGCAATCCGTGAGCCCGGTTCGAAAGTCACCGTGCCACGCTGTTCCACCAGCGAACAGGCCAGCGGCGCAATCACCCAGCGCCCACCTTCATCCGTTTCCGCATGCCCGGCATCTTCCCAACCCAGTACATTACGTGCGTACTCCACCACCGCATACTGGAAACCGCCACACGAACCGAGGAACGGTTTGTGGTTTTCACGCGCCCAGCGGATTGTTGCAAACACAGCTTCGTCGTTGAGATACGGGCTGCCTGGCACCACCCAAATGGCATCGTAATCGTTCCAGTTGTGTTGATGGATGTCGGGAGTGGCGATCCAGTCGGCGGTAACATCGAGCGAGAGGGATTTTGCGGCAAACTGTACAGCAGGAGGAATGGCTTGATGTGCAACAGCATTGGCACGGAAATCGCCGACAAGGGCGACACGAACTGACTGCGTCATGGCTACGTCCTTTTAGGGAAAAAACGAGGTTACAGCAAACATCACGACCTGTCTAAGCGCATTTCAGCGCGATATCACTCACTTTCGTTTGCGCGCATTTTGGTTATAGCCTGCTTTTTATACGGCTAAACATTCCTCTTTGTGGTGATTAACTCGACGGATGTTGACCACGCAATCGTTTACTTCTTTTACGGTTTTAATTAATTCGTAATTTTGTGCGCAGGATCAACAAATTAGCCATTTGGAAACTTTAGCCAGCTTATTACGCTCAACAATCAAACAATTGTGCTCAGTAAATGTGCATGTACGGTCTTTATATTGGTATAAATTATCATCTATAGCGTTATGTTCTGTAAAATGCGCCTTAAGCGGTTTATATCAGGAAAATGATCCCCAGGATCTCCAGTTAGCACGATTATTCTGATATAATGCCACACAGCAATATTTAACACTGATTTACAACTTCTTATAACGGCATTAACCCTACCTGTTACAAGTATTTCAGCGTGCAAAAAATGCTTGCCCTGTTGGCCTGATTCAGCCAAATTAGGCGCCGTTTTTCCTTTCTAATAACAATGTTGCGCGGGATTACTCAGCCCGACGCAGACTTAATTCCTGTCGTAAAACAGGCTATGTATAAACTGAGGTACACGTGTCAACTGCAAACAAACACACTGACGAGGCAGTAAGCCTCAACGCGTTCAAGCAACCGAAAGCGTTTTATCTGATCTTCTCCATCGAACTGTGGGAGCGTTTCGGCTACTACGGTCTGCAAGCCATCATGGCCGTTTACCTGGTGAAACAGCTGGGCATGTCCGAAGCGGACTCCATTACCCTGTTCACCTCGTTCAGCGCCCTGGTTTACGGCATGGTCGCGATTGGCGGCTGGCTGGGCGATAAAGTATTGGGTACCAAACGCGTGATTGTGCTCGGCGTGATCGTGCTGGCGCTCGGTTATGCACTGATCGCTTTCTCAGGTCATGACACTGCGATGGTGTACGTCGGTATGGCGACTATCGCCGTGGGTAGTGGCTTGTTTAAAGCCAACCCTTCTTCTCTGCTGTCTACCTGCTACGAGAAAGATGATCCGCGCATCGACGGTGCGTTCACCATGTTCTATATGTCGATCAACATCGGTTCTCTGTTCTCGATGATGCTGACACCGTGGTTGGCTGCACATTACGGCTGGGGCGCAGCGTTCTCGCTCTCCGTGGTGGGTCTGGTGATTACCTTACTGAACTTCTTGTTCTGCCAACGTCTGGTGAAAAACTACGGTTCTAAACCTGACTTTGCGCCACTGAATGTCAGCAAATTGCTGATGACGCTGGTGGGTGTAGTGGCGCTGGTTGCCATTGCGGCCTGGTTGTTGCATCACCAAAGCATTGCGCGTATGGCACTGGGCGTGATCGCCATCGGCATCGTGCTGGTGTTCGCGAAAGAAGCCTTTGCCCTGCAGGGTGCAGCACGCCGTAAAATGATCGTCGCCTTCCTGCTGATGCTCGAAGCGATTGTGTTCTTCGTGCTGTATATGCAGATGCCAACCTCACTGAACTTCTTTGCTATTCGTAACGTTGAGCATGCCATTCTGGGCATTACCTTCGAACCTGAACAGTTCCAGGCACTGAACCCGTTCTGGATCATGTTGGCCAGCCCGATTCTGGCAGCGGTTTACAACAAGCTGGGCGACAAACTGCCTATGCCGCACAAGTTCGCGATTGGTATGGTGCTGTGCTCTGCTGCGTTCCTGGTGCTGCCATTTGGTGCCAAGTTCGCTAACGATGCCGGTATTGTGTCTGTGAACTGGTTGATCATCAGCTATGCACTGCAGAGTATTGGCGAACTGATGATTTCCGGTCTTGGCCTGGCGATGGTGGCGCAGTTAGTCCCACAGCGTCTGATGGGCTTCATCATGGGTTCCTGGTTCCTCACCACGGCGGGTGCTGCAATGATTGCCGGTAAAGTGGCGAATCTGATGGCCGTTCCGAATAATGTGACCGATCCGCATGCTTCACTGGAAGTTTACAGCCATGTGTTCCAGCAGATTGGTATTGCGACCGGTGTGATCGCTATCCTGATGTTGATCACCGCGCCACTGCTGAACCGCATGACGCAGAGTGATGCTTCACAGCCTGAACTGAAAAGCGCTAACGCCAATCAGTAATGCAGGTAATGTGAATAAGCCGGGCAAACGCCCGGCTTTTTTATTTCCTGTTACTCATTTCTTCCCACCGCTTTAACGTTTCCTGCTGCCAAAGCTTCGCTTTTTATCCACTTCCCCGCATGATGACGGCTTCCTGTTAAACGTGCTGGACTCATCATGGATAGATTTGAAGAACTTCAGGTATTTGTTGCGGTGATTCAGCAAGGCAGCCTGGCCAGTGCTGCACGTTTTTTACAGCGCTCCCCTCCAGTCATTACTCGCACATTGAATGCCCTCGAGTCCCGGTTGGGCACGACCCTGATTGAACGCACCACGCGTCAACTGGCGCCCACAGAAGCGGGCTGGCAGCTGTTCGAACGGGCTCAGCAAATATTAGGTGATTATCAGCACGCGCTCGATAGCGCGCATCACAGTGGCCTGCAGGGGCTGCTGCGCATCACCGCACCCGTGCCTTTCGGTCGCCGCCATATCATGCCGCTGGTGAATGCCTTCTTGCAGCAACATCCCGAGATGCAAATCGAAGTGGTGCTGAGTGACAG
This sequence comes from Enterobacter cancerogenus, assembly GCA_000773965.1. GTDB lineage: Bacteria > Pseudomonadota > Gammaproteobacteria > Enterobacterales > Enterobacteriaceae > Pantoea > Pantoea communis. Next base: position 17,243 of record JRUP01000004.1, read on the forward strand.
CTATCAGGATCTCATTGAGAACGGGTTGGACATCGCGCTGCGCATTGGCGAATTACAGGATTCTTCGATGGTAGCACGCAAAGTAGGCAGCGTGCGTTCGACCTTGGTGGCGAGCCCGGAATATCTTCGGCTTGCGGGTGCTCCCGCCCATCCGGCAGAGCTGCAGCAACATACGGTGATCACCAGTTTGCGTCACACACGCGAATGGCGCTTTGCCCAGGATTTACGCGTGCGCATTTTGCCTCGTCTGCGCGTAAACGATATTGAAAGCCAGTTGGAAACGCTGCGTGGCGGCCAGGGGATTGGACGATTGCTGTCGTACCAGGTGCTGGATGATATTCGTGATGGCAAACTGATCCGTTTATTACCCGAGTGGGAACCAGCCCCCTTGCCGGTACAACTGGTCACACAGCGGGTTAAAAACATGACGCCTAAGGTGCGGCAGTTCTGGGACTATGCGCTGGAACAATTGCCTGCGCTACCTTGTTTTACGCAGGAAAAGTTTAAAGCGGACCGTAATTCCTGATCGCGGTCACTGGTAAAAAATTTTCGCAGATTTATGCTAATTCGATCACAACCACACTTCCAGGAGAAGCCATGATGAAACTCTATTGCAAGCCCGGTGCCTGTTCGTTGTCACCGCATATTGTTGCGCGTGAATGCGGGTTGGACTTTACCCAGGTCAATGTTGATCTGCAGAAAAAGGTCACTGAGCAGGGAGAAGATTACTGGCAGATTAACCCCAAAGGACAGGTTCCGGCGCTGCAGTTTGATGACGGCAGCTTGTTAACCGAAGGCGTTGCCATTGTGCAGTATCTGGCGGACCTGAAGCCGGATCGCAATTTACTGGCACCGACTGGCAGCCTGACGCGCTACCACACCCTTGAATGGCTGAGCTTTGTCAGCAGTGAGTTGCATAAAACCTTCTCGCCGCTGTTCCGTCCGGACACGCCGGAAGAGTACAAAGCAATTGTGCGGGCGCAGTTAGAGAAAAAATATCAGGCGGTGAATGAAGCGCTGCAGGATAAGCAGTGGCTGATGGGACTGCGTTTCACCGTGGCCGATGTCTACCTGTTTGTGGTCACGCGTTGGGCAAAAGCCATCAAGCTGGATTTGAGCGGGTTAACGGCGCTTGAATCCTGGTTTGATCGCGTGGCGGAGCGCCCTGCGGTGCAGGCAGCATTGAAGGCGGAAGGTTTGGTTTAAGCCGATTCAGGCGCACCCTGTGCGCCTGTTTTGCCTCGTGTCTGCAGGCCACCGGGTGGTCGCCGTTACAGCTTCTCAGCAGAAAAGTGCTGAGTCGGTTGTGCAATTGCATCCTGCGCTGCCACCAGTTGCAACTCGTACTCGCCCATCTCGTGAGTTTTCAGCATCACTTCATACACTGCGGCGGTCACGTGTTCCAGTGCATCCTGTAACGATTTGCCGTGCAGCAGATCGACCAGCAGCAAACCACTGGTGAGATCGCCCACGCCCACCGGTTGACGAACCCCGAAATCCACCAGCGGACGGCTGATATGCCAGCACTCGTCAGCGGTGACCAGCAGCATCTCGAAGCGATCGCTGCGACGTCCGGCACGCGCCAGATGTTTCACCAGCACCACTTTCGGTCCCTGCGCGACCAGAGCGCGCGCGGCAACCACCGCCTGCTCAACATTCGCCACTTCGTGGCCGCTGAGCATTTCCAGCTCCAGCAGGTTCGGCGCGATAATATCGCTGGCTGGCATCGCCATCTTGCAATGGAACTCCGCGACGCCAGGCGCCACAATGCAGCCCTTCTCGGGATGGCCCATCACCGGATCGCAGAAGAACCAGGCGTTGGGGTTAGCGGCTTTCACCTGACGCACGATTTCCAGAATCTGCTCGCCCTGCTCTGCAGACCCTAAATAGCCGCTCAGCACCGCATCACAGGTCTTCAGACGGTCAATCGCTGCAATGCCTTTGACGATGTCGGTGAGATGCGTAGCGGGCATCACAGTGCCGGTCCAGTGACCGTATTGCGTGTGGTTAGAGAACTGTACGGTGTTTAACGGCCAAACGTTTGCGCCCATACGGCGCATGGGGAATTCGGCGGCGCTGTTACCGGCGTGGCCGTAAACCACATGAGACTGGATTGCGAGGATATTTTTCATTATTGCCCTGTACTGCCTTGCCATAAAAAAGGGCCGGAAACCGGCCCTCGAACCTTACTGCCAGTTAATCAGGCAGTAGTGTTTTTTACCGCGACGCAACAGCGTGAAGCGACCAAATAGTTTGTCGCTGTCGCTGAAACGATACTCGGCGTCAGATTGTTTTTCACCGTTGAGAGAAACGGCGTTGGAACCGATCATGGTACGCGCCTGGCCACGAGATGGCACCAGTTCAGCCGCCACCAGCGCCTGCTGCAGATCGTCTTCCGCTTTCAGGTTAATCACTGGCATACCGTCCTGTGCTAACTGCTCGAAGTCCGCTTCGGTCATCTCGGTCAGGCTGCCTGAGAACAGGCTGTCGGTAATACGCTTAGCGGCCGTCAGACCCGCTTCGCCGTGCACCAGACGTGTTACCTGCTCTGCCAGCACGTATTGGGCGCGTGGCGCTTTACCGCTGTTCTTATCTTCTTCTTCCAGCGCATTGATCTCTTCAATGCTCATAAAGGTGAAGAACTTCAGGAAGCGATACACGTCTGAGTCAGCAGTGTTAATCCAGAACTGGTAGAACTTGTATGGGCTGGTTTTCTTCGCATCGAGCCACACTGCGCCACCTTCGGTTTTACCGAATTTGGTGCCATCAGATTTGGTGATCAGCGGAACGGTCAAGCCCCATGCCTGCTGCTGATGCAGACGACGCGTCAGATCGATACCTGACGTGATGTTGCCCCACTGGTCAGAACCGCCAATCTGCAGCACCACATCGTGACGCTTGTTCAGTTCCGCAAAGTCGTAACCCTGGAGCAGGTTGTAGGAGAACTCGGTGTAAGAAATCCCCTGATCTTCACGGTTCAGACGCTGTTTCACCGCTTCGCGGTTGATCATCTGGTTCACCGAGAAGTGCTTACCGATGTCACGCAGGAAAGTCAGCACGTTCATGCCGCCAAACCAGTCGTAGTTGTTCGCTGCGATAGCACTATTATCGCCGCAGTCGAAGCTGAGGAAAGGCGCAACCTGGTTGCGGATCTTCTCAACCCATTCGCCCACGGTATCAGCGGTGTTAAGTTTACGTTCTGCTGCTTTAAAGCTGGGATCGCCAATCAGACCGGTGGCACCACCCACCAGCGCGACCGGCTTGTGTCCGGCGTCCTGAAAACGTTTCAGGCAGAGCAGCGGCACCAGATGGCCCAAATGCAAGCTATCAGCGGTCGGATCGAAGCCGCAATAGAGTGCAATTGGCCCTTGCGCCAGTCGCTCTGCTAACGCTTCCTCGTCCGTTACCTGGGCGACTAAGCCCCTTTCTTGCAATTGTTGTATCAGGTTACTGCTGGTCATCACTGACTCCAAATTGATCAGACTGCACCTAGGCTGGTACACAGCTTTCCGCTGAGATGCGGATACGAAAAAAATGAGGGCTATAGCATAAAGCGCTGACGCCAACTGCGCCAGCGTTGAAAGGGGTAAAACGCAGTTTTACGGCGCTAAACGGTCAATCGTCCAGCCGTTGCCTTCACGTTGGTAGAGGAAGCGGTCGTGCAGGCGATGTTCGCCGCCCTGCCAGAACTCCACGGTATGGAATTTGACGCGATATCCGCCCCAGAAACTGGGTAAAGGCACTTCGCCTTGCTGGAATTTTTGCTTAAGTTCAAGGAACTTGCCTTCCAGCACACCACGCGCCGAAATACGGCTTGATTGCTTCGACACCCAGGCACCGATCTGACTATCACGCGGGCGGCTGCTGAAGTATTTCAGCACTTCCAGCGGCGTCAATTTTTCGACTTCACCCAATACCATCACCTGGCGTTCAAGGAAGTGCCATGGGAAATGCAGCGAGATGCGCGGATTGTCTGCCAGTTGCAGCGCTTTACGGCTGCCAAGGTTGGTGTAAAACACCATGCCTTGTTCATCGTAGTGCTTCAGCAACACAATGCGCTGATAAGGCTGACCGCTGCTGTCCACAGTGGCGACGGTCATCGCCGTGGGATCGGGCAGTTGGGCATCGCACGCCTGCTTGAGCCAGTGTTCAAACAACGCCAGCGGATTGTCTGGCAGATCGTTACGTCTAAGCCCGCCGCGAGTGTACTCACGGCGCAAATGGGCAATATTTTGCAAGCTGTCACTGTCGCTCATGCTGATTCTCTTCGTTACTGGGCGGACGCATCCGCATTTTGCAATTCACAGTCATTAATCACGATTTTGTCATTACGCTCAACAAAAGCGCCATTGCCTTTCGACCAGAAAACATAGGTGCCGTCGCTGTAGCGCGCGCCGGAAGCCGATACGGTTTGCGTTAAGGTGAGCGGTTTACCATCCAGAATAAAGCTCACCTGCTGCTTTGGATTATCCAGTGTTACCGTCAACGGTAAAGTGCCGCACTGATAGCGCAATGTCTGTGGTGCCGGCGGCTCTTTATGCATCATACCGCAGCCGCTCAGCGTGACGGCACAGCCCAACAGAATAACGATTTTTTTCATCTTTCACTCCTTAACGTGTCAATCGGGCATTCGCCGGATAAATGGCGCCCAATACACTCATTTCCCGTGCACCGGTGACGGCAGGCAAATTGCCTGGCAGAGCGGATAAGGTGCGAAACGCCAGCCAGGCGAAAGCCAGCGCTTCCATATCATCGCCACTGATCCCGGCTTCATCGGTAGTCCCGACCTCCGTTCCCGGTAAATGGGCCGCCAGCCGCGCCATCAGCAACGGATTACGACTGCCGCCACCACAGACCAGCAGGCGATCGCAACCATCGTTGAGCTGAACTTGCTGAGCAATGGTCAATGCGGTGAGTTCGCTAAGTGTGGCCTGCACATCCTGCGGTGCCAGCGCCGGGAAACGCTGTAATTGCCGCTCAACCCAGCCGAGATTGAAGTATTCACGACCGGTACTTTTCGGTGGTGGCAGCGCGAACCAGGGGTCGTTGAGCATCTCATCCAGCAGTGCAGGCACCACATGACCACTGCGGGCCCAGTTGGCATCCTTATCATAGGGCAAGCCCTTATGGCGCCAGACCCAGGCATCAATCAGCATATTACCAGGCCCGGTATCAAAGCCACGCACCGGCTGGCCGGGGATCAATAGCGACAAATTGGCAATACCGCCTATGTTGAGCACCATGCGTCGTTCAACGCTGTCCATCAGGAGCGCCTGATGAAACGCAGGTACTAATGGCGCACCCTGGCCGCCCAGAGCCATATCGCGGCGACGAAAATCCCCAACCACTGTCACTCCTGTGGCTGCAACAATCTGGTTGTTATCGCCAATTTGCAGCGTATTCGGGGCGTCGCTCTGCGGCTCATGCCACACGGTTTGACCATGGCAACCTATTGCCATGATGTCACTGGCTTCCAGCGATTGCTGCTGCATCAGGGTTAACACCGCTTCGGCAAACAATTTGCCTAGTCGGGTATCCAACTGACCGAGTTGCGACAGGGTCAGCGATTGCCCCTGACAGATCGCCAGTACCTGTTGCCGAATTTCCTGCGGCATCGGGTGACAATAGCTGGCCTGCTGCGCCACCATATGATTATCAATCACCGCCAGTACCACATCGACACCGTCGAGGCTGGTGCCGGACATCACACCAATATAGCGTCCTGATTTCATAGCGGTTCCTTACCCACGCGCGAGTCTTCAATATGATTCTGTTTAGCCTGGCAAATATCAGCGGCTAATTCTATGATAAAATTCCGCTTTTCAACCGCACCGCACACGGCATTTCAGCGATAAAATATTTTCAGCACGAAATTGAATTTTTGTTGAGGGGCAATGGTCTATCCTTCGCCTCAGCCGCGTATTATTTGGACATAGAGTCAATTGCCAGCTTTCTGTCTTATACTCTTGCTGTAGAGGACGAGAACATGGCGTTTTTTTGCATTAAGGAGCTTTCTGATGATTAAGCGTTTTGTAGCCGTGGCACTGACCGGCCTAACGCTGGCAGGTTGTGTCAGCAATGACACCCTTTCCGGTGATGTGTATAGCGCCAATGAAGCCAAACAAGTACAAAGTGTCTCATACGGTACTCTGGTGTCGGTTCGCCCGGTTAAAATCCAGGGTGGCGATGAAAATAACGTGATTGGCGCGATTGGTGGTGCGGTGCTGGGTGGTTTCCTCGGTAACACCATTGGTGGTGGCACCGGTCGTAGTCTGGCCACAGCCGGCGGTGCGGTACTTGGCGGCGTAGCGGGCCAGGGCGTGCAGGGTGCGGTCAACAAGTCTGACGGTGTTGAACTGGAGATCCGCAAAGACGATGGCAACACCATCATGGTGGTGCAGAAGCAGGCCGCAACCCGTTACTCTGTGGGCCAGCGCGTCGTGATGGCGTCAAACGGTAGCCAGGTCACCGTTTCACCACGCTAAGCGAACAGATAAAAAAAACCGACGCCAGCGCGTCGGTTTTTTTATTTCTCGCGGTTTTGGAACTCGAGAATGTTTTTTTCCAGTCGAGCAATCAGCGTGACCATTTGATTAATCTCTTCAAGGCTAATGCCCGAAAGGATGTCATCGCGGGTCGCATCAATCACATTTTCAACCTGCTCGATAATCGGCTCGGCCTGCTTAGTCAACTTGATGCGTTTGGCACGACGATCGTTAGCACAGGTCGCACGCGTAATGAGTCCCTTCTCTTCCAACTGATCCAGCGTACGCACCAGCGAAGGTTGTTCAATACCAATGGCTTTGGCCAGCTGGATTTGCGACTGCTCTGGCGGGAGTTGATGAATATTGTGTAACGTCACCCAATGCGTTTGCGTCAACTCAAGCGGCTTCAAACGCTGGTCAATCAGGGCGCGCCAGATGCGTACCAGCCGAGACAGGTCTGTACCGAGGGGCGTATCCATTTCATCTCCTTATAATTAGCTTGCTAGCTATCAAGCCAGATTTTACACTATTCTGCGAGTTTACAGGACAAATTACAAATCCCAGGCCAGACGGCACGCTCTCTTCTACGCTAGTTTGAGAGAGAACCTGGGACAATGAAGGATGAAGACACGTGTCCATTACCGCACTTTCCGCCACCGCTCCGCTTACCGACCTGGTATTTGGTGCCTCGCTGTTCTTTCCGCCGCTGTTTAAAGCTGTGCTGCTGGGTTTCTTTTTCTGGTTGCTGATTCACCCGTTGCTGCGCGGCTGGATGTACTCCGGCGACATCTGGCATCCCACCTTAATGGATCTTTCCCTGTTTTTTCTGTGCGTCACTGGCGCACTGTGGATACTGAGCCTCGGATAAATCACCATGAAATTCAACCCTTTTAAATACTTTTCAACACTGGTGGTGTTTGCCCTGGCCCTGATTGCCGGCTGGTGGATGTGGAACTACTACATGCAGTCACCGTGGACACGTGATGGCAAAGTGCGCGCTGAGCTGGTGGATATCACACCGGAAGTGTCTGGCCGCATCATTGATCTCAAGGTGCATGACAACCAGTTTGTGCATAAAGGTGACATCCTTTTAAAGATCGATCCCGTGCCCTGGCAAATTGCGCTGGATAATGCGGATGCCCAACTGGCGAAGGCGCAATCCGATTTGGCCAAAGCCCAACACGAAGCCAATCGTCGTGCCAGCCTGCCACGTAATGTGATCTCAGCAGAAGATATGGATGCCGCACGACTGACAGCGAACGCCGCCGCTGCAACGGCTAAAGCAGCACAGGCGAGTCTGGATCAGGCGCGCTGGAATCTGGAACAAACCACCCTTACCGCGCCCACCGACGGTTGGATCAGCAACCTGACGCTGCGTCCCGGCAACTACGCCACCGCCGGAACACCGTTGTTCGCCCTGGTGGATAGCCACTCCTATTATGTGATGGGCTATTTCGAAGAGACCAAACTGCGTCACATTCAGCCCGGCGCCGACGCGCAAATCGTACTCTACAGTAATGGCACTCGCTTGCAGGGAAAAGTGGAGAGCATCGGGCGCGCTATTTACGATCAGAGCGTTTCAACCGATGGCGGTTTAGTGCCAGACATCAAACCCAACGTGCCTTGGGTGCGCCTGGCACAGCGTGTGCCGGTACGCATTCGTTTGGATGCGATTCCGGATGATGTTCCGCTCGTGGCGGGCACCACCTGTACGATTTCCATCGCACATTGAGGCCGTCATGAATCTGCAGTGGCTGGCCTGGCAAAATCTGCCGTGGATTAAAGCAACCGGCGGCGAATGGCGCTATGCCTTGCGTAATGCGATTGCCATGTGTCTGGCGCTCACCATCGCCTATGCGCTGCAACTGGATGAACCCTATTGGGCGATGACCTCCGCCGCCGTGGTGAGTTTTCCCACCGTGGGCGGTGCGATCAGTAAAAGTCTGGGGCGTATTGTCGGCAGCCTGCTCGGTGCCACCGCCGCGCTGCTAATTGCTGGGCATACGCTCAACGAACCCTGGCTATTTGCCTTTTTTATGGCCGGCTGGCTGGCGTTTTGTACCTGGATCGCCAACCACTATCAAAACAATGTCGCCTACGCATTCTCTCTGGCCGGGTACACCGCAGCGATCATTGCCTTTAGCAGCGTCAATATTACCGATGTGACCCAATTGTGGGATATCACTCAGGCGCGCGTTTGCGAGGTGATTTCAGGCATTTTGTGTGCCGGACTGATGATGATGGTTTTGCCCAGCACGTCGGATGGCAACACCTTGATGAATTCGCTGCGGCAAATGCACGCCCGTCTGCTCGACCATGCGGTTTTACTGCTGCAACAAAGCAGTACTGATAACGTGCGCACCGCGCATGAGAATGTCATCAGCCAGATTCTCACCATGAACTTACTGCGCATTCAGGCCTTCTGGAGCCATTATCGCTATCGCCGTCAGAACAACGTGCTTAACTATGTTTTGCACCAGCAGTTGCGCCTGACCAGCGTTCTCTCCAGCCTGCGCCGCATGCTGCTGAACTGGCCGGATGCACCACCGGAACTTTACACCGCCATTCAACAGTTGTTACACGAACTCGCATTGCCGCAGTGTGATAAATATCGTCTGGCACGCATACTGCGCAGCGTCACTCCGGAAGCAACCGGTGATTATCGTCAGCGCGCTTTTGTTCAACGTTTACGTTATTTCTGCTGGGTTTACCTCAACGTTAATCGCTGGATACGTTTGATTGAGCGCGCAGACGCCGATACGCGTTTTCAACCGCCAAAAGTGCCCTCTCTGGCACGTGAAAGTGACAGCGCTGAAGCCTGCTGGAGTGCGTTGCGCACCTTCAGCGTGATCATGCTGGGCTGCGCTTTCTGGATTGGCACACAATGGGATGCAGGCGCAGCAGCGTTAACGCTGACAGCGATTGCCTGCGTGCTCTACTCTTCCGCTCCCTCCCCCAGCGGCAGCGTGTCACTGTTGCTGAAAACCCTGCTGTGGCTGTCGGTGTTTAGTTTTCTTCTGCAATACGGTTTGATGGTACAAATCAGCGCCCTGTGGCAATTTCTGCTGGTGCTGTTTCCGCTGCTGATCACCTTGCAACTGTTTAAGCTGCAGCAGAAAAAGCGCGCGGGGATGTGGGGACAATTTATTGTTTTTATGGGTTCATTTATTGCCGTCACCAACCCGCCAGACTGGGATTACCAAAGCTTTCTCAACGATAATCTGGCCAAAGTGTGTGGCGTGCTGCTGGCATGGATGGCTTTTCAGGTACTGCGTCCCAGCTCCGATGCGCGCCGTAGCCGCAGGCATATTCGCGCGTTACGCCATGCATTTCTTGACCAGCTGCGACGCCATCCACGTCTTAGCGAAAGCCACTTTGAATCGCAGATTTACCATCACATCAGCCAGCTGAGTAGTAGCCGCGATGAACAGGCGCGTGTCTGGCTGCTGCGCTGGGGCGTGGTGCTGCTCAACTGTTCCCATATTGTCTGGCAATTACGCGAATGGCGGCCAGCCTCAGTCACTCTGGCGCAAATGCGCGATAGCAGTTTGCAGGATCTGCAACGGATTATGAGCCTGCGCGGCGTGCGTCATACTTCGTTGCAGGCCACGCTGGATGAGCTGGAAGGGATGATTGCGCAACTGCAGCAGCAGCCTGATAGCGAAGCCAATACGCTGGCGGGCATTTTATGGCGCCTGCGCTGCTCGTTAGCACAGTTAAGTCAGGCGGTGCCTGATTAATTACTGACAATATTGTGTGGTCTGGCGGTTAAAATCGTCCTGCAACTGCTGCAAGGTTTTGTGCCCTTCAAAACGGGTTTTGTCTTGCTCGGTCATCGGCTCAATTACCAGGTATCGCTCCTCATACGAATAGATAAAGCGACGGTCGAGAAACGTGCCGGTGAAACTCTTACCCCGGATTGAGCCGCAAACCGTGGTTAACGTGCGGTGAAAAAACTCGGTGTGCAGGAAATTGGTTTCGGTGGCGCTACGCAGCACATTCTGACAGCCCTGTGCCTGTAACTGTTCGAGCGTGTGCGGGGTAAGCCACTCCCGTCCGCGAGCGATATCTTCACAACTTGCACGCAGCGGGTTGGTATCAATGGTGCGCTGTAACTGGCGGCTGGTGTCTAACCTCAACTGCGTTTCGTTGGGTTGATCACATCCCGCGAGTAATACACATAACAGCAAAATCCCACGCGTTTTCATTCCTGCCCCTGAGAGGTTTTATTCCTGAATCAACATCATAGGACGGATAGCGTGCGGAGTGTAGCGGGAAAGTGGGTCAGAATTTTTCCGGCAGTGAAAAGATGCAGACGGCAGATTGCCTGCCGCCTGAGAGTTTAAATCACACCGCAGGCAAACCGGGCACCGCCTCCCCCTAACGGCTGCGGATGATCTGCATGATTATCGCCACCCACATGAACCATTAACGCCTTCCCTTTCACTTCGCTCAGCGATTTTATACGCGGCGCCACCACCGGGTAATCGGCCTTGCCATCGTCAGTGACATACAGAGCAGGCAGATCGCCCAGATGACCGTCGGCGTAAGGCCCGAGATGTTTGCCGGTGTTTTGTGGATCCAGATGTCCACCCGCTGCGCCGGCCGCAACAGTTTTGCCATCCGATTGACCAGGCTCACAACTGCCTTTGGCATGCACATGGAAGCCGTGAATGCCCGGTTTAAGGCCGGTTAGCGCGGGCGCGAACTGCAAACCATATGGCGTTTCACTGATAGTGACTTTACCAATGGCGGCGCCGATACCCTGTGCGGTGACCTCATGCAATGTCACCTCTTCAGAGGCGGCCTGAGCGCCAGCAGCACAGACCAGCGCCAGTGTGGCGATGAGAATTTTTTTCATAACGTCTCCTTACGGTTGAAATGCCCTGTAAGCCTGGACCGGAATAGGCCAGGCTGCCGTAATTTGACGTAGTTTTACGCTTCAGGGCACATCAAAACCGAGTGCCGCTTTGCGAATGCGGAACCACTGCTGACGATCGAGCGTGAGTTGGCAAGCGCCTGCCGCTTCGCTGACGCGCGTGGCTTTACCGGATCCGATGATTGGCAGTGGGCGGCTTGGCAATTTCATCACCCATGCATACACCACCTGTTCAATGCTGCTCGCGCCGATTTCCTGTTTGACCTGTTCAAGCTCATCACGCAGCGGCTGATAATGCGCATCGTTAAACAGACGTCCACCGCCTAAACAGGACCATGCCATCGGGCGGATGCGCACCTGCTGACACTGGTCAAGCGTGCCATCGAGCAGCGTTGACTGTTCCAGCGGAGAGATTTCCAGTTGGTTGGTGACCAGGCTAAACGGCAGGCGAGATTGCAGCAGCGTGAACTGGGAAACGGTAAAGTTCGACACGCCGAAGTGACGCACTTTGCCGCTCTGATGCAGTGTCATAAAGGCTTCGGCCATTTCATCTGCATCCATTAGTGGATCCGGGCGATGAATCAGCAGCAGATCGAGATAATCGGTGTTGAAGTAGCGCAGGGAATTTTCCGCACTGTGCAGGATGTGACTGGCCTCGGTAATGTAATGGCCAATTTTATGTTCCGGTTTGGCGCGTGTTGCAATGCCGCATTTGGTGACAATCTGCAGTTTTTCACGCAGCCCCGGCGCCAGACGCAGCGCCTCGCCAAAAGCGGCTTCACAACCGTAGTTACCATAAATATCGGCGTGATCGACAGTGGTGATGCCCAATGACAGATGATGCTCGATAAAAGCCACTAACTGCTGCGGCGTCATGCCCCACTCCAGCAGGCGCCAGTAGCCAACGATCATCGGTGAGAATTGAGGTCCCTGCGGGGCGATAGTTTGCGGTTGTAACATCGGTAAACTCCCTTGAACGCGAAAGCGGAAAGCGAAGCTGGGAGTATAACGGAAAGGCAAATCATCGTTTTCTTAAAACAGTGAGGGTTGTTCCGGATCATGATTCTCATCGACTTTTTGTTGTCGATGCAGGCGCAGCCAGCGTTGACGACATAACCGCAACACATCACGTTTTTGCGCATCGGTAAACTTCATCCAGTTAAAGCGTTCCTCACGGCTACGCAGACAGCCGCGACAATAGCCGCGCGCATCACTCTGACAGATGCCGCGACACGGGCTGGGAACAGGAAAGAACTCTAATTGCTCGGCCACATCCACTCCGGTTTAACAATAAGCTTTATATTGATAACAGCTTAGTGACATTGTGCAAAGCGTATACGTAGTTCGCCCAGATTTCATCCAGCCATCACCACGGAAATGGATATTTACCATTGTTCTCAGCGCAAAAACCTTTGGTTGGGTACTGTTTAATAAGCGTTAAGGTTTTCCTCATATTGAATTCATACGATTGTCACATTCCATCCTGCTACTGAGTTTTCATGAAATTCCCGAACAAGTTACAGTGCCATGCCAGCAGTTTTAATCTGATTGCCGCCCTGTTTTTTACCCTCGTGCTCAATGCCCTGTTTCTACTGCGCGCGTGGGAAATTATCCCTTACGATCGCCTTCACGATTACCTGTTTGCTGCCAGCATTCCGGTGGTGCTGGCCTCTGCGTTCTATCTGATTTTCTCGTTGCTGGCATGGCCCTATGTTCGCAAGCCGCTGCTTATTCTGTTGGTGCTGGCTAGCGCCGCCGCTAACTACTTTATGCACAGCTTCGGTACAGTAATCGACACCAACATGATCGAAAACGTGTTTGAGTCGGATGCTCAGGAAGCTGGAGCACTGATCAGCAGTGGTTATGTGGTGTGGATGATCTTGATGGGGTTGGTGCCCGTCGCCGCCATCTGCATGGTGCGCATTAAAACGGGCCAACGCTGGTGGTGGAGCTTGCTGCAACGCCTGGCCGGGGCGCTGGGTGCGATTTTGCTGATTCTGCTGATGGCGGTGCTGTTCTACAAAGATTACGCTTCGCTGATTCGCAACAATAAAGGTCTGGTGAAAATGATCACCCCGGCCAATATTGTCAGCGGCACCGGTCATTACGTTGATCAGCGTTATCTGCAAGGCAGCCAGGCGCTGGTCAAAATTGGCCAGGATGCCAAAAAAGGCCCGCTGATCACCGCGGAACCAAAGAAAACGCTGGTGGTATTAGTGGTCGGCGAAACCGGACGTGCTGAGAACTTCTCTCTTGGCGGTTATGCGCGTGAAACCAATCCTGAACTGAAAAAACAGCAGGTTATCTACTATCCCGACGCCAGTTCCTGTGGCACGGAGACCGCCATTTCTGTGCCCTGCATGTTCTCCAACATGCCGCGAGAGCATTATGACGCCAACCTGGCGCATCATCAGGAAGGCGTGCTAGATATTCTCGCCCACGCCGGGGTCAGTGTGTTGTGGCGCGAAAACGATGGCGGCTGTAAAGGGGCCTGCGATCGCGTGCCCCACACCGATATGACACAGTGGAATTTATCGCAATATTGCCACGATGGTTTCTGTCTCGATGATGTTCTGCTGCATCGTTTTGATAACTATGTGGACAGTCTGCACAATGACGGGATTATCGTGTTGCATCAAATGGGTAGCCACGGTCCGGCCTATTATCAGCGCTATCCGGCGGAATTCCGTCGCTTTACGCCAACCTGCGATAGCAACCAGATTCAGGATTGCGATCATCAGGCTCTGGTGAATACCTATGATAACTCTCTGTTGTACACCGACGATATGGTGAGCCGCACCATTGATAAACTCAAAGCCTTGAGCGATCGCTTCAACGTAGCGCTGGTGTATCTCTCAGACCACGGTGAATCACTGGGTGAACACGGTATGTATCTGCACGGTGCGCCTTATATGTTTGCGCCCTCACAACAGACACATATCCCACTGTTGATGTGGATGTCACCAGGCTATGCGTCGGCGTTCCACATTAACGAGACCTGTTTACGCCAGCAGGCCGCGAGTGAGAAAGTGTCGCAAGACAATCTTTTCCATACGGTTTTGGGCATGTTCAACATCCAAACGCAAGAGTACCAACCGCAACTGGACATGATCAGATCGTGCCAAAATGCCGGATAAGGTTTGCATTAGACCGACTGGTCTAATACTGTGTGGCCCATGAACAAGACTGTGCAACGCAACGAAACCCGTGAACATCTGCTCGCTACTGGCGAGCAGGTTTGTCTGCAACGCGGTTTTACCGGCATGGGCCTGAGCGAAATGCTGGCGCTGGCGGAAGTGCCCAAAGGATCGTTTTACCACTACTTCCGCTCCAAAGAAGCTTTTGGCGTGGCGTTGCTGGAACGCTATTTCGTTAACTACCTGCAGCAGGTCGATCAGCAGTTAAATCAGCCGGGCTTGTCAGCACGAGAACGTTTGCTGGCCCACTTCCGCTATGGCGCCACGCTATTTATCGAGCAAGGCCATATCGTGGGCTGTTTGGGTGTGAAGTTATCGGCGGAAGTCTGCGATTTATCAGAACCGATGCGTGATGCCTTGCAGCATGGTGCCAGCGCCATGATCGCGACTTATGCCCGCTGTTTGAGCGAAGTCGCCGCTGAGCAGCCGTTGCCGTATGGACAAACGCCCGAGCAACTGGCACAGCGCTGTTACCTGTTGTGGCTAGGCGCCAGCTTGCAAAGCAAGATTTCACGAGAGTCAGGCCCGATTAGCCTGGCACTTGAAACCATTGAACAGTGGCTGAATGGCCACTGATTTTTAAAAACCGCAGTTTCTAGACGACCGGTCTACTTATAGGAGTCATCATGGCGAGTAAACAGCTGTTCTCCCCACTCAAAGTGGGCGCGATTACCGTACCTAACCGTGTATTTATGGCACCGCTGACGCGTCTGCGCAGCATTGAGCCGGGCGACATCCCAACCCCGCTGATGGCGGAATATTATCAGCAGCGCGCCAGCGCCGGTCTGATCATTACTGAAGCAACGCAGATCTCTTTCCAGGCGAAAGGTTATGCTGGTGCACCGGGTTTGCATACTCAGCAGCAAATTGCCGCGTGGAAAGTGATCAACGAAAGCATTCATGCGGCGAAAGGTCACAGCGCGGTGCAACTGTGGCACACCGGCCGTATCTCGCATAACAGCGTTCAGCCGGAAGGCAAAGCGCCTGTTGCACCTTCAGCTCTGGCTGCGGGCACGCGTACCTCGTTGCGTGCTGAAGATGGCACCGTTTACCGTGAAGATACCTCGGTACCGCGTGAATTGAGCGTGCCGGAAATTCAGCAGATCGTAAAAGATTTCGGTCAGGCGGCGGCAAACGCGCGTGAAGCCGATTTCGACCTGCTGGAGCTGCATTCTGCCCACGGCTACCTGATGCACCAGTTCCTGGCGCCGGGTTCCAACCAGCGTACCGATGAATACGGTGGCTCGATTGAGAAACGCGGTCGATTCGCGCTGGAAGTGGTGGATGCGGCGATTGCTAACTGGTCTGCCGATCGTATCGGCATTCGTATCTCGCCAATCGGAGCCTTCCAGAATCTGGAAAATGGCGCAGATGAAGAAGCCGCTGCGCTGTGGTACATCTCCGAACTGGGCCAGCGTGGTCTCGCGTATCTGCACCTGTCTGAACCAGACTGGGCCGGTGGCCAGCCTTACAGCGATGCTTTCCGTGCAAAAGTGCGTGCGCTATTCCCAGGCGTGATCATAGGTGCGGGTGCTTACAGCGTTGAGAAAGCTGACGACCTGATTGCACGTGGCTTGATTGATGCCGTGGCCTTTGGTCGCGACTTTATTGCTAACCCGGATCTGGTTGAGCGTCTGCAGCAAGACGCACCGCTGAATCCACAGCGTCCGGAAAGCTTCTACGGCGGCGGCGCTGAAGGCTATACGGATTACCCAAGCCTGTAAGAATCAAGCTGCCGCACCGGATGTGCGGCAGTGCTGTTTCTTCAGGGCATTAACTGGCTATACTTGTTAGTCTTTGTCATTCCCTGATGACTTTTCAAAAGAGGATGTTATGCGTTTACTTCACACCATGTTACGCGTTGGCGATTTGCAACGTTCTATCGATTTTTATACTCGTGTGCTGGGCATGCGCGTACTGCGTCAGAGCGAAAACACCGAATACAAATACACCCTGGCTTTCGTGGGTTACACCGAAGAGAGTGAAGGCGCGGTGATCGAACTGACCTACAACTGGGGCGTGGACAAGTACGACCTCGGTAATGCTTATGGTCATATCGCGCTGGGCGTCGATAACGTCGCTGAGACTTGCGAGCGCATCCGCAGTGTCGGTGGCAACGTGACGCGTGAAGCCGGCCCGGTTAAAGGTGGCACCACCATTATTGCTTTTGTTGAAGATCCCGATGGCTACAAAATCGAGCTGATCGAAAACAAACATGCTGGTCACGGCCTCGGTCACTGATGCCGTTAGTCAGTCTGCTAATTTGCAGGCTGACTTCCCTCTCCTGCTGCACCCTCCTGTAATTTTTGCCATAATGCGCGCTGCCCCATTTCTTGCTATGAGATCCTGATGTCTGAATCGAACGCCTTAAACGCTCTTCATCAACGCTTCCGTGGTTTTTATCCTGTGGTTATTGACGTCGAAACCGCCGGCTTTAACGCGCAAACCGATGCACTGCTGGAAATTGCGGCCACCACGCTCAAGATGGATGAGGACGGTTGGTTACACCGTGATGAAACCCTGCACTTTCACGTTGAGCCGTTCGAAGGCGCGATCCTGAATCCTGCGGCGCTGGCGTTTACCGGTATCGATCCCTCCAACCCTTTACGCGGCGCGGTGAGCGAATACGAAGCGCTGCATGCCATCTTCAAGATGGTGCGCAAAGGCACCAAAGATCATGGCTGTAATCGCGCCATTATCGTGGCGCACAATGCAACTTTCGATTTGAACTTTGTGATGGCCGCCGCCGAGCGCTCCAGCCTGAAGCGTAATCCGTTTCATCCGTTTGCCACTTTTGATACCGCGGCACTGAGCGGTTTGGTGTTGGGACAGACGGTATTGGCAAAAGCCTGCAAAGCGGCGGGGATGGAGTTTGATAGCACGCAGGCGCACTCCGCGCTGTACGACACCGAGCAAACGGCCACGCTGTTCTGTGAGTTGGTGAATCGCTGGAAACGTTTGGGGGGCTGGCCACTGGCTTTCAGTGAAGAACAGACTGAAGACGATGCCTCTGCCTGATGGGCTGATTGGCTGATTGGCTGATTGGCTGATTGGCTGATTGGCTGATTGCCGTATGAGTACGCAAAGAAAAGGCCGACATGTGTCGGCCTTCGCAATTATTCCGCTTCTTTATACTTCTCAGCGGTTTCTTTCACCAGCGGCTGCAATTCGCCACGCTGGAACATCTCAACGATAATGTCGCAACCGCCGACCAGCTCGCCATCCACCCACAATTGCGGGAAAGTCGGCCAGTTGGCGTATTTTGGCAATTCTGCACGGATATCCGGGTTTTGCAGAATATCCACATACGCGAAGCGCTCACCACAGGCAGAAAGCGCCTGCACAGCCTGTGCAGAGAAACCGCAGCTTGGCAGTTTCGGGGAACCTTTCATGTATAACAGAATCGGGTTTTCTGCGATCTGGCGCTGAATTTTTTCAACAGTACTCATTATTGCCTTCCTTAATCCTTCACTTCGTGTTTGTTTATTGTAGCGACTTCAGCCCCGCACTGAAAACGGGATTTTGCGTTACCGACCGGCTGATCGCCATGTTTGTTAAGTGCTGAGTGTACAGATAACATTTTCCTATCATTAATAAGCATGAACAAATTAATAATTAGCAATAATTTCGCTGCGTTAAACAGCTGAAATCGCTCAATTTAGCGACATTATCTACCTGGTAACAGATTAATAGAAAAAGGCCTTACCTTTTGGAAAAAAAGTGGATTAGAATTGCTTCGGCGCTGATCGTTGATCAGATTTCTCTTACTCTGCCGCAGCCTGCTTTTTGCCAGACTGCTTAACCTGTACCGGACTATGCGTTTACTGATTACGCTTTTCATACTGGCTTTTGCGCAACTGTTTTTTAACGTGGCTTCTGCTTCGCAGCATGCCCCGATTAATGCCAGTTTGCATAACGCCGAGAAAAAAAGTGCGCGCGAAGATGAGCGCCGCAAGCGACGCCCGGTTAAAACAACGGCTAAAAAGTCTCGCCTGACGACTACCGTGCAGAAGCTAAAGCTGAAAAAGCAGAGTAAGACCGAAACCGCCTTAAATAAATCCAGCCGCAAGAAATCCCTGCTGAAGTCGCCTTTGAAAAAGTATGGCCATCAACGCCTCGCGAAAAAGTCTCCTGAGGTGGATGATGAAGTTCAGGGGCTGACCGGCATCAAGATGAGCAAATCTCACCGCCTGCGCTATCAGAAAGCACGCGAAACCGCGATGACAAAGTTGATGGGCCAGCTGGGTAAACCTTATCAGTGGGGCGGCACTTCCCCACACACCGGTTTCGATTGCAGTGGCCTGGTGTGGTATGCCTACAAAGATCTCGTCAAATACAAATTCCCGCGCACGGCGAATGAGATGTATCACCTGCACGATGCCGCGCCCATTAAGCGTGAGATGCTGGAGAAAGGGGATTTGGTGTTCTTCCGCATCAATAATCGCGGGACTGCCGATCATGTGGGCGTTTACCTCGGCAACGGTAAATTTATTCAGTCACCCCGCACCGGTAAAGACATTCAGATTAGCGCATTGGGCGAAGACTACTGGCTGAAACACTATGTCGGTGCGCGCCGTATGATGACACCAAAAACCATTCGCTAGTTGTTGCGCAACTTCCTGTGGCTTAGCCACAAAAAAAAGCCGGACGCTTAATCAGTGCCGGCTTTTTTTATTGATGCGTTTTGTATTAATGAAGAATGGCGGTGAAGCTAAATGCAATAATCATCAACAGTGCGCCAACCGTGGTCATTAGCGCCAGCTTTAAATCTGTACTCATCACTACTCCTTAGTCACACATTTATTAGGGTTAAAACAATTTTCGCACAGCGGTGGGCAAAAATCTCGTGTTATCCGCGCTGGCTTGCTAGAATCGCCGCCTTTCGTTGCGCAACTGATTTTGCGCATGCTGTATTTACAGCCTGCTGAAGTGATTTTCCCTGCCTGAGACGGCAGATTTGCCCCCCATTTTAGGGCGTAAAACCCTTCGCAGACGCAAACGTTTAACAATATACTTATCAGTAAGTTGCGATAAGCCGGGGAGTACCTTTTTCATGGCAACAATTAAAGATGTAGCCAAACGCGCGGGTGTATCTACTACCACCGTTTCGCATGTCATCAACAAAACGCGTTTTGTTGCAGAGGAAACGCGTAACGCCGTATGGGAAGCGATTAAAGAGCTGCACTATTCGCCGAGCGCCGTTGCGCGTAGTCTGAAGGTGAATCACACCAAAACGCTGGGACTGTTAGCCACTTCCAGCGAAGCGCCCTACTTTGCCGAAATTATCGAAGCGGTTGAGAACCACTGTTTTGAACGCGGCTATACCTTGATTCTGGGCAACGCACATAACGATTTGCAAAAGCAGCGCGCTTACCTGTCGATGATGGCGCAAAAGCGTGTGGATGGTCTGTTAGTCATGTGCTCCGAGTATCCTGACGATTTGCTGCAGATGCTGGAAGACAACCGCAACATTCCGATGGTCGTGATGGACTGGGGCGCCTCTCGCGGCGACTTCACCGATACCGTACAGGATAACGCCTTCCAGGGTGGTTACCTGGCTGGACGCTACCTTATCGAGCGCGGCCACCGGGATATCGGTGCGATTCCGGGTCAAATGGAGCGCAACACCGGCGGCGGGCGCCATGCGGGCTTCCTGCAGGCGATGAGCGAAGGCGGTGTGACCGTGCGGCCGGAATGGGTTGTTCAGGGCGACTTCGAGCCAGAATCGGGTTATCAGGCGATGCAGCAGATCCTTAATCAGAAACAGCGTCCGACCGCCGTGTTCTGCGGGGGCGATATCATGGCGATGGGCGCGATTTGTGCCGCCGATGAGATGGGACTGCGCGTGCCGCAGGACATCTCCGTGATTGGCTATGATAACGTGCGCAACGCGCGCTACTTCACCCCTGCGCTCACCACAGTTCACCAGCCGAAAGCGGAGTTGGGCAAAAAAGCGCTGGAAATGCTGCTGGATCGCATCACCAGCAAACGCGAAGAGCCGCAAACCATTGAAGTCCAGCCAACACTGATTGAGCGGCGCTCCGTGGCGGACGGTCCATTCCGTGATTACCGCCGTTAAAGCTGATTTTCGCTGAGCCACTCGTGGTTCAGCGTTTCAGCATCGCCAAGATAGGCGAGTAACCACTCCAGCGCGGGTGACGCACGCTGTTCTGACCAGCTGACGCAGCAGGGACTTTCCGGAAACGGCTGCGGCAGTGATAGCTCCACCAGCGCGCCATTGTCGAGTAAAGGTCGCGCGAGGTGGCCTGGCACCATGCCCACGCACAATCCCGCCTGCAAACAATCCATCCCTGTTTCCCACTCTGGCACCACTAAACGCCGCTGATTATCCAATGTCCAGGTCATGCGTCGTGGTAATGCGCGAGAGGTATCTTCCAGTACCAGCGATGGCCAGGCACGCAGTGCTTCTTCGTTGAGATCGGCACTCGCGGCCAGAGGATGATCAGGACTGACCACACAACGCCAGTTGAGGGCACCCATATCCTGAAAAGCAAAACGTCCACCCACCGGGATCGCCTGGGTGGCACCAATCGCCACATCGACCCGCCCGTCCGCTAAGGCATCCCATACACCGTTAAATACCTCGTAGCTGATGATCAATTCCATATCCGGGAAATGACGGTAAAAATCCTTTACCAGTTGTCGGGTACGCTGGGGTTTTACAATGCAATCCACGGCAATACTGAGCTGTCCGCGCCAGCCATTCGCCAGTTGCTGGCATTGCCTGCGGGTTGCCAGCATTTTTTTGATAACAGATCGCCCTTCCCGCACAAAATGCTCGCCTGCAGGGGTTAACACCACCTCACGGTGCTGACGCTCAAACAACGGCACGGCCAGCCAGGTTTCCAGCTGACGCACCGTATAGCTGACGGCAGAGGGCACGCGATGTAATTCCTGCGCCGCTGCGCTGAAACTGCCATTGCGCGCGACGGCGTCCACTACTTCCAGCGCATACTCAGACCACATACATTTGCCTTCAAAAATTTTAACAGCACTGCGCAAATATTAGCGTTTCACAAAGAATGACGCACTCTTTTACACTCCCCGACGTTCAATCTGCCAATGAGAATTACTATGTTGTCGTCAAAAGGATTTATGCCCTATCTTGCCGTGCTCAGCATGCTCGGCTTCCTCGCTACGGATATGTATCTGCCTGCTTTTGGCGATATGCAGCGTGACTTCGCCACCGCGCCGGGCACCATCAGCGCCAGCCTCAGTCTGTTTCTTGGTGGTTTTGCCTGCGCCCAGGTATTCTGGGGGCCCTTGTCAGATCGCTTTGGACGTAAACCCATTTTATTGGCAGGTTTGACGATTTTCGCCCTGGGTTGCCTGGGGATGGTATGGGTGACGGACGTCAATATGATGCTGGCGCTGCGCTTTGTGCAGGCGATTGGCGTGTGCGCCGCCGCGGTCAGCTGGCAGGCACTGGTGGTCGATCGCTACCCCAAAGCCCAGGCCAATAAAGTTTTTGCTACCATAATGCCACTGGTTGCCCTTTCTCCTGCGCTGGCACCTTTGTTAGGTGCATGGCTGATGGGCCATTTCCACTGGCGCAGTATCTTTGTCGTGCTAACAATCATTGCCGTGCTGCTGGTCATCGGCACGCTGCAGCTTGCTGCGCCTAAAAAAGCCAAAGCAGATAATGCTCCGCAACCCGGCTGGCTGAATCTGCTCTCCACGCGTGTCTACAGCGGCAACGTGCTGATCTACTCTGCCTGTTCTGCCAGTTTCTTTGCCTGGCTAACCGGTTCGCCGTTTATCCTGGCGTCTGCGGGTTTAACTCCCGCCGATATTGGTCTGAGCTATATTCCGCAAACCATCGCGTTTTTGATTGGTGGCTTTGGTTGCCGCGCAATGCTGAGCCGATATCAAGGATCGCAACTGCTGCCGTGGCTGTTGGTGCTTTACAGCCTGAGCATATTAAGTCTGTTTGTCGTCGCGATGCTGCCTGCGCCTTCGTTGATTGCTCTGCTGCTGCCTTTCTGTGGCATGGCACTGGCCAATGGCGCCATTTATCCGATTGTGGTTTCCAGCGCATTAGCGCCCTTTCCGCACGCCACGGGCAAAGCTGCAGGTTTGCAAAATCTGCTGCAACTGGGTTTGTGCTTTATCGCCAGCCTGTTGGTCTCTACCGGATTACAAAAGGCGCTCTATAACACCACACTGGTGATGGTCGCCACTGTGGTGCTGGCCTGGGCTGGCTTCATCTGGCAACGCAGCTTAAACGCACAAAGTGATATTGCTCACACCTCCCGTCCCTGCGAAGATAATCACTGATGCAACGATTATCGTTAGCAAACTAACGATAACCCGTTGAATATTGACCCACGTGAGCATATACTCAGTGGGTCAGCATTTCTGCAACAAATCAATAACATAATTGCATTAATTTTGAGCGACTCTGTCGCTGGGATGGCGTCTGCACGATCTTCCTCTCCTGATTGGTGCCAGACATTTCTATTCAGATTCATACCTCTGTAAAACGTCGGATATCTGGCGCATGGATTTTCCGTGAGTTCTCTCACAGGCCTTAGGAAATTGACTATTATTTCCACAGGTTCAAATCGGAAGGGTGATGGAGAAGCTATGAGTTCATCGTGTATAGAAGAAGTGAGCCTTGAAGAAAACCACTGGTTTCGCATCGTCAACGAATTACTGGAACGCGCTGATGTTGCAGTCAATGGCACACGCCCCTGGGATATTCAGGTCAAGCATCCGGATTTTTTTAAACGTGTTTTGCAGGAAGGATCGCTAGGTCTGGGTGAAAGTTATATGGATGGCTGGTGGGATTGCGAACAATTGGATGTCTTTTTCCATCGCGTTCTGCAACAGCATCTGGATAAACAACTCCCGCGTCATTTTAAAGATACCTTGCGTATTGCGGCTGCGCGTTTAACCAATTTACAGTCTAAGAAACGCGCCTGGATTGTCGGGAAAGAACATTACGATCTCGGTAACGATCTTTTTTCACTGATGCTCGACCCCTTTATGCAGTACTCCTGCGGTTACTGGAAAGACGCTGAAACACTGGAACAGGCTCAGTATGCCAAGCTGGATATGATCTGCCGTAAATTGCAGCTTGAGCCCGGCATGACGTTGCTGGATATCGGCTGCGGCTGGGGCGGACTGGCTGAATTTGCCGCGCGCAATTATGGCGTCAAAGTGCATGGCGTCACCATCTCGGCTGAGCAGCAGAAGTTAGCCCAGCAGCGCTGTGAAGGGCTGGACGTGACTATTTTGCTGCAGGATTACCGTGATTTGAATTTGCAGTTCGATCGCATTGTATCCGTCGGCATGTTCGAACACGTGGGGCCGAAAAACTATGCCACTTATTTTGACGTTGCCGATCGCAATCTCAAACCAGACGGCATATTTTTACTGCATACCATTGGTGCCATCACCACCGATATGAATGTGGATCCCTGGATTGATAAATATATCTTCCCCAACGGGTGTTTACCGTCTGTGCGTCAAATTGCTGATGCCAGCGAGAAGCATTTCATTATGGAAGACTGGCATAATTTTGGTGCGGATTATGACACCACCCTGATGGCATGGCATGAACGATTCCAGAAGACCTGGCCGCAACTGGAAGAAAAATACGGCGATCGCTTCAAGCGGATGTTTAGTTATTATCTCAATGCTTGCGCCGGCGCTTTCCGCGCGCGTGACATTCAATTGTGGCAGGTGGTATTCAGTCGCGGTAAAGAAGGTGGTTTACGCGTTGCACGGTAATCAAGGATAAGAATTTAAAAGGCGCCGCGGCGCCTTTTTTTATTGGATTACTCAGCGTCTGCGGCTTGCGCCAGCGCGATAGCCGCGGCTTCACGTTGGGCCAAAACGCGTTCCACCGTCTCGACAATCGCCTGAGTATGGGGATCGATCTCAATGTTCACTTTGTGCCCCAGTTTTTTTGCACCCAGCGTGGTGCGCTCCAGGGTTTCCGGAATCAGGTGCACACAGAATTTGCTTTTAGTGACGTCACCCACGGTCAGGCTGATGCCATCGATACCGACGAAACCTTTATGCAGGATATATTTGATCTGAGAAGCATCCTGTAATTTAAACCACACTTCACGGTTATTTTCAGACTGGATGATTTTGCAGATTTCTGCCGTGGTCATAATATGGCCAGACATTAAATGTCCGCCAATTTCGTCACTGAACTTCGCCGCGCGCTCAATATTCACCACATCGCCCACCGCTAATTCACCCAGGTTGGTAATGCGCAGGGTTTCTTTGATAAGGTCAAAGCTCACGCGATCGCCCTCAATCGCCGTCACCGTCAGGCAGCAGCCGTTGTGCGCCACCGAGGCGCCCAACGCTAATCCCGGTAAAAGTTCTTCCGGCAGACGTACGATATGGGTACGAAACAACTCTTTTTCTTCTACGGCGATAATTTCGGCCGTGCCCTGCACAATTCCAGTAAACATACTCTCAGCCTCTGCGAAGTTTGTGTCAGTTTATCACAGCTTGAGCAGCGCGGTTTAATTTGCCGGAGTTCAAACTTTACACAATTAACTTAACAAAATGCGATCAAAGTTTGGTGGAACGCAGCGCTACCGCTACACTAGCCGCGCATTCTTTGGGGATATCTCCCCTCTTCTCTTCTTAATTTAAGCAGGTGTTACGTGCAGAAGTATTTAACAGAAGCGCGTCAATTGCTGGCCCTCGCGATCCCGGTCATCCTTGCTCAGGTGGCTCAGACGGCGATGGGTTTTGTGGATACCATTATGGCCGGTGCGGTGAGCGCCACGGATATGGCCGCCGTTGCTGTCGGCACCTCTATCTGGCTTCCCGCCATTCTGTTTGGTCATGGTCTTCTGCTGGCGTTGACGCCCACCGTTGCGCAATTCAACGGTTCAGGACGCCGCGAACGCATCGCGGAACAAGTGCGTCAGGGTTACTGGCTGGCACTGGCCGTCGCATTGCTGATCATGGTGGTGTTGTGGAATGCCGGCTATTTGATTCATGCCATGCACGATATCGATCCGCAACTGGCGGCTAAAGCCGAAGGCTATCTCCATGCATTACTGTGGGGTGCACCCGGATACCTGTTCTTCCAGGTGGCGCGTAATCAGTGCGATGGTTTATCAAAAACCAAGCCAGCCATGCTGCTGGGCTTTTTAGGTTTGCTGGTTAACATTCCACTGAACTACATCTTCATTTATGGTCATTTCGGTATGCCCGCACTCGGGGGCGTAGGCTGTGGTGTCGCCACCGCCTCGGTGTACTGGGTGATGTTTATGGTGATGCGTTTCTGGCTGAAACGCATGGCGAGCATGCGCGATATTCGCATGAACAGCCGCTGGTCACCGCCCTCACGCGTCATCCTGTCTCGGCTGTTTACCCTCGGGTTACCGGTGGCGCTGGCACTGTTCTTTGAGGTCACCTTGTTTGCGGTGGTGGCACTGCTGGTATCGCCATTGGGGATCGTCAAAGTCGCGGGTCATCAGATTGCGCTCAATTTCAGTTCGCTGATGTTCGTTCTGCCACTGTCACTCGGTGTCGCGACCACCATCCGCGTCGGCTATCGTCTTGGGCAGGGCTCAACGGAACAGGCGCGCGTGGCAGCATGGACGGGACAAGGTGTCGGTATCAGCATGGCCGCTATCACAGCGATCTTCACCATCACCTTCCGCGAACATATCGCCGCACTGTATACCGCCAATCCAGAAGTGATTACGCTGGCCGCCCAGCTGATGCTGCTCGCTGCCATCTATCAGTTCTCAGATTCCATTCAGGTCATTGGTAGCGGGATTCTTCGCGGCTACAAAGATACGCGCTCCATCTTCTTTATCACCCTGATTGCCTATTGGGTACTGGGTTTACCGGTGGGTTATATTCTGGCGCTGACCGACTGGGTGGTACCGCAACTCGGTCCGGCGGGATTCTGGTGCGGATTTATTGTCGGCCTGACGTCTGCTGCCGTGATGATGATTTGGCGCATTCGTCGATTACAACGTTTGCCGTCTCAGGTGATTCTGGCGCGCGCGGCCCGCTAAGTCGCTGAACAGGCCGTTATTTGCCCCTGCAATGCCTAAAAAAACAGCGGGTCGCACAGATGCTGGTCAGTCGTCATGGAAAATCATTTTTTCCCTTGCCAGCATCGCGGCCTGCCGTTAATATTCGTCCCCGCTGTCGCCCTGACAGCATGTTGCGCTCTTAGCTCAGTTGGTTAGAGCACCACCTTGACATGGTGGGGGTCGATGGTTCGAGTCCATTAGAGCGCACCAAGTGCGTCCGTAGCTCAGTTGGTTAGAGCACCACCTTGACATGGTGGGGGTCGGTGGTTCGAGTCCACTCGGACGCACCAAATTTCTAAAATGCGCTCTTAGCTCAGTTGGTTAGAGCACCACCTTGACATGGTGGGGGTCGATGGTTCGAGTCCATTAGAGCGCACCACTTTTTGTTTTATCTCCCTTTGCGCAACACCCCTTTCCTTGATCTGCATCGTTTTCTCTCTCAGCTTTTATATTGGTTTTCGCATACTTAGCGTCTATACTATGCCGCGTTGTCCACCTGAAAGGTTTCAGCGCTAACGTGCCTATGCCAACAACTCAAATGATTTGCGCAACACTGCTCTGCCAGTTCCCTCGCGTACTGCATAACTTCTCTGCACGCTTAGCCTCTGTCACCTATTCTTACTCCTGTACGATCCAAACCAACACCATACACATTTTCACTTCGCTGCCAAACGCCGCGAATCCCGACCTCTATCATCCATCACAACTTACAGAAAACCTGACATGAAAAAGACCAAGATTGTTTGTACTATCGGTCCGAAAACCGAATCTGAAGAGATGCTGACTCAACTGCTGGAAGCGGGCATGAACGTCATGCGCCTGAACTTCTCACACGGGGATTATGCCGAACATGGTCAGCGCATCACCAACATGCGTGCCGTCATGGAAAAAACCGGTCGTCAGGCCGCGATTCTGCTGGACACCAAAGGTCCTGAAATTCGTACCATGAAACTGGAAGGCGGCAACGATGTTTCATTGAAAGCCGGCCAGACTTTCACTTTCACCACCGATCAGTCAGTGATTGGTAACAGCGAACGTGTTGCTGTGACCTATGCAGGCTTCACCGAGGACCTGAAAATCGGCAACACCGTGTTGGTCGATGATGGCCTGATTGGTATGCAGGTTACTGAAGTGACAGAAAACACGGTCGTCTGTAATGTGCTGAACAACGGTGACCTCGGTGAAAACAAAGGCGTTAACCTGCCAGGTGTTTCTATCCAGTTGCCAGCGCTGGCTGAAAAAGACAAACGTGACCTGATCTTCGGTTGCGAGCAAGGCGTTGATTTCGTCGCGGCTTCCTTTATCCGTAAACGTTCGGATGTACTGGAGATTCGCGAGCACCTGAAAGCCCACGGCGGCGAGCACATCCAGATCATCTCTAAAATCGAAAACCAGGAAGGCCTGAACAACTTCGACGAGATTCTGGAAGCCTCTGACGGCATCATGGTTGCACGTGGTGACCTGGGTGTTGAGATCCCGGTTGAAGAAGTGATCTTCGCGCAGAAGATGATGATCAAGAAATGTAATAAAGCACGCAAAGTGGTCATCACCGCGACGCAGATGCTGGATTCGATGATCAAGAACCCACGCCCTACCCGCGCGGAAGCAGGCGACGTGGCGAACGCCATCCTTGATGGTACTGATGCGGTTATGCTGTCGGGTGAAAGTGCTAAGGGTCGTTACCCGCTGGAATCTGTGACCATCATGGCAACCATCTGTGAGCGTACCGACCGCGTAATGAAATCTCGCATTGGCGAGCTGCAGGATTCACGCAAACTGCGCATCACCGAAGCGGTTTGCCGTGGCGCAGTGGAAACAGCAGAAAAGCTGGAAGCCCCAGTGATTGTGGTGGCGACCGAAGGCGGTAAGTCTGCTAAAGCGATTCGTAAATACTTCCCGGATGCCACCATTCTGGCGCTGACCACCAATGCGACCACCGCACGTCAGCTGATTCTGAGCAAAGGTGTGGAGACGCGTCTGGTGACTGAAATTGCCTCAACGGATGATTTCTAC
Source organism: Enterobacter cancerogenus (assembly GCA_000773965.1). Lineage (GTDB taxonomy): Bacteria > Pseudomonadota > Gammaproteobacteria > Enterobacterales > Enterobacteriaceae > Pantoea > Pantoea communis. The sequence continues at coordinate 45,864 of JRUP01000004.1, forward strand.
CGTATTGGCAAGGAAATGGCGCTGGAAAGTGGCTATGCACAGAAAGGCGACGTTGTGGTGATGGTATCAGGTGCACTGGTTCCAAGTGGCACGACCAACACCGCTTCAGTCCACGTACTCTGATTTTTGCCTGAAGTTTTATTTAAAAGCGCCTTTTCGGGGCGCTTTTTTTATTCTTGCGCTAATACAAAATCCAGATTTTTCCAATCGATAATAACTATTCAATATCCCGCACAATTAAGGTTAGTCCGATTAAATCTCTCTGTTTTAGCTAAATATTTTCATCATCTTCTGCGAAACGCTGCTTCTTTGAGCGAACGATCAAATTTAAGCATGTTCTCATCAAAAATTTATTCTCAACTCAAAAAGCTTTGTGTAATACTTGTAACGCTACATGGAGATTAACTCAATTCTAGAGGGTATTAATAATGAATCGTACTAAACTGGTACTGGGCGCGGTAATTCTGGGTTCAACTCTGCTGGCTGGTTGCTCAAGCAACGCTAAAATCGACCAGCTGTCTTCAGACGTTCAGACTCTGAACGCTAAAGTTGACCAGCTGAGCAACGACGTGAACGCAATCCGTTCTGACGTTCAGGCTGCTAAAGATGACGCAGCTCGCGCTAACCAGCGTCTGGACAACCAGGCTCACTCTTACCGTAAGTAAGAGTTCTGGTTTGAAAAATGGTGCCCATGTGGCACCATTTTTTTTGTCCTGATTTTGCCCCTTCCTGAATCAGGGTTTTGCGCCACTCTCACCCATCGCCTGACTGATGGTCGCTTGTCCTGCTCCTGCGCCACTCTGCTGTGTTTGCAGCACATCCGGCAACACCGTGTCCTGCGTGACGGGTTCGCCGCTGCTCACCAGTACAGGCATCCCTGAACGACGCGCCATCGCCTCTTTGATCAGTGCGGTATCACTCTTCTGACTATTGATAAATGCCTTAGATTTCGCAGTCAACGCAATTGGCATGGTTTGCGGATCGTCCTTCTCATTGCGCGACAACGGCTGATGCACCTCAACGTAACGCTTGCCATCCGGTTCCACCGCATACTTGATCGGCTCGTTAACGATCTGCACTCTCGTTCCCTTTGGCACGCTGTTGAACAGCGCTTCGATATCATCCGGACGCAAACGAATACAGCCTGAGCTCACGCGCATCCCAATACCGAAATCGGCGTTGGTGCCGTGAATCAAATACTGGCCGGTACCGCGCGCCAGACGCATCGCAAACAAGCCCATCGGGTTGTCTGGCCCGGCCGGAACGACACCCGGTAAGGTGATGCCCTCTTTCGCGTAGCGTTTGCGGATATTGACGGTAGGCGTCCAGGTGGGATTGGGGATTTTCTGGCTGATGCTGGTGACCATACTGGGTGTCGCGGCGCCCAACTGGCCAATACCGATCGGATACACCACCACGCGGTTCTCCCCTTTCGGATAGTAATACAGACGAAGTTCAGCAAGGTTGATGACGATACCTTCACGTGGCGCGTCAGGCAGCAGCATCTGCAATGGCACGGTCAGTTGCGTCCCCGCCTTAGGCAACCAGGGATCGACGCCCGGATTGGCCTCCAGCATGCCGAGCATACCAATCTTATAATGCGATGCGATGCTCTCTAAGGGTCGTTTGTCGTCAGGGACAGTCGTCAGGGTATTCTCGCCAATTAAACGGCTGTTATCGGCTGGCAAGGGATATTCCGTTGCAAATGCAGGTGCAGAAAGCCCGAAGCAGGACAACAGCAATGCACCGGCTAAACGTAACGCTGGTTTCATGCAATTTCTCTTTGTCGGATTGAACAGACCCCGGTCATGCCGGGGTCTGGAGAGTGTAACTTAGCTGAGGCTTTGAGCGTTATGACGGATCGCGCGAATCATCGCTTCCAATCCTTGAGAACGTGTAGGAGTGAGGTGTTGAGTCAACTCTAATTCTGCGAACCAATGACCGACATCCAGCGCGAGAATCTCCTGCGCTTGCAAGCCCTGATAGAGGCTAAATACTACCGCAATCAAACCTTTAACAATGGCGGCATCACTGTCGCCTTCAAAGGCGATGGTGCCATCAGCTTGTGGGGTCATGCGGATCCACACCTGGCTCTGGCAACCGGAAATCACATGCTCTGGCTGCTGTAAGCTTTCAGAGGATTCTGGTAATTTCGCACCGAGTTCAATGATGTAGAGATACTTCTCTTCCCAGTTTGCGCAACGGTTAAAGTTGCGCACCAGCTTCTCTTTTTCTGGCAAATTCGCCATGGATAACTCCTGAAATCTGCTCAACCGCCCAGCAGACGATGAATACGCGTCAAACCTGCTGCCAGGCGATCGGCTTCTTCTTCACTGTTATACAGCGCAAATGAGGCACGACACATTGCGGGCACCGCATAGTGGCGCATCAGAGGCATAGCGCAATGATGTCCGGTGCGGATGGCAATGCCGTATTGATCGAGGAAACTCCCGACGTCAAAGGCATGATGCTTACCAAGGTTGAATGCCACCACGCCACTGCGTTGTGCCGGGCCGTAGATAATCAGGTCGGGTACCGACGCGAGCTTATCTAATGCGTAACGCATCAGAGAGGTCTCACGTTCGTTGATGACATCCAATCCCAACTCACTGATCCAGTTCAGCGCCGCGCCTAAGCCGATAATGCCACCGGTATTCGGTGTGCCAGCTTCAAAACGCCATGGCGTGCTGTTCCAGGTGGTGCCGGTTGGCAGCATCACCTGATCGATCATTGAACCGCCGCCTTCCCATGGAGGCATGATCTCCTGTAGCGCTTTACGCGCATACAACACGCCGATGCCGGTCGGGCCATAGATTTTATGGCCAGAGAAGACGTAGAAATCGCAATCGATATCCTGCACATCCACTTTGTGATGCATCACCGCCTGCGCACCGTCCATCAGCGTGACAACACCCGCGGCTTTCGCCTGCGCCACGATGGCTTTCACCGGATTGACGGTACCGAGCACGTTAGAAACGTGCGTCACTGCCAGCAGGCGCGTGCGGCTATCAATCAACCCGCTCAGCTGCTCAAGAGCGAGTTCGCCCTGCTCGTTAAGCGGCAGAACGCGAATTTCAGCCCCGGTGCGCTGCGCCACCATCTGCCACGGCACGATATTAGCGTGGTGCTCCATCTCAGTGATGATGATGTTATCGCCCGATTGCAGCTGACTGCCGCCCCAGCTGTTGGCTACCAGATTGATGCCTTCAGTGGTGCCTTTAACGAAGATAATCTCTTCTGGCGATGCCGCATTGAGAAAACGCGAGGCTTGGGTGCGCACGTTTTCCATATCGGTGGTGGCTTGCGCACTCAGCGAGTGAATGCCACGGTGCACGGCTGCATAGCCGTGCTGGTAAAAATAACTTTCCGCATTGATGACCGCGAGCGGGCGCTGAGCGCTGGCCGCGCTATCAAGGTAGGCCAGCGGATGTCCGTTGACCTCACGTTTCAGAATCGGAAATTCCGCTCTGATTCGTTCGAGATCGAAAGTCATAACTCAACTCCAGGGAAACGCGCACTAATGCGTTCCAGCACCAGCTGGCGCAGCGGTTCTTCTTCCAGCAGTTCGGTCAATTCAGCCGCGAACGCATGGATAATCATCTGCTGTGCGGCATCTTCAGGGATACCGCGCGAGCGCAGATAGAACATCTGCTCATCGTCAATACGGCCGATAGTCGCACCATGGCTGCACTTCACGTCATCCGCATAGATTTCCAGCTGCGGCTTGGTATCCACTTCCGCCAGGCGACCGAGCAACAGGTTGTTGTTGGTCATCTGTCCGTCAGTTTTCAGTGCATGCTTCGCCACTTTAATGTGACCGTTGAAAATAGAACGGCCTTTATCGCGCGAGATGGTTTTGTGCAGCTGACGACTCAGGCAGTAGCCTTTGTTGTGTTCCAGATAGCTGCGGGTATCCGCCACTTCTGCGTTGATCGGCAGCACCAGACTGTTCAGTGACAGCTGGGTGTTTTCACCGTTGAGCTGCACGCTGGTGTTGTGACGAGACAAGCCAGCACCCAGCAGGAAGCTGGTGCTGCTGACCTGCGCATCACGACCAATGACGATGTCATTGTGTGCAAAGTGATAGCTACTGCTCTCTTCAAACGCCAGCTTGATGTGTTTCAGCTGGGCATTGTCGGCGACAGCAAAGGTAAAGCGAGCACCAGTAAAGTGGGCCGCACCGTTCAGCGTCACGTAATGCTCAATCACTTCAGCTTCGGCGCTCTGCTCCAGCTCAAGATGATGGCGGTGATGAACGGTGTTCAGCGCATCGGCTTTGCCGCTGGTGATGTGAAGTAAATACAGCGGACGTGCCGCCGATTTGCCGCGCGCCAGACGAATGGAAGTCACCTCTTCTGCCAGGCTTTCGGTCAGATGCAGGAACACTTCTGGCTGTACCGCAGCCGGCAACGGGCGGCGTTCAGCTGCACGGCTGTGCTGCACGTCAAACAGGTCGGTGTCACGCGCGCTGAGTTCAGGCTGGAAACGTCCATCAACAAACACCAGACGCACCGCATCCACCGGCAGCGCCAGTTCAGCAACCTGTTCCGCCGTGACGGTCTGTACTTCTGGCAACACGAACTGGTTGGCGAACAAGCCATCCAGCGCGGTGTATTTCCAGTTTTCATGCTTACGGGTCGGCAAACCGACACGCATTAATTGCTGCCAGTGCTGCTGTGCCTGTAGAGAACGCACCTCACCGCGCGATTCAAACAGGTGATGCCACTGTTGCAGGGCGTTATCACTCTTCGTCGGTAAGCCAGCCATAGCCTTGCTCCTCCAGCTGTTTAACCAGCGAGAAATCGCCAGACTTAACGATTTTGCCCTGATACAGCACGTGCACGTGATCTGGCTTGATGTAGTCCAGGATGCGCTGGTAGTGAGTCACGATAATGAATGAACGCTTACCGTCACGCAGACTGTTCACGCCCTCTGCTACGATTTTCAGCGCATCGATATCCAGACCGGAGTCGGTTTCATCCAGGATGCACAGTTCTGGCTCAAGAGCAGCCATCTGTAGGATGTCGTTACGCTTCTTCTCACCACCGGAGAAGCCGACGTTCACTGAACGGGTCAGCAGATCTTCAGGCATCTTCAGCAGTTTAATTTTGTCTTCGATGAAGTCCTGGAAATCAAAACGGTCCAGCTCTTCCTGTTCACGGTATTTACGCACCGCATTCACAGAGGTCTGCAGGAAGAATTGGTTGCTGACGCCCGGAATTTCGACCGGGTACTGGAACGCCATGAAGATGCCTTCGCCCGCGCGCTCTTCTGGCTCCAGCTCAAGCAGGTCTTTGCCATGGAAGCTGACAGAACCACCGGTCACTTCGTAATCTTCACGACCTGCCAGCGTTGCAGACAGGGTACTTTTACCTGAGCCGTTAGGGCCCATGATGGCGTGGACTTCGCCTGGCTTCACTTCAAGGTTCAGACCGCGCAAAATCTCTTTGTCTTCAACGCTAACCTGTAAATCTTTAATGCTTAACATACTCTTTCCTTCACATTGCTTCCGGCAACGCGTGTGGCATCAGCCCACACTGTGCTCAAGGCTGATAGCCAACAGTTTTTGCGCTTCCACGGCGAATTCCAGTGGCAGCTCGGAGAAAACGTCTTTGCAGAAGCCGTTGACGATCATTGAGATCGCATCTTCTTCGCTAATGCCGCGCTGCAGGCAGTAGAACATCTGGTCTTCACCAATACGCGAGGTCGTGGCTTCATGTTCCAGCTGTGCCGTGTTGTTGCGCGTTTCCACATACGGGAAGGTGTGCGCACCGCATTCGGCACCAATCAGCATCGAGTCACACTGGGTGAAGTTACGCGCGTTGGTCGCGGTTGGCATGATTTTCACCAGACCACGATAGGTGTTCTCACTCTTACCGGCGGAGATCCCTTTAGAGATGATGGTCGACTTGGTGTTCTTACCAATGTGGATCATCTTGGTGCCGGTATCCGCCTGCTGACGGCCGCTGGTCAGCGCCACGGAGTAGAACTCACCCACGGAATAGTCACCGCGCAAAATGCAGCTTGGGTATTTCCAGGTGATGGCTGAACCGGTCTCAGACTGCGTCCAGGACATCTTGCTGTGGTCACCTTCACACAGCGCACGCTTGGTCACGAAGTTGAGGATACCGCCCTCGCCTTCACCGCCCGGGAACCAGTTTTGTACGGTGGAGTATTTCACTTCCGCATTTTTGTGGATGATCACTTCAACCACGGCAGCGTGCAGCTGGTAGGTGTCACGCACCGGTGCTGAGCAGCCTTCGATGTAGCTGACGTAGCTGTCTTCATCGGCGATCAGAATGGTACGTTCGAACTGACCGGTTTTCGCCGCGTTGATACGGAAATAAGTCGACAGCTCCATCGGGCAACGCACGCCTTTAGGGATGTAAACAAAAGTACCGTCTGAAGCCACAGCAGAGTTCAATGCCGCGAAGAAGTTATCGTTGTGGGGAACCACAGTACCGAGATACTTCTGCACCAGCTCTGGATGATCGTGAATCGCTTCGCCGAATGAGCAGAAGATAATCCCTTGCTCAGCCAGTTTGTCACGGTAGGTGGTGGAAACGGATACGGAGTCAAAAATCGCATCAACCGCGACTTCACGTCCTTCACGTACCGGAACACCCAACTGATTGAAAGCGTCTTCCACTTCTTTGGTCAGATAATCGCTTGACGCGACGCTGCCAGAGTTTTGCTTCGCACCCGGTTCAGAGGCGCAGCTATCATCACAGTTGCCGCAAGACGGTGCTGAATAGTAGCTGTAATCCTGATAATCGAGTGAGGCGTAATTGGCTTTCAGCCAATGTGGTTCTTCCATCTCTAACCAGGCACGGAAGGCCTTGAGGCGGAATTCCAGCATCCACTCAGGTTCATTACGTTTGGCCGAAATGGCACGCACCACATCTTCATTGATGCCATGTGCCAATTCGTCGGTTTGCAACTGGGTAAAGAAGCCTTCTTTGTAATTGAGGCTACCTTCCCACGTTTGTACATCGTCAGATGCTTCGCTGTGTCGTGACATTTTACTTACTCGACGCCAAAGCTCTCACCGCACCCGCAGGCGTGCTGAGCTTTAGGGTTGTTGAATTTAAAAATCTGGTTCAGGCCTTCACGGACATAATCCAGTTCGGTGCCGTCAACAAACGGCATTGCCTGAAGCGGCACAAATAATTTTGCGCCGAAATGCTCAAACGTCAGGTCGTCATCGGCAGGTTCTTTAGCCAGATCCATAACGTACCCGAAACCGGCACAGCCGGACTGCTTCACACCCAGTCTGAGTCCCTTAACTTCAGGATCCGCTTCAACCAGGTTAAGAATCTGTTTCGCTGCCGATTCGGTCAGCGTAAGCCCTTTCCAGACGAAATCGTCGGGTGAAAAGGAAGCTGCATTTACTGATGACATAGTGCTACCTCGTAAGTCTGGGCCTTTTCAGGCTATCCCCCTATGGTAGTGATATCAGATACCACTTCAACCTCTTGTTTTGCAGGGATAATCATCTCGTGCTGTTTTTGACTGTTGCTTTATTAAGCATAGTCGCTTCAATCGAGCTTGTGAGCGGCATTCCCGTGCGCGCCACACCCGCGTAACCCGTTAAAATAACGTAAAATTTAGAAATCGAACTTTACGATATCGTCATGATTGATAGGTTACGTCTTTCTTCAATGTAAAGAGATTGTTATTGCCGATTTTAGTAACAGGCAAAGGAAATCAATAAAATTTCATTGCGGGAATTGCATTCCTGACGCGGTTGAATATGATAATGATTATCATTAACCCATTTAAGGTAGCGACATGACGCTTACCGTCTCAGCCTGGTTACAACACAAAATCGATGAATATAAGTTTTCAGTGCGTGATATCACCGTCGACTTCTACATGGCTCAGGCTAAGCTCAACCGCACCGATTGTACTATTGACCAACTGCGTCGCTTTAACGACACCTGTCTCGACATGGCAGAAATCTGCGAGCTTAACGGCGACGACCAAAGCTATCTGCATGCCATGGGCAAGCTCCATCACCGCTTAGTGCAGGAGATGGGCAATGCCGATCGCGACCGTTTATTCCGTATTCAGGCCTATCAACTGGCGCGCCTGTCGTTGACTCGCTTGTGTCATCAACTGGCGCTCAGCGGCGAGTGGGACCAAGCCACCAGCCTGCAGAGTGATTTCGTCCGTCACGGAGGCTGGATATTCTAATCCAGCTTTGTGACGACTCCTACAATTTGTTTACATCATTTCCAGCAATGCTTGCAGCGGATGGCGCATGCCGTTGCCCTCGGCGCGTTTAACCTGGCTGCGACAGGAGAAACCTGTCGCCAGACAACGCTGACGTGGCAGTTTCTGTAACTGCGGATGCCACGAGAGTTCGTAGATGCCGAGCGAATTTTCTAGGTTCTTGCTCTCATGTCCGTACGTCCCCGCCATACCGCAACACCCAACGTTGACGTTCTCCAGCTTCGCACCGAAACGCGCAAAGATGTCCTGCCACTGATTCGGCGTTGAGGGCAACGCAGTCACTTCCGTGCAGTGTGCAAACAGATACCAGGCCTCGCCGCTGGCAGTCTGCACCGCGCGCGCATCAAGGGCTTGCTGCAACCATTCGTGGACCAGTTGCACCTTGAAATCACCGCGCTGCTCACCCAGCACTTCCTGATATTCATCGCGATAACACAGCACCGTGGCGGGATCGACCCCAACCATCGGCATCCCCAATTGGGCGACACGATTAAGAAACTCGGCGGTTTTACCGGCAGTGCGCGCAAAGCGCTGCAGGAAGCCTTTCACATGTTGTGCTTTGCCATTGGGTGAGAAGGGTAATAACACCGGGCGGTAGCCCAGCTTCTCAATCAATTTGACGAAATCGGTCACCAGCTGCGCTTCGTAATAGCTGGTGAACGGATCCTGCACCACCAGTACACAGTTTTCACGCTGCGCCATATCCATCGCTTCCAGCTGTTCCAGCGTCAAGCTCATGGCAGGATGGCCACCCAGCTGCTGCTTCAGGCTTGGAGAGGAAAGCAACGGCAGATCAACCATGCCAATGTGGGTTTTACTAAGATCGCGCACCCATGGCTGCTTGAGGAAGAAGTTGAACACCTTTGGCGCTTTGGCCATCAAAGGCGCATAACTCTCTACCGTTGCCACCAGATGGTCGCTCATTGGACGTAGATAGCGCGTGTGATAAAGCTGCAGGAAGCGCGAACGGAAGCCCGGCACATCAATTTTAATCGGACACTGGGTTGAACAGGCTTTGCAGGCTAAACAGCCCGACATCGCCTCTTTCACTTCATGAGAAAAGTCGTACTCGCCCTGTTTCGCATGCCAGGAGTTACGCGTGCGTTGGATTAGCGTGCGCAGGCTGGCCCCCTGTTTCGGCAGCGCCTGCTCCAGTTGGGAAGGGTCAACGCCCTGCTCTGACAGCAAACGCAACCATTCACGCGTTAGCGTCGCGCGTCCTTTCGGCGAATGGATACGGTTGCGGGTAATCTTCATCGACGGGCACATCGGGCTGCGCGCATCAAAGTTGAAGCATAAGCCGTTGCCGTTGCACTCCATGGCGCCGCGCCAGTCAGTTCGCACCGTGACCGGAATCTGACGATCGTAAGTGCCGCGTTTCACCGCATCCACCTGCATCATCGGCTCGTTGCTGCCCAGCGGGGTGCAAATCTTGCCGGGGTTCAGGCGATTATCAGGATCGAAGGCGGCTTTAATTGCGCGCAGTTCGTTGAACAGCGTCTCGCCAAAAAATTCCGGGCTGTACTGCGCGCGGAATCCTTTACCGTGTTCACCCCACAGTAATCCTCCGTAGCGTGCGGTCAACGCCACCACTTCGTCGGAGATTTGCTTCATCAGCATCTCTTGCTGCGGATCGCACATGTCAAGCGCAGGACGGACGTGCAGAACACCGGCGTCCACGTGGCCAAACATGCCGTAACTCAGGCCATGGCTATCGAGCAAGGCGCGGAAATCGACGATGTAATCCGCCAGTTGTTCTGGCGGAACTGCCGTGTCTTCCACAAACGGAATCGGCTTCGCGCGCCCTTTGGCGTTACCTAACAAGCCCACCGCTTTTTTGCGCATATTATAGATGCGCTCGATGCCGCCTAAATCGTCACACAACTGATAGCCGATCACACCGCCCTGCTGCTGCGCCATGAGCTCATCCAGCCGTGCACACAGGCTGTTGACCTGCTGTTCAATCAATTCGCCATCATCACCGGCAAATTCAACAATATTCAGGCCGAGCATTTCCTTGTCCGGCACATCGGTAATCAGCTCTTTTACCGAATGCCAGACAATATCCTCACGTGCCAGATTCAACACTTTAGAGTCGACGGTTTCCACTGACAGAGCTTTGGCTTCCACCATAAACGGTGCATTACGCAGCGCAGAGTCAAAGGAGTCGTATTTGATGTTAACCAGACGACGCACTTTTGGGATCGGCGTGATATCCAGACGCGCTTCCGTAATAAAGGCCAGCGTCCCTTCTGCACCGCATAACAGGCGTGTCAGATCGAAGGTTTGCATGTCATCGCTGAACACATGACGCAAGTCATAACCGGTCAGGAAGCGGTTAAGCTTAGGGAATTTATCCAGAATCAGATCACGCTGATCACGACAGCGATTCAGCACCTGATGATAGATACGCCCTTCTGCTGTCGGTGTTGTTGCTAATTGCTCAGCCAGGTCGGTGGGCATCGCGCGGGTATCCAGGATATCGCCGCCGAGCAGAACCGCCCGCAATCCCTCCACGTGATCCGAGGTTTTACCATACACCAGCGAACCCTGCCCGGATGCATCGGTATTGATCATGCCGCCTAAGGTAGCGCGATTACTGGTGGAGAGCTCCGGCGAGAAGAAGAATCCATAAGGCTTCAACCAGGCATTGAGCTGATCTTTCACCACGCCCGCTTCCACACGCACCCAGCCCTGCTCAGGGTTAATCTCAAGGATGCGATTCATGTAGCGCGACATGTCGACCACAATGCCCTGATTGAGTGACTGACCGTTGGTACCCGTTCCGCCGCCGCGTGGGGTAAACACCAGGCTGTTAAAGCGCGTTTCACCGGCCAGCCGCGCGATTAGTGCCACGTCCGCCGTCGAACGCGGAAACAGCGCAGCATCGGGCAACAGCTGATAAATGCTGTTATCGGTGGAAAGCGAGAGACGATCGGCATAACTGGTGGCGGTATCGCCGGTAAAGCCTTGCTCTTTTAATGACTGCAGGAATGTCAGCACCAGTTGAACGAGGCCTGGCGCCTGGGAAATCTGTGGGATCATTATTGCGTGACCGAGATGTTGTAAACGTTTGCGTGGTTATTTTTTTCAACCACTGGTTTTATCATATTTTTTTAATGGCTGCTGTTTTTTCAGGAAAGACCTCCACGACACCTGCTTTTTTCTGTTTAATTTTCAGGAAATAGCTCATCATTGATCAGGGCCCACGCGGTCCACCACGAAGGATTAATTGAGGTCAAAACGTTGTGATGAAAAGCCTGCAACGCGGTATGGATCTACCGCAACTGCTATTCTCGTTGATGTTCATTCTCATCATGATCATCGCCTGCCTGTGGGTGGTACAACCCTTTATTCTGGGCTTTGCCTGGGCCAGCATGGTGGTGATTGCGACCTGGCCATTGATGATCCGTTTGCAGCATTTGCTGTGGGGACGACGATCGCTGGCGGTGATCGCCATGACCATTCTGTTACTGCTGCTGTTTATTATTCCCATTGCCCTGTTGGTGAGTAGCCTGATCGATAACAGCGCGCCGGTGATTGCCTGGGCCACGCAGCGACATCTGGTTTTCCCGGATTTTGTCTGGCTGCGCGAAATTCCGTATGTCGGCAACAAAACCTACTCCAGCTATCACAAAATGGTCGATGGCGGCGGTACGGCGATTTTAAATCAGCTGCAACCTTATATTGGCCGCACCACCGGCTTCTTTGTGGCGCAGGCCGGCCACTTCGGCCGCTTTATGATTCACCTCGCTGTGATGCTGCTGTTTAGCGTGTTGCTCTACTGGCGCGGTGAGCAGGTTGGCCACGGCATTCGTCACTTCGCTTATCGTATGGGCGGACGTCGCGGCGATGCGGCGGTGCTGCTAGCCGGTCAGGCCATTCGTGCCGTGGCGCTGGGTGTGGTGGTGACGGCGCTGGTGCAGGGTGTGCTGGGCGGTATTGGCCTGGCGATTTCCGGCATCCCTTATGCCACTCTGCTCACCGTGCTAATGATTCTGACGTGCCTGGTACAGCTTGGGCCGTTAGTGGTACTGGTACCGGCCATCATCTGGCTCTACTGGAGTGGCGATACCACCTGGGGCACGATATTACTGGTGTGGAGTTGTGTAGTCGGTACGCTCGATAGCGTGTTGCGTCCGATGCTGATTCGTATGGGCGCGGATCTGCCGATGATTCTGATCCTTTCCGGCGTTATCGGGGGATTGATCGCCTTTGGCATGATTGGACTGTTTATTGGCCCGGTGGTGCTAGCGGTATCTTATCGTTTGGTTTCCGTGTGGATGCATGAAGCGCCTGCCCCGGATGATGACCCGCAAACGGCCATCGAAGCTCTTGCCGAACACGAGGAAGAGCAACCTTAAAGCTGACCTTTTCCGCGAGCGGTGCAGATAAATGCACCGCCTTCTTCTCCCACTTCTGATTTGCCTTACCTACCGCGCTGAAAGCAACTTAATCGCTGTCACATAATTGCCTACACCACCCTTTATTTTTCATAAGCGATTTTTAAGAAAAAACGCAGATTTAGGCGCTTTAGGTGGATTTCGCTAACGGAATGATTATTTTTCGAACTGAATCATCAGGCGCAACCGTTAAAAAAGCTCAGAAAAGATTATCAGCTTTAAACTAATAAGAGGATTCTTAAAGACGCCAGCAAGCCTGATGAATAACATGAATCCTATGTTTGAGATCAAACCACTGATTTTTAAACAACCTTTTTCCCCTGAGTAAAGTGAAGAATTGCTGTGTGTAGTCTTTGCCCATCCCCTGTGATGGGCTTTTTTTTGCAATTTTTATAGATAAAGATAAGGCCAGCAGCGCTGGCCTTAATGATTTCATCAAGGACGCTTCAGATTTACCCCGAACGCGCCCTAATTGATGTCTGATTACTGCTTAGCAGCATCCAATTCCGCCAGATTTAACCAGGTTTGCACCACGGTATCTGGGTTCAATGACAGGCTATCAATACCCTGCTCCATCAACCACGCAGCGAAGTCTTCATGATCTGAAGGACCCTGGCCACAAATTCCAACATATTTGCCTTGTTTCTTGGCGGCCTGAATCGACATCGACAGCAGCGCCTTCACCGCTTCGTTGCGCTCATCAAACAGTGCAGACACCACGCCAGAATCGCGGTCCAGACCCAGCGCCAGCTGTGTCATGTCGTTCGAGCCGATAGAGAAGCCGTCGAAATACTGCAGGAACTGTTCAGCCAGCAAGGCATTTGACGGGATCTCGCACATCATGATCACCTTCAAGCCGTTCTCACCGCGTTTCAGACCCTGCTTACCGAGTTCTTCCACCACCGCCGCCGCTTGATCAACGGTACGCACAAACGGAATCATAATCTCGACGTTAGTCAGACCCATTTCGTTACGTACTCGTTTCACCGCTTCGCACTCCAGCGCGAAGCAGTCGCGGAAGCTGTCCGCGACGTAGCGGCCCGCACCACGGAAGCCTAGCATTGGGTTCTCTTCTTCTGGCTCGTAACGCTCGCCGCCCACCAGGTTGGCGTATTCGTTCGATTTAAAATCAGAGAGACGCACAATCACGCGCTTCGGCGCAAAGGCCGCACCCAGGGTCGCGATCCCTTCGGTCAGACGCGCGATGTAAAACTCAACCGGATCATCGAAGCCCTTCATCATTTGACGAATCTGCTGCTGCAATTCTGGCGTCTGCTGGTCAAACTCCAGCAGCGCTTTCGGGTGTACACCGATCATACGGTTGATGATGAACTCCAGACGCGCCAGACCAACACCTTCATTTGGCAGACAGGCGAAGTCAAAGGCGCGATCCGGGTTACCGACGTTCATCATGATTTTCAGAGGCAGATCCGGCATGGTATCCACCTGTGAGCTGGTGACTTCAAAGTCCAGCAGGTCGTGGTAGACGTAGCCCGTATCACCTTCGGCACAAGAAACCGTCACTTTGTGGCCATCTTTCAGATAATCGGTGGCATCGCCACAGCCAACGACGGCAGGAATGCCCAGCTCACGCGCGATGATCGCCGCATGGCAGGTACGGCCGCCGCGATTGGTGACTATCGCGGAGGCTTTCTTCATGATCGGTTCCCAATCCGGGTCAGTCATGTCAGTGACCAGCACATCACCCTTTTCGATGCGGTGCATTTCGCTGATGTCATGAATCACTTTCACTTCACCCGCGCCAATGCGATGGCCGATGGCACGGCCTTCCACCAGCACCTTGCCTTTCCCTTGCAGATTATAGCGCTCCATCACCTGACCGTTAGAGCGCACGGTTTCCGGACGCGCCTGCACAATGAACAATTTGCCGGTGTGACCATCTTTCGCCCACTCGATATCCATTGGGCGCTTGTAATGCTGCTCAATCAACACCGCCTGGCGCGCCAGATCCTGCACTTCGTCATCGGTCAGGCTAAAGCGGTCACGCTGCTCCTGATCGACATCTTCAATGCGCACCTGCTCACCGTGCTCCTGAGAATCGGCATACACCATGCGGATCTTTTTGGAACCCATGGTGCGACGCACGATGGCCGGGCGATTGGCTGCCAGCGTGGGTTTGTGCACGTAGAATTCATCCGGGTTCACCGCACCTTGCACCACCATCTCACCAAGACCGAACGCCGAGGTGATAAAGACCACCTGGTCGAAACCAGATTCGGTATCAATGGTGAACATCACGCCAGAAGACGCGAGATCGGATCGCACCATGCGCTGAATACCCGCTGACAGGGCAACGCCACGATGGTCGTAGCCCTGGTGCACGCGGTAAGAGATCGCACGATCGTTAAATAAGGAAGCGTACACGTGCTTCACGGCCACCAGCACCGCATCAAAGCCCTGCACGTTAAGGAAAGTCTCCTGTTGCCCCGCAAACGAGGCATCGGGCATGTCCTCAGCGGTGGCGGATGATCGCACCGCAAAGGAAGCGTCGGCATCATCAGAGGAGAGTTGCTCATAGGCAGTACGAATCGCCTCTTCCAACTCAGGCAGGAATGGCGTGTCCACGACCCATTGACGAATTTGTTTACCGGCCTTAGCCAGCTCTTCAACATCATCAATATCCGTTTTGTCCAGCAAATCATAAATGCGCTGGTTCAGTCCGCTTTGATCGAGAAACAGATTAAAGGCGTAAGATGTCGTGGCATAGCCGTTAGGCACGGAGACGCCCAGTGACGACAAGTTAGTAATCATTTCTCCCAGGGAAGCATTCTTGCCCCCCACCCGATCAACATCATGCATGCCAAGCTGGTTGTACCAGAGCACTAGCGACTGTTGGTCTTGATTGGACATTGAGATTATCCTTCATTTAAATGATTGGAGCACATGGAACATTTTGCTATTCGCCAAAACAGCCTGGCACAATCAATAAATAAAGACTAAGTGTTGAATCGTTAAAGCAGAAAAAGAAACGCAAATTCGGACTAGTTCCCGCTGGCATCAAAGTTGCGCAACTGTCTTATTTAACGCCGACACATTGCCGCAACGATATTTTTCCCCTTTTCAGAGGGTTAGCCATTGCTTTTTGTTGCGCAACAGATTCAGACTTTATTTTTACCTTGTGATAAAAATTGCGGGGAAATAGCCGTTTTCAAAACAGCATTTCATCTAATATTGTTCATCACACAAATCAAATTCCAGCAGAAAGCACTAACGATATGGATATTTCATTTTATTTTTAATTAAAATGAAATATCGGCAATGACATTGTTACGCAAAAGTAAATGAGAGGGGGATTTCGCCTATGAGCACTGAGCGCAGTGTGTTCTACATTTCAGACGGTACCGCCATTACCGCGGAGGTATTGGGGCATGCCGTGCTGTCGCAATTCCCCGTGAACATCAATAGCGTGACCCTGCCCTTTGTTGAGAATGTTCAGCGCGCTCAGGCGGTGAAGGCGCAGATTAACGCGCTGTATCAGCAAAGCGGCGTACGTCCGATTGTGTTCTTTTCCATCGTCACCCCGGATGTGCGCGAAATCATTCTGGAAAGCGAAGGATTTTGCCAGGACATCGTGCAGGCGTTAGTGGGCCCATTGCAAAGTGAACTGGGCGTTGCTTCAATGCCAGTGGCACACCGAACCCATGGTCTGACGGCGAGTAATCTCGGTAAATACGATGCGCGTATTGCCGCGATTGATTACACCCTGGCGCACGATGATGGTATCTCACTGCGTGGTCTGGAGGATGCACAGGTCATTTTGCTCGGCGTCTCTCGCTGTGGCAAAACACCCACCAGCCTCTATCTGGCCATGCAATTTGGTGTACGTGCGGCAAACTATCCCTTTATCGCCGATGATATGGATAACCTGAAATTGCCGCCGGCGTTGCGCGCCCATCAACATAAGCTGTTTGGCTTAACCATCGATCCTGAACGGCTGGCGGCGATTCGGCAGGAGCGTGCGGAGAATACCCGTTATGCCTCAATGCGCCAGTGCCGGCTGGAAGTGGGCGAAGTGGAAGCGCTGTTCCGTACGCATCAGATTCGTTATCTGAACAGTACCAACTATTCGGTCGAAGAGATTGCCACAAAAATCCTCGACATTATGGGTCTGCGTCGCAGCATGTATTGATCTGTACGCCAGGCCGTAAAGCCTGGCTTCCGTCTTGTTTCACTCACCTTTCTTTTTAGCGGGTTGAATTCGCGGCCTATTGGTTTATTGTGACCACCATCACTTCCCGGTATTTCACCGTTGCGAAGAACAGATTTTGAGAATCTCAATGAACAAGACTGATGAACTGCGTACCGCGCGCATCGGCAGCCTGCTAACGCCCGCTGCGCTTGCGCAAGAACACCCTATTTCGCCAGAGGTGGCCGCTACCGTCACCGCTGCACGCCAACGTATTGCACGCATTTTGACCGGTGAAGATCCACGCCTGCTGGTGATTATCGGCCCTTGCTCGCTTCATGACCCCAAAGCCGCGCTGGAATATGCCGAACGTCTGAACGTTTTACGCGAACGTTACCAGGATCGTCTGGAAATCGTGATGCGCGCTTACTTTGAAAAACCGCGCACGGTGGTGGGCTGGAAAGGATTAATCTCAGATCCGGATCTGGATGGCAGTTTCGACGTCAATCGCGGCATCGCCATTGCACGCAAACTGCTGCTGGATATCAACGCCACCGGTATGCCGACCGCCACCGAGTTCCTTGATATGGTGATCGGCCAGTTTATTGCCGACCTGATCAGCTGGGGCGCGATTGGTGCACGCACTACCGAAAGTCAGATCCACCGTGAAATGGCATCGGCGCTGTCGTGCCCGGTCGGATTCAAAAACGGTACAGACGGCAATGTGCAAATCGCGGTGGATGCCATTCGCGCGTCACGCGTCAGTCATATGTTCCTGTCTCCGGATAAACACGGCCAGATGACGATTTACCAGACCAGCGGCAATCCGCATGGTCATGTGATTCTGCGCGGTGGCCGTCAGCCTAACTATCACGCCGAAGATGTCGCGGCCGCAGCCGCCAATCTGCGTGATTTTAATTTGCCGGAACAACTGATCATCGACTTTAGCCATGGCAACTGTCTGAAGCAGCATCGCCGCCAGCGCGACGTCGCGGATGATGTGGCAGCACAAATTCGTGCGGGATCACGTGCGGTAGCGGGTGTGATGATTGAGAGTTTCCTGCAGGAAGGTAATCAGAAAGTGGTGAGCGGCGAGCCGTTAAACTACGGTCAGTCTATTACCGATCCCTGCCTGAGCTGGGAAGATAGCGCCGAAGTACTGGAGAAACTGGCTGCCGCCGTCGACAGCCGTTTTTAATCAGACTAGCTGGAGCAACTCACTTCCAGCGTTTTGCCCCACTCTGGCGGCCGTTGGCGTAACTCTGCGCTGACGGCCGCATCATCAAATGGCTGCTGTAAGGCCAGATGGAGCCGCTCCAGCGCCGCCTTCTCACCCTGCTCGACTTCTTCAATCACCTGCTGTGCCAGATAATTGCGCAACACCAGCGCTGGGTTGGCCGCCTTCATGACCTGCTGGCGTTGTTCATCTGATGCCTCATCCTGCAGCAGACGTTGACGATAGCCGTCGTACCAGTGGTCAAACGCCTCGCGGTCGATAAATTCATCACGCAGCGGCGATCGCTGCTGGTGCTGCTGTGTTTCACTCAGTAAGCGGAAGGTCAACGTGTAATCGCTTCGCTCTTGCGTCATCAGTGACAGTAGTTGCGTCAGGATCGCGTTGTCATTGGCATCAGCGGTCAGAAGGCCCAGTTTAGCGCGCATCTTCTCGCCCCAAACCTGCATCAGTTCCGTTTCATACTGGCTGAGCGCCTGTTTCAACTGCTCCGTGCTCATCAGTCCTGACAATGCATGCGCCAGACGGTTGAGGTTCCACAAACCAATCATCGGCTGATTTTCAAAAGAGTATCGCCCCTGATAATCGCTGTGATTGCAGATGAATCCGGGTTGGTAATCATCGAGGAACCCATAGGGACCGTAATCCAGCGTTAATCCGAGGATCGACATGTTATCAGTGTTCATTACGCCATGCGCAAAGCCTACGCTCTGCCAGTGGGCGATCAGGCTGGCAGTGCGTTTCACGATATCGGTAAACCACAGCACATAGCGGTCAGCGTCATCGCTTAACTGCGGCCAGTGATGATGAATGGCGTAATCTGCCAGTTGCCGGACCTTATCCTGCTCACCGCCATAGTAAAAATGTTCAAAGTGACCAAAACGCAGATGACTCTCAGCGATGCGCATCAGCATTGCCCCGCGTTCCTGCGTTTCACGCAGCACTGGCTCATCGCCAATCGCCAGAGCCAGCGCGCGAGTGGTGGGAATCCCTAAATGGTGCAGCGCTTCCGAAGCCAGGAACTCACGCACGCTGGAACGAATCACCGCCCGGCCATCACCCATACGCGAATAGGGTGTCAATCCCGCCCCTTTCAAATGCCAGTCGAGTTTACGTCCGTTCGTCAGTTGCTGTTCACCCAGCAGAATGCCCCGCCCGTCGCCCAGTTGGCCGGCCCACACACCAAATTGATGTCCGCTGTAAACCTGCGCCAGCGGGGCCATACCTGGCAATAGCTCACGACCACTCCAGACGCCGTGCCCCTGCCCAGTGAAGAGCCCGGCATCCAGTTCCATTTCTGCCGCCAGCGACGCGTTATGATAGAACAAACGCCCGCCTTCCAACGGCGTTGGCATCAGCGCCGTATAGCATCCCGGCAGCTCTTGCTGCCAGCTATTAATAAATTGCATCACCACTCCAGAAGGTGCACACAAAAAGCACCAACAGTGAGTTTAAGAATAGGGTTCAGTGTAACGCTGGGCGTCAGCGGATGACAGTTGAAAGGACTACTGCTGTGAAGGGGTGTGCGAAGTCACATCAGGATAAATAAGATCACCTAACCGTTCCGCTTTGACAACCGGGAACAAATTGCCTTGCAGTTGGGCTCCGTTCAGCGTGCTGACTTTCTCCAGCATGACGTTATCGTCAACACCACATATTATGAGCTGATCGGCATAATCTGAGAAATTATCGATGACCGTTTGGATAAATGGTGTAAAAGATGCACGTTTAGCCAGGCCTTGTATAAAGGTTTTATCCAGTTTCAGTACACTAAAGAGATTATCGTAAACTGCGGTCGCAGGTGCTTTACCTGCACCAAATTGGGAAAGTGATAAACGGAATTCCTGCTGTAATGTTGCCAGAAGTGGCTGCGCTTTTCCGCGCGCTAATTGCGGAAACGTTTCGCTAATATCGAGAATAATAAAAGGAAGTTGTTTAAATTTCCTTAACAGAAATTCACTTTCAAGCAGCGTTAACGCCATCGAATCATCAATACGAACCAGAGCGGTAATTTGATGTAGCTCAAAAAAATCACGGTACTTTTCCAGTAAAGAAAGCTGGCTCTGCATTAACCGTAATTGCTGCGCATCGTCTAATTGCGGCAACAGCAAATCCTGCGGCAGCGTAATAGGTGCGCTGTCGTGGACGAATTGCGTCACCAGCTCGACCGCATTCAGCTGGCCCGCCAGTGTATAAACTGGATAGAACCAGGTTTCCGACTGATAGTCGGCAGATAAATGGACTTTCATTTTAGCAGCCAGAAGCAGTGGCAATTGGCGCATCGTATATCAATGAAAACGGTCAGGCAATAGGACCAAACGTTAGAAGAGACGCAATTTTGTGCCTGATTAAACCGTTTTAAGCCATAAATAAAACTTAAGCCAAATAGCCGGGGTGGTTGTCCATACTCATTAAATAAATTCAGTCTTATTTTTAGTATTTATGCGAGCACAGGTAAAGTGCCATTTTAAATGAGAGTTAAATTCGAGGGGAATTCAAAAATAAACCGGCTAAAAAACCATGAAGAGAATAGGTCATTCAGCACTGGTATGGTAATCACTCAGATACGACGCGCCTGCCAAAATACCTTGCGCCAATAGACATTATCCATTGAAGAGCGAATCACGCCCTGGCTGGTCGAAGCGTGGATAAAGGTGTTATCGGTATCATAAATACCCACATGCAGGCCATTCTCTCCGCTGCCCGTTTTAAAGAAGACCAGATCGCCGGGCAGCAAATCGCGTTTATCAATGCGTGTGCCAATATCGGTCTGGTCGACGGTAGAGCGCGGCAATTGCATGTCGAATTTATCGCGGAAGGTCAGATAAACAAAACCAGAGCAATCCACACCGCCTCGACTTAACCCGCCGTAGCGATAAGGCGTGCCACGCCAGCGACCTAACTGATCGTTGAGTTGAGCAATCACGGTGATGGAATCAGAAAGGCGGCCATTCGGCGGCGGCGCGTGATGGCTACTACACCCAACCAGCAGCAGCATCAGAAGAAATACCGTTATTCGCATCAGAATGTCCCTAAATCCGTCGCCCGGATGACACTTTAGCGGCAAATCTGCTTAACAGGCAATGTTATTCAGGGAATAAACAGCAGAGGGCCTTGCGGCGTATCCAATTGTTCAAACTCGGTTTGGTACAGCGGAGAGAGATTGGCGGCGGTTAAGACGTCCCGCGCACTCCCCTGCATCACCACTTCCCCCTGATGCATCAATCCTACGCGGTCGGCATGGCGCAGACTGTGGTTAAGATCATGGCCGCTGGCAATCACCGCAATACCGGCGTGGCACAGCTGGAGCAGCAATTTATCCACGGCTCGCTGCTGCGCGACATCCAATGCCGTCATCGGCTCATCCAGAATTAAAAGCTTGCCGTGAGGATTGATCGCCGGATGGATTTGCATCACTACTGCCGCCAGCCGCACACGCTGCCATTCGCCACCAGAGAGCTGCGTCAGTTGACGGGTTAATTTATCCTGCACGCTGAGTTGCGCCAGCACATCATTCAGCGTGACATCGGCCTGGGGTGAAGCCGAAGAGAAATGTAAACGAAGGTAGTGCCAGACGGGCATGGTGCCCAACGCGGCCTGTTGTTGTGGTAACCACGCGCGCCGCTGTGCCAGCTCGGCTCCGCTTAAAGTATTCAGCGACTCTCCAGCCAGCTGGATGACACCTTGCCCTGGCAATAATCCCGACAGCACGCTGAGTAACGTGCTTTTCCCCGCGCCGTTAGGGCCAACCAGATGCACCCACTCGCCCGCGTTGACGCTGAGATCAACAGGAGCCAGACGTCCCGCGACGCTGACTCCCTGACACTGCAACAACATTTACTCTGCCAGCGCCTGCTCAACGCGTTTCAGGATGATCGGATCATCAGGCGTCATATCCGGAGAGAAACGCGCAATCACCTTGCCCTGTTTGTTGATGAGGAATTTTTCGAAGTTCCACAGAATGTCGCCCTCGGCTTTAGGTGCACGACCTTTACTCACCATACGCTCGAGGAAACCGCTGCCTTCAGGGCGTTCGGCTTCAGGCTGTGCCGCCGTTAACTGCGCATACAGCGGATGACGATTGGCACCGTTCACATCGGTTTTATCGAACATCGGGAAAGTCACACCATAAGTGGTGCTGCAGAAGGTTTTGATCTCTTCGTTGCTGCCCGGCTCCTGCTCCAGAAACTGGTTGCAGGGGAAACCCAGCACGCTAAAGTTTTTGTCCTGCCAGGCTTTCTGCAGTGACTCAAGCTGCTCATACTGCGCCGTCAGCCCACATTTTGACGCCACGTTGACCACCAGCAGTACGTTGTCCTGATACTGTGCCAGCGTGGTTTTTTCGCCGTCCAGGGTAACCAGTTCTGTCTGATAAATGCTCATTGTCGATTCCTGTTGTTGAGACCAAGATGCCAGCCATCGCTAGCGCGAAGATTTCACTAAAAGCACGATAAACAGCGGAGCGCCGAGAGTGGCGGTGACCACGCCAATCGGCAACTCTGCCGACGTCAGCACCAGACGGGCAATAATATCTGCCCCGAGGAGCACCGCAGCCCCTGCCAGCGCCGAGGCGGGCAGCAGGTATCGGTGATCGCTAAAACCGCTTAAGCGTAACAGATGAGGGATGACCAATCCGACAAACCCGATGGCACCGGCCATCGCCACGCTGGCGCCTACCAGCCAGCCCATCGCCAACACTAACAGGTTACGCCATAACAATAACGGCAGGCCTAGCTGACGCGCCGAGGTTTCCCCCAGTGAAAGTAAATTCAGCGTCCGAGCGGTGGCTGTCAGCAGCAGAGTGACCGGCAACAGCGCCAGCATCATCCAGCCATAGCGCCAGTCAATACCGCCAAAGCCGCCCATCATCCAGTACATTAACTGCCGCAGATCGAGGCTGGTGCTAAAGTACACGGCCCACGTCATCACTGCGCTACAGATAATGCCGAGCGCCACGCCCGTGAGCAATAAGCGACTAACGGAAAGCTGACGATGGGCAAAGTGCAGCAGGATCAGCGTGATCAATAATGCGCCCGCCATCGCCGCCAGCGCCAGGCTCCATAGCGAGCCATTGCCCAGCATCACACCCAACACTAACCCAATGCCCGCGCCATTGGATACGCCAAGCAAGCCGGGTTCCGCCAGCGGATTGTTGAACAGCGCCTGCATCACCACGCCACACACCGCCAGCGCAGCCCCCACCAGCAGCACGGCCAGCGTGCGCGGTAAGCGTAACTGCCAGACGAAGAGTTCACCGCTGGAGGAAAACCATTGGGTTGGCGATATCCAGCTGTCTCCGGCGCACAGGCTGAGAATAAACAGCAGCAGCAGAATGGCACCGAGCAGCATCAGCCAGCGCTGGCTACGACGATCGGCCTGACGGGCAAGCTGGTCCAACAGAGTCATAGATAAGATTGGCTGAGAAAACAGAGATTTGATTGTAGTGGGATTGTGGCAAAAAGAAAGCGGCACCGAGTGGGTGCCGCTGAGCATTGCTTACTGATGAGGCGGGATCGGTTGACCGTGATTATCACGCTGACCGTGGTTATCGTGCTGGTCATGATGCTGGTCGCGCGGCTGCGGTTTGTTATCGTGGCGCGGCGCATTACCCGGATGCTGTGACTGCCAGCCGTTACCGTTCCAGTAACCGTGCGGGCCTTTGGTACCGATGCGTTGATTGTGGTGCTGTTTCCACCAGGTTGGCGCACGCCAGTCGTAGCCATCCCAGTAGTAGCCACGTTTATCCTGATCACCGATATGAATAGAAACACCCGGTGTGTTGATGTTAACGGAAACATTGGCGCTAGCCAGCAGCGGCATGCCTAACAGGATGCCCAGTAAAAGTGCTGTCTTTTTCATCAGCAATCCCCCTTGTTATGTGATGGCGCTGTTATAACAAATGGATTGCCGCAGTCACTATCAGCCAGTGCCGATTTTCATCCTATTTTCCGGATACTTACGAAATCCTGACATTATGGAAAGATTGCGCAGAACGGCTATTTTACAGCCAATAAAAAAGGCCGCTAAGCGGCCTTTTTGTCATACTGAAATTAGTCAGCGTCCTTCGGTGTCGCGTTCTCAACGCGACTTTTCAACTTCTGTCCCGGACGGAAGGTCACCACTCGGCGGGCAGTGATAGGAATATCTTCCCCCGTCTTCGGGTTACGGCCCGGACGTTGGTTTTTGTCACGCAGATCAAAATTACCAAATCCGGACAGTTTAACCTGTTCTCCGTTTTCTAACGCGCGGCGAACTTCTTCAAAGAAGAGCTCAACCAACTCTTTGGCATCGCGTTTGCTCAACCCGAGTTTTTCAAACAGGTACTCTGACATTTCAGCTTTTGTAAGCGCCATAGGTTCAATCCCTCAAGGTTGCCTGGAATCGCTCTTTTAATGCCGCAACGCATTTGGCAACGGTCGCGGCAATCTCCTCTTCTTCGAGTGTCCGGCTGGTATCCTGCAAAATCAGGCTAATCGCGAGGCTCTTTTCGCCCTCGTTCACGCCCTTACCACGGTACACGTCAAACAAGTTTACGCCAACTACCTGATTTACGCCAACTTTCTTACACTCCGCGATGATATCTGCTGCGGGCACGTTTTCAGCCACTACCACAGCGATATCACGACGGTTCGCCGGGAAGCGTGAAATCTCGCGCGCGTCAGGCAGGACGCGGTCTGCGACCTTATTCCAAAGCAGTTCAAACACTAAGGTGCGGCCGTTGAGATCCAGCTTACGTTCCAACTCCGGATGAACCACTCCGATAAATCCGATTCGTTCGCCGCGTAAATAAATTGCCGCGCTCTGTCCCGGATGCAGCGCCGGATTGGCTTCTGCACGGAAAGAAATCTCATCGAGTTTACCGGTCAAATCCAGTAACGATTCTAAATCGCCTTTTAAATCATAGAAGTCAACTGTCTGACGCGCCAGATCCCAATGCTCTTCATAGCGATTACCGCTCAGAACGCCCGCCAGCATAAGATCCTGGCGGATACCCAGATCGGCCTGCGTATCAGGAACAAAGCGCAAACCGCTCTCAAACAGGCGCACACGGCCTTGCTGACGGTTCTGGTTATACACCACCGCACCGAGCAGACCCGTCCACAGCGACAGGCGCATTGCCGACATATCGCTGGAAATTGGGCTTGGCAGGATCAGCGCTTCTTCACCCGGATGCAGCAGCTGCTGCACTTTCGGATCAACGAAGCTGTAGGTAATCGCTTCCTGATAGCCTTTATCGACTAACAGGTTACGCGCGCGCTTCAGCGACAGATCCGCTTCGCGATGCTTGGTCATAATCAGGCTGGCTTTCACCGGCACGTCTGGAATGTTGTTGTAGCCGTATACGCGGGCCACTTCCTCAACCAGATCTTCTTCAATCGCCATATCAAAACGCCAGCTTGGTGCAACGGCTGTCCACTCACCATTGCCTACGGTCACTTTGCAACCGAGACGCGTCAGGATATCGGTAACCTGCGCATCGGCGATCACGTGACCAATCAGGCGGTCGAGTTTTTCGCGACGCAGCGTTATGGTGGCGCGCTCAGGCAGTTTGCTGGCGTCGGTTTGATCGATAACCGGACCCGCTTCACCGCCGCAAATGTCCAGCAGCAACTGGGTCGCACGCTCAATGGCTTTGAATTGCAGTGCCGGATCAACGCCACGCTCGTAACGATGCGACGCATCGGTATGCAGGCCCTGACGACGTGCACGGCCGGTGATCGCCAGCGGTTCAAAGAAGGCGCACTCGAACAGCACATTTTGGGTTTCTTCGTTCACACCAGAGTGCTCACCACCAAAAATGCCGCCCATCGCCAGCGCTTTCTGATGGTCAGCAATCACCAGCGTGTCGCTGCTGAGTTTCGCTTCGGTGCCATCCAGTAAGGTCAGGACTTCACCCTCTTCCGCCATGCGCACCACGATGCCGCCGTCAATGCGGTCGAGGTCAAAGGCGTGCATCGGCTGACCGAGTTCCAGCAGAACGTAGTTGGTGATATCCACCACCGGGTCGATAGAACGGATGCCGCAGCGACGCAGTTTTTCACGCATCCACAGTGGCGTTGCCGCTTTCACATTGATGCCTTTTACTACGCGGCCCAGATAACGTGGGCAAGCGTCGGTGGCATCTACGCGAATCGGGAAGGTATCGGTAATGGTCGCTTTAACCGGCTCAATCGTTGGCTCGGTGAGCGGCAAACCGTTGACCACTGCCACATCGCGCGCGATACCGATAATACCGAGGCAATCGGCACGGTTTGGCGTCACGCTGATTTCGATGGTGTTGTCATCCAGCTGCAGGTAGCTGCGGATGTCAGTGCCGATAGGCGCATCAGCAGGCAGTTCAATAATGCCGCTGTGATCGTCGGAAATACCCAGCTCAGAGAAAGAGCACAGCATGCCTTCGGAAGGCTCACCACGCAGTTTCGCCGCTTTGATTTTGAAATCGCCTGGCAGTACAGCGCCGACGGTCGCCACAGCGACTTTCAGGCCCTGGCGGCAGTTTGGCGCACCACAGACGATATCCAGCAGGCGCTCGCCGCCCACGTTGATTTTGGTCACGCGCAGTTTGTCGGCGTTCGGGTGCTGACCGCACTCCACCACTTCACCCACCACCACGCCATTAAAGGCACCAGCAACCGGATCCACGCCGTCCACTTCAAGACCGGCCATGGTGATTTGCTCAGACAGCGCAACGCTGTCCAGGGCTGGATTTACCCATTCGCGTAACCAGAGTTCACTGAATTTCATTGGATAACCTGCCCTTATTTGAATTGTTTGAGGAAACGTAAATCATTTTCGAAGAAGGCGCGCAGATCGTTCACGCCATAACGCAGCATGGTCAGACGCTCCATCCCCATGCCGAAAGCGAAGCCAGAGTAGACTTCCGGGTCGATGCCCACATTGCGCAACACATTTGGATGCACCATGCCGCAGCCCAGCACCTCCAGCCACTTGCCATTTTTACCCATCACATCCACTTCCGCAGACGGTTCGGTGAACGGGAAGTAAGAAGGACGGAAGCGAATCTGCAGGTCTTCTTCAAAGAAGTTGTTCAGGAAATCGTGCAGCGTGCCTTTCAGGTTGGTGAAGCTAATGTCTTTATCGACAATCAGACCTTCCATTTGATGGAACATTGGGGTGTGCGTTTGATCGTAGTCGTTACGATACACACGACCTGGCGCGATGATGCGGATCGGCGGCTGCTGATTTTTCATGGTGCGGATCTGCACGCCAGATGTCTGGGTACGCAACAGACGAGTCGCATCGAACCAGAAAGTGTCGTGGTCAGCACGTGCCGGATGGTGGCCAGGAATGTTCAGTGCGTCGAAGTTATGATAGTCATCTTCGATTTCCGGACCGGTGACCACTGCAAAGCCCAGCTCGCCGAAGAAGTTTTCGATACGGTCGATGGTACGAGTCACCGGATGCAAACCGCCGTTCTCAACGCGACGACCAGGCAGCGAGACATCAATGGTCTCTGCCGCGAGGCGCGCATTTAGCTCAGCGCTTTCCAGGGTGTCTTTACGTGCGTTAAGACGATCCTGCACCTGCTGCTTCGCTTCGTTAATGACTGCACCTGCTGCCGGACGGTCTTCCGCAGGCAGTTCACGCAGGGTGGTCATTTGCAGCGTCAGATGCCCTTTCTTACCCAGGAATTCGACGCGCACGGCGTCCAGGGCGGCGATATCCGACGCCTCGTCGATAGCGGCCGTGGCACGGGCCACCAGGTCTGCGAGTTGGGACATGATTTCCTCTTCTTCCAGCCGGGCTGGTCAGTTCTTGTAAGGACCGTGAGATCCGATTAAGTGTCGCCAGAAACAAAAAAGCCTCCACGAGGGAGGCTTTCAGCGCGATTTTTCGTTTCTTTTCTTATGCGCAAAAGCCCCCGATTGTCAGGCGCTAAAGTAAAAAAAGAAACGGAAAATAGCAGCGTGCATGCTTGCGTTACCTTGTCTTAATAGAAACCGCACTATTGAAAAGCCCAGCGGTTAAAATGTCAATCTTTTGCGTGAGTTGCAGGCAATAAAAAAGGGAGCAAGCTCCCTTTTTCATCTGACTTACGCCAGAGCTGATTTTGCTTTTTCGACCAGTGCCGTGAAGGTCACTTTGTCGAATACAGCGATGTCAGCCAGAATCTTACGGTCGATTTCAATAGAGGCTTTTTTCAGGCCATTGATGAAACGGCTGTAAGAGATACCGTTCTGACGGGCCGCAGCGTTGATACGCGCGATCCACAGCTGACGGAACTGACGCTTACGTTGACGACGGTCACGGTAAGCATACTGACCAGCTTTGATAACAGCCTGGAAAGCAACGCGGTAAACACGTGAACGTGCACCGTAGTAGCCTTTAGCTTGTTTTAAGATTTTCTTGTGACGTGCGCGAGCAATTACACCACGTTTTACGCGAGCCATGTGAGCTCTCCTATATCATATTCTGTGATGCCCTATTCCCTGCAGTACGCAAAGTGTTCAGGCAGATTTATAAAAAGTTTACTTATGCGTACGGCAGGCAGGCAACAACCAGACCCAGATCGCCTTTAGACACCATGCCTTTCGGACGCAGGTGACGTTTACGCTTGGTAGACTTCTTAGTCAGAATATGACGCAGGTTCGCGTGCTTACGCTTGAAGCCGCCAGAAGCGGTCTTCTTGAAGCGCTTAGCCGCGCCACGGACAGTTTTAATCTTTGGCATTTTTACAAATATCCACTTCGCATTGTTAATAAAATGAATCAGACAGGCGAATAAGATTCCGCACAGCGCGAACGCTGCGCGGAATTATTACTTGAAGGCCTACTGTTTCTTCTTCGGTGCGAGCACCATGATCATCTGGCGGCCTTCGATCTTAGTCGGGAAGGACTCGACAATGGCCAGATCCAGATCTTCACACAGGTCTTTACGGACGCGGTTAAGCACTTCCATACCGATCTGCTGGTGCGCCATTTCACGACCACGGAAACGCAGCGTGATTTTGGCTTTATCGCCCTCTTCCAGAAAGCGAATCAGGTTGCGTAGTTTGACCTGATAGTCGCCATCATCGGTACCAGGACGGAATTTAATTTCCTTAACCTGGATAACTTTCTGCTTCTTCTTCTGTTCCTTAGAAGATTTACTCTTTTCATAAAGGAACTTGCCGTAATCCATAATACGGCAAACCGGCGGTTCGGCGTTCGGGCTGATTTCAACTAAATCTACGCCAGCTTCTTCGGCTTTCTCAATTGCTTCGCGCAATGTCACAATGCCAAGTTGCTCGCCGTCTACGCCAGTTAAGCGCACTTCGGTAGCACGGATTTCGCCGTTGATACGGTTCGGACGCGTCGGTTGTACTCGTTTTCCGCCTTTAATAACCTTATTCCTCTAATTGGTGAAGATGTCGGCTGCGAATCTCTTGTTGCAGCTTCACAACAAACACATCTACGTCCATGCTCCCGAGGTCTTTACCACGGCGGGTGCGCACGGCAACTTTGCCTGCTTCCACCTCTTTCTCACCGCAAACCAGCATATAAGGGACGCGACGTAATGTGTGCTCGCGGATTTTAAAGCCTATCTTCTCGTTTCTCAAGTCTGCTTTGACACGAATGCCAGCTTTCTGCAATTTCTTTGTCAATTCACTGACATATTCTGCCTGACTGTCGGTAATATTCATCACCACAGCCTGCACGGGGGCCAGCCAGCTCGGGAAGAAGCCCGCGAACTCTTCGGTCAGGATGCCGATAAAGCGCTCCATTGAACCGAGAATCGCACGGTGAATCATTACCGGCGTCTGACGATCGTTGTTTTCGCCCACATAAGTGGCGTCCAAACGTTTTGGCAGGGAGAAGTCTAGCTGAACGGTGCCGCACTGCCATGCGCGGTCGAGGCAATCGTACAGGGTAAACTCAATTTTCGGGCCGTAGAAGGCACCCTCTCCTGGCTGATATTCGAACGGAATTTCGTTCTCCTTCAACGCTTCTGCTAAATCCACTTCCGCACGGTCCCACATTTCATCGGTACCGATACGTTTCTCCGGACGGGTCGACAGTTTCACCACGATTTTTTCAAAACCGAAGGTGCTGTACATGTCGTACACCATACGAATACAGCTGTTCACTTCATCACGAACCTGATCCTCGGTACAGAAGACGTGCGCATCATCCTGGGTAAAACCACGGACGCGCATCAGGCCGTGCAATGCGCCTGATGGCTCATTACGGTGGCAGCTACCAAATTCCGCCATTCGCAGCGGCAGGTCACGGTAGGATTTCAGACCCTGATTAAAGATCTGAACGTGGCCAGGGCAGTTCATTGGCTTGATGCAATATTCACGGTTCTCTGAAGAGGTGGTGAACATCGCTTCTTTGTAGTTTTCCCAGTGGCCGGTTTTTTCCCACAGCACACGGTCCATCATAAACGGACCTTTCACTTCCTGGTAATCGTACTCTTTCAGCTTGGTACGGACGAACACTTCCAGTTCACGGAAGATGGTCCAACCGTCGTTGTGCCAGAACACCATACCTGGCGCTTCTTCCTGCATATGGTACAGGTCGAGCTGCTTACCGATTTTACGGTGATCGCGCTTCGCCGCTTCTTCCAAACGCTGCAGATAGGCAGCCAGCTGCTTCTTGTCGCCCCACGCTGTACCGTAAATACGCTGCAGCATTTTGTTGTCGCTGTTGCCGCGCCAGTAAGCACCGGAGATTTTCTGCAGTTTGAAGTGATGGCAGAAACGCATGTTCGGCACGTGCGGACCGCGGCACATGTCGATGTATTCTTCATGATGATACAAACCAGGTTGATCATCGTGGCTGATGTTTTCGTCAAGAATGGTGGTTTTGTAGCTTTCGCCACGCTCAGCAAACACATCACGTGCTTCCTGCCAGCTCACCTTCTTCTTCACCACATCGTAATTAGTCTCAGCCAGCTGGTGCATACGCTTTTCCAGCAGCTCAAGATCTTCCTGCGTCAGGGTGTGATCCAAATCGACGTCATAATAGAAGCCGTTATCGATCACCGGACCAATCGCCATTTTGGTATTCGGCCACAGTTGTTTAATCGCATGCCCTAACAGGTGCGCACAAGAGTGACGAATAATTTCCAGACCGGCTTCATCTTTGGCGGTGATAATTGCCACCTGAGCATCTTCGGTGATCGGATCAACCGCGTCCACCAGCTCGCCATTAACACGACCGGCAATACAGGCTTTCGCCAGACCCGGTCCAATATCCAGAGCGATGTCCATCACGCTGACCGGACGGTCAAATACGCGCTGGCTGCCATCAGGAAGAGTAATTACTGGCATTTCATATCCTTAATTGCAGTGGTAAGCCACACGAAAGCCTACATGCAACATTGAGTTCTGTTTGAGTAACCCGGCGTAATGTCAGACCCACGTTGTCGGAATGACGCCAGGAATGTAAAGCGCCGGAGATAATAGCAGCTTTCTGCCGCGATCTAAACCCGCGAAAAATGCGCTAAGCCATCGACAGATAAAAAAAAACCGCTGCGCGGCGCTGACCGGCAACGGTTTTTCATCACGGCTCGCTTACATCGCGTAAGAAAGCTGGATGGTGGTTTTGGTGTCGGTACGATCCGGCGCAGACTCTGGCGGATTATTATTCCAGGTCACGTTGTAAGCCAGCTTCAACGCGAAGTGTTCGTTGATGGCCACCTGCAAGCCGGTTTCGGAATTCAGCGTTGTATCTTCACCGAAGCTGCTCAACACGGAAACACCCTGGATGAATTTGGTCGTGTCAGTCAGTTGCCACTGGTAGCTCACAGCACCGTATCCCAGCGCCTTGGTTTCGTGACCACCTTCATGGAAATCATCGTAACGGACACCGGGACCGAATTCAGCTCGCAGCGAGTGCACAGGACCGTTCAGCAACTGGCGACCATAACCGGCAGTCAGTACATCGCGCGAATCATAACCGTTGAAACGGTCGCTCAACCAGCTCGCCTGACCGAACAGATAGTCCGCGCTGTTCATATTGTAACGGGTACGACCACCGATGTTATAAGTCTCTGAGGAACGCTCATCGTTGGATGAGTTGTTCGCGGCGTTGCCCCACAAGCTGTAAGCGGTGTTGGTCTGATACCACGTCATGTTGGTTGAGGCGCTCAATGATGAACTGGTGGTATTCCCTGTCTGTGCCAAATAACCGGCTGACGCGCTGCCTTCAAACGGTTTTTTTGCCGTTGAAGGGTCATCCATAGAGGTAAAAACGGTGTTATCAGCAAATGCCTGGTGACAAAATGCTCCAGCAGAGAGCAATAAAACAGCGGACAGCTTATTAAAGGCTTTCATTAAATGTGACCCGTACGGCAGTTTAAAAAAGAGTGAGTCTGAAGAGTTTTCCCAGCCAATCAATGCAATTTACGGTAAGTTTTGTAAAAAAGTATGAAGGTGCCAGAAATGCCAGGTTCCGCGCTGGAACCGCATGGTTAATAGGAGCTTTCCCATTCCCGCTGCGCATTATAAGAGGCAATTAGCGAAATAGCAGCCCAATTGATACAAGAATTTTCTGAAGCCTGATGACGCGGATTTACGCTCCCTTTTCCCATCTGAATTGCGCAGAATTCGCTCTATCCGCAGCGCTGGTCTACGCTGAAATCTGTTCCATTACAATGAGGTGAATGATGAGTGACCACGACCTTAAACGTTACATTGTCACGCTAAGCTATTCCGATGAGAGCTTAGGCGATCTGCAATCCCTTAACAGCGTGATGGTCAGCGGCGGTTACACCACGACCTTGCATGATGATGAAGGTCATTCGCATGAGTTGGGAACCAACAGTTTTGGCATCATCAGTGCATTGGAACAACATGAGATCGCAGAACACGCCGCAGGGCTGGCGGATGTTGCCCTGCATCGTAAAGCGGAGGTAAAGATCACCACGCTGTCCGAATTTCTACAGGCAAAACCCTGACGCGCCACAAATAATCGCCGCACCACTGGTTTTGCTGAAGTTTTGAGCGCTACAATCAAACTTACGCAGCGAATAAAGAGGATTACCCAATGTGGTCAGCCATTAGTCGTCTGTTAAGCGAACACGCCGGTGAAGCTGAAATCACTGAACGTTACGAACTCCCTGGTGGCGATGTGCATCCTGCCTGGCGCCTCCGCTACGGCGATCTCGACGTTTTCGTTAAATGTAATACGCGCGATATGCTTACCCTGTTTAGCTGGGAAGCGGACCAGCTGGGATTGCTGGCGCGGACACAGACGGTCCGGGTGCCTAAAGTGTATGGCGTCGGGAATGACCGCGACAGCAGCTTCTTACTGTTGGAGTATATTCAGCCAGAGGCGCTGAACGAACACAGCGCCTTCCAGCTTGGCCAGCAGTTGGCTCACCTCCATCAATGGAGCGAGCAACCGCAGTTTGGCCTCGATTACGATAACAACATCACCACCTCCCCCCAGCCCAACAGTTGGGTACGCCGCTGGTCGGTGTTCTTTGCTGAACAGCGCATTGGCTGGCAACTACAGCTGGCCGCTGAGAAAGGGGTGCAATACGGCAATACCGAATTGATCGTCGATTGCGTGCAACGCGCGCTGGCCAATCATCATCCTCAGCCTTCTTTACTACACGGCGATTTATGGCCTGCCAACTGTGCGGACAGCAGCAGTGGACCTTGGTTGTTTGATCCTGCTTGCTATTGGGGCGATCGGGAGTGCGATCTCGCCATGTTGAATTATTACGTCGAATTACCGCGCCAGATTTACGAGGGATATCACTCGGTGTGGCCGCTGGCGGAAGGGTTTTCGCAACGACAGCCCGTGTATCAGCTCTACTATTTGCTCAACCGCGCCAACGTGTTTGCCGGTAACTGGACAAACGCCGCACAATTCGCGATTGACCAGTTGTTAAATGAAGATGCATTGGGACAACGTCAGGCCAGGCCGGCCTGACGCCTTACAGCATGCCCAGTAATTTCAGGACAAAATAACCCGCAATAGCAATCACAATTGGCAGGATATAGAGCGGGAAAATTTGCAGCAAAATAGTATGTCGCGGGACATGGATCTTCTCTTCCAGCTGAGCACGTGTGCGCCCTTCAGCTCCTTTGGCTTGTTCAAGAATCAACTGATCTTCAATACCTTCCTTGATGTGACGCGACTGACGCCACATGCGCGCGCCTGACGCCTGCAGCGCAATGCCGACGAAAATCAGGATGTAGATGACCCAGAAGCCAATATTGGCACCGCCATGAAACTCCGGTACCGGTGAGTTTTGCCAAAACAGGTTCAAAAACGGCGTATTGAACTTGATCATGTCGACCATGACATGGACAAAATCAAGCATCACTGCATCAATGCCCGGCTGCTTTTCACTGTGTTTAAACATGAAGCCGAGAATTGAGATAATGGTGGATAGCAGCGCCGGAATAAAAATTACCCAGCCAGCCACTCGCTTAAGGATGGCGATGCGGCCAGCCTGTTGGTAAGTCATGGTGTCTCCCTTCACATACAATAGTTTTGCCCTAAGTCTACCTGCACTGCGGCTTTTTTTCCTGAAAAATGCGTAACCTGCCGTGAGTCGGATTTCCCGGCTGCGCATGATAAGGTAGGGCAAATTTCAAACGGAGCTGTTGTATGTCTTATCGTCGCCCGGTGTTGGCCGCTATTTTTGATATGGACGGATTACTGATCGACTCTGAACCCTTGTGGGATCAGGCAGAACTGGATGTGTTTGCGAGTCTGGGTGTGGATATTACCCGCCGCCATGAACTGCCCGATACGCTGGGTTTGCGCATCGATCAAACCGTCCGTATGTGGTTTGAAGCTTTGCCGTGGAACGGCCCGGATCAGGCGGAAGTGACGCAACGTATCATTGCTCGCGCGCTGGCATTGGTTGAGGAGACGCGTCCATTACTGCCCGGCGTTGAACAGGCATTGCAACTTTGCCAGCAGCAGGGATTAAAAATCGCCCTCGCCTCTGCCTCACCGCTGTTTATGCTGGAGCGCGTTTTAGAGATGTTCGATCTGCGCAAATACTTCGACGCGATTGCTTCCGCCGAATCTCTGCCGTACAGCAAACCCCATCCGCAGGTGTATCTGGATGCGGCGGCGAAATTAGGGGTGGACCCGCTGAACTGCGTGACGCTGGAAGATTCGTTCAATGGCATGGTCGCCACCAAAGCCGCGCGCATGCGTTCGATTGTGGTGCCAGCAGCCGAGTACGCGAATGATGCGCGTTGGGCGCTGGCCAATGTGAAGCTGGCGAGTTTGGCCGAGTTGAAAGCTGAGCATCTGTTCAATTAATTCTGATACACCTGTGCCGGGCCAGGACTTAGCCCATCCATTCTCGTTGCCCGCCTGTGGGCAACGCTTTCCATTGCTCCTGACACCTACTACGCCAATAACCGCGGGTATTTGATCGCCCACGCAATTAAATAAAACAACGTTTCATTTTTATTGAATTCACATCCCATCCTGCCTAAGATGCCCAAAGACCCACTTCGGGACACTTCCTTCAACTTTGAGAGGTCTGAGATGGACGTTCGTCAAAGCATTCATACTGAGCATGCAAAAAATCTGGACACCGCCGGCTTACGTCGCGAATTTTTGATCGAGAAAATTTTTGAGGCAGACCATTACACCCTCACTTACAGCCACATTGATCGCATCATCATTGGTGGTGTCATGCCAATCCAGCAGTCGGTGACGATCGGTGAAGAAGTCGGCAAACAACTGGGCGTGAGCTATTTTCTCGAACGCCGCGAACTGGGCGTGATCAACATTGGCGGACCGGGCTTGATTGACGTCGACGGCAAAACCTGGGAGGTGGGCCATCAGGAGGCGCTGTATGTTGGCCAGGGAGCCAAAAGCGTGGTTTTCCGCAGCAGCAACGCCAACCTTCCAGCGAAGTTTTACTACAACAGCGCACCCGCACATACCCGTTATCCGGATAAAAAGATCACCCTGCAGGATGCAGTCAAAGCCACGTTAGGGGATGCCGCGACCTCAAACCGCCGCACCATTAACAAATTTATCGTGCCGGATGTATTACCCACCTGCCAGCTCACCATGGGACTGACGCGCCTTGACGACGGCAATCTGTGGAACACCATGCCGTGTCACACCCATGAACGTCGTATGGAAGTGTACTTTTACTTTGATATGGCGGATGACAGTGCCGTTTTCCACATGATGGGCCAGCCGCAGGAAACGCGCCATTTGCTGGTGCATAACGAGCAGGCGGTGATCTCACCAAGCTGGTCAATTCATGCCGGAGTCGGCACACAGCGCTATACCTTTATCTGGGGCATGGTGGGCGAAAACCAGGTATTCGATGACATGGACCACGTCAGCATCAGCGCGCTGCGCTAACAGGAGAGAAAGATGATCCTTAACGCATTTAATCTGGAAGGCAAAATTGCGCTGGTGACCGGCTGTAACACCGGTTTAGGTCAGGGAATGGCACTGGGGCTGGCGCAAGCGGGCTGCGACATCATCGGCGTTAACCGCGCCGGACCTGCCGATACCCAGGCTAAAGTCGAAGCCTTAGGTCGCCGCTTTTGGTCGATTCAGGCCGATTTGACTCAGCCGAAAGGGGTGCCGCAGATTGTTGAGCAAGCCGTGGCTCAGGCAGGACGTATCGATATTCTGGTGAATAACGCGGGCATCATTCGCCGTGAGGATGCACTTAACTTCAGCGAGCAGGACTGGGACGATGTCATGAACATCAACAGCAAAAGCCTGTTCTTCCTGTCTCAGCAGGTGGCGCGTCAGTTTATCGCTCAGGGCAACGGCGGCAAAATTATTAATATCGCCTCAATGCTCTCCTTTCAGGGCGGCATTCGCGTGCCCTCTTACACTGCGTCGAAAAGCGCGGTGATGGGTTTAACGCGGCTAATGGCAAATGAGTGGGCGAAACACGGCATTAACGTGAATGCCATCGCTCCTGGCTACATGGCGACCAATAATACCGAACAACTGCGTAATGATGAGTCGCGCAACGAAGAGATCCTTGGACGCATCCCTGCCGGACGCTGGGGTATTCCGGATGACATGATGGGCCCGATCGTGTTTCTGGCTTCTGACGCTGCAGATTATGTGCACGGCTACACGCTGGCCGTCGATGGCGGATGGTTAGCACGCTAACCTGTTCTTTTCCCGCGTCATTATGACGCGGGAAAGTGAAAAATATTAACGCTTCGTTACAGCGTCACCGTTCTATTTTACTGGATAAATCCCTATACTGGATGCATCGACAGTTTTTGCAGCCAGGTTTCATCATGACGGCCGAAGGCCATATCATTTTTGCCATTGCCAGCGCGATTTTTGCCAAGCGTGCGGAGCTGACGCCAGTCATGGCCAGCGCCGACTGGTGGCATCTCGTGCCTGCTGCGCTGTTGACCTGTCTGCTGCCCGATATCGACCATCCCAAATCCGTGTTAGGCCAGCGCCTGAGATGGATCTCGCAACCTATTGCGCGCGCATTTGGTCATCGTGGCTTTACCCACAGTTTGCTCGCGGTGGCAATCAGCCTGTGGCTATTCCAGATTAACGTTCCGGCGGACTGGTTCCTGCCTGCTGATGTCTTACAGGGGATGACGCTGGGTTATCTCAGTCACATCGTCGCCGACATGTTGACCCCCGCAGGCGTCCCCTTGCTGTGGCCGTGCCGCTGGCGTTTCCGTTTGCCGCTGCTCAATAGCCAGA
The DNA here is from genome assembly GCA_000773965.1 of Enterobacter cancerogenus. Lineage (GTDB taxonomy): Bacteria > Pseudomonadota > Gammaproteobacteria > Enterobacterales > Enterobacteriaceae > Pantoea > Pantoea communis. The sequence continues at coordinate 83,526 of JRUP01000004.1, forward strand.
AAGGCAATCAACTGGAGCGCGCACTTTGCCTCGCATTGGTCGGATATGCATTGTGGTTTCCCGCTGGTATGCCCTCTTTTGGTGCCAACGGTTGGCCCGAGCAACTGTTTAATACGCTGCAAAATGGTGTCGGTCGGCTAGTTAATGGCCAAGGCGGTCAATAACCAGGCAAATCAATCAATAAAGTTATAAACCATTCCTTTTGAGTATAAGCCTGCACTTTCCTGAACTGGTAACATTCCTGACATTCCCTGACGGGAACTTACTGTCTTCCGCGTCGGCCAAATTTGCTGCGCGGCACATCTCTGGAGTCGAGTATGGATTTTCCCCTCATTATTAATATCGTCGCCTTCGTTGCGTTGCTGATTCTGCTGAATCGCATTGGCAATCAAAGCTGGAGTCTGTCGAAACGCGTACTGACTGGTTTAGTCATTGGCGTACTGTTCGGCCTGGCGCTGCAAACTATTTATGGCGAAAACAGCCCGGTAGTGAAGGCCTCGATTGGCTGGTTCAACATCGTCGGCAATGGTTATGTCCAGTTGCTGCAGATGATTGTGATGCCGCTGGTGTTTGCGTCAATCCTGAGCGCGGTAGCGCGTCTGCATAACGCCTCTTCACTCGGCAAGATCAGCGTGCTGACCATTGGCGTATTGCTGTTCACCACCGCGATCTCCGCGCTGGTGGGTGTGATGGTCACCGGGCTGTTTGGCCTGAGCGCGGAAGGTCTGGTGCAGGGTGCACAGGAAACTGCCCGTCTGAGCGCCATTCAAAGCAACTATGTTGGCAAGGTTGCCGATCTCAGCACGCCGCAGTTGCTGCTCTCCTTCATCCCGAAAAACCCGTTTGCTGATATGGCGGGCGCGAACCCCACCTCCATCATCAGCGTGGTGATTTTCGCTGCCTTCCTCGGCGTAGCTGCATTGCAGTTGTTGAAGGATGACAAAGTCAAAGGCGAGCGCGTGCTGGTGGCGATTGATACCCTGCAGTCGTGGGTGATGAAGCTGGTGCGTCTGATCATGAAACTGACGCCGTACGGTGTATTGGCGCTGATGACTAAAGTGGTGGCGGGTTCTAACCTGCAGGACATCATCAAGCTGGGTGGTTTTGTGGTGGCCTCTTATCTCGGTCTGGCGATCATGTTTGGCGTGCACGCCCTGCTGCTGTCGGTGAACGGCATCAACCCGATGCGCTTCTTCCGCAAAGTATGGCCAGTGATCACCTTCGCTTTCACCAGCCGTTCCAGTGCAGCCAGTATTCCGCTCAACGTTGAAACGCAGACGCGCCGTCTTGGTGTGCCGGAATCGATTGCCAGCTTCTCGGCTTCTTTCGGTGCCACCATTGGCCAGAACGGTTGCGCCGGTTTGTACCCGACCATGCTGGCGGTGATGGTTGCGCCAACGGTCGGCATCAACCCGTTTGATCCGATGTGGATTGCGACGCTGGTCGGTATCGTTACGCTGAGCTCAGCCGGTGTTGCCGGTGTCGGCGGCGGCGCCACCTTCGCAGCGCTGATTGTGCTGCCTGCGATGGGCTTACCGGTGACCCTGGTTGCGCTGCTGATTTCCATTGAGCCGCTGATCGACATGGGCCGTACCGCATTGAACGTCAATGGTTCGATGACGGCCGGTTCACTCACCAGCCGCTGGCTCGGTTTGACCGATAAAAAAGTGCTGGAAAGCGACGAGCACGCTGAACTGGCGCATCGCTAATTCCGACGCAGCAAAACAACGGCAGGCCTCATCGCCTGCCGTTTTTTATGGCTGAAACTCCGCAATTCCCCTAGATCGTGGCGCTAGCGTCAGGAAAGCGTTAAGCATGGTAAACAGACGAAAAATCAGCCACTTTTCACTTGAGTTTTGTCGTCAGAAGGCTAATTCTGCTATCAGTCATAGCAGGAGAATCACCGATGAAAAACGTTATCGCCTCGGTGCTGGCGTTAACCTTATTAACGCCCGCCATTAGTTTTGCCCACCCTTACGGATGGGGCCCCGGCCCAGGTCCACATTGGGGTGGTGGCCCACGTTGGGGCGGTCCGGGTCCGCTGCGCTTCTTACCTGAAGCGGCGACAGCGGTGCTGATAGGCGGTCTCACTTATTACATGCTGAATGGCAACTACTACCAGCGTCAGGGCGATACCTACGTAGTGGTTCAGGCGCCTGAAGCGCCGCCAGAAGGCGGGATGCGCGTACTGGATTTCAACGGGAAACGCTATTACGTGCAGGAAGGCCACTACTATCAGCGTGAGATGGGCGGCAATTATGTTGAAGTGCCACGCCCTTACGGACTGTAAGCGTTAAACGAAAAAAGGCCCGTCATTGACGGGCCTTTTTGCATTCGGCAAGAATTACTGAGCAGCTTGCGGATCGGTATCGTAGTCTTTACAGCTCTGGAAACCGTAGTTCATTACGCGGCCCACATCGTTATAACTGACAAAGTAGGTCTGTGCTTTACCATCACGCTCGCCAATCACGTAAGTCTGGCAAGTACCACGGGCGTGTACCATGGTGATTTCAGTTGATGGTGCACCCGCAATCTGGCGAACCTGATCGCGCGTCATTCCTTTTTTCACATCCTTAACCACCGGCTTAGTCACATAGCTTTCCGCTTTGTCATAAGTCGTACAACCAGACAGAGCTACCAGCGTCACAGCGGCAGCGATACATCCCAGCACTTTATTCATCTTTATATTCCTCATTCTTTGTCCATGTCACACTAAGCCTGGAACATAAATCCAGATTTATCAACTCAATGGCTTCGCTTTAAGCCCATTCTGAAGCGTTAGTTTTTCGTAAAGTTGCTGTGTTGCCGCTTCGCGCTTCGTATAATCCCCCGGAAAAAAAATCTCAAGACATCAAGAAAACAGAGGATCAATGACACCTGCACACTCTAATCGGCTGGTTTACGCCATTACGCTGGGCCTGCTTGCGGCACTCGGGCCGCTCTGCATCGACCTGTATCTGCCTGCCTTACCTGAACTGGCGCGCGATCTGCACACCGAAACCGCCACCGCGCAGTTAAGTTTAACTGCAGGTTTACTGGGCCTCGGCGCAGGACAATTGCTGTTTGGGCCGATGAGCGACAAATTTGGCCGTATTCGCCCCCTGATGCTGTCACTGGTGTTGTTATTTATCGCTTCAATTGGCTGCGCGCTGGCAAAAGACATTCACTCGCTGCTGGTGGCTCGCTTGTTTGAAGGCCTGGCGGGCGCTGGCGGTGCGGTATTGTCACGCGCCATCGCACGCGATATGTACAGCGGCCATGAACTGACGCGTTTCTTTGCCCTACTGATGCTGGTGAATGGTCTGGCGCCGATTGGTGCGCCGGTACTCGGCGGCGTGTTAATGACGGTGCTGAACTGGCGCGGCATTTTTGTGGTGCTCGGTTGTATCGCCGTACTGCTGGTCTTCCTTGCGCGCTGGAAACTGCACGAAACGCTGCCCGCCGAACGTCGCAGTCAGGGCTCGATCTTTTCAGCCTGGGCGGCACTCGGCAAGGTGGTCACTCATCGTCCCTTTATGGGCTTCTGCCTGACGCAGGGCTTTATGATGTCCGGCATGTTTGCCTACATTGGCGCTTCCCCGTTCGTATTACAACAAATCTACGGCCTGTCGCCGCAGGCGTTTAGCTTCTGCTTCGCCGCCAATGGCTTCGGCCTGATTATTGCGTCACAAACCAGTGCACGCTTGTGCCCGCTGTGGGGTGAATATCGCGTGCTGAAAGGTGGACTGACGCTGGCGTTCGTGGCGTCAGGTTGCTTGCTATTAGCTGGCCTGACCGGTGCACCATTGCCAATCATTCTGCTGGCACTGTTCTTCACCATCGCCAGTAACGGTGTGATTGCCACCACGGCTTCGTCATTGGCTATGCAAAGTCAGGGACACCGTGCAGGCAGTGCCTCGGCGGTGATTGGTGTCACCATGTTCACCTTAGGTGCCATTAGCGTGCCCGTAACCGGTTTGGGCGGCACCTCAGTATTGAGCATGACGGGCACTATCTTTGGCTGCTTTATGCTGGCAATTTTGATGTTCATCCTGTTGGCGCAAAAACCGAAAAGCGCCTGAAAAGCCTGCAAATAAGTGCGACAGCAAGCCATGCGGCTTGTTGTTTGCCAGCGGAGGCGTTAGCTTTAGCAGATGATTCGTATTGTGCCGTCAGGCTACTGACTTGAGGAGAGGTTCATGTCACTGCAGCAGGAAATCATTGAAGCGTTGGGTGTTAAACCCGTTATCGATCCGCAACAGGAAGTCCGCGTCAGCGTCGATTTTCTGAAATCCTACCTGAAAGCCAATCCATTCCTGAAAACCCTGGTGCTCGGCATCAGCGGCGGACAGGACTCCACGCTAACCGGCATCTTGTCACAAACCGCTATTCGCGAGTTGCGTGAAGAGACCGGCGACAAAGATTACACCTTTATCGCCGTGCGCCTGCCGTACGGCGTGCAGGCCGATGAGCAGGATTGTCAGGATGCGCTGGCGTTTATCCAGCCGGATCGCACCTTAGTAGTGAATATCAAGGAAGCGATTCTCGCCAGCGAGCGCGCGTTGAAAGAAGCGGGCATCGTGGTTTCCGATTTCGTGCGCGGCAACGAGAAAGCGCGTGAGCGTATGAAAGCACAATACAGCATCGCCGGCATGACCAAAGGCGTGGTGGTAGGCACCGACCATGCGGCCGAAGCCGTGACCGGTTTCTTCACCAAATACGGTGACGGCGGCAGCGATATCAACCCGATTTTCCGCCTGCACAAAGGCCAGGGAAAACAGCTGTTAAAAACCCTCGGCTGCCCGGAACACCTGTATCTAAAGCATCCTACTGCCGATCTGGAAGACGATCGTCCCGGCTTGCAAGACGAAGTCGCGCTTGGCGTCACCTATCAACAGATTGACGCTTATCTGGAAGGCAAAACCATCGATGCCGCCGCCGCGAAGACCATTGAAGGCTGGTATCTGAAAACCGAACACAAACGTCGTCCGCCGATTACCGTGTTCGACGATTTCTGGAAAAAGTAACCGCTCTACGTTTCCCGCCGTTGGCGCGGGAAACGCCCTCCTCCTGCCGCTGACTGGCGAGAAAAGCATCACGCTGATATACTGGACAGACAACCAGTAATCGGAGTGTGTTTTGGTCAGACGTGCAGCCAGCCACCGCCTCGAATTTGATGCGGCCGCGATTTATCAATATCCCGAACATTTACGCCAATGGCTGGAAGGTTTGCCCAATCAGCCCGGCGTTTACACCTTTCACGGTGACAGCGATAACCTGCCGTTATATATCGGCAAAAGCGTCAACCTGCGCAGTCGGGTGATGTCGCATTTTCGCACCCCGGATGAAGCCAACATGTTGCGTCAGGCGCGGCGCGTCACCTGGATCCCTACCGCGGGCGATCTTGGCGCGCAACTGCTGGAAGCGCAGATGATCAAAACCCAACAGCCGCTGTTTAATAAGCGCCTGCGCAAAAATCGTCAGCTCTGTTCGTTACAGCTTGGCGATGGCGCTCCACAGGTGGTGTACGCCAAAGATCTCGACTTCTCGTGCTCACCGAATCTCTACGGCTTATTTCGCAGTCGCTTTGCGGCCATGGAAAAACTCAAGTCGATAGCCGATGAACAGCGCCTGTGCCATGGATTGTTGGGGTTGGAGCGTTTAACGCCGGGACGCGGCTGTTTTCGCGCCGCACTAAAACGCTGCGCTGGGGCGTGTTGCGGCAACGAATCCATCGAAGCCCATCAGCAACGGTTGCGTGAGGCATTGGAACAGATGCGCGTGGTGTGCTGGCCGTGGCAAGGCCCGGTTGGCATGGTAGAAGTGGGCACGGAGATGACGCAGATTCACGTTATCGATCACTGGTTCTGGCTCGGTTCGGTCGCTACCGAAGCAGAGGCCCGCCAACTGCAGCGCGCACGCCAGGGTTTTGATCATGACGGCTATAAAATTTTGTGCCGCCCGCTACTGTCCGGGGTTTTCCCGCTGATTGAACTCTAAAACAAAACCGCCGACGCTGCCCAAAGCATCAGATGCAGTGGACAACGTCGGCGGTCTCAAACCGATTAGCTAAACGGCTTATTCACCATCAGCCGGCGGTGGCGGCATTTTACCGTCATGCGGGCCTTTCTCTGTCAGACGTTTCTCAAAGTTGGCGTTGTACTGTTTTTTCTGCTCAGGCGTCAGCACGTTGTAAATCTTATTCTGTGTTTCCATCATGCTCACCGCACGATCTTTCGCGTTGGCGGTCATTTTCTCAGCCTGCGCTTCGGCTTTCGCTTTGTCGAAAGTATCTGAAGCGATGATGCTGTGGTTAGCACGACGCTCTTCCAGAGATGGACGTTTCATCTCTTTATGGCTGTCACGCATGATAGTTTTGATCTGCGCTTTCTGCGCATCTGTCAAATTCAGGCCTTTGAACATCATCTCCATACCATGATGATGCATTGGCGGCTTGTGCATCGGTTTTTCGCTACCTGCTGGCGGTGGTGTCAGATTGTCCGCTGCAGCGTGGACGATGTTGGCAGCACCAAGAGCCATTGCAGTAGCCAGGAACAGGGAAGTGAGTTTACGCATAATATTTGTCCTTACTATTCAGTTTCATGACGACAAGGTGTGTCGCGTCTTCGGAAACAAGCATACGACGCCGAACGTCAACTACTCAGAGTCTGAGTAAAGCCCTGAAAGCATAAAAGACAGTAATCGGGCAATCATGGAGAGAAAGAGAAGAAATGCGTGAGGAATTGCAAAAGAGTATGACAATCAAAGGGAAATGCGCAGGAATTAAGGAGGAGTGTAACGGTATTGTCGGAATTGCGGAAGGGAAAAATGGGTGAATTTTCTTCACCCACCTTTTTTATAACGTCAGTGCCTGCGTTTGCTCGTTTTCTTCCACCAGCATCAAGCCAGCACGCAGTCCTGCGGCAACATTTGGGTTGGGAAACAGCACATATTCGCGCGCCTGTTGCACGTAATAGCGCGTGTCACCCTCTTCTGCCAGCAACGTGCCCTGCGGGAAGGCGGTAAAGTTCAGGGTCTCTGGCCCCATGTGCAGCACAAACGCGTCGCCGTGACGGGTAATTTGCTGTGCCACACGATAGTGTCGCGGCTGTTCCCGCACTTCTGGCAGTGACTCACCGTACAACAATGCCGCCAGCGCCAGCTGTACCGCCGCGAACTGGCTAAGATCATTTTCACCAAACGGCAGCGCTTTACCCAGCTCCAGCGTGCAGCTGGCCGCATCGTGATGTTCACAGCTGTAATGGGTAAAAGTGCCACCTGGGGAACGATGAAACACCAGCGCCTCCAGCTCTGCCGCCGCCAGCCAGTGCAGGAAATCCTGCGGCCACGGCTGAGGATTAAGCGGCATCACGCCAAAACGCGCATGGTATGAGCCGCGAATCGCGGTATGCAGATCGAGGTGCCAGCGCACTTCATGATCGCGACACTCGCGCCAGAACTGTTCAAGCGCCTGCTCCAGCCGCAGCGTGCGTTGAGCTTCAGGCAAATCGGAGACCTTCTGCCAGCGCCCACCAAACAAACGGTTAATGTCATATTGCTGATAGCGTTTGCCGCTGCGCAGCGCCTCTGGATTGCCCAATATCACCAGCAAGCGCACCGCTAACGGCTGCTCTCCCCGCAATAGCGGCGTCAATAGCAGGTTGAGAATCTCAACCGGGGCCGTTTCGTTGCCGTGTACGCCAGCTGACAGCACCAACGCCTGATGCGTCGGTGCATGGGGGGTCAGGGATAGAATGCCCTCATCATGCCACTGCCACTGTAAATGGGCATTGCTGCCCTGCCGCTGCTGGGGCGGCTTACCTGACAGGGTTTGCTGTAGAAAATCCTGCATGTACACTCCTTTTCAACTCAGAAGCTTCACTTACCCTCTGAGGTTAACGCTGAAATGCGTAGACACTGCCTAAGTCTAGCAGCTGTGTCAGCTCATCCAGCGCGGTGCGTCCCTCACGCAGTAATTGCGGATCGGCCAAATCGGCTTGCGTGAGGCGATCGCGGTAGTGGCGATCCACCCAGCTGTTCAGGGTGGTGAACAGGCGATCGTTCATCAGTACCGCTGGATTGAGGGCCTGACGCTCTGCTTCGGTCAGCACCACGCGCAAACGCAAACAAGCTGGCCCACCGCCGTTGCACATGCTCTCACGCAGATCGAACACCGTGAGCTCACGAATCGGCCCGCCGCTCTCCACCAGCCCGGTCAAATAGCGCCATACACCCGCGTGCTGGCGTGACTCTTCTGGCAGCACCAGTCGCATGCCACCTTCAGGATGCTGTAACAGTTGGCTGTTAAACAGATAGGTATTCACCGCGTCCGCCACTGACACTTGATCGCGCGGCACCACAATCGGCTCGAAGCCGGGCACGCGCGCCGCCAGCTGTTGCAATAACGCGGGCTGATCGACAAACGCCTCTTCATGGCAGAACAGCACCTGCTGGTTGCTGACGGCGATGACATCGTTGTGGAACACGCCCTGATCGATCACCCGCGGGTTTTGCTGTGCAAACAGCGTGCGCTCATCGTCGAGCTGATGCAAACGCGCCACCGCGGCACTGGCTTCCCGCGTTTGACGTGCCGGATAACGTGCCGGTGCAGCGCCCTGCTGTTGCCCATCACGACCATAAATAAACAGCTGCACGCCCGCATCGCCATACTCGGTGCCAAAGCGGTTGTGGTTAGCGGCACCTTCATCGCCAAACATCGCCACCTGCGGCAAAGCATCATGCACGCTGAAATGTTGCGGATCGCGGAAAATGGCGCGCAGTAAGTCGGCGGTTTCCGGCGCTTCGATGGCGCGATGGAATTTATTGTTGAGGTTAGCCACGGTGAAGTGCACGCGGCCATCGGCGCTATCAGCCGAAGGCGATACGGTGGCAGCATTCGCCACCCACATTGCCGAGGCAGAACTGGCCGCGGACAACAGCTGCGGCGCCTGCTGAGCCGCTTTCGCCAGCACCTGTTCGTCCGTGCCAGCAAAACCGAGCTGGCGCAGTAGCGGGATATTCGGCCGTTCATGCGGCGGGATCACCCCTTGCACGTACCCCATGTCCGCCAGCGCTTTCATTTTCAACAGGCCCTGCTTCGCGGCCAGGCGCGGGTTTGAAGGCTGCAGCTGATTGCGCGTCGACGCTTCATTACCAAAGGAGAGCCCGGCGTAATGGTGCGTCAGGCCGACCAGTCCATCAAAGTTGGCTTCAAACGCTTTCATTATTCGGCTCCTTTCGCGGAGAAATCGAGTCCCGGCGACAAGCTGCCCGGCAACGCCAGGCTTGGGCTCTCCAAAGATGCCATCGGCCACGCACAGTAATCCGCAGCATACCAGGCACTGGCGCGATGGTTACCGGAAGCACCCACACCGCCAAACGGCGCTGAACTGGCGGCACCGGTTAACGGTTTGTTCCAGTTAACAATCCCGGCACGCGCTTCCAGCAGCAGCTGGTCAAACTGCGCACGTTGTGGGGAGATCAAGCCGCAGGACAAGCCATAACGCGTCTGGTTAGCTATACGAATCGCCTGATCGTATTCGTCGTAACGGATCACCTGCAGCAGCGGACCAAACACCTCTTCGTCAGGCAGTTTCGCCACGTCGGTCATCTCAATGATGCCGGGAGTGATAATGGCGCTGTCGCGATCCGGCCAGTGCATCGCCAGCAACACCTTGCCGCCCAGATCGATGCGCTGCTGCCAGGCTGCGAAAATATGTCCAGCGGCGGCAGGCGAAATCACACTGCCCATAAAGGGTTGTGGTTCAGCATTCCATGCGCCGGGTTGCAGACGCGCGGTCACTTCCACCAAACGCTGCAGGAAAGCATCGCCTGCCGCTCCACGCTTCACCAGCAGACGACGTGCACAGGTGCAGCGCTGTCCAGCAGTAATAAAGGCAGACTGGATCGCAATATGTACTGCACCATCAAGGTCTGAAGGATCCTCAACAATCAGCGCATTGTTACCCCCCATCTCCAGCGCCAGCATTTTCTCCGGCTGCCCGGCGAACTGACGATGCAAGTGATAGCCGGTTGCGGCGCTGCCGGTAAACAGCAGGCCATCGATTTGTGGCTCATGCGCCAGTGCCTGCCCGGTTTCGCGCGCGCCCTGCAACAGCGCTATCACGCCCGCTGGCAGTCCCGCCTGCTCCCACAGCTCAACGGTTTTTTCCGCTGTCATCGGCGTGAGTTCACTTGGCTTAAATACCACACAGTTACCCGCCAACAGCGCAGGAACGATATGACCGTTCGGCAGATGACCAGGGAAATTGTAAGGACCAAACACCGCGAGCACACCATGCGGACGATGGCGTAGCGAACTCTCACCCTCGGCCTGCTCTCCGGTACGCGTGTGGTAGGCTTTCACCGAGATGGCGATTTTGTTGATCATCGCCTGCACTTCGGTCAGGGTTTCCCAGCGCGGCTTACCGGTTTCTTTGGCGATGGTCTCTGCCAGTGCAGTTTTGTGGCTCTCGAGTAATGTGGCGAAGGCTTCCACTACCGCCTGGCGCTCCGCAAACGGCTTGCGTGCCCACGCGGGAAAGGCCGCGCGCGCCGCTTCACAAGCCGCCGCCACCTGCGCACCGGTCGCTGCCCGACCCTGCCACAATGTTTCACCGTTCACCGGGTTTTGTTTGGTTAACGCTTCCGCGCCGCCTGTCAGCCATTGACCATTAATGAAGTGCGTCATGCTTTTTTCTCCTCGCGGCACAGCGTGACCACACGCAATGCATCGCCATAATCGCAGCGCAACGCCGTGCGCTGATGTTCATTGATGCGGACTTTTCCGCTCGCCATATCGACAGGCAGCAGCACCACGCGGAAATGCTGGTAATCACCGTTGGCGACCAGACACAGCGGCCAGCTTTCATCCGCTTCCCCGGCTTCGGCCTGCAGCAGATGACTTTTACGAATGGCGCGAATGCGATCAATCTCGCACTCCAGCGTTGGGCCGCCGTCAAAGATGTCGACGTAATTGAGATAACGAAACCCTTCGGCTTCCAGCACGGCGCGCGCGGGGGCCGTTTTCGGATGCACTTCACCAATCACCTTTTGCGCCGCTTCGCTGAGATAGTGGATATACAGCGGATGTTTTGGCATTAGCTCGGCAATAAAGGCTTTCTGCCCGGTGCCGCTGAGGAAATCGGCCTCACGAAACTCCATGGAGAAGAAACGGCTACCGACGCTGTCCCAGAACGGGGAATGACCAATGTCATCGCTGACTCCGCGCATCTCCGCCACCACATGCTTCATAAAGCGGTCGCGGAAATTTGCCATAAACAGGAAACGGGATTTCGACAGCAGATGGCCATTTTTGCCATCACGATAATCAGGATCGAGGAACAGGGTGCACAGCTCGCTGCTGCCGGTGTGATCGTTACTTAACGACAGTGTTGGCAAGCTGGCATAAACGTTTAACTCTTTCGAAGCGTGCACCTGGGTGCCCACGCGGAAGTTGTACCACGGGTCTTGCAGGCCGACTGCCACCTCAATAGCACAGATGCCGACAGCACGGTTGTCTTCGCTGTCGGCCAGCACAAATACATAGCCTTGTTCAGCACGCGATAACGCGCCCTGCCAGGTGAGCAGAGAACGCTCGATTCGCGCTTTCAGTGTATCGCTATCGGCGGGCAGCGAAGTTAAGCCGCCCCCGGTTTTGCCCGCCAGCGACAGCAACTGCGCAAGGTCGTCACGTTCGACGGGGCGAATCACCATCATGATGCAGCTCCTGTGAGCACACGAGCGCAGGCACGTTCAAAGCGCGCCAGTCCCTCTTTTACTTCCTCTTCGCTGATATTCAGCGCTGGCGCGAAACGCACCACGTTGGCACCGGCAATCAGCACCATGACACCTTCTTCAGCCGCCGTCAGGTTGAACTGCTTCGCTTTCCCGGCAAAATCCTCATTTAGCACGGCACCAATTAACAGTCCGAGACCGCGAACTTCTTTAAAGATCGGCAGGCGCTGATTCATCTCCTGCAGTGCATCAACAAACCACTGGTGGCGCTGCGCCACGCCCGCCATAAAATCGGGTTGGTTTATCAACTCCATCACTTTACCGGCGACGGCACCCGCCAGCGGGTTACCGCCGTAGGTGGTGCCATGGGTACCCACGCCCATCACCAGCGCCAGATCTTCGCGTGTCAGCATCGCGCCAATTGGGAAGCCGCCACCGAGCGCTTTGGCGGTGGTCAGGACGTCCGGCGTCACGCCATAGTGCATGTAGGCATACAGCGAGCCGGTACGACCCACGCCGCTCTGTACTTCATCGAATATCAGGGTCGCCTGATGTTTGTCGCACAGTTCACGCAGGCCGCGCAGGAAAGCAGGATCGGCAGGCAAGACACCGCCTTCGCCCTGAATCGGTTCAACAATCACGGCACAGGTCTGGTCATTGATCAGTGCTGCCGCAGAGGTGAGGTCGTTGAAGTTGGCGTGCTGAATCGCCGGAGGCAGCGGCGCAAAATCACGTGAATAAGCCGGTTGTCCACCCGCTGAAACAGTAAACAGCGTACGTCCGTGGAAAGCATTATTGAAGGCTACAATGCCATTTTTCTCTGCGCCAAAACGATCGTGCGCAACTTTACGGGCCAGCTTCAGTGCCGCCTCATTGGCTTCCGCCCCGGAGTTACAGAAGAACACGCGATCGGCGAAGGTGGCGTCAATCAGCTGTTTAGCCAGACGTAATATAGGTTCGTTAGTATAGCCATTGCCGGTGTGCCACAGCTTACCCGCCTGCTCGGTCAGTGCCTGTTGCAAAGCCGGGTGTGCATGTCCCAATGCATTCACCGCGATGCCGCCTGCAAAGTCGATGTAATCCTTACCCTGCTGATCCCAAAGGGTTGAGCCTTCAGCACGCACCGGTACGAAAGCCGCGGGGGCGTATACCGGCATCATCCATTGATCAAAATCGTGACGTGAAACCTGCAGTGACATAGCCATTTCTCCTGCTCCACCTGAGTGAAGCTATTGTTTTAAAATTGTTAAAATCTGTTGTGTTGCAGCACTACTGTAGAGTGCAGTAAGCGTGCCAGCTAGCGGAAAAAATGCATAAACGGGTTTGGGTAACGCAATATCAATGAGTTACACCAGGTCACTATTCACATAAAATGCATAAAAAGTGAATATCAGTCTGATGGAGATGGGAGAGCAGCAATTTATTTAGCAGATTTATGCATTCACAAAATGAAATAGCGCTTTTGTGATCGCACAGGGAATATTTCGCCGAAATGTCGCGGCTGTCGCCCTGTTTTAGGGCAATTTGTGCATTTATGGTGCGCGAATATGCAGGAAGTGTGCAGCCAGATGGACAAGTAATGTCAGCGCTGATTCGCCGCTAATTAACAATCTCGTTGCATATTTGGCTGTATTTTGAACAGCCATTGAATTAAACATAAGCTAAACGACATTTAGTGACTAAGGTTATTATCAGAACAGAAATAAAAGGATACAAAGAGATTAACCAGATAATTACCACACTAATGATTAGGTGGTTTTCTATATTTGTTATTGAACAATAATGCATAGGCTTGTGCTATTTAACCCTTAAAGAAACGCGGTGATTTACTTTTCTTTAATTTTACTAAAAACCATAAAAAACAATGACATATTTATTTTTATTGGTCAAGCGCATGACGAAATAGAGATAAGTTTATCCAATGTAAAATTCCGAATAATGGAAGTTAAGATTAAAAATCACACAAAAAGCCAATAAGAAACATTTAGTTACATATATTGCACTGTTGATCTTGAACCTTTTGTGTCATTTTCTTTTCACCCCGATGACGGGGATACAATTAAAAAATATCACAGGGTAAATTATAAATGATGAAGCGCTCCTTACTGGCAGCAGTAATGCCTTTACTGCTGGGACTTTCTTCGGCTCAGGCCGCCGAAATCTATAACAAAGATGGCAATAAACTGGACCTGACCGGCAAAATCAACGTTTCGCATCTGTTCTCTGATAACGACAGCGCAAACGGTGAAGTTTCTTCCTATACCCGTCTGGGCTTTAAAGGCGAAACTAAAATTAATGACCAACTGACCGGCTATGGTCAGTGGCAATACCAGTACAGCCTGAGCAACTCTGAAGGCAGCGATGCCAACTCTGGCAACAAAACTCGTCTGGGCTTTGCGGGTCTGAAAATTGCTCAGTTCGGTTCAATCGACTACGGCCGTAACTACGGTCTGGTGTACGACGTACTGGGCTACACCGATATGCTGCCGTACTTTGGTGGTGATTCAGGTATCACCGATGTGTTCCTGTCAAGCCGTTCAACCGGTGTGCTGACCTGGCGTAACAAAGATTTCTTCGGTCTGGTGAAAGGCTGGAACTTTGCCGCGCAGTACGAAGGCAAAAACGAGCGCTCTGACAGCGCAACCGCCAGCAACCTGGCGGTACGTCGTTCGAATGGTGACGGCTTTGCGTTGTCAACCTCTTATGACTTCGATTTCGGCCTGAGCATTGTTGGTGCTTATGCTAACCTCGATCGTGTCACTGCACAGAACACCGCAACCTACGGCCGTGGTGATAAAGCGCAGAGCTGGGCAGCCGGTCTGAAATATGATGCCAACCAGATTTACCTGGCGACCATTTATGGCGAAACGCAGAATGCAACGCCGATCGGCAACAACGGTTTCGCTAACAAAGCGGTTAACTTTGAAGCCGTTGCACAGTATCAGTTCCTGAATGGCCTGCGTCCTTCACTGGGCTATGTGTCTTCTCGCGCGAAAGATGTCGAGAACAATGTGGGCGATACTGACCTGTTCAAATACGTTGCCGTTGGCGTGACTTACTACTTCAACAAGAACATGTCTGCTTACGCAGAGTATAAAATCAACCTGTTGAAAGATAACAACGCATTACACTACAACACTGACGACGTAACTGCTGTTGGTCTGGTGTATCAGTTCTAAGTGAGTATCCCTCATTGCATACCGGCTAGTGTCGGCTGGGTATGAGCCAGGGGCAGCGCAAGCTGCCCTTTTTTATTGTCGTTATACAGGTACTCAATCGTGATTGAGGACGCGATAACTCACTGTTTCCGCTATTACTCTCCATGATTTTACACTCATGGAGACAACGCTAATGATTCGATTTTGTATTTGTGCACTTATGCTGATGATGTGTGCGTCGCTTGCACAGGCCGCAACGGGTTTTCGTCAGATAACACTTGATAGTCAGGGCAATCGTCCGCTCAATGTTGCGTTTTGGTATCCCACTGCCGCCACGGGCGTCTTTGAAGGTGTGGGTGAGAACCCCGTGTTCTATGGTGAGCCGATGTTACGCAATGCAACGCCTCGTCCAGGACAGCATCCTTTAGTCCTTCTGTCTCACGGCTATGGCGGTAGCTGGCGTAACCTCAACTGGTTGGCGCATGCACTCACTGTGCAGGGATATATCGTCGCTGCCCCCAATCATCCCGGTACAACAACTGAGAATCACGATCCTGCTACTGCCCGGAAACTTTGGCTGCGTCCAGATGATATCAGCCGGGTACTGGATCGGTTATTGGCAGACGAACACCTGGCAGGAAAGGTCGATCCATTGCGTATCGCCGCCATCGGCCACTCACTTGGAGGGTGGACAGTGATGGAGTTAATCGGTGCCCGGTTTTCGTCCAACAGATTTGTTCAGGATTGTCAGAACCACGCGCAGCTAGCAGACTGTCAATTGATTGAGACGTTGGGTATCAGCAATACAAATACCGCTTCTTTATTAGATGCTCAATTACGTAATCCACGTATTAAAGCGGCCGTATCGCTTGATCTTGGTCTGGCGCGCGGATTCACACCTGAGAGCCTGTCAAGGGTTTCTGTGCCAGTGCTGGTGTTATCCGCAGAACAAGACAGTGTTGAACTTCCCGCCTCACTGGTATCCGGCTATCTGGCGCAGTATCTTCCGCCGCAACAGACATCGTTTTCACGTATAAGAGGCGCAACCCACTTTAGTTTTATGCAGCGCTGTAAACCCCATGGTGCTGAGTTAATCGAACAATCTTCCCCTGGTGAGGGCTTCGTTTGCCGGGATCAAGGCAGCCGCACCCGCGCCGATATTCATCAGGAGTTAATCGCCCGTATCACGCGCTTTCTGACAGCGGCATTGAACCCGCCTGCTGACGAAATGCACTCGGCGTCTGTCCGCTAATGCGTAAAAACTCGCGATTGAAATTTGATTTTGTGGTGAATCCTGACGCCAGCATCACCTCCGTAACCGGCAGTGAACTGCTTCGAAGCAACTGCTGCGCATGAGCGATGCGAAAACCATTTATCCACTGAGAAACATTGCAGTGGTAAGTCGCATTGATCGCACGTGAGATATGACGCGAGGGAATACCGGCTTTGCGTGCTAACAGATTCAACGTGAGTTGTGTATTAAGGAACAGGTCATCCTGTCGCAGTCGATTTTCCAGTTGCAGGCACAAGGCTGCCTGCTCAGGCGTCTGCAACGGAGAAGAATCGGGCAGTGCTGTCTCAATATTCACTTCCCGGGGGCGAGTGCGTGCTGCAAGTACAATCGCCAGGCTAAGCAAAGGCAGCATTAAACTTTGCAGTATCGCGATGATTTGCGGCACAAGCTTGCCCTGATGCAAAGTGAATTCGAGCGCCACCAGCAAATCTGTCATACCAGAGAAGCAAAGAAAAACACCGGCGGTAAGAGCCATTCTTGCCGCCAGCCCGACTTCACCGATGCGCGCATCGCTAAATCGATCCCCACCGCCTAAGCCCATAAGAATCAATGTTGCCCCGTATCCGATATAAAGCACAAATAGCGCGCTATCAATGGCTTCTGGCCAGCACTGCATAATGATGATGGCCAGCGCGGGCGGGACGATTTTCCAGCGTGAATATTGATGAGTCGTATGCGGGCTGAAACAGTGCCAGGCCAGCGCCGGGATTAGCGTTGCCAATAACACGCGCAAAGCCATGAGTGGTGTTGACGGCCAGATCCAACGTAATGCTCCCACCGCCAGTAACAGTGAGCAGACGACCAGAAATAGTAGCGTGGTTTGGTGGCGTTGCTTATCGTTCGCCGCTAGGGTCACGATTAAAATTAGCAGCACCAGTAGCGTAACCAGCGGAACCGGAATTGAAGGCATGCAGTAAGAATCCATTCTTGACAATAAGCCGCTATATTACCGGGTTCATGCACTGAAGTGGCGGGAATTTCTTCGATGGCCGTTACTAAGGCGCCAGCAAATCGAAGCGATTATCCTCACCGGAATCGATGCTAAACGGTTCCTGAATTTGCAGCGTAATCCAGTTGGAGGTTACGCGACTGCCCTTGCTGTCTTCCAGTGTCACAGACAGGCGATAGCTATTGGTGGCGTCCGATGCACTGTTCCACGCGGGCATAATGATGCTCCATCCTTGCGGATCATTAGGATTGGCACCCGGCGTTAAGCTCAGAGCCTGAGTGTCGCCCTGCCAGACCACCTTAGTTATCGGATTGGCATTACGGATTTGCAATTTCAGCGGCAGGCTTTCGCCGCCGTTTAATTGCCATGGCGGTGTGGCGAGGAATACCGATAAGGTTTTGCGCTGACGATACTCCACCACCGGCGTATTGTTGCGCGTCACCATGTCGTAACGGCTACCGCGCAGAGAACGCGCTTCGGCCACGTTATCGGCACTCAACTGCTGGCTCAGCGGCACACCAAAACGATAGTTAAGATGTAAACCCAGCTGATCCTGACTTTCACCTTCATTACTGGTTTTGTGGCTGGCAGAAAATGTCACCAGCGGTACCGGCGTGTAGGAGACACCAAAAGTCAGTGCCGAAGGATTGTGATAGGTATTGCCGCTGCTAAACAGATCCACATCATTGCCCAGATACTGCTCCCAACTCACCGACATACCAAGCTGGCGATAAAACGGCAGATAGCCCTGAGTGGTGAAATCGTAGCCGCGTGCTAAACGCTGCTGCTGGAAGGGATCGCGATTTTGCCAGCCCGATAGCGGTGTGTAGTAGTTAGCCGAGAAGCGCAGGTAATCGCCCCAGGCTTCTGTACCCACTGAAGCGCGCTGCAATCCGCTGTTGAACATGCGATCGACAAAACCGTTGTAACCAAGCAGCCATTTGCCCGCCGTCCAACGTTGTCCTAAGCCGATATTGCCCACCAGCCCATCATCCGTTTGGTGGAAGCCCACCTCACTAAACGTCAGATATTGATAGCGATCGGCCCACGGCGTAAGCAGAGAGGCGCCACTGCCGGTGAAGTTACCATCCATATCGACGTTAAAATCGATCTGCGCTTTACCGTAGGGAGAAAGCAGAGATTGGCCCTCATCCACCACGCGGTTTGCCACCTCATCGCGGAAATGGTTAAACGCCCAGATGCCCGCCTGATGACCAAAAGTGTTGTCACTGGTGCTGTCCTGACTGGCTTCACCAATGCTCTTGGCGATGGTCGCCAGATTTTTGCTGAAGGCCGCATTCTCATCTTCATAGCCAAGCGCGGGCAGATCGCTGGCCATTTTCTGGAAGCGTTCAGGATCGCTAAAAGGCGCATCAGCGACATGCGTGTCAGTCACCAGCGCCAGAGCAGGCGCGGTGAAAAGCAGTCCCGTTGCAGCGGGCAACATGCGCAGTGATTTGAAAGCAGAGAAAACAGATGTCATAGCAAAAACAGGCTTTTATCCAGTTTAGAATTTGAAGTGGCTCACAAAACTGTACTGGAATACCCTAACACATTCTGCCGATTTTGCAGAAAAGGCCGGGCTGAATTAGGAAATTGCCTGACTAGCAAAAGGCATCATTTTCTCTTGATCACCAAATCGCTCCGCAGAGCGCCCTGCGTACAGCCCCGCAAGACGCTCACGGCTGCTGCGATTAGGAGAATATCAGCCCGCCATCCACATTGATGGTTTGACCGGTAATGTAGCGCGCATCATCCGAGGCGAGAAACGCCACCAACCCGGCGACATCCTGCGGCTGTCCGGCGCGTTTCAGCGGAATATTTTCCACCCATTCCGCCATCAACTCACCTTTGCCATACTGCTTTTTATCGCTGCTAAGGATTTCTCCCCACACGCGATCGTTATAATCCCACATCTCACTTTCGATGATACCCGGACAGAAAGCGTTAACGGTGATGTGCCACGGCGCCAGCTCCAGAGCAAGACTCTGAGTAATGCCGATAACACCCATTTTACTGGCCGCATAGTGTGGCGTGTAAATAAAGCCCTGCCGCCCCTGACCAGATGACGTGTTAATCAGGCTGCCACTGCCCTGCTTCACCATATATTTCGCCGCCTCGCGGCAGCACAGCCACACGGCCGTGGTGTTGACCGCCAGAATTTTTTCAAAGTCACTCTTTGGCATTGAATCAAAGCGATCAATAGTGATCACTCCGGCATTCTGAATCGAGACATCAATGGTGCCGAAGCGCTCCGCCGCCTGCTGATAAAGCTGCTGCACTTCGGCTTCATTGGTCACATCCACCTGCAGCGCCAGAATCTCGCTGCCGTACTGTTCTTCCAGCGCCCGCGCCGTGGTGAATACCCGGTCCGAATTGGACACCATCACCAGCCGTGCGCCATCGCGCGCAAATCGTGCGGCAATGCCCGCGCCAATCCCGCGGCATGCGCCGGTAATCACCACCGTTTTTCCACTAAAATCGCGTGTCATATTGCCTCCTGTTATCCATGCGTTGCTTCAGGCAGGGCGGCCGATTGCTGCTTTTTTTCATGTCTGCGCAGCAGCACCACCTTACTTTGTAATTTTTGCTGGAACTGGTCGATGACCACGGCGGTGACAATCACCAGCCCTTTAATCACCATTTGCCAGAAATCGCTGACGCCCATCATCACCATGCCATCGGCGAGGAACACGATGACAAAGGCACCGATAATCGAACCCGATACGCGCCCGCGCCCTCCTGCTAACGCCGTTCCGCCCAATACGGTTGCACCGATGGCGTCCATCTCGAACATGTTGCCGGTCATCGGGTGCGCGGTTTGCAGTTGGGATGCGACGATCAATCCCACCAGCGCAGCACATAAACCGGAGAAGGCATAGACAAACACTTTGACCTTGATGATCGGGACACCGGCCAGGCGTGCCGCAGATTCATTGCCGCCGGTGGCATAGATATAGCGGCCCAGCGGGGTTTTACGTGTCAGATAAAGGCCGAGCAGCAGGAAGCCGATCATTAACCAGATTGGGATGTAGACGCCAAGCACACTGCCCGATCCCAGCAACGCGAAACCGGTATTGCCGAGCGCCGGCATGCCCACCAGATTGGCGTAGGTACTGCCATCATTGAACAGCAGCGCCGCCCCACGGGCCACATACATCATGCCGAGGGTGCAGATAAAGGGCGCGACGCCCAGACGTGTCACCACGGTGCCATTGATCAACCCCAGTACGATGCCGAACAGCGCCACCACCAGAATTACTTCCGGCACGTTAAAGAACAGCGTATTACCGCCCCACAGCGGCACGCCATTGGTCAGCAGCGCTCCCGCCACCATGCCGCAGATGCCCGCCACCGCGCCAACTGACAGATCGATGCCGCCAGTCAGAATCACCAGCGTCATACCAATCGCCAGCAGCCCGGTGATGGCAACGTGCTGCGTCATGATCAGCAGGTTTGAGGTGGTCAGGAAGTTGGGCACCATAAAGCTGAAAAAGCCGACCACGATCAGTAACGCGATAAAGGTTCGCGCTTTCAGCAAGTACATATAAAGCAGGTATTTCTGGTTCATTTATTGATCTCCTGCGGGCTCAATCATGCGGTGTTGAGGCGCTAATCAGCGCTTCTCGCGTTGCTGCGCTGCGCGGTAAGTCGGCGGTAATACGGCCATCGGCCATCACCAGAATGCGATCGGCCAGTGCCATCACCTCGTCCAGTTCAGAAGAGGAGAACATCACCGCCAGACCTTGCTGTGCGAGATTGCCAATCAGGTGGTACACGTCCGTTTTGGCCCCCACATCGATCCCGCGCGTGGGTTCATCCAGCAGCACCACCTGTGGGCCGGTCATCAGCGCTTTCCCTAGTACGACTTTCTGCTGGTTGCCACCGCTGAGTGAAGTGATCGGCAGTTCCGGGTCACTGACTTTGATGGCGAGGTGACCAATCATTTCATCGACGCGACGCTGCTCTTTGTGGGGATTGAGTAAGCGCAGCGCACGGCGAAAACCGCGCAAGCTGAGATCGCTTAACGTCATGTTGGCGGTGATCGACATCAACTGCACCACGCCTTCGGTTTGTCGGTCTTCCGGTACCAGCGCAATGCCTTTTTTCAGGCGCTGCTGGAAGTTGCGTTTATCCAGCACTTCGCCATTCAAACTGACGCTGCCAGACTGGCAGTGCATCATGCCAATCAGCCCTTTAAACAGCTCGGTGCGCCCCGCGCCCAGCAAACCGTAAATACCGATCACTTCGCCCTTACGCAGTGAGAACGACACATCATTGAGCTTATAGCCGCCATTCTGATGCAGCGCCGTCAGGCCGTTAACGTGCAAAACCGTTTCGCCCTGTGCAGCAGGCTGGTAGTCGAAGTGTTTTTTCTTATCGCCGACCATCTGTTCGATGATCCAGGGAACCGAAGCGTCACGCACTTCTCGCTCGCTGATAAAGCGACCGTCACGGAAAATGGTGATGTGATCGCCAATCTCCATCAGCTCTTCCAGCCGATGCGAGATATAGATGATGGTGACGCCACGCCGCTTCAACTGGTCAATCACATTGAACAACACTTTGACTTCAGACTGGCTCAGCGCACTGGTGGGTTCGTCCATGATCAGCACACGCGTATCTTTGGACAGCGCCCGGGCGATCTCGACCAGCTGCTGATGGCCGATCCCCAGTTCGCCCAGCGGCGCATAAGGGTCAACATCCAGCTCCAGCCGCTCCAGTAGCGATTTCGCCAGCGCGTACTGATACTTTTCGTTGATCACGCCGCGCTGGAAAAACTCATTGGCGATAAAGATGTTGTCCATCACGTTCATGTTGGGGAACAGGTTAAGTTCCTGAAAAATGATGCTGATACCGTGCTTTTCCGCCTGGTGGGTGGAACTGAGCGACACGACTTTGCCGTCCAGCAGAATTTCACCGGATGAAGGCGTTTCCACGCCCGCCAGCATCTTCATCATGGTGGATTTACCGGCACCGTTTTCACCAATCAGCACGTTCACTTTGTTGCGATAGACGCGGTAGTTCACCTGATCGAGTGCGGTCACGCCGGGATAAATACGCGACACGTTACGGGTTTCGATGATCACGTCACTTTGAGGATTTTGCATACCCACTCCTTACTGCCGCACGATGGCAGCAGGTGTGACATTCGGCACCTGCTCAGGCGTATCGAAGCTGCTAAACACGCCGGAAATTTGCACCTTATCGCCGACTTTGGGCTTGAAGGCGCTCATCATGTTGGCTGCCTGCTGATTAATGGCGCGGCTGTAGTCGCCGAACAGCACCTGATCGTTAAAGTCCTGATAGCTGGCCCCTTTATAGGCATCACGCAGCACCGTGCCAGGGAAAATCGGACCGACCTGCACCGTCACGTTATCGCCGGAAACATCTTTCACCGTCATGCGGCCATTGCGCGAAGTGGTATTCACCGCTGTCACCTCACCGCTGACCTTGACGCTAAAGACACAGGGGTTCTCTTCCTGCGCGCGGTAGCCGTAGGTTTGACAGGCGCTGTCAAAATCTTTGGCGGACTTCAACGCATTCAGCAGTTCCGCCACCGGCTTCGCATCGTGTTGAATCTGCGGCACCAGTTTCTGCTGCCAGGTCTGAGCAATATTGGCCATTTTAGGATTGGGGGGATTTTTCAGGTCGGCCAGCTCCTGCTGCGACACAATGCGGCAACCGCTAAGGATCACGATAGGAAGCAGTAACCAGAGTCGTTTGTGCATCACATTCTCCTGGGCGCCTGCTGTGCAGGCGCACCGATTATTGATTACGACTTGTAGTTAAAGTCCTGCACACCTTTAGCATTGTCCGGGGTGATTAAAATGCCGCGGAACATCACGCGCTGCTTCTCCGGCTTCACCCCTTTCTGGATGAAGTTGTCGAGATCGGTCACGCCCTGCGCAGCAATAGCCTGCGCCTGCAACATTACCGTAGCTTTCAGATCGCCTTTTTCTACCGCATCACGCTCGTCGTTGCTGCCGTCGATACCCACTACGGTGACATCGTTGCGGCCTGCGGCTTTAAGTGCCGCAATCGCGCCCAGCGCCACCGGACCGTTACCACAGATCACGCCTTTGACATCGGGATGGGCTTGCAGAATGCTGTCCATAATGCGTTTGCCATCGATCAGGGTGCCTTTCGCATCCTGACGCGCGACAGATTTCATATCCGGATATTGATCCAGCACCTGGTGGAAGGATTTCGAGCGGGTGACGCAGTTATTGTCAGCGAGGTTACAGGTCAATTCGGCATAGCTGCCCTTTTCACCCATTTTCTCCACAAACACGTTGGCGACGTCTGAGCCGGCCTGGAAGTTGTTATGGGTGATTTGCACCAGCGCCACATCATCTACAGGAATCTCGCGGTTAATCAGCACCACCGGAATCCCGGCAGCCTTGGCTTTTTTGATGGCCGCGACGCTGGCGGTAGAGTCGGCGTTATCCAGCACAATGCCCTGCACTTTTTTACCGATAGCGGCATCGATCAGCTCGCTCTGCTTCTTAACGTCTTCACCGTGCGACAGCACGCTGGTTTTGTAGCCCAGCTCCTGCGCTTTCAGGTTGGCGCCTTTGGCTTCAGAAGCGTAATAAGGGTTATCCAGCGAGTTCACCAGAATCATGATGGTGCCTTTGTCGGCAGCGAAACTGGATTGGGCGATCAGGCAACTGGCAATGGCTGTGAACAACAGGGTACGTTTTTTCATCTTCGTGCTCTCTCATTGTTTTGTCGTTATTGCAGGGTTGAGGCCGTACTGGTGCTGGCGCGGCATTACCAGATGGTGAAGCCGCCATCGATCATTAAATCTGCGCCGGTGATCATGTCGCTGCCGTTGCTGGCGAAGAACAGCACGGCGGCGGCGATTTCATCGGTGTAAGCAAAACGCCCTAACGGGATCAGTTTTTTCATCTGTTCGCCCTTCTCACCGCGCCAGGCCTTTTCGCCCATCGGCGTCAGCACCACGGTGGGTGACAAGGTATTGACGTTGATGCGGTGCGGCGCGAACTCCTTGGCCATGACTTTGGTCATACCAAGCAGGCCGGCTTTGGCGGAGGTATAAGCCACGTGGTTATCAATGGCGATGGAAGCCGCTTGCGAGGCGATATTGATGATCTTGCCGCCATTACCGGCGCGCACCATGCGTTTGCCCGCTGCTTGCGAGCAGAGGAAAGGACCCGTGAGATTGACGGCGATCTGCTTCTGCCACTCGGCAAAGTCGGTTTCCAGTACCGGCTGTAACATCACATAACCTGCACAGTTCACCAGAATATCGATGTGGCCGTAGTGCTGTTCAACCTGGTTGAACGCCGTCTCGACTGAGCCAGCATCGGTCACGTCACAGCACACCAGCAGTACACGATCTGCAGAGAATTGTTCCTGCACAGCCGCCACGCGATCGCTTTCGAATGGAGGGTAAAGCAGGGCCAGCCGTGCACCTTTCTCTAACAGCATGGCGTTACTGGCCATGGCAATTCCACCGAGGCCACCGGTCACCACCGCCACCTTGCCGGTGAGGTCCAGATCGGTATTCACGCCGTAGCGCAGGTTGACATCGTATTCCCCACTCATCCCTTTTCTCCTGTGTGCATGTTCAGCGGCTCTGGTTTTCTCTGGCCGGATAGGTTTGCAGTAACTTTGATTTTCGAACAAAAATATAAGCTATCGTTTCGCAATGGTTTGTGGGTGAGATCAAATTTCATACAAATGATGTAAACTATTTTTATCTATCTGTATTTAAAGTAAATAACTAAATATCAGGTTTTTTGATATAGAAATAACAGCTGGCGAGGGTATATAAAATCAATTGCATGGCTTTATCTTATTTTCATTCGAAAATGAATCTTTGTGCGAGCCGCCTCGCAAATCCCTGGTACGCAGAGTAAAATCATCACGGGTTTTCTTATTGCCAAAACCAGACCGTGATTGGAAAGAGGGAGCATTTCGATTGAAAAGCAAAACTGAGCAGCTGGCTGATATGCAGCAGCGTCGTGAGAAGATCCTGGAGATGATCCGCGAAGACGGCACAGTCACGGTTAAAGCGCTTACCGATACCTTTGGCCTGACCGAAGCCACCATCCGCACCGATTTGCGTATGCTGCAAAAAGCCGGGCATGTGCAGCGTTATCACGGTGGCGCCACGCTGATGACCGGTAAGCAGAACACCGGCGCACTGCTGCTTGAGCGTCAAACTCACCTTGATGAGAAAGAAGCCATTGGCCGGCTGGCCGCGCAGTATGTGGAAAATGGGGATACGGTGATTTTCGATTCCGGCACCACCACCACCGCCATTGCGGAAGCAATTGGCCACATCCGCCGTTTATCGGTGATCACCACGGCGGTGAATATTGCGCTGAAGCTGGGGGGTGAACCGGGGATTAATATCCTGCTGACGGGGGGGACCTTCAAATTTCCAACACTCTCGACCTCCGGTGAGAAAGCGGCTTCTTTCTTTGAAAACGTGCTGGCCGAAAAGCTGTTTCTCGCCACCGCCTGTATTTCGCCCCGCCTCGGGTTAAGCTTCCCCAGCGAGACGGATATCAAAGTGAAGATGGCGATGATCAATTCCGCCAGTACGGTATTTGTGGTGGCCGACTCCAGCAAAATCGATAAGGTGTCGATGTTTGCCCTGCCTTGTGACTGGAGCAAAATCCATTATTTGATTACCGATCGCGGGATTACGCCGGCGCAGATTGCAGCGTTTGAAGCGTTAGGGGTACAGGTGTTGGTGGCAGGCATTGAAGAGACAAAAAAACGCGCTGTGTTTTGAGCATCAATTCAGGGGCGGCCCACTCGCAGCCGCCCCCTCAATGCTGATTAGAAACCTAAGCTATCCAGCAAGTCATCCACCTGATCCTGGTTCGCTACCACGCCTGGTGCATTGGCATGGATCTGCGGGCCATTCAACAGGCTGCTGGCGTCTTTACGCGCGGCAGCGTTGGCTTCAGGCATATTCTCCAGCAGCACCATCAGCAACTGACGCTCGATCTCCTGGATCACATCCATCATGCGCTTGATCACCTGACCGGTAAGGTCCTGGAAATCCTGCGCCATCATGATCTCAAGCAGCTGCTTGTTGGTGTACGAGGTATGCGACGGCACATCACTGAGAAATTCGCGCGTATCCGAAACCAACTCGCGTGCATCCGCCAGCTCAATCGGGTTTTCAAACCACGCATCCCAACGGCCTTTCAGCTTGTTGGCGTTGGCTTCCATTTGGTCCTGGTGTGGCTGCGCGGCTTCAACGCAGTTGAGTGCGCGTTCTGCCGCTTGCGCCGTCATCTGCACCACGTAATCCAGACGGTCACGCGCATCCGGAATCGCTTCCGCCGCTTCGGCAATCGCCTGGTCTAACCCCAATTCGCGCAGGCTGTCGCGCAACATACGCGTCAGCGAGCCGATACGGGTAATAATGTCGTGTGCCGAGGCTTCTTCGGTTGGTTTCGGAAGGTCGCTCATCACATCTCCTTACATACCCAGTTTTTCGAAAATTTTACCCAGCTTTTCTTCCAGCGTGGCTGCGGTGAACGGCTTCACTACATAACCGCTGGCACCGGCCTGGGCAGCTGCAATGATGTTCTCTTTTTTCGCTTCGGCGGTGACCATCAGCACCGGCAGTTTGCTCAATGCCGCATCCGCACGAATGGTCTGCAGCAGTTCCAGACCGTCCATGTTGGGCATGTTCCAGTCGGACACCACGAAATCAAAACCACCCGCACGCAGTTTGGTCAGTGCATCAACACCGTCCTCTGCTTCTTCAACGTTGTTGAATCCCAGCTCTTTTAGCAGGTTGCGGACGATACGACGCATCGTATTGAAGTCATCCACCACCAAAAAGCGCATGTTTTTATCAGCCATATCTACTCCTGTGTTGTCTCGTCCGGCAGGACGGGCTCGTTAAATTCGCAATGCCTGTCCGGCGCTAATTTTTGCCAGCATGTGCTGGCTGATGTGTCCTAAATCGACTACTTCACTGGCACCGCCCATCGCAATCGCTTCGCGCGGCATACCAAAGACGACGCAGCTGGCTTCATCCTGCGCGATGGTCCAGGCACCGGCACGATGCATTTCCAGCATCCCGGCGGCACCGTCGTTACCCATCCCGGTGAGGATGACACCCACGGCATTTCGTCCTGCGTGTGTCGCCACGGATCGGAACAGCACGTCAACAGACGGCTTATGGCGGTTCACTGGCGGTCCATCATTCAGTTTCACCACGTAGTTAGCGCCACTACGGCCCAACTCCATGTGCATCGCGCCCGGTGCGATATAGGCATGACCGGGCAAAATACGTTCGCCATCTTCCGCTTCTTTCACGGTTATCTGGCACAGCTTGTTCAGGCGCTCAGCAAACGAGCGGGTAAAACCTGGCGGCATATGCTGCGTGATCAGCAGCGCCGGACTGGTCGCGGGCAGCGGTTGCAGTACATGGCGAATCGCCTCGGTGCCGCCGGTGGAAGAGCCAATCGCAATCAGCTTCTCACTACTCAGCAGCGGGCCAGCTTTCAGCATCACCGGGCCGGGTGTGGCCGGGCGCGCATGCAATTTGGCTCGCGCCGCTGCGCGAATTTTGTCGGCGATCATCTGGCTGTACGCCAGCATGCCTTCGCGAATACCCAACTGCGGCTTAGTGACGAAATCCACTGCGCCCAATTCCAGCGCGCGTAATGTCACTTCCGATCCTTTACCGGTCAGCGATGACACCATTACGACTGGCATCGGACGCAGGCGCATTAACTTCTCAAGGAAGTCGAGGCCATCCATACGCGGCATTTCGACGTCCAGCGTCAGCACCTGTGGGTTGTATTGCTTGATTAAATCCCGCGCCACCAACGGATCGGGCGCGGTGGCGACCATCTCCATATCGGCGTGGCTGTTGATGATCTCCGTCATCAACTGTCGCATTAGCGCAGAGTCATCTACGCACATCACGGTGATTTTGCTCATCGTCTTTCCTTGGTCAATCCATAGACTGTCTGTCCACGCAGCCAGAACTCTTTACTGATCTGGCTGAAGTTCTCTGAGTGTCCAGCGAACAGCACACCGCCGGGCTTCAGCAGGGGAACGAAACGGCGCAGAATTTTTTCCTGCGTCTCTTTATCGAAATAGATCATCACGTTGCGACAGAATATTGCGTCGAACGGACCCGGCAACGCCCAGTCGTTGGCCAGTAAATTCAGCTGCGAATAGTTCACCATGCTGGCGAGATCGGAGCGTACGCGTACCATGCCTTCATGCGGCCCGGTGCCACGCAGGAAAAAGCGCTGCAGCTGCGATTGCGATAAGGTGCGCAGCTCTTCCTGGCGATACACCCCCGCCACGGCTTTTTCCAGTACCTGTGTATCAATGTCGCTGGCGTGCACCTGGAACTTACCCGGTCCGGTACCCAGCGTTTCCGCAAGCGTCATGGCGATGGAGTACGGCTCTTCGCCGGTTGAGGCGGCGGTACTCCACACGCTGTAACTGCCACTGCGCTTACGCGCATGATCCGCGAGGATCGGGAAATGATGCGCCTCGCGGAAGAATGAGGTCAGATTGGTGGTTAGTGCGTTAATAAACGCCTGCCACTCTGCACTGTTCTGGTCTTGCTCCAGCAACGCCAGATAACGACCAAAATCATCAATGTTCAGCGTGCGCAAACGGCGCACTAAGCGGTTATAAACCATCTCCCGCTTGTGATCGGCCAGCACGATGCCTGCGCGTTGATAGATCAGCTGGCTGATACGACGAAAATGCGTATCTGAAAGCGGCAGGCGCTGCACCATTTGCGAGAGCAGCGTTGTCGCTTCACTTTGATCCAATAACGTCGATTTCTTCATGTCAGGTCACCCGGCAACAAACTGATTAAATTGTGATACTGCGATTACTGCTGCGCTGCCAGTTGGGCCGCCTTGCGGCGGCCACACGGATTAAAAGGTTTCCCAGTTATCGTCCGCGCTACGTGCACCTGCGGGTTGAGCCAGCGCTTTGACTGCGGCTGGACGCAACATTTTTGGCGCTGTAGATACGTTAACGGCCTGAGCGACAAATTCTTTACCAATATTGAACACCGCAACCGACTGTTTCAGTCGACTGGCCTGATCTTCCAGTGCGGCAGCCGCCGTGGCTGACTCTTCTACCAGCGCGGCGTTCTGCTGTGTCACGCGGTCCATCTCGTTCACGGCCAAGCCCACCTGGTCGATTCCGCGACTCTGTTCATCCGACGCCGAGGCGATTTCGCCCATGATGTCGGTGACGCGAGTGACGGCGTTGACGATGTTGGTCATGGTTTCGCCTGCGCTCTCCACCAGCACCGAACCGGTGTTGACGCGACTCACCGAATCTTCAATCAGACCTTTGATCTCTTTCGCTGCCTGGGCGCTGCGCTGTGCCAGACTGCGCACCTCACCTGCCACCACCGCAAAGCCACGACCCTGTTCGCCCGCACGTGCCGCTTCAACTGCCGCGTTCAGCGCCAGAATGTTGGTCTGGAAGGCGATGCCATCGATCACACTGATGATGTCAGCGATTTTCTTCGAGCTGCCGGTGATCTCTTTCATGGTGGTGACCACGCCATCCACCACTTTCCCGCCGTGCTGCGCGGTTTCAGAGGCAGTGAGCGCCAGTTGTGAGGCCTGACGGGCGTTTTCGGCGTTCTGCTTCACGGTGGCGGTCAACTGCTCCATGCTGGCAGCGGTCTCTTCCAGAGAAGCGGCCTGCTGTTCAGTACGTGAAGAGAGATCGTTGTTACCCATGGCGATTTCGCTGGCACCGGTGTAGATAGCGTCTGAGCCATCACGCACGGTACGCACGGTATTCGCCAGCTCCTGCTGCATGTGCTGCAGTGAGCTGAGTAATTCACCCATCTCGTTGCGCATACTGACATCAATCTGCTGCGTCAAATCACCACGCGCGATGTGACGGATATGGTCGATGCACTGTTTCAACGGACGAATCAGCACGTTGCGCATGCCGCTCCACACCAGCGCAATCACCAGCAGGGTCACCAGCAAAGTACCGATCACCAGCATGATGGAGTGCTGATAGGCGCTTTCGTTGGCATCAATACCCTGCTTTGCCAGCACCAGGTTATTGGCTAACCAGGCGTTGTAATCGGTTTCAAACTTATTCTGCAAACCCTGCGTAGGCTGGTCGACAAACCCTTTGAAGTTTCCTGTTCCCAGGAAATCAATCAGCTCTGCCAGTGCGCCACGGAAGGCCTTATAGTTGGCCTGCAGTGTCAGTACGTTCTCAGCTGACTTCCCTTTTTCGGACAGGTTAGCGTTGAACTCTTCGAAGCCTTTATCAGCGGTTTTCAACTCCTCACTTGCCAGCGCGACCAAATCTTTCACGGTTGCGCCTGAGCCAGCTTGCTGGCTGTCCAGCAAATAGCGGATCCCTGCACGGTTCAGCGTGTTACGCGCCTGAACCAGCGATACCCAAGAGGTGCCCATCGCCCGTTGCAGCGTACTGAGACGCTGGTTATAGGCAAAATTCTCTTTATCGGCTTTCACCGTGGTAAAAAACATCCCTCCGGAAAACAGCTGCAGCAAGGCAAACAGTGCCAGCACACATAACAGCCCGGAAACGACACGAATACGACTAAACATAAACACCTCATTGGTTGGCGGATCGCTCCTGTTATCGGCGTTCACAGAGGGATCTTTATGTTGTCTGCAACGGGTTGGACCAGCGGGAATTAAGGAGGATCAGGGATAAATTAAAGTGTGCCGACAGGTGAACGGGCGCACCTGCGTGCGCCCGGTTAAAAACGTTTAAAATGTCTCCCAGTTGCTGTCACTCACTGGCGCGGTGACAGTTTTGCGCGGTGTACTCAGCACCGGCTGCACGCTCGGTGACAAGCGCACCGCCGCAGCGGCCTGCGAGGCACGCGGCACACGGAATACCGCCACTGACTGGCTCAAACGACTGGCCTGCTCTTCCAGCGATGCCGCAGCAGCGGCGGATTCTTCCACCAGCGACGCATTCTGCTGGGTCACGCGATCCATCTCAGTGACCGCCTGGCCGACCTGATCAATACCACGGCTCTGCTCATCCGACGCTGAGGCGATTTCGCCCATGATATCCGTGACACGCGTCACCGCGCCGACGATATCATTCATGGTTTCACCGGCGGTGCCGACCAGTTGCGAACCGCTGTTAACACGATTCACCGAATCCTCAATTAAACCTTTAATCTCTTTCGCCGCCTGCGCACTGCGCTGTGCCAGATTACGCACTTCACCGGCGACTACTGCAAAGCCGCGACCCTGCTCACCGGCACGCGCGGCTTCGACTGCCGCGTTCAGTGCCAGAATATTGGTCTGGAAGGCAATGCCATCAATCACGCTGATGATATCGGCGATTTTCTTCGAACTGCCGGCAATATCACTCATGGTGCGTACCACGCCATCCACCACTTCACCGCCTTTGCGTGCGGTATCAGAAGCACTGAGCGCCAGCTGAGATGCCTGACGGGCGTTCTCGGCATTCTGCTTCACGGTAGCCGTCAGCTGCTCCATGCTGGCCGCCGTCTGTTCCAGCGAAGCCGCCTGCTCTTCAGTACGGGCGGAGAGATCGTTGTTGCCCGCCGAGATTTCGCTCGCGCCAGTAAAAATGGCATCCGAACCATCACGCACATTGCTGACGGTACGCACCAGCGACTGCTGCATCTCATGCAGGCTGGCCGCCAGTTGGGTCATCTCGTTACGTCCTTCCACGGCAATATTCTGCGTCAGATCGCCAGAAGCGATATGGCGGATATGGCCCAGCAGCTGATGCAATGGCTGGATCAGCACCGCACGCAGACCGAACCAGCAGCCGACAATCACAAACACCACCACCAATGCCACTACCGCCAGCAGCCACATCATGGTGTGGAACGCTTGCTGGTTCTGCGCCACGCCTTCCGCCGCCAGCGCACTCTGCGCCGTGCGCCACTCTGCATAGGTGGCCTTCATCTTCACCTGTTTGGCTTCAATGTTCTGCGCAAACATGCCTTGCAGATCGTTAGCTTTCAAACGTTCCAGCATCGCTTTCAAACCATCGTTGAAGGCGGCGTAGTCCGTTTCCAGGCGATCGCGCAGTGCGTCCGGCAAGCCTGGCGTACCCGGCAGATCGTAGTAACGCTGGTAGTGCCCGGCAGCCACATCCAGCTGCTTTTCAGTCTGTGCAATCAGCGCCTGAAGCTGGCCGCCGTTGGACTGTGCCGCCATACTGCCCTGCATGCGCAGCATCGCGCGGTTTAATACGGTACGGGTCTGGTTGAGTTCGATCCAGGCATCGGACATCGCGCCGACGTTGTTGGTCGACGTCTGTGCCACGGCAAAAGCTTCTTTATCTTTTTGTAAGGCAGACCAGAACAATCCGCCCGACAGTAACTGTAAAGCACCAAAGACCAGCAAGACTGCGATCAGGCTGGTGACAACATTGATTCGTTTTAACATGGGTTCTCCAAAGAGTGAGGCATTTCGGCTCCCGCTGTTATCGACCGCAGTTGTTAAATTTTGAGGGGCTTTAACGGATTTTACGAAATATAATTCTGCCAATAACTTTCTTTACAGTGTTTTATAACTAAAGAAATTGTCATTAAAAAAAATGCGCCTTTATCGGATGAACGATAAAGGCGCATTGATGCTATTGGAATAAAAGGATATTGCGGCAGTGGGTGCGCCAGCGCACACCACTGCAAGCGATTAAAACGTTTCCCAGTTACTGTCGCTGACTGGTGCCGTCACAGCTTTACGTGGCGCACTCAGTACCGGCGGCGCGATCTGCGGATGGCGCACCACGGCACTGGCCATGCCAGGCTGTTCGGCACGCGGCACGCGGAACACCGCCACAGACTGGCTCAGACGGCTGGCCTGCTCTTCCAGCGAAGCCGCTGCCGCAGCAGACTCTTCCACCAGCGAGGCGTTCTGTTGGGTCACGCGGTCCATTTCCGTCACAGCCTGACCGACCTGATCGATACCACGACTCTGTTCATCAGACGCTGAGGCGATTTCGCCCATAATATCGGTCACACGGGTGACCGCATTGACGATCTCACTCATGGTTTCACCGGCGGTCCCCACCAGCTGCGAACCGCTGTTGACGCGATTGACAGAATCTTCAATCAGACCCTTAATCTCTTTCGCCGCCTGGGCGCTGCGCTGTGCCAGGTTGCGAACTTCACCTGCCACCACCGCAAAGCCACGCCCCTGCTCGCCAGCGCGCGCCGCTTCCACCGCTGCATTCAGCGCAAGGATGTTGGTCTGGAAGGCGATACCGTCAATCACGCTGGTGATATCAGCGATCTTCTTCGAACTCCCGGCGATATCGCTCATGGTGCGTACGACGCCTTCCACCACGTTGCCGCCCTTCTGTGCGGTTTCAGAGGCACTCAACGCCAGCTGTGACGCCTGGCGGGCATTTTCGGCGTTCTGTTTCACTGTAGCGGTCAGCTGTTCCATGCTGGCTGCGGTCTGTTCCAGCGAGGCAGCCTGCTCTTCCGTACGAGCGGAGAGATCGTTGTTACCTGCCGAGATTTCACTCGCGCCGGTGAAGATGGCATCAGATCCGTCTCGCACGTTACTGACAGTGCGCACCAGCGACTGCTGCATGTCATGCAGGCTGCTCGCCAGTTGGCTCATCTCATTGCGGCCTTCAACGCTAATACTCTGGGTCAGGTCACCCTGCGCGATCGACTGAATGTGGGCAATGTTAGTGTTCAATGGATTAATCAGGATGCGACGCAGGTTCACCCAGCACAGTCCAATCACCACTAATACCACCACCATGATAGCGCCCAGAATCCAGCTCATGCGGCTGAAGGCATCGGCATTTTTTTCCTGGCCTTGTGCTGCCAGTTTCGCCACATCCGCACGCCAGTCGGTGTAAGTTTTCAGGAATTTGCTCTGGCTCGGTGCCACCGGCACACTGCCCGCTTTCGATAAATCGTTGGCGAGAAGCGCATCCTGCATCTGGCTCAATGCCGTGGCGTAAGCGGTATAGCCCTCATCCAGTTGACCTGTGAGTTCCTTATTTTGTCCCGGTGTATCCGGAATCGCTTTATAGAGTTTGAAATTATCCGCTGCTTTTTGCTGGAACTGTTTGCTGTCGTTGAACAGCCCCTCAATATCCGGCTCTTTGTTGGCCAGTTTACTGGTGGCGATACGCAACTGGATGCGCGTCAACACAACACGGCTTTGGTTGAGGCTCATGTAAGCATCATTCAGCGCCGAAAGGTTTTGGCTCGCTAACTGCGACACATTGAAGCTGGATTTGTCGTCGTTTAAGGCTTTGAGAAATATTGAACCGGATATGACCTGCAGCAGGCCAAACATCAGTAGCACCACCAGCAGACTGGTGACGACGCGAATTTTTTTTAACATAGATAGCCCTGGGAAAAGTAAGTAAATGGAACGCAATATTTATCGGCGGGCGAGGCAGGGAGTTTAATGAAAGTTGTGTGAATAAATATTGTTATTATCTGATTTTTATAGGAATTATTTCAGAGCGGAATTATCACGGGCCGATGCTGCCAGCCCGTGATTGTCGATGATTACGCGCTACGCAGCGTATCCACCAGCGCCATCTCTTCGCTGCTTAGCAGCTTCTCGATGTCGACCAGAATCAGCATACGTTCGCCCAGTGCGCCGAGGCCGGTCAGGTACTCGGTGGACATGGTGACCGCGAATTCCGGTGCCGGACGAATCTGTTCCTGCATCAGAGACAGCACGTCAGACACGCCATCCACCACGATACCCACGACGCGGTGCTCAAGATTCAGCACGATCACCACGGTGTTTTCGTTGTATTCCACATCCTGCTGCGCGAACTTCACACGCAGGTCGATGATTGGCACAATCACGCCACGCAGGTTGGTCACACCCTTGATGAATTCTGGGGTGTTGGCGATACGCGTTACCTGATCGTAACCCCGAATCTCCTGCACTTTGAGAATGTCGATGCCGTACTCTTCGTCACCCAGGGTGAAAACTAAGAATTCCTGGCCCACGGTTTCGCCAGCGATTTTGGTCACGGTTGCCATGTCAGTCATTTTTTTGCCCTTTATTTATCTATTACGCTGCGGCACCGGCCACACGCTTTTCACGGTTCAACGATTGCAGTGCAGAGACATCCACAATCAGCGCCACACTACCATCGCCGAGGATGGTGGCGGCAGAAATGCCCGGCACTTTGCGGTAGTTGCTTTCCAGGTTCTTCACCACCACCTGATGCTGGCCAATCAGCTGATCCACCAACAGTGCATAACGGCGGCCTGCGCTCTGCAGAATCACCACGATGCCCTGGGTCGCGTCGGTTTTGGCATTCTGCACATCAAACACATTCCACAGCTCCACCAGCGGCAGGTATTCGCCACGCACTTCCAGCACGCGCTCGCCACCGGCCAGCGGTTTCAGCTCTTCAGCCGTTGGCTGCAGGGATTCCATCACCGCGTTCAGTGGCAGAATGAACACTTCATCCGCCACGCGCACTGACATGCCATCAAGGATGGCCAGCGTCAGTGGCAGCAGGATGCGAATAGTGGTCCCTTTGCCCTGCTTCGAGGAGATTTCGACGTGACCGCCCATCTCCTGAATGTTTCGTTTCACCACGTCCATGCCCACACCACGGCCGGACACGTCAGTCACCTGCTCCGCCGTTGAGAAGCCCGGTGCGAAGATCAGCATGCCGACTTCTTCATCGCTCATGCTGTCGCTGACCGGCAGGCCAGAGGACAGGGCTTTCGCCAGAATACGTTCACGGTTCAGACCGGCACCGTCATCGATCACTTCGATGCAGATATTGCCGCCCTGATGTTCCGCTGACAGCGTCAGATTGCCCACCGCTGTTTTGCTCGATGCCAGACGCTTCTCTGGCGTTTCGATACCGTGGTCGAGGCTGTTACGCACCAGGTGCGTTAACGGATCGATAATGCGCTCGATCAGGCTCTTATCCAGTTCAGTAGAGCTACCCAGCAGCGTCAGCTCCACTTCTTTGCCCAGCTTGCTGGCCAAATCGCGCACCAGACGTGGGAAGCGGCTAAACACATACTCCATCGGCATCATACGAATCGACATCACCGACTCTTGCAGGTCACGCGCGTTACGCTCCAGCTGGCCCATGCTGTTCAACAGGTCGCCGTGCGCCACAGGATCCAGTTCGCCAGAACGCTGTGCCAGCATCGATTGGGTAATCACCAGCTCGCCGACCAGGTTGATCAGCTGATCGACCTTCTCAACCGCAACACGAATACTGCTGGATTCGCTGGTTTTGGCCGGCGCTGCCGCACGTTTCGCTTCACGTTTGGCTGGCGGGGTGATGTCGGTTACGGTGGCGGTTTGCACCGGTGCAGGGGCTTCCACCGCAACGGCTTCGGCAGGTGCTGCTGCGACGGCGGCCGCGCCTTCCGGGAAGTGAATCTGCGCTTCATCAATCACAAAACAGAGCACCGCAACGATGTCGTCTTTACCGACGCCATCAATGGTCACTTCCAGCGAGTTGGTGCCTTTCACCACGTTGGAGACAGTGCCGAGATTACCCAGCTCCTCCAGCATCAGTTCCGGCTCTTTCTCTTTCAAATCGATCAGTTGCAGGCGTAAACCCGCTGCCGCTGCCGGGGCTGCGGCGATCTCCACCACGTCGGCCACTTTTGCCGGCTCGGGTGCGATTCCTTTGGCTTCCAGCGCCAGCTGACGCAGTGCTTCGCAGATATATTTGAAGTTTTCTGCGTTGGGTTCCTGCGCCGTTTTATAGGCATCGAGCTGTTCTTGCATAATATCTTTGGTTTCCAAAAACAGGTTGATGATGTCGGTGCTGAGCTGCATTTCGCCGCGGCGCGCACCATCCAGAATGTTTTCCAGGATGTGGGTGGTTTCCTGTAAAACCGTAAAGCCAAACGTACCGGCTCCGCCCTTAATAGAGTGGGCGGCGCGGAAGATGGCATTCAACTGCTCGGAATCGGGCTCCTGGGGATCCAATCCCAACAGGTGTTGCTCCATATCCGCTAACAGCTCATCGGCTTCATCGAAAAACGTCTGGTAAAAATCGCTGATGTCCATGCTCACGGGATCACCTCGGCTGTGAGGGTTGGTCTGGTGTCACCGCGCCTGCCGCTGGCTGCGCTGCTGGTGCAGGCGCCACCGCACTGGCCGGCGAAGCCGGAGTAGCGGTAGAACTTGCGGGTGCAGCAGATGCAGCGGGACCGGTCGGTGCGGTAATGTCGGGAATAATTTGTGCCGGGTCAGTTATCTGCGCGGCATCGCTCTCAGAGTTCTCTTTCTCAATCGCAGCCTGGGTGTCATGGTTCAACACCAGCAGACTGATACGACGGTTTACAGCATCGTTCGAACCACGATTCTTTAACTTCATGGTGTCAGCCATGCCCACCACGCGCAGCATTTTGCCCCCATCCAGCCCGCCAATCACCAGTTCACGACGTGAGGCATTGGCGCGGTCGGCTGAGAGTTCCCAGTTACTGTAGCCGCGATCGCCCGTCGCATACTGGAAGTCATCCGTATGGCCAGCCAGGCTGATTTTGTTCGGAATATCATTCAGAACCGGCGCAATGGCGCGCAGGATGTCACGCATGTACGGCTCCACTTCTGCGCTACCGGTTTTGAACATTGGGCGGTTCTGGCTATCAATAATCTGAATGCGCAGCCCCTCTTCCACCATGTTGATGATCAGATGCGGACGCAGTGCTTTCAGACGCGGATCGGCTTCAATCAACTGGTCCAGCTTTTCGCGCAGACGATTCAGACGAATCTCCTCCAGCTTTTTCTTCTGCGCATCCATATCGACCACTTTCTTCACTTCGCCGTCTTTACGTGTTGGATCGTCACCGCCACCGGGAATCGGGCTTTCGCTATCGCTGCTGCGCTGGCCACCGGTCAGCGCGACTTTCAGCGGTGTACGAAAGTATTCTGCAATCTGAATCAACTCTTTCGGGCTGGAAATTGAGAGCAGCCACATCACCATAAAGAACGCCATCATCGCCGTCATAAAGTCGGCATAGGCAATCTTCCACGAGCCGTGGCTGCCATGATGACCTTTATGTTTGCGCTTTTTAACCAGCACAATGGGGCGATTGCCTGCCTTCATGAGTTCTGATCCGAGGTTTGTTTCGCAGGATTTTTCGCGTTACGCACATGTTCTTCCAGCTCGGAGAACGACGGACGCTCAGCGGAATACAGGGTTTTACGCCCAAACTCCACGGCGATCTGCGGTGCGTAACCATTCAGACTGGAGAGCAAAGTCACCTTGACGCACTGCATCATTTTGGTGGTTTCAGCACACTTCTGACGCAGCACTGACGCCAGCGGCGAGATAAAGCCATAAGCCAGCAAGATACCGAGGAAGGTTCCCACCATGGCGTGTGCGACCAGCGCGCCCAACTCTGCTGCCGGGCGATCGGCTGAGGCCAGTGCGTGTACCACGCCCATTACCGCCGCCACGATACCGAAGGCAGGTAAGCCATCGCCCATGGCCGATATACTTTGCGCCGGCACTTCACACTCGTGCTCGTAGGTCTCGATCTCTTCGTCCATCAGCGCTTCGATTTCAAACGCATTCATATTTCCGCTCACCATCAATCGCAAATAGTCGGTAATAAAATCCACCAACTGTTTATCGGACAAAATACGCGGATAGTTAGCAAAAATTTCGCTCTGGCTGGGATCTTCAATGTCACGTTCTAATGACAGCATGCCTTGCTGACGTGATTTCGCCATCAGGCGATACAGCAGTGCCATTAAATCCATGTATACAGCTTTGTTATATTTCGAGCCGCGCATTAACATTGGCAAGGCTTTTAATGTTTTCTTGATCGACTTGCCATTGTTGCCCACTAAAAAGGCACCAATACCGGCACCGCCGATAATAATCAGCTCGGCAGGTTGATAAAGCGCCCCCAGATGGCCACCGACCATCATATAGCCGCCCAACACGGAGCCGACGACCACGATATAACCCAGAATAATCAGCACAAAAAATCCTTACGTCCGTAACGTGTTGGTAGAAGTTAAGCCAGAGAGCCGCAGGTGTTATTCGTAAATCGTGGGCAAAAAAAAGCAGCGGACTAAGCCGCTGCTGGATGTTTTCCACGATGCGAACAAACTTAAACGGCGCGTTTAACCTGTTCATCCAGCAGTTGTGGAAAGGTATCGGCAGAATCTGCAGAAAGTTTACGTCTTTTTACGGCACGTGATGGTGGCTGGCACAGGCTGCAAACAAAGCTGCCAACAGGCTGATGAGCATGATTAATAAAGCTCCCGCCACAGCATTTACAGTCAGACAATTCCAGCATGCCGCTTTCAACGAATCGCACCAAGGTCCATGCACGCGTTAGCGCCAACAGCGGGCCCTCGTCCGATTGCGGACACTGCTCAAGATACAAGCGATACGCTTTGATGACCGCTTCAACACCATTGCTCAGCCCGGTTTTCAGCAGGAACTGCCAGGCATTACAGAACATGGATGAGTGAATATTTTGTTCCCAGGTCATGAACCAATCGGTTGAGAATGGCAGCATGCCTTTCGGTGGTGGTGCACCACGCAGCTCTTTATACAGTTTAATCAGGCGACCACGGCTCAACTGGGTTTCGCTTTCCAGCATTTGCAGTCGTGCGCCCAACGTAATCAGCTCCATGGCCAGCTGAATATCGCGCGCTTCCTGAACAATACTTTTTTCGGTCATTAAACCGCCCTCTTCTTCGCAGAGGCATCATCTTTTGACGCGTTCCGCAGTAAACGGCTGGATAATAAAATGCCGGTGTGGATTTGCTGCAGGTCATCCACGCGTGATTCTTGAGTCAAACGGTTAATATGGTTGTGATCGGTAAAGCGGAACTGGCAAACCAGTTGATTGGTTTCCGCTAATTTTACCATCTCAGGCAAGGTTAATTGCGACAATGCATCTGCCATCGATTCATCGATGCCTAAACGAAACATTGCTGAAGCTTTTTCCTGGTTAATTA
Source organism: Enterobacter cancerogenus (assembly GCA_000773965.1). Lineage (GTDB taxonomy): Bacteria > Pseudomonadota > Gammaproteobacteria > Enterobacterales > Enterobacteriaceae > Pantoea > Pantoea communis. The sequence continues at coordinate 123,585 of JRUP01000004.1, forward strand.
AACGCTGAGCAAGAAGCAAATATGACAGATTGATGTCATATATATGTTTTAGTAATTCTGATGTACCCATTTTTTTCCATCCTGATAGACGCGACACATATACGGCCACAGAATTAAAAGTTCTATGGTTCGGGTTGCTGGTTGGTAAATCTAAAGATGGCAAAAAATAATCAGGCAAAGCCAACGTGTACTGAACTGTTTCACTTCCCGCCGGGACACTGATCAGTAGTAGTCAAAACTCCAGGCCAATCTTTTCTTGAGTTGTAACCATCTTCCGTGACGTCTGCTTACAGTTTTTTAAGACTAATCCGAAAACAACGCAAATCTATATCGTCTGATTTCTACATACAACGTGAGTGGTGCGAAATTTTAGATAAAGTGTGATCTACGTCACACTTTTAAGGCAAATTTTTTCCTGGAAGCTTCAGAATTGCTTTTCTGTTGTGCGTTTTTTGAGCGAATTTGAATTGTTTCGCTAATATTTCACTCTAAAAAGCCCCTTTTTAGCCTGTGTGGTCGATTGTCATGACAACGCGATCTTTTATCTGTTGAGTTGGTTTTAAATGGCGATATGCAGCCACTTAAAATCATAAAGGCAGCATAATATGCTGATTTTGGTAAAAACTATTTGCTTCTAAATTAATCACTTACAGGGAATATTGCTGAAATGCACTACCACCATGATGATAGATAAGCGTGAAGACTGGACGCAGCGCGCCTGGGAACTGTTAGGGCTTTGTAGGGAGTGTTTAGCGAACGGCAGTGGATGTAACAGTGCGTTACATTAGTGATATGAATGAATTGGGGATTTGACGCATTGATTTGAGATAACTATCGGCCTGACCAACCAAACCTTTAGGGCCGACATGAAAAAAAAGCTTTTTTCACGTTCGATTGCACGCTTTTTAACCAAAACGTGCGATTTTAGCTGCCGTGTCAGGCAGTTACTCCTTAAGGAAATGAAAACGATTTCGCAGGTTTAAGATGGGCAGTGAAAACGGTGCGCAGCATTGCGCACCGGAAAGCAGATTTAGGCGAGTTTCGGGAAGGTCGCCACTTTATTGGCGATACCATGATCGGCGCTGCGCGCAGGTAATGCATTTAAATCACGCAGGAAGCTCTCACGCCATTGCGTAATATCCTGCTTGCGCAACACCGCCATCATGTCGTTGTAGCGCGAGATGCGCTCGGTGCGCGGCATGGTGAGTGCCCTGTCGAGTGCGGCAGCCACTTCATCACGATCGTAAGGATTCACGATCAATGCCGATGTCAGTTCGTTCGCTGCCCCCGCAAAGCGTGACAACACCAGCACGCCGGGATCGTCTGGGTCCTGCGCAGCCACATACTCTTTCGCCACCAGATTCATGCCGTCACGCAGTGGCGTGACCAGCCCCACATCGGTTAAGCGGAAGATTTTCATCAACAGGCGGCGATCAAAGTGCTGGTTCAGATAATAGAGCGGTGTCCAGCCGAGCGTACCGTACTTACCATTAATACGCCCCGCTTCCGTCTCTAATTGATGACGAATATCCTGATAAGCCTGCACATCGCCACGGGACGTCGGCGCGATTTGTGAATAACGGATATTGCCGCGATGCTGCGGGAAATTCTCCAGCAGTGCCTCATAAGCCAGAAAACGCTCCGGTAATCCTTTGGAATAATCGAGCCGCTCGCTGGCAATAATGTTTTGCACATCGCCCAGCTCACGTTTCATTGCCGCCATTTTCGGTGGCAGATGTCCTTCGGCCATCTCTTTGATGCTGTCCGGCTCAATACCAATCGGATACACCTCCGTCATAAAGGTATTGCCAAAGGCACGGTGTTTCTTCTCACCTTTATTCTGCAACTGCGTCAGCTGGCTGAGGCTATCGAGGAAGGCTACGCGATCGGACTCGGTCTGGAACCCCAGCAGGTCATAATCGCACAGCATCTCCAGCAGTGTCTGATGCGGTGGCAACGCATTGAAGATCTCCGGCGTTGGGAACGGAATGTGCAGGAAGAAGCCGATACGATTGTTGACGCCCAGTTTGCGCAACTCGGCCGCAAACGGCAGCAGATGGTAATCATGGATCCACAACACATCGTCAGGTTGCAGCAGCGGCTTCAGGCGCTGTGCCAGCAAGGTGTTCACACGGCAATAGCCATCCCAGGCTTCGCGCTGATACTGCACTAAATCCAGACGATAGTGGAAGGCCGGCCAGATAACGGTATTAGAGAACTGGCAGTAGTACTGATCGTAATCGTTCTGATTGAGCGGCAGTGAGGCATAAGTAATGCCATCCTGTTCCATCTGCGAAAGTGGCTCATCTTCTTCCTCGCCAGAGAATTCACTGATTTCTCCGTTCCAGCCAAACCACAAGCCTCCGGTGGTGCGTAACGCGTCCAAAATGCCCACCGCAAGACCACCCGCGCTGGCTTTGCCTCCATCCGGAATGGCGATACGGTTAGATACCACGACTAAACGACTCATAACCTTGACTCCTTACCGACGATGTCATGTTCTAGTTGTAATAATAGTTGCGCCAGCCAGTGCCATACCGCGTCAACGCTGTCGAGACGGTAGCGCGCATGGCTGGCGCCTTCTCCGACCTTGACTGAAATGCCCTGCATGGCGTTAACGGCGAGAAATCCTTTTTCATCGGTCAGATCGTCACCCACGAAGACCGGAATGCGGCCAATAAAGGGGGCTTCTTGCATAAATTCACGTACCGCAGCACCTTTATCGATGCCCTGCGGTTTTAGCTCCACCACACACTTGCCCGGCTGTAGTGCCAGCGCAGGAAAGCGCGTCACGGCGTCTTCCGCCAGTTGCATGATGGATTTTTCGTACTCGGGCGCGTTGCGATAGTGCAGCGCAAACGCCATGCCTTTCACTTCCAGCAGGGTGCCTGGCCATTGGTCGAGTGTTTGCTGCAGTTCGGTTTGCAGCGTTTGCGCAATGTCGCCAGGCAGCGAATGTCGGTGCACGTGCCCACTGGCGTCACGGCGTTCCGCACCATGCACGCCCGCCGCAGGCGCTTCCAGTGGCGCAACCAGTGCATCCAGTTGCGCAATCGGACGGCCCGATACCAGCGCCAGGGCGCCATGGCTCAGATTGGAGATTTGTTGCAGATGCTGGCGCACCGATGCGGGGATGGAAACCGACTCGGGTTGCGACTGAATGGTCGCTAGCGTGCCGTCGACATCAAAAAAGAAGGCATAAAGACCGCCACTTAATGACGGCAAGGTGCTGTTCTGATTAACCGCAGGGGTCACGTCTCCTCCTGTTCATTAGGCTTTAACAGGATGTTCGAAGTCAGGCTGGGTGTTTTCAGTCGGATGTCTGGACTGAGGCGAGGAGATTGAGCCAAAAACGGGGGACTGCGATAGGTAACTCTCCACAAACGCACAACTTTATAGCCAACACAGCAACCTGACTGCGAACATCGTCAGCATTAAGTCTAGACGGAGATCACAGTTTTGCCAGGCACAGTGGGTTAATGCATGAGAAAAGTGTCTGTTTCAGGCCTTTGCGACGGCAAAAAATCGCCCCCTTTCCTTTTATAACGCTTCGCTTTTTTGAGACCTTAAATTTTGCCCGCCCGCTTTCCCTGGTGACGCCTCATTTACCAGATTTTCCTTACTTGCATCCGCGCCGCCGATTGGCTTATGGTGCGGTTACCGCGCGATTCAAGGCGGAAAAAAGGCCGATAAAGGCCCATATCTGCGCCAAATGGCGCTTTCATGCAGGCATTCAGGACGATGAAAATCCGATCAGGTTCACACTTTTGCGATGTCATGGCGGGTAACAGCCTATGATCCCCCAGAGCTACAGTCAGCGCGTGCATTTCTATTATTGCATCTTGGTGGCGCTGAAGATCAATGCAAAAACGCGCAAACCCGCCGGCGTGCGCGGCAAGAATAACTTTCTGCTGAAATGGCTGCGTAACGCGCAGAACAACACCATTTTCCATCCCGACATCACCAGCGAAATTGAGTGGCTGCGTGGCAAAATTATCAGCTCCGGGCCGGATGCCGATTTAGAGCCGATGCTGCAATACGTTTATGAGACCGCCAGGCGCGCTGAAACCTTGCGTTTAGGCTCTTAGCTCCCTTACGTAACTCTACCAGGTTGCTTAAGTATTCAACCGAATTTTTCACGTGATTGGCCTTTCTTATGATGCGTTCTCTACCTGATAAAGAATGAGAACGGAATCATATGAAACTTAAAGCGTTAATCTTTGCTATGCCAATGCTGTTTGCTGCTGGCAGCGTTGTTGCAGCCGAAACCCGTGAAGGCTATTACGCCTCTGCAAAATATCTGCAAAGTGAACAACGTGCCAAAGAGATGGATACCAGCGCACGTCCTGGCGTGGGGCAATTTGTTGCAGGCAATGAAAAGGCACATAACGGCGCGGCAGCGCTTGCAGCCGGTTATCAATGGGGCAATGGCTGGCGCACGGAAGGCGAATATACCTTTGGTCAGAAATCCGAATTCACCAGTGGTTCATCGACTTTCACTTCCAGCTATAACCATCTGCAGACCGATGTCCAGCGCTTGATGCTGAACGTGTATCGTGACTATCAAATCGGCTATAACGTTGCGTTGTACGGCACCGCAGGCGTCGGCGTCAGTAAAATCAAAGCAGGCGGTTGGCAAGGAAACTCCTCTCGTCAGTATGCTTCAACCACGCAAAACAACCTGACCTACAGTGTCGGCGCCGGTATTAGCTACACGCCGATTGAGCAGGTGAGCCTGGACCTTGGCTACCGTTATGTGGATATGGGCAAAGTAGAGAGCGGATACAATACGTTCGGGAACGCTCGTGGCCTCAAAGATGAGCAAATGAAAGCGCATCTGGTAGAAAACCAGTTTGTTCTGGGAGCCCGTTATTTGTTCTGATGCCTTACGCATCCCTGCGCCTTCCAGTCGGAGGGCGCATCACTATTCTGATTCCACACTTAGCATGTGTCGGAACCGTCTCTCCCTGTTAAAGTACCCTGCTGAAAAGTCAGCGATGGAACGTTTGGCTGCACGACCATCAACAGGGACGGATAACAGGACATCTTACATGAATTTCACCATACGCAAGGCTCAGGCCGAGGACGCGGAACTGCTTCATCAGCTGGGACGCATGACCTACAGCGCGCATTTCAAACATATGTGGGTTTCAACCGACGAAATGGATGCGTTTATCGATAAAGAATATGGCCTGACGGTGCTGCAGAGCAGCCTCGCGGCAGAAAATGAGAGCTGGCTGATCGCCGAGACCGATCACCCGGTAGGTTTTGCCAAGGTCACCTGGAATACACCGGTTCCTGATTCCGGCATGACGGGCGCCATGTTGAATAAGCTCTACCTGAATCCCGATCAGACCGGTAAGAACTTCGGCAAAATCATGTTCCAAAGCATCATCAATGAAGCCCGTGAGAAGCAGGAAGGTTACATGTGGCTGGAAGTGATGGCTGAAAACGTGCGTGCACGTAAGTTTTGGGAAGCCTTTGGCATGCAGCACATCAAAGACATCCCGTTCGTCACCGCCTCGCAGCGCAGCACACTGCAAATTTTGGGTATGGTGATTTAACCCGACAAGGCGCCGCGAACACCGATTTCGCCGCGCCCTCTCCGCCTTTATCTGCGTTCATCCCCGTCTTTACCACTTATTCAGATTTGTTCTAACGATATAATCAGTTTTTCTTTCAAGCCATCTCTCCGCATCATAACGGCAACACAGGAGGCGTTATGGCTGATATCTCTCTACACAAACACTCACAGGGTATGGCGCATTTCGCGCCCGGTTTGCTGCTTACGGCGGCCATTGCGCTGGCAACGGCATGGCTCGGTAATCTGCCGTCGGTCGCGCAGCTGGGGTTAGGCGCCCTGACGCTGGCCATCATCGGCGGGATCATTCTCGGCAATACGCTCTACCCTACGGTGCACGGTCACTGCGACGCGGGCGTACAGTTTGCCAAACAGAAACTGCTGCGTCTCGGCATTATCCTTTATGGCTTCCGTCTCACCTTCCAGCAGGTGCTGGATGTCGGCGTTAGCGGTGTGGTGATTGATGTACTGATGCTGACCAGCACCTTTACCCTCGCCTGCTGGCTGGGACGTAAAATCCTGAAACTGGATCGTGAAACCGCGTGGTTGATTGGTGCAGGTAGCAGTATTTGCGGTGCCGCCGCCGTATTGGCGACCGAACCGGTGATTAAAGCCGAATCGTCCAAAGTGGCGGTGGCGGTCGCGACTGTGGTGATCTTCGGTACACTGGCGATTTTCCTTTATCCGCTGATTTGGCATAGCGTTTCGCCATTACTGCCGGGCCTGAGCCTGAGTGAATTTGGTATTTACACCGGTTCGACCATGCATGAAGTGGCGCAGGTCGTGGCGGCCGGACATGCTATCAGCCCGGAAACAGAAAATGCGGCGGTGATCGCCAAAATGCTGCGCGTAATGATGCTGGCACCGTTTCTGGTGGTGATCGGGGTGATGGTACGCCGCAGCGCACCGGCCACCAGCGGGGAAAAACAGCGTATTACTTTCCCATGGTTTGCACTGGCGTTCATTCTGGTGGCGCTGTTTAACTCAGCGCATCTGATTCCCGCCTCGGCGATTGCGGTCATTAATCAGCTGGATAACGTGCTGCTCGCCATGGCGATGGCCGCACTGGGTCTTACCACCCATATCAGTCAGCTGAAGCGAGCCGGTCTGCGTCCGCTGTTATTAGGGTTGATGTTGTTTATCTGGCTGATTGTCGGCGGCGGCGCGATTAATCTCACTATCCACCATTGGCTTGGATAACTTATTTGCCGCCCGACCGGGCGGCAAAAGCCTTATTGTTTGAAGTGTTTTCGTGAATAAATGGCGGTCTGTCTGCGGCTTTTAATGCGGAATTTGGCATGAGAGATCACCGTCATCCACTTCGGATCAACCTTGTTAGTCAAATAGATATTCAACTGATCCAACAGCGCCTCCCAATTCTTCGCCTGCCAGGCTTTGTCACTGCCGAGTGACTCTTTCATTTGCTGAATGAGGCTATCCACTCTGGATTTTACCTCACTCAGTGTTTCTCCAGCCTGATGCGATGCTGCTAATTTCCGGATTTCGGTGGCGTAATAATGGATATCAATCTCGTTCTCGCGCACGCGAACCTCTGCTTATTATTGGTCCGTAATATTACAGTAACCTAAGTCTGTGAATTAACATAATCGGCAATACCTTTCGCCGCTTCGCTATTGTTACCTATTCGCACTTCCTTTGTCAGGATTGATGGGCAACCTTCACCCTGTCAGCCAATTAAAAAAGCCGCCCGCAGGCGGCGTGTTACATCACTTTTTAGTAGATATTGAAATGGGGTTTCATTATTTTATCGAAATCTTAACGAATTTCTTTCGGACACCCACATCAATTTCACAACCCTTAATAATCAATGAATTATATGATTTCCATCTAATCAGGATCACTCTTTAATCGTAAATTCCAGCTCACTGAGTTTTTGATATTCCTTTGCCAACTTTTTAAGTTGCACCGCACGCATTTTATCCGCACGCGCCAGCGCCTCTTCTTCGGTTAACTGAAACTCTTTTTTCTTAAAAAACTGCTCAAAGTTGTACTCACGATCGCGGCGCTGTACAAATACCTCGCCATCATTTTTGAGTTCACCTTCTGCGATGTAGATGCCCCGGGTTAATGCATATTTTGTTATATAGGCTTTTGTCATGCTGTCCTCTCATCTTGCTACGTCGGTTAATTAAAGCAAAATCGCCGCGTAATTTACAGCGTCTTGAAGAAAAAACAGTCTATTCCTGGATGGTATCTCCATTGATTTAATTAATGTTTTAATTAAACCTAACGTCAATACCAGGAAAAAAACACCTCAGGTTTGGTGACAATTTAAAGCGCAGCGCGATTTAAACATTTCAGCTGTGTGAAGCTACCCCGCAGGAAATTTCCTTTCAGCGGCGCAAAGAACGGTATTCATTTTTTCTGGATATCTTCCCAATTCAGCCCGAAGCGCATGAGGTATTTACGTAAGCGATCGGCATCATTCGGCTGCTTTTTATGCTGCCGCGAGACCGAAAATAAATGTCGTCCCGCTTCAGATAATGTTGAGGTGTGTTGGCAGACTTCCAGCACGGTTTCGAGCTGTTTTTGATCGAAGAGAGCCTTTGGCAGAAGCCACAATGAGGGCGTTGAGGTTCATGCCAGGGACAGCAAAGCCACAAACGCATCACATACTCAGTAAAGCGTACCCCTGATTTTGCAGCGTGGTCATCGTGGTGAGTGCAGAAGGTGTATGGATCACTGAATCTGCAATCCATTGGGGTTCGTAGTGATGCCAGGCCAGCGCCTGATCGCACACCGTGACTTTGACGCCCTGCTGTTCCAGCGCCGATATCAGCGCAAGGTTGGGATTATCCACACCAAACAGCTGTCGAAAACGGGTGTTTTCCAGCATCGCGGGCGTCGCTTCGCCATTCACCGCCACCACAAATTTTAACTGCTTTGCTGGCACGCCGGCCGCCACATAGGTGTTCACCACTTGTGCCACATGCTCCAGCGCCGGATTCACCTGACCGCGTTCTTCCGCGCCACGACTGACTTTGAAGACCACTTTGTTACTCAGCGCACTGCTGGGCTGGAATGCGCTGCTGGCGTCATAGTGCACTTTGCCGTAACCGGCAATAGCGGGCGTGGTCCAGTTGATGGCGGGATCGGAAGGTGGGGTACTCACTTTCGCGGCAAAGAGGGTTTCATTTTGGCTGAGTAAGGCACCGCATACCCCACCCGCTACTGCAACAACTGCGCTAATCACCACTGAACGCATCTCTTTTCCCCCGCGACATCGTGAAAAATCGGCCTTGCCAAGTATGGCATGGATTGGCATTTTGTCGGCTTATCGTGGCGGTATACGGGCATATTCAGCCATTTCCTAAAGCCCGGTAAAAAGTGGCGGCTCATGTTATGCGCTAATCCGCTATTCACTTCGCCACCGGGAGATCTGCGTAACGGGTGGTATATGCTGGAGACAACATCTCACGCTTCATCGCCCAGGATTTCTGGATTCCTTGTCCGGCGAACCATAGCTTCCCTTTCCCGCTTTGATTAATGCCATCGATCACCCGCATCAGCGTTTCGCTATTCGCCTGCGGCTGGATGTCATCAAACAAATTGAGCTGCGCCACGCCCTGACTGAAGAAGTCACCTAACATCACCCCCGCTTTCATATAGCGGCACCCTTCCCGCCAGATGCGATCCAGCGCCTCGGTGGCCACGCGGATAATATCGCGGCTGTCGTTGGTGGGCGTTAGTACTTTAATGATCGCCTGATTACCGTAAAAGATTTCACCCTCCGCATGCGGGCTGGTGCGAATAAACACGCCGATCTGTCGACAATACTGCCGTTCGCCACGCAACTTTTCGGCGGCGCGCACGGCATAGTTGCACACCGCTTCACGCATATCGGCGTACTCCGTGATACGTCCCGCAAACGAGCGTGAGCAGACAATCTGCTGCTTCACGGGCGCAAACTCTTCCAGTTCAAGACAGGGTTCACCGCGCAACTCGCGCACGGTGCGCTCCAGCACCACATTGAAATGCTTGCGGATCACCCAGGTGCTCTGCTCCGACAAATCCAGCGCGGTGTTGATGCCCATGGCATTCAGCTTCTTGCTGATACGACGCCCTACGCCCCACACATCCGCCACATCGACTAACGCCATTAACTTCTTTTGCCGCTCCAGGTTGGAGAGATCCAGCACGCCGCCGGTTTTACTCCATTTCTTAGCGGCATGGTTAGCCAGCTTGGCGAGGGTTTTGGTGGGCGCAATCCCCACCCCTACCGCCAGATGCGTTTCGCGTTTCACCCGCTGCTGGATTTCTCGTCCGAACTCTTCCAGCACGCGGCAATTCCGCACGCCCGTCAGGTTCATAAACGCCTCATCGATGGAGTAGATCTCAACGGCGGGCGCCATCTCTTCCAGTATCGTCATCACGCGCAGACTCATGTCGGCGTAGAGCGCATAGTTAGAGCTGAACACATGCACGTTATGGCGACGCAACACATCTTTGATTTTGAAATAGGGGCCGCCCATGCCGATATCCAGCTTCTTGGCCTCGGCCGAACGTGCGATGACGCAGCCATCGTTGTTGCTTAACACAATCACCGGCTTGCCTTTGAGATCCGGCCTGAATACCGTCTCACACGAGGCATAGAATGAGTTCACATCCACCAGCGCAAACATCACCGTCTCAGCGTCTTGATGACATGTTTAACGACACCGAAAATCTCAAACTGATCCGGGTCGGGAATGGGAATGATGGCGTGCGCCGCATTCATCGGTTTGAGGTGCAAGCAAGGCTTCAGCATCAGCTGCTTCACCGTGAATTCCCCCGCGATAGCAGCCACCACCACATCACCCTGCTCGGGTTCTACAGCACTATCGACGATCAGCATATCGCCATCACTGATCCCGCCCTCAATCATCGAGTCACCGCTGACTTTGATGAAGTAAGTGGCGCTGGGATGCGTGACGCAGAGATCATTGAGGTCAATACGCTGCTCAACGTAATCCTGCGCCGGTGACGGGAAACCGCACGGCACACGACTGATAAACAAGGGCAAACTGAGGATGGCGCGGAGTTCCGCCGGTTGATAAAACACCATAATGATGGCCTTCGAAAATATACTGTATATAAATACAGTATTACTGATCGGGTTGTTTGATCAAGCGGGATCCTTCGGGATGGTGCAAAGCAGTTGGCAGGAAAGGAGATTTAGTTTTGGCGGGTTTTGACGGTGAGATGGATGTGCTGCGGTGGTTTTGGGCTAGGGTGAAATGAGGGTTCGCTACAAAGTTGAACGACTGTTTTCTCACGACTTCATATAGGAAATGCACTTTGCCTCAACCTCAAGACCAGCGCATGCGCCGAACGGCCTTTATGGCGGATACCACTGCACTGATTTTATTTTTCACCACGACGGGCATCATTAATGAACGATGGATTGCCGGCATGGCGTGGGATCAGGTGCTGCATGCCCGTTTGATTGGTGCCGTTTTGATGGTGCCAGTTGCCCGCCCTTACGGCTTGTGGCGCGATTGGGTAATGCAGCGTGCGGGAACGGGCCGGATTTCGAAACTGCTGTGGGACAGTATCGCGCTGGTGAGTTTTCAGGTGCCGATCTATGCAGCAATCATTGCTTTTAGCGGTGCATCAGGCAGTGGACTGGTGCGTGGGACGCTCGGTGCTGCGTTGATGATGCTGTGTTTGGGAAGGCCTTATGGCGCGTTTCTAAATTGGGTGCGAGGAGTGTTTGGTTTGCCGCCGGGCGGAGAAAAGCCGATGTCATTGGATAGCTAAATGATTCTCAACCGGAAGCGAACAAAAATGATTCGAATAGCCTGTGAAAGGGTGTGTTAACCTTTTGATGAACAGGCACTTTTCCCACATAAATAATCCGTTTTTTTATAAAATCATTAAAACCCGTGCCTCACGCTGTATTAAAAATGAACACCCCCATTCCGCATGATGGAAACGCCAGATTGAATATTTAAAGGCCCCGCTTTTATTGATCATAAAAATCCACACCATAACGTTATTAAGACGAGTCGTAATGCAATATTGAAAATAGCTTCTAAGTTTAAATTGAGGTTGTCATTAATTCGATCTGATGGAGGATTTTCAGTGTTATTTCAAGATCATGAAAAAAGCCATATTATCATTGGTGAAGCCGCATTAAGCCTTGCTTTATGTCGAAAGGAAATCAGTATTGCAAACCTTTTTTCACAGCTTGGTTTGATGTCTAAATCAGAGAATAATATTGACCGCTTGACTCAAATCGCTAAAGCCAGAAACTGGTTAATGAGCTTTGAGTCATCTTCAGTCGCCGAGGAGCAAATACCTTATTTGCAAACCTTAGTTAGCCTGAATAATGAATTGAATTAACGATAGATGAACTGAAGCCAAAGGACGTAATCCGGCTCCGGCCGGAAGACGACGAAGCGGATAACCTCATCGGTTACACGTGAGTGTATACCGGCCGGAGACACTGTCAGGGAGGACACTCTCAAAATGATTTGCCAGAATCAGTCTTTCGCTACACCGCTGACGAAGCAACTGAGTTATCAGGCATAAGCTGATAACACACTCCACGTAAACATCCCCACATAAAAACCGCAAACATCGAAGATGCCTTTGAGCATAAATTGGCCTAATAAGATTGATGGTCGATGCCAGAACGGTTTTTGGTGATAACCGCCCTCCCAATTTTGACAAAATGCGCTAAATTTATTTCATATGCGGTTTCGATATCAGTCGAAATTCCACCCAGTACAAAATCCGCACTCTACTAATAGATTGCGATTGTTATAAGTTACAGCCTGACCATAATGACGTTTGAGTAGCGGACATAAGGGATAAAATCATGTATCAGAGCGCACAACAGTCAACCAATAGCGCGAAGTCTTTCCTTCACTTAGATGCGCTTCGTGACAAAGCCACTGCTGAAACCGTTGTGATTGAAGCAGCCGCGGGTGAAATCACCCAACGTGGCATGAGAGTCACCAACGGCGCCGTTATTTTGCAATTGATCACTGAAGTGCAGAAGGCCTCTGATCCCGTGCAAATCGATCTGTTACTCAACGCCCTAAAAATCGTGGTCGGGATGACTCCCGGTGAAGCGGAACGCTGGGCATACTTCAACTGGTAAGAGTGTTTATAAAGACTAAGCACATCCTCGACCATTGATATTGTTGCTACAGAAGCCCCACATCCAGGAAACAGACGGGAAGCACTCAATATTTTAAAGAATGCAGGTATCAGCAAACACGAAGTGGAGGATTTTCTGTCACCTTATTTGGTGAGGTCAAATTAGGTCAACTGCAAATTTCGACGCTGTTAGCGCCGAAAGACAAGATCTGCTTCACGCTCAAAGCCGACCTGACATCTCTCCAGTGGGTCCATTCCGTACCAGAAGCTGTAGTGCAATCAGCAATGCCTTAGTTGCGTAATGAAATAGATGACGAACAGTGTTTTGTTTACGTAAGGTAAATGCTCATTCCTCAGCCAAAAAAAGGACTAAGCATGGGCAGGTTTCAGGGTAAACGTATACTGATCACTGGTGGTACAAGTGGCATGGGGCTGGCAGGCGCGCTGCGCATTATCACTGAAGGTGGTGATGTAGCCATTACAGGACTGAGTGAAGAAAGACTGGAACGCGCCCGTACTCTGCTGCCTAAAACATCGCTTATTTTGAAAAGTGACTCTGCAAGCGAAGTTGACATCAATACGCTAAAGGAAGCTATTAGCGATTGGGGTTCACTTGATGGATTATGGCTCAATGCTGGCTTCGCGGAGGTCAGCTCTCCGGAATCTGTAACGGCGGATTCTTTTAATCGCATGATGAACGCAAATGTGCGCGGCCCGATGCTACAGCTCGCCGCCCTATCAAAATCACTTAATTCAGGTGCATCCGTTCTGGTTACTTCGTCCTCTTCAACTTACGAAGGTGCAGCTATGACAAGCCTGTATGCAGCGACGAAAGGCGCCGTTATCGCAATGGTCAAAAGCTGGGCATCTGCGCTGGCGGAACGTGGCATTCGCGCCAACACTTTGGTGCCAGGCCCAATTGAAACTAACTTCAGGCACTTTATGCCAGAGGAGTCGCGTCAGCAGTTTGAAGATTTCGTGGTAAGCCAGGTTCCTTTAGGTCGCGCAGGCACAGCAGAAGAAGCCGCTGCGGTTGCACTCTTCCTCCTGTCCGATGACGCATCCTATGTTACTGGCAGCCAGTATGCTGTAGACGGCGGGCTGGTACATTACTGATGCGTCTATAAGGGGTTATGAAACCTGTCGAATAGATTCAATAAAGTCTGCTATTCGCTCATAGCGGATCTTGGCTGTAGTAGATGTCCGCTCTGTGCCAGAAGCGGAAGTAGCTAATAACGATCTATGTTGAAGAATGGGGAGCAGGTCACCAGTAATAGATGTTGTCGCGTTATGACAATTTAAGGATTACCCATATAAGGGCTTTGTCTTTCAAACTGAATTGTTCATAATGCCCTCCTCAAACACCCTAGAAAATTTTATTATAAATCAATAAGTTATAATATTTTTTGCCATTAATAAGCAGGAGTTCGCATATGTCTAAGATTAATTTTGAACTGACGCGTGGAAGCGATGTGCTTCGTGATGGCATGTATCTAGAGTTATCTGTCAGTGATACATCCTCTTCAAGGCTGGTTGCGGACGTTTTCTATTCTGACGTTACTCAGGAATTCTTTTTGACCTGCTACGAAGAAAACATTCCTCTGGAGGAAGTGGAAAAACTGATTTCGAAGGCGAGGATACTTCTCCCGCCAGTTAAGTAATGGTAATAAAAATCTACATGACACTAAACACATTTCAATGTCCGCTGTTCGCTCACAGCGGACATTGGCTGTTGTGGATGTCTGCTGTGTGCCAAAAGCGGACATCACGCTAGTGGGTATAGGTCATTATGCTTATGTCGCTTAAGATAATGAGTGGTTCCATAATGGATGTACTTACAAATATAAATGGAGGTTTTTTCATATTGTTTAATCTGCATTTTCTTAAATGTAAAAGCCAGTGATTAAAAAATCAGTTTAATTTTAAATTATAGCCGTCCTTTAGGGCGGCTGTTTAGGACTTGTGAGATACTCATCTGGATGATGAGTATAGAAGCGCTTATATATGATGGAGAATGAGAAGTAAATAAAATATAAGATTGTGAATAATATTTTTAATCGAACTTATTGGTTGGTAGATTGTAATTTTGTTTTATCTATTAAAAATTCTACACCTAGAGCTTCATAAACGTCATCAATGGCATCACACATAGCTATCATTATATCATTCCACTGTTCGCCTGATTTATTATCAGCTTTCATTGCTGGTCGAAAATGAACATGAGAATTCCTGAGCTTATATATATTTGCTGCACATTTACTTGCTGAATACTCGGTTAACTCGGACACGTCGAATTTAAATGCAGATAGGATTTTCGACCGTGTACCCTCAGTTGAGTGTGACAGTATACTAGCTAATGCATCCTGCTCTTTGGGCCTCCATGACAATTCTTCTTCCAGCAAATATGCGAGATCTGCCAAGGCACCTTGGTAAGGCAGTTTAGTGACTAAACTTTTCAGCTTTAACGCAGTATATAACTGCTCTAAGCATCGATAAAGATCCAAAAATAATGATGGCCAATTATAGGATAATATCCCTTGCAGAGGCAGAGCAAACGGTATTGTTTCTGCTCCAGCTTCAAATAGAGACAGTAGTCGCAATTTTAAATTATCATTCACCTCCAAAGGGTAGCTAACGTAACCTGCCGAAATAAAAGCACCAGCTACACGTTCTAAATTATTTAAATAATTAGTGCTTATATTTTCATTGGCTTTCACGAAATACAGTTTAGGAAATAGTGGCGCGACCTCGTCAATTTCATGGCCGCCATAACCTTCCTGTCCAGAGTATTGCTGTTCTAAGATGTCTCTAGCTTGGGCTGCTGTAGCTAATGCTGGGAGATTAGCGGTGTACACAACGCATGAAAACAAGCCTGGAGTGAGCTCGATCTCGCTGAGGTTGGCGGGAAGCTGTTCTGGAACAACTAAGCCGCTAAAACAGAAGTAGGTATCAGAACCATTCTTAATAGAGACAGCAAAGGTCTTTGCACCCAAAATAAGAACGTTAACCTCAGCATTAATCATAAGGTTCAAATCATCGTCATCTTTACGAGCAAGCCATCTGATTTCATTGTCGGCTATGTACATAGAATCCACAGAAGATGCAGACTCATGTATCCTAGCAAAAATGTACTTCGACATTTCTATTTTATTTCTAGACATGTTATGCCCGCCAGCACGGCTCCATGTTGGGTACATTAAAGTTTTCTTCTACTAATACACGGAATGCAGCCTCAAAAAATGAACGCTCCCATCTACCAACAGCTGAACTCGGTCTGCGGGATAATTTTTCAGCTAAAACATCTAGCAGTAAAAACTCCTCTAAATTTTCTCCATTCAAAGCGTGAATTTTTTCCACTAAAACATCACAAGACTTCTCTAGTGAGGCACATCTCTCTTCACTAACTTCTTCTTCCTTGTCCATGCCAACTCTGCCAAGGATGCTGACTGCACATGCAACAATAAAACCAACCCGCGCGGCTTGGGTATCGAAAATATTTCGACCTCTGACTAATTTTCTGGATTTTATTCCTACCTCTAAACTATCGGAACCCTCAGAAGGGTCTGCCGTATCGATATTCGCTACTTCATTATATTTCGATAGCGCAATATCGAAATTAACTAGCATTTGCACGACACGATAAAAATAATGGTCATACTTTTTATTAGTGAGCGCCTCTGCGATATCTAGTCTTGAAAACTCATCAGCTAAACTCTCTTGAGTATCGACCTCCGTTCGACGTAGCCCAAAAGCTATGTAAGACTCAATCAACGAGTCTGTTTTAAATTCCCCTCCTTGCCATCGTCTATCCGATCCAGATAGAAGCCTACGAAACTTGACTTTTTGGCTAATTGTTTTCACAAGTGGAGCATAAACAACCTCTAGTTGTTGTTTAAGGTTCCAAGGTACCTGCCCAGTGTTTAAAACAAGCATTCGGTATATTAAACTCTCAGTGCCTTTCGCAATCCAAGCTTCTACTCTAATTACATGCTCGGCTACGCCCTCGTCCAAAGCTAACGCTTCTTTAAGAGCTGTAGTACGTTGCATTCCATCAATAATCGACAAATCTTCATAATACTTTTTAAGAAGTAGCTTAACTTGATCGGCTTCTGAAATACCTTCAATTGTCTGCCAATCGTCATTGTTAGCGACTATACCAATGACCAAGGGAGGGATTACAGCACCTCGCCTCAAGTCTTCGACGAGCCTAGTGCGAATACGTTTCGCTGTTGTGGTTTTAAGAGCTTCGCGTTGATGTCGTATACCACCTCTATTAACATAAGCTTTTTCTGCAAGCTCAAGATAATCTTTAACATCAAATTCAACTAAAGCTGACCAACAATCCACCCTAGTATCCTGAATCTTACTTATAAAATGCTGATCTGACATTGCAAACTCCGAGTCTAGTGTGGGAATTAATTACTACATGATTAGTTTTTCCCATTTGTAACTCAAGCAGTTATCGAATGCTACAGGAAATCCTGTAAAAGGTTGTAATGGATTGAATTAATTCGATTAATTCCTGATTTTCTCTTCGGTACACTCTCGATACTGTTGCTGACATCATCCCCATTGATAAATACGCGGTAATGTTAGTACAGAGAGAACAACTGCGAACTTCCGTTCATCGCTCACAGCGGACCTTCACCACCAAGCCAGCCGCCAATCGCCAACTTACCAACATAAACACGCCCCCAAACATTATGGTAAATCCCGTGTTGAGCTGTGCTCAGGCAGTTGTATCTCGAAACTACTTAAGCAAACATCTCCAAAGCACAAATAAGGATCGAGCCAAATGAACATAACCAAAATCGACCACATCCACGTCTACGTTGACGATATCGAAAAAGCAGAACACTGGTATCAGGAAATCCTTGGCTTCACCCGCGATAGCTCGCTGTACTTCTGGTTTGAACAAGGAGGGCCGCTGGTCATCAGGAATAATGGCGCATCACTTTCCCTCTTCCTGAGAAAATCCCAACACCCAGGCCATACCATGGCTTTTGCCGTGCAGGCGTCCGCGTTTCTCGAACTGATACCTATCCTCAAGTGCAAAAAAATCGCCTATACCGTCAGTGACCACGATGTCTCTATGTCGCTTTACTTCAGCGATCTCAGTGGCAACAAGATTGAAATAACGTCCTGGGAATATACGCAGGCAAAACAGATATTGGAAAACGCGGGATAACGATTCGCCAGTCAGGAATGAATAACGCTACAATCAGGAACGGGTTAACATTTTGAAAGGAGTCAAAATTGAAATTTCACTACTCGCTTCATCGCCTTAGCTTGGCAAAACAATGGCAAAAGGACCGATTCAGAATTGCATTTTTTATTCTCATCGGCCTATTCCTTTCAGCCGTGATCAAATGGCTATTACCCCAATTAACTCATGGTAATATCACCGGTGGCTTTACCGGTATGCTATGCGGGCTTGCAGCAAGCTTTTGGCTTACTAATATTGCGTGGCTTACATTTAAGCCCCCCATTCGCCAAAGCGACCTGGATTCAGTTCTGGAGAAATACCATTACCAGCAAACTGAGCAAGGTTATTATGAGCTGCAGATAGCGAAATACAGAAGATTCAAATCTCAGCGTATTTATATAAGTAACGATGGTAATGACATCACGCTGGAAGGCCCCTACAACACCCTCAAAAGAATCATCAATCATCTCAATAAATAGCCGGAAACTTTGAGGGGCCAATATTAGATGACTGGCACAAATACCCAGCCAGTCATCGTCATTCTTAACCGTGCACCACCACATTAAACCCTTCATCTGCATGCGGGGCGACGAAGTAGCTGCTGATCACCTCGAACTGCGCATCGGTGGCCGCGAAGTCATGCTCACCTTCTGCGTTGCGCGCATGCAAACGGCTTTTGCACACCGCATCGGGCACATCGATAAAGTGCAGTTGATGCTCCGCCTGTGCACTCTGGATCACTGCCTTCATCCATTGGCGTTGGCCGACGGTGTTCGCCGGAAAATCCAGCACCACTGACACACCGCGCTGTAACAGTGCGATCAGGTGCGGCGTCATCGCATTGCGTAGCTTGCCCGCACAACGCACGTAGTCCGCAACATCCTGCATCTCTTCGGCGAACAGATGCGCCAGCCAGGCGTCTTCGCTAATAATCACCGCGCCGGTCTGTTGGGCCAGTTGGTGTGCCAGCGTTGATTTTCCGGCAGCGATTTTGCCGCACAGCAGATGCAAAACAGGACGAGATGTGGACACAGACGCAGATTCCATTAGCCAGCTCCAGATAAAATGACGCTCTACCATGCCGTTAAATGCCGGTCCAGTAAAGCCTGGCATCTACACTTACGCTATCTCTGCAAAAAATAAGGAGACGCATGATGAGTCAACGCCTGCATAAAATCGACTTTCCGGTCAGCAAGGCACGGAAGTATTTGGAACCCGGTCCGGTGGTGTTGCTGAGTTCGCAATTTGAAGATCACCACGACATCATGACGCTCGGCTGGCACACCATTCTGGAGTTCTCGCCGTCATTGGTGGGCTGCATGATCGCCAACGGCAACTACAGCCATGAGCTGATTCGGCAAAGCGGACAGTGCGTGATTAACATCCCCTCGGCGGATTTGGTGGACAGCGTGGTGGCGATTGGTAACTGCCATGGCGATCGCCTCGATAAGTTCGATGCCTTTCACCTCACGCCAGAACCGGCAAAAGTGGTGAATGCGCCGCTGATCGATGAGTGCTTCGCCAGCTTTGAGTGTCAGCTGTATGACGACTCGATGGTGAATAACTACGGCTTCTTTATTTTCGAAATCGTCAAAGCGCATGTCGCCGATAAACCGGAATTTCCGCCGACGCTGCACTACACTGGCGAAGGACGTTTTACCGTAATGAGCAATAGCGTGCTCGACAAGCACCATGATTTTAAGCCAGAAATGTTAATTTAAGCGGCTTGAATTCGCCTTCGAGCGCCCTCACAGTAACGCTTTCGACCTGACAGGAGTAATAACAATGGCAACCGAATATGCGGTGATCGCCGGTGGCTGTTTCTGGTGTACCGAAGCAGTGTTCAAAGATGTGATTGGCGTGGAGTCAGTCGAAAGTGGGTATACCGGCGGGGAGCGCCCGAACCCAACCTATGAGCAGGTGTGCAGCGGTGCCACCGGCCACGCCGAAGCGATCCGCGTCGGTTTCGATCCCGAGCAAGTGAAATATGGCGACCTGCTGGATATCAGCTTTGCGACACACGATCCAACCCAGCTGAACCGTCAGGGCAACGACGTCGGTACTCAGTATCGTTCAGCGATCTTCCCGGCGAATCCAGAGCAGGAAGCCGAAGCGATTGCCGCCATTGCGCGTGCGCAAGCCGATCTCAACGTGCCGGTGGTGACCACCATCGAGCCGCTGAAAGAGTGGTATCCGGCAGAAGATTATCATCAGGATTACTGGGATGGTGCCGGTCAGCGTAACGGTTACTGCATGGCGGTGATTCCACCGAAACTGCAGAAGCTGCGTAAGAGCTTTGCCAACCGCGTGAAGCTGGGCTAATCCAGCCCCCTAAGATGCGGCCTCTGCACGCCGCATCCAGTCTGCTTATCACCATCAAAGGTCGTCATTTATGACGACCTTTTTGCATTAAAGCGTCATAATAGCGCCCTCTTCTCTTCAGGGAGCGATGATGACCACGCCTCAACCCGCAATCCCCGCGCGCAAGCGGCCCATGAAACTCAACACGCTGGTGACGCTGATGCTCAGCGCGGTGATCGTGCTGGTGCTGCTGAGTGTGCACATGTTCTATTTCTTCCAGATTGGTGCCTCAACCCGTGCCCAGTTAGAAGATAAAGCCATGGCGGTGGCCCGCACGCTGGCAAGATCGCCGGAGATTCAGCAGGCGCTGACGCAACCGGTGGCCAATGCCAATATTCAACCCATCGCGAAAGCCGTGGAAGAGAGCAACAATCTGCTGTTTATTACCGTCACCAATATGGACGGTATCCGCTATTCTCATCGCAATCCGGAACTGGTCGGCAAGCACTTTATCGGCGAGGACATTGGGCCCGCCCTGCGCGGCCATGAAAACGTCTCGGTGAACAAAGGTTCTTTAGCAAAAGCGCTGCGCGTCTTCACGCCGGTATATAACGCGGAGGATCGGCAGATCGGTGTGGTGGCGATCGGTATTTCCCTCGATGCCGTTACCGATCAGATCAACGAAAGCCGCTGGAGCATTATCTGGACCATCCTGATTGGTACGCTGGCGGGGGCGATTGGCACCCTGGTGCTGGTGCGCGTGCTGAAACGCATCTTGTTCGGCCTCGAACCCTACGAGATTTCCACTCTGTTTGAGCAGCGTCAGGCAATTCTCAACTCGGTCAAAGAGGGCGTGGTGGCGATGGACGATCAGGCGCAGGTGACGCTGGTGAATCAGGCCGCGCGCACCCTGCTTAATGAGCCGTCGTCCAGCGGTATGATTGATAACGAGGGCATTGATGATGCCTCGGTGATCAACCAACACCTGCGAGATGTGCTGCACAGCGGCCGTGCGCGTCGTGATGAAGAGCTGAATGTGAATGGTCGCTTGTTGTTGTGCAATACGGTGCCGGTACGCAGCCAGGGACGCATTATTGGCGCGGTCTGTACTTTCAGGGACAAGACCGAAATCAGCCGACTGATGCAGCGTCTGACGGGCATGGTAAACTACGTCGATGCGTTGCGGGAGCGCTCGCACGAGTTCATGAACAAGCTGCACGTGATCCTCGGCCTGCTGCACATGAAAAACTATGCGCAGGTGGAAGCGTATATTTTGAAAACCGCCAATAATTACCAGACTGAGATTGGCTATTTGCTCGATCGCATCAAGTCACCGGTGATTGCCGGTTTCCTGCTGAGCAAGATCAATCGCGCCTCGGATTGCGGTCATCGCCTGACCATCAGCGATGCCAGCTATGTGCCCGACAGCGGTAACGAAGACCAGATGGCGGCCCTGATCACCGTGGTCGGTAATCTGGTGGAGAACGCCATCGATGCGCTCAGCGAGCAGACCGAAGGCGAGATCCACGTGATGCTGCACTATCAGAACGGCTGGCTGGCGTGCGAAGTGAGTGACGATGGTCCCGGCATTGAGCCGGCCAATCTGGCGACAATTTTTGATAAAGGGTTCTCCACCAAAGGAGAGAACCGTGGTGTGGGCCTGTTCCTGCTGAAACAGCAAACGGAAAACCTCGGTGGCGGCGTGACCGTTGAGTCAGAACCCGGCGTATTTACCCAATTTTTAGTACAACTTCCCTGGGATGGAGGAAACCAATCCGCATGATCAATGTGTTAGTGGTCGATGATGACGCCATGGTCGCTGAGCTGAACCGTTCTTTTATCGGTCAGGTTCAGGGCTTCCACTGCTGTGGAACCGCTTCGACCCTGAAGCAAGCCAAAGAGATTTTGTTCAACAGCGACACCCCGATTGATTTGGTGCTGCTGGATATCTACATGCAGCAAGAGAATGGCCTCGATCTGTTGCCGGAACTGCGCAAAGCCCAGAGTTCGGTGGAAGTGATCATCATTTCATCCGCTGCCGATGCCGAGAACATCAAAACTTCGCTGCACTACGGCGTGGTGGATTATCTGATCAAGCCGTTCCAGTTCCCGCGTTTTGAAGAAGCGCTCACCAGCTGGCGGCAGAAGAAGTCGTTGATGGATAATCAGCACTACTATCAGCAGTCTGATGTCGATCTGTTGATCCATGGTAACCCGGCAACGCAGCATGACAACAAGCGCCTGCCGAAAGGCTTAACCCCGCAGACGCTGCGTACCTTGTGTCAATGGATTGATGCCCATCCCGGCCATGAGTTCTCCACCGATGAGTTGGCGGCGGAAGTGAATATTTCGCGCGTGTCGTGCCGTAAGTATCTGATCTGGCTGGCGCAGATTAATATTCTGTTCACCAGCATTCACTATGGCGCAACCGGGCGTCCGGTGTATCGCTATCGTTTACAGCCGGAATACCATTCGCTGTTGCAGCAATACTGTCAGTAACGCAGTTGCCAGTCGACATCGCGCTGCTGGAACTGGAAGTGGCGCGGTGAAGAGCAGATGATCTGTCGATCGCGCGTCACAAACACCGCATCCAGATCGGGCTGGTCTGCCAGATAGGCCAGCCCCTGCTCCACGCCCATGCCGTACAGCAGCGTGGTGTAGATGTCGCCATCCAGTGAGCGATCGGAAATTACCGTCACGCTCAGTAACTCGTTATCCAGCGGATAGCCGGTGTGGGGATCAAAGATGTGGTGCCAGCACTTGCCGTCCAGTTCGAAATAGCGCTCGTAAATTCCCGATGTCACCACCGATTTCCCCTGCACCTGCAGCACACCCAGCAGTTCATTCTCGCGTCCAAACGGCTTTTTCAGGCCGATGCTCCAGCCTTGTGGCTCATGCGGCGGTGCGCCGAGGGTCTGCACATTGCCCCCGAGATTGATCAGCGCCTGCGGCACGCCCTGCTGGCGTAAAAACGCCTGCACCACATCCGCGATATACCCTTTGGCGATGGCCCCGAGATCGATCTCCATGCCCGGCTGTTGCAGGAATACCGAACAGTCCTCCGGATTGAGGATCACCTGATGTGGATCGGTGAGCGGCAACAGTGCTGCAATATCAGTAGCGGGTGGCACGGCTCGGCCGTGAAAACCAATCTTCCAGCGTTTGACCACCGGACCGATGGTGAAGTTAAAAGCGCTGCCGGGTGACACACTGACGGCGTGTGCCACGCTGATCAGTCGGAACACCGCCTCACTGACGCGCACTGCATGGCGACCCGCTGCCTGGTTGATCGACATCACTTCGGATTCGGCACGATTGACCGTGAACAGGTTTTCCTGCTGCTTGATAAGTTGAAAGACCTGACGGGCTAAGGTGGGATTATCGTCGAACAGTTTAAGCAGAATGGGGGAACCCATCAGAACAGCGGAGTAAGAGTAGACGCCTTCGGTCATAGAGCCTCGTTTACCCGCCATACTGCGCGCCAGTGGGTTGTGTCAATAACCCAATGACCGACCGCTGCCAGTCATTGGGATTCACCCTTAACCCTTTACTCTGGTACGCAATATTTTGGGTAATTAACGTTAATTAGTTTCCTAACGCCAGTTTAGCCGCATTGTGACCGGCCTTGATACCGAAGATGATGATATCCGCTACCGCGTTGCCACCGATACGGTTCGCACCGTGGATACCGCCGACCACTTCACCAGCAGCCCAGGCACCGGGAATTACCTGTTTCTGCGCATCCAGCACCGCAGTATCGGTGTTGATGGTGACGCCGCCCATAGTGTGGTGCACCCCTGGGGCGATACGGATGGCGAAGTACGGACCTTTATTCAGCGGGTGACGCAGCGCCGTCTTACGACCGAAGTCTTCATCATCTTGCTTCGCCACGAACTCGTTGTAACGACCGAGTGTGGTTTGCAGCGCTTCCTGATCCATGTTGAGTTTGACCGCCAGCTCGTGCGGCGTTGGCGCGCTGATCACAAAGCCTTTGGCGATATATTCGTCGGCCGCTTTGTTGTTGGCGCGCACCTGCTCATCAAACACGATCCATGCGCTTTTCTCTGGCAGGGCGATGATCTCAGCAGAGACTTTGTCACGGGTTTCCATCTCATTGTAGAAACGATGACCCGCCTGGCTGACCAGAATCGCCCCGCCGCCGCGCATCGCTTCGGAGATCAGATAAGAGGTGGTCTGCTCAACCGTTGGGTGAATCTGGATCTCGCCCATATCCACGGTATCCGCACCGATTTTTTGCAGCATGGCGATACCGCTACCGGTGGCACCTTTGTGGTTGGTGGTCACGAAGCCATCCAGCTCCGGACGGTATTTGACCACCATCTCGCGGTTAGCACTGAAACCGCCGGTGGCGACAATCACGCTTTTCGCATTGAGAATGCGGCTGTCGTTGTATTCATCCACCACTTTGACGCCGGTAACGGCACCGTTTTCCACCAGGATCTCTGAAACTGAAGTCTCCAGCAGCACTTCGATTTCGCGCTGGTTGACGTTTTTCACCAGGCCGCTGATCAGGAAGCCACCGACGGCAGAACGGTCTTCCGGACGGTGCGTACGGTCGATGCTCATGCCGCCAGTGATGGTAATGTCGCACAGCTCGATATTTTTCGCCGCCAGCCACTCAATCGCTTCTGGCGCCTGCTCAACAAACTCGCGCAGCAGCACCGGGTTGTTTTTGAATTTACCGCCCTTCAGCGTCTCTTCGTAGAACAGCTCTTTGCTGTCTTCGATGCCTTTCAGTTTCTGATAGCGGGTTTCGGCGGCGTTCATGCCCACCGAGGCTTTGATGGTGTTACCGCCAATGGTCGGCATCTTCTCGATGATCACCACGCGTGCGCCGTCATCGTGCGCCTGAATCGCCGCCGCCAGACCGGCACCGCCCGTGCCCACCACTACCACGTCATAATTGACCGGTGCGTTCGGGTTACCGCCCTCTTCAATCACATACTCTTTGCTTGATGTGGTCAGTGCGCGGGAGACCGCCTTTTTCAGCGCCTCACTCTGTGTGGTCGCACCGGTGATGGCATCGACGTGCGGGCTGTTTGCCACCAGAATGCGTTCACGCAGGCTTTCGAAGGTACTGGTAAAGTCGACATCCAGGCTGGGATCCGGCACCAGTGAGATATCGGTGATACGGTCCGTGTCGAGGGTGACGTTGATTTTCAGCTTCAGCGCTTCGGCTTCCACTTTCGCCTGGTAAACCCCGGCTTTGTATTTACGATGGCCATCGCTGACGTCGCGGATCATCGCATCCACCAGCGAGAAGCGCCACAGCGGTTCTGGAATCGTCAGCGCCTCACGCTTGGTGCTGTCGATGTAGAGTTCCATGTGCTCGTTTTTGATGATGCGGTCGGCCCAATCCGGATAGGCGATGCAGGCTTTGCCGACCGCCACCAAATCAAAGCCGTGCTCCAGCGCGTTCTCGGCATCTTCTTTATTCACCACACCACCCACGCCAATCACTGGCACTTTCGCCAGCGTGGCAGAGCGTTCGGCCAGGTATTTGGTGATCAGTGGCGTAGGATCTTTGGTATCAACAATCGATGGACGCAGCAGCTGTCCGACGGAGAAGTGCACATAGTCCAGACCGCGCGCCGCCAGTTTTTCCAGCAGATACATGGTGTCATCCCAACGGATGCCGGGAACTTCCAGCTCTTCCGGTGAGAAGCGATAACCGATGATGAAGTCAGCCGCCGCAAAGCGATCGGCCATTTTATGGGTGATCTCCAGCACTTCCATTGGGAAGCGTGCGCGGTTATCGCGGCTGCCGCCCCATTTGTCGTCGCGCTGGTTGGAGTTAGGTGAGTAGAACTGCTGGATCAAATAGGTGTTCGCGCCGTGGATCTCAACACCGTCAAAACCGGCTTTGATCGCGCGGTTTACCGCATCACCAAACTTGGTGATCATCACATCGACTTCTTCGGCGGTCAGCGCTTGCGGTTTGGTGGCACCGTCACGCGGTGCAGCAATAGCGCTCGGTGCAACAGGGGTTTTGCCGCCAATCAGCGCCGGTTCCACCATGCGGCCACCGTGATAGATCTGCAGAATGGCTTTTGAACCTTCAGATTTGATCGCATGGGCGATTTTCGCCAGCCCGGCAATTTTGTTGTCGCTGTCGATACCCAACGCGCCAGGGAAAGCCGGGCCACGGTTATCAATAAAGCAGCATTCGACAATCACCGTACCGATACTGCCCGCACGTACGCGGTAATACTCGACCAAATCGCTGGTGACACCGCCGTCAAAATAGCCGGTACAGGTGGTCATCGGGGCCATCACCAGACGGTTTTTCAGCACCGCACCTTTTGGCAGCGTTAGCGGGTTAAGGATTGGGGTGAGCTTATTCATAATGAGCAACTCCAGAATTAAGAAATTGTGTATTCAATTCTTTGGCGGTTCGGCGCGGCTTTATAATTATTTAAGTGGTCCGATTTCATGGCGTAAATATACCATTTTATTTAGTTACATAACCCAGAATGTTAGTTATATAAGTTTTACGTTTGGAAATGATATTTGATGCTCATTGCCAGAATAGGCGCTCCGCTAAGTTTTAACCAAGACTTGACAAAAATCAACTTTTTCCTTACATTTAAAACAAATGTAGTACTATCATAAAGATAAAAGCCTCCAACCCGCCTCATTTTGCTCGATTTTTCGCGTTTCGATAGTTTGTAGCGTTTAATCCACAGCAGACAGAAAGTTAAATAAAAAGCAAAAGATAAAAATTAAAAAACAGTGCATATTTTTTATTGATCTAGATCAAAGGAGATATTTTAATTAATCGCATCTTAGCTGCATTCAATTGATAATTCGCGTATCGAATTTGCAAAGCAAAGTTTCATAAAGAACAAAATTTAAATTGTCACGACTCATCTGCTGCACGCATGTTGAAACCAAAAGAACAGTGTGTTCGTGACAATCAATCGCATTCTTCCTAACTTGCAGACAAAACTATGAACACACAAACAACCCAGAGTGCCTCCCCCGTAGTGCCTCCTGCGGCGCCGGGGAAAAAGAATCGCCTGATTATGTTGTGCCTGCCGATCATTGTGGCAGTGCTGTTGCTGCTGGTCCCGACCCCTGCCGGGCTGGAACCTTACGCATGGCACTTCTTTGCTATCTTCGTTGGCGTGATTGTCGGGCTGATCTTTGAGCCGCTGCCCGGTGCCGTTATCGGCCTGACTGGCGTGGTGGTGATAGCGCTGTTCAGCCAGTGGGTGCTGTTCAGCCCGGCCGAACTGGCGGATCCCAAGTTTAAAACGGCGGCGCAGTCGTTCAAATGGGCAGTGAGTGGCTTCGGCAACTCCACCGTCTGGCTGATCTTCGGTGCCTTTATGTTTGCCGCTGGCTACGATAAAACCCAGTTCGGTCGCCGCCTGGCGCTGATTCTGGTGAAATATCTCGGCCGTCGCAGCCTGACGCTCGGTTACGCCATCACCTTCGCGGACCTGTTACTGGCACCGTTTACGCCTTCTAACACCGCGCGCAGCGGCGGTACCATCTACCCGATCATCGCCAACCTGCCGCCGCTGTACGGTTCAAAACCGAATGACCCAAGCGCACGTAAGATTGGTTCTTACCTGATGTGGGTGGCTATCACCGCCGCCTGTATCACCAGTTCAATGTTCCTCTCTGCACTGGCACCGAACCTGCTGGCGCTGGCGCTGGTAAAAAGCGTGGTGGGCTTCGAAATCTCCTGGGGTATGTGGTTCCTCGCCTTCCTGCCGCTCGGCGTGCTGTTGATTCTCACCATGCCGCTGCTGGCGTACTGGCTCTATCCGCCGGAAGTGAAGGTTAATGACGAAGTGCCACGTTGGGCGACCGCTGAACTGGCGAAGCTCGGCAAGCTGTCACGCAACGAAATCCTGCTGCTGGTGTTTGTGGTCTCAGCACTGATGATG
This sequence comes from Enterobacter cancerogenus, assembly GCA_000773965.1. Classification (GTDB taxonomy): domain Bacteria; phylum Pseudomonadota; class Gammaproteobacteria; order Enterobacterales; family Enterobacteriaceae; genus Pantoea; species Pantoea communis. The sequence continues at coordinate 151,699 of JRUP01000004.1, forward strand.
TGGATCTTCGCTGCCGCATGGATTGAGCCAGCAATGGCCGCCCTGCTGGTTATCGTGCTGATGCTGTGGACCGGTGTACTCAACTGGAACGATATCACCAGCAACAAAGCGGCATGGAATACCTTTGCCTGGTTCGCCACGCTGGTCGCCCTGGCAGATGGTCTGGCGCGTGTGGGCTTTATCGCCTGGCTGGGTAAAGAAGGTGCGCAGCTGCTGCACGGTTATGACCCACAAGTCTCGGCGGTGGTGTTGCTGGTGGCCTTCTACTTACTGCACTACCTGTTCGCCAGTACCACTGCGCACACCACTGCGCTGTTGCCTGCGATGCTGACCATCGCCGCCTCGATTCCGGGCATCAATATGCCAGTGTTCTGCCTGATGATGTGTGTGTCCCTGGGTGTGATGGGTATTATCACCCCGTACGGCACCGGCCCAAGCCCGATTTATTACGGTAGCGGCTACCTGCCAACCAAAGATTACTGGCGTCTCGGTACTATCTTTGGCGCTATCTTCCTGATTGCTCTGATGGTAATTGCTTACCCATGGATGGTGATGATGTTCTGATGATGTTGCTCCGATGTTAAAATCGGAGCCGCGCAGAGCCGTGAAAGTGTTATGATGCTCGCCAGTCAGCCCTTGCGGAGGGCTGGCGAGAGAAAATCTAAAAACAGATCGCCTAATTTGTCACCTGCCACTCTGACAGGCGACACGAAGCTAAGTGAGCCAACATGTCGAACAAACCCTTCTATTATCAGAATCCCTTTCCTCTCGCCAAAGATGATACCGAATACTATCTGCTGAGCCGCGATTACGTCTCAGTAGCCAACTTCGAAGGCGAAGAGGTGTTGAAAGTCGATCCGAAAGCCCTGACGCTGCTGGCGAAGCAGGCCTTCCATGATGCTTCATTCATGCTGCGCGCCTCGCATCAGGCCCAGGTTGCCGCGATTCTGGCCGATGACGAAGCCAGTAAGAACGACAAATACGTTGCCCTGCAGTTCCTGCGTAACTCGGAAATCGCCGCCAAAGGCGTGCTGCCGACCTGCCAGGACACCGGCACGGCGATCATCATGGGCAAAAAAGGCCAGCGCGTCTGGACTGGCGGTGGCGATGAAGCCGCGCTGTCGCAAGGTGTTTACAACACCTTTATCGAAGACAACCTGCGTTATTCCCAGAACGCCGCGCTGGATATGTACAAAGAGGTCAATACCGGCACCAACCTGCCGGCGCAGATCGATCTCTACAGCGTGGATGGCGACGAGTACAAATTCCTGTGCATCGCCAAAGGCGGCGGTTCTGCCAACAAAACTTACCTGTATCAGGAAACCAAGGCACTGATTACCCCGGCCAAGCTGAAGAACTACCTGGTTGATAAGATGATGTCACTCGGCACTGCCGCCTGCCCGCCGTACCATATCGCGTTTGTGATTGGCGGCACCTCAGCAGAGAGCACGCTGAAAACCGTCAAGCTGGCTTCCACCCACTACTACGATTCACTGCCGACCGAAGGTAACGAACACGGTCAGGCATTCCGTGATGTCGCGCTGGAGCAGGAGCTGCTGAAAGCGTCACAAGAGTTGGGCCTTGGCGCACAGTTCGGCGGTAAATACTTCGCCCACGACATTCGCGTGGTGCGTCTGCCACGTCATGGTGCGTCCTGCCCCGTTGGCATGGGCGTATCTTGCTCGGCTGATCGTAATATCAAAGCCAAAATCAACCGCGAAGGCATCTGGATCGAGAAACTGGAAGATAACCCAGGCCGCTATATCCCGGAAGAACTGCGTCAGCAGGGCGAAGGCGAAGTGGTGAATGTCGATCTTAACCGCCCGATGAGTGACATTCTGGCGCAGCTGTCATCCTATCCCGTGGCAACCCGCCTGTCGCTGAACGGCACCATTATCGTGGCGCGTGATATTGCCCACGCCAAGCTGAAAGAGCGTATTGATAACGGCGAAGGTTTGCCGCAGTACATCAAAGATCATCCGGTGTATTACGCGGGCCCGGCGAAAACCCCGGAAGGTTATGCCTCCGGTTCACTTGGCCCAACCACCGCGGGTCGTATGGACTCTTACGTTGACCTGCTGCAGGAAAACGGCGGCAGCATGGTGATGCTGGCAAAAGGCAACCGCAGCAAACAGGTGACTGATGCCTGCCATAAACACGGCGGCTTCTATCTCGGCAGCATCGGCGGCCCGGCAGCGGTACTGGCGCAGCAGAGTATTAAGAGTCTGGAATGCGTGGAGTATGCGGAACTGGGAATGGAAGCCATCTGGAAGATTGAAGTGGAGAACTTCCCGGCGTTTATCCTGGTGGATGACAAAGGCAACGACTTCTTCCAGCAGATCCACAATCAGTGTTCTGCCTGCGTGAAGTAAGGCTTTAAGCCGTGCTAAAACTAAAAATCCGCGGCTTATGGCTGCGGATTTTTTTATGGGGTGAGCACTGCGCGATGCTTACATCGCACCGAGTTGTACGTCTAACAGCATATCGGCATCATCATCGTTTTGACCAATCACGTAGATGGCCTGACGTCCCGGCAGATTCACCGTGATGATGTGCTGATCATCAGCATCCAGCACGTCGTCGTGCTGTTCCTGAAACTTGTGCAATGTGTTCATGTTTTTCCTTAAAAATGGTGCGCGACTTTACTTTCCCTACACTCTTATATCGACAAGACCCGGCTCAAATGTAGCGGAATATTCTGCTTTCGTGATGCAGGCACTGTGTCACGGCCAAATGACAGTCTGATTAAAGAAGTAACGCACATTTCTTACTGTGAGGATGTCAGCGCCGGACAACCCGGTAGCGCCGGATAACGGATGCAATCCGCTATCACCGCCTTCTCACTGTGCGCTGTCCCATCCGGTGCCCAGCGGTAATCCACCATGTAGGCGCGATACACCGTGTTGCCACTGTAGTGATCGCGCGGCATCGCTTTGCCGTAAAACGGGCTGACGTACTCCCAGACAATCGCGCCCTGCGGTGTCACCTGGAACAGGCGGCCGCTCTGCCCTTCGTTGATCAAGGTGTTGCCATTCGGCAGGCGCTGCGCGTTGCTGATATAGGCACTGTAGAAGGTGGAGATCGCTTGTCCTGATTTCTCGCCGGTGTACTCCCAGACGATTTGTTTGGTCTGCGGGTTCACTTCAATGACGCGTGAAGCGGAGAAGAATCCTTGCCGCGTGGGCGGGAATCCGGCGTTGCCCTGATTATCAAAAATCAGAATATTGCCAGCACCCGGCAAGCCCGGTCCGATCATGTGCACATCGTGCTCGCCAATCAGCTGATCCAGCGGACGCGGCAGCGGTGTATCCAGCTTCAGCGCTGGATAATCAGGCCCAATGCGCCACACCACTTTGCCCGTCTGCCGATCGACAATCACGGCCACGTTGCCGTTTCGCGAGTTAAACAGGATGTTGTCAGGGGCAAAGCGCTGATCGCCTTTATCAAACCACGGATTTGGCCCCAGCGGTGCCGCCGTGTTCATATGCAAAAAGTCAGCGTCCTGGCTGTCACGGATCATCGCCAGTTGCGCATCAGAAAAGCCCAGCTCATTGAGGTGATCGGCCACTGACCAGCTCCACAGCTTTTCCCCCTGCGGCGACACTTCCTCCAGCGTATTATCGATAATGCGATAGTTGTAGCCGGGCAGCTGCCGTAGTGCAGCGCCCAGCACCAGCGTGTTGCCATCTGCCAGGCGCTGGATTTCATGGTGTTGGTGCACCGGCTGCTGCTGACTGCCATATTGCCACTGTACCGCACCGTTCCAGTCCACTTCCGCCACGCTGGCATTCACCATACCGTTGCCGGGACTGGCTTCCTTGTCGAGATCTTTTTGACGCTCCAGCTGTACCAGCAGATGTCCCCGCTGGCCGTTGACGCGGTCAGTGGGAATTGGCCAGCTCGGGAATCCTTCATAGGCCCAGCGATGCACTTCCTGCCCGGTCATATCAATTAAATGGGTTTGGTTATCGCTGCCGGGGATCACCACATAACCGTTCCAGGCACGCGCGGGATCGTAATACGTCACGCCCGTAGGAAACGCACTGGGAATGGCCGATGCACCAAATGAGAGGGACAACAGGCAGACAGACAACGTTGCCGCAATACGCATGATTCACCATCCTGACTCAGGGAGAAATAAAACGCCCTTATAGGGTAGATGTAAATGGCGGCAGGATTAGTCCGAATGAGGCATGTGAGAGAAAAGGCAGCGGCATGAACCGCTGCCTGAGTGCTTAGAAGAAGCCCAGCGGTTGCGTGCTGTAGCTCACCAGCAGGTTTTTGGTTTGCTGGTAGTGATCAAGCATCATTTTATGGGTCTCGCGACCGATACCGGATTTTTTATAGCCACCGAACGCCGCATGTGCCGGATAGAGGTGATAACAGTTGGTCCAGACACGGCCCGCTTTAATCGCGCGCCCCATACGATAGGCGCGGTTGATATCACGGGTCCATACACCTGCGCCCAGTCCGTAGATCGAGTCATTGGCGATGGCGAGGGCTTCCGCTTCATCTTTGAAGGTCAGTACACCGACCACCGGTCCAAAGATCTCCTCCTGGAACACGCGCATGCTGTTGTCGCCTTTCAGCAGCGTGGGCTGAATGTAGTAGCCGCTATCGAACGCTTCACCAATCTTCTCTACACCGCCGCCGTGCAGCACCTGTGCACCCTCTTTCTGCGCGATTTCCAGATAAGAGAGGATTTTGTCGAACTGCTGCTGCGACGCCTGCGCGCCAATCATGGTTTCGGTATCCAGCGGATCGCCGCGTTTGATGGTTTTAATACGTTTCATGACGGCCGCCATAAACGGCTCAAAGATCGACTCCTGCACCAGCGCACGCGACGGACAGGTACAGACTTCGCCCTGATTGAGGAAACCGAGCACCACACCTTCTGCCGCTTTCTCGATAAAGCTCTCTTCCGCGTCCATGATGTCTTCAAAGAAGATGTTCGGCGATTTACCACCCAGCTCAACGGTGGACGGGATCAGGCTTTTCGCCGCCAGTTCGAGGATATGCCCACCGGTGGCGGTGGAACCGGTAAAGGCGATTTTGGCGATGCCCGGATGTGACGCCAGCGCTTCACCGGCTTCTTTACCGTAACCGTGCACCACGTTGATGACACCCGGTGGCACCAGATCTTTGATCACTTCCATAAACAGGGTGATCGACAAGGGCGTCTGCTCAGCTGGTTTCAACACCACGCAGTTACCCGCTCCGAGCGCCGGAGCCAGTTTCCACGCCGCCATTAACAGCGGGAAGTTCCACGGGATGATTTGCCCGACCACGCCCAGCGGTTCGTGGAAGTGATAAGCGGCGGTGAATTCATCGATTTCTGCTGCGGTGCCTTCCTGCGCGCGCACGCAGCCCGCGAAGTAGCGGAAGTGGTCTACCGCCAGCGGTAGGTCAGCGGCCAGGGTTTCACGCACCGGCTTGCCGTTATCCCAGGTTTCGTTGACCGCGATGTATTCCAGCTTCTCTTCCAGTCGATCGGCGATTTTCAGCAGCACCAGCGAACGTGCCTGCGGGGAGGTTTTGCCCCAGGCATCCGCAGCGGCCTGTGCTGCCGCCACCGCGTTATCGATATCGGCCTTATCCGAACGCGGGAACTCGCCGATGGTAGAACCGTTAATCGGGGTGGTGTTGACGAAGTAACTACCGTTCACCGGCGCAACGAATTCGCCGTTGATAAAGTTGCCATAACGCGATTGCAGAGTGATGAGAGAACCTTGTTCTCCCGGAGCAGCGTAACGCATGGTGTTTCTCCTTGCGGACAGAGTGGCGAATAACAACTATGAAACCTGTTATTAACATTGATCGATCAATGTCAGCCTGTCAGATCGCAGAGCGGGAAACTGTGACCGCACCGAAGGAAAATTCCGGCAATCAGGGTTTGAGATTTAGGCGTGATGATCCTGCACGCCAGTCTCAGCATTGATTAAACGTGACGCACTTGACCGCCGCAGATGGCGGGAGTCTATTACGCCACTTCACAGCCCGGTTATCAGCTTTACATCCCTCCAATTTCTTCCCCGCTTCGTTGCGGATAATTCCGAGTTTTGCCGCATATGCAGCGAAAAGCGAAACAAACGCAATGAATTTGGTCAATATGAAACAGGATACTCATCAGGAGAAAGAGATGTTGGCTTCAGCCCTGACGTTAATGCGCGCCAAAGCGAACTTTGTTCAGCAATTTATTCGGAACCCGCGCAAGATGGGCAGCATCACGCCCTCCTCTGCTGCGCTGTGCCGCACCATGTGCGATGCCGCCAACTGGGATCACAGCCTGCGTATCGCCGAACTCGGTGCCGGTGACGGGGTGTTAACCCGTCATATTCTGCACAGAATGTCGCCGCAGGCTCAATTAGATGTGTTCGAGATCAGTCCAGATTTAGTGAAGAGTTTGCGCGCGTGGAGCGATCCGCGCATGCAGGTGCGTGCGTGCTCAGCCGAGTACTTGTCGGGTGAATACGATGTGATCTTTTCCGGCCTGCCGCTGCTGTCGCTGCCGCCGGAAACCCGTGAAGCGATTCTGAGCGCCGTGCACGATGTGTTGGGCCCGCGCGGTGTATTTATCCAGTTTCAATACACCTCATTGACCCAACCGACTCTGTCACGTTACTTCACCTGGCAGCGCCAGCGGGTGCTGAAAAATATGCCGCCCGCCTGGGTTTATCGCTGCACACGGCATTACGCGCCCTGAGCCTGCACGCGCGGCTGCGGCCGCGTTTGCTGCCAGAATCTTTGTAGCAACTCACGTGACCAATCCTCACCGGCGACCTGTGCGCCATCATCACTCACGCCTTCCGGTAAGCAGGTGGTCATGATTTTGCGGGTAAACTCCGGGTGGAACTGCACCGACAGCGCCTGCGGGGAATAACGTAAAATCTGGCAGCCATCCAGCTCGGAACGTGCCAATACTTCAGCCTGCGACGGCGGCGTAATCACCGACTGGCGATGTGACAACCATGCCTGGAATTCACCTGGCAACGTCGCTAACCAGGGATCATCACTGGCAGTGTGGGTCAGGGTTTTCAAGCCGCGCTCCCAGCCGTTCGGGTTATCACCCACTTTGCCGCCCAGCGCATACGCCATCAGCTGATGACCGTAACAGACGCCCAGCAGCGGCAGCTCCGCTTCCAGCGCGCCACGAATCCATGCCGCAGTGCGTTCGCTCCAGTCAGCGTGATCGGTGACCATCGCCCAGGAGCCGCTGAGAATCGCGCCGCTGACGCGATCAAAAGCCGGTAACTCTTCACCAAGATGCGGACGGACAATCACATAGTCTTCCGGCTGCAGTTGCAGCGCATCAATAAACCAGACGGGTTGTTCACCAATTTGCGCCACAACCTGCGGTGGCGGGACTTCGAGTTGAATCAGAGCAAGGGGTAACGCGCGGGTGTGTGTCATTCCGAATTCATTCCTTAACGGAGTCAGCTTTCGGACATCCACTTTGACAGGAAATCAGTGACCTGTCTTATTTTTTTCCTGCATAAGCTCATGCCATAACGAAAAATATTTTTGCACAATGTCACAGAAATGCACGGCTTCGTGCCATGATTAGCCGGTGATTACCCCCTTTCATGTGAAGGATGACATTGTGGCAGTGCGGCATTTCTTTATGGTTCTGATGGTGGTCTCCATCTGGGCTTTCAATAACGTGGCGGTGAAGTGGGGATTGCTGGAACTTCCACCGCTGTTCCTCACCTGGATGCGCTTTGTGGTGGTGGCGATTGTACTGGTGCCGTTCTGCCGCATTACGCGCGAACAGCTGCCATGGCTGCTCACCCTCGCCTTCACTTTTGGCTTTATGCACTTCTCGCTGCTGTTTGTCGGCATGCGCTTCACCGATGCCGGCACCGGGGCGATTGTGGTACAACTCGGTACGCCAATTGCCATGTTGCTGGCAATGCTGGTGCTAAAAGAGAAGCTGACGCTGGTACAGCTGTTTGGTATTGCGATCTCGTTAAGTGGCGTGGCGGTGCTCTCCGGCAGCCCAACGATTCCGGCGTGGTGGGTGCTGTGCATACTGCTGTGCAGCGCCTTTGGCTGGGCCATCAGCAATATGATCGTGAAGAAATCGCCGCCGATTAAACCGCTGACGCTCACAGGCTGGATCTCCTTCCTCGCTGTGCCGATTGTCGGAGCCGCTTCCTGGCTCACCGAATCGCACCAGTTTTACGCCTTAAGTCACGCGGGCTGGCGCGGCTGGTTTGGTATTCTTTACAGCGCGCTGGCTTCCTCGATTGTGGCTTATACCTTGTGGTACTCGTTGCTGAAAAAGTACAACGTTAACTTAATCATGCCTTACTCGCTGCTCACGCCCGTGCTGGCCGTGTTGATGGGCGTATTTGTGCTGGGCGACAGCATGAACAGCTTCAAGATTCTCGGGGCGTCTCTGGTGGTGCTCGGTACCGCCATTGCGGTAATCAACCTGCGTAATCTGCGCATGCACGCGCGCTTTCCTCGCCTGCGCCGCCGTTAAATTCTCTCTGCTATGCTTGAGTCTCGCGCGTTTTCCGGAGACTCAATATGGATACTCAATCTGCTGCCGCGTTATGGCAGCAACTGTGGCAAGGATTGCGTGGCGCGGAACCCCTTCCCGCGCTCAGCTTTCTCCAGCCCGATACCTTTTCTTCCGCGTTTGCCGTCAGTGAACTGGCCGCCACCAGCATCGGGTTGGCAAGCCAGGCAGTGAGCGATTTGCTCGGGCAATCGGCCCCGGTCAGCGTCAACGTAAGGCTCGCCTCTCGCTGGTTTCAGCACAGCCTCACGCCGTTAAATCGCTCACCCGCCGCGCTCTGGGATCCCTTTGCAGGCGACTATGCCACCGCCGATGGCTGGATCCGTCTGCACACTAACGCCCCGCATCATCGTGCCGCCATGGAGCAGGTGCTCGGCCAACACGCCGACCGCGCCGCGTTAGCGCAGAGGGTGTCACAGTGGCAAGCCGCCGCGCTGGAGCAGGCCGTGATCGAGGCGGGCGGTTGTGCCGCGCAAATGCGCAGTGAGCAACAGTGGTTGCAGCATCCACAAGGAATGGCCGTCAGCACTGAAGCACTGATCGCCCAACAGCCCACGGGGGATGCGCCCACGCCCGGCTGGCAACTGCCGACGGCGCGTCCCTTGCTCGGCGTGCGTGTGCTGGATCTAACACGCATTATCGCCGGACCGGTCGCCACGCGTTTTCTCGCCAGCCTTGGTGCGCAGGTTTTACGTATCGATCCTTACGGCTGGGAAGAGCCGACGCTGGAAGAGGAGATCACCTGCGGCAAGCGCTGTGCGCGGCTCGATCTTAAATCCAAAGCGGGCGTTGAGCAGCTGCGCGATCTGATCAAACACGCCGATGTAATGGTGCATGGCTATCGTGCAGATGCGCTGGAAAGGCTGGGGCTGGATGCCGAGTCACGGCGCAAACTGTCGCCCGGATTGGTGGATGTCAGTCTCAATGCGTGGGGCTGGAGCGGACCATGGCGCAATCGTCGCGGCTTTGACAGTCTGGTGCAGATGGGATGCGGTATTGCCGAACAGGGCATGAGCTGGCGTGGCAACGCCCAACCGACCCCGCTGCCGGTGCAGGCGCTCGATCACGCCACCGGCTATATGATGGCCGCCGCCGTGCTGGAAGGGATGCGTCAGCGTCGGGAAAATCACGTAGGCTGGCAGGCTCGCTTATCGCTGGCGCGCACTGCAAGGCTATTGCAACAGTTTGGCGCGTCCCCGCAGCAGCCGCAGCATGGCATTACCGCGCAGCACGACGATGCCCTGCCGACAGTTGAGATCAATGCGTGGGGGATTGCCGAAAGGTTGCGTGCCGCTGCATACCTGCCCGGCACGCCGATGATCTGCGCCACGCCGGGCGTCAAGCTCGGCAGCAGCGCAGCCAGCTGGTAATCAGGCTTCTTCGCTGTTGTCTTCGTTCAGCTCGTCGTACATTGCCTGAATAGCTTCACGGCTCAGCGCGGCCAGCGTGCGGTAGAACGCGCTGGTCGCGTGGGCTTCCACTTTGCCGAGGAACGCGCCGCACCACGGCAGCAGATAGTCGTCGAACAGCGCTAATTGCGCAGCAAACTCATCCTCCGCGGACTGATCTTCCAGCCACGAGGCCGCCAGCAGCAGTACGCCAAAATGGTCGGCTGGCGCGTCGCTTAACGGCATGCCACGTGAAGAGAGAAACGCACGCACATCCGCTTCCTGCGGGCCGTTTGGCCACTGTGAAGCATAAGGCGGTACGCTGCATTCGCTGCCGACGAACAGTGCGTTGTAATCCGCCGCCAGCGCCTGCGGATCGCTGTTCTGCTGCAGACGTGTTAACAGTTCATCCTGCTCCAGCGGCCACTGAGCCTTCAGTTTGCCTTCACGCAGCATGGTGAAGAGCGGCACCAGCAATGGATCTTGTGGTTGGCGGTTGAACAGCGAGCCGATGACGCGGCAGAGAATGGAAAACTCATTCATGCAACAGAATTCCTTGAGGCTAAAAGTTAAAAGTCCGCAAATTCAGCAATGTGCTTACCGGTTCGCTGTTCGAGGAAGTCGAGCAGGCGGCGCGGCGTGACATTTAACACGCGATCCTCGGGAAAATCCACTTCGCGTGTGATGCGGATGCAGTGTTCGAAATGACCAAGGGTAAAGGCGGTGTGAGAGTCTGAACCGAACGCCAGACGCCCGCCGGCATCACGCACCGCTTCAGCGATGGCGCGGCAATTGGGTTCACTGCCCGGACGTGAATGGGTAAAGGAGGAGTTATTGATCTCCAGCGCCACATCATAATGCGCGGCGGCTTCGGCAATGGCGCGGATATCCACCGGGAATTTCGGGTTGCCCGGATGCGAAATAATGTGCACCAGCCCGCCCGCCATCGCGGCAATCATCGCTTCCGTGTGATGCGCTTTATCACGCGGTGCGTACACCGGCTCATGGAAACCGGCCACAATCAGATCCAGCGCATCCAGCATCGGGCCGCTGCAGTCAATTTCACCCTGCTGATTTTTGATGTTGGCTTCAATACCACGCAAAACGCCTACGCCATCAATCACGCGTGGCCAGATACGCATATTAACGAAGTGCCAGTAGTGCGGCGCATCCGCCATATCCGGGCCGTGATCGGTGATGGCAAACAGCTTCAGGCCATTCTGCTTCGCCTGCACCACATAATCATGCAGTGTGCTGTATGCGTGGGTACTGGCAACGGTGTGCATATGCAAATCGACGGGATACATCCTCTTCTCCTGACTCAATGTGAATTAATAACCGCGCTGGCGATCAACTAAACCACCCGGCTGATCCCACTGCTCCAGAGCAAGTATGGCACCGGCAATGAAATCCATCGCCTCGCCGGGCAACGTGATAGCCGCAGTATGTGGCGTCAATGTGACATGTGGATGAGACCACAGCGGGTGATCCGCCGGCAGTGGCTCGGTCTGGAACACGTCCAGCGCCGCGCCCGCCAGTTGCCCGCTGTTCAGCGCCGCCAGCAGATCGGCTTCCACTACATGCGCGCCACGCGCCAGATTGAGGAAAAAGGCCCCGTGCGGTAACGCGCGCAGCAACTTTTCATCAATCAGGTTGGTGGTTTCCGGCGTGGCGGGCAGCAGATCGATCAGCACCTGAGTGCCATCCAGAAACGCATCCAGCTGATCGCGACCGTGGAAGGTTTGCACGCCCTCAATCTGCTTAGCCGAGCGGCTCCAGCAGCGCAGCGGGAAACCCCACTGACGTAAACTTTCCAGCACGCTACTGCCCAGTACGCCCGCACCGAGCACGCCGATGGTGAAGTTGGCGCGATCCGCTGTGTCGAGTGGCTGCCAGTTTGCCTGTTGCTGCTGCTGACGATAGTCGGCAAAACGGCGGAACCAGCCCAGCACGCACCAGTTGGCGTATTCCTGCATCTGTCGCGCCATGCCGGTATCTTCGAGACGGAACAGCGGCACCTCATCGGCTAACATTTCCGGATGGGCGCGCAGTTGCTTAAGAATTTCGTCGACGCCCGCGCCCATGGCAAACACACCTTTCAATGGACGACCAGCCAGCATCTCGGTGGGTGGCGAACGCACGATGGCATAATCCGCCGGATCCGTATCGCCCGGCTGCCAGTAGCGCACGTTGGCTTGCGGTAAACGCTGACGTAGTCCCGCTAGCCAGCGATCGGGGGCTTGCGACGGGTGATACCAGATGATCTCCATACAGCTCTCCTTTTTTTCCTTCAGCCTCAGGCAAATAGCGCTTCAGGGCAAGCAAAAACCTTAAGGTTAATGCAATTTCTTGCGTGATTAATTCCCGCGGCTTCACATTTCCATGGCCTGAGGCGGCTAAGCGGCGCGTTAGCGACTAAAGTTGTTCGGGTGGTCAATGTGTTAGCGCACCACCTTTTCGGACAAGGAGAAAAACCGATGATAAAAAATGTCAAATTCACCCCCGCGCCACTAACGTTCTTACTGAGCGCGGCGCTGCTGGCCAGCGCCTCTGTTGCGCAGGCGGAAGATACCAGCCGAATGCTAAGCAGCCAGCCACAGCCGCCCGATATCCGCCTGGGGCCTCTGTTTAATGCGGTACAGCAGGCAAAATTTTATCCGGATCAGAAAACCTTTGCCGATGCGGTTCCGAAGTACAATCCTTCCTCGATACTGGCCGACTGGCAGATGCAAAAGAGCCAGCGCAACTTCGACCTCAAGCATTTCGTGGACGCTAATTTCACCCTGCCTAAAGAGCAGGACAAATACGTGCCGCCTGCAGGACAAAGCCTGCGTGAACATATCAACGGCCTGTGGCCGGTGCTGACACGATCGACACCGACCGCCAGCCAGTATGATTCCCTGTTGCCACTGCCGAAACCCTATGTGGTCCCCGGCGGCCGCTTCCGCGAAGTCTATTACTGGGACAGCTACTTCACCATGCTGGGCCTCGCCGAGAGCGGACACTGGGATCGCGTGCAGGATATGGTGGATAACTTCGCCACTGAACTGGATAGATACGGCCACATCCCGAACGGCAACCGCAGTTATTATCTCAGCCGTTCGCAGCCACCGTTCTTTAGCCTGATGGTGGATCTGCTGGCGACCCATAAAGGTGATGATGTCTATCGCCAGTATTTGCCGCAGTTGCAGAAAGAGTACGACTACTGGATGGCGGACAGCGATAAGGTCGCTGCCGGTCAGGCCAGTAAGCGCGTGATCAAACTCGGCGACGGCACTCTGCTTAATCGCTACTGGGACGAGCGTGATGCCCCGCGCACCGAATCCTGGCTCGACGATGTAAATACCGCCAACAAGGCGCCGGATCGCAATAAACAGCAGGTGTATCGCGATCTGCGTGCCGGTGCGGCCTCTGGTTGGGACTTCAGCTCTCGCTGGTTTACCGATGCCCACAATCTGGCCTCAATCCGCACCACCCAACTGGCACCGGTCGATCTCAATAGCCTGATGTTCCATCTGGAGCAGGTGTTGTCCAAAGCCTCGAAACTGGCGAATCAGGATGACAAAGCCAAACAGTTCGCGGCAGATGCTGAGAAACGCCAGGCAGCCATCAATCGTTATCTGTGGGATGAGAAACAGGGCTGGTATGCCGACTACGACTGGCAGACAAAACATATTCACCCGCAGCTGACCGCTGCCACGCTATTCCCACTGTATATGCAGGTGGCGAGCGAGAAACAGGCGGACCGCACTGCCAAAGCGGTGGAGAAACAGCTGTTGAAACCTGGCGGTTTGGTGACCACCACCGTGAACAATGGTCAGCAATGGGATGCACCAAATGGCTGGGCGCCTCTGCAATGGGTGGCGGTGGAAGGTCTGGAGCATTACAAGCAACCCAAGCTGGCGCAGGAGATTGGTCAGCGCTTCCTGAAGAATGTGCAGGCCACTTACGACAAAGAGCACAAGCTGGTTGAGAAGTATGTGGTGGAAGGCGCGCAACTGGGCGGCGGCGGTGGCGGTGAATATCCACTGCAGGACGGCTTCGGCTGGACCAATGGCGTCACGCTCAAATTGCTCGATAAATACTGCCCGAAAGACAAAACCTGCAATAACGCGCGCGATATCCCGAATATGCCCGCGCTGAGTGCGGGGAAATAACCCTCTCCCTCTGCTTTAAATAAAACCGCTGCTACTGCTTTGTCTGTCAAACGGTAGCAGCGCAATCAGTTCGCGCTGTCAAAGCTAAGGTGCTCAATGCCATCATCTCAGGCAGGCGATGTCACCATTTAACGCAGCGAAGTCATCACCTCAGGTTACACACCACCGCGCACCGCGACAGATTGTCTGACTGAATCATGAAACCTTTCTCACTTAAAGCCTTGCTCACTACGCCACCCCTCCTGTTCGTCTCCTCACAATCTCCTGAACTCACATTAACAAGTTGAAACACACCTCATTAAAAGATAATAATTCTCACTCTTAATTTTAATCGCATTCTCACTATTTCGGCGTTGCCGGTTGTGTGCTGCTTTTGATTTGCTTCCCGTTAAAGGATTTCCGATGACGCTTTTTACCCTCAATCGTGGCCGCGTGCTGTGCGCACTGGCTCTGGCCCTTCCCGCCGCAACCTTCGCGGAAGAATCCATCGTGGTCACCGCGCAACCGCAAGAGAGCGCCAACTCACCGACGCAAGGCTATCTCGCCACCCGCAGCAGCGGCGGCAGTAAAACCGATCAGCCGCTGATCACCACGCCGCAGTCCATCTCAGTGGTGACACGTCAGCAGATGGAAGATCAGGGTGCGCAGGATCTCAATCAGGTACTGAACTACACGCCGGGCGTATTCACCAACTTCGGCGGGGCCGCTACGCGTTATGACACCATTGCGCTGCGTGGTTTTCATGGCGGCGATGTCGACAACACCTTCCTGGATGGCTTGCGCATCATGAGTGATGGCGGCAGCTTCAACATCTTGCAGGTAGATAACTGGTTCCTCGATCGCGTTGATGTGATCAAAGGCCCCTCCTCCGCACTTTACGGCCAGACCGTACCAGGCGGATTAGTCAATCAGGTGAGCAAGCGGCCGCAGTTTGCTGAAGAGGGCCATTTCCGCCTGTCGACCGGCACTAACGCCACCAACAGCGCCGCCTTTGACTACACCAATGCGATTAACGATCAGTGGGCCTTCCGCCTCACCGGCATCACGCGTAACAGCGATACGCAGTACGATCACACCCGTGAAGAAAAATATGCGATTTCGCCACAGCTGCTGTGGCAACCCAGCGAAGACACCAGTCTGGTGCTGCGTGCCTATCTGCAAAAAGATCCATCCGGCGGTTATCACGGTTCCGTGCCGGCTGAAGGCACGCTTTATAGCCATAATGGCCGCAAGCTGAGTGATGGATTCTATGAGGGCGACAGCGCGCTGGATCAGTTCAAGCGCCACGAGCAGATCTACAGCTATGACTTTTCGCACCGCTTTAATGAAGTGTGGTCTGTCTACTCCACCGCCAGCTATAGCCATTCCAATGTCGATCTCGATCAGGTGTATCAGATTGGCTGGGATGCCACTAACCCGGATCTGCTGACCCGCTACTTCTCCGGTGAACGTTCTTCCCTCAGCGCATGGGCCAACGATAACCGCCTGCAGGCCGATTTTGCCACTGGTGCGCTGCAGCACAGGGTGATCCTCGGTGCCGAATATCATCGTTATAAGAATGATTTAAGTAAAACCAGTGGCTATGCGAGTTCATTAAACCCCTGGACCGGTGAAGCGGTCGGCAGCATGCCGGATTACAGCTGGACCGAACAAACGCGTCGCTATTATCAGACCGGACTCTACTTGCAGGATGAAATGCAGCTCGACCGCTGGCATCTGGATCTCTCTGGTCGTTACGATCGCATCGTCTCCAATAATGGCACCAGCCGTCGCCAGGATGACCACGTCAGCGGCCGTGCTGCGCTGCTGTATGCGTTCGACAGCGGAATTTCACCTTACGTCAGTTGGAGCCAGGCGATTACCCCGGCTTCTTTGACCGACCCAGACGGCAATCAGCTGAAGCCAACCACTTCCGAGCAGTATGAAGCCGGTGTGAAATACCAGCCGGTGGGCACACGTGATATGTACTCCATCGCGCTGTACGATTTGACGCAAAACGATGTGGCGAACCGTAACGTGGTGGACAGCACCTACACGCCTTCCGGTAAAGTGCATTCGCAGGGCATTGAGCTGGAAGCCCGCAACCAGCTGACGCCACGACTCAGCACCATCGCCGGTTACACGCTGAACCATCTGCGTTTCAAAGATTCCGTTGACGGGAATGATGGCCATACGCCTTACGTCACGCCGAACAGCATGGCGTCATTCTGGGGTCACTATCAGTTTGATTACGGCTTGAGCGCCGGTGCGGGTGTGCGTTATATCGGTAAGCAGTGGGCCGATAATGAAAACACTACACGTTTGCCGTCAGTGACGTTGTTGGATGCATCAGTCCGTGCCGACCTGAGTGCGTGGAATTCACAGTTGAAAGGGGCATGGCTGCAGATCAATGCCAATAACCTGACCGACAAAAAGTATCTCGCCGCCTGTTATGGCACCGGGTATTGCTATCGCGGCGCAGAGCGAACCATTACCGCCACCGTGGGCTACGACTTCTAACTGCCAAAAAAAATCCGCATCCCGGTGGGATGCGGATTTCATTAAATCAGGGTGTACTGCTAGGTGCGCACTTTACGGTAGATCCACAGCACCACGATGGCACCGACTATCGCAACGATAAAACTACGAAGGTTGAAACCATCAACTTTGTCGAAGCCAATGAGATTTCCAATCCACCCACCGACAACAGCACCAATGATTCCTAGGGCAACAGTGAGAATAAACCCACCACCATCTTTACCCGGCATGATCCATTTGGCAATAATCCCAGCAATCAAGCCAAAAATAATCCATACGAAAATGTTCACATACTACTCCTTACGTTATAAATCAAGGTGTTCACTGCGATTAGTATAGTCGGATATTTTTAATCTGCTTGATGAGCATCACAGTAAAAATTAGTTTGCAGGCTAAAGCTTTTTGTCAGGCCGTCGATAACAGTTCGATAGCCGTGTCACCCGTGATAATAACAATCGGATAAGTGGAGCAGGATGTGAAAGACGCCGATAACGAACAATATCTCAAACGAGGCACCCTTGCTGTTTTAAACGTAATGAAGGATTTGTTGCGTTTCCAGACCCCATTAATGGTCAGTTTTTCGCGCGGTCAATTTATCAGCCGCATGCTGGATGCCGATGAAGATCGCGTGATCTTCGACCTCGGCAGTAATGCACTGGATAACGATTTAGCGTTGCAGGGCGGTGAAGTGAATATCGCTGCAGAAACCCAGGGTGCAAAAGTGGAATTTGGCTTAATCAAACTGGAGCGCACCGAGTTTGAGGGCTTACCGGCGTTTACTGCCCCACTGCCTGAGTTGCTGTGGCAGATCCAGCGTCGTGAGTTTTTCCGCGTTTCAGCCCCGATGGAGCCGGTATTTTACTGCCATACGCAGTGGCCGGATGGCAGTAAAGCGCGTTTTCGTTTGCAGGATCTCTCTCTCGGTGGTGCGGGCGTATTGCTGGATGAGAGCTTGCCAGAGGGCCTGAACCGCGGTGACACCTTTAAAAATTTGCGCGTTGAATTGGGCGAATACGGTCATTTTGAAGTCACCGCGCAATTGCTGCATATTGGCGAACGCAGCACCGTCACCAGCAAGAATGAAACCCGCACAACTCCTCGTCTCAGCTTCCGTTTTACCGCCATTGAGCCCGTACAGGAACGCCAGCTACAGCAAGTGATCTTTGCGCTGGAACGTCTGGCCCGCGACAAAGCGAATCGCTTCCAGTAATTGGATAACATGCGGGGATCAGAGCGAACCCCGCAGATTTCTCTACGACATGATTTATCACGCCTGGGCAAGCGCGGTGTGACTCGCCCTCGCGCGATACGTTGTCTTTGAGACGATAAAGATTAATGGTGCGGTTGATAACGACAACGCGCCACCGCTTCCAGCCAGCCGCGATAATTCTCCTGCATGATAGCCGCACGATCGCTACGCGGCTCAATCACGCTGCCCCCCTGCAGCGCCTGCATATCACTGCCCTGCCGCCACCAGCCTAATGAACGCCCCGCCAGCAGCGCGGCACCCAGGGCGGAGACTTCAGCGGTAGGGGCTCGTTTCAGCGGCCGCTGCAACACGTCTGCCTGTAACTGCATCAGCCAACTGTTTTCGGTTGCCGTGCCATCGACACAGAGCGCGGGCAGTTGCACGCCGCTGGCCTGCTCCATGGCGAAGAACACATCGGCAATCTGGAAGGTGGTCGATTCCAGCGCCACGCGCGCCAGCACCTCTGGCGTGGCGGCATCGGTAAGGCCACACACCATGCCGCGCGCTTTTAAATCCCACCAGGGTGCGCCCAGACCCGATAGCGCAGGCACGAAATAGATGCCCTGATTATGCTCGCTGCGCTGCGCCATCGCCGTCAGTTCACGCGGATCGCTGATGCCCAGCATGCGTCCCAGCCAGGCCGCGCCCGAACCGGTATGGGTGATGTTACCTTCAAAGGCAAATCGCAGCGTGCCATCGTGCCACGCCACCGTGGTGCTGAGGCCGTTCTCGGTCAGCAAAGGGGTGGCCATTGACATCATCAGCGATGAACCGGTGCCGTAAGTGGCTTTCACCACCTCTTCACCCGCACTACGTTGCGCCTGCAGTGCCGCATGGGAATCGCCAATGCGCGACAAAATGGGCGTACCCGCTTTCAGTCCAGCGATGTCCTGTACCGTGACAACACCCTGCGCACTGGCAGAGGGCACAATATGTGGCAGCGCCGCACGCGGGATATGGAATAACGCCAGCAGTTCGTCATCCCAGTCGCCGCTGTGCAAATTGTAGAGTTGGGTGCGGGCCGCATTAGCGTGATCGGTGACAAAACTTTCGCCGCCGCTTAATTGCCAGCTGAGCCAGCAATCCACTGTGCCGATGCAGAGTTCACCGGCCTGCGCACGCGCCAGTCCATCTGGAATCATCGCCAGCATCCCGGTGAGTTTGCCCGCCGGAAACATCGGGTCCACCGCCAAACCGGTTAAGCCGGTGATGCGTGGCGCTTTGCCCGCCATGCGTAAATCACGACAAAAAGCTTCCGAGCGGCGATCCTGCCAGCTCACCAATGGCGTCAGCGGTTGCCCGTCGCGGCGCTGCCAGATCAGCACCGACTCGCGCTGGTTGCTGATCGCGACGGCGGCCACCTCTGCCCCGCCGCACTGCGCCAGACAGCTTTCAATCGCCTGTTTCACCGCCTGCCAGATCGCCAATGGATCCTGCTCGGCCAATCCCGGCTGGGGATGGGCTAGCGTCAGAGGCTGGCTGCCGCGCGCTACCACGTTGCCTGCGCGGTCCACCGCTATGGCTTTCGCGTTAGTGGTACCTTCATCAATTGCCAGTATTAATGGACCCGCCATGTTTACGCTCCTGCACACATGCGCACTGCACTCTTCACCACGCTGGCGGCGTCAATACCATGATGCGCGCGCGTGGAGGCACGATCGCCAGCAATCGCGTATTGACCATCGGGGATGCCCAGACGTAACAGCGGAATTCCGCAGCCGCCTTCAGCCAGCACTTCGGCCACCAGACTGCCGACGCCGCCGTTAACATTGTGCTCCTCTACGGTGATCACCGCCGGATAATGCTTTAACAGCTCTTGCAGCTGTTGGGTATCGCAGGGACGAATTGATGGAATGGCGATCACACCTGCGCTGATTCCCTGTTCCTGTAATTGCTCGGCCGCACTCACCGCCTCATGCACGGTGGAACCCATCGCCACCAGCACGATGCCGTTGCCTTCACGCAACACGTCGATTTGGCCCGGACGGAACTGGTAGTTTTCATCGTGCAGCTGAGGCAGGTCCTTGCCATCCAGACGGATGTAAACCGGCCCCACATGCGCAAGGGCATAATCGATGATCTGGCGGCACTCCAGCGGGCAGGATGGCGCGTAAATCTCGATATTGCCGAAGCCACGCATCACCGCAATATCATCAATGCTGTGGTGGGTGCTGGCCAGCGGGCCGTAACTGGCACCGGCATTCAGGCCAAACAGTTTGACGTTGGTATTGTTGTAACAGACGTCCACTTTTACCTGCTCGTTGGCGCGCGAAATCAGGAACGGAGCTGCATTACAGGTCACCGCCACTTTTCCACCGATTGCCAGACCGGCCGCCGTGCCCACCAGCGTTTGTTCCGCAATGCCAACGTTCACCAACCGATCGGGAAACGCCTTAATGAAAGGCGATATTTTTGCCGTTGAGGTGGAATCTGCCACCACCGGCACCAGATCCACACCGCGATTAACCGCGTCAATAAAGGCTTCCACCATCACCGTGGCCAGGTGTTTTGCATTACTCATCTTTCAGTTCCTCCAGTGCCAGTTCAATCTCTTCCCCTTTTGGCACGCGGTGATGCCACTCTGGTTTGCCCTGAATAAAGGAGATGCCAAAGCCTTTCTCGGTATGCGCCACAATCACCTGCGGCTTGCCGTTGCGCGGCAGGTTTTCAATGGTTTCCACCACGGAAGCCATGTCATTACCGTTGCACTCAGTGACCTCCAGACCGAAGGCTCGCCATTTATCCGGCAGCGGATCGGTGTTCATAATGTCGCGCGTGTGCCCTGCCAGCTGCAGTTTGTTCTTGTCGTTGATGATCACCAGGTTATCGAGGTTGTAGTGCGCCGCCACCAGCGCGGCCTCCCAGTTACTGCCCTCGGCCAGTTCACCGTCGCCTGTGACCACAAAGATGCGGCGGTCGCTGTTGTCTTTTTTCGCCGCCAGCGCAATACCCACCGCCACCGGTAAGCCGTGGCCCAATGCACCGGTGTTGAGTTCCACGCCCGGCGTTTTCTGCCGCACCGGATGGCCCGGCAGATGCGAATCCGAATGCTGATAAGTCGGCAGCCACTCCGTTGGGAAGTAGCCCGCCTCCGCCAGCACACAGTAATAGCCGCCGACCGCATGCCCTTTCGACTGGATGTAAATGTCACGCTGCGGATCGTTAGTGCGATCCGGTGCGCAATTCAGGATGCGGAAATAGAGCGCCGTCAGGATTTCGACCTGAGAGAGATCGGCACCGGTATGTCCACCTGCCGGGCTACCGGCATTGAGCTGGATGATGCGGCGACGCACGGCGCGCGCTTTCGCTGCCAGGTCCGCCACCGAATATTTGAAAGGATTCATAGACACCTCTGCATTTTAAAGCGTTATTGAATATATATTCACAGCAGGTAAAAAAATTTACCTGGATTTTTCCCCTGAATAAGCTGAGTTGCGGGAAGGCGGCCAGCTCGTCAATCCCCCCAGGAGCTTACTCAGGTAAGTGACTGGGGTGAGCAAGCGCAACCGACGCACCTGCGGCTCGGCTTATGACGGGTAACAATTAACCTTTGGCCTCACCTTCCTGAATCAATGCCTTCTGCGCCACCACGGCGGCCTTTTGCTGCATACGGCTTTGCATCTGATCGATGATCACTGCCACGATAATCACGATGCCTTTGATCACCATTTGCCAGAACTCGCTGACGCCCATCATGATCAAACCATCTGCGAGGAAACCGATGACAAATGCCCCCACCAGCGTGCCGAGAATGGTGCCGCGCCCGCCAGCCAGTGAAGTACCCCCCAGCACGACCGCCGCAATCGCGTTCATCTCGAATGAGGTGCCGTTCGCCGGATGGCTGGCCACCAGCTGCGAGGAGACCACAATGCCGGCAATCGCCGCACAGAAACCTGAAATGGTGTAAACCCAGATTTTCACCGACTTCACTTTGACGCCCGAGAGTTCCGCTGCACGCTCGTTATCACCAATCGCATACACCTGACGGCCAAACGGCAGGCGACGTGCTACATAGGCAATCACCAGCGCCAGCACCACCATCATCCAGATCGCCCACGGTAAGCCGAGAAAATACCCCGCACCGATTTTGTCGAAACCGGTGTTACCCAGCAGCGGATTGCCCTGCAAGCCGGGGAAGGTTTCGCCGCCGGAGGTCAACATCGCCGCCCCGCGCAGGATGTACATGGTGCCCAGCGTGCAGATAAACGGGGCCACATTGTATTTGGTGATGATCCAGCCATTCACCGCGCCAATCAGTCCACCTACCACTAACACCACGGGCACAATCACCCAAACGCTGGGAAAGATGGCGATGCCAAACATCGGCAACACAATGCCTTTGGTAATCAACCAGCCAGCAATCATGCCGCACAGGCCCAGCGTGGCGCCGATGGAGAGATCAATTCCCGCAGTGATAATGACAAAGGTGATGCCGAGCGCCAGAAACGCATTGATGGCGATATGTTTGACCATGATCACCATGCTGCCCACGGCGAGGAAATCCGGCACGGTGATGGCAAAGAAGCCGACGATGAGGAACAACGCGATAAAGGTGCGCAGTTTTAACAGCAGCAGAATCATGCCTTCACGCGAGTTGAAAACCTTACCTGGCGAAGCGAGCGCCATTGCGCCATTGTTTTTCATGCTCAGAACCCCTGTGCACTTGCTTTAACCAGCGCCGCCTCTTCCGCTTCCGCGCGCGGCAGGTCAGCTGTCAACTTGCCGCCAGACATCACAAGAATGCGATCGGCGACGGCCATAATTTCTTTTAAATCGGAGGTGGAGAACACCACGGCAATGCCCTGCTCTGACAGTTTCACCATCATGCGAAACACTTCCGCTTTGGCACCCACATCAATGCCCCGGCTCGGCTCATCCAGCAGCAGTAAACGTGGATTGGTGAGCAATGAACGGCCAATCACCACTTTCTGCTGGTTGCCGCCACTCAGCGCACTGATCGCCACGTCGGGTGACGAGATTTTGATGGCCAGATTGCCTACCGTACTGTTTACCGCTTCGCGTTCAGCTTGTTCGGCGATCACGGTGCGATGCGATAAACGTCGCCACAGGCTGGCAATGGTGAGATTGCTGGCCACAGAGGAGACCGGGAAAATACCGGCCCGTTTGCGGTCTTCCGGCACCAGGCTCATGCCCATACGAATACGTTCGGCCGTTGGCAAGCGTGTGGGTAACGGTTTGCTGTCCAGCCACAGTTTGCCGAGATAGTTGCGCTGGCTGCCGAGCAGGCACTCAAACAACTCGGTGCGCCCCGCGCCCATCAGGCCATAAATGCCGACGATCTCCCCGGCGCGCACATTAAAATTGACATCGTCCACCAGCGTATTGCCATGGGCACTGACACAGGTGATGTGCTCGGCTTCCAGCACCGCCGCCCCGAACTGACGATTAGGCGGCAGAAAGTTACTCACCGGTTCGCTGCCGAGCATTTCACGCACGATCCACGGCACATCGATGTTGCTGACCTTCGCTTCCGCCTGAAAGCGACCGTCGCGCAGGATGGTGATCACATCGCCAATCGCCATCAGCTCTTCCAACCGATGTGAGATATAAATGATGGAAACCCCCTGCCGCGTCAGTTCGCGGATCACGCGGAACAGAATTTCCACTTCGGTTTTGCTCAACGCCGAGGTCGGCTCATCCAGAATTAAGATGTCGGCGTTTTCTGCCAGCGCTTTGGCAATTTCCACCAACTGCTGCTGACCCACTTTCAGGTTGCCGACCATCTCGTCCGGTGAAATTGGCTGGTCGAGACGTTGCAATAACGCAGCCGTACGTCGCTTCTGTTCTGCTTCGTTAATCGGGCTGATGCCGCGCTGGATTTCCCGTCCCAGAAAGATGTTCTCCGCCACGCTGAGGTTTTCGAACAGGTTGAGTTCCTGATGCACCATGCCGATACCGTGGCGGGCGGCGTCTCGCGTACTGCTCAACACCACTTTTTCGCCGTTAAGGAACATTTCGCCGCTGGTGGGCTGCTGCACCCCGGCGAGGATCTTCATCAGCGTGGATTTACCTGCCCCATTTTCACCAATGATGACGTTCACTTTGCCGCGCCACACGCGATAATCGACACGATCCAGCGCCAGGGTGCCCGGAAACAACATCGACATCTGTTTGGCCTGCAGGATGATTTGATCGCTCATCATGGATTCCCTTGCTGCAACTGAATCGCCACCACGTCATCCACCTGATTCGGCTCCATACTGACGGCTAACAGCGCCTGCACCGGTTTGCCGACCCAACTGGCATCCACCGGCGGTAGCTGCTGGACGGCATGACGATTCAACGCTTTAGTCAGCTGTGCGTATTGCACCTGATTGGTGAACTCTTCAAAGCGATAGCCCGCCGCATCACGAATCGCATTGCTGCGCAGTACCGGCCCAATCAACACCTTGACCGGTTTGCCATTGATGGTGACAGTCAGGCTGCGTTCGCGTTCGTTGCTGTTATCAAAGGCGGTGACGGTTCCTCCGGCACGCACAAATACGCTTTCGCTGCCCCCGGCCTTGACGGTATGACTTTTGGTTTCCATATCAGCCCAGCTCAGCGCCTGCTTCTCGGCCGGTTGCTGCACCCGGCTGGCCCAGCTCGATTCGGCGATCTGCTGTGGCGTCTGGTTGCTGTAGCCGGGTTTGGCATTCGGATCTTTCGGCATGATGGGATTGCCGTTTGCATCGAGATCCACCACGGTGCAGGCGGTCAATATCAGCGATAAGAGCCCAACCATCAGCCCGGCTGCTGTTTGTCCCTTCATGCCGACCTCCGTCTTATTTCGCCAGGTTGAAGTTTTTCAGCTTCGCAGCGTTGCTGTCGTCGATCAGCACGCAATCCATCAGCTGCTTCTCTTCTTTTTGCGCTTTACCGTTTTTCAGGTAGTAATCCACCTGCTCAACCGCCATTTGTGCCTGATCCCAGCCCGGCTGCAGCACCGTGGCTTTGATGTTGCCTTTGTTGATGATGGAATCGCGCGTGTAGTCGCTGCCGTCAAAGCCCACGACAATTACGTTGGTTTTACCGGCGGCTTTCAGCGCGGCTTCTGCCCCCAGCGCCATGGTGTCATTCCCGGAAATCACCCCGACAATGTTGGGATTTTTCTGCAGAATGGTTTCCATGCGGCTAAAGGCTTCGGTCTGGCTCCAGTTGGCACTCTGCTGCGCCACCATCTTCATATCGGGATAGTCATCCAGCACGTCGTGATAGCCCTGTGAGCGCACGCCCGCGTTGGTATCCGACTCTTTGCCCAGCAGCTCAACGTAGTCGCCTTTGCCGTTCAGCAACTTAGCGAACTTCTCTGCGCCCAACTGCGCGCCCTGATAGTTGTTAGAGACAATCTGCGCCACGGCGACGCCGGTTTTGTTGATCTCGCGGTCAATCAGGAAGGTGGGGATTCCGGCATCTTTGGCTTTTTGCACCGGGCCAACGGTGGCGTCAGCACCGGCGTTATCCAGAATGATCGCTTTGGCTTTACGCGCGATGGCGGTTTCGATCAGCTGGTTCTGTTTGTTCACGTCATCATCGTGCGAGGCCACCAGCGTGGTGTAACCGAGCGCTTTGGCTTTCTCTTGCGCGCCATCGGCTTCAGCTTTAAAAAACGGGTTATCGTGAGAAGGCGTGATGATAGCAATCAAGCCTTTTTCTGCCGCCAGCGTTGCCGCTGAAGCTAACATCAGTGAAGCCAGTAGGGTCATTTTGAGGACAGAAGCTTTCATTGATCTTTCTCCGCTTGAATATATATTCAATTGCGATTTTATATGCATAATGACTATGCGCTGGCTTCCTGAACTCGTCCATCGCGCGATCCTGAAAAAGCGAAAACGATCACAAAATGTTCTGCGTTGTTATTTATGACAGCCTGATTAACAATACCAGGCAGGTTAAGAGAGAGAAAAAACCATGGCAAAACAGGACGAACAGCGGCTGATGGTAAAAATCGCCACGCTTTATTATGTGGAAGGCATGAAGCAGTCCGATATTGCGCAACTGCTGAAGCTGTCGCAATCCTTTGTGTCACGCATCCTCAATCGCAGCGTGAAAGAAGGCGTGGTGAAAATCAGCGTGGTGCCACCCGCCAATGTCTATCCCGAATTGGAGAAGGCGATTGAGCAGCAGTATCAGCTGCCGCAGGTGATTGTGGTGGATGTGCCGGATCAGGCTTCCGCGCTGCAAATTAAACAGGCGATTGGCTCAGCGGCAGCGCACTATCTGGAAACTCGTTTGCGCGCCGATGAACTGATCGGCATTTCATCATGGAGTGGCACCATTCGCGCGATGGTGGACGCGTTGCATCCGCTGAGTGCGCCCTGCAAAGGCGTGATCCAGCTGCTTGGTGGGGTGGGTGCGAACGGCAACGTGCAGGCGACTATCCTGACGCAGAATCTTGCGGCGCTGCTGGATTGTCCGGCCTGGCTGCTGCCGTCGCAGTCGATTGAGCATTCAGTGCAGGATCGTCAACGCTTATCAGTAAACCCAGACGTGGCCGTGGTGCTGGAAAAGTTTGATCAAGTGGATCTGGCGATTGTCGGCATTGGCGATCTCGAGCCTTCCGCGCTGCTACGCAATTCCGGCAACTACTATGACGGCGAGATGCTGCGCACGCTGGCCGAGCGCGGTGCGGTGGGCGATATCTGTTTGCATTATTTTGATGCTGACGGAAAACCGGTGTTGAATGCCGAGGAAGATCCGGTGATTGGCATGGAGCTGGCGCAGGTTAAACAGTGTGCGCAAGTGGTGGCACTGGCGGGCGGCAAAGAGAAAGCCCAGGCGATTCGCGGAGCGTTGCGCGGTGGATATGTGAAAGTGCTGATTGTGGATTATCCCACCGCACGATTGCTGATGGAATGACCGATTTAACAGGTTGCTTTAAGGCGCGGCCCTGACGAGCCGCGCTTCGCAAAGCCGACTTACCCGATGGTTCGGTAGGCCGTTGTGACCTTCCACAGATAACGTGGTGCCTGTGCCGCCGGATGTTTATCCTGCACATGCTGATAGAATTCGTCCGGCGTCATCGAGTTGATCATCGCAATCGCCCGATCGCGATTCCGTGAGAAGGTGCGCAGCAACGCACCGGCACCGTTGGCGTAAGAAACGATGGTGGCATAACGCAGCGTGAGTGGATTGCGAATACCGGCCAACTCAGAATCTTGCAGCAGCTTGAGATATGCCGCACCGATATCGATATTTCTCGCTGGATCGCGCAATTCCGAAGACGTCGGCTGACCGTGACGTCCCTGAGTGCGATACACCGCACGCCCCGCCGTTGAGGCTTTAATCTGCATCAACCCTACCGCGTTTGAACGGCTGGTAACGGTGGGATTGCCCCCGGATTCGACACTAATAATGGCGCTGATTAACTTCTCATCAACGCCATAATGACTGGCGGCATCTTCGGTAAACATTGACCATGCATCATTCACTTTCGACGGTGGTGCCTGAGTTAATGGCGTATTTTTCTCTGGCACGACCGTTTTTTCTGGCTCACTGGCACAGCCCGCGAGCAACAGCGCAGATAGCATAAGTAGTCGAATTTTCACTGATTTTTGGTTCCGCAATAGAGTTGGCGCAAGCTATCATACCTGGCGCAGCGCAATGCAAAATTACCGTTTATCCTAAATACGTAAAAAACCTTGTGCTGCCGTGACATCGGTAACGGATTTCGCCATCATCGGCAGGCCACTTTAAATCAGGATGAACGCTATGCTTTCCCCCCGATCTATTCGTCTGATCGCCCCCTCCGGCTATTGCCATAATCAGGATGCGGCCCAACGTGCAGTGAGTCGTTTACAGGCTCAGGGACATCAGTTGGACAACTTATCAGCGATTACACGCCGCTTCCAGCGTTTTGCGGGCGAAGACGGGGAACGGTTGAATGATGTGAACCAGCTGGCAACACTGAGCACGCTGCCCGATATTGTGCTGGCGGTGCGCGGTGGGTACGGTGCCTCGCGTTTGCTGGATCAGATTGATTATGTCGGTCTGCAGCGCCGGCTGCTCAATCAACCTATCGCGCTTTGTGGACACAGTGATTTCACCGCGATTCAACTGGCGTTACTGGCGCAAACCGGGCTGGTGACCTTCAGCGGCCCGATGCTGGCCGGCAACTTCGGCGCAGAGGCATTATCCGAATTTACCCTGTCACACTTTTGGCAGGCGCTCTCTTCTCCTACAGTCAATATAGGCTGGCAGACCCACAGCCCGGATGCGGGGCGCTGGCAAGGGACCTTGTGGGGTGGCAATCTGGCGATGATCTGCTCCCTGATCGGCACACCCTGGATGCCACAAATTGAAAACGGCATTTTGGTGATCGAGGATGTGAATGAGCATCCTTTCCGCATAGAGCGTATGCTGATCCAACTGCAACAGAGCGGCATTCTGGCGCGCCAGCGGGCGATCATCACCGGCAGTTTCACCAGCACGTCACTGTCGGCTTATGACAATGGTTTCGATTTTGCCAGCGTATGGCAGCGCATCCGCGATGAATATCAGCTACCGGTGATCAGCGAACTGGCGTTTGGCCACGATGCCGACACCGTCACGCTGCCGCTGGGTGCCAGCGCCACCTTACAGATTGAACAGGGCGAAGCACAGCTTGCCTTCACCGGCCACCCGACATTGCGCTAACGTTTTGCCGCAGGAGACCGACATTGAAGCCACTGTACGAAGATTTGTGGATCTCCACCCCGGAATTTCCCGCCGAAGAGACGGCGCAAGATTTAATGATGCATGGCTTTATGCTGCGCCATCCGCGCGGCAATCTGGTCATCGGCCGTGTCGAACATCCGCTCGATCATGAGTTTCTCAATGATGCGGGCGGGGTGATTCGCCACTACCTCACCCACTGGCATGAAGCCGCACCCGGCGCCGTGGCGATCCAGCAGCGTTTTAATAGTGCGCTCTACTGTCACAGCCGTTCACTGGGGCCCGTCAGTCTGATTGTCGAACCTGATGAGACCTTCATTCAGCAGGAAAGCCACTTTGCTGATTTCCATCTGCTGCCCACACCCGGCCACACACCCGGCAGCTGCAGTTACCTTTATCACTCCCCGCTGGGCCAGACCTATCTGTTTGTGGGCGATACCTTAACCTGTGACTACAACCGCTGGATCAGCGTGTTGGTACCGGAGAGTAATCCGCTGGAGTTGCAGCAATCACTGGAGCTGTACCGCGCGCTGCGCCCGGATGTCGTGCTGATGAGTACCACGCGTGGTCACTTATCATGGGCCAAAGTCGATTTGCAGAGTTGGCTGGCGGCGATTGATGAGGCAGAGCAATCGCCGCTGGATTTACGCCAGCAGCCACTGATCTAGCTACAGCGATTTACTGAGGTAATGACGCTGATGCAGACGCGGATAATTATCGAGGCTAAAGCGTAAGGTGTAGCCCATCTTTTCATAGAACGGGCGCGCCTGGAAACTGGCCGTATCAACCTGCGCATAAAGGCAACCACGGGCGCGGGCTTCTGTTTCGGCGGCCTGAATCAACTGTGTACCAGCGCCCTGCCCACGTAACGCATCGCCGACCCATAGCAGGTCGATGCGCAGCCAGTTACCAAAGGTGGAACCGGTCAACCCGGCCAGCTTGCGGCCAGAAGAATCCTTAATGAAGACGCCAATCGCCTGCATCTCACTGGGATCGATAAAGCGGCTGTTATATTCGGTGAGGCCGAGACGAACATCATCCAGATCCTCTGCGGTAACGGTGTCGGTTACGCTTAATTGCATCGTCTTCTCCTTTGACAGGCAACTATGAATTGGGGCGCTGGCTATCGTCGTAACGTTCCAGCGAAAGAATTTCCGCATCGCGTTTTTCGGTGCGATTGCAGGGGATGAGTTTATCGCTATCGGCATAGACAAAGAACGTATCGTCATTGTTTTTGTTCACAATCAGCTGATCGCCATTACGAAAACGCGTGATCGCCACTTTATCCCCGCCTTGCAAACGCGTGCGCTGTTGCCCTGCTGCAATTTGAAAATGACGTGTTGGCCACATCAGCGTACTTAAACCGTATTCCGCACGCGATACCGTCATGGTCGGGCGCCCCGGACAGGTAATTTGAAATTCGGTTTCGCTCCAGGCCGGCGCGATATGGCACGCCATTAAGCCAACGGCAATAGCTATCGCCTTCATTGGGATCTCCGCTGAGGTTAGATGATGATTTCGTTGGGTTTTATGCAGAGAAGCGTAACACAGAAAAAAGCGAGAAGACGAATAATGGCCCGTTGAGTACGGGCCTGCAAGGATAGAAGGTGAAAGAAAACGTTAGTTAACCGAGTTCATATCTTTGATTTGATTACGGTTTATCTGCTGTTCTTTACCATCAATATCTTTGTAAGTAATCATGCCGGTATCATCATCCACTTTGGGTTTACCCTGTACCACAATGGTTTGTCCATCGGTGGTGTGCAGGACGTGATCGGATGCGCAGCCCGCCAGCAGCAGGCCAAGGCTAAAAGTACCAATTAAAAGCAGTGTCTTTTTCATCTCATCCTCCTTTTGGATTCACTGTCAGGTTTAGCACAGCGCGCAATAATGTGAACCAGGAGAAAGATTAATCTGTGCAGAACAATCGCTGCGCATCAGCCGATATCGACTGAGCAGCAGCTATATTGCATGGATTTCCATCGCAAACGGATGGGGAAGGAATGACCGAAAGGGATTACTCTGCTGCAACCTGTGCGGCGACTAACATTAACGCCAGACCCGCATCTTCCGGATCGAAGCCTTGCATCACTTCTTGTATGGCCGCTACACAGTTCATTACCTGCTTTTTTTTGTCGGCTTCTAATTTATCAATCGCGTGCTGAAGAATCATTAAACTGGCTTCTTCTTCTTTCATAGATTTGCCCTTGTTTTGCTTACCTGATGCGCAACGCTGGCAAGAATAACGTTTATCTGCTACCAAAGTCACCCCTTTACATTCTTACCGCTTAACGATTAAGCAAATGACAAATGGGAAGCGGTGCCAGACCTGCTATGATCAGCATATCAGTGGGCATTGACGGGCCACTGCAAACAAGGAATCGAACCAGGACAGGATCATGTTGCGAATCACGGTAGTACTCACCCTTTTATTATTGGCTGGTTGCAGCTCCACGCCCAAAGGTGTCGACTGCCCGGGCGAAGTCGCGACCATTTATGGACAATCAATGGGGCAGACGCAGGCACGCATTTTCGATTTGGTGAATGCCTTTACGGTCACGCGTGATGGCGTGGCGGTGAAAAGTGGCACATTGCACTCCAGCGATCGTTTCCAATATGTCCCTTCTGCTGTGACGCCTGAGGGCTTCACCGCTCAGCGGCTGTCAGATAAGCAATTCCGTCTGATCAACCCTTATCAGAACACCATGATTACCTGGACGTGCCCTTAAACGTGCTTAGCCGGGAAAGATGGTTTATTGTCAGGCTTCCTCACGCTGCGGACCTGTACTATGGAAAAGAGTCTGGACAATAACGGCTACATCGATTTCCCCTTCCCCGCTTCCACCAATGCGGATGGTTCGGTGAATCCTTGTGGATTTGACCTCACGCTGGAGACCGATCGCATCGACGAAATCTCAGCGGGTAAACATTCCGAAAATTTACGGCGTTTACTGGAAGAGGTGAATTTGCAGGAGGGGGTATTTATGACCTTAGCCTGTGACTGGCAGCAGCGTGATGACGGCGTGTGCGGATTTATCGATGTGGCATTACGCCCGGCGCTATCGAGTGGCAGCAGTGAGGAGACGCAAAGCTTGGATCAGGCATTTGAACTCTATCTGAGCCGACAAGAGAAACAGCACAACATGCAGAGCGGCACCCTGGTCAATTATGCCCGCGCCGTGCTGGATTGGGGCTGGTCACCTTTGCATCAGCGTCATATGCGCTATGAGAAAGTCACCATTCGCTATTATTGTCAGCAAGCCGACGATGCCGAGTGGTGTTTCGATCATCTACGCCATTTTTTAGTGACCTGGTATCCGGCTTATCGCGGAAATCCCTAAGGGCGTCTCGTGACACCCTTAGGGATTAGGGTTTGACCAGACGAATCGCATGCTCCAGCATCCGCTGTTCGTCGCGTTCATCATGCGCGCGATGGTGGCGGGTTCGCTGCAATAAATCGGTGATTTCAGCGCGTTTGGTTTCGTGGCCACATTCGGATAGGACAATCACCGCGTCGCCAATGACCCGACACACTTCATCGTAATCGTCTTCACTTAATACATCACGTTTCATCTCTCCTCCTGGTGTGACACGGCCTGATTTCCGCAAATCAAAAGGCCTGCTACTTCGTTTAAGCCTGGACAGAGTTCAACAATCCTGCAAACCACTGTTACAACCTCGTTGGCCTGCGGGTTGCTGGTCTGAAAATCTGTGACTACGCTGAATCGTAATATTCACAACCAGCAGGGAGTCATCATGACTGATAAAGCGGAAGCAAAATTGAATGAAGCAGCGGGCGCAGTTGAAGAAAAAATCGGGGAATGGACCGGCTCTCGCAAACATCAGGCTAAAGGTGCCGCGCGTCGTTATCCCGCGCAAGCCAGTTATGCTGTGCAGGATGCAGCAGATTGCGTGGTCAAATCGGTACGTGATAATCCGGCAACTGGCCTGGCGGTAGCGGCCAGCATCGGCATTATTGTCGGTTTCCTGCTGGGCAGGAAATAAGCGGCGCTGGGGGGCCTTCATGGCCCCAACGCTTATTGATGATGACCGACCTCATCCAACCTTTCCTGAATATGTTCATCCGGCGTCTCTGCCACATCAGCCGTGCTGTTATTCACATCCAGATGACGCCCCTGGTGCACAGTGATACTCACTGGCACGTCAGGTAATTGCGCACAGCTGCCAAATGACACCAGTAAAAAGAACCACGCGGCTAATGACGTCTTTGCCATCTTCACTTCCACCCACACTGTTTTGAGTCGGGCCAGATTGCCTGACAGAGTGCAAATTAGCGTCAGTGCTGCGCAAAGCTGTGTGGGAAGATGTGAGCAATCAGGCTTGCGAACGGCGTGCTTTGAAGCGCGCCACCATGGTCATCAATGCCTGATAAATCAATCCAGCGTACAAGCTTTTCACCACCACCATACTGATGGCCTCACCCTGCGCCTGCCACGAAGTGAACCACATGAAAATGCCCCACAGCAGCGAAAACAGCAACCAGCCCTTAACGAATTTGATGACACCTTGCATACCACCTCCAGAATCTGAAGCGCAGAACATAGCGGGTTTTGCCGGAAAAGGCACGACGAGGGGTTCATGGATGCTATCTGTTTCAAAGTTTTGCGAAATGTATTGTCAGGCGCGAACCGCCGTTAAGAAATTGCGCACTTGTCGCATACAGTATGATCACAGTTTGTGATTGAATCCCCGCCATCGTTGTCAGGCATGTTGTGAATATGAATTATTTAAGCGATATCCAGAAATTTATTGAGAGTAACACCCTGCTATCCACCACTTTTAGCTTGCTGCTGCTGGTGATTGCGGGGATGGTGACGCATCTGATCTGCAAATTCTTTGTGGTGAAGGTGGTGCGCAAGGTCTTCTTCAGCACACACAAAAAACAGGTTCCACTTGATAAAGATGTGCGGCTATCTGAAAAGCTCTCAAACTTTATTCCGGTGATCACGGTCTATTACCTGCTGCAGTTTATGCCAGATCTGCCCGAGCATCTGCTGATTGCTATTAAGACTATTTGCGGCATTTTGTTCTTTGTTTATCTGTCGCTGTTCTTCACAGAAGTGCTGGAGATTGTTAACAACTCCTACTCCCGCAAATCAAAGCGTAAGAATCACTCGATCAAGGGCTATATTCAGGTCGGCAAAATCCTGGTGCACATTATTTCGGCGATCATGATTCTGGCCATTATGTCGAATAAATCTCCAGTGATTATTATCTCGAGTTTGGGTGCGGTTGCTGCGGTATTGATGTTGGTGTTCCAGCACACCTTAATGTCGCTGGTGGCGAATATTCAGGTGTCATCCAACGATGTGCTGCAACTTGGTGACTGGATTGAGATGCCGGATAAAGGTATTAGCGGCGAAGTGATTGATATTGCACTGCACACCATTACGCTGCGTAACTGGGATAACACTTTGTCACGCATCCCGACGAAAAACTTCCTCACCGAAACCTACACCAACTGGCAGGCGATGTTCTCCTCCGGCGCGCGCCGTATTATGCGTAGCTTCCACCTCGACCAAATGTCGATTCGCTTTCTCGATCACGAACTCATTCAGCAGATGAGCCAGATTCGCGGTGTTAACGAACAGCTTTCATCGTTAATGGATGGACGAGACAGCAATGCCGTGGGTGACCGCTGGTTTGCCGAAAATGGCATGACTAACTTGACGGTGTTCCGCAAATATCTCACCGCGTGGCTGTCGCAGCGCGATGATATTAAGCAGGATATGTATATCGTGGTGCGCACCATGAAGCCCTCGCCGGAAGGCTTGCCGGTAGAAGTCTATTGCTTCACCTCGTCGATATTTTGGGTGGAGTATGAGAATTCGCAATCAGCGATCTTTGAATATATCTATGCGATTGTCGGCCAGTTTGGCCTGCGCATGTATCAGCATCCGGGCGGCAATGATTTCTGGCGCTTGTCGCAGCAGCATGCGTCATCCGCCAAATCCGTTGAACAGCAGGCCGATTAACTTAGCACATAAAAAAACGGGAGCCATGGGCTCCCGTCTCAATTTCTGGCAGGCAGAAATTACATGTTCGCGATGATCGCGTCACCAAACTCTGAACATTTCAGCAGTTTAGCGCCATCCATCAGACGCTCGAAGTCATAGGTCACGGTCTTAGCAGCGATTGCGCCTTCCATGCCTTTAACAATCAGGTCTGCAGCTTCGAACCACTCCATATGACGCAGCATCATTTCTGCGGACAGGATAACGGAACCTGGGTTCACTTTATCCTGACCCGCATACTTAGGTGCAGTACCGTGGGTTGCTTCGAACAGTGCGCACTCGTCACCGATGTTCGCGCCAGGTGCGATACCGATACCACCAACCTGTGCCGCCAGGGCATCAGAGATGTAGTCACCGTTCAGGTTCATACAGGCGATAACGTCGTATTCTGCTGGACGCAACAGGATCTGCTGCAGGAAGGCGTCAGCGATCACGTCTTTAACGATGATTTCTTTGCCAGTGTTTGGATTCTTGAACTTCATCCATGGACCGCCATCGATCAGCTCGCCGCCGAACTCTTCTTTCACCAACTGGTAGCCCCAGTCTTTGAATGAGCCTTCGGTGAACTTCATGATGTTGCCTTTGTGAACCAGGGTCAGAGAATCACGATCGTTGGTGATGGTGTACTCAACCGCTGCGCGTACCAGACGCTTGGTGCCCGCTTCAGAGCACGGCTTCACGCCGATACCACACTGCTCAGGGAAGCGAATTTTCTTCACGCCCATTTCTTCGCGCAGGAACTTGATCACTTTGTCCGCTTCTGGCGTGCCCGCTTTCCACTCGATACCCGCATAGATATCTTCTGAGTTCTCACGGAAGATCACCATGTCGGTATCTTCTGGGCGTTTAACCGGGCTTGGAGTGCCGGTGTAGTAGCGAACCGGACGCAGACACACGTACAGATCCAGCTCCTGACGCAGCGCCACGTTCAGAGAACGAATACCGCCGCCAACTGGCGTAGTCAGTGGGCCTTTGATGGCAACGCGGTACTCTTTGATTAAATCGAGGGTTTCTTGCGGCAGCCAGACGTCCTGGCCGTAAAGTTCTACTGATTTCTCACCAGTATAAATTTCCATCCAGGAAATTTTGCGCTCGCCGTTGTAGGCTTTCTTCACAGCGGCATCAACCACTTTCAGCATAACAGGGGAAACATCAACGCCGATGCCATCACCTTCGATGTAAGGAATGACTGGGTTATTCGGAACAGTGAGTTTGCCCTGAACCAGGGTGATTTTTTGACCTTCCGCCGGAACAACTACTTTGCTTTCCATCAACCTCTCCTTCGAGCGATTTTTTGTTAATGATTTGTAAGATGCGGGTCAATACTACTTGAATATTTCCGCTACGCCAATCACCGCAGTTTCGCGTTATAATGCGCCGATTGTTTCTTACTGCAAAGCCCATGCGAAAAACTTCTCAACGAATTCACCAGGATAAACGTCCAAACACCGCAGCACGCCAGCCCGTGCGCCGTGGCACACGTCCAAAAGGACCGCGACGCGTCATACTCTTTAACAAACCTTTCGATGTTTTACCGCAGTTCAGTGATGAAGCGGGACGCCGCACGCTCAAGGATTTCGTGCCGGTTAGCGACGTTTATGCCGCCGGCCGCCTCGATCGCGACAGCGAAGGTTTGATGATTCTGACCAACGATGGTGCGCTACAGGCGCAACTGACTCAGCCCGGAAAGCGCACCGGAAAAATCTATTATGTGCAGATTGAAGGTGCACCACAGGAATCAGATTTATCCCTGTTACGCAACGGCGTCACCCTCAATGATGGACCCACGCTGCCTGCTGGCGTGGAATTAGTCACTGAACCAGAGTGGCTCTGGCCGCGCCAGCCGCCGATTCGCGAGCGTAAAGCGATCCCGACCAGTTGGTTGAAAATCACCCTGTACGAAGGACGTAACCGTCAGGTGCGGCGCATGACGGCGCATATTGGTTTTCCCACCTTGCGCCTGATTCGCTTTGCCATGGGCCATTATCAGCTCGACGATTTAGCCCTGGGTGAGTGGCGCGAAGTGAATGCAGAAGCTTAAAACAGGTTTTTTCAATAACTTTTAGTTAACAATTTCGGAGGAAGGATGTTTAAACCTCATGTAACCGTAGCCTGTATTGTGCAGGCACAAGGCGAATTGCTGGTGGTTGAAGAGCGTGTTCACGGCCGCATTACCTGGAATCAGCCAGCGGGTCATCTCGAAGCCAATGAAACGATCGTCGAAGCGGCGCAGCGTGAGTTGTTTGAAGAGACCGGCATTGACGCTCAACCTGAATATTTCCTCGGTGTGCAGCAGTGGATCGCGCCTGACGATACACCTTTTGTGCGTTTCCTGTTTGGCCTCGATCTACCGGAAAAATGCGAGACCTCGCCACACGATCGTGACATCGATTGCTGCTGGTGGCTGCCGCCAGAGCAGATTCTGACAGCGAATCGCCTGCGTTCACCGCTGGTCGCCGAGAGTGTTCGATTGTGGCAACAAGGCGCGCGTTATCCGCTGCAACTGGTGGCGCCGTTCCAATGGCCGTTTCACGAAGGTGCGCGCCCGGCTTCG
The DNA here is from genome assembly GCA_000773965.1 of Enterobacter cancerogenus. Taxonomy (GTDB): domain Bacteria; phylum Pseudomonadota; class Gammaproteobacteria; order Enterobacterales; family Enterobacteriaceae; genus Pantoea; species Pantoea communis. The sequence continues at coordinate 188,776 of JRUP01000004.1, forward strand.
GCATGATAGAATGCGCCGCCTGTTTTTATCGTAATTAAGAGTGCGTCATGTCTGACAACAGCCAGAAAAAAGTGATCGTCGGGATGTCCGGCGGCGTCGATTCTTCCGTATCCGCCTGGTTACTGCAACAGCAGGGCTATCAGGTTGAAGGCCTGTTCATGAAGAACTGGGAGGAAGACGACGGCGAGGAGTATTGCACCGCCGCTGATGATCTGGCTGACGCTCAAGCCGTGTGTGACAAACTCGGCATTAAACTGCACAAAATCAACTTCGCGGCTGAGTACTGGGACAACGTGTTCGAACACTTCCTGGAAGAGTACAAAGCGGGCCGCACGCCAAACCCCGATATTCTGTGCAACAAAGAGATCAAGTTTAAAGCCTTTCTTGAATTCGCAGCTGAAGATCTCGGCGCAGACTTTATTGCCACCGGTCACTATGTGCGCCGCGCCGATGTGAATGGCACCAGCCAGTTACTGCGCGGTCTCGACGGCAATAAAGATCAGAGTTACTTCCTCTACACCCTGAGCCATGAACAGATTGCGCAAAGCCTGTTCCCGGTGGGTGAACTGGAGAAGCCTGAAGTCCGTCGCATCGCTGAAGAACTGGATTTGATCACCGCGAAGAAAAAAGACTCGACCGGTATCTGTTTTATCGGTGAGCGTAAATTCCGCGACTTCCTTGGCCGTTACTTACCTGCGCAGCCGGGCGAAATCGAAACCGTTGACGGTGAGATTGTCGGTGAGCATCAGGGTCTGATGTATCACACGCTGGGCCAACGCAAAGGATTGGGTATTGGTGGTCGCAAAGAGAGCAACGACGATCCCTGGTATGTGGTCGATAAAGACGTCGCACGCAATCGCCTGGTGGTGGCTCAGGGTGCGGAACATCCACGCCTGATGTCTGTGGGCCTGATCGCTCAGCAGCTGGATTGGGTTGATCGCCAAACGATGACGACCCCGCTGCGCTGCACGGTGAAAACCCGTTATCGCCAGACCGATATTCCCTGTGAAATCATTCCGCTCGATAGCAATCGTATTGAAGTGCGTTTTGACGAGCCGGTTGCGGCCGTCACGCCTGGCCAGTCGGCCGTATTTTATCTGGGTGATGTTTGCCTCGGCGGCGGCATTATTGAACAGCGCCTGCCATTGGCAGAAGCCTGAGGTCGGCGCTGCCGACGCGATGACAGGAGTTAAGCGTGGCCAAGAACTATTATGAGATAACGCTCGCGCTGGCGGGTATTTGTCAGTCCGCGCATCTGGTGCAGCAATTAGCGCACCAGGGCAGCTGCAACAATGCCGCATTAACCGTGTCGCTGCGCAGCCTGCTGGATCTGAACCCCGGCTCGACGCTGGCGGTCTTTGGCAATGATGAAGCGAATCTGCATCTCGGCCTGGAATCGCTGATGGCGGTGTTGAACAGTGGCAGCCGCCAGGGTGCCGGGGCCGAACTGACACGTTACACCCTGAGTATGATGGTGCTGGAGCGCAAATTGCACGGCAACAGCGCGGCGCTGAACACCCTTTCTCAGCGTATTGCGCAGCTTGATCGCCAACTCGCGCATTACGAGCTGGAGTCAGAAACCATCACCAGTGCCATGGCGGGGATTTATGTCGATGTGATCAGCCCGCTGGGTCCGCGCATTCAGGTCACCGGTTCGCCGCAGGTATTACAGAATTCTCAGGTACAAAGCAAAGTACGCGCTACCTTGCTGGCAGGCATTCGTGCCGCTGTGTTGTGGCAGCAGGTTGGCGGTGGCCGCCTGCAGCTGATGTTCTCGCGCCAGCGTCTGCTGCGTGAAGCCAAAACCATTTTATCCCGGCTGGGCCCGGCGTATTAAGCGCCGCCCTGCCCTAATTTGTTAACGATTCAGGAGTTGCACTGATGGAATTATCCTCTCTGACCGCCGTCTCACCTGTCGATGGCCGTTATGGCGATAAAGTCAGCCCGCTGCGCGCCATTTTCAGCGAATACGGTTTGCTGAAATTCCGCGTTGAGGTTGAAGTTCGCTGGTTACAGAAACTGGCTACGACCGCAGAGATCAAGGAAGTTCCTGCATTTGATGCTGACGCAAACGCTTTCCTTGATGCCATTGTCGCCAATTTCAGCGAAGAAGACGCGGCGCGCATCAAAACCATCGAACGCACCACCAACCACGACGTCAAAGCGGTTGAGTACTTCCTGAAAGAGAAAGTGGCTGATGTCCCTGCGCTGCATGCGGTATCCGAGTTCATCCACTTCGCCTGTACTTCTGAAGATATCAACAACCTGTCGCACGCGCTGATGCTGGAAACCGCTCGCCGTGATGTCATCGTGCCTTTCTGGAACAAAATCATCGATGCGGTGAAAGGTCTGGCGCAGGAGTATCGCGATATTCCGCTGCTGTCGCGTACGCATGGCCAACCCGCTACGCCATCCACCATGGGTAAAGAGATGGCTAACGTCGCTTACCGTATGGAACGTCAGCTGCGTCAGTTGAGCAAAATCGAAGTGCTGGGCAAAATCAACGGCGCGGTCGGCAACTACAACGCCCACATCGCTGCGTATCCGGAAGTGGACTGGCATCAGCTGAGCGAGCAGTTTGTCACCTCACTGGGCGTCACCTGGAACCCGTACACCACACAGATCGAACCGCATGACTACATCGCAGAACTGTTTGATTGCATCGCGCGTTTCAACACCATCCTGATCGACTTTGACCGTGATATTTGGGGTTACGTAGCCCTGAATCACTTCAAGCAGAAAACTATCGCGGGCGAAATTGGTTCTTCTACCATGCCGCATAAAGTGAACCCAATTGACTTCGAGAACTCGGAAGGCAACCTCGGTCTGGCCAATGCGGTAATGCAGCATCTGGCGAGCAAACTGCCGGTTTCCCGCTGGCAGCGAGATCTCACCGACTCTACCGTACTGCGTAACCTCGGCGTCGGCGTGGGCTATGCGCTGATCGCTTATCAGGCGACGTTGAAAGGTATCTCTAAACTGGAAGTGAACCGCGATCGTCTACTGGACGAACTGGATCACAACTGGGAAGTGCTGGCCGAGCCGATCCAGACCGTGATGCGCCGCTACGGTATCGAGAAGCCATACGAAAAACTGAAAGAGCTGACGCGTGGCAAACGTGTAGATGCAGCCGGTATGCAGGCCTTCATCGACAGTCTCGAACTGCCGGAAGAAGAGAAAGTGCGTCTGAAGCAGATGACACCGGCCAACTATCTCGGCCGCGCCATTCAGATGGTTGATGATTTAAAATAATCATTACGGGTGTGCCTGCGCGCACACCCTACCCTTCCCCTCAGGCAGTCGAGCACCAGCAAATCGGCAAGTACATCAATCCTTTGTTGCCTGCGTCCGGAATGAATGCTCGCCGCTTTTTGCTGTTGTCGTTCAAACGATGACAATCAAGTGTTGTTCTCTTGTTTAGCTCGCTTAACATATACTCTTGCCATCATCACTGAGTTTGAAGGTAAGGAAATTCTATGCGTGTTCTGGTTGTGGAAGATAATGCACTGCTGCGTCATCACCTCGCCGTGCAGTTACGTGAAATGGGTCATCAGGTGGATGCTGCCGAAGATGCCAAAGAAGCCGACTATTTCCTGCAGGAACACATTCCCGACATTGCGCTGGTCGATTTAGGCTTGCCTGATGAAGATGGCATGTCGTTGATTCGTCGCTGGCGCGGTGATGCTGTGCGTCAACCGATTCTGGTGTTGACGGCACGTGAAGGCTGGCAGGCTAAAGTGGAAGCACTGGAAGCCGGTGCCGATGACTACGTCACCAAACCTTTCCATATCGAAGAAGTCGCTGCACGTTTGCAGGCGCTGATGCGTCGCAACAGTGGACACGCTTCGCAGATCATTGCGATGCCGCCGTTCCAGGTTGATCTGTCACGTCGTGAAGTGACCGTCAATGATGCGCCGGTCAAACTCACCGCCTTTGAGTACACCATTGTAGAAACCTTGATCCGCAACGCCGGAAAAGTGGTCAGCAAAGATTCGCTGATGCTGCAACTCTATCCCGATGCCGAACTGCGCGAGAGCCACACCATTGATGTTTTGATGGGTCGCCTGCGTAAAAAGATTCTTGCGCTCCATCCGACCGAAGTGATTAACACCGTGCGCGGCCAGGGCTATCGCTTTGATCTCTGATTTATGAATTGGCTGAATCGCTTACGTCCTTTCTCATTACGCGCCCGGTTTTTACTGGCGACTGCCGCTATTGTCCTGTTTCTGTCGCTCTCCTACGGCATGGTTGCCGTAGTAGGCTATGTGGTGAGTTTCGATAAAAACACCTATCGCGTGATGCGCGGCGAGAGCAACCTGTTCTTCACTCTGGCGCAATGGCAAAACAATAAGCTGACCATTGCCCAGCCAGAGCGGATGACGCTCAATTTCCCGACGCTGGTGTTCATCTACGATGAACACGGCAAGTTGCTGTGGCAGCAGCGTGATGTGCCTGACATCCGCAAAAACATTCGGCGTGAGTGGCTGCTCAAGCCCGATTTTTATGAAATCGACACCACAAATCGCACCAGTCTGGCCGCCATCGGCAACAACTCCGAGGTCAAAGAACGGTTACATCAACTGGACAGCGACAACAACGACACCTTTACCCACTCGGTCGCCGTCAACCGTTACGATGCCACCACCAACTTACCGGCACTGACCATCGTCGTGGTGGATTCCATCCCTCAGGAACTGCAGCACTCGGATGTGGTGTGGTCATGGTTTAGCTATGTGCTGGCAGCAAACCTGCTGTTAGTGATTCCGCTGCTGTGGCTGGCCGCGCACTGGAGCCTGCGCCCTATTGGTGACTTAACCGCGCAGGTGCGTGAACTGGAAACGGGTCATCGCGAGAATCTGGACGACAATCCACCGCAGGAGTTGCGCAGCCTGGTGCGCAATCTCAACCTGCTGCTGACCAATGAGCGCCAGCGCTACACGCGTTATCGCACCACCCTGTCTGATTTAACGCACAGCCTGAAAACCCCGCTGGCGGTGTTGCAGAGTACCTTGCGCTCCCTGCGTAGCGGCAAGGAGCTCACCGTGGAGCAGGCCGAGCCAGTGATGCTGGAGCAAATTAGCCGTATTTCACAACAAATTGGCTACTACCTGCATCGAGCCAGTATGCAGGCCGATCATAATCCGCTGCAGCGCGATCTGCATTCGGTGTCGGCACTACTGGATAGCCTTTGCTCGGCGCTGAATAAGGTTTATCAGCGCAAAGGTGTCGAAATCACCCTGGATATTTCCCCCGAGTTGACCTTTATCGGCGACCAAAATGACTTTATGGAAGTGCTGGGCAATGTGCTGGATAACGCCTGCAAATACTGCCTGGAATTTATTGAGGTCAGCGCACGACAAACCGACAAGGCACTGCATCTGTTTATTGATGATGACGGCCCCGGCATTCCTGAAAGCAAACGCGATCTGATCTTCGTGCGCGGTCAGCGTGCCGATACGTTACGTCCCGGCCAGGGCCTTGGCTTAGCCGTGGTCCGCGACATCCTCGAACAATACGCCGGTCAGGTGATCGCCAGCACCAGCCCACTAGGCGGTGCCCGCATGGAAGTGATTTTCCAGCGTCAGGAAGTTGAACATCACCGCGAGTAGAAAGGCCTGCGGGCTGTTATACTTGCCTGCATTCATGGCCCTAACCGGAACACTCGTATGGACTATCAGCTCGATATTAACTGGCCCGACTTCATTCAGCGCTACTGGCAAAAACGTCCAGTGGTGCTCAAGCGTGGTTTTAAAAACTTCATTGATCCCATTTCTCCTGATGAGCTGGCGGGTCTGGCGATGGAAAACGAGGTGGACAGCCGCCTGGTGAGCCATAACAACGGTAAATGGCAGGTTAGCCATGGTCCGTTTGAAAGCTATGATCATCTCGGCGAGAGCAACTGGTCGCTGCTGGTGCAGGCGGTTAATCACTGGCATGAACCTTCTGCTGCCCTGATGCGCCCGTTCCGCTTCCTGCCTGACTGGCGCATTGACGATCTGATGATCTCTTTTGCCGTTCCGGGCGGCGGCGTAGGCCCGCACTTCGACCAGTATGATGTGTTTATCATTCAGGGCACCGGCCGTCGTCGCTGGCGCGTAGGCGAAAAAGTGCCGATGAAACAGCACTGCCCGCATCCCGACCTGCTGCAGGTTGAGCCGTTTGATGCCATCATCGATGAAGAGATGGAGCCGGGCGACATTCTGTACATTCCACCAGGATTCCCGCATGAGGGTTATTCGCTGGAAAATGCCATCAATTATTCGGTCGGTTTCCGTGCACCTAACGGTCGTGAATTGATTAGCGGCTTCGCTGATTACATGCTGGCGCACGAATTAGGCAGCTATCGTTTCAGCGATCCGGATGTGCCGTCGCGTGATTGCCCGTCACAGATTTTGCCTTCTGAAGTGGAAGGAATTCGTCAGGTGATGCTGGATGTCATTAATCAGCCAGAACAGTTTAATCAGTGGTTTGGTGAGTTTATCTCACAGACACGTCACGAACTGGATATCGCACCTCCTGAGCCGCCGTATCAGCCTGATGAGATTTACGATGCGCTGCAGCAAGGCGATGCGCTGACACGTCTTGGTGGCCTGCGCGTGTTAACGCTGGGCGATGCGGTGTTTGTGAATGGCGAGCGCGTGGCGTGCAGCCACCCGGAAGTGCTGGCGGCACTGGCACACAATCAGGTGTTAACGCTGGAAGATTTCGGCGATGCGCTGGACGATCCGTCGCTGCTGGCACAGCTTGCAGCGCTGGTGAACAGCGGCTACTGGTTCTTTGGTGAGTAATCTGTTGCGCTAAAATCGCGCCTCTTTATCACGGCGAGATTTGCCACATAAGTTTGCCGCGACAGAGACGCTGTTGACTGCGCCGCCACGTAAGATATTGATAAAAGGCCTGCTTAGCAGGCCTTTTTCATACTATTTCTTCTCTGCTGCCAGCGCAGACAAGCGCACAATCACATCCACCGCCTGCGACATCACATTTAATGACGCGAACTCGTGTTTACCGTGGTAGTTATAGCCGCCGGTGAACAGGTTCGGACACGGCAAACCTTTCCACGATAGCGCAGAACCGTCGGTGCCGCCGCGAATCGGCTTCACCACTGGCTCGATACCGCAATCGCGAATCGCCTGCAGCGCCAGCTCAATAATCTGAGGATGTGGCTCAACTTTCTCACGCATATTGCGGTAGCTGTCGTTAATCTCTACTTTCACTGAGCATTCAGCCTGCAGCCCCTTCCCAACGCGCGCAGCAATCTCTTCCAGCAGCTGTTTACGCTGTTCATAGCTGTCGGCGTCGAAATCACGAATCAGATACATCAGCTCGGCGTGCTCAACCGTGCCTTTGATGGTGTGCAGATGGAAAAAGCCTTCATAACCGTCAGTGAACTGCGGTTTCTCTTTGGCTGGCAGCTCGGCGTGGAAACGCATCGCCAGATCCAGCGCGTTCACCATGACGTTTTTCGCACTGCCAGGGTGCACGTTATTGCCGGTGATTTTCACCATCGCGGTCGCTGCATTGAAGTTTTCAAATTCAAATTCGCCGAGATCGCTGCCATCAATGGTGTACGCCCAGTCCGCTGCAAAACCTTCAACATCGAAATGAGAGGTGCCGCGTCCAATCTCTTCATCAGGGGTAAACGCCACACGAATCGCGCCGTGCGGAATATTCTCTTTCACCAGGCGCGCCATCGCCGTCATGATTTCAGCGATACCCGCTTTATCATCTGCGCCCAGCAAGGTTTTGCCATCGGTGGTGATCAGCGTATGGCCAATCAATTTGTGAAGAATCGGGAACATCACCGGCGAGAGGATTTCATCGCCATTGCCTAGCGCAATATCGCCGCCACGGTAGTTTTCGATAATCTGCGGATTGACGTTTTTAGCGGTGAAATCCGGTGACGTATCCATATGCGAGATAAAGCCGATCACCGGGGTCGGCCAGTCAACGTTGGCGGGCAAAGTGCCCATCACGCAGCAGTGATCGCTCAGGGACACATCAACAAATCCCAGTGCAATCAGCTCTTCCTGTAACTGACGCGCCAGCGTCCACTGCCCTTCACTGCTGGGCACCTGACGCGCCTGCGGTTTTGACTGAGTTTCTACGGCCACATAACTGAGAAAACGCTCAAGTAATTGATCCATTTGTCATCCCTCTAAAGAACCTGCGTTATTATCATGGCGCGTGAGGCGCGCCATGTTGCGTCAAATCATTATCCTTCAGGTTAGCGTTCTCAGCGCAAAGTGCTTAACCAGATATCGTCTTACTTATACAGCCCGCGTAGAAAGGTATGCACAAAATCCGGTACCACTTCACTGGCCAAGCCGTACTGGCTTTCCGCGAACTCATTGCCCACCTGACTCGGCTCCAGATTAAGCTCAACGGTATGCGCACCCTGCAGTTTTGCTTCATGCACAAAACCGGCGGCGGGATAGACATGCCCGGAGGTGCCAATGGCGATAAACAGATTGGCTTTCTCTATCGCCTGATAAATCTCTTCCATGCCGAGCGGCATTTCTCCAAACCACACCACATGCGGACGGAGTCGGGCCGGGAACTGGCAGCAGGTGCAACGATCGTCCGGCTTAACATCTTCCGTCCAGTCCAGCACCTGACCACTGCTTTCACAGCGCACTTTCAGCAATTCACCGTGCATATGCAACACGCGCTGACTGCCTGCCCGCTCATGGAGATTATCAATGTTCTGCGTCACCAACAGGAAGTTGTCGCCCAGCACCTGTTCCAGTTCGGCCAACGCTTTGTGCGCGGCATTTGGCTGAATCTCCGGCTGTTGCAACTGACGGCGGCGCGCATTGTAGAATCCTTGCACCAGATCGGGATTACGATGAAATCCTTCTGGTGTGGCAACATCTTCAACCCGATGCTCTTCCCATAATCCGTCGGCAGCGCGGAAGGTTTGAATGCCTGACTCGGCGGAGATGCCAGCGCCGGTCAGTACCACGACGCGCGGTTGCGGGTGCGCAGCCAGTTCAGCTTTGCGATCGCGTTCAAAGATGCGCTGGCGAAAGCGCTGATGCACTTTGCGGCGATTTTTCTTGTCGCGGGCGAGTCGTAGGCGGCGGCGCGGTATGCGCATAAAAGCTCCTTATGCTGCGGTGGTTGTCACCGCATGTCGGGTGTTTGGCTCGGGATAATGGTTCCCGATAATAGCGGCTGCGCATGACGGCTGCATGCCACAGACGCTGAAAATGTGCGCAGCCGCGAAGGCGGCTGCGTTTTTTATCATTACTGTCCGCTCAGTACGCGAGCCGGATCGATTCGACTGGCGCGCCGCGCCGGATACCAGCTGGCAATCAGGCTGAGCAGGATGGCGGTCACCAGCACCGAAATCACATCAATCCAGTGCAACTCCGATGGCAGGAAATCAATGAAGTAGATATCCCCCGCCAACAATTGATGGCCGGTAAGATGCTCCAGTCCACGCACGATCGGTGTCAGGTTGAGCGCCACCAGCACGCCAACCACGACACCGCTGATGCTGCCGAGCAATCCGGCCAATAAGCCATACCAGATAAAAATGGCGCGGATCAGGCCATCTTTGGCGCCCAGCGTGCGCAGCACCGCAATATCACTGCTCTTGTCTTTCACCGCCATGACCAGCGTCGAGACGATATTAAAACAGGCCACGCCAATCACCAGCACCATCGCCAGATACATAATCGCGCGGATCATCTGGATATCGCGGTACATGTAACCGTAGGTGCCAATCCAGCTCTTGATATAGACACAAGAGTGCGTGGCTTCACCGGCATCGCGCACCAGTTTTTGCGCCTGGAAGGGATCGCTCATCTTCAGCGCAATGCCGCTGACGCTGTCACCCATATCAAGATATTTTTGCGCATCCGCCAGCGGCACCAGCGCCAGGCTATGATCCAGCATGCCGCTGAGTTGCAGAATGCCTGATACCTGCAGACGAATACGTTTCGGTTGCAGCAGCTTATTTTCACCGTCATTGTTCGGGATCATGATGGTGATCCAATCGCCCTGTTTCACGTTGAGCGATTTGGCAATGCCACCACCGAGGATGATCTGCTGTTTATCTGCGCCGAATTGCTGCCACGCATCGCCATCGACAAAGCTCGGCAAAGCGCTCAGACGTGATTCCTGTTGCGGGTCGACACCTTTCACCTGCAGCGCCTGCATCTTTGCGCCGCTCTCAATTAAGCCGGTAAAGTTAATGTAAGGCGCCGCTGCCGCAATACCCGGCACCTTTTCAATCGGTGCGATCATCGGCTGCCAGTTGCGGAAAGGCTGATTCACCGGCTCGATTTCACCGTGCGGTACCACGGCCAGAATGCGCTTGTTCAGCTCGCGTTCAAAACCGTTCATCGCGCTCAGGCCAATAATCAACACGGCAACACCCAGGGCGATGCCGATGGTCGAGATGATGGAGATCAGTGAGACCATGCCACCACGCCGCCGACCGCGACTGAAGCGCAGGCCAAGCAGCAGGGATAATGACGAACCCATCAGATGGCTCCCAGCGTCAGATGCTCGCTCAGCTGACCGTCGCGCATCTCCATCTGGCGATTCAGACGTTTAGCCAGATTCAGATCGTGCGTCACCACCAGAAATGCGGTGCCCTGCTGCTGATTCAGCTCGCCCAGCAGTTTGAAAATCGCATCGGCATTACGCGCGTCCAGGTTACCGGTCGGTTCATCCGCCATCACCAGGCGCGGACGGTTCACCAGCGCACGCGCGATTGCGACACGCTGACGCTCACCGCCCGACAGCTCAGAAGGACGATGCGCAGCGCGTTTTTCCAGTCCGACCGCTGCCAGCATTTCCAGCGCGCGCGAGGCGGCCTCCGCTTTTGCGGTTTTGCCAATCAGCAATGGCATCGCCACGTTCTCCAGTGCCGTGAAGTCGGGCAATAGATGGTGGAACTGATAGATAAAGCCCAGCTCGCGGTTGCGCAGTTCGGCTTTGGCAGCAGAAGACATCGCATTCAGTGATTTGCCGTCGAACACCACGTCACCCGAAGTGGGCGCATCGAGGCCGCCGAGCAGATGCAGTAAGGTACTTTTACCCGAGCCGGAGCTACCAACGATGGCCGTCAGTTCGCCTGGCTGCAGGCTAAAAGCCACATTGCGCAGCACATCGGTCTGCACGCTGCCTTCCTGATAGCGTTTGCACAGGTCACGACACTGCAACAAAGGGGTATTACTCATAACGTAAAGCCTCAGCGGGTTGAACGGCGGCAGCGCGCCATGACGGATAAAGGGTTGAGAGCAGCGCAACGATCATCGAGACCAGCGCAATTGTGACCACCTGCCAGACGTTGATATCGACCGGCAATGCCGCTCCATCCAGGAACAGGCCAATCACTGGCATCAAATTATTCAGCTGGCTGGCGAGCAGCACGCCGAGCAGCGTACCGAGCAAGGTGCCGATAATGCCAGCACTGGCGCCCTGCACCATAAACACCGCGACGATCTGTCGGCGGGTTAAGCCCTGCGTTTGCAGAATCGCCACTTCACCCTGCTTTTCCATGATCAGCAGACCGAGTGAAGTAATGATGTTAAACGCCGCTACCGCGATAATCAGACTCAGCAGCAGCCCCATCATGTTTTTTTCCATGCGCACCGCCTGGAACAGATCGCCTTTGCGCTCGCGCCAGTCTTTCAGCGTCAGGCCATCCGGCAATTTCTGTTCGCTGAAAGCATCCACATTTAGCGGTTTCTCCAGCCACAAACGCCAGCCGGTGATGTTCCCCAGCGGATAGCGCATCACGCGGGAGGCATCCTGCTGATTCACCAGAATCTGATAAGCATCGACTTCGCTGTTGGCAGCATAGGTGCCTGCGACGGTGAAGATACGCTGGCTCGGCAAGCGGCCCACCGGCGTAAACTGGCTCACCGTCGGCACCATCAGACGCAGCTGGTCGCCACGTTTAACGCCCAACTGAGAGGCCAGCTGTTCGCCGAGAATCACGTTGTATTGGCCCGGTTGCAGCACGTTCTGTTGCGTATTGACGAGGTACGACGTCAGCGGATCCTGTTCGTCAGGATTGATACCTAGCATCACGCCAACGGAAACGTTGCGCGCACTTTGTAGCACCACATCCGCGGTGGTGAGCGGTGCGACACGCGTGACGCCCTGCAGTTTGAGGCTCTCCGCCGTCACCTGCTGTGGATTAATGCTGCCTTTGTCGCTGGTGACCAACGCTTGCGGCATCAGGCCGAGGATATTGCCCTCCAGCTCACGCTCGAAGCCGTTCATCACTGACAGTACGGTGACCAGCGCCAGCACGCCCAGCGTGATACCGATGGTGGAAAGCCAGGAGACGAAGCGACCGAAGCGGTCTGAGGCACGTCCACGCATGTAGCGCAAACCGATGAATAACGCGACTGGTTGATACATGAGATCCGTCTTGGCAGTTGCCTGAAAATAAGTAGTGGGATGATAAAGGAGCAGCCCTGTTTATGAAACCTCTAACCCTCTGAGTCTGTGGCAAAGTTGCATCCAAATACGTCGCAATCTGCGTCAATGCATAAAATTGCGACAAAATAATGATACTAATTGTGCGTTTATTAGGCACTCCCTGCGGTAGACTCGCTGTTGCAGTAAAGATTTTATGTCCAACCGGCACCGCAGCGCGAAGTATGCAGGGCGAGGAGAAACATCCCATGTTCAGATTTCCGAAAGGCAGTATTGTTAAGCACAAATCGGGAGAAATCAGAGGCGAGATAGTCAACGTCTTTGAACAGGGAGATGCGGCAACCGGCTATTACGTGAAGTGGGACGACGGCAACCACAGCTATCATCTGGAAAAAGAGCTGTCCTGGGCTAACGTCGATCGTCCGCGCATGCACTACACACAGCAATCAAGTAAGTAGCTATACCCGAATAATTCAAGTTGCTGTTCAACAGCTTAAGGCCGCCAATCAAATTACGCGGCAAGAGAATGAATCTCCAGCCACTCACTGAAGTAAGCCCAAAATAATTCGTGCTGTGGCAAGGCGGCAAGACTGTGAATCCCCGGGAGCTTACTGAAGTAAGTGACCGGGGTTCGCAGACGCAGCCAACGCGGCCACAGCGCGAAGTATGAAGGGCGATGAGAAATAGCACCGCGACAGATGATCCTGGGGGCGGATTATGGAATGATGACGCCCTGGAATCCAAGGAGAGAATGTCGAGTCCTTATGTCGGAACAGAGTCGTTATACCCTGCCTGCGAAAGCGGGCGATCATCGTCAGCTCGGCGAACTGATTGGTGCCGCGCAGGCGGTTGAGTGCGCCAGTATTACCGAACGCCACCCGGGTCCGGTGCTGATGATTACGCCGGATATGCAATCTGCCCTGCGTCTGCAGGAGGAGATTCGCCAGTTCACCGATCTGCCGGTCACCAATCTCGCCGACTGGGAAACGCTGCCTTACGACAGCTTCTCGCCGCATCAGGACATTATCTCCGCCCGTCTTTCCACCTTATACCAACTGCCCAATATGACCCGCGGTATGCTGATTATGCCGGTCAACACGCTGATGCAGCGCGTCTGTCCGCACAGCTTCCTGCACGGCCACGCGCTGGTGATGAAACAGGGGCAAAAACTCTCGCGCGATGCGCTGCGTGATCAGCTGGAGCAGGCAGGTTATCGCCATGTCGATCAGGTGATGGAGCACGGCGAGTACGCCACGCGTGGCGCGCTGCTGGATCTGTTCCCAATGGGCAGCGATCAGCCCTATCGTATCGACTTCTTTGATGACGAAATTGACAGCCTGCGCCTGTTCGATGTGGACAGCCAACGCACGCTGGAAGCGGTTGACGCCATCAATCTGCTGCCTGCGCACGAGTTTCCCACTGATAAAGCGGCGATTGAGCTGTTCCGCAGCCGCTGGCGCGAGCTATTTGATGTGCGCCGCGAGCCGGAGCATGTTTATCAGCAAGTGAGCAAAGGCACGCTGCCTGCCGGGATCGAATACTGGCAGCCGCTGTTCTTTGAGCAGGAGTTGCCCACCCTGTTCAGCTATCTGCCTGCTAACACGCTGGTACTCAATAGTGGCGATCTGCACGGCAGCGCCGATCGCTTCTGGCAGGATGCTAATGCGCGTTTCGAAAATCGCCGCATCGATCCTATGCGCCCGCTGCTGGAGCCTGCAACGTTGTGGCTGCGCCCGGATGCGTTGCTGGGAGAACTGAAAGCCTGGCCGCGCATGCAGCTCAGCAGCGAAACGCTGCCAGAGAAAGCCGCTAATACCAACCTCGGCTATCAACCGCTGCCGGAACTGACGGTGCAGGCACAGGCTAAAGCGCCACTCGATCTGCTGCGTCAATTTATGGAGCAGTTCGATGGCCAAATCATTTTCTCAGTGGAAAGTGAAGGTCGCCGTGAAAGCCTGCAAGAGCTGCTGGCGCGCATCAAACTGCGTCCGCATCCGATTGAGCGCTTTGAAGAAGCCGCCAAACAGCCGCACAGTTTGATGATCGGTGCCAGCGAGCGCGGATTCATTGATAGCGCAGGTCATCGTGCGCTGATTTGTGAAAGTGACCTGCTGGGCGAACGCGTTAGCCGTCGTCGCCAGGACAATCGCCGCACCATCAATCCCGACGTACTGATTCGCAACCTTGCTGAACTGCATCCCGGCCAGCCAGTGGTGCATCTGGAACACGGCGTGGGCCGTTATATTGGCCTGACCACGCTGGAAGCCGGCGGCATTGTCGCGGAATACCTGATGCTCTCCTATGCGGGCGACGCCAAGCTGTACGTGCCCGTTTCATCACTGCACCTGATCAGCCGCTACGCAGGTGGCGCGGATGAGAATGCCCCGCTGCACAAGCTGGGCAGCGATGCCTGGTCACGCGCACGCCAGAAAGCGGCTGAGAAAGTGCGTGATGTGGCGGCCGAACTGCTGGATATCTACGCCCAACGCGCGGCCAAAACCGGCTTCGCCTTTAAGCACGATCGCGATCAGTATCAACTGTTCTGCGAAGGCTTCCCGTTTGAGACTACGCCGGACCAGGGCCAGGCCATTAATGCGGTGCTGAGCGACATGTGCCAGCCGCTGGCGATGGATCGTCTGGTGTGCGGTGACGTAGGCTTTGGTAAAACCGAAGTGGCGATGCGCGCCGCCTTCCTCGCGGTAGAGAACGCCAAACAGATCGCCGTGCTGGTGCCCACCACCCTGCTGGCGCAGCAGCATTACGATAACTTCCGCGACCGTTTCGCCAACTGGCCAGTGCGCATTGAGATGCTGTCCCGCTTCCGTAGCGCCAAAGAGCAGAGCCAGGTGCTGGAACAGGCACGTGAAGGCAAAGTAGATATTCTGATCGGCACGCATAAGTTGCTGTCAAACGACCTGAAATGGCACGATCTCGGTCTGTTGATTGTCGATGAAGAGCACCGCTTTGGCGTGCGTCATAAAGAGCGCATTAAAGCGATGCGCGCGGACGTTGATATCCTGACGCTCACTGCTACCCCCATCCCACGTACGCTGAATATGGCGATGAGCGGCATGCGCGATCTGTCGATCATTGCAACACCGCCAGCCCGCCGTCTGGCAGTGAAAACCTTTGTGCGCGAGTACGACAGCCTGGTGGTGCGTGAAGCGCTGCTGCGTGAAATTTTACGCGGCGGTCAGGTTTACTACCTCTACAACGATGTTGAGAACATCGAAAAAGCCGCACAGCGTCTGGCGGAGCTGGTGCCGGAGGCCCGCATCGCCATTGGTCACGGCCAGATGCGCGAGCGTGAGCTGGAACGGGTGATGAATGATTTCCACCACCAGCGTTTTAACGTGCTGGTGTGTACCACCATCATCGAAACCGGTATTGATGTGCCGAGCGCCAACACCATCATCATTGAGCGTGCTGACCACTTTGGCCTGGCGCAGCTGCATCAGCTGCGTGGCCGCGTCGGGCGCTCACACCATCAGGCCTATGCCTGGCTGTTAACGCCGCATCCAAAAGCCATGACCACTGATGCGCAGAAGCGTCTGGAGGCGATTGCCTCGCTGGAAGACCTGGGCGCGGGCTTTGCGCTGGCGACGCACGATCTTGAGATTCGCGGTGCCGGCGAGCTGCTGGGCGAAGATCAAAGCGGCCAGATGGAATCGATCGGTTTCACGCTGTATATGGAACTGCTGGAAAACGCCGTGGATGCGCTGAAGGCCGGGCGCGAGCCGTCGCTGGAAGATCTCACCAGCAACCAGACCGAAATCGAACTGCGCATGCCTGCGCTGCTGCCGGATGACTTTATTCCGGACGTGAATACGCGTTTGTCACTTTATAAACGCGTTGCCTCAGCCAGTGACGAGCAGGAACTGGCTGAACTGAAGGTTGAGATGATCGATCGTTTTGGCAAGTTGCCGGATGCGGCGCGCAACCTTCTGGATGTGGCGGCTTTACGTCTGGTGGCGCGAGAACTGGGCGTGCGTAAAATTGAAGCCAGTGAAAAAGGCGGATTCTTCGAGTTCGCGCCGCAGAATCATGTCGATCCCGGTTGGTTGATTGGCCTGCTGCAAAAAGATCCTAAACAGTGGAAGTTGGATGGTCCAACCCGTCTGAGATTCACTCGTGATTTGGAAGAGCGCAAAGTGCGTATGGAGTGGATTCAGGGCTTCATTGCCGAGCTGGCGAAGAACCGGATTTAGCGTCCTCAGCCGCATCTCGCCTGGCGAAGCGATACATTGCGCTTCTGCATGCAACATGGTGGCTATCGGGACGCGAGATGAACCTCGCCGCGCCGGTTTACACCATAAAAAAAGCGCCTTACGGCGCTTTTTTCGTTACTGCTGCTGTGACGTGTCTTTGCCCAATCAGGCCTGATTCGAATTCAGGATCAGCTGACCATTACGGTCAAGCGGAATGCGGGTGCCAGGGTCATTTTCCATGCGGATTTTGCCCTGCTGGTCGCCTATTTTATAGGTCACATCATAACCCAGCATTTTTTCCTGTTTGTCATAAACGGTTTTGCAACGCTGCTCGTTGGTGGTGTAGGTATCACGATCCTGCAGTGCCCCCTGCACCTGGTTACCACCGTAACCGCCCGCCAGCGCGCCCGCTACCGTTGCGACATCGCGCCCACGACCGCCACCAAACTGGTGACCGAGCACGCCGCCCGCCACTGCACCCAGTACCGAACCGGCGATGCGGTTCTCATCCTGTACCGGACGACGATGCGTTAACGTCACGTTGCGACACTCCTGTCGCGGTTGTTTAATGCTCTCTTTGATCGGCGTCGCCGAGAGAACTTGTGCATACTGCGGGCCACGATCAAAGACATCCATGCTGGCGACTGCGGCAACCCCTAACGCTGCTGCCACGCCGATACCGATACCCGCTAACATTGATTTATTCACAGGAATGTCCTCCTGAATGTTGTTACCGCGCATTCCTGCCGCTACGAAATCCTGTGTAGCCGAGGCATAACCGGCGTGCGCGCCGCGCCGTGTTTGTGGATATAAGTTTTACAGATGGTCCGTAATTGCAACATCAGATTAATGGAGGAAACGCAGCGGAAAGCCGTCAGGGCCAGTTTTTCGGAGAGTTCTGAGAGAGACTGAAATACCGCCGTAACCTTAAACTGAATTGTCGTTTTTCAGCGGGTTACGGCAGGCAGAGCGGCATCGGGCGACAGAGGACCGCCCGAAAACATTAGTGCAACTTGAGGCGAGGACGCAGCACGCGGTTCAGGCTACCGACCAGCATCATCAGGCCGGTTTTGAAGTATCCATGGAGCGCAATCTGGTGCATGCGATATAGAGAAATGTAGACGAATCGCGCAATGCGCCCTTCTACCATCATCGAGCCGCGCATCAGGTTACCCATCAGGCTACCCACGGTGGTGAAGCGCGACAGTGATACCAGAGAACCGTGATCTTTATAGACGTAGGCTTTGAGCGGTTTGCCTTTGCGTTGCGCCAGAATATTTTCCAGCGCGCGTGACGCCATCTGGTGTGCAGACTGCGCGCGCGGTGGCACAAAACCGCCGCCCGGTAGTGCGCAGGAGGCGCAGTCACCAATCGCGTAGATGTCATCATCCAGCGTGGTTTGCAGCGTGTCTTTCACCACCAACTGATTGATGCGGTTGGTTTCCAGCCCGCCAATCTCTTTCATAAAGTCCGGCGCTTTAATACCGGCAGCCCACACCATCAAGTCAGCATTAATAAATTCGCCGCCTTTGGTATTGAGCCCCTCTTCTGTCGCGCTGGTCACCATGGTTTGCGTCAGGACGCGCACGCCGAGCTTGGTCAGTTCCTGGTGTGCCGCAGCAGAAATGCGCGGTGGCAATGCTGGCAGAATACGCTCACCGGCTTCCACCAGCGTCACGTTCAGTGCAGAGCTATCAAGGCCTTTGTAGCCATAGCTGTGTAGCTGCTTCACGGCATTATAGAGTTCTGCTGACAGCTCAACGCCGGTGGCACCGCCGCCGACAATCGCAATGTTCACTTTTTCCAGGCTACCTTCACTGGCGGAGAAGCGCAGGAACAGGTTAAGCATCTCGTTGTGGAAACGACGAGCCTGATGCGGGTTATCGAGGAAGATGCAGTGATCTTTCACACCCGGAGTGCCAAAGTCATTGGAAGTGCTGCCCAGCGCCATCACCAGACGGTCATAAGCCATCTCGCGCTGCGGTACCAGTAATTCACCGTTAGCATCGCGGATTTCCGCCAGCTCAATGGTTTTGTTTTCGCGGTTGATTTGCGTCAGCGAACCCAGCTGGAACTGAAAACCGTGATTACGCGCGTGCGCCAGATAGCTCAGGGCATCGATCCCTTCGTCCATCGAACCGGTTGCCACTTCATGCAACAATGGCTTCCACAGATGGCTGTGGTTGCGATCGACGAGAATAATCTCGGCTTTCTTGTTCCTGCCCAGCTTGTGACCGAGCTGCGTTGCCAGCTCTAAGCCGCCGGCACCACCGCCAATAATGACGATTTTTTCCATAGATGTAGTCAACAAAGACCCCCTCAAAGTTGTAAACCAATAGTTAATTAATGGTTACTAAAAACCTTAATAAACATAGGGTTGGCGACGTTAAATCGCGAGCTGAGGGCAGAATATCACGGCGCTAACGACATATCATAAGAAAATTGATGTACATCAATCTTTCAAGCGCATTATCAGAATGTTAAACGTTTTGTGCGCCGCATCACACGGCGCGCGGAGGCTCAGGCAAGGGATTTAAAGGCCTTAATGCGGTGCAAATGTGGCGAGATGTTCTTGAATTTATGGCTGGCCTGTTCGTCCCACACGATTTCATAGAAAGGGTGCAGTTGTGCGGCCGTGCGCTGATTATCCAGCGCCTCGTCATGGCGGGACAAAATGGTCAGACAGCGATCGCGATTCTTTTCACGAAAATCACTGACGCACTTGGTGGCGATATCCAGATACTCTTCCGGACGATCAATCTTGCCTTCCATGTTCTCATACGGGAATAGGTTGGGATTGAAAATCACCTGACGCATACCGCAGAGAAAACCGATACGTTCGGCCCAGTAACCACCCAGCCCCACCCCGCAAATCAAGGGATACGCGTCACCGCCCTGCTGCTGCAATTTATCGCACTCTTTCAGCAGAAACTGCATGTCATGTTTGGGGTGTTGCGTGCTGTAACTGATGAGTCTGACGTCCGGGTCAATAAACTGCAGTTGC
Organism: Enterobacter cancerogenus; assembly: GCA_000773965.1. GTDB lineage: Bacteria > Pseudomonadota > Gammaproteobacteria > Enterobacterales > Enterobacteriaceae > Pantoea > Pantoea communis. Next base: position 208,393 of record JRUP01000004.1, read on the forward strand.
AGCACTTTTTCGTGGTTGCCCGGACTGTTGGAATCAAAACCGTGCAGATAGATGATCATGATTATCCTCAGCGTGGAATGAAATCCGGGCAGCAACGCTTATCTGCCCGACGCTTTATGCTCCAGCCAGCGCTCCTGTAATGCGCTCAGCTGATGATGATTCTGCTTCCAGCGTTCACTGGATTGCAGTGATTCTCGAGTGTAACGTCCCTGATGGTATAACTGCGTGACACGCTCCGCCTGGATCGGCGTCAAGTTATCCAGCACACTCACCGCTCCGGCGCGCTGATTGCACACCAGGATCATGTCGCAGCCCGCATTGAGCGACTGCTGCGCGCGCTCAGCATAACTGCCCATTACCGCAGCACCTTCCATCGACAGATCGTCGGAGAAAATGACACCGTTGAAGCCCAACTCTTTACGCAGCACGGTTTGCAGCCAATAAGGTGAGCCGCTGGCAGGTAATGGATCGATCTCAGTATAGATAACGTGCGCCGGCATCACGGCATCCAGCAGTTGCTCATCAATCAACTGCTTAAAGATCGCCATATCATGCTGGCGCAGCGTGGCGGCATCGCGCGGATCGCGCGGGGTCTCTTTGTGGGAATCAGCACTCACCGCACCGTGACCGGGGAAATGCTTGCCAGTGGTTTTCATGCCGGCTTCGTGCATGCCGTTGATAAAACGGCGAGCAATTTGCAATGCAATCGCGGGATCTTCATGGAAGGAACGGTCGCCAATCGCCGCGCTGATGTGGCCAATATCCAGCACTGGCGCAAAGCTGATATCAATATCCATCGCGATCATTTCCGCTGCCATCTGCCAGCCGGCCTGCTGCGCCACTTCACCCGCGGTGGCGATATCGTGCAAGGCGGCAAAAGATTGCATCGCCGGAAGTTTGGTAAAGCCTTCACGGAAGCGCTGCACGCGCCCGCCTTCCTGATCCACCGCGACCACTAAGCGATTGCGCGAAGCAGCGCGAATCTGTCGTACCAGTTCCGCCAGCTGATCCACATCGTGGAAGTTGCGGGCAAACAGAATCAGTCCGCCCACCAGCGGATGCTTCAGAATCTCGCGCTCTTCGGCGTCGAGTTCGTAGCTTTCAACATCCAGCATCAGCGGGCCGGGAGTATGCATGGTCATGGTTACAATCCTGAGTTAAAGATCCTGCCAGCTGGCCTGCGCCAGCTGTTGTAAATGAGGGTCACCGCTCTGCTCAGCACGCAGCTGATACCAGCTCGCCATCAGCAGATGCAGCCACGGCTGCCAGCGCCGCATATGTCGCTTAAGTCGCGCTTCGTTAAGCTGGCTGCGTTGCGCGTAACCCGCAATCCAGTCGATTGGGTGTTCACCATCGACCGCGCAGAGCGCCGCGAGTTCCAATGCCACATCGCCATCGGCAGCATATTCCCAATCGATGAGACGTAAGCCGTCTGACGTGGCTATCACATTGCCCGCGTGAACATCCATATGAATCGGCACGAGGCGTAACGGCCGGGGTTCACCCTGCCTGATCAGGCGCTGCAGTTGATGTTGCCAGCGCCAGTGGCGTTGCTGGCACAGCTGCCAGTAGTGTTGCAACAGCGGTGTCAGTCGCAAGCGATAGCCTGTCAGCGGCTGCTGATGCAGGCGATGCAGCAAGGTGAGCACCGCGTCGCGCTGTTGATTGAACTGCGCGGGCGTCAACACATCACCAGGCAGCCAGCTCTGTAAAAGCCAGGGATGGTGCCAATCCAGCGGTGTCGGCCCGAGTTGCGCAGCACGCATTCGACGCAAGATGCGATATTCGCGTTGGCGATCAACAAACGGGAGCGGTTGCTGCGGCGCACGACGCGCCAGCAGCTCACCCTGCTCGGTTTTCACCCGCACACTGTTGCCACTCAATCCCGGCAGCGCGAAAAAATGACCGGCAGCTTGCGCCGTCGGCCATTGTTGCTGAATCCGTTGTTGCAGTATGGGATCAGGGTTGAGCAATACCATTGCCTGACCAGATAATTTCACCGGTCTGCACCAGCATCAGCTGCATCTGCAGCGTTGGCGCTTTCACATCGCCCTGCGCGCTGCTGTACAACACATACTGCGCGTTGACGTTGCGTGCCAGGCCAATGGCTTTGCTGCGCGAATTGAGGCTGTCATCGGCGGATAAGCCCAGCGTCTGTTTTGCCTGTGCCAGCTGTTCTGGCGTTACCAAAGTGAATTTGCCGTTGTTCGCCAGCGCATTCTGAATCGCATCGGTGGCTTTATCACTCTGCAACGAACCGTTGGTGCTGTTCTTGATGCGATCCACCAGCAGCACGCTGCCTGGATTCACACCGGCAGACTGCACCATGTTCCCCACTAACGGCTGCACGCTGGCATTCCAGTTAATGGTTTTGAGTTTTGGCGGCTGCGGCACCGTTTCCGGCGGCGGTACCGGCTGCACAGGTGGCTGCTCCGGTTGAGTTGGCGTCGTTGGCTGGGTCGGTTCAACTGGCGCTGGGGTTTGCTGTTTCACCACACAACCGGTGAGCATCAACGCAAATAACAGCGCGCTGGAACGTTTTACACTGCGAATCACAGGTTACTCCTCAGAGATAAAGATAGAGACGCACCTTACTGGCGGTCAGGTTACCGATTTGCGAGACAACTTCTGTGCTGCCATGCGCCGGGACGATTTGGGTCTGAGCCGGCTCTTCCGGTGTTATCTCCAGCCCCTTTTCGTCGTACCAATAGAAACGATAGTGAACGGTCACCGGCGTTTCCCGCTGATTATAGAGCACACTTGAGGCGCGCATCTGCCCATCACGGCTGGCCAGCGCAGGTTCGTCGGTAATGATGCCCGCAGAAAGCACGGAAGATTCCATTACCAGCGATTGCGAGGTGTTGATCATCGGTTTGTCACTGCTGCACCCGGCAAGGGACAGCAGCAGCAGGCCACTCAGCCATTGACGCATCACAAGGTCCGCCTGAGGTTAGATAGACAGCATCGGACCCAGCGGCTGACCGCCGACCAGGTGCATATGAATATGATAAACCTCCTGACCACCATGACGATTACAGTTCATGATCAGACGATAGCCATCCTCGGCAATCCCTTCCTGTTTCGCGATTTTCGCCGCCACGGTAATCATACGGCCCAACGCATGCTCGTGTGCTTCCTGCACGTCATTGGCGGTAGGAATCAATACATTAGGGATAATCAGAATGTGCGTTGGCGCTTTAGGCGCGATGTCGCGGAAGGCGGTGACCAGTTCGTCCTGATAAACCACGTCGGCGGGGATTTCGCGACGAATGATTTTACTGAAAATGGTTTCTTCAGCCATGGTGCATTTCCTTAAGCCTGAGTTCAGTCAGGCAGTATGCGCGAGGAATTCGTTTGCTTTCAACCTCAGTACCACTTTTCTTCTGTTAAATGGCTGCCTTTACGCCATTTCATCTCCCAGACAGCATTGCTGTGCTCTCCCTCTCAAATTTACGCCATCGCAGATCACCAAAATGAAACGCTGTTTTATAAATTAGAGATATCACGCCAGTTTCTTTGTGTTTTTGCCACTCAACCGACAACCCTTGCCAAATCACGAAGGTTTGCCGTTGCGCGGCGCTCTACTTTCTATCCAATCCGGGCAAGCAGTACGGAGCAATGAGGGATGTGTCATCCGTCAATTTCAAGGAGAAGCTGCCATGCAGTCTCGTAAGATTGGTCTGGGCCATTATCTGGCTTACGGTTCCGGGGATTTCCTCGGCGCCGGCACCACGGCGCTTACCGCCGCCTGGTTGCTCTATTTCTACACTACCTTCTGTGGGCTTTCGCCGATTGAAGCCACCTTTATTTTTGCTGCTGCCCGCGTGCTGGATGCGGTCGTCAGCCCGTTAATGGGCTTTCTCACCGATAACTTCGGATCCACCTGGCTTGGCAGACGCTTCGGCCGTCGTAAGTTCTTTGTCCTGCTCGGTATCCCGTGCGTGTTCAGTTATAGCCTGATGTGGATCGGCGATATGAGTTTCTGGTGGTATCTCCTGACCTATCTGCTGTTCGATATGGTCTACACCATGATTCTGGTGCCGTACGAAACGCTGGTGCCGGAGATGACCGACGACTTTAAACAAAAGACCCGCTTCTCCGGCGCGCGTATCGCGCTGGCACAACTGTCATCGATTCTGGCCGCCTTCCTGCCAGGCATCCTGATTGGCTGGTTTGGCAAAGAGAATCCCATCTCCTTCTTTTATGCCAGCCTGGTGTTCTCGGTGATCTGTGCGCTGGTGCTATTCCTGGTGTGGCGCTTCACCTGGGAACGCGCGCCGGAGGATTTTTCCGCCGAGTCACGTCGAGCTGAAGAAGAAAAGGCGCAACTCTCGCTGTTCCAAAGCCTGAAACGCCTGTATATCGAGCTGGCCTCCACGTTGCGCATTCGTATCTTCCGTCAACACCTCGGCATGTATCTGGGCGGTTACATCGCTCAGGACGTGTTTAATGCGGTGTTTACCTGGTATGTGGTGTTTGTACTGATGCAGAGCGCGCAAATCGCTTCCAATCTGATGGGCACGATGGCGGTGCTGCAATTTATTGCGGTAATGGCGATGATCCCGCTGTGTATTCGCATCGGACCCGCTCCGGCCTATCGTATGGTGGTGATGCTGTTTGGCCTCAGTGCCCTCTCCTACGCTGGACTGTGGTACAGCGGGATGAACGATAACTTCACGCTGTTGGTGCTGATCTCTGCCTTCGCCGGGTTAGGACGTGGCGGCATCAACTATGTGCCATGGAATACCTACACCTATATTGCCGATGTCGATGAAGTGATCACCGGACAGCGACGCGAAGGTATTTTCGCCGGGATCATGACATTGACACGCAAAGCCTCGCAGGCCGGTGCCGTGATGATCGTTGGCATCCTGCTGCAGCTGGCCGGTTTTACCTCCGGTAAAGCTGAACAGGCTCCTGCGGTGAGCCATGCCATTCTGCTGATCCTCAGCGTCGGCACCGTTGGCGTGCTGATCTGCGGCTTTATTGTGTCGCTGCGCTTCAAACTGAATCTGCATACCCACACTGTTCTGCGCGAAGAGACGCTGAAGATGCGTGAAGCGGGCCGTGTGGTCCCGGAACGTATTACACCGCAGGCGCGCACCATCGTCGAAACCCTGGCGGGTATGCCGTATGAAAACTTATGGGGCAACAACAACGTCGGTTACCTCAACCGTAACAAGCCCGCAGCGCCCGCGCTATCCACGCATCGCGGCACGCTTCACTCTCTCCCTACCCTGATTAACGATAGGAATGAACCATGACTGTATTTCCTGTAAAACACAGCGCCTTGTTGCGCCAGCCTGAATACCTGTTGCCGCGCAGTGAATTAGTGCAACTCATCCACAAACTCACTGACAATCTGGTCAATATCACCGATCACAGCGGCGAGTTTTTGCTGCGGCTGGACGATGGCCGCGTCATTGATACCAAAGGCTGGGCAGGCTGGGAATGGACGCATGGTATTGGGTTGTACGGCATGCTGCATTACACCCAGCAAACCGGCGATCAAGCGACACTCAAGATTATCGATGACTGGTTTAGCGCGCGCTTAGCAGAAGGCACGCCGACAAAGAACGTGAACACGGTATGCCCGTTCCTGACGCTGGCTTATCGCTATGAAGAGACCGGTAACGCAGCATGGCGCCCGGTGCTGGAACGCTGGGCTGAGTGGGTGATGTATGAAATGCCGCGCACTGAGCAAGGCGGTCTGCAGCACATCGTTTACAACAACGAAAATACTCAGCAGCTGTGGGACGACACCTTAATGATGAGCGTGATGGCGCTGGCGAAGATCGGCCAGTTACTGGATCGCCCCGAGTTTGTCGAAGAAGCCAGTTATCAGTTCCTGATCCACACTCAATACCTGATGGATCGTCAAACCGGTTTGTGGTTCCACGGCTGGACCTTTGATGGCCGACACAATTTTGCTAATGCCCGCTGGGCACGCGGCAACAGCTGGCTGACCATCGTGATCCCGGATTTCCTCGAAATGATGAACTGGCCGGAACAACACGCCACGCGTCGTTTCCTGCAGCAGGTATTGGCCAGTCAGGTCAAGGCATTAGCCGCTTGCCAGCACAGCAGCGGTCTCTGGCATACCCTACTCGACGATCCACAAAGCTATCCGGAAGCATCTGCGACTGCAGGCTTCGCTTATGGGATTCTCAAAGCGGTGCGTAAACGGTATTTGTCCGATGAATATCAACCTATGGCGGAAAAAGCCCTGCGCGGCGTGATCGCCAATATTGATGAGGACGGAGAGTTAAAACAGGTGTCGTTTGGTACCGCGATGGGCAGCGATTTAGAGTATTACCGCCAGGTACCGCTGACGTCGATGCCCTACGGTCAGGCGATGGCGCTTCTGTGTCTGACGGAGTATCTGCGGGTTTATTTGTAACCGCAATCACGTTGAAGTGGGAGAAAACGGCGGCAGACGTATAAAGCATTCCGAGTCAGCAACCATGGGCAGTGAAACATAGCGTGACCACCCAATACCGTTAACACCGATACCCTAAATTCTGGCGATGAGTCTGTTAAGTTGAGTAAACAACGAGGTTTTTTCCAATACAGCACCAAAAGTGAGGTGCGAGGAAGCGGCGGCAGAGGAGTAAAGCGTCCCGCGACAGGGATGTCGCGGGCCGAGCCCCAGGGATGGTTTATGGCGTCTTTACGATCTGCCGCCGCTTCATCGCACAGGCTCGGCCTCTGCCTTGACCTTGACCTTGACCTTGACCTTGAACTTGACCTCAGCCTCAGACCGAGCTCAACCCCAAGCCCAAGCCTTTACATATTACGAATATAATCATCCATCTCAGTTTTCAGGTTATCGGACTTGGTCCCGAAAATCGCCTGAACACCGGAACCTGCCACCACCACGCCACGCGCGCCGAGGTTTTTCAGTTCAGTTTGATTCACTTTTGCCACATCCGCGACACTCACACGCAGACGCGTAATACAGGCATCAAGATTGGTAATGTTCTCTTTACCACCAAATGCAGTCACCAGTTTGCCTGCCATCTCGCTACCGGTAGCGCTGCTCTGCTCCATTGCAGTGTCCTCACGTCCAGGTGTTTTCAGATTCAATTTCACAATCAGCACACGGAAAACGGTGTAATAAATCAGGCCGTAAATGATACCGACAATCGGGAACAACCAGATCTTGCTGCTGTTACCGCTCAGCACCACAAAGTCAATCAGACCGTGTGAGAAGCTGGTGCCATCACGCATGCCCAGCAGAATACAGATTGGGAATGCCAGACCCGCCAGAATCGCATGGATGACATACAGAATCGGCGCCACGAACATAAACGAAAACTCGATCGGTTCGGTGATACCGGTCAGGAACGAGGTCAGCGCGGCGGAGATCATAATGCCGCCCACTTTGGCGCGGTTTTCCGGCTTAGCCGAGTGCCAGATAGCAATCGCGGCCGCAGGCAGACCGTACATTTTGAACAGGAAGCCGCCAGAGAGTTTACCTGCGGTTGGATCGCCCGCCATATAGCGTGGGATATCACCGTGGAACACCTGACCTGCGGCGTTGGTGAACTCACCAATCTGCATCTGGAAAGGCACGTTCCAGATATGGTGCAGACCAAACGGCACCAGCGAACGCTCAACGACACCGTAAATGCCGAACGCCACCACCGGGTTCTGATAGGCTGCCCACTGGGAGAAATCCTGAATCGCGGTGCCAATCGGTGGCCAGATAAAGGACAACACGATACCCGTGAAAATCGCGGTCAGACCGGAAATGATCGGCACAAAACGCTTACCGGCGAAGAAGCCAAGATATTCAGGCAGCTTGATACGGTAGAAACGGTTAAACATATACGCGGCGATGGAGCCGGCAATGATCCCGCCTAATACCCCGGTATCGGCAAGGTGTTTCGCCTCAATTTCCGCTGGCGGTAAGTGCAACACCAGTGGTGCAACCACCGCCATGGTTTTCACCATGATGCCGTAAGCCACCACGGAAGCCAGCGCCGATACGCCATCGTTATTGGTAAAACCGAGCGCCACGCCAATCGCAAAGATCAGCGGC
>JRUP01000040.1 GCA_000773965.1 Enterobacter cancerogenus
AAAAAACTCGGCCTGCACGAGAAGTAATCGCAGCGCAGAGCAAACAAAGGCCGGTTAATCCGGCCTTTTTCATTTTTGTTACCGTTGAGGTTGCATAATGGATTGGCGTTTTTTACAAGCGAACAAAGAGGCGCGCTGGGCATTTTATCTGACGCTGGCGTACCTCGCCGTCTGGGGCCTAAGTGCCTGGCTAGGCGGCAATGAGAGCGGCATCACCGGATTACCGCACTGGTTTGAGCTCTCCTGCATTTTCGCCCCGCTGCTGTTTATCGTCCTTTGCTGGGTGATGGTTCGCCTGTTGTATCGCGACATGTCGCTGGAGGATCAAGATGGACAGTGAAATCATTCTGCCGCTATTAGCCTACCTGGTCTTGATCGCCGGTTTATCGGTGTTTGCGATGCGCAAACAGCGTCAGGGCAATTTCCTCACCGAATACTTCCTCGGCAGCCGTTCGATGGGTGGCTTTGTGCTGGCCATGACGATTACCTCCACCTACATCAGTGCCAGTTCGTTTATTGGCGGGCCGGGTGCTGCGTATAAATATGGTCTTGGCTGGGTATTGCTGGCGATGATTCAGGTGCCGGCGGTGTGGCTCTCGCTCGGTGTATTAGGAAAGAAATTCGCCATTCTCGCGCGACGCTATAACGCTGTGACGCTGAATGACATGCTATATGGCCGCTATGGCAGCACACTGCTGATTTGGCTCTCCAGTATTAGCTTATTAGTGGCTTTTGTTGGCGCAATGACCGTGCAGTTTATTGGTGGTGCACGCCTGCTGGAAACCGCTGCGGGTATTCCCTACGACACCGGCTTATTAATTTTTGGTGGCACCATCGCGCTGTATACCGCGTTTGGCGGCTTCCGTGCCAGCGTACTCAACGATGCAATGCAAGGCCTGGTAATGCTGGTCGGCACCTTCCTGCTGCTGTTTGCCATTATCCATCAGGCGGGTGGACTCGAAACGGCCGTGACGAAACTGCGCACCATCGATCCCCAACTCGTGTCGCCGGAAGGTGTTGGCAACGTCATTAATCCGACATTCCTGAGTTCTTTCGCCGTGCTGGTCTGCTTTGGCGTGATTGGTTTGCCGCATACTGCGGTGCGCTGTATCTCCTATAAAGACAGCAAAGCCATGCATCGCGGCATCATTCTGGGCACCATTGTCGTGGTGATTTTGATGCTCGGCATGCATCTGGCGGGGGCGTTAGGTCGTGCCATTCTGCCGGATCTCACTGTTCCGGATCGCGTGATCCCGACGCTGATGATCACCGTGTTGCCGCCAATGGCAGCCGGCGTGTTTCTCGCTGCACCGATGGCAGCAATCATGTCAACGATTAACGCGCAGCTGCTGCAATCCTCCGCTACGCTGATCAAGGATCTCTATTTGCGTATTGCGCCACAGCACAGCGAGAATGAATCGCGCCTGCGTATGCTATCCGGCACTATCACTTTCGTGCTGGGCATATTGCTGTTACTGGCGGCGTGGAATCCACCGGATATGATTATCTGGCTCAATCTGCTGGCCTTTGGCGGACTGGAAGCCGTGTTCCTCTGGCCGCTGGTATTGGGACTGTATTGGGAGCGCGCTAATTCGACAGGTGCTATCAGCGGCATGGTTGTCGGCGCGGCTTGCTATACCTTACTCGCCAGCCTGAAAATTGAACTATGGGGCTTTCACCCTATCGTTCCCTCATTGACCTTAAGCCTGCTGGCCTTCGTGGTGGGTAATTTGTTTGGCAGCACGCCTGAAGCGCGTCACGCTGCAGTGAAATAAAGAGAAACGCTATGCCTTGGATTCAAATCAAAATTAACAGTACCGGCGAAAATGCCGAGCCGCTGAGCGATGCGCTGATGGACGTGGGCGCCGTCTCGGTGACGTTTCAGGATACCCATGACAACCCGGTTTACGAACCGCTACCGGGTGAAACACGCTTATGGGGCGATACGGATGTGATTGGTCTGTTCGACGCAGAAACAGAGATGGACGATGTGGTGGCCGAACTGAGTCAACATCCACTGCTGGGATCGCATTTCCATCACAAGATCGAGCAGATCGAGGATAAAGACTGGGAACGTGAATGGATGGATAACTTCCACCCGATGCGTTTTGGTGAACGTTTGTGGATCTGCCCGAGCTGGCGGGACGTGCCGGATCCAAATGCCGTCAACGTGATGCTGGATCCGGGCCTGGCGTTTGGTACCGGCACCCACCCGACCACTTCGCTCTGTCTCACCTGGCTTGATGGACTTGATCTGCAAGGCAAAACTGTGATCGATTTTGGCTGTGGATCCGGCATTCTCGCAATAGCCGCCCTTAAACTGGGCGCGTCGCAGGCTATCGGGATTGATATTGATCCGCAGGCTATTCAGGCCAGTCGTGACAATGCTGAGCGCAATGGCGTTTCTGATCGTCTGTCACTCTATCTACCGCATCAACAGCCGGAAAACCTGCAAGCTGATGTGGTTGTCGCCAATATCCTCGCAGGCCCGCTACGTGAGCTGGCGCCGCTGATTAGCGTATTGCCAAAAGCGGGCGGGCATCTGGGATTGTCGGGCGTATTAGCCAGCCAGGCTGAAGGGGTGTGCGAAGCCTACGTTGAGCGCTTCGTACTTGATCCGGTGGCTGAAAAAGAGGAGTGGTGCCGTATTACCGGCATACGTCGATAGCTCACGATTATCCTTTATGCCAGCCGCTTAATGGCTGGCATACATTCACGTTAAAGCCGCTAATTGCCGTCCTAAAGTGCAAGCCTTGTCTGGTTCTCCCCCATCTAAAGCATTTCGTATGGTCATCTTCCGCTCGCTAAGTATTATCTACCGCACGCCGCTGGTCGGTATCCTTTTAGTCGAGAAACAGAGTGAAAAAGTTCGTTATCCTGAACATGATGCTGGCGTTCAGCGTCAATACCTACGCCGCTTCTGCTGCACCACATTGGAGTTACTCGGGTGAAACTGGCCCAGAGCATTGGGGCGAACTCTCGCCTGATTTTAAAACCTGCCAAATCGGTAAGTTTCAATCGCCAATTGATATTCGTCATACCATTGAAGGCAAACTGCCGCCGCTTAAGCTGAACTTTAATACCGCAGCAGAAAAGATGGTCAATAATGGCCATACCATTCAGGTGAATGTGGATGATGAAGATGAATTCGCTTTAGATGGCGATATCTTTAAGCTGAAGCAATACCACTTCCACACCCCAAGTGAGAACCAAATTGAAGGTCGCGCTTACCCCCTTGAAGCACATTTCGTCCATGCGAATGCACAGGGTGAGCTGGCGGTTATTGGTGTGATGTTTGAGTTAGGTGAAGAAAACACTGCGTTGAATCCAATCCTTGCTGCGATGCCCAAACAGGTTAATCATGAAGTGGTCGTGAAACAGCGCGTGGATATGGAACCGCTTTTCCCCAAGGATCGTCACTATTATCGTTTTAGCGGATCACTGACCACGCCTCCATGTACCGAAGGTTTGCGCTGGTTGGTTATGAAGAACACCGTTACGCTTTCACAAGCGCAGCTAGATGTTTTCCAGCAGGCGTTGAGAGACGTTAACAACCGTCCACTTCAGCCTTTGCATGGTCGATTGATTGTAGAATGATTATCAGCTCATAGAACGAGCAAAATAAGTACAATTAATAATCACATCGCCGTCATTTCTTTGGCTAATTGCAAGATGTGGCGGTTTTTATATTGTGATTTCGCGCATGTTTTGAGAAATATCTTTGCACACAATTTAATCTTATCTTTTTAATTATCTGATTTATAAACAATATAACTTAATCACCTCACCTTCAGGCAGAGTTTCCCAAACTTGAATGACGAATTGTTCAAAGTTTGGCCTTTCATCTTCGTTAAAAAATGCGTAATATACGCCGCCTTGCGAACAGTTAGGGTCACTTCTTTTTCATGCGCATTGGACACCATCAGCTACGTAATCGACTCATCGCTGCACCTATGGCTGGCGTTACCGACAAGCCATTTCGCACCTTGTGTTACGAGAACGGCGCGGGTATGACTGTCTCCGAGATGCTGTCATCAAACCCAGAAGTTTGGGCCAGTGATAAATCCCGTTTGCGTATGGTGCATAGTGACGAGCCTGGAATCCGTGCCGTGCAAATTGCCGGTTGCGATCCTGATGAGATGGCTGCAGCCGCGCGCATTAATGTGGCGTCTGGCGCGCAGGTCATTGATATCAACATGGGCTGCCCGGCTAAGAAAGTGAATCGTAAGATGGCTGGCTCAGCACTGCTGCAGCATCCGTCACTGGTGGAGTCCATCCTCCGTGCGATAGTGAATGCAGTTGATGTACCGGTTACGCTGAAGATTCGCACCGGCTGGGACAAAGAAAATCGTAATTGTGTAGAGATTGCCCAATTGGCTGAACGCTGTGGCATTCAGGCTCTCACCATTCATGGCCGCACGCGCGCCTGTTTGTTTGAGGGGCACGCTGAATACGACAGCATTCGGACAGTTAAGCAGAGCGTTTCCATTCCGATTATCGCGAATGGTGACATTACTGACCCGCACAAAGCCAGAGCGGTGCTCGACTATACCGGAGCCGATGCTCTGATGGTTGGACGCGCTGCTCAGGGAAGACCGTGGATCTTCCGGGAAATCCAGCATTATCTGGACACAGGGGAGCTGCTGGCACCGAAGCCGCTGGCTGAAGTGAAGCAAATGCTGATTGGACATATACGGGAACTGCACGACTTTTATGGTCAGCGCAAGGGATACCGTATTGCTCGTAAACACGTTTCCTGGTATTTGCAGGAAAGTGCTCCTGATGACCAGTTTCGGCGCACATTCAACGCCATAGAGGATGCCAGCGAACAGCTGGAGGCGTTGGAGGCATACTTCGAAAATCTTGCGTAAACGAAATAAAGAGCTGAAAGAACTATGTTCGAACAACGCGTAAATTCTGATGTACTGACCGTTTCTACCGTTAACTCACAGGATCAGGTGACGCAAAAGCCACTTCGTGATTCGGTAAAACAGGCACTGAAGAACTATTTTGCTCAACTGAATGGTCAGGATGTAAGTGATCTGTATGAGCTGGTATTGGCTGAAGTTGAGCAGCCTCTGTTGGACATGGTGATGCAGTACACCCGTGGCAACCAGACCCGTGCAGCTCTGATGATGGGTATCAACCGTGGTACCCTGCGTAAGAAGCTGAAAAAATACGGCATGAACTAATTGTTCTTTGCTGCGCTAACGCCAACCCTCGGGTTGGCGTTTTTGTTTGTGCCTCACCAATAGTTTCCCTGCGTTAGCAACGGATGAAACAATTGTCGCGGATATGGTAACGATAGTTGCAATTGCATCCGTGATATTTTGTCTCTTTTACCGCACCTCATTTGCCCCTTTTTAGCGCCTGCTTTGTGCGTCATAACGCCCGCCATGCCGCTTTCCCAGTGATCCTGCACTGTTTCTACCGTAACCCTGCAAACGCATACATTTTATCCTGAGTGATGGCTCACACTGCTTCCACATAGTGAAACTATTTGCACTATTTGTGATCGCGTCGTCTCGTCATGCAGCCTTTTGGTGCGCGATAGTAGCCAAAATTTCTGGATGCGTCCTTTTATTAAAAGATCTTTCCAGTGAATTCAGGATTCTGCAAACCTGGCATTACCTTTGCAGAGTCGTGGATGGCTCACCGCCATAGACAGAAAAAAGCGCACATAAAAGTGCGTGCAAACATAACAACACACGATCTCGCCACACAGGATGCTTTATGAAAAAGATGATGCTTTCCACCCTGGTCGCTGCAGCCTCGCTGTTCGCCGTAACTCAACAAGCGCACGCAGGCACCACGCTGGATGCCATTAAAAAGAAAGGTTTCGTACAGTGCGGTATCAGCGATGGCCTGCCAGGCTTCTCCTACGCTGACGCCAGCGGCAAATTTACCGGTATCGACGTGGATGTTTGCCGCGCTGCTGCGGCTGCGGTATTTGGTGATGCAAGCAAGGTGAAATACACCCCGCTGACGGCTAAAGAGCGCTTCACCGCACTGCAGTCAGGTGAGGTGGATATCCTGTCTCGTAACACCACCTGGACTTCTTCACGTGATGGCGGCATGGGCTTCCTGTTTGCTGGCGTCAACTACTATGACGGCATCGGCTTCCTGACCCACAAGAAAGCGGGCCTGAAAAGCGCCAAAGAGCTGGATGGTGCCACCGTATGTATTCAGGCCGGTACCGATACCGAGCTGAACGTGGCTGACTACTTCAAAGCCAACAAAATGCAGTACACACCAGTCACTTTCGACCGTTCTGATGAATCAGCGAAGGCGCTCGACAGCGGTCGCTGCGATACCCTCTCTTCTGACCAGTCTCAGCTGTATGCACTGCGTGTGAAACTCGGCAAACCAGATGATTTCATCGTGCTGCCAGAAGTGATCTCTAAAGAGCCGCTGGGTCCTGTGGTACGTCGTGGTGATGACGACTGGTTCACCATCGTTAAATGGTCTCTTTACGCCATGCTGAACGCAGAAGAGATGGGCGTGAGCTCTAAGAATGTTGATCAGATGGCGGCCAAACCCACTACCCCGGATATGGCTCACCTGTTGGGTGCAGAGGGTGACTTCGGTAAAGACCTGAAACTTGATAATAAATGGGCTTACAACATCATCAAACAGGTAGGTAACTATCAGGAAGTGTTCGATCGCAACGTGGGTAAAGACAGCGCACTGAAAATCGCGCGTGGCCAGAATGCACTCTGGAACCAAGGCGGCATCCAGTACGCTCCACCAGTACGCTAAGTCTGTTCTGCCAGTCGGGCACCGCACCCTGCGGTGCCCAAGCGTTTTCTTCACTGAGGTTTCAACATGTCACAACGCCCAACCGTAAAGAGGGATTTTTCGTTTGGTAATCCTACGGTTCGCGCCTGGCTTTACCAGATCATCGCGATTGTGGCCGTGCTTGCTGTGGTGGGATATCTGGTCCACAACACAGTAATCAACCTGGCCAACCGCGGCATCACTTCCGGTTTCGGATTTCTTGAGCGCAATGCCGGTTTCGGCATCGTCCAACACCTAATCGATTACACCGAAGGCGATACTTACGCGCGTGTGTTTATGGTGGGGTTGACCAATACCCTGCTGGTTTCCGCACTCTGCATTGTATTTGCCTCCATCCTGGGCTTCGCCGTGGGGCTCGCACGATTGTCTGAAAACTGGCTGCTGCGTAAACTCTCGACCATCTACATCGAGACGTTTCGTAATATCCCACCGCTGCTGCAGATCTTCTTCTGGTACTTTGCGGTGTTGCGTAATCTGCCAGGGCCACGTCAGGCACTCAATGCGTTTGATCTGGCGTTTGTCAGTAACCGCGGTTTGTATATTCCGTGGCCCGAGTATGCGCCAGGCACCTGGCCATTCCTGATTGCGCTGGCACTGGCCATCCTCGGCAGCGTTGCGCTTTTCCGCTTCAACCGTAAGCATCAATTAAAAACCGGCCAGTTACGCCGCACGTGGCCCGCCGCTGCAGGTTTGATTGTGCTGTTACCCCTGATTGCACACACATTGTTTGGTGCTGCAACGCATTGGGATGTACCAGAACTGCGCGGATTCAACTTCCGCGGCGGCTTTGTGATGATCCCGGAGCTGGCGGCGCTAACGGTGGCGCTGTCTGTGTATACCTCATCGTTCATTGCCGAAGTGATTCGCTCCGGGATTCAGTCGGTGCCGCACGGTCAGAATGAAGCAGCCCGCTCGCTGGGTCTGCCAAATCCTGTCACGATGCGTCAGGTCATCATCCCGCAGGCAATGCGCGTGATCATTCCACCGTTAACCAGTCAGTATCTCAACATCGTGAAGAACTCATCACTGGCCGCGGCCATTGGCTATCCCGATATGGTGTCATTGTTTGCCGGCACGGTGCTGAACCAAACTGGCCAGGCCATTGAAACTATTGCGATTACCATGGCGGTCTATCTGATCATCAGCCTGCTTATTTCACTGCTGATGAACCTTTACAACCGCAAAATTGCGCTAGTTGAGCGATAAGAGAACGGGATCATTATGTCTGTAACCACACACGATACATCGCCTGCACCCAGCAATCCGTTAGGGAAAGCCTGGCTGTGGGCGCGCAAAAATTTGTTCTCAAGCTGGCTGAATACCCTGCTCACGTTGTTCAGCTTTTGGATTATCTGGAGTGTGATTCCACCGGCGCTGGATTGGCTGATTTTCCAGGCTAACTGGATTGGCGAAACACGTGCAGACTGCACCAAAGCAGGTGCATGCTGGGTATTTATCCACGCACGTTTTGGCCAGTTTATGTATGGACTTTATCCACATGAACTGCGCTGGCGCATTAATCTGGCGTTGGTGATTGGCCTACTGTCGATCGTTCCCATGTTCATTAAGTCGATGCCACGTCGTGGTCGCTACATTGCCTGCTGGGCGGTGATCTACCCAATAGTGGTCTGGCTGCTGATGTATGGCGGCTATCTGGGGCTGGATCGCGTGGAAACCCGCCAGTGGGGCGGTCTGACGCTGACGCTAATCATTGCTTCAATTGGCATCGCCGGTGCGCTGCCGTTGGGGATTCTGCTGGCGCTGGCTCGCCGTTCAAAAATGCCGGTGGTTCGCACCCTGTCAGTGATTTTCATTGAGTTCTGGCGTGGTGTGCCACTGATTACCGTGCTGTTTATGTCATCGGTAATGCTGCCGCTGTTTATGGCAGAGGGCACGACTATCGACAAGCTGGTACGTGCGCTGGTCGGCGTGATTCTGTTCCAGTCCGCTTATGTTGCAGAAGTGGTGCGTGGCGGCTTACAAGCACTGCCAAAAGGGCAGACTGAAGCGGCGGAATCACTGGCACTCGGCTACTGGAAAACGCAGATGCTGGTTATTCTGCCACAGGCACTTAAGCTGACCATCCCCGGTTTAGTGAATACCATCATCGCACTGTTTAAAGATACCAGCCTGGTGATCATCATCGGCCTATTCGATCTCTTCAGTAGCGTGCAGCAAGCCACCGTTGACCCCACCTGGTTGGGCATGTCGACCGAAGGCTATGTGTTTGCTGCCATGGTCTACTGGATTTTCTGTTTTAGCATGTCGCGCTATAGCCAGCATCTGGAGAAGCGCTTCCACACCGGGCGTAAATCGCACTGAGGTTTTACATGACACAAATTATGACTAATGCGGCTGACGCCATGATGATTACGCTCGAAAACGTGAATAAATGGTACGGTCAGTTCCATGTTCTCAAAGATATTAACTTGCTGGTGAAACCCCGCGAACGCATTGTTCTTTGTGGGCCTTCGGGGTCAGGGAAATCGACGACTATTCGTTGCATCAATCATTTAGAAGAGCATCAACAAGGCCGTATCGTAGTAGATGGAATCCATCTTAACGATGATGTGCGCAATATTGAGCGTGTTCGTACCGAAGTCGGCATGGTATTCCAGCATTTCAATTTGTTCCCGCATCTTACCGTGTTGCAAAACTGCACCCTGGCACCGATTTGGGTGCGTAAGATGCCGAAGAAAGAAGCGGAAGAGTTAGCGATGCATTATCTGCAACGCGTGCGTATCGCGGAACATGCCCATAAGTTTCCAGGACAGTTGTCAGGAGGGCAGCAACAACGTGTGGCGATCGCGCGTTCACTGTGTATGAAACCGAAAATCATGCTGTTCGATGAACCGACCTCAGCACTCGATCCAGAAATGGTGAAAGAGGTTCTCGATACAATGATTGGTCTGGCAGAAGATGGTATGACGATGTTATGCGTGACGCACGAGATGGGCTTTGCGCGTACTGTGGCGGACCGGGTGATCTTTATGGATCGCGGAGAGATTGTTGAGGAAGCGCCGCCGCAGGAGTTCTTCGCGAATCCTAAATCAGAACGTACACGCGCCTTCCTTTCTCAGGTCATCCATTAATATCAAATGAGTGACTTAAGCCTCTGCGCCATCTGGCAGAGGCTTTTTTATGCTCGTCGTATTACGACGCATCCACTCTTTCGTCGTGTTTTCCGAGTATTAAGCCTGTTTGCGTAGTTTTAAGCCTACGCGCGTAGTTTTTAACATACAAAAAAGCCCTGAACTTTCGTTCAGGGCTTCTGTGTTTGATGCCTGGCAGTTCCCTACTCTCGCATGGGGAGACCCCACACTACCATCGGCGCTACGGCGTTTCACTTCTGAGTTCGGCATGGGGTCAGGTGGGACCACCGCGCTAAAGCCGCCAGGCAAATTCTGTCATTTACCGAACTCACGCTTTAAAACTGGTGCTGATACCCAGAGTCGAACTGGGGACCTCACCCTTACCAAGGGTGCGCTCTACCAACTGAGCCATATCAGCACACTTTAATTTGATGCCTGGCAGTTCCC
>JRUP01000041.1 GCA_000773965.1 Enterobacter cancerogenus
AAAAAATATCAAGTCTCACGAGTGAACACATAATGAAATTCATTATGACGTTTTACAGATGAGCATCGCTGCACTTGTTGCAGCAAATCAAACTTTAAATTGAAGAGTTTGATCATGGCTCAGATTGAACGCTGGCGGCAGGCCTAACACATGCAAGTCGAACGGTAGCACAGAGAGCTTGCTCTCGGGTGACGAGTGGCGGACGGGTGAGTAATGTCTGGGAAACTGCCCGATGGAGGGGGATAACTACTGGAAACGGTAGCTAATACCGCATAACGTCTTCGGACCAAAGTGGGGGACCTTCGGGCCTCACACCATCGGATGTGCCCAGATGGGATTAGCTAGTAGGTGGGGTAATGGCTCACCTAGGCGACGATCCCTAGCTGGTCTGAGAGGATGACCAGCCACACTGGAACTGAGACACGGTCCAGACTCCTACGGGAGGCAGCAGTGGGGAATATTGCACAATGGGCGCAAGCCTGATGCAGCCATGCCGCGTGTATGAAGAAGGCCTTCGGGTTGTAAAGTACTTTCAGCGGGGAGGAAGGCGATGAGGTTAATAACCTTGTCGATTGACGTTACCCGCAGAAGAAGCACCGGCTAACTCCGTGCCAGCAGCCGCGGTAATACGGAGGGTGCAAGCGTTAATCGGAATTACTGGGCGTAAAGCGCACGCAGGCGGTCTGTCAAGTCGGATGTGAAATCCCCGGGCTTAACCTGGGAACTGCATTCGAAACTGGCAGGCTAGAGTCTTGTAGAGGGGGGTAGAATTCCAGGTGTAGCGGTGAAATGCGTAGAGATCTGGAGGAATACCGGTGGCGAAGGCGGCCCCCTGGACAAAGACTGACGCTCAGGTGCGAAAGCGTGGGGAGCAAACAGGATTAGATACCCTGGTAGTCCACGCCGTAAACGATGTCGACTTGGAGGTTGTGCCCTTGAGGCGTGGCTTCCGGAGCTAACGCGTTAAGTCGACCGCCTGGGGAGTACGGCCGCAAGGTTAAAACTCAAATGAATTGACGGGGGCCCGCACAAGCGGTGGAGCATGTGGTTTAATTCGATGCAACGCGAAGAACCTTACCTACTCTTGACATCCAGAGAACTTAGCAGAGATGCTTTGGTGCCTTCGGGAACTCTGAGACAGGTGCTGCATGGCTGTCGTCAGCTCGTGTTGTGAAATGTTGGGTTAAGTCCCGCAACGAGCGCAACCCTTATCCTTTGTTGCCAGCGGTCCGGCCGGGAACTCAAAGGAGACTGCCAGTGATAAACTGGAGGAAGGTGGGGATGACGTCAAGTCATCATGGCCCTTACGAGTAGGGCTACACACGTGCTACAATGGCGCATACAAAGAGAAGCGACCTCGCGAGAGCAAGCGGACCTCATAAAGTGCGTCGTAGTCCGGATTGGAGTCTGCAACTCGACTCCATGAAGTCGGAATCGCTAGTAATCGTAGATCAGAATGCTACGGTGAATACGTTCCCGGGCCTTGTACACACCGCCCGTCACACCATGGGAGTGGGTTGCAAAAGAAGTAGGTAGCTTAACCTTCGGGAGGGCGCTTACCACTTTGTGATTCATGACTGGGGTGAAGTCGTAACAAGGTAACCGTAGGGGAACCTGCGGTTGGATCACCTCCTTACCTGAAGATACCTTCCTTCGAAGTGCTCACACAGATTGTCTGATAGAAAAGTAA
>JRUP01000042.1 GCA_000773965.1 Enterobacter cancerogenus
GAAGCGCCGGGTGCATCACTGAGCTGGATAAGCACGAAGGCCGGCACCCGCCAGTACGGCGACATGCCGGGCAGCTGGGGTCTGATTCGCCTGCTGGATAAGGCTCAGGTCAGCGCCAATCCGGGCATCAGCAGCAGCTGGCGGCTCACCTGGCAGGCTCCCGACGGCCGCCCGCTGAACTACATTCTGCGAACAGAAGCGGGTGAGGGGCCGCTGGCGCTGCTGAAGCTGCGCAACTTCACGCTCCCGGCAGACATATTCATTATCAGTAACGCCCCGGACGTGCCGGATGAAACTTTTGTCAGCGAGGAAGACTAATGCCACTGCAATCCCTGATTAATGCCTGCGGTGCGAATGTGGACCATCTTCGCGTGCTGGCCACGGCGTCTGTTTCGCTGTGGGAGCCGTGGCTGAAACCCCTGGCGGGCACCCACGCAGCAGGCGAAGACCCGACCTACAACGATGCGTTCCAGCAGATGCAGGAAGAGATGAACCGTTTGTCTGGCGCGGATACGGCGCTTATCTGCGCGCTGGCGGAGCAGCTACTGACGACGGAAGCCAAAGACATCCGCGTGGCAGTCTGGTACTGCTGGGCGCGACTGCAACAGGACGGTGAAGAAGGGTTCGCCGACGGTCTGGCCCTGCTAGCCGGCCTGCTACAGCACTTTGGTGATGCTCTGCATCCACAGCGGGCGCGCAGTCGTGAGGCGGCGCTGGGCTTTCCCGCCAGCGCGCGCATGCTGGATACGCTGACGCTCTATCCTGAAGTGACGACCGCAACGGCGCAGCGTACCGTGGCGGCGTTGCTGATGATTGATGACGTATGCAGAGCGCAGGGCGGGGCCGGCCTTGGCGGCCTTTATGGCGCGCTGGAGGCAAGGTTGCTGAGGGCAGGCGGTCCGGATGCGGTTGTGCCCCAGACGGCGGCAGACGGTCCCGCATCCCAGTCGTCTTCAGCTTCCGCCGCCCCCGCTCTGGCGGCTATCAGCTCCGGGCGTGATCTGCTGGACCAGGCACGAACGCTGGCCGCTTATCTTCGCGATCAGCCAGGCGGATGGCTGGCCGCGCATAGGCTGATGAAAACCATCCGTCATGACACGCTCAGCCAGCTGCCACCGTTGTCCGGTGACGGCAAAAGCCGTATCGAGCCACCCAAGCCGGACCAGCGCGCACAGCTTAAACGCCTGTGGCTGCAGCAGAGCTGGGCCGAACTGGCCGAGCAGGCCGACAGCCTGTTCAGCCGGGGCGGCAATCACTTCTGGCTTGACCTGCAGTGGTACCAGCACCAGGCGCAGCTGCGCTCGGGCAATGCGACGCTGGCGGCGATTGTTCAGGACGATCTGAAGGGCCTGCTGTCGCGCCTCAACGGGCTGGAAACGCTGGCTTTCAGTGACGGAATGCCGTTTGCGGATGAGGTGACCATGGGCTGGATCCAGCAGCATGTGCTGATGCCTGCTGGAGTGTTCGGAACGGAGACAGGCTCTGTGACTGCTGGCGCTGAAGATGATGTGCTGCAGCTGGAGAGCGAGGCCACTGATCTTGCAGACAGGGAAGGCATTGAGGCTGCGCTGGCCTGGCTGCAGCAACGCCCCGGCATCACGTCACCTCGCCAGCAGTGGTTATTACGCTTGCTGATGGCCAGACTTGCCGAGCAATTTGGCCGTCAGGAAATGGCGCTTCATCTGCTATGTGCGCTCGATACGCAAGCGGAGAACATGGTACTAAGCGAATGGGAGCCGTCTCTGCTGTTTGAGGTGAAGTCTCGCAGACTCAAAATGCTGCGTGCACGAGCAGTTAGAGGGGGTACAGATAAGCTACAAACAAATAAGGAAATTGAGCTATTGATTTCAGGTCTTATTAGACTTGATCCCGCAAAGTCTGTTGCAATTTGTGGATGAGTATTTCGCTAACGACTAAGTGTGGTAATTAAGCCATATTTACTCATATCTAATATATTTTTAATAACCAAGGTGGATATATGCTTTCATTGATTCGTGTTGTCAATTTTATGGTTTCAATCATATTCCTTATTGGAGGTGTGTTGAGTTTTTTCCTTGGTGGGATGTTGATAGGTATATTCCCAGAGTTTGCTGCTTTTTCAATGCTCTTTGCAATCCTTCCAATAGTTTTAATCTTTCTTTCAATTCTGGGCTTATATGGCGTGCTAAATAATAACATCAAAGTACAGATGGCTTTTGATATTTTATTGCTTCCATTCTGGAATGTCGGAACTGTGATAGGTGCAGTTTGTTTAATCTTATTCTTAGTCGAGCGATATAAAGTCACTGGCAAATCGAATAGCTCCGACGCACCTGACAAGCCATAATGTTTTTCTCTAGTTTTTAATTTTGCTTAATATTGCTCGGGCAAATCATTTAGCGAGCTGTAGTGAGTGAAAGTTAAATTCATTTGAAAAAATGGGTCGGTTTTATATCGCATAAAATATTCAGCTACATTGATTTTAATTGCTCCACAATAACTTCCAGTTGATACAGTCTATTTACAGAAATAATTTTTTTATGAAAGACTTAACTCTACGCTATTACGATAACGAAATGCGCTATCTGCGCGACGCCGCCAGAGAATTTGCCGAAACTCACCCTGACCGCGCAGCCATGCTCAACCTGGACCGCGCAGGCACGCCAGATCCTTTTGTGGAACGCCTGCTGGAGGGATTTGCTTTTTCCGTCGGTCGACTGCGTCAGAAAATTGACGATGACCTGCCGGAGCTGACCGAAGGTCTGGTCAGCATGCTCTGGCCGCATTATCTGCGCACAATCCCTTCACTCAGCGTTGTGGCTCTCTCGCCTGATCTGCCGAAAATGAAAATGGCGGAGACAGCTCCCGCCGGGCTGGAGGTGTATTCTCGCCCGGTAGGCCCCAAAAATACTGTCTGCCACTACCGCACCACAAAGCCGGTTACGCTTAATCCGCTGTCAATCTCAGGCGTGGTCATGGGCACTGAACTGGACGGACGTTCCGTGTTGCGTCTGCGCATAGCCAGCAGCGGGCAGGCGGACTGGAGCCAGTGTGACCTGCGCCATCTTAGCTTGTGGCTGGGAGAAGACGTGCCCGTGGCGACCGCGCTGCATCAGAGGCTGACCCGCCGTCAGGCCGCGATATACGTCCGCCTGGCCGGGCAGCAGGAGCGGATCGCCCTCAACGCCTGGTTCAGCCCGGGTGGATTTGGTGAGGACGACAGGCTGTGGCCAAAGGGTGACAGCGCCTTCAGCGGCTATCAGTTGCTGCTGGAGTACTTTACCTTCCCGGAGAAGTTTCGCTTTGTGACCCTGAACGGACTGGAAGCTACCCCTCTTCCACCCGGACTCACGGGGTTCGATATTGAGGTGGTATTCAGTGAGGCGTGGCAGAGTCATTTGCCGGTGACCGATGCTTCGCTGAAACTGCACTGCGTACCGGTGATTAACCTGTTCACGCTGGAAGCTGACCCGCTGACGGTTAACGGACTGGAGAGCGAGTACCTGCTGCGCGCGAAGCGCCTGCAGGACGGACATACCGAGATTTACTCGGTGGATGCAGTCAGCGGTTCAGGGCTGACCGGCGCGGCAGAGTACGTTCCGTTCACCAGCTTCCGGCATCGGGGCGGCATGATGCGACGCCTCGCACCTGAGCGCTATTTTCATACGCGCGTTCGAAAAGGCGTGACCGGGATGCACGAAACCTGGCTGATACTCGGCGGTCAGCAGTGGGAGGAGGGGGAGGAGCTTTCCCGCGATACGCTCTCGCTGCGCATCACCGGCACCAACGGCCAGCTTCCCCGTCGTGCGTTGCAGAGCACCCTGCTGGACCGCTGCGAACAGGTGTTGCAGACCCCTGTCACGGTGCGCAATCTGACTCGTCCGACACTTCCTGCTTATCCACCTGCTGAGGACCGCTTTCACTGGCGGGTGCTGAGCCACCTCGGTTCCGGCTTCATCAATATGATGAATAGCGCAGAAGTGCTGCGCGGCACGCTGGCGTTGTACAACTGGCAGGATGACGAACTCTGCAACCGCAGGCTGGATGCGATTCTTGACGTACAGCATCACCGTCTGCAGCGGTTTGAGTCTGGTTACCTGCTGCGTGGTCTTGACATTGAGGTGACGCTCGACAGTAGCGGTTTTACCGGTGATGGCGACATACACCTGTTTGGCGAGATGCTTAACCGTTTTTTGTCGCTTTACGCGGACATGAACCAGTTCATTCAGCTCTCCCTGATTATCCGGCCTGAAGGAAAATGCATCCGGTGGAAAGAGAATCACAGTCAGCGCCTGCCCGGCTAATCGTGCGGCTGGGCGACCGCCTGCCGTATATGAATTTTTACCGCTTCTGTCAGCTTCTGGAAAGGAGCGACCCCGATGCACCTGTGCCGGGCAGCACTTGGCAGGTGCGGCACGAGCCAGTGCGCTTCCGGCCTCATCCCGGCATGGGCTTTCCGGCAGGAGAAATTCGCGGTGCAGAAGCGCCCGCTCATCCGCATCTGCCGCCCACGGTACGCATTAATTTCATGGGGCTCTATGGCACGGCGTCTCCGCTGCCGTCGCATTACATTGATGATGTGACGCGGCAACGCGAAGGGCACGAGGCCACACAGGATTTTCTGGACATCTTCAGCCACCGCCTGACCACCCAGTTTTACCGCATCTGGCGAAAATACACCTACCCGGCGACTTTCGCTCCTGGTGGCACCGATGACACCTCTCAGTACCTGCTGGGGCTGGCGGGCCTGGGGATAAGCGGCTGTGCGCAGAATATCGCAACGCCGGTCTCGCGATTCCTGGCGTTGCTGCCGGTGATGCTGCTGCCCGGACGAACTGCGGAAGGCGTTACCTCACTGGTGAAGCTGCTGGCACCGGACACGCGCGCGCAGGTCATGCCCTGGGATCCCCGTCGTATTCCTCAGTCTTCCGTGCTGAATATGAGCACGCGCCACCCGGTCAGTCTGACGCACCGCCCGGTGATGGGGACGCATGCCACCGACGTCAACGGGCAGGTGTTGCTGAGACTGTTCACTGATAACAGTGAGGAAGTCCGGGGCTGGCTCCCCGGCGGCCAACTGCACGGCGACCTGATGGCGCTGTTGCACGTCTATCTGGGGGCAAAGCTGGATGCGCGACTGGAGCTGTGCGTGGATCGCACGCTGATGCCCGATGCGCAACTGAGCTGCCGTACGGGCGGGGCGCAACAACTGGGACGCACGACGGTGCTGCCTCTGACACAACCCCCGGGCTCACGCGAGTCTGATCTGATAACCATTCAGCTTGGTCGCTATCAGCGCGTCCGAGTTCAACCTTCAAGGATAGAAACCGATGAACAGGGCGACTACCGCTGGTAAAACGCTTCTCCCTCTTGTGCTGGCGTTGAGCGTCAGCGGCTGCGGTTTGACGCAGAAAGTATCTGAGGGTACCGCCTCCATAACCAAATCCATTTTTTACAAACAAATACGTACATTGCATCTCGATTTTCGCGCCCGTGAAGGGGCAAACCGCAATGCGCAGGGCGTCGCGCTCTCAACCGTGGTGCGCATATGGCAACTCAAGGACAGTAAAGCCTTTGACGCTTCAGACTATCCTTCGCTGCTTGCTGCTGACAGTCTGGTACTGAAGGCGGATCTACTGGCACAAAAGGACATACTCATCCGACCGGGTGAGTCGGTCAGTATTGATATGCCTATGGACGATAAAGCGGAGTTCGTGGCGGTGGCCGGCCTCTTCCTCTCGCCGGACACTCAGGATGATCAGTGGCGACTGCTGCTGACCCGCGATGATCTCGACCCGGTTAAGGCGCGGGTGATTGAACTGGGTGACGGTACACTGACTTTGGTCGCGGAAAAGGCTAAAAGACCCTGATGATGCCTTCACTTTATGAGATCCTTTACGGCAATTTTAGTGGCGGGCTGGCGCTCGATGCCGTGAGCGAACGGGACCAGGTCATTCTTTCGGTGCTGGATAATCTGCAGCGCATCCTCAATACCCGTGCTGGTTCAATTGCACACATCCCCGATTATGGACTGCCGGATATGACGCGCATTCTGCAGGGGATGCCGGGCACTGCGCATCTGCTGCTTCACACCTTTTCAAGCGTGTTGCTGAAGTACGAACCGCGCCTTAAGCGTATTGAGGTGGCATTGCTGGAACAAACGTTGCCAGGCGAATTGCGCTACGCCATTGAAGCCGAACTCACCGGTATTGGCCTGGTGCGCTATGGCACGGAATTCAAACCAGAGGGCAGAGTGTTGCTGCGTCACTTAAAGCAACAGCAGTTAATGGGCAGTGGTTTGACGGGTTAAACAAGGAAGGTTGTTGAATATGAATCAGGTGATTAAAACCGGTGCAGATCCGCGCACCTTACCAGGCTATTCCCAGTTGCGGGAAGAGATGAGTAAGCTGACGCATCCCGCCCGGCCCGATGTTGATTGGGGGAAAGTGGAGAGACTCACGCTGGGGTTGTTTGAACAAAATGGACTGGAGTTGCAGAGTGCGGCCTGGTTCACTTTGGCGCGTGCCAACAACGCGGGTTTGAGGGGGCTCAATGAAGGCTTGAATCTGATTGACGCGCTGGTGGTACATCAGTGGTCGATTTTCTGGCCGCTGGCGATTGATGCGCGCGCCGATATCCTCAGCGTGATGTTTCGACGTCTACAAAGTCTCTACCGTGGCTGGCAGGTGGAGGGCAGCGAGATGGCGGCGCAGCTATTAGAAACGGAGCGGTTGCTGATATCCTTGCGTGAAGCGTTGTTACGTTTTGGTATCAGGGAATTCGCGCAGGCCAATACGTTATTGCATCAGGTCAAACACTCCATAACGCAGCTTCAAGAAAGACTGCCCTCTCCGGTACAGCTTATTCCGGCAGCACTCAACAGTGAACACCACAGCCATCCGGCTCGCGTTTATGTGGTCTATCCTGATGCGGATGAGCAGCAAGACGCGCCCACAACGGCATCATCATTAAAATCATTTGTGAGTGGGGCCTGCTGTGCCTTACTTGCTGGCGTTTTAGTCTTTGTCTGTGGCAGTTGGTATCGATACGAACAGCATCAGCACTTGATGGCCTCTCAAGCCCTGCTCGAACAACAGCGCAGAGAGAAACAAGCGATATCGTTGGAAAAATTACAGAGCTGGCATCGTGGTATGGCGCAGTTGGAAAATATGGCTGAACAACTCAATGGACTAGATAAAACTAAAGGGAAATATCTCACGGTGAGTGAGCTTAAAACGGGGATTTTTTCCGCGATGCAGGCCTTTAACCAGCAGATTCCGGTTGAAGAGCAGCTTCGACGTTATGCCGAGGGTAATGGTGATCAGCTGAGTGAACAAACGCAGACGGGATTACTGTTAAAACAGCTGATGTTTCGTTATCAACTCATACAACAGGACAACGCAGAGTCGCTCACCGATCGGGAAAAAGCCAATCTAAATCAAAGTCGTACCAGGTAGACTTCTGAAATCAGCGCTAAACCAGTAAAACAGATTGAATCCAATGGGTGGGCAGGTTACAACGTTGCAAAACCATGAATGGATGCTGGTGCAGTATCGACAACCCTCCTGACCCGGAGGGCTTTTTTATCGCTTTAACAACGGAAAACTATGCCTCACACTTACCGCCCATGGATGAAAAGGTATTGGCTGGTCTGGCTACTTCTCACGCTGGTGACTTTGTTCGCATTACTTGCCGAACAAATCCTGGATCAACGGCGCACGCGTGAAGCGGAATTCCATCAGCAGTTCAGTCGTATTGCGGCCTATTTAACGCAGAATGAAACTCTGTTGCCATTATTGACGGGTGATGAAAACCTCACTGAATTGCAGAAGAAATTTCCACAAATCGTGCAGCTTGAGCACACACAGAACAGGCCGCTAACCGGCCCGCGGTTTGAAGATGCCAGCGAAGGACGTTACTGGCTGTATAACCCTTATCGACAATTCCGCATGCTGGTGGATTTGCATTTTGCCGTGCAAGCCCCAGAGGTCGGGCTGGCACTTGCATTTCATATTCATGCTCAGCCCGCAATATCAACTTCGGCCTATTCTGAAACGGCGCGATGGCAATGGCAGCGTCCGTTTATCAACCTCTACCAACCTTTTCTGATTAAAGGCAGCGCGAATCCTGATTGGCGTGCGCTGCATGTCGCTCCGCCCCTGCTGGCGTTGATGTTGTGGCTCATCATCGGTTTTCTCGGTTGGGAATTATTGCGTCACTGGCGACAAAACGTCGAAATGCGTCTGCGGGCTGACTATTTCCAGCGCACGCGGCGTGAATCTTTGGGTGAATTCACGGCGGGTATCATCCATGAAATTAACCAGCCGCTCACCGCGATTAACACGTGGTTACACACCAGCCAGCTGCTGCTTAAACAAGGCAAACACGATAGCCTGCCGCAGACACTCGGTGCCATCAGTTTACAAACTGAACGATTGGCCGGATTGCTGCAACGTTTTCGCGACATTGTCAGCGAACGCCCGGTGGCAATGACTGCGATCGGTGTTGAATCAACATGGCGGCGAGTCACGGTGCTATTACAACAAGAACTGGATGCGGGCGCTGTGGTGCTTCATCAGCAGTTTCAGCATGACCACGCGCGCGTTATCGGCGACGAACAATGGCTCGAACAGGTCTTTCACAATCTGCTACAAAATGCGATCCACATGCAGCAAGGGCAGGCGGATGCGTGGGTGGCTATCACTTCAGAACGCCTGGCGCACGAGATTAAAATCATCATCAGTGATAACGGACCAGGCTTTTCTGTCGAAGGATTAGCGCAGGCCTGTATGCCGTTTTACAGCTCGCGACCAGAAAGCATGGGGCTTGGCATGACGCTGGTTGAGAGCTTGATGTTACGCATGAATGGCCAGCTGCGGCTGGCAAACCGCGCCGAAGGCGGCGCGGAAATCACCCTAATTTTCCCACTGGCGGAGTAACGGAATGAGCGCAAAAGTTTGGTTAGTGGATGATGATTTGTCGGTGCGTGAATCATTGGGTTTTCTCTTGAGAACGCTGGAATATGACGTTGCCGACTTTGCTGATTTGGCCTCATTTGAGGAGGCTACGTCAGCGCAGGAACCGCTGCGCGGCTGTTTGTTGCTGGACGTCCGCATGCCGGGCATCAGTGGCCTGAGCTGGTTGGCAGAGAAGGGCGAAAGGCATCCGCTGCTGCCGGTGATCATCATGACCGGTCATGGCACGATTGAAGCCTGTCGCCGTGCATTCCGTCAGGGGGCTTTCGAGTTCTACACCAAACCGTTAGAGATTGAACCGTTGCTGGAAAGCGTGCACCAGGCAATGCATGAAAGTGAACAGCGCGCGCAGCGCTGGCAGGCGCAACAGATTTTGCAGTCGCGTTTTGCATTGTTGTCGGTGCGTGAAAACGAAGTGATGCAACTGATGATTGCCGGACAGACCAGCAAAGAGATAGCGCGTGATTTATCGCTGTCACCACGAACGGTTGAAGCCCATCGCGCCGCAGTTCTGACTAAACTGGAAATGGACAATCTTGCGCAACTGATTCACGCCTGGCAACAACTTAACCAGGTATAACTACCTGGCAGAACGCGTGATCACCCGAATATTTATTAACCTGCTCTCATTTTACAGTGTCACCTAACATAACTCAGGAGTGACACATGACTATTCGCCTTTCTTTGATTGCTGCTGCGGCGGCATTTGTTTCTTTTGGCAGCCAGGCCGCCGTGACTGAATCCAATCTGTCATTGGCTGAGGCGCAAAAACTGGCCAGCGCCGCCATTCAGTCCTGCGCAGCAAAAAATTACAATGTCACCGTGACAGTAGTGGATCGCGCAGGTTTAGTGACTGCGGTACAGCGTATGGACAATGCCGGTCCGCACACCGTAGAAGCGAGCCGTATGAAGGCCTACACCGCGTTGAGTACCAGGAATCTGAGTGGCAAAGTGATGGAAACGGCACAGAACAATCCAGGCGCGCAGAATATGCGTGATGTCCCAGGCTTTCTGCTGTTAGCCGGTGGCGTGCCGGTAAAAAGTGGTAATCAGGTGATTGGTGCGATTGGTGTCGGTGGTGCGCCGGGCGGTAATCTTGATGAGGCTTGCGCGCTGGATGCATTGAAAGCGATTGATTAATTCATGATGGGCGCAATATATTGCGCCCATCAAGCACATTGTCTGTCGTGTCACTTCAATTAGGCTGTCCAACATAGCCAGGGCACGTCCTGCAGGCCACCCGCTTCGGAATATTGGTTTTCCTGCCGCGCTATGATTCCACTGATGAACTGCCATAACGTACGCGTCTTGACGCCACAAAACACAACAGCGGCACCGGCAAGGTAAACAGCAGCAGCAACCACAGCAGTACGTACACCGCATCGACGCCGTCATTTTGCAGATTGTTATAAAGCTGAACCGGCATGCCCTGAGGGAAATAGGCGAAAATCATAACAATGCCGAACTCACCCATGGCGCGCACCCACGCCAAAGCCGTTGCAGAGGCTAAACCCGGCGCGGCCAGCGGAACCGACAAACGCCAAAACCCCTGCCACGGTGAGGCACCTAAGGTACGACCGGCATCCAGAATATCCTGCGGAACGCCCGCAAAAGCGGAACGCGCGGTAGTGATGAAGTAGGGCAGTGCGCCGTACCATTGCGCCAGAATAAACGCGGCAGGATTGTTAACCAGCGTCCAGCCAAATTTCCCCAGTAATTCCCCCGGAACACTATAAGGTCCGTAAGCGCTCACCAGTAAAATCCCCATTGCCAGCGGAGGCGTCAGTAATGGAATCATCACCAACAGTTCCACAATGGCGCGCGCGCGGCCCTTTGCCTGCGACAACCACCACGCCACCGGCAATCCGCTGATAAAGATCAACAGCAGCGCAATCGCGCCCAAACCTAAAGACGTGGTGATGGCACTGCCATCGCCCCAGGCGAGGTGCATATGCTGCCATTGGGTCACGCCAATCAGGGTGACGAATGGCACTGCCAGCAACAACAGTGCTGGCAGTGACAACCAAAGCGCGGTGGCGTGACCGGTCTTCATTACTGATAAACAGCTCCGCCTTTCGGTGCGGCGTAACCATTCTGTTTAAACAGCGCCTGACCTGGCTGGCTCAGCATGAAATCGACAAAGGCTTTACCCGCTGCCGCACCGTGCGGGGCGTTTTTCAGCACGGCTGCGTAGTAAACCAGCGGCTGGGTATGCAGTACTTTATCTTTGCCCGCGCTGTCTTTGACGCTGAAGCTGACAGTGTCATACCACTGTTTTGCCATGTCTGGATTGCTCAGGTTGATCTCATCCGGCAGCGCCACGTAAGGCAGATGTGCGGAAATCACTTCACTCTCATAACCTGCCGCGGCATCGACCTGACCACTCTCCAGTCGAGCTAGCAGGCCGCCTTCAAGGTGGGTCTGAGCAGGGTTTTGGTAGCCACCGAGAATTTTATCGGCGATGCCAGGCTGCTTGTAATACTTCTCAGCCAGCAGCAGGGTAAAGATAATATTCTGGCCTTTTGGATCATTGATCGGATCGGTGCGCCCGAACTTAATCCCCGGTGTTGCCAGCACTTTCAGCCAGCTAGCGTCTGTGCCTTTGGCCTGTGCGAACTGCTGGGCAAATTTCCCTTTCGGACTATACGCCACCACCATGCTAGTGCTGGCAACCGGTACGGCATCATCAATCAATCCAGCATCTTTCAAGATCTGCATCGGGCCCGGCGTGATGGAGACGAACACGTCAGCGGTGATTTTTTTACTCGCTAGCAGACGTGCCATGCCGTATGCACCCTGGCCTTGCCCTTCATATTTCCCATCGTTCTGTTTAGCAAAGGCTGGACCTAATGACTGGTCCATCACTTTTCCCATCGAACCGGCATAAGTCACACGAATATCGGTATTGGCTTGTGCCTGCAAGCTGAGGCCAGCGGCGGCGGTTAACATCAATGCTGTGAGGTATCTGACTTGCATTCCCTTTCTCGCTATATAATTAGGTAGATAACGATTATCGGAAATTGTGCAATCAGTGCAAGCTGAAATCTGTTGCGAAATATGGGGATAGCCCGCCGCAGCGGGCTGAAAGCATCAGGCGAGAATGCGCTGTGCCCAGGACTCAATATCATCACCGCTGCCAATATCCAACTGCACCAGGCCGTTGGTGATAAAGGTGGGTGAGACGTGAATACCGTTCTGGCGCGAATATTTACAATGCCATTTGATTTCGTTCTGCAGCTCGGCGCGCAGGAAAGGCGCGTGTGCATCGATGCCGCTGTACTGCTGCAAACGTGCAAGGATTTGGTTCGGCGTCGCGTCCATATTGGGCCCATGACTGTGATCGGTGAACTCAAACTCCTCACGATGATCGGCGACCGCCTGCAGCACACGTTTTGCAGCGGCTTTGCCCTCTGGCAAAGTGGATGCGGCGAGGATGTAACGAACGATCAGTCCGGAATACATATGCCATGGCTGGGATTGCAGCCGAATCTTCAGCGTCATCTTATCTTCCCCCACCAATGCCAGCAGCGCATCCAGCTTATTAAAAGCACGGACTGAGAACGGGCAGGTGGGTTCCAGAAACACTTCAAACACTTTGGGGCCGTGGCCCCAGATTAATGGATCGGCGTGTAAAGCAGTGGTTTGACTCATATTCATTCCCTGTTGCGAGGTTAAACGTTGCCCTACTTTGGCAAAGCGCGGCGACGACAGCCAGCTTAGGTTTATGCTTTTTTGTTACAAGGACATTTGCGGTCATCAGCACGATGCAAAATAAAAATCATTTTATAGATCCGTTAACTACAAGAATGTCCGCTGTTCCGGCATTTGCTCAGAAAATAAACGGCTATAGTTATGCCAGCTTTGTTCTCTTTTTGTGCGGTCAACGCCGCACGTTTTATTCATTTGCCTGGAGCCAATAGATAAGCAACGAGGTTCAATGTGTTTGCCGAAATATCCTGGAAAATCATCCATCAGGTCATTAACCAGACCATCGCGGAGATGGTGGATGAGCAGCAAACGTTGGATGTGATAACCCTGCGTAGACGGTTGCGTGAAATGGCCGAAAACGAAACAGATGAAGAGATGGTGCTGTGTTACTGGCAAGCCAGCAAAGTGCTGACGCGCTTGCCGGCCACAGTAACAGCCAGCCAGTTGGTTGAAGCGGCACGCCACGCTTTTCGCAGCCCGCTCAATCATGATCCGCTTTAACCCTGAATGCTTTTCTTACAAATCGCGGATAATTGATTGATTTATCGTCATAATCCTGGCGTACGCTCTGCTAGACTAGTGAGTCGAAAACGCTGAAACAGAGGACAGTAATGAAAATCAAAAGTTATGCCGCGATGAATGCAGGCGAAGCGCTGGTGCCTTTTGAGTATGAGGCCGGTCCGCTGGCAGCTGAAGAGGTACAGGTTGAGGTCGATTACTGTGGCGTCTGCCACTCTGACCTGTCGATGATTGATAACGAGTGGGGCATCTCAGCCTTCCCGGTGATCGCGGGCCATGAAGTGATTGGCCGCATCAGTGCGTTAGGTGAAGCCGCACAGAATAAAGGGCTGAAAGTTGGTCAGCGCGTGGGCATCGGCTGGACAGCGAAAAGCTGCCAGCACTGTAATGCCTGCATCAACGGCGAGCAGGTTAACTGCGAAAACGGTTCTGTACCCACCATCATGAATAAAGGTGGTTTCGCCAGCCATCTGCGTGCTGACTGGCAATGGGTGATCCCGCTGCCAGAGTCAATGGATATCACCACTGCCGGCCCACTGCTGTGCGGCGGTATCACCGTGTTCAAACCGCTGCTGATGCACAACATCAATGCCACCAGTCGTGTGGGCGTGATCGGCATCGGTGGCCTTGGCCACATGGCGATCAAACTGTTGCGTGCTATGGGTGCGGAAGTGACTGCGTTCAGCTCCAACGCCAGTAAAACGGAATCTATCCTGGCGATGGGTGCCGATCGCGTGGTGAACAGCCGCGATCCGCAGGCACTGAATGCGTTGGCGGGTCAGTTTGATCTGATCATCAGCACCGTTGCGGTTGATTTGGACTGGCAGCCGTACTTCCAGGCGCTGGCACCGCACGGTAAATTCCACACCGTGGGTGCCGTGATGAAGCCATTTGAAGTTCCGGCTTTCAGCCTGATCATGGGTGATCGTGCCGTGACCGGATCATCCACCGGTTCTCCGGGCCAGTTGCGTTCGTTAATGAAACTGGCATCGCGTGCTGACGTTGCGCCAACGGTTGAAGCCTTCCCGATGTCGAAAATCAACGACGCGCTGGATCATGTCCGCGCCGGTAAAGCGAATTACCGCGTGGTGCTGAAAGCGGATTTCTAACATCGCGATAGGGTCGGCAGCCATGCCCTTGTAACTTCAATGTCAGATGAGGGTCCGACTATTGCGTCGCAGTGCAGCCATGCCGACCTGAAGTCTTACGGTGCGCCTCATGCGCACCGATTCTTCTCCCCCATTCTTAGCCTGCATCTTCCTCTCAAACAGCATTCCCCTCACTAATAACCTGATTATTCAGCATTATATTGCTCATCACTTTGCTACTCTGGTGCTCTATCGAGCAAAATCCCGAGGACAGCGATGAAGATTTCCAGCTATGCCGCTCTGCAAGCGGGTGAGGCGCTAGTGCCTTATGAATATGATGCCGGCCTGCTGGCAGCGGAAGACGTGCAGGTTGAAGTCGATTACTGCGGCGTGTGCCATTCCGATTTGTCGATGATCGATAACGAGTGGGGCGGTTCACGTTATCCGTTGATTGCCGGACATGAAGTGATTGGTCGCGTGGTGGCGCTGGGAGAGGCAGCGCAGAACAAAGGGCTCAGCATCGGGCAACGCGTCGGTATCGGCTGGACGGCAAAAAGCTGCCATCACTGTGATGCCTGCATCGCAGGCGATCAGGTCAATTGCGAAAATGGCAAAGTCTCCACCATCAATAACCGCGGCGGTTTTGCCAGCCATCTTCGTGCCAATTGGCAATGGGTGATCCCGTTGCCCGAGTCGTTGGATTTGGCGTCTGCGGGTCCGTTGCTGTGTGGTGGCATCACCGTATTCAAACCGTTATTGATGCATAACATCAACGCCACCAGCCGCGTCGGGGTGATTGGAATTGGTGGACTAGGGCACATGGCGATTAAGCTGCTGCGTGCGATGGGCGCGGAAGTCACCGCATTTAGCTCCAATGCC
This sequence comes from Enterobacter cancerogenus, assembly GCA_000773965.1. Taxonomy (GTDB): domain Bacteria; phylum Pseudomonadota; class Gammaproteobacteria; order Enterobacterales; family Enterobacteriaceae; genus Pantoea; species Pantoea communis. Next base: position 15,149 of record JRUP01000042.1, read on the forward strand.
AGCAAAACTGACTCCATTCTGGCGATGGGCGCCAATCGGGTAGTGAACAGCCGCGATGCTGAAGCTTTGAATGCTTTGACAGGGCAGTTTGATCTGATCATCAGCACCGTTGCCGTGGATTTAGACTGGAAGCCCTACTACCAGGCACTGGCGCGACAAGGCAAGTTCCACACGGTGGGCGCGGTGATGAAGCCGTTTGAGGTTCCGGCGTTCAGTTTGATTGTCGGCGATCGTGCGCTAACCGGATCTTCAACCGGTTCTCCCGCTCAGTTACGTACCTTGCTCAAGTTAGCCGCCCGCGTGGATATCGCTCCACAGGTGGAGGAATTTCCGATGTCGCAGGTGAATGCCGCGTTAGAACACGTGAGAGCGGGAAAAGCCCATTATCGCGTGGTACTCAAAGCGGATTTTTAAGTCTCGTAGACGAGATGAGGTGCGCATCCTTGCGCACCAACCCCTATTTACCTTGTGGATCGCTTTCGCCCAGGAAGAAATACCACAACGGAATCGACATCAGTGCGGTGAACACTGCGCTGTATAAGGCAATCATCAACCCCTGCGTGATGTACATCGTCAATGACCAGTGGCTAAACGGGATACCGTATTGATCGATCACTCCGCCAATAATCGCATTGCTCATCACCGAAACGACAATCACCGCCAGAATGCACACGCCGCGCAGGAAGTTACGCATCTCCTTGCGCTTCACCGTAAAGCGAGCGCGAATAATGCCAAGCGGTGACTGCTGCGACGCCAGAATCTCCGCTTCGGTCATCGGAACACGTTGCTGTTTACGCCAGCGCAAAACGTCGATCAGCAGAAATGCCAGCAAACTCACCCCCATCACCGGCAGCGCATAACCCAGCGCCAACGCTATCATCAGGCAGGTGCCTTTACTGTAGTGCGGTATGGCGAGCCAGGTCTCCGTTAACGTTTTCGCCGGGCTGGCTTCCGCCTGTTGCGGACGGCGAGCCCACCACATGCGATAACCCAGCACGATCATCGTGCATAAACCAAGTCCAAAGAACGCCAACAGCAGTTGGTTAGGCAAGCCAAACAGCACGCCCATATGCGCATCCACGCCCCAGCGCGTCAGTTTTGCCACCAGTGGGAACTGGGCGAAATAGACGTGATCAACAATCGTGAAGTCTTGCGGATTCACGGAAACCGCATCAACCCGTGTCGGCCAGCTTCGATCGATTTCGGTCACTGCCCATGCTTTGTCCGCGCTTTTCGGCTGACGAAGTTCCAGCTTACTGGCACTGAGTCCATCCTGACGGGCGGCGTTGAGTACGCGATCCCAGTCACTGTCCGGCAGATTGCTGGGCATTGGCTTCGCGGGCTGCGCAACCGGTTTTGCCATTGATGACATCGACATACTGGACATGTCCATATTCGACATATCCATATCAGGCATGCCTGGCATGCTGTGATGGTCAGCATGAGGATCGGCGGGTGCCGTATCGCCACTAAGTGAAGTGTTGACCTGTGGTGTCAGCCAGTTCAACTCCGTACGCCAGCGGTCAATATTATTACCCGCCCACTGCGACCAGGTTAAACCGGTGGCGGAGAAGAATACCAATCCCAGCACCAGCGTCAGACCCAGCGTGATATGCCAGTGGCGGCTAAAGGCGAATCCCTTGCGCGCGGCTTTCAGCTTACGTTTCGGGCGCGTGCCCAGCCACAGCACCACGCCGCCCAGCGCGGCGACCCACAACCAGGACGCCGCCAGCTCGCTGTAGTTGCGGCCGAAATCACCTAGCAACAAGCTGCTGTGAAGTAAATCGAGCGTGGTACGCAGCGGAAGCACGCCGCTGGTGCCGTACACCGTCATGTCGCCTTTAACTTTCAGGCTATAAGGGTCGATAAACACTGCGCGAGACTGCGAAGCACCCAGTGAGGCATCGCTGAACTGTACGCGAGTCGTATCCGTTGCGCCTGGCGCAGGCCGCACAGCGTAAATGTGCTGTTTCTCACCTGCGTAGGCGCGTGCCGCGCTGATTTGCGCAGACAGTGGCTGGGCAGGGCCATTGGGTTGTGCCGTTAACGCATCGGAGTAGATGACGTTTTCCAGTTGTGGCGTCAGCACATAGAGCGTGCCGCTGAGTGCCGCGACAAAAATAAAGGGCGCGACAAACAGGCCAATATAAAAATGTAAGCGACGAAGTAGATTAAGCACCGCACCACGCGGTGCTGCAGAGTGAGCAGCAGACAAAGCCGTCTTCCTTCCGGTTAGAGAATGCCGTGACGCAAAAAGGTGCGTCGTTAATGATGTTATCAGCAGGAGAGAACAGCAGGCGGCGCGCGCGGACGGTGTGTCGGGCTGAAGCGTCGGATCACCGGAGCCTGCAGAGGCGGCAGCGGTGGGGCGCGAGAAATCACCATCATCAGCCAGATGAATGGGATAAACACCCACATCATCAACGGTACATGCACCAGCAAGTCACAGTAGCCGCAGGCGAATTCACCGTCATCCATCATGTGATGGTCCATGCCCGGCATTGCCATATCCATCATCATTTCGTGATGATGCATCGACATTTCAGACGTCATGCCATGCGCGGGCATGTCCATCATGCGGCTTTGCCGTTCCATCAACGACTTCGATACGATCGGCGCGACAAACAGCAGCAGCACCGCCAGGATGGCGATACAGGCAGTCAGGCGCTGGCGAAGTTGATGTGAAAAGGTCATGGCGGCGACGAAATGATTCAACAAATGAGGCCGAAGTGTAACGCCATTGCCGCAGAAGGGTTACAGAAACTCAGGCTAATTTAGAAAAAATTCGCACCTTTTGAAAAAAGTCACTTTACGCGCTGTATTTGTTAACCTAAATGCAACCTGATGAGAACAGTGCGGAAACATGTAAACGGAGAAGCGATGAAAATAGTGATGCTGGATGGTGATACGCTGCCTACACCGCCGACACGCCCGGAGTGGTGTACGGAATGGGATTTTCGTGGAACAACGGCACAGCACGACATTATTTCTGCCTTAAAGGGCGCGCAGATTGCCATCACCAACAAAGTGCCGCTGCGCGCGGAAACACTGAAACAGTTGCCGGATCTGCGCTACATCTGTGTCGCGGCAACGGGTTACGACGGCATCGATTTGGATGCATGTCGTGAACGCGGCATTGTAGTCTGTAATGTGCCCGGCTACTCCACGCGCAGCGTCTCCGAAGGCGTGATTGCCGCCTTATTTGCCCTGCGTCGCCATCTGGTGGATTACGCCAACAGCACGCGCGCGGCCTGGCCTGCATCGTCGCATTTTTGTGTCCATCGCCAGCCGATTCAGGACATTTTTGGTGCGACCTTAGGGATTGTCGGCAAAGGCGACATCGGCAGCGCGGTGGGTGCGATGGCAGAAGCGCTCGGCATGACGGTACTCTACGCGGACCGCAAAGGCAGTTCAGCGCCGCGCGCTGGTTATGTTCCGTTTGAAGAGGTGCTGGCGCGTAGTGATGTGTTGAGCTTGCATTGCCCGCTGACGCCGCAAACTCAGCAGTTAATCGATTTGCAGGCGCTGGCGCAGATGAAGCCGTCAGCCTGGCTAATCAACACTGCACGCGGTGGACTGATCAATGAAACGGAACTGGCCCACGCACTGCGTCAGGGTGTGATTGCCGGTGCAGCGCTGGATGTGCTCAGCAGTGAACCACCGGCAGCCGATCATCCGCTGTTGCAACCGGATATTCCTAACCTGCTGCTGACACCGCACATCGCATGGGCCAGCCAGCAGGGAGTCACCAATCTGCTGCGCGGCATCGAAGCCAATCTGGAAGGATTTGCTCAGGGCACCCCATCACATGTGGTGAGCTAAGCGTTCAAAAAATCGAGCGACCCAGTCGCTCGGTAAGCTTCTCCAAGAGCGCGGTGCCCGCCAGAGAGTTGCCTGAGTGATCCAGCGCCGGCGACCACACCGCGATACACATTTCCCCTGGAATGACCGCGACAATACCGCCGCCCACACCCGACTTCGCGGGCATTCCCACGCGCCAGGCGAACTCGCCAGCGCCGTCATACATACCGCTGGTCATCATCAACGCATTGACCTGGCGTGCCTGACGCGGTGAGATCACGGCCCACTCATCGTGCTGACTGCGTCCCTGGTTAGCGAGATAGAGAAAGGTGCGCGCCAGCTCTTCACAGCTCATGGAGAGTGAGCAGTAGTGGAAGTAGGTTTCCATTACTTTGCTGACATCATTGTGGAAATTGCCAAACGACTTCATCAGCCAGGCAATCGCGGCATTGCGAGCGGAATGCTCGTATTCAGAGCGCGCAACCACACGGTCATAATTGATGTCGCTTTGCTGGGCCAGACGGCGCACAATCTCCAGCATACGCTGGCGCGGGGCAGTTAAACGACTCTCCAGCAAGTCACACATCACCAGCGCACCGGCGTTAATGAAGGGATTGCGGGGTTTGCCCTGTTCCAGCTCCAACTGCACCAGCGAGTTAAACGCCTGACCTGAAGGTTCTTTACCCACACGCTGCCAGATCTCGGCATCGTCATACAGCGTCAACGCGACTGTGAGTGACAGCACTTTGGAGATCGACTGAGTGGAAAAACGCGTGGAAGCATCGCCAGCCTGAAAGCGCTGGCCATCGGGTGTGACAATGGCGATGCCGAGCTGATCGGCATCGACACCGGCCAATGCGGGAATGTAGTCCGCCACCTTGCCCTGACGCGTTAAAGGACGGACTTCAGCGACAATTTCTTCCAGCAATCCATTCGTGAGTTCTGACACCAGATGGCTCCAATTTTCTTGTTTTTCCGTTTCAAATACTTTTGCGGCTTGTTTCATAGCGCGTATCTGCAGTCATGAAGCCGCTATCAGTTGCGCAATCAAGAGAATGGCAATCGAAGTGCGGTAGTAGAGACAGCATGATCTTTAAGGCCAGGATCATGGTGATTTGCCCCTAACTCGTCAACGGGCGACGTAAAATTCTGTGAGCCTTCCGAGTGAAGCCTGCGTTACAGTGCATAAATCCAGCAAAAACATCGGGCTCACATCATGTTCACCAATCTGTTGCGTGATTTTCCGCCAGCGGCGCAAACCGGCAGCGCTGAAACCTTCGAAGCACTGCTATCACAACCCAATGTACTGATTGAACGTATCGTTTCAACCGGGCAGGCCAGTCCGCCCGATTTTTGGTACAGCCAGACGCAAGGTGAATGGGTGATGATTTTACAGGGTTCAGCTGGATTGCAGTTGGAAGGAGAAAGCGAAGCGCGCACACTGTTACCCGGCGATTTTATCGATATTCCGGCAGGCTGCCGCCATCGCGTTTGCTGGACCGATAGCCAGAGCCCTACGGTGTGGCTGGCGGTACATTATGGTGAACTGCCCAGCCAACCGTAAAATTCTGTTGCCAATGATTGCGTTACGCGATCGCCTGAGTTAGCTATGCTGACGCCTTTTCGTCGCTGGAATGGCGGCACTGATGTTATTGAGGATCTGCATGTCTGTTTCGCAAAATGCCAGTCAGCCTGAGAACGCCATGCGCGCCGGACGTTTTATGCTGCTGCAAAAGCTGTTGCGCCGCGATAAAACCCCAGTGGCGTTGTTGCTGCTCGCCGCACTGGTCGGTGTGCTTACCGGTTTGGTCGGTGTTGCCTTTGACCGCGCGGTGAATTTCATCCTGCATTCGCGCCTGAACTGGCTGGAAAACGCTGCCACTCACCCCATTTTTAAGGTCCTGTGTGCTTTTCTGGTTTCCGCTGTATTGGGGGCCATTGGTTATTATCTGGTGCGGCGATTCGCGCCAGAAGCGGGTGGTTCAGGCATTCCCGAAATCGAAGGGGCACTGGAAGAGCTGCGTCCGGTGCGCTGGTGGCGCGTGCTGCCAGTGAAGTTTCTTGGCGGTATGGGAGCGCTGGGCTCAGGTATGGTGTTGGGGCGCGAAGGCCCAACCGTGCAGATCGGCGGCAATATTGGCGGCATGTGTCTGGATCTGTTCCGCGTTAAGTCGTCTGAATCCCGGCATACCTTGATCGCCACCGGTGCCGCGGCGGGGTTATCGGCGGCTTTCAATGCGCCGCTGGCAGGCATCCTGTTTATTATCGAAGAGATGCGTCCGCAGTTTCGCTACAGCCTGATCTCAATAAAAGCAGTGTTTGTCGGCGTGATCGTCTCCAGCATCGTGTTTCGTTTGTGTAACGGGAATGAAGCCATCATCAACATCGGCCAGTTGCGCGATGCGCCAACCAACACGCTTTGGCTCTATCTGTTGCTCGGCATCCTGTTTGGCGGCTGCGGTGTGGCGTTTAATCGCCTGATATTTCTCGCGCAGGATCAGTTTCAACGATTACATCAAGGCCGCATCCGCACCTGGGTGATGTGGGGCAGTGTGCTGGCGGGATTGTGTGGTGTGCTTGGCCTGTTTCTGCCTGCTGCCGTGAGTGGGGGTATCACGCTGATTCCCGATTTCTCTGCGGGAAGTTACAGCGCGCTGGCCTTGTTCGGCCTGTTCGCCCTGCGGACGTTGGTGACAATTTGCTGCTTCTCTTCAGGCGCGCCGGGCGGGATCTTTGCGCCGATGCTCACCCTGGGCACCTTGCTGGGTACCTGTTTTGGTCAACTGTGCATTCACTGGTTCCCCGGTTATCAACTGGAGGCCGCGACCTTTGCCGTAGCAGGCATGGGCGCACTGTTTGCCGCTTCAGTACGTGCGCCTTTAACCGGCATCGTGCTGGTGTTGGAAATGACCAACAACTACCAGTTGATTCTGCCGATGATCATCACCTGCCTGGGTGCAACGCTTGCCGCACAGTTCTTCGGCGGCAAGCCGCTGTACTCTTCGATTCTGGCGCGCACGCTGGCTAAGGCTCAGCTCAGCGGTCACGCCAGCGCAAAGATCCACTAAGGACGTTTACCCACGCTGTGTGTCAGCGTGGTCCAGCGGCGCGCCTGTTCGCTAAGACTGAAGCCGAGGCCGTGACGATCGGAGATCAACATACGGCCGTCACGCAGTTCTAACTGCTCATTGAACAGCGGGTTGAGCCATTCAAAATGCTCCAGCCAGGGTTCGATGGGATAGGCGGCGGCGAGATGAATGTGAATCTCCATCGCGAAGTGGGGTGCCAGTTTACGTCCGTGGCGCGCCGCTAAATCCATTATCTGCAGGAATGGCGTAATTCCGCCGACGCGCGGCGCATCCGGCTGCACAAAGTCGCTGGCGTTGCCAAGAATGAGCTGCTCATGTTCACGGAAACTGGTGAGCATCTCACCGGTGGCAATCGGCGTGTCCAGCGCGGCAGTCAGTGCGGCGTGACCTTCTACGTCGTAGGCATCGAGCGGTTCTTCGATCCACACCAGATTGAACTGCTCCATCTTACGTCCCATGCGAATCGCTGTTTCACGATCCCACTGCTGGTTCGCGTCCACCATTAGCGGGAAATCATCGCCCAGTGTCTGACGCACCGCAGTGAGGCGCCGCAAGTCTTCAGCGGTGTTAGGTTGGCCGACTTTGAGTTTGATGCCACCAATGCCATTTTCACGCGAGATAGCCACATTTTTGATCACCTGATCAAGCGGCGTATGCAGGAAACCGCCCGAAGTGTTGTAGCACTGCACGGAATCACGATGCGCGCCGAGCAGCTTTGCCAGGGGTAATTGGGCACGCCGTGCTTTCATATCCCAAAGTGCAATATCAAACGGTGAAATCGCCTGCACCGCCATGCCGCTACGGCCCACGGACGCGCCTGCCCACAGCAGTTTGGTGTAAATCTTGTCGATGTCGTTGGGATCTTCACCAATCAGCGCATCGGCAATTTCACACGCATGGGCGTAAATGCCCTGGCCGCCCGCGCGTTTGGAATAGCTGAAGCCGATGCCCTGAAAGCCGTCACGCGTTTCAATCTCCGCGACGATGATCGCCACTTCTGTCAGCGGCTTCTGGCGTCCGGTCAGCACTTTGGCATCGCTCACTGGTGTCGCCAACGGCAAAAACGCCAACGATAAATTCACCCAAACGATGCGGTCACCGCTCTCAGCAGCGTTCCCGGCTCCGGCTGTTTTGGCATAGCTTACGGCACTGGAATTCACACTCGACATAATGTTCTCCTGTAAATGATTGCGCTAACATTTTTGGCTCGGAGCAGACTATGCGCCAATAACGTTGAGCTTTAATGCAGAGCAGATCACAAAATGGACAATTCGGGGGTTTAAATGATAGCCCTAACATTCTCAGCGTTTTGCGCTGGCTTTGATAGGGCGGCCTGCTATGCTAGCGCTATCTGCCTCTACCCTGAGCCGCCATGAAACTACGCAACCCCGAGCGCAATGCTGCCCCCACGCTGGAAGATGTCGCCCGCGTCGCGGGAATCTCGCCGATGACGGTGAGTCGCGCGCTCAACTCCCCGCATCTGGTTCGACCGGCGACTGTCGCCAAAGTCAAAGCGGCAATCAGCGCCACCGGCTACATTCCCAACGCGCAAGCGGGCAGTCTGGCGAGCAATCGCAGTCGCCTGATTGCCGTTGTGGTGCCGCAAATCAATAACAACATGTTCGTGGACACCATTCAGAGCCTGAATGACAGCCTGAGTGCGCAGGGCTATCACATGTTGCTGTGCGTCACCGGTTATGAAGCGGAAACCGAAGCGGAAACCGTAGCCACGCTATTGTCTCGCCGTCCGGATGGCATCGTGCTCACCGGTATTCATCACAGCGTGCAGCTGAAAAAAGTGTTGTTACAAGCCAATGTCCCGGTGGTCGAAATCTGGGATATGACGCCCACCCCCATCGATATGCTGGTGGGTTTTTCTCATGAGAAGATCGGCGCGCGCGTTGCGACCTACCTTGCCGAGCGCGGTTATCAAAAGCCGGGTCTGATATGGACGGATGATCGCCGCGCATTGCAACGTAAACAGGGTTTGCTGGATGCGTTAACGGCATTGGGCATTAATCCGCTGGTCGACATTCCAGTACAACTCCCGGCGCTAATGGCACGCGGTCGCGAAGCCAGTTCGCAATTGCTGGAGCAACATCCGGATGTCGATGTGCTGGTGTGCAGTTCAGACACGCTGGCGCAGGGCGCATTGATGGCGGCACAGGCGCGTGGTTTAAACATTCCGCAGCAGCTGGCGGTGATTGGTTTTGGTGACCTGGATTTCGCCGCGGCAAATTATCCGGCGATTTCGACGATTCGCATTGACCGACACCGCATGGGCGAGCTTGCTGCAGAGCAATTGTTAAAGCGCCTGCAAAATCAGACGGTGGAAAATCCGATAATAGATATGGGATTTACCATGGTGTCGCGTGATTCCGGTTGACCCAAACTGAACTGCGATCTTCATCACATGCGAAAAATATCTTCCATGTTATAAAAAGTGGAAAATAAATTTCATTTTGAGAGGATCCTATCAATGTCAGCACTGCCTTCATTAGAAACCCTGCTACAGCAGGAAGCTGAGCACCGCTTACCGCAGTTTGATTTCGATTTGGCCTGGCAAATTGGTCAGGGCATTCAACAGCGTGGCCGCGAAATGAATGCGCCAATTGCTATCGAAGTTTATGCTTTTGGGCAGGTGCTGTTTCTGGCGGCGTTACCCGGCTCCGCGCCCGAAAATCTGGAGTGGATGCGTCGTAAACGCAACACGGTGCTGTTGACCGGCCACTCTTCGATGTATGTAGGGTTCGCTAATGAGCAGAAGGGCGAACGTATGGCGCAGCAGCGTAACATTCGCCAGGAAGATTACACCGATCACGGTGGCTCCTTCCCGCTGCTCAGCCCGCAGGGCGCGATCATTGGTGCAGTCAGCATCAGTGGTTTGCCTTCTGAAGACGATCATGCTTTAGCGCTGTGGGGAATCAACCAACTGCTGCGCTAATTCCGGCGCAATGAGACGTCAGCGTGCACGATAAAAACAGAAAACCGTTTATTGAGCACGCTTCCCGGCTCAATGATTGGTGCGAGAGGGGAGTGAGACAAGGTGAATGCTTACTACTGCTCCTTGTCATTCCGCCTGCACGTTAGAATGGTGTCCAACTTTCGGCTTCACTTCATTGGATGCGCCGCTACTCCTCGGACTGAAGGAATAGCGGCGCGTTGATGACTGACAAGAAGCCGTTATTTCGCTGCTGGTACTTTCAGCTTATCTCCCGCATCTGTGGCTTTGCGCAGCGTGGCAACATCGCTGGCTTTCACCTCGGTAGCCTCGTTGCCCCATGAATTGCGCACGTAGTTAAGCACATCTGCCATCTCTTGATCGTTCAATTTCCATGAGAAGGCAGGCATGCCGGCAGACGTTGGGCGTCCTTCGGTGTGCGGCGCTCGCGCTCCATCCAACAGCGCATGGATCATGTTGGTAGGATCATTCTGCATCGCGGTGTTACCCGCAAAAGCCGGCACCATACCCGTGATACCTTCCCCCGACAAGCCATGGCAGGCTGAGCAGTCCACCTCATAGCGCAGTGCCGCCTGATCGTGTTTCGTCTTATCCATCACAAATGCAGTTGGCTTAGCCGTTGCAGAAGCGGGCAGGCTGCGCAAATAGGTGGCAATGGCTTTCAGGTCCTGGTCATTGAAATATTGCGTTGAGTGCTCAACCGCTTCTGCCATCGGACCGGCCGCAACACTCTCCCCGTTGGAGCCGGTTTTCAGGTAATCCGCGATCTGCTCATCGCTCCATTTTCCGATGCCAGCATGAGGATTCGGCGAGATATCAGGTGCATACCATGTCCCTAAGTTGCCGCCTTGCAGATACTGGCTGCTGATCTCTCCTCCTAACGCATTACGTGCGGTGTGGCACACACTACAGTGCGCGGGGCCGTCAACGATGTACTTACCACGGTTCCAGGCATCATTCTGCGCACTCTGAGGCTTGAACGCACTGTTATCGAAGAACAACAGGTTCCAACCCGCCATCGCCAGACGAATGTTATACGGGAAGTTCATGCCTGCGTTTTCGTCGATGGCATTTTTCACTGGCTTCTGCACAGAGAAATAGGCCCAGAGATCGTGCATGTCGGCATCGCTCATCTGCGTATAAGCGGTGTAAGGCATCGCAGGATAAAGGAAGCCGTGTTCACCGCGTCCCTGACGGACCGCATTAAAGAAATCGTGCTCCGTCATGTTGCCGATGCCGGTTTCACGGTCGGGTGAAATGTTGGAGCTTTGCAGTGCACCAAAGGGGGTGTCGATCTTGTAGCCGCCGGAAAAGTCCGCGTTGTGGCACGCCGCGCAATCCGCCAGGCGCATCACATATTCGCCACGTTTAATGGCATCCGCATCACTGCTGTGGAAATCGGCTAACCTGACCTTATCATCAGCCACATTTGAACGTGAGCTGTCCATCACAACCCACATTCTGCCGGTCACGCCAATGGCGGCGACTACGGCCAACGCCGCGAGGGTATAGGTAATTTTCTTTGCCTTCGCCATGATTATGCCCCCACCAGCGGTGCCGGATTATTGATGTACTTCTGGTGGATAGCTTGCGCCGCACGCACCGCCAACGCCCCCACGGTGACGGTTGGGTTGTAGCCGCCATTGTTGGGGAAGGCCGAGGCACCGACCACAAACAAATTATGCGCATCCCAACTTTGCAAGTACGGATTGAGCGCGGAAGTACTCGGATCGGAACCCATGACTGCGCCGCCAATAGTATGCGAGCTATGCTGCATGTAAGGATTCCAGCTTTTTTCTGATTGGTTATCGATCACCAGATGCTGCCCGCCCACTTCCTTCATGATATTGATGGCGCGATCGGTCACGTAATTTGCCATTCGTTTGTCATTTTGGTTCCAATCAAAAGTGACGCGAAGCAATGGCTGACCGTGGCGATCTTTGTAGTTAGGATCCAGATCGAGGAAAGCATCACGCATTGGCATCGACGTGCCCTGACAGAAGATGGTGCCCGCCGTTTGGTAATCACGCGCATAACCCGCCTTCCATTCACTGCCCCAACGTTTGGTGCCAGGACGCAGGCCGTTCATGTTTTGAATTGGACGGCCATTGGTAGAGAAGCCCATAATGCCCGCGCCGCCAATAAAGTCGAGGTCGCTATGATCGAAATTGTCGCCGTTGAAATCATCAATCTGCACCGCTAGCGCGCCGCCACCGATAAACGGGTTCATGTATTCGTTATCGAAGAAACCGGTCACGCTTGAACACGTCTGATAGTTGTAGTTGCGTCCGATGGTGCCACGGCCGGTGAGCGGATCGTATTTCTCACCGACGCCGGAGAGCAGCATCAGGCGCACGTTATCCATCTGGTAAGCGGTGAAGCAGACGATATCGGCAGGCTGGAAACCTTCCACGCCATCCAGAGTGACAAATTTCACGCCTTTCACGGTTTTTCCGTCTTCATGCTTCACGGCATGCAGGACTTCTGTCTCCGTCAGCAAGGTGAAGTTTGGACGACGCATTAACACCGGCAAAATGCAGGCCTGTGGCGACGATTTGGAGAAGTTGCCGCAGCCGTGGAAATCGCAGAAACCGCAATAGGTGCATGGCCCCATGCTAACGCCTAGTGGGTTAACATAAGCTTGAGACAGGTTGCCAGCGGGTACCGTGAAGGGGTGATAACCCATGTTCTCGGTGGTCTTGCGATATTTGCTCATCCAATGGGTATCTTTGAGCGGTGGCGTTGGGTAATCCCGTTTGCGTGCGCCCTCAAAGACGTTGCCGCCCGGGCGTTTTTCACCGTTCAGATTTCCGGCGTAGCCCGAGGTGCCAGCGATGCGCTCGAAGCGATCGTAGAAAGGTTCCATTTCGTCGTAGGTCACGCCCCAATCCTGCAACTGTAAGCCGGCCATCTTTTTCGCGCCGTAACGCTCACGCGTCTGGGTCGCGACTTCAAAATCCCACGGCGTGAAGCGCCAGGACATGCCTGCCCAGTGCGTGCCTGCACCACCGACGTTCCAGCCAAACTGATATGCCGACCAGTTACGCACCGGGGCAGCAAGTTGGTCGCTGCGGTTGCGGAACGTGGTGGTTTCGACACTCATCGGCTGTAAAATTTTGCGGCGCGTGTGGAAACGCAATTCATCGGCATCAATCGCCACTGGGAAGTCGGTGGAGGTATCACGCCACGCGCCACGCTCAATACCCATCACATTCAGCCCAGCGCGGGTTAGCTCTTCCGCCATCACCGAACCGGCCCAACCCATACCAACGATCACCACGTCAGCCTTATTTCGTTCTAAAGTCATTGAATCAGCTCCGGGGTATTAATCGTTGGGGATTAGACTGACAGGAATAAGTGCCAGGTTTTCATTGCGACGTTCGATATAAGGGCGGTAGTCATAGCGAGCGCCAGGGAAACCAATCATCTTCCAGCCCGCCATGTTTTTATTACCGCCGTAAATCGGATCGGCCAAATAACCTTCTCGGGCGTTCTGCAGCATTAATTCAAAAAAGGCCTGGCTGTTTACATCTGCGCCTAAATCAATTTTTCCGTCTTCCATTTTTGTCAGGAAGTCATCAACCTGTTCGGCATTCAGCGCATGGAAGGAAGATTGATGATTTTTTAGTGCCCAGCTTTCCAGTGCCTTTAGACCGGTTAAATAACGTTCCTTTGGTGCGGAGAGAAATTGCGGGCTGCCCATAATTTTCTCTTCGTTTTCAGGATGCAGTGGAGCCTGCAAATAAAGCGCGGCTCCTGAACCGTAATCACCCGCTAATTGGTTATCGAGGAACTCAATACAGCCCGCTTCAGTGGCAGAAGGCCCTAGCTTATCGGCCGGGATCAAACGATCAAAAATCGCCTGTAGATTTTGACGGTCGAGCGGGTTGGTGAGTACCTGGTAACCATCCTTCCAGGCGGGCTGCGGCAGATGGTCAGCACTGAGCTGGGTTTCCAGCGGCACATTGTGCAGCTCTTTGGCGCGCAGTTGCGGTGCCACGGCAAGTGAGGCGACAATACCGCTCAGCGAAAAGAGCGCTTCTCTTCGGTTCATACTTCTTTCCCTTAATCATTCCATCGTCTGATGGACACGGCAGATTAATATTGACAGAGCACGACATTCCGGACATTCAGACCCAGGCCGACCACACGCTAATTAGCGCGCAGGCGTCCACGACGAATCCGTGTTCGTTATTATGATTTCTCAGAAGGTATTGAAAGACGTTATACACGTGTTGTTAATCAACACGCGATTCCGTAGGCTGGATTTTTCCCGCCATTGCCAAATGTCTTCACGGAAAACCCGTTATTCGGGTCTCCTTTATTTTTAATAAATATATTTTTTCATGTCGTCGATGCTGTGACGGGCAATATTCCAGAGATCATCTTCCCAGTTGCGCGGGCTCAATAATTCCGGTGACCATACGCCGTTATATCCCGTGGCTTTCACTGCCGCCACCCAGGCTGGAATATCAACATCGCCCTCACCGGGCGCGTAATTGCGCTGGACCCATTCGTCCCAGGCTTCGCCAGGATGGGCGGCGCGACCATCACAGAAATGCACACCGTAGATCAAATCCTTGTCCATGCGCGCCACTTCATCCGGTGTGGTGCCACCGCCGGCGTGCAGGTGCCAGAAATCGACCACCACGCCAAGGTTATCTTTGCCACTCTGTTTAATCAGATCCAGCGCGTGTTGCAGTGAATTGAAGGCAGTGAAGGCCACCACTTCTATCTGGAATTTAATGCCATGTGGCTTGCCGATATCGGCGATGGCGCAGAGGTTTTCCAGCAAGATGGCATCACGTGCGGCGTCTGGCAGATGATCTAATTCGGTTAACGCCATAATTTGCACCACCGGGCAGCGCAGTTCCACGGCCGCCTGTACCACTTTCTCCGCTTCACGCAGCAGGGCGGCACGTTCTTCTGGCTGGAAGCGACCCATCCGCTTCAGAGCATTAATGCAGGTGATCTCAATCTGATACTTCGCCAGCAGATCACGATATGTTGCGTAACTGCCGCCGTTATCCAGATAGCGATACAGATGTTCAGGCAGAATCTCCAGTCCGCTGTAGCCTGTTTCGTGGGCGATGCGTAACTGAGTGACGGCATTGCTGTACCAGACAGAAACACCATGCAGTGACAACTTCATCTCTCCTCCTTGTTACCTCAGGGTTTCAGGTGAGAGCGTCGTAAGCGCAATTCTCCCTGAGACCAAACACCACCTGGAGTGGCCTTTCCGTCAATCAAGCGGTTGAGGGCTTCATTGACAATTAAATCCAATCGCTGGCTAAACGTGGTCAGTTGCCAGCTGGACAAACTGGCTTCATCGATATCATCAAAACCCACCACCGCCATAAAACGGTTGCCTGCATGCTCTTTAAGCGCCGTCAATGCGCCGAGTGCCAAAATGTCGTTCTCGCAAAACAGGGCGTCAACCCGCTGCTGAGGTGCGTGCGCGTTGAGATAATCACTCAGCACTTCATAACTCCGCTCACGAGAGTACTCGCCTGCAGTGAGCAGTAATTCCAGCGTCAATCCAGCCTCCTGAAGTGCCAGCTTTAGGCCATCCAGGCGCTGGGTATGATGGCTGCTGGTTTCCGGTCCCATCATATAGCCGATACGGGTGTAGCCCTGTGCCAGCAACAGTTCGCCCAGCTGTTTACCCGCGCGTAAACCGTCAACGTTCACCACATCGATATCGGGCTCGTCATTGTTTCGGCACACCTGCACCAGCGGAATCTGATGCATCTCGCGCGCCACGCTAATCAGTTCGTCGGTTAACACGGTGCCGAGAAACAGCAGGCCATCCACTTGCAACTGATCGGCGAGCGTCAGCACGGCGCTGTAATTTTTTCCGCTACCAATATTCAGCAACAACGCCATGTAGCCGCGCTGTTGCAATTGACGTGTGACCATGTCGAGCATCAGCATCGAGTGAGGATTCTTCATCTCATCGATCACCACGCCGATAATGTGCGTTTTCTTCTGCGACAGGCTGCGTGCCAGCAGGTTAGGGCGATAGCCCAATTCCGCGGCGATTTTCAATATCTGTTCACGCGCCTTGTCAGAGATGGATGCACCGGGCGTGAAAGCGCGGGATACGGTCCATTTTGAGACGCCGGCAAGTCGTGCGACATCACTTGCTGTGGCTTTGTGGGGCTTCTTTGTTGGTTTATTCATAGCACCTGCGTAGGGAGAAAAGGCGGAGTCCCCTGCATTGAACGTGAAAGCCAACTGAAAATAAACACCTAAGCGCAGGCAAATGAGGCAAATGACATCGAATAACCCTGTTTTTATGATGTTACGATTATGTTTGATCTTTGCACCCGATTGCAACGAGTTTTGCATTCGGGTGCAAATTTAACGGTTTTTGTGATCTTCTTCGCTGAATTGCATGTTGCCAGATTGACTAAAAAGTCGGCATCGCTGACATTCAGCGCTTGTAAGCACAAGAATCATCCTTTTTATGCCCGATTCTGATGCGATTTGCACTCGGTAGCATCTCGTGAAGTACGGCAGTACGTGCAGTGCAATGGATACCAACGCGTGAATAAATAACAAGAATCAGCAGTAACAGATACGAACATCTACCCTCAACCTAATTTGCACCCGGGTGCAAAAACAGGAGTGACTATGTTAAATGGTGAAAAACGCATTCCACGCCCGCTCCGCTGGGCAATGATCGGTGGCGGCCGCCTGAGTCAGGTGGGTTATAAACATCGGTCCGGTGCCTTGCGTGACAATACCGCCTACCAGATGGTAGCTAGCGCCTTTGATATTGATGCTGCGCGCGGACGCGAATTTGGCGTCAATCTTGGACTTGCGCCGGAACGTTGTTATGACCACTACCAGCAATTGCTAGAGGAAGAGGCAAAGCGTGACGATGGGGTGGAAGTGGTGTCAATCGCCACCCCCAATGGCACCCATTATGAGATCACGAAAGCGGCGCTGAATGCCGGTATTCATGTGATTTGTGAAAAACCACTGTTCTTCACCAGCGCGGAAGCGCAGGAGATTAAAGCACTGGCAGAGGCGAAAAAGCTCATCGTCGGCGTGACATACGGCTTCTCCGGCCATCCTTTACTGATGCAGATGCGAGCCATGATTGCCAACGGCGAAATCGGCGAAGTGCGTATGGTGGAGCTGCAATATACCCACGGCTTCAGCGCCAATGACAGTGCCGATAAATTTAGCGAAGCACAGAAATGGCGTGTCGATCCAAAAATCGCCGGTCCCTCTTTTGTACTGGGCGATATCTCCACTCACACCTTCTACATTTCGCAGCTGGTGCTGCCGCAGCTGAAAGTCAAATCACTGCTGTGCGATCGCCAAAGCTTTATTCCCTCACGCGCACCGCTGGAAGACAACGCGATGGTGCTGATGCATTACGACAACGGGGCGGTAGGGCGCATGTGGGCGTCATCGATCAACGCCGGTTCAATGGACAGCCAAAGCATCCGCATTATCGGTTCACGCGCCAGTCTGGAGTGGAGTGATTACAACCCGGGCGAATTGAAATACGAAGTGCAGGGCCAGCCAAATCAACTGATGCATCACGGTATGCCGTATTTGCATGAAAGTGCGCTGGCGGATGAGCGTCTGGGTGCATTGCATACTGAAGGCCTGGCCGAGTCCTGGGCCAACATCTACCTGAAATTCGCCATCGCTATCAGTGCCACCCAGCGTGGCGATCAGCACACGCTTGATAACCTGATCTATCCCGACATTAATGCCGGGCTGGAAGGCGTGCGCTGGATCGAGAACTGCGTTCGTTCCGCCGACAACGGCGCGACCTGGGTCAACTACCAATAAGGACTGCCATGAAACTCTCTTTTTGTACCGACAGCCTGGGGCATCTGCCGTTTGAGCAAATGCTGGATAAACTGCTGGAACTGGGCGTATACGGCGTTGAGATGACGACGGGTGGCTGGTCCTCTGCACCGCATTTGCCGACAGAAGCGTTACTGGGTAGTGCCACGCAGCGTCAGAACCTGTTGAAAGCACTGGAAACGCGTGGGATGTCGATTGCCGCCCTGAATGTATCGGGCAATCCACTGGATCCTGGTGAACTGGGGCAGAAACATAAACGCGATACCGAGAATGCCCTGGCGTTGGCGGGTGAGTTAGGGGTGAAGAAAATCGTCATGATGAGTGGGTTACCGCCTGCCAGCCCGCATGACACCATTCCCAACTGGATCACCTATACCGTGAGCTGGCCGCCGACACTGAAAAACTGCCTCGACTATCAATGGAATGAAGTGGCGATTCCTTACTGGCAAGGGCTGGTGGCGCGTGCGAAGCAAAGTGGGGTTGAGAAGTTTGCGCTGGAGAACTTCAGTTCTATGCTGGTGTGGAACCCGGAAACCCTGTTCCGGCTGCGCAATGCGGTGGGGGACATGGTAGGGCTGAACCTTGATCCCAGCCATTTACTGTGGATGGGCGCCGATCCGATTGCCGCAGCTCGGGCGTTGGGGCCGGCGATTCATCACTGCCATGGTAAAGATGTGCGGATGGAACGGGGTCTGGTCAATATCAACGGTCTGCTGGAAACCAAACCGGTGGAGGATGTGGCAAACCGCGCGTGGAACTACGTTGCTGTGGGCTGCGGCCAGGATTTGCAGTGGTGGAAGGAGTTCTTCTCCGTGGTCCGTATGATGGGCTACAACGACTGGGTCTCACTGGAAATGGAAGATCTCACCATGTCGGTAGAAGCGGGCGTCACCTCATCGATTGCCGCGTTGAAACAGACCATCAGTCAGTAGGCGTTGAGCGCGGTGTGCTGCCGCGCTGTACATCCCGCATCCGCTGCCCGATACTTCGTGTTTATACGAACTATCATGAGGCAGCCTATGCTGGAAAATCACCCGCAGCGGGATAAAATCCGTCTGGAAAATGTATTGGCCGCGCTCGGCAATCCCCTGCGCATGAGTGTAGTTGCTATCCTGGCGGAGGGGGGTGAACATACCTGCGGATCGCTGCTGAAGGGCGTGTCCAAATCCACTCTAACGCATCACTGGCGCGTGCTGCGCGACAGTGGCGTCATCTGGCAGAAACCTTCAGGCCGTGAAAACCTGTTATCACTGCGTTGTGACGATCTTAACGCACGCTTCCCCGGGCTGCTGGACGCATTTCTTACGGCGACCACGCAGGATGGTCTGACGCGTGGCACCGTCAACGACTTTCACAGCTCAGCGTCTTAATCCGTTTTTGGCCGCAACAGATAGCCGGAGCGCACATCACCCTCAATATAGCCAAATGCCGATGCACCAAAGTGCATGCCTGCAACCCGCGTTTTGTCCCTTGAAACCTGTTCGAGAATTGCTTTGCGCGTGGCTTCAGCCAGTGCCGGATCGTTATCAAATGAAATAGAAACGTCTGGTCGAGCTAACTGGATATGCGGGTAATGCACAATATCGCCCCAGATCAGTAGACGTTCATTGTCGGAATCAATCAGATATCCGGTATGCCCCGGCGTATGGCCTGGCAGACTGATAGCCTGGATATCCGCAGTGATATTATTCTGATCAATCAGGTGCAGGCTGGGCCGATAGGCCTCCAGCGTACGACGCACCAGCAAGGCATTTCTCTGAGTGCGTTCGTTGGCTGTTTCAAGCTTTTCATCATCCCGCCAAAATGCCGCTTCAGCCGTAGAGAGATAAAGTTGCGCATTCACAAAGGCGGGTTGACCGTTGGCCGTTAGTAAGCCGCCAATATGATCGGGATGGCAATGCGTGAGCAACAGAGTATCAATGGCGTCGGGGTCAACACCCAGCGCTAATAGATTAGGCTGCAATTCCCCGCCAATATGATTGACGGCGCCCATGCCGCTATCAATCAAGATCGTGCGTCCTTCGCCGCGAATCAGATAACAGTAAATATGAATATCACCCGGCACATCGATACCCGATTGCGCTTGAATTGACTCTGCGCTGGGGATATCAATGCCGGAGAGCAGCGTAAGGCTGGCTTTCATGGTGCCATCACTGATAGCCGTGACCAGATAGTTACCCACGCGTTGTGAGGAGAAATGTTTGACCATCATTACCGCCTTTGTTCTTCATCGAAAGGAAAACGCTGTTTAATCATTAAGCTGCATCAGCAATGAAATATTGCAGCGAACCGACGGGTGTGACTATCATCCTTTTCGACTGAGTTGAGACCGAAAAAGCTGTGGACATTAAATTACTGCGATCTTTTGCGACTGTGGCGCTGCTGGAACATGTCGGTCAGGCGGCGGAAAAGCTGCATATCTCGGCATCCCCGTTGAGCAGGCAAATCCAGCAACTGGAGAGTGAATTAGGCGTCACGTTGTTTCATCGTGAGAAAAAACGCGTGCGGCTGACGGAAGCGGGACGAAAATTTCTGGATGAGGTCACGCCTTTTCTGCAACATCATGCGCGTCTCACTGATTACGGCCGCAGCCTGACGCAGACGGCCAGGGGGCGTCTGGATATTGGTTATGTTGAGGCGGCGATACATTCGCGCATACTGCCAGATGCCATTGCCCGGATTGATCAGCAAAACGGCACCGCTATCCATCTGCACGCGATGCGATCCCAGCAACAACGCGAATTGCTTGAGGAACGGGCGCTGGATGTAGCGCTACTGCATACCCCTCCCGAAAAGGGCGACTGGTTTTTGCAGAAAAAAGTGCTGACGGAACCGATTCTGTTAGCCATGCCCAAAGCACAAACCATCGCTACACCCACACCGGCAGATTTACAAAAACAGCGCTGGATCGCCGATCATGCGCACCTCAATCCAGCAGCGCGCGCCCGCTTACTGGCTGCATGTGAGCAAGCGGGTTTCCAGCCGGATATTACCTTTGAGGTGAACGGGCCGCTGGCTGCCCTGGCCTGCGTGGAAGCGGGCCTGGGGTTTACCTTCATTCAACAAAGCCTGGCGAGTCGGGTCGCAGATACCGTTTCACTGGTGATGCTGCCGTGGTTACCGCTGGAGATCACCTTGTATGCCGTGTGGCGGAAGGACGATAACAGGCCGCTGATTCAGGATTTGATCTGCGCGTTACAGAAGAGGCAGACGCTCACTCATTCACGGCAATGAGTTGTAGCCGATGCGTGCTGATCTCCTGATCCGCTAAGCAATGAAAACCGGCCCGTTCATAGAAGGAATACGCTGCGTGCGGTGCATGGGTATTGATCAGAGCAAAATGGATGACGGCATCCTGAATGATCTGTTGCAGTAACAACGTTCCCAGCCCCATGCCGCGATAACATTGACCTAAATAGAGATGACGAACCCTGCCAGCCCGACAATTTGTCATGAATGGGTCCTGATTCAGCCCGCCAACACCAATCAGTTGATGGCATGAAAACAGCCCCAATAGTTTTTCGCCAGGGAGATCGAAACAATTGGTGCCGTTGCGCCAATTATCATCGAGCCTGCGAAGCATATTGAAACCCAGGTCGATGCTCTCCGCTTTGAGTGACGAAAATCCAGGGACATACGGGGTAATGGTTTCAACGCGCAGATTCAATTTCTTCTCCTCTCACTGTTGCAATGGCGACGGGCGTTTTACAACGGCTGTTGTATTTGCAACTTCTCACCCGTTAAGTAACGCTCCCATCTCAATAAAATCAACTGCTTAAATTCATGAAAATCTGGCACAGCTGCTGCATTACCCTTTATATATCGAAAAGATTGAACTTGATTGAAATTCATATTTTTAAGCTATATATCGACAGGAGAAGCCGATGTCAGATAAGAAACCCCTGCAATTTGCTTACTGGGTGCCCAATGTGTCCGGTGGATTGGTGATCAGTCAGATTGAACAGCGCACCCGTTGGGACGCGGAGTATAATCGCGAACTGGCAAAAATCGCTGAAAAGGCAGGATTCGACTATGCCCTGACGCAGATTCGATTTACTGCCGGATACGGGGCAGATAACCAGCATGAATCGGTGACCTTCTCACAGGACTTGCTGAGCCATACCTCAACGCTCAAAGTGATTGCCGCGCTGCTGCCCGGCCCATGGAATCCCGTGCTGGCCGCCAAGCAGATCGCTACCATCAGCCATCTTTACGGTCCACGCATTGCCGTTAACATTGTCAGCGGCTGGTTCCGGGGGGAATTTAAAGCGATTGGCGAACCCTGGCTCGATCATGAAGAGCGTTACCTACGGTCTGAAGAATTTATCCGCTGCCTTAAAGGTATCTGGCGTGAAGACAGCTTCACCTTTGCCGGAGACTTCTATCGCTTCCGCGATTACGCATTAAAACCCAAACCTCTTTTACCTTTACCTGAAATCTTCCAGGGCGGCAGTTCCCGTGCAGCGCGTGATATGGCGGCACGCGTGTCGGATTGGTACTTCACCAACGGCAATACGCCGGAGGGCGTTCAGCAGCAAATTGAAGACATTCAGGCGAAAGCCATCACGCACGGACATCAGGTTAAAATTGGTTTAAACGGTTTTGTCATCGCCCGCGATACAGAGCAGGAAGCACAGTCCGTTCTGCAGGAAATCATCGCAAAAGCCAATCCGGATGCTGTTAAAGGCTTCCAGCATGAGGTGAAAAACGCGGGAAGTGCTTCACCCGAAGGTGAGGGCAACTGGGCAAAATCGTCGTTTGAAGATCTGGTGCAGTATAACGACGGCTTTAAGACCAATTTAATTGGCACCCCACAACAGATCGCCGAGCGCATCATGGCGTTGAAGCGAGCAGGCGTCGATTTATTGCTGCTGGCGTTTCTGCACTTCCAAGAGGACGTCGAATTCTTCGGCCGCGAGGTGATTCCGCGAGTGCGTGAACTGGAACGTCAGGAAAGCCGGGTCTCCGCCTGACATTAAATATGGCGGGC
>JRUP01000043.1 GCA_000773965.1 Enterobacter cancerogenus
ACCGCATAAACGGTCTCCGGATCACGCTCCTGCGTGACCAGCCTGAACTGTCGCTCTGCTCTGTTCTGCCAGAGGGTGTAGCCAAACGGCGTCACAAACCCGGGCAGCGTAAAAGGCTCTGCGTCCCGGGCAAGAAAGGCGCGGGTATCGGCCCGGTTGGTGTCTTCCGGATTCAGCACCTGGCTGAAGCTGGTGTCGGGCAGGGTAATGGGCATGCTGTCGTCCGCCGTTACTTTTCTGTTCACTTAGCCTCCCTGATAACCGGAGCGTTAATTTATACCGCTGAATTGTCTGCAATAATGCGTGGTGCTGTTTAAAAGATAGAGCACCGCAGGATTACTGCTGTACACGCGCCTGTGCATCGGTTACTTTGCGCCCGACCTCATTCACTACGCACGGGTATTTGATGCGACAGGACGGACTACCGCCGGAAAAAGAAGCCGGATTGACCGGCTATTTCAGCCAGGTCACTCACCCCTGCCAGATTGAGCTGCTGGGCCGCATCACCGTTGAAATCCTGCGTCAGGAGCGGCGGCTGACGCGCACCGCCTTGTGCCTGAAACTGATAGGGCGCCTCGACGGTGCCGACGATGAGGCCGAGAGAGAACACCTGAAGGTTCTTCTCAGAATGCTGTTTAATCGCTGAGCCTGAGGGGTAACACCGGGAGTTCACCGGTCACGAAACATTCGTCCAGGGAAGAGAGCGGCAAACGGAATGCCGTGCAGTCATGGCGCATAACAACGGTTCGCAGATGCCGGTTACAGATAAACCAGACCTCGTCGCGGTCGTTGGAAAGAATGAAGTATGCGTCCGACGTTTCCGACGGATTAAAGCACCCCAGCGCCCTGTAGGCCGTCGTGAGGCTGAATCCGCTCAGCAGCGGCAGCGGCCGCGGCCCGCCGGGCAGCTCTTCCACCCTGAGATAAAGCCCCTGTTCCATCCAGAGCATGCCTACCTCCTCAGCACATCTTCATTCTTCAGTAAAAGTTACGGTGTCGGGTGCCTCCCGATGATTCAGAAAAGCCACAATCCGAATCGCTTCAGTCTATCGTGTACCCTGTGGCTTAGCCCCTCCGCACAGGGGGATTCACCGTGTTCATAGCATAGCAGCCAGTCGGGCTTTGTTTTCTGACATCATAATAAAATAGTCAGACGGGACTCTGTCCCCCTGCTGCAGCCATTCAGTCAGAAATTTTTTAGTTCGTTTTTCTGAACAGAGTCATGAAGTTTGCTGACCATATTAACCTATCAGGAATGGACGTTTGACCCGGTCGGGTGCTTTTATCTGACGACAGCAACATCCGTTTATATGTTTCTGCTGGCCGTTTCGGGAGGTGAATACCTGATCCAGCAAGAATTTTCTCACCGGCCTGTCGCAATTCTTATACGTGTCTACACTCTGATTCGCTTCACCCGCCATTACTTATCTTCAGGCTGTTACTGTAGGCTCCCCTGCCCGGCCTTCCATATGGGAGGTATATCCTGTGCACGATGAGGTATGAATGTAAATTCCCAGTCAGAACCCTGGCTGTCGCAGAAAAGATTGGCAGGAAGGAGTACCGGGTTATCATCCCCAGACAGCACTGGATTAATTAAATACGTATTACACGTTACCGCTCTGACGGCCGTGATTACGCTTTGGAAAAGATTATGCAAAGAGTCACCGCCCTGACATTACTGAAGTACAAGCGCTGGATGGATGCCGGGATGCTCAGCGCCATTGCCGAAACGGACGCGCGCCGTTTCCGCGCTGAACGCCGGGAAATGCTCAGGCTCATGTACCACATGCACGCCACTGACATGCTCATTCGTGCCAACCTGAAGGGGGAAGCGCCATCCCGGCCGAATATCAGACCGCGCAGGCCGCCTGAGCAGGCAGTCCTGGTGCCGTGCATGTTGGCCTGCTCCGGCTGGTTCATTGAATATGCGGCCGGCATGACGGCGGAAGCCTGGGATCGCCCCATCATTTATCAGCGCAGAGACGAAAAGATGGCGCAGACAAGCCCCCTCAGCCTTATCGAGCAGGTGATACTGCATGGTACGCGACACCGCGGCGCGGTGAGCTGGCTTATCAAAGCGTGTGGCATTCAGCCCCCTCAGGACGTGGTGTCACATTTTCTGCGTAAACAGCTGACGTCTTTCGACACAAGGGGCTGAAGGAATGGCGATAATCCCAAAGTTTTGCCGCAAATCCGGCCGTATCGACAAAATCGGGCGAAATAAGGCATGAGGCCTGCTAATCAATTGCTGATGAAATTTCAGCAGAAAAGTTAACGGACTTACATCCGGGGGTTTCCGGATGAGAACATTCCGAAGGCAAGCGGCCTAATCTTAAATAACAATCTTTGTAAATTATAGGGTTACGGATTAGGCAATGCGATGTTAGATTGGAGTGCGACATTAGCAGTGCTTAACCCCACCTCTGCGAGAGAGCGTTGTTCCGGCGTGAACAAAACAGGCCCACTGATACTCATTAAGTGGGCTTTTTTTTGATAAAAATTTTTGCTCATTATGGTCAGTCATTTCAATTTCAATCCCCTCAGTTTCAGTGCCATTCT
>JRUP01000044.1 GCA_000773965.1 Enterobacter cancerogenus
CAGCAGCAGCGCCAGCAGCGTTGCGTACTCCTCAAGTGCACCAAAGCCGGTTGAGGCCAGAATCGAGGCCACCAGACCAAAAATCCCCAGCGGCGCACAGCGAATCACGCAACGCACCACCCACGTCGCCGCATGCGAAGCATCGGTAAGAAACGCCTTGCTGCTTGGGCTGGCATGGCGGAAGGCCAGACCGAGGCCGATGGCCCACACCAGAATGCCGATGTAGTTGGCGTTGAGTAACGCGTCAATCGGGTTAGCCACCATGCTCATCAACAGACCGTGCAGCACTTCGGTAATGCCAGACGGCGGTGAAATTTCGGTTGCGCCCACGTTCATTGACAGAGTTTGCGGGAACAGATGGCTCAAGGTGACCGCGACCACAGCGGCAAAGAAGGTGCTCAACAGATAGAGCATGATGATGGGGCGAATGTTGGTTTTCTGCCCCTGCTGATGATTAGCAATCGAAGAAATCACCAAAACCAACACCAGCAGCGGGGCCACCGCCTTCAGGGCGCGAACGAACAGTTCACCCAGCAGACCTACGGCCAGAGCGGCATCACGTGAGAACCACGCCAGCGCTACGCCGGCAATCAGGCCAATCATGATTTGTTTTACCAGGCTTCCTGCGAACAGCGCGCCCAGACGTCCAATAAAGTTATTTAGCATAGTTCGGTCTTTTTATAGCGGTATGAGTGTTGTGCGCGGTTGCTCCGCGCCAAACGGTTTGCCCGGCGGAGTATAAGGAAAAGTCCTGGTGAGGGAAGAGATAATTCTGGACGTGCGGCGCAGATCGGTTTTTTGATCTGCTGACGATGTGAAATGTGACAGAGCTATGAAAGGTGAAATTTGCAGCTGGCGAAACAAAGCAGGGGCGATTACCGCCCCTGCAGAAGATTATGATGAGATGCGTTTCTGGTCGTTTCTGTGGTTAACCCAGGCGTTAATCAGCAGAGTACCGCCCAAAATCACGCCCACCACCAACAGTGAGATGCCCACCGGGATATGGTAGAACTCTACGATCAGCATCTTGATACCGATAAACACCAGCACAATCGCCAGGCCATATTTCAGCATCGAGAAGCGCTCAGCCACGTTCGCCAGCAGGAAGTACATGGCGCGCAGACCGAGAATCGCGAACAGGTTCGAGGTCAGGACGATAAAGGGATCGGTGGTCACCGCGAAGATCGCCGGAATACTGTCGACGGCGAAGATTACATCGCTCAACTCCACCATGATCAGCACCAGCAGTAGCGGGGTGGCAAACAACACGCCGTTTTTGCGGGTGAAGAACTTCTCGCCTTCGAGATTATCCGTCATGCGCAGATGTTTACGCAGCCAGCGCACCACCGGTTTGTCGCCCACCGCCGCGTCATCGCCTTCTTTGGCAAACGCCATTTTCAGGCCGGTGAACAGCAGGAAAGCGCCGAACACGTAGAGGATCCAGCTGAACTGCGTCACCAGATAGCTACCCGCGAAGATCATGATGGTACGCAGCACGATCGCGCCCAGCACGCCATACACCAGCACGCGACGTTGCAGGTTAGCCGGAATAGCAAAGTAGCTGAACAGCATCAGCCAGACGAAGACGTTATCCACCGCCAGCGCTTTTTCCAGCACGTAGCCGGTGAGGAAAGCGAGGGTTTGTGCGGTCGCCACTTCGCGGCCTGCGGTGCCTTCGAGATACCACCAGAACGCGGCGCTGAACAGCAGGGAAACGGAGATCCACACCAGCGACCAAACAGCGGCCTGCTTAAATGACATGGTTTGCGCGCCGCGACGTCCCTGTAAGAAGAGATCGATCGCCAGCATGATGAGCACAACAACAGCGAAGCTGCCCCAGAGTAACGGTGTGCCTACAGTGTGCATAGTTGTATTCCTGTCCGGAAAATAAAAAAACGGCTAAGTCAGAAGACGTTAGCCGCTTTGAATAAGCTGCAAGCAAACCTCGCCTTCCGGCAAGGTCTCACTTACAACTCAGAATAGATTCCGGGTTGCCTGACGACCGGATGCGTTTAGCATCGTAATGACGATCAATCAGCTTACAAGTTACTCCCCTTTGCAGCGGTCAAGATACGTCCAACGGCTGAGGTATTCAATGGGGAGTTTGAAATATTCTGCAATATTTACACTTAAGCCTGGTCTGCAGGGAACACCACGCCAGTCTGGCGGCGGATTTCCGTCAGCAGTTTTGCTGTGATGCGCGAGGCCTCCAGCGCCGGATGCTCGACCTGGCGCTGCTCAACCCGTTGGGCAAAGGTCTCGGCTTCATACAGCATGGTGTTGATATGCTGCGGCTGCGTCAGATTCTGGCTCTCGCCACCGCGTGGAATAAAGCGCAACTGCTGACATTCCGAGATTTTCTCAATCACCAGTGAGCCGGCTTCGCCCTGAATTTCGCTCGGGATCAGTGAATCGCTCACCTTGGAGTGCAGCAGCGTGACATCAAAATCGCCGTAGCTCAGCACCACCACACCGTGCGCATCGACGCCACTCTCCAGCAGCGAAGCCTGCGCTTTCACCTGCTGCGGTTCGCCCCACAATGTGACGGCAGCAGCCAGGCAGTAAAAGCCAATGTCCATAATCGAACCGTTCGACCAGCGCGGATTAAAGGTATTGGGATTTTCGCCGTCGAGATAACGCTGATAGCGTGAGGAGTACTGGCAGTAGTTAATCAACGCTTTACGCAGCTTGCCAAGTTGCGGCAGGGTGTTCTGCAGTTGCAGGAAGGTCGGCAGGCTGGCAGTTTTAAACGCCTCGAACAGTACCACCTGATGCTGGCGCGCGCAGGCGATCATCGCCTCGGCCTCATGCAGATTCGATGCCATCGGCTTTTCGCAAATCACATGTTTGCCGTGTGACATAAACAACATCGCTTGCTCAGCGTGTAACGCATTCGGGCTGGCGATATATACCGCATCGATTTCCGGGCTGGCCGCCAAATCGTCGAGGGAAGTGAAGGTAAGTTTGCAGGGATAGTCAGCGATAAAGGCATCCGCCTGTGACTGCTGGCGCGAATAGACACCGCTTAACTTCATTTTGCCGGTCTCATGCGCGGCGTCGATAAACTGGCGGGTTATCCAGTTGGTTCCCACAATGGCAAAACGAATCACGGCTTTGTACTCCTGCAACAGTAAAGCGGCAGAGTAGCATGTTCAGCGAGTGGTTCGTCAGACGAAATTTGATCATGCGATCCGCATTCCAATATGATGATGCGGCACATTTTTTTAACCAGCTAGTGGGGACGCGCGGGTGAGTGGAAGTAAACATGCATTGAACTGGACCACACTGCTGATTGCTATCCCCGTGGGATTCGTCGCGTCGCTGGTGACTTTAGCCTTTCGCGGCGTCATTGATCTAATTAACCGCCTGCTGTTTAACAGCGACAGCGAAATCACTGTGGCGATGCATGTCTGGCCGTGGATTTTCTGGCCGCTGCTGGTGGG
>JRUP01000045.1 GCA_000773965.1 Enterobacter cancerogenus
TCGTGCAGGCCGAGTTTTTTCTCCAGATAGTGGATGTTGGTGCCACCCTGCTGGAAATGTTCGTCGGACATGATTTTCATCTGCAACTCGACGTTGGTCTTGATGCCGTCGATGATCAGTTCCGCCAGCGCATTTTTCATGCGCGCGATGGCCACTTCACGGGTGTCACCGTAGGTGATCAGCTTGCCGATCATGGAATCGTAGTACGGCGGCACGCTGTAGCCGGCATAGATGTGCGATTCCCAGCGCACGCCAAAACCGCCTGGCGCGTGGAAACGGGTGATCTTGCCCGGGCTCGGCAGGAAGGTGTTCGGATCTTCGGCGTTGATACGGCACTCTACCGCATGACCGCGAACAATCACGTCTTCCTGTTTGATCGACAGCGGCTGACCGGCAGCAATACGCAGCTGCTCTTTGATCAGATCCACGCCGGTGATCATCTCGGTCACCGGATGCTCCACCTGAATACGGGTGTTCATCTCGATGAAGTAGAACTCACCGTTTTCGTACAGGAACTCGAAGGTACCCGCACCGCGGTAGCCGATATCGATACAGGCTTTCGCACAGCGCTCGCCGATAAAGCGACGCAGTTCCGGCGTGATGCCCGGCGCTGGTGCTTCTTCGACCACTTTCTGGTGACGACGCTGCATCGAGCAGTCACGTTCCGCCAGATAGATCGCGTTGCCCTGGCCGTCGGCCATCACCTGAATCTCGATGTGACGCGGGTTCTCGAGGAATTTCTCCATGTAGACCATGTCGTTGTTGAAAGCCGCTTTGGCTTCCGCTTTCGTCATGCCGATGGATTGTTCCAGATCTTTTTCACTGCGCACTACGCGCATACCACGACCGCCGCCGCCGCCAGAGGCTTTGATGATGACCGGGTAGCCGATACGTTTGGCAATGGCACGGTTTTTATCCATGTCATCGGTCAGCGAGCCGTCAGATCCTGGCACGGTCGGCACACCGGTTTTCTTCATCGCGGTGATTGCAGACACTTTGTCGCCCATCAGGCGGATGGTGTCAGCTTTCGGGCCGATGAAGATAAAACCAGAGCGCTCAACCTGCTCGGCGAAATCGGCATTCTCAGAGAGGAAGCCGTAGCCCGGGTGGATCGCCACGGCGCCGGTGATTTCGGCGGCGGAGATCAGTGCAGGGATGTTCAGGTAACTTTTGACCGACTGTGCCGGGCCGATGCAGACGGTTTCGTCCGCCAGCAGCACGTGCTTCAGGTCGCGGTCAGCGGTTGAGTGAACCGCAACGGTCTTGATGCCTAATTCTTTACACGCGCGGAGAATACGCAGAGCGATCTCACCGCGGTTAGCAATGACAATTTTATCCAGCATGCTTCGCCTCGTTATTCGATGACGACGAGCGGCTCGTCAAATTCAACCGGCTGGCCGCTTTCCACCAGGATCGCCTTCACAACGCCGGATTTATCGGCTTCGATCTGGTTCATCATTTTCATCGCTTCAACGATGCACAGGGTATCGCCCGCGTTGACTTTCTGGCCCACTTCCACGAAGGCTTTCGCATCCGGGCTTGGGGTACGGTAGAAAGTGCCGACCATCGGAGAACGCACGATGTGGCCGGTGATTTCCGGCTTAGCGGCTTCAGCCGGCGCAGCGGCTGCAGGTGCAACGGCGGTCGCCAGCGCAGGCTGCTGCATCACTGGCGCAGCATAAGCCTGTTGCATGACCGGATAGCCAGCGTTCGCAGGTGAACGGCTGATACGAACTGACTCTTCGCCTTCAGAGATTTCCAGCTCGGAGATGCCGGACTCTTCAACCAGTTCGATCAGTTTCTTAATTTTACGAATATCCATGAAAAACTTTTCCTACGCGTTATCAACTCGCAGCAGTTATAGCAGAGGGGATTCTTGAGCAGGACATAGGGAGTTCAGTTGGGGTTATAAGGAAAAGGTGGCGGAGTGGATCGTTGGTCATCTGAATTTTATCCCGAGGTGGGGATATCGTGGATAATATTGCAGTCTTAAAGGTAAACGACATATTAGGGAGGCGTAATCTTATTACACCTCTTATGAATAACCGCTACTTCTTCAGACTAATTTTCTGCAGGGCTTCCCACAGCCGCGTCTTATCACCCTGTTCCAGATTCGCTTGATCAAGCGTGTGCAGAAAGGCGGCTTTATCGATGAAGGGTTTTCCCTGCGCTAACTGCCCTCGGATACCGCTCAGAATGCTGGCGCTCAGCACATTAATTTTGCTTCTGACCTGATCCAGCGGCAAAGGCTGCCAACCTTGTTCTGGTGTGGAAAGCCAATCTGCGCGATAGCGATATTGAATCGCTTTTGCTGCATCCATCTGAGCCTGCACAAAGGGTTTCACAGACTCGCCCGCTAAGCCCAGCTTTTCGGCTTGCTGCACAGCACTGGCCAGGACTTTGTCTTCCTGCGGCAGGTCTTCTACAGGGAGATGATTAACAGCCTTATAGCCAGCGACATCCTTCATATACGACAAGCGCTGGTTGATGAGTGAAGCGACATCGCTGTTTGTTGCCGGTTCCGCCAGCGCGGTGGCCGAGCAAGACAACCCAATTAACAAAATGATCTTACTGAAATAATTCCGATTCATCTCTCTTAGCCTCTTTTTCCATGAGTCACATTGCGTCGCTAATTTAACTTTTTTTTCCCGGCACCGAAACCTTTCCGCCCCCTCCAGCGAACTGATGTATTGAGTCACTAAAACCGGACCTCCCTTACATCGCAGGAGCAGATAATGAAATCGTTTAAAACCCTCGTTTGTACTCTGAGCATCACCGCCGCATTGGGCCTTTCTGCCACCGCTTTTAATGCCAGCGCCGCGCTGCCCGTGGGTGCCAAAGCGCCGAATTTCGAGTTACAAGGTGCATTAGCGGGCAAACCACTCACCTTCTCACTGCAAAAAGCGCTGCAAAAAGGGCCTGTGGTGCTGTATTTCTTCCCAGCTGCCTTTAGCGCGGGCTGTACCATTGAAGCGCATGATTTTGCCGAAGCCACCGATAATTTCACCAAAATGCACGCCACCGTGATTGGTGTGACCGCTGGGAATACCGATCAGGTCAGCGACTTCTCCAAACTGGAATGCCGTGACAAATTTGCAGTCGCTGCGGATCCTGGTGCCAAAATTGCTGCTGAGTACCAGACCACCATGCAAATGAAAGGGAAAACGCTCTCCGATCGTACGTCCTATGTGATTGCGCCGGATGGCAACATCCTGCTGAGTTACACTGATAGAAATCCGGATACGCACATTGAGAAAGCCCTCGCCGCCGTGAAGCAGTACGACGACGCGCATCCGCAAACTAACTAAGTAAAGAGGCCAGCGATGTTAACCGCCATGCTGGCCGCCTTCATTGGCGGCATTATTCTTAATCTTATGCCCTGCGTTTTTCCAGTCATCTCACTGAAAGCGCTGGGTTTGTTACGCCACACGGACAACGCTGCTAGCGCGCGACGCGAAGGTTTGGGTTTCCTGCTTGGTGTGATCGTCACCATGATGGCGCTGGCAGGGATTTTGCTGGCCGCGCGCGCAGGCGGGGCCGCTGTCGGTTGGGGTTTCCAACTGCAATCTCCCCTGGTGATCGCCCTGCTGTCGCTGGTGATCCTCGCCGCCGCGCTTAACTTACTGGGCGTGTTTGAAGTGGGCTTGTCCGTCCAGCGCGTGGGCGCGGTGGAAATCAATCGCGGCGCATTTTTACGATCTGCGCTCACCGGTGCGCTAGCGATTATCGTTGCCACCCCCTGCGCTGCCCCCTTCATGGCCAGTGCCATTGGTTATGCGCTGGTGCAACCTCCGGCCGTGGCCCTGGTGATCTTCTTTGCACTGGCACTGGGAGTTGCCGCGCCCTTCACGTTGGTTTCCTTGTTCCCGCGTCTGGCAAAGTTCCTGCCACGACCAGGTGCATGGATGGATGTGTTGAAACGCGGTCTGGCCTTCCCAATGTTCGGCGCTTACGCCTGGCTGGTGTGGGTACTAGCGCAACAGGCGGGCAGCGCAGCTTTAGCTACACTGTTAGCAGCATCAGTCGTTGTCGCATTTGCGGGCTGGTTGTACGGGATGGCGCAACATCGCCGCTTTGCCGGTAAAGGCCATAAGGTCTTGTTCGCCGTCACCGCCGTATTGATTGTCGCCGTACTGGCGCCCTTGCCGCAGTTGATTAAACCGGGCGAAGGACTGGCTGGCGATCAGGTCACTGCACATCTCACCAAAGAGAAATGGACACCGCAAGCCGTCGCCTCTCAACGTGGACACGGTAAAGCCATCTTTGTCGATTTCACCGCCTCATGGTGTATTACCTGTCAGGTGAATGAAAAAACCTCCCTTTCGACGCAGGCAGTGAAAGACGCGTTGGCAAAAACCGGTACGGTGTATATGGTGGCGGACTCCACCAAGTTTAATCCCGATGTCGATGACGCCATGAGCGAGTTTGGTCAGGGCGGACTGCCGATGTATCTGGTATACCCCGCCGATGGCGGACCGCCAAAAGTGCTGCCGCAAGTGCTGACACCGAGCATTGTGGTGAATGCGCTGCAAGCGGCCAGCACTAAGGCGTAAATGTTTCAAGGCGGATTATGCAAGCAAGTGATAGCGCGCGCGAAAGTTGGCCCGCGCTAATGGAACAGGCGCAGGCGGGCGATCAGCTCGCCTACACCCGACTGCTCAAAGCGCTAGTGCCGGTGATACGCGGACAAATACGCCAACAACTCACCGACCAGGCATTAGTGGAAGATGTGATTCAGGATGTGCTGTTAACGGTGCATCGGGTGCGTCACACCTATGATCCTGCCTATCCGTTCTTACCCTGGCTGATGGCCATCATCTCCGCTCGCGCAGTCGATGCCCTGCGGCGGCGCGGACGACATCAGCAATGGGAAGTTCATGAAGAAACGTTAACTGAAGCCGCCATTGCGCCAGAAACACCACCGCTGGAGACGCAAGAGGAGCTGGCCAGTTATTTGCGCCAGCTTCCCTCGCGTCAACGTGAGATTGTTGAACACGTTCATCTACGCGAAATGAGCCTGACTGAAGCGGCAGAACATAACAATTTAAGTGTGGCAGCGGTGAAATCGCTGTTGCATCGCGCGCTGAGTAATCTGCGTCGCTTTGGAGCACACCATGAATAATCATGACCTGTTAATCGAAAAACTCAGCCGCAACATGCAGCCCGTTCAACCAACGCGGCCGACTTATTTGCGTGTCTTAGTGTGGCTGCTATTGGCACTACCCTGCGGCATCGCCGCCAGTTTTCTGGTGCAGCGCACCCTCACCGACTGGTCACAACCTGGCGCGATGCGCGCGCTCATTCAGTTGGCGTTGGCGTTTGTTCTCGGCCTGTTTGCGATTCGTAATGCGTTCAACATGAGCATCCCTGGCCGACGCAGTGTCAGTTGGAAAGTGCTGTTGCCGCTGGGTTTATTGTGGCTGGGCTTGAGCCTGAGCAGTATCCCGCACGCCGAAGTTGAGACACATGATAATGACAGCACGCGCTGTTTTACCTTCCTGTTAGTGGTGAGCACACCGATGATGGTGCTGATGATTGCCAGTTTACGCAAGACACGTGCACTCCATCCAGTACGCAGCCTGGCGATGGCCGGACTGGGCATATCCTGCATGGCCGTCACCATGCTGGCGTTTTGCCATCCGGTGCATCTGCATCCGATGGATTTCGTGATGCATCTGGCCGCAATTGCGGTGATTATTGCTATGACAGTGCTACTTGGTCGCCGCTGGGTAAGATTGGGTTGAGGTGATAACAGGATGTCATTCTCCCTATTAAAATAAAAAACAGGAGTCTGGCTCTAATTAAATCTACCTCATCACTATCCTTTGATGTGTTAAGTTAATTAATGGAGAGAGGCAATCAAGTGAAGGAATACGCATGCCAGTGCTTAACAAGGGGGATTCAAATATGGCCATAATGCCAATGTCATACAGCCCCAATACATTACAACGACGTTTTGAGATTATTGATGAGTTTGAAATGGGTAGTTCTACTTACTGGATTATCTATGATCGCAAAACACCTTTTTCAGCAGTCGTCGATGCTGGTCCAGCATTAATTGATAACGATTTACGCCATCGCGTCATTGCTACGTTGGAACTGATTCGCGTTGAAAATTTTGATGGGCTCAGCGTAAAGTCATTCTGGCAAGATGCTGCCGCGCTGCAGGTTGAAGGGGTTGTTGTACAAGAGATCATGCAAGGTTTTGGTCTGGCAACCCGCATGTATGAAACCTTGGTAGTGCATCAAAATATCACGCTGATGAGTGATCATCACCACTATGAAGGCGGAAAAGCACTTTGGAAACACATTGCGCAAAAGTCTCATCTGTTGCAGGTTTTTGTTTTAGATACAAACGAAGGTAAATTTTATCCCTACGACGGCACCAAAATACGTTATGACGGCATTTGCATCCCCGAAAGTAAAATATGGAGTGTTCATCCTGATGAATCCTTGCAGGGGATTATTTTGATTGCTGAGGCTAAAGAAAAAGTCTCAGAATTATCCGTCCCTGTTATATAAACAGGTACAAATAAAGGTGAGTAAAACGGCAGCGCATGTAATGTAAAATATCGCGCTGCCCGTCTTTCTGTGTTCCTGTAATTAAAACCCAATCCTTAGGCTTCTTCAGTCACCTTCTTTTCTTCATTTCGAGCAATGTCGTAAGCGGCCTGCGCTTGTTCCATCACAGGACCGTACTCCATCGCCCAACTCGCCAGGGCCATAAAGGGCTGCTGCAGTGTCTGGGCTAAAGGTGTGATGCTGTATTCCACGCTCACCGGCGAAGTCGGTAGCACTTTACGGTTCACAAGACCATTGCGCTCCAGACGTTTGAGCGCATCCGCCAGTGCCTTATGCGTAATCCCATCCAGTCTGCGGCGAATCTCATTGAACCTTGAGGGCTGTGTGCAAAGCACGGTGAGAATTAATATCGACCATTTATTGGTGATGTTTTCCAAAACAGGTCGGGTTTTACCAATATCAATCAATGGCTTGTCAGTTTTCTCATTCATAGCGATATACCCGTATATATCTGATATAAACTAAGTGCGTAATTGATATCAAGTATAGTTTTTATATCATCTGAGTTCCACTCTTAAAGGAGCATTGCAGATGAGCAGATTACAAAACAAAGTTGCCGTGGTACTGGGCGGCGCAAAAGGTATCGGTTTGGCGATCAGCCAGCGTTT
Source organism: Enterobacter cancerogenus (assembly GCA_000773965.1). Classification (GTDB taxonomy): domain Bacteria; phylum Pseudomonadota; class Gammaproteobacteria; order Enterobacterales; family Enterobacteriaceae; genus Pantoea; species Pantoea communis. The sequence goes on from JRUP01000045.1 coordinate 7,191, forward strand.
CGCCAGCGAAGGAGCAACCACCTGGTTTACCTCCCGTCGTGAAGAAGAACTAGCCACTGCCAGCCACAAGATATCCGGCATTGCTAAGCCATTACGCGCCGATGTCAGTCAGAACGAAGAGCTGGTCGGTATTATGGACACCATCAAAAACACCTCAGGACAGTTGGATGTGTTGGTGATCAATGCGGGCATGTCGGAATACGCCCGGTTAGACGAGATCAGTGAGTCTCATTACGAGCAGATTTTCGGACTTAACGTGCGCTCGCCGCTCTTTGCCTTACAAGCTGCATTGCCCCTGCTCAAACCTGGCGCGAGCGTAGTGTTGATTGGCTCGATTGCGGATGTGATTGGCACGGAAGGTTATGGTGTTTACTCTGCGAGCAAAGCGGCTCTGCGCTCCTTTGCCCGCACCTGGACCCGTGAACTCGCCCCTCGCGGTATTCGCGTCAATGTGGTCGCACCCGGTCCTGTGGATACCGAAATGATGGCGGCGGCGTCAGAACAGGTACGAAATGGACTCACCAGCGCCATACCGCTCGGCAGAATGGCACAACCGGAAGAGGTGGCGAATGCTGCGTTGTTCCTTGCCAGTGATGAAAGCAGTTACATCGCGGGCGCTGAGATCTGCGTTGATGGTGGATTGACCCAGGTTTAGATGCGCCACACAAACAGCCATCGCAGGATGGCTGTCACTTCATTTCAGGGCAGACACGGTTCGAAATCAGTATGCTTTTCTCACCACACCTTAGGCACTCTAAGATCACTCACCCATCACAACATCGAATCACTGATATTGGGCGGAGGACTCACGCGCATCACCACTTTCATTGGAATATTTTTAGCGGGATGGCCTTTTTCAAATCGCCACTTGTTCACCGCTCTTATAACCGCGTCATCAAACAGATGGTCGGGTGTGGATTGCACAATGCGCATTTCACTGACCTTCCCTTGCGCATCGACATCATAAAAAAATTGCACCTTTCCTTCGATATGATTCTTTGCAGCATAAAAAGGGTAGTCAGGTTTATCCATTCGCAGGGCTTTAGGATGTTCTTTATTGGCGGATGAAGTGGTGCAACCTGATAATGCCAGAGTGAGAATGATGGGTATGATCTTAAACATAACAACCTCCTGTTGTTGAGAATCATTCTCATGTTATCATCACATGATATCAACAAGATAGCGCCAGTTTAACGTAAAGAATCCTTCATTAGGCTTCTGCTACCCTGTTCATCCATCAAGATTAAGGAATAATCGTCGATGAAAAACATCGTATTTATCTACATGCCCAGTCCAACATTGTTCAGAGCACCGGGATTCGGAGTGAGCGGCGGATTGTTCTCCTGCTTTCGCGAAGATAAATATATCGGCGCAGTGCAGAAGGCGATTGATAAACGCCAATTAAACTGGCGCTTCACGCGCGACACCACCGAATCAAATATTGAAACGCTCATCGCCGAGAGAGCTGAGTTACTGGTTCTTGCCCCCGGCCTGCGTTTTATGTTTTATCGCAAAAATTTTGATAAGCAACGCATGGTGTTTCTCACCACCATGGAATTTATGAGTAACGACGTCCGGCCTGTAATGCGTAAAATCCGGGAACGGGAAGACAGTGAAGGTTTGATTCGCTAAAGGGCTCGAATACCTCATGTCGGATATTGCAGCCTCAAAATAGTATGAGTTGTTGCTGATGAAGGTGCGCGTTGATGCGCACCTGGAAAACCGATCACGATGAATAAAGTTACTGCGGTATCACCTTCTCCGACTTCAACTTATCGAACAGCGCAATAAACGAATCCAGCGTTGAACGATAGCCGGTGAATCCCGCTTTGCGGCTTTTGCTCATGTCGGTGAACGCTTCCATCGGACGCCCAAGATCCGCATCAGTGTGCCACCACGAAGCCAGTTTATTGATGTCCGCCTCACGCAGCTGTTCGCGCGCGGCAATTTCACGCCATGCGTCGGCGGCCTGTTGCATGCGCCCTTCCAGAGGCATCATCTGTGCAGGATACGCGGCGGCTTCAACGTTAAAGTAAGCGGCCAGCCGTGGCCACAACCAGTTCCAGCGGAATACATCGCCGTTGACCGCGTTGAAGTCCTGATTCGCTGCTACATCCGCCGTCGCTGCCCACAGCAACTGCTCCGCCAGCAAACCGGCGTCGGTCACATCCGCAATACCGTTCCACTGTTCCGGCGAGCCAGGAAAGATAAACGGCCAGCCCTTCTCGCGACACAGCGTGGCATACACCGCCAGCGTCTGCCCCATATTCATGGCATTACCCACTGCATAACCGATGATGGTGTGGGGACGATGCACGCTCCAGCGATAGCCATATTGCTCGGCACCGGCAAAGATTTCATCTTCCTGCGCATAGTAGAAGTTATCGACCGGCTGGCGTCCCTGTTCTTCACGGAACGGCGTCACCGGAACAGCACCTTTGCCATACGCCTCAAATGGACCCAGATAGTGTTTCAGCCCGGTCACCAGCGCCACGTGCGCACCGTTCAGGCGCTCACCCAGCGCTTCAATCACATTACGCACCATGCCGCCGTTCACGCGAATGTTCTCTTTTTCGTTCTCCTGACGCGCCCAGACGCTAAAGAACACCGCATCAGGCTTCTCTTGTTGCAGTGCAGTGCTGACCGCATCAGCATCGGTCAGATCTGCGGTCAGACTGCGGCAACCTTCGGGGATCGCGCCGCGTCCGCGTGACAATCCGGTCACCTGCCATCCTTCACTTTGCAGTTTTTCCGCCAGCGCACGCCCAATCACGCCGCTAATGCCGACAATTAACGCCTGCTTTTGCATTTCAATTCTCCTCGGTTTCGGTAATCATTAGCCTAATAGAGAATTCAATTCCTATCTCTGGCTTTAATTCACATCATTCATAACCTGGATTCACGAATAGATGCACGATCAACGCCTGAAAGATATCGTTCCCTTTGTGGCCAGCGTCGAAAGCGGCAGTTTCGCGGCAGCGGCAGAACGTTTACACCTGACCGGTTCGGCCGTCAGTAAAAGCGTCACGCGACTTGAGACGCGACTCGGCTCACGCTTGCTGGAACGCACCACGCGCAGTCTGAAGCTCACCGATGCCGGCAACGCCTATTATCAAACCTGCCTGCGCATTATGGAGGAGCTGGCCGAAGCCGAAGCGGTACTGGCAGCACAGCGCACCATTCCCTCAGGACGATTACGCGTCGCCGTGCCCAATACCTATGGCCGGCTGGGCGTCATGCCGGTGCTGATTCCATTTTGTCAGCAGCACCCGGAACTCGAACTCAATCTCACCTTCTCCGATCGCTTTATCGATCTGTTTGATGAGGGGATCGATGTCGCAGTACGCATTGGCGGATCGCCGGACGTACCGGCCTCGCTTGGCTGCCGTCAGATGGGTCGCGAGCGCATGGTGTTTTGCGCTGCACCCGATTATCTGGCGCGCCATGGACGTCCTCACAATGAAAGCGAGCTATTGCAACATCAAGCCATCATGTATGAACGCGTGGATGGCAGCAGCAAGCCCTGGCTGTTCACCACTTCAGATGGTCACCCGCACTGGCGCAATGTGCCACACCGGATGGCACTGGGTGATGTCGATGCACAAGTGCAGGCGCTGTGTGGCGGATTAGGCGTGGCGCAGATGCCCTCCTGGCTGGTGCGCGAGCCGCTGGCGCGCGGTGAACTGGAGATCATCTTGCCGGAACAACAGCCAGATGGATTGGCTCTGTCGCTGATATGGCCGCGCCGCAAGCAGCTGTTGCCAAAAGTCGATGCGCTATTGACCGCGCTGGAGGAATTACAGATTCGCTGAGGTGGGCGGCCTGAAAGCCGCCTGCTACCGCGAGCTCGACCATAATGACGCGCAGGTTTTTCAGCGGGCCAGTGTCCCCGTATCAGGATTGTACGGGGGATCCTGTTTAATTTTCGGGCTCAAACAGTGCGCGGGCGTAATTCTGTGAAGAGACATTTTTCTCGCTGTGCGGGATCTCCACGCTATCGATAAGCTTGGCTTGCTGATAGCTTTTCACCGTTTCATGCTGAGTGAGTTGCTGCGTGGTCTGCGCAGCCAGCTCACCTTTTTTGCTCTGGGAAACCACGGTCTGGCTACGCTCTTCATCGTTAATCAGATGATAGCGGTAATTTTGAGATGACTTAAGTGCCGTCAGTTTCGCTGCCCCGTCTGAATCCAGTGCGGTGTGGAAACTGGCTTTGAGTTTGAACAGCGTATCCTGTGTCAAATCCTGGGTATCAGTGTGCTGTTGCGAGCGGGTTTGCTGCGCGACCTCTAAAGAGAAAGTGTCCTGCTCATCCGGTTTATAAGGATTATCAGAGCGCGGCGTCTGCTGATAGCTGGCGGAAAAATCGGCCAATCCACTAATGGCACCGTTTTTAGCGGCATTAGCATCAATGGAGATCACTCGCTGGGTATTCACGCTGTGGCTTGCCTGTCCTTGCGTGGTATTCAGCGCCCGGAAGCTGGCTTTGAAGAGATTCAGCATGTCGCGATCGCCGTGCCCACGCGTTGCGGCCTGATCCATTTTGGCAGACCACTGATCGAGTGCGGCGGCCTGCTGTTCGGCGCTGCCTGCCTGAGTCAGCTTTGACACATCAGTATCGAGTTTGATACTGACATCCCCGTTGTGAAAACCGAACCAGCGCTCTTTATCATCTGCGTGAAGGTTGAGGGACTGCGTCACATTGTCGCCATTACGCAGATCGGTCTTCAAATCGACACTTTTCAGCTGCGAGGTATCAAACTTCATCAAGTCGCTGATATCTAGCTGTGTTGTCCCTGCGTCCAAACCGTCCAGCGCTTTTTGCAAACCGTCGGAGAGCTGACTGATGGCTGCGGCTTCATCGCGGTTGAGTTTACCCCCACTGGTATTCAGCTCCACCACCAGTCCACCCTGCTGGCGTGTCATTTGCAGACTCACTTCAATCCCCGATTGTGTGGTCACGGTGAGCGCCACCGCGCTTTGACTGTTGCTGGTGCCGTTGGCTAATGAGGTTGCGGGCACGCTTAACGTGACATTGTCACCACTCTGCACCAGGCCCTTGAGCAAACTACTGCCGATACCGTTCATACCAACGCCGCCCGACTGCGCTGCCGCGTTGATTTGCGCCTGTAAATTGCTGCTGATCGTGCCGCTGCTCTGTACCTGTGCTGGCACAATTTTATAGATGGCGGCAATGGCCTCGCTTGCTTCACTGAAGGTCACTTTGGTGGACGCTTCAGTCTGTAAGTGGCTTTGTGCTGTCTTGCTGTTTGCGGTGGTAGTTACGCTTGAACCCGCAGAAATCAGGTTGCGTAGAACGCTGTTGCCAATCCCATTTAGCATCAAAATAATCCTTCTTGTGGACTATTCCTGAAGGTTATCGGCATTCGTTCAGATTCCTTTATAGATTTAGACTTGTCGTCAAAGATTGTAATGATCGAAATTAATAAGAATTTTGCATTATTGAGAGCATTCAACTTTAAAAATTATTCCGGTATTTAAATCGATTGCGCTAGATAGTATCGAAAACCCACACCGCCATTGAAATTAAGAATCATTCTCACTAAGGTATTTTCTCTTTTTTACTCCTACAAGGAAGTGGTTGAATATCATGGCAAAGCATTTCTATGCTCGCTCGCTGCTCAGTGTCGTTATTGCAGCAGCATTACAGATTCCAGCTGTTCAGGCCGATGACAACACGACAAGAGACAGCCAAACCGCAGAAAACCCACCGCAGAAACCACTGGCAATTTCCGATAAGAAAAGCAGTGCTGAAAACACCTTGGTGGTGACAGCCAGAGAACAGACTCTACAGGCGCCGGGCGTCTCCACCATCGACAGCGAAGCCATTAAGAAACACCCTATCCAGCGCGATGTGGCCGAGATCATTCGCACTCAGCCCGGCGTCAATCTCACCGGGAACTCCAATAGCGGCCAGCGCGGCAATAACCGCCAAATCGACATTCGTGGCATGGGCCCGGAAAATACATTGATATTGATCGATGGCATGCCGGTCAGCAGTCGCAATTCAGTACGCTATGGCTGGAGCGATGAGCGTGACACGCGCGGTGATACCAACTGGGTGCCACCCGAGATGATTGACCGCATTGAAGTGATTCGCGGCCCGGCGGCGGCTCTCTACGGGAATGGTGCGATGGGGGGTGTGGTGAATATTATCACCAAGCCCACCACTGACGAGTGGCATGGCAATTTCAATACCTACTTCAATGCGCCGGAACACAAAGATGAAGGGGCCACAAAACGCTATAACGCCAGCCTGAGCGGCGCACTGGCCGATAACCTCACCCTGCGCCTGTACGGCAACTGGAGTAAAACCCAGGCTGACGCGCAGGACATTAACGAGAGCCATACCACACCGCGTATTGGTTCCTATGCCGGCAGTTATCCTTCAGGCCGTGAGGGTTCGATTAACAAAGATATCCACTCTGCCCTGCGCTGGGAATTTATGCCGCGCCAGGCATTGGAACTGGATGCCGGCTTTAGTCGTCAGGGCAACCTGTACGCCGGGGATACGCAGAACACCAATACCAACGCGCTGGTGCAGAAATATTACGGCAAAGAGACCAACGTGCTCTATCGCCAGACATTGAGTTTGAAATATACCGGCGCGTGGGATAGCGGTGTCACCACCAATAACTACGTGCAGTTTGAAAAAACGCGTAATACGCGACTCAATGAGGGCCTGTCAGGCGGCATAGCCGGGATTTTCAGCCCATCGAATGAAGGTTTCTCCACCATCTCGCTGTTTGACACCAATCTGCATTCTGAGGTGAATATCCCGCTGGAAGCATGGGTGAATCAGACATTGACCCTCGGGGCGGAATTCAATCATCAGGCGATGAAAGATCCGGCGTCAAATACCGAAACCACGACTGCTGGTGGTACGGTCAACGGTATCACCAGCGATGGACGCAGCCTGTATAGCTCTGCCGATATTTATGGCGTGTATGCCGAAGATAACATCGAGCTGACTGATTCCACTCGCCTGACGCCGGGCATCCGCTTCAATCATCAAAGCATCAGCGGCAGCAACTGGAGCCCGGCGCTCAACCTCTCGCAGGATCTGGGTGACGACTTCACGCTGAAGTTGGGCATCGCACGCGCCTGGAAAGCCCCGAATCTCTATCAAACCAACCCCAACTATCTGCTGTTCAGTAAAGGCCAGGGGTGCTACGCCAGTTCCGGTTACTGCTATTTGCAGGGTAACAGTGATTTAAAAGCTGAAACCAGCGTCAACAAAGAGATTGGCATTGAGTATCACCATGACGATATTCAGGCCGGACTGACCTGGTATCGCAATGACTATCACGACAAAATCGAGGGTGGTTACAGCCCGGTTTATAACAACGGCACATCGGATGTGTACAAGTGGGAGAACGTGCCGAAAGCCGTGGTTCAGGGGCTGGAGGGCACGCTGAACTTCCCGATCACTGACTCGGTGAAAATGAATAATAACTTCACTTACATCATTGATAACGAGAATAAAACCACCGGCGATTATCTGTCGATCATTCCGAAGTACACCATTAACTCAACGCTGGACTGGCAGGCCACCAACGATCTTTCAGTGCAGGGAACGTTAACCTGGTATGGTCGTCAGAAACCGAAGAAGCTGAACTATAAAGGGGAAGCGACATCGGGCAGCGAAACCCGCCAGGTGGCGCCCTACGCTCTGGTGGGCATGAGTGCGACTTATAACGTGACGAAGTATCTGGATGTCACCGCCGGTATCGATAACCTGTTTGATAAACGCCACTTCCGTGAGGGTAATGCGCAGAGCACCGGCAATGCCACCACCGGCGCCTATCTTTGGGGCGCGGGCGCGAACACTTACAACGAATCAGGACGCACCTACTATATGGAATTGGGGATGCATTTCTGATTTAAACCTACGGTCACCTAAGCAGGTGACCGCTCTGTTATACGCTGCGCCATGATGCGCAGTGATCAACCAACGTATCAGGATTGCAATGCACTATAGATTTTCGTCGCTTTACCGACCAATGAGCATCTTGTTGCTATTACTCAGCAGTGTCACCACCAGCGTTTTTGCACGCCCCAATATGACGCCACTCGGCCCGAATATCGCCGACAAAGGCTCCGCTTATTACCACTTCTCCATCAGTGAATATGACTCGGCTGATGGCCAGCGGCATTACAAAGTTTGGACTGCGGTGCCAGCTAAAGCGCCTCCGCCATCTGGCTACCCGTTGATCACGATGCTGGATGGCAATGCGGTAATGGACAGGCTGACCGATCCGCTGCTGCAAAAACTCTCGGCAGGCAACCCTCCGGTTCTGGTGGTGGTCGGGTATCAAACCACTTTGCCGTTTGAGGTGAACGCACGCACCTTCGATTACACCCCGCCTGACAAGGAACATGGCGAGGCAGGATACACCTTTAGTCGCGGTCGCAAGGGCGGCGGCAGCAGCGCATTCCGCACCTTGCTAGAGCAACGTATTTTGCCCGCAGCGGAGAAAGGTGTGCATGTCGATCATCAACAACGCGCGCTGTGGGGCCACTCTTACGGCGGATTGTTTGTACTCGACAGCTATCTCTCCTCTCAGCTGTTTACGCGCTATTTCGCTGCCAGTCCATCGGTCGGCCAGGGATTTAACTCTCTGTTGAGTGAGATGCAGACCCGCAAAGCCAGTAATAAGCAGATCACTTTGATGGAAGGGAATGGCGATCGCCGCAGCGATAGCAACACGGCGGAACCTGAAGTGTTGCGCGCGGTGCGCACCACTATCGAAGGTATGGCAGAGAACGGCACAGCTGCACGCTATCAACTTTATCCGGGACTGTCCCACGGACAAATGTTTGGTGCATCAATGGAAGAGGCGCTGCTGGAAATGTCACAGGCAAAATAGCGAGGAGAAGTGGGCGCAAAAAATGCGCCCACCGAACGGCTTAATTAAAGAACTTTATATCCGTGGGCGTGGATATTTTTGCTGCATCGCCCGCTGCTTTCAGCTCACCGCTCTTTTCATCGAAATGGAACAGGGAAATATTGTTGGTGAACACGTTAGTGACATAGAGATATTTTCCACTGCCATCAAATGAGAACTCCCGAGGTTCAATGCCGTTGGCTTTATAACTGACCGGCTTGCCTAACTGGCCATCCGCCTCAATTTTAAACACCAACAGCTTATTATCTGAACCACGATTCGCTGCAATCACATATTTACCGTTCGGACTGAGAATAATTCCGCCGCCGCTACGGTATTCAGCACTGTTATTTTCAGTGTTCAGCTTCACGGTATTACTGCGATCCAGGTGATCGTCTTTCACTGTAAATACCGCGATCTCACCGGCCATTTCGGTGGTGACGTAGGCATGTTTGCCATCTGGTGAGAACACCATATGACGCGGGCCAGAACCGGCGGTAAAGGTCACGTCATGCGCGGTATCCGCTTCCAGAGGCTCAGCCTTATTGGCGTGATAACGATACGCATGGAGCTTGTCACCGCCGAGATCGGCCGCGTACAGGTATTTACCGTCGTGGGTAAAGGTGGTCGAGTGTGCGTGACCGCCATCCTGACGCCCTTTCACCGCGCCCGTGCCGTGGTCGAAGGCAAAGTGCTGCACCTGCTCACCCAGCTTACCGTCATGATGAATCGGGAACACCGAGACGCCCGCGCCGCCTTTCGCCACCGAGTAGTTAGCGACAAACAGGAACTTACCGTCCGGGCTGATGGTGGCGTGCGTCGGCTGCTGCCCATGGCTATCCACCGCATTTAGCACTTTCACCTGACCGCTTTTATCAATGGACAGTGCGGTAACGGCCCCGGCGTTTTCTTCATTGGTGGTATAGGCAAAGCGGCCATCGTGGGATTTTCCAATCCATGAGGGGCTTTTCATTTTGATCACATCAAGTGGCGTTAAGGTGCCATCCGCATTCACCTTGAGGCGATATAAACCTTCGCTAAGATGATCCGGTTTCTGCTCTAATGGGGCATCTGGAATCGACGTCCAGGTACCCACCAAAGCGATTTGATGATGTTCCGCGGCATTTGCCATAGCGCTCCCCGCCAGTGAAAAAACAGCTAAAGATAATGCCATGGTTATGTTTGATGCTAAACTGCTGAATGCGGCTTTTTTATTTCTATTCATTTTCGTACCCCACCATAATCGGAATGTTTAACGACTATAGTGGGATTAATTTGAATAGCGCCCGGCCAGGGTGACCGGGTTCACAATATAGCAGATTAGTTTTTAGGAAATCGTGCCTTTAAATTCTGGCTCATCACGATTCAAGGTAAATATCTGCCAGTCAACTTGTTTGGCATGCAGCGTAAATACCGCTGTCGCCAGGGTGTTCTCTTCATCCGGATCGTTCGGCGAAAGGCGATAAATGGGCAGTACCGCATGATGCTGGTCAGAGAGAATCGCTTTTGCTGCATCGCCATCCAGCTGTGTTTGCGTCTCCAGCCACTCAATTAACCGCTGCTGCCGTGAGCCGGAGCTGGCAGTGATCACCTGTTCCACGCCATCAAGCTGCGGATGAATCAGGTGATTGGCATGGGCGAACACTGCGGTCAGTAGCGTTACGGAGCAACCCGAACCCGTTGCTTCCACGCTAAACAGACGGCTATCGCCCATCTGTCCGAGCGTATGGTGGAACGATCCGGCGCGCGGTGATGTGGTCAGGATTGCGATGGCCTCATCCAGCGTGGCCGCATTCAACGCGGCGCGGGCCAGGATTTGACGCGGCACTCCTTCCGGACGATGCAGCGCACGAATATTATTCACCGTATTCACCACGCCCTTCTCGTTTACGGCAACGGTATGACCGCAAATCGAACCCGGATAAGCAAAGCTGGTGAACGCCATCCCACTATCCGGACGGATGCTGACGATGGCACAGTCATCGCGTAATTGCGGAAAACCATCTTCATTGTGCGCGATGGTTAACACGCCATCCGCACGCTGTCCCGCCACGGTGGTACATCCATCCGAGGTTGAACGCACCAGATCGCCACGACAGTTCCAGGCAAACACCTCATTAATCGGTGCCTGCAAACCCTCAGCCAGCCCTTCCAGCTCCTGCCAGATCAGCGGATAGTGCGCCTGGACCAACGCGCGCATGGCCACCGTTTGGTCGGCGTCTTTCATGGCTGTCACTGTCTGCCAGAGTGCGGTGAGCGTCAGCTTTTGATGCCAGGCTTCACGGCCAAATTCACCCAGTTGCTGACCGATTTCGAAGGCGGAACCATGGATTGCGATTTTTTTCATATTGTTATCGTTCACTTCTGTTCAGGATACGTGTTGCAAGAATTCTTTCAGACGCGGATTGTCGCTGGCCGTCAGCAGCATATCAGGTGAACCGTCTTCGGCAATGGTGCCGCCATCAATAAAGATCAGACGTGAGGCCACATCACGGGCAAAGCCAATTTCATGTGTCACGATCACCATCGTCATACCCTCTTCTGCCAGTGATTGCATCACTTTCAAAACTTCGTGACGCAATTCTGGGTCAAGAGCTGAGGTTGGCTCATCGAACAGCATCATCTTCGGCTTAACCGCTAACGCACGTGCAATCGCCACTCGCTGCTGCTGGCCGCCAGAGAGTTCAGACGGATAGTGATTGGCGCGCTCACGCAAACCCACACGATCCAACAGTGCCATCGCCTGTTCACGTGCCGCGGCTTTGCTCTGCTTGCGCACGCGAATCGGACCAAACATCACGTTTTCCAACGCGGTGAGGTGCGGGAACAAATGGAATTGCTGAAACACCATGCCCGCCTCGCGGCGAATATCGCACTCATTGGCGTGCGGATCGGTGATGTGCATGCCCGCCACCAGCAGCGTACCGGAGGAGATCTCTTCGAGCTTATTGATGCAGCGTAACAGCGTGGACTTACCCGAGCCCGATGGCCCGATAATCACCACCACTTCACCGGCTTCAATCTTTAGATTGATGTCATGCAGTACCTGAGTGGTGCCAAAACTCTTCGACACCGCGCTAAATTCAACCATGCTCATAAAATATGAATCCTTTTCTCCAGTTGCTTCAGCAGGAAACTCAGGCACAACGTCACCAGCAGATAAATCATCGCTACCGCTGTCCAGACTTCCAATGCGCGGAAGTTACCGGCAATAATCTCTTGCCCTTGACGAGTTAATTCCGCTACGCCAATCACAATAAATAGCGAGGTGTCTTTGATACTAATAATCCACTGATTGCCTAACGCGGGGATCATACGACGTAGCGCCAGCGGCATAATAACGTGCAACACAGTACTGCGTTGTGATAATCCCATTGCCAGACTGGCTTCTTTAAAACCTTTATTAATGGAGAGAATCGCACCGCGCGTAATCTCCGCAATATACGCACCAGAGTTAATCACAATGGTCACAATCGCAGCCGTCACCGGATCGATACGGATCGGCATGACCATCGGCAGTGCAAAATAAATGAACATCACCTGCACCATAATCGGCGTTCCGCGAATTAACTCAACGAAAATCAGTGAAAGTGTTTTTGATATTCTACCGCCCAATGCACGACAGGTGCCCGCCAGCAAACCAATAATAAAACCACCCAGTAATCCTGATAGCGAAATAATCAGCGTTAACTGTAATCCCTGTAACAGCAGTGGCAGGGACTCCCAAATATATTTACTTTCGAAATTCATCTTTCAACCCGTAAAAGCGAAACGAGGCCGATTCTCACCGGCCTGGCGGGATTATTTTGGCTGCTTAGCAAACCATTTCACGTAGATTTTGTTATAGGTGCCATCAGCGCGCAGTGCCTGTAACGCAGCATTCACCTTAGGCGTTAAGCTGCTGTTCTTCTGCATCGCAAAGCCATACTGCTGTGGCAGAATGCTGTCGGTTTCACCGGTGGATTTCACTTTGCCATCGCCTGCCGTTTTCACGTAATAGAGCACGTTCGGTGAGTCATGCACCACGGCGTCGAGGTTGCCGGCTTGCAGATCAAGATAGGCATTATCGATATTAGGGAACTCAACGTAGTTCGCTTTATATTTGCTTTTCATAAAGCTGGCAGCGGCGGTGCCTTGCTTGAGGCCCACTTTCTTACCCGATAAATCGCTAAATTTCGTGATGGAATTATCGGAGCTTTTTACCGCCATCAATAAATCGGCGTCGTAATATCCTTCACTGAAATCGACGACCTGCTTACGCGCATCCGTAATAGTAATGCCCGCCATCGCCACATCCAGATTACGCGATTGCAAGCCCGGAATTAACCCACCAAAATCCATTGGGCGTAATTCGTAGCTAACGTGCATTTTCTTCGCAATGGCATCCCATAAATCGATATCAAAGCCGACGTATTTATCACCTTGTTTAAATTCGAACGGAACAAATGCGGTGTCTACACCGACGGTTAATTTATCTTGCGCTGCTGCGACAAAACTGGCTGAACAAGCAACCAATGCTAACGTAACTTTTAATTTAGAGAATAATGCAGACATAATAACCCTCAGCGTCAGTGAAATAGCGTACGATGAATGTCACCCAGCGAAATATTTCGGCGGGAGTAAAAAGATAAATCCATTTGATATTCAGGGCGCATTCGAGCACGCCCTGATGAAAACGACGGCTTATGCCGGGATAATATCATCCCGTGTTTCGGGTACCGGCGTCTGTGCGCCGTTCATGATCATCGAGAGGAAGCTGTAATAACCGTTGATACCAATCAGATCCACTACGCCCTTTTCACCCCATAAATCGATGGCTTGCTGCCAGGTGGCGTCAGTGACTTTTTGCTGTTGATGCAGTTGCTGGCAAAAGTGGTAAATCACCCACTCATCCGGCTGTAAGTCATCCGGCAGGCGCTTCTCATTAATGGCCTGCACGGCGGCGGCAGAGATACCCTTCTCACGTGCTATCGGGGCATGAATCGCCCACTCCACCGGCTGCGACCAATGACGCGCCGTCATGAGAATCGCCAGCTCCGATAAACGCTGACCGAGCGCGCTGCGATAGCGCAGATACTCTCCCATGCGCTGCGCGTGTGCCATCAGCTCAGGGCTGCGCAGCAGTGGTTCAAAGGGTGGAAGCAGCGCACCACGTGGCCCGTTAATGATCTCTTCTGCCAGTTGACGTTGCTGATCGTCCCACTCGTGCTCCGCCAGCGGCGGCAAACGATTAATCATAATTTACCGGTCTCTTCACGAATTACGGTCGCCAGCGTATCCACCACAAAATCGAGCTGGCTCGGTGTGATGATAAATGGCGGTGCAATCAGGATGTGATCGCCATATTGCCCGTCAATGGTGCCACCCATCGGGTACACCATCAGGCCGCGTGACATACAGTTGGCTTTGATCGCCGCATGCAGTTTCAGTGCAGGATCGAAAGGGGTTTTGCTCTCTTTATCGCGCACCAGTTCCACACCGGCAAATAAGCCGCGCCCACGCGTGTCGCCCACGTGCGGCAACGCGCCCAGCACTTCACGCAAAGCATTTTGCAGATACGCGCCCTGCTGCTTCACCGCATCGAGCAGGTTGTCGCGTTCAATCACCTGCTGGACCGCCAGTGCCGCTGAAGCCGCCGTAGCGTGGCAAATGTAAGTATGACCGTGCTGGAACAGACCACTGCCCGACTGGAGTGCTGAGACGATCTTTTCGCTGGCCAGTACGGCACCAATCGGCTGATAACCGCCACCCAACCCTTTGGCGATGGTAACCAGATCCGGCACCACGTCATCTTGCTCAAACGCGTGCAGCGTCCCGGTGCGACCCATACCGCACATCACCTCATCGGCGATATACAGGATGCCGTACTTATCGCACAGTGCGCGCACGCCTTTCAGATAACCCGGCGTCGGCGGTGTCGCGCCGGTGGTGGCACCCACGACGGTCTCCGCGCAGAAACCAATAATGGTTTCCGGGCCAGCATCAATGATTGCCTGTTCCAGTTCGTTGAGCAGACGCGTGGTGTATTGCTGCTGCGTCTCATCAGCACGACGATCGCGATATTCGTTACAGGCTGAGACGCGAATCACGTCAATCAGTAATGGCGCGAACTGGCGACGACGCCACTCATTGCCGCCGACGGCCAGCGCACCCAGCGTGTTGCCGTGATAGCTCTGCTTACGCGCAATAAATTTGGTGCGTGACGGCTGACCGATTTCGACGAAATATTGACGCGCCAGTTTCAGCGCGGTTTCCACGGCTTCCGAGCCGCCGGAAACGAAATAGGCGTAGTTGAGATCGCCAGGCGCAGTGCGCGTCAATTGTTCGGCAAGTTGTTCAACGGTGTCACTGGTGAAGAAGCTGGTGTGAGCATAGGCCAGTTGCTCGATTTGGCGATGCATGGCGGCCAACACATCGGGATGCGCATGCCCTAAACAGGAAACAGCGGCGCCACCGCAGGCGTCGAGATATTGCTTTCCTTGTTTATCGAAGATGTACGCCCCTTCGGCGCGAGCAGCCACGGCGGGCGTGCTGCGCAAACTGCGGTGAATAATGTGGCTCATACTGGGTCCTGCTCCTGAATACGCTGCGGTGATTAAGCGCATCTTGCAGGATTCATTTGGATCACGTCAATGCAATAATGATTCACATGCATTCTATTTTCTTATGACGGATACAAACGAATCATTTCTCAGGATTTGCCAGACACCACATAAGCACCTGATTCAATCAGATAGCGTTCAGCATTTTCGATTTTACTCACGGCCTCACGGCCATGGCGTGCCACCAGCATTGCCAGCAAACACTCGGCCAGCCCCATGCCAGAGACCACAGAGGGGAAGAAGGACGGGCTGTCGATAGAGAATAACAGGGTGCAGTCGGCGGCTTGCGCCAGCGGGGAAACCGGTGAATCGGTAATCGCGATAATCTTTGCCCCTGCCTGCTGCGCGGCGTGCAGCACATCCAGTGACTCACGGGAATAAGGCGCAAAGCTGGTCAGCAGCACACAATCCTGCGCGGTGAGTTCACGGGTAAACACTTCGATATTACTGGCCAGGCCATCAATCAACGAGACCTGACGGTTGAAGAGTCGGTAAACATAAAACAGCGACCAGGCAATGGGAAAACTGGCGCGAAAGCCGCAGATATAGACGTTATCAGCCGCATCGAGCAAGGTCACCGCATGTTCCATTTCCTGCTGATTTTCGTTTTGCGTAAAGGCCAGATTGGCCTGATGCGCGCTAAACACCTCATCATACAGCTGCGGCTGTGTCCCTTTGGCGATCAGTTTCTCGGCCTTGGATACGTATGTATCATTACGCAAGCCAATGTCATCAATAAAGGCATCTTTCAGTTCGCCCCAGCCGTTGTAGCCCAAACGCTGCGCCAGTCGCAGCAGTGTGGCGGGTTTGACACCGGCTTCAACGGCAAACGCGCGCATCGATTGCACCACCAGCTGATTGGCATTTTGCAGAGAGAACTCAGCCGCGCGCTGCAGTTCTGGTGACAGCTCACTGAACTGGCCGACAATTTTTTCCCGAAGATTCATGGCGTTTGGTCGTTGATGGCAGATGGATGCATATAAACATAATTGCGACGGCGAGAAAACCAGACGCAGAGACGATTCATCCTGAAGCGCATGCCGTGGTGCTCCGGGCGCTGTGGCGCAATTCTTTCCAATACAGTGTGATTCGTGCCGTGGTTTAATGCCGCTCACAGAAAAAATAAGGACAGGTTTGTTGCTATGCTGCAGTTTTCAAATGGTTTTCTGCTGAGTTTATCGCTGTGTCTTGATATTGGGCTGGCCAATATCGCCATGATTACCCTCGCGATGCAGCGCGGCTATTTTCACGGCTTTTGGTTAGGGATTGGCACCTGCATTGGCGACCTGATTTATGCGCTGCTGGCGCTGGCAGGCATGGCGGTGGTGTTACAGTTTACGGCGGTACGCTGGGTGTTGTGGATTGGCGGTGGATTATTACTACTGTGGTTCGCAGGTAAAATGTTGATCGCTGCACTGCGTAAAGACGCGACGTTACCCCCAGCGGAGCAACAGCCTTATCGTTCGTTACTGCGCGAGTTCAGCCGTGGCGTGGTGCTGGCGATGTCATCTCCCACGGCGATTTTGTGGTTTGCCAGCGTGGGCGGTGCACTGATTGCTCGCATGGGGCACGGCAGCGTAAATGCCACCTCCTCTTTCCTCGGTGGGTTCTTTATCGCGGGAGTGGTCTGGACCTGTGTGTTATGCCTGGTGGGCAGCATGGGCGGTAAGCTGTTGGGGCAGCGCCTGTTAAAATACTCCTATCTCGCCTCGGCGCTGATCTTCTGCTACTTCGCCGCCTATGTGATGGTGTCAGGCTATCGGGAGTTTGTATTGGGCTGAGGCAATTTGCTGGGCGTAATGGTGTGGTGTGGTGCCCATCACTTTGCGAAAGGCGTTAATGAAGTGGCTTTGATCGTAAAAACCCAGTTGCAGCGCGGCTTCCTGCGGATGTACCCGACGGCGCAACAGTTCCCGCGCCTGCTGTAGCCGCAATTGCATATGGTATTGCAACGGTGGCAACCCGGTGAGCTGGGTGAAACGACGCACCAGATGATATTTACTCAGCCCGGCACGTTGCGCCAGCGCATCCAGTTGCGGTTTCTCGTGCAAGTGTTCACCAAGAAACTGCTTCACCTGTTCGATAATCTGCACTTCCCCCTGCTCGGCACTCTCTTTATCGTCGAGCAGTTCACCACACAGCCACAGCAGCTGTTGTTCCAGCAGTAACTCATCTCCTGCGCGCGCGGCCTGGTCAAATTCAGTGATCGCCTGAAACAACCGCGCGTCATGGAACACCCCTTCGCGCAAAGCTGGCGCAGCGGTAGTGCCAAACATTTCGGATAAAATCACCTGCGGCAAGTGGATGCTAATAAAACTCACCGGATCATTGCTGAATAAGGAGGACTGAATCGCGCTGGGATTATAAATCGTCACCTGCCCGGCAAACACGTCAGAGACTTTGCCATCGAGCCAAATCTCTTCGCGCCCGTTGAGGTTAGCGCAAATTACATATTCATCATGCAGATGACGTGGAAAGCGGCTGCCAGTGGCGTTCACGCGCGAACATTCAATGCCATTGCGGCTAAACCATTCTGATGAGGAGAGCGACACGCGATTACCCGGTAAATATGGCGATGGGTTATAACAGCATCGCCAGGGTTGAATTGCAATGCTGTTAGGTTGTCGAGGGCTGGTCAGCCTCAGTGCAGATTTTCCAAAGCTCGCCGACAGCACCTCTGATGCTACGAGGGCCATCGGCAAGTGATGGCATCAATTAAATTCCCGCAATCCGTTTCAAATCTGCTTCCGCGCCAGGCGCCACCGCCAGCACCTGAGCGCCCTTCAGCAAACGTTCGCCTTCGGTATTGAACGGGTGATACCAGCCGCCCGCCTCTTTCACCAGGCAGTAGCCCGCCAGACAATCCCATGCGTGCATATAAGGTTCGTAATAGCCCACTACGCGGCCAGCGGCTACCCATGCCAGCATCAAGGCACCAGAGCCGATACGGATAAAGTTGCCCCCGGCCTCCAGCAATGAGGCCAGAATTTTGCCCACTTCAGCGGGGCTAACGTGGCTGTTAGCGCCAAATCCTGTGACATGGTTTTGCAGCGTACGAGTTGGATCAACCTGCAAACGACGCCCATTAAGGGTCGCACCTTGCCCCAGTGCCGCTACATAGCACTCCTGATAGGTGGGCGCATAGATCACCCCAATCACCGGCACGCCGTCATGCAGTACCGCGACGGAGACGCACCAATTTGGCATGCCGTTCAAAAACGGGCTGGTGCCATCAATCGGATCGACTACCCAGGTGTATCCCGATGTGCCTTCCTGCAATCCGTACTCTTCACCCAGGAAACCGTCGTCGGCAAACTGGGCGCGAATCTGCTGATCGATCATCTGCTCGACTTCGCGGTCAGCGCGCGACACCACATCCTGCAGATCATACTTGGTCTCGACCACCAGCGTGTCGCGATGATGGAAATACTCCAGCGCCTTCTCGCCCCCTGCGCGTGCCACTTTCTCTGCCAAAATCAAACGTGCCAGCAGTGCTTCATTTACGGTGTCACTCATTATCTGTCCTTAAATTATCCGGCAATCAGGGCTAATCCCTGAGGTTTAAAATCAATCGCCACGGCAGAAGCCAGCGGCAAGTGCTGCTCCATCTGCGCAATAGCAATAAAGGCCAAAAATTAGCAGTGAATACTGATGTGTCGAAACGCTCTCAAAGCAATATGTCCCTATTCCATGACAATAATTTTAAATGACAAATCGAAAGTGTTTTTATTTAAACGACGGTGAATTCTTATCTGACATCAGCATGGGAGGGATAGTCTCAGGAGTCGAACCTACGACCTTCGCATTACCGAAACTCGCGTAACCACATGAGTTTGTGGGGTTCGATTGTAGGACGCACTTGTAGTAGATGCTACATGATGAAGTAGTCTTACTCCGAAAGACCTTAAACTCTTTTACAGCTCTCTCCTGATGACATTTAGATTTTACTTTACACGAGAACAGAACTCTTCCCAGCGAGCGACCAAGGCAATTTTATCAAGTGACAGCACTGTTTGAATTACGTGTCCTTCAAAATCGATGTAGCTATCAATTGCTCGCTCACTAAAATGAATCATGAGGGTTTCCGGGTTGACTGCCATATCACCGCGATCAAAAACAGCATGAAGGTCTTTTCGAAGAGCAATCCCATTCGCTACCTTCATCACACCTCCATTACTATGTGGGTGTATATGCGCAGCATCCAATGCGGCACGATACTCAACACCAGTTACAGCACACACATTCAAGGAATTCAGCAATACTGCGTTACGGAAGCGAGCCTGACCGAAGCGACTACATGTGTTATAGGTCTTAATCATTGAGCTATTCACCATATCCCGTATCTGATCGGGATGTAGCTCGAAATCAGCTTGATCAACCTGACTCGGTTTTAAGTGAAGGTGGCTTCGTGCTGATCCTCTAACCTCGTTGTAAGTCGAGTAAAGCTCTCCTCTCGTCATTGCTTCGATTCGTGCGGGCTGATAGCCCTCTTTAATCAAGCGACAATAAGCACTTCGGTAGTCTTGTTGGGACTTTTCAGAAAGTAAAACACCGCCTTTTCCATCAAATGAAATTAACCAGAAATCTTCTTGGTTACTGACCTTATTCTTACATGCCTTCAAGTGCCAGCCACCATCTCTCGCCCAATCAGCTCGCTGATTACTATGATTGGTCGTGTCATACCCTAATCTATTGAGCCAGCTATAAAATGAAGTAAAACCCAAATTCTGAACTTTTGAAGAAGGAATACGCACAACTTGTAGTGTGTGGCGCGGTTTTAAGAGTGGAGCGGATTCGTTCAATGATTTTTCCTAAGGTTAAATACTGCCGTTACTCACTCAAACCGGAAATGCAACTGCGTTCAAATTCCGAAAGGACAAATGAATATCAGTCACTTTCAAGGCTACCCCATCAAGCTTATGTTATATATGACTTTTATTACACTTAGTTTGACTTAGCCTTGAAAAAAAACGCCACCGTAACGCCTACGTAATGCACCTGAATTTTGGTGTTTCATTCACTCTTATTGAAACAAAAGGCTGATGAAACGGTAAAATATTAGCACCCAATAAATACTGTTCATCCATACAGAATCAGAATTCTTAAACTTATACTTGCTCTACCTTCTCAGTTTGTCCCATCGCACCGCTGACACAATGCCCCAATTGCCACTGGCATTAGGCCTACGCCACTTTGCGGTCTCCATGCTACGTAGATACTCAAGTGCTTCGGAAAACGTGCCAAAACGCTTCTGAGCCGCTTTATCACCTACGCCAAACGAACCATCGCGACTACTCGCAAGTCCAGGATTAAAGCACGAGCCATCGGCCGCGTATGGAACCAACAGTTCCGGGTCGTCATCTTTAGATGAGTCAGACGCTAATAACTGCCATGGCTCAACACTCAGAGCGTTAGCCAGCACCTCGATCGCATCTAGAGACGCGTTGGAGCCACCACGTTCAATACGACTCATATAACTACGAGCAAACCCACACCGATCAGCAAAGGCTTCCTGGCTCATTCCGGTGGCAATGCGCAGTTCTTTTACCCGCTCGCCAAACTGTATTCTCAAGGTCTTATTCATGCACTGAATGTGCAGTTTTGACCACTGTAAGGCCACGCTCCATATGAGACATTTTGAATCTAAAAGCTCTATTTGTGAGCACAATCTCCCTCTCAAGAAGCCTGTATCATTACACCAAACAGATTTAAAATGAATACCAATAGTAACAAATAAAATCAAAACCGTATGATGGTCATCACTGGTTAAGTGTCTTCAGCACTCACTATAAGCTGTGATGTTGTTTGGCAAATGAGGGAATCATGACGGAATCAGGCTTTATATTACCGATGGCAGCGGGATCCGTGCTTAGCTGGGCCAGTTACAGCATAGTTGCTCACGTTTCATTAAAACGGCAGATCAGCAGCCAACGAGCAATATCATGGGGCATTTTGGGAACTCTCGCTTTGGTGCTGGGAGTGTGTGCGTTTTCTGCTGTGAGTGCAGAACATACAACAGAAAAGCAAGGTGCTGCTTGCTCAGATAATACACCGGAATGCTATGCAAAAGCGCACCACAACCCCGTTAGACAGTGCAAGCAGGTAATGGACAATAAAGCGACGTTTCGCCATGTGTGGCAGGAAAGTGAAGCTCAACCGGTTTTCGGAACTTACTTATGGCACGACGAGTAAAAGAAAACGATTCAAGCATTTGGACAACAGGCTAAGGCCATTAACAGCCTTGGGATGCAAACACCGCTTCAGTATTTTTGTGTTTTCAACGCCAATACCGGGGAAGTAATCGCAGCTTCATTTGAATGAATGAAGCAACCTGCTCATAATATTTCGAACCACTTTTCCGGAAAAACAATCTCATTTAAGGGGTTGATAGTCTCTATTGATGCCGAAGGCCAAAGACATTTGGCCTCATCAACTTTCGGATAGGGATCTATCAAAATTACCTTTTTCAAATTTGAGCCACTTTCCCTCAATAGATTCAGCAAAGCATTATCATACGCATTAAAAGAAAAGCCAAAAACAATTAAGACTTTGCTATTGGCTAAGGCATTCCTAGCAAATGACCAAACATCTAATAATTCAAGCGGAGGTTCTTTTTCAGGAGCAGGGGGAACAATTAAAGCTTTCCCTGTCCTGCCAGGTTTGCCGCTGGTGTATTTATTATATTTATCCCACGATAAAGAGCCATGTAATTTAGCCAGCAGGATCTCACCAGTAACTCTCACATCTGCATTTTGCCAAGGAAATTGTGGATTTCTTCCTCTTCCCACTAAAATTTCATTTTTTACACCATAATTAAACCCAGAGCAACCTAGGATATACTCGACAATATTATCATAATTACAAGTAATGATATTTTTTAAACCAGCCCCCTCTAGCTCATTAAATAAATTTCGTAAAAAAACTATCCTTTCATTTTGTTTCACAATTTTTTCATCGAACATAGCAGCAGAATATCCACCACGAATCCTAGTAATGAATGGTTCAGTTAACCTTCTATTAACATACCAAACAACTCTGCTCCTACGGTGAGAAGATTTATTAATACACCAATAAACAAAATTTTCGTATGTTGCTTCCGGATTTTTTTGTATCCAGACAGACCAATCCTCCTTAACTAGATAGAGCTTTTTCTCTTCTGAGGCAGTAAGGTAAGAAATATTAAAATCAAAAAGCTGACTTACCAGTGGCAAATCGAAAGCCCATTTAGAAAAACCGGCCCCCAAAAATATAGAAAACATGTTACAACAACCTTTTATTACTAATCATGCCCCATAAATCTTGACGTTCATATTCTGATAAAGATTCAACCAATTGAATAGCAGCAGCATTCACATCATTACTCAAATTATTGTTGAAGATAATACTTTCCAACCTTAAACATATATCTGGAATGTATCTCATTATATTACATATATGCTCCGCCACATGCTCACAACAATCATCCAATGCAACCTTCACTGAAAATATCATTTTGATTAACTGGACATCATTAAGCAAAGACAATCTTTTTATTATATATTGGTAGCGAAAATCATTTTTTTCCTTCGGGAAATATAAACTTAATCTATAACCAGCATCAGCAACAATTCTGTCATCATAAAGAAGGGAAAGAAAAGTATCTAATAGTTCATCCCATGCAGTATGAGATGAGATGGTGCTTAAATTTTGAAATGAATCTTTCTTTTTCTTTTGATTCGATTGAGGCATGGTTAGGTAAGAAAATTTAATAAAATCCTTCTTAATCCTTGTTAATTCAGCGCTATCAATAAGGGTTTGCAAGCTGTCAGAGTCTAATAAGTGTTCTTGAACCGAAAGATTAATTACCCATGGCCCTTTATTGGTAAGCCTGTCCTTAGCTATATCGCTCAAATTAACCCAAACACCTTTTTCATCCTCAGGATCATAGACGACACCTATTATAGGTAAAGTGCATCTAGACCAATATTCAAAATGAGCTTTATCACTTTTGAAAGAATAACGACCTGAACTCGTTTTAAAACTTTTCCCTGTTTTTATTTGAACTCCTATCATTGCTCCTGTAGCAATATTGCCCACTTGAGGCTCAATAAATGCATCTATACCAACATCAAAAATCCTAACTGGACGGTAAATTACTTCTTGTTTGCTACATAGATATTGTAAAAAAGCTGAACCTAGCTCGCCAATGTGGGATTCAGAAGTTACTCTTGTCATAAAAACCACCTAGCAACATTTAATTTTTTAATAATTACCTCTACAAACCTCACATTCACTTTGGTCTCTTTTCTCATTAGTCGTTCTATATGACGCTCCATAATGATAAAAATTCTTGGCCTGACCACATTTTGGACATAGCTTAAGAAATTCTCCATTTAGAATCCCACATAGATTGGTTACCCTCAGTCCTCTACCTTCATTTTCATTTGAAGAGTCATAACCATTCACCTTTGTTGGCATCCCAGACAAATCAAAAAAACTATAATTACCAGTTAGATAAAAATCTGTTAATTGAGTTATCGAAAAAGAATCATTTCCGTTCGAAATTAATATTTCGCTATCTAATCTCACAGGAAGAACAAGCGACATTTACACCCCCTATAATGATTACTACGCTCTTATCTCATTATGACGATCATGAGCTACTCAGAAAATCTACAACACCTTATAAATGACATCAATCTCATCCTTCTCATTCTGTGACACTCTGCTCTCGTTTAAAGGCATGATAGACGCTATAGTCGCTCTAGAAACGCCATATTCTCGTGCTAACGCACTGACACTGGTTCCGCTATACTTTTTCTCTAAAATTTCGCGACGGGCTTCTGGCGCGATTTTAGACGGTCTTCCCAACTTCTTGCCTTCGGCTTTTGCTCGTGACACCCCCGCCTGAGTTCGTTCAATTAGCAAGTCACGCTCCATCTCCGCAACTGCTGCCAGCATCGACAACAGAAGCTTACCGGCAGCAGAGGTGAGATCAGTTGTGCCAAGCTGGTGGACAATGACTTTGATATTACGCTCAGCCAGCGCCTTTATCGTTTGCAGGACGTCAATCGCATCACGCCCCAGACGATCGAGTTTCGCTACCACCAACGTTTCACCATCACGGATTTTATTGAGCATTTCAGAAAACGCTTTACGTTGCATTGCCGGAACCTTCCCGCTAACAACATCAGCGAACCAGTAATCAATTTGCCACCCAGCCTGCCCAAGTTCCAGCCGTTGGTTCTCAGTATCCTGTTGCGATGTCGAAACACGCCCGTAGCCAAAAATCGCCATAGTCATCTCCTCATCCGGCCCCTGCCAGAAAACGGTGATGAAAATAGGATGGCCTGCCAGAAAAGCCAAGGCTAATTTTCCAACAGTCTGAAAGCACGCGATTGGAAGGTGCCGGGAAACGGTCGTTTACTGGCGTGGTTTATCTTTCACACCAAAAATAAGGATGGATTTGTCGCTGCATTGCCATGGCTAAGGTGGTATAGATAACAAGAACATTTTCTACTTTCATGCAGATGGAGGTTTTGCATGTCAATACTTCAGGAAATTCAAAGCTGGTCCACCAAACTACCACTCTGGCAACAACATGCTATAAATCGAATCTACGACTCAAGGCAACTTGAAGATAAGGATTTGGATGACATATACCTTCTTCTTAAACTTCATCATGGAATTCCTGAACAACAGGAAATACAAGCATTAACATTTACTGAAGATCAAATAGCTGCAATAGAGAATATATCTTCACTAATTCAGATAAAATCGATAAAAAACCTAGAAAATATAAATGCATTAGCTGAGAAAGAAGAATTGCCTATATCTCCTACCGGACTCACCATAATCTATGGTGAGAATGGTGCGGGTAAATCTGGTTACTCAAGATTACTAAAAAAAGTTTGTAGAGCTCGAGATCAGCGAGAACCAATCCTTCCTAATGCTAACCGCCCCCCAGAACAAACTGGTCCGGCTAGGGCAGAATTCGAAATTATTAAAGACGGAGAAGAAATAACACTCAACTGGCAAGATGGTACCCCTCCTCCTGAAGAGCTTTCCAATATATCTACTTTCGACTCATTTTGCGCAAGAGCCTATATAGATAACCAAGGCGACTTTGCTTATGTACCTTATGGTCTGGACATTTTAACTGAATTAGTTAACGTGTGTAATAAATTAAAGTTAAAGATTGAGCATGACACGAAAACGAATAAACCAAATCTAGATATTTTTAGTGAGCTATCAAAAACAAAGACCCAAACTGGTGTTCTTCTTGCTAATTTATCTCATCAGACATCAATACAAAAAGTTGAACAACTTGCCTCACTTAAAGAGGATGAAATTACCCGTTTAGATACACTAACAAGAACATTAGCAGAATCTGACCCTAAGCAAAAAGCCCAGATATTAAGGCAAAAAGCACTACGCTTTAGAGGGCTTCACAAAAGAATAACTGAGGCTTCAACTTCAATATCATCAAATAAGGAAGATAATTTAAAGGAATTAATAGTTAAGTATAAATCTGCAAGAAAAGCGGCTGAAATTGCGGCTAAAGCTTTCAAAGAAACCCCTGGGCAAATTTTAGGAACAGGCAGTGAACCATGGAAAATACTCTTTGAGGCAGCACGTGTATTTTCAAAAGAAAACTACCCTGAAAAACACTTCCCAAAGTTAGAAGAAAATGACAAATGTCCTCTTTGTCAAAATGAGTTAGGCGAACAAGGAGTGAAACGATTAATTTCTTTCGATGAATTCATACAGAAAGAAGCGGAGAAGTTGGCCGTAACGACAAGAACTAATGCTGGAAATGCTTATAAGGAGATAGAGAAGTTAAACTTGAGTCTAAATATTGATGAAGCATTAAATAATGAGTTATCAGACTACTCACCTCAATTATTAGATTTATGCTTGGTGTTTGAACAAAATTTAAAAAAGCGTCAAGGTGATATTATCTTAGCCGCAAGTGAAAAACTTCCTTGGGAAGACGTAAGTAAGTTACTTGATACACCTAATTTAATCATTAATGAAGCAGTTATAAAACTTGAATCTGATGCAAAGGCTTTAGAGGCAACTTTTAATGCAGAAGCTAAACAGGCTATGGTTAATGAGCATAATGAGTTGATGTCACGTTCTAAGCTAAAAGAGTTTAAAGATATTGTTATCGATTGTATCTTAAAATTAGACCTTTGCAATAAACTAAATCAATGTTCTGCCAGTTGTGGGACAACGGCTATATCACGAAAGTCCACTGAATTGGCGAGATCAATAGCGACACCTGAAGTTATTGAAATGCTTAACAAAGAGTTTGAAGCTCTAAATGTTCATGAGCTAAGAGTCACAATGCAAAACTCTTCTCCTGGAGGCAAAACTCAATTTAAATTAGTAATGGAAAAATCTAATGGTGCAAGACCATCGGAGATCCTTAGCGAAGGTGAACAAAGAGCAATAGCAATTGCTTCATTCCTGACTGAAGTTAACTTATCTAAAACAATGTCCGGATTAATCTTTGATGATCCGGTATCATCTCTAGATCATCGCCGTCGCTGGCATGTAGCAAGACGGCTAGTAGAAGAGTCTAAGAAAAGGCAGTTAATAGTTTTCACACATGACATTTATTTTTTATGCATTCTTCAGCAAGAATCTCAAGAGAATGATGTTGTAAACCTTACACAATGCATCAGAAAAACATCTCAAGGTTTTGGTGTTCACACAGATAGATTACCATTTGATGCACTAAGCACCTCAAAGAGAGTTAAAGCATTGAGGGGTATGCATAGCGAAGTAGTAAGACATCATAAAGGTGGAGACGAGGATTTAACCAAAAAACTCACACAAGATACCTATTACCATTTAAGAATGGCTTGGGAAAGAAGTGTCGAAGAAATTCTTTTTCAAGGTGTAGTGAACAGATTTTCCGAAGGAATTTCCACACAAAAACTGAGATATGTGATTGTCGAAGATGAAGATTACCGATTGGTAGAATCTAATATGACCAGATGTTCGAAATTTGCACACGATGGTGCTGCAATCGCAATGGTTCCCACTCCTCATCCTGACGAATTAATCAAAGACATCGAAATATTAGAATCGTGGAGAGTATTGATAGAGGGCAGGAAAAAAGGAGTAGAGGCCAGAAGGGCATAACTTAGATGAGCCCCTTATTATGGGGCTCAATTTTTCAAAAAAATTAAAGCACTAATTTTATTATTTATCAAATAACTTACTGAAGATTATAAACATAGAATAAAGACTTCAGTATGTTTAGACATCCTTAAATACCTTATAATTCTTGTTCGACATCTTTTGTTTCAAATGGGAACTCTGAACTAATTCGAGTCACTCTCAAAATCATTAACTTGCCTGAAAATTCACTGTCGGAAGTACCATTTTTAATTGAGTTAGATAAACTCCCCCATGATACCGGCACATCAGGCAATAAATTAATTAATGATGAATTAAAACCCATATAAAACATATTTGACCTAGGGTATTTTTTAGGAACATATAAGTTAAGAGGATTTAACTGGCTTCCTTTTATTCTCGTTGGCATAATAACACCACACCATCCTTTATTAGTCCAACTAGAAGATACATACATTAACACAGCTCTTACAAGTCTGGCCCACTCCGGGTTTGACTTTAAATCTGCTCCTACTTGGTAGCTACTTACTGGCAACCCAGTTTTCAAACCAAGCAATATATCACCAGCAGATATGTTACACCTTTCTGTCTTTTTTGATGGAGCCCCCATCCAATGACATCGCCAGTCTGGATTCTTAGAGTAAGATTTTCTTGCTGCCAGATAAAATGCATAGGGATATGGCTTACTTTGACTCAGGGGGTGAGGAAGATTAAACAAAGAAGTGTAACAACTCTTATTCTTAAGCATAAAAGAAGGCCATTTACTATAAAGTTCAAACTCCTTTTTTGAAGATTCTCCAGAGGTTACAGTTACTTTGGGAAGACGCAATTTATTTCCAGTGATTTTAGCTTGAATAATTACAGCACGTTCTTCACCCACACTTATAAATTTTCTCTCCTTATCAATGATTTGATTGCTGTAGATAAGTAAGGCGTCACCGAGTTCTACTTTTGGTAAATTTAGCGCTGGAGGAAATGCAACCAGTGGTTTCTTATCAATCCAGCCGGCCTCAACAATATAATAATGAGAATGCAGGCCACCAGTTGAATTTTTATCTGCCATAATAAATAACTGAGCCAGATTTTTTAGGTAGTCTGAATCAAAAAGAGATGCGAACTGGTGTAACTCGTGCGAATTTGTAGTTCGATGTGCCTGTCTCTTAAAGTGATTACGAGCAATTCTGTTTATCAGAATGTCTAATATTTTTGCTTCACGCATCGTCTGCTCCTTTGTAATTTTAAAAATTAACACTCATCGGATGGTGCATGTGAGTATGACAAAAAGTTTGCAATTCCTTAGATCTTAGTATTCGATGTAAATAACATAGTGCAAAAACTAAGTCTTACTACACTCGCCATGTTCAATCATGTTGTAACATTTGATGCCCAAACCTTAGTCATCACAACAACCTTATGTTTTTCTATACGCTTTTGTTGCTCTGTTTAATCCGTAGCGCATCAGCTACAGCAACCACACCATCTTCGCAAACAAATGGAGCAACTTCCGGTAGCTCTAACGTAACGCTCTCAAGCACAGTATAAAGAGCCGCTGGTGGATGATCTTTGATATATCGGTTCTCTGTCTCGCCAGAACTGCGGATATGTCCAACAATCTGCGCACGCGTCTCGCTGTCGATTCCTGCTTGTTTGAGCCTGGTTGAAAACGTGTGACGGAATGAATGGAAAGATTTCTTACTACCCTTTTCAAATCCTAAGTGCACTTTCAGCAACGAACGGTTAAACCAGTCCGAAGCCTTATCTCCGTATCCTTTTACAAAGTGGTAAGGAAGCTCAGGAAATAAACGCGCATGACCTGCTTTCTTCAATGCTTCGCAATAGCGGATTAATCCAAGTTTGATCAATGTCGGATGCAACGGTATTTTTCTTCGTGAATTAATCGTTTTCAGTGACTGATCAACACGCTCGTTGCTGATTTCAAAGAAATAAAATCCGGCCGCATCCTGCTTAATATCATCCAGATGAAGCTGGCATAACTCATTAATCCTTGCTCCGGTAAAGAATCCGATGAGTGGCAACCAGTAATGAAATGCACGGTAATGATGGAAGCGTCCCCCGCTATTTCTATCCACAGTTCCACGTTTAAACCAAGGGCGGTTAAAAATAGCGTGCAAATCCTCATCAGTGAAATCAGCTTTGAAGTCCTGATCCACCTTTTCATTTTCTACAGGTGCGAAGAATTGATTCGCAGGAGACTTAATAAAAATACCTTCTCCATCTGCCCACCTGAAAGCTTCGAAGATAACCCGCATATATTTACGAACGGTGTTATCGCTCATTAGAGGGTCGCCATTCTCTCTTGCTTTAACCATCAACTCATGAATGTCATTGATTCTGTATCGGATTTTAGCTAAATCACGCCGTGCAGGTATCGACCTTAGCAAGCTCTCATACTCACGGAGATAGTCACGATCTACTTTTACAAGCTTTGGATCACCCATGACTTCAACCAGTAGGCTAAAACCTTCCCGGACTCGATTCTCTGCCTTTTCCGTGAATTTCCCCCCGCGCTTGTAGCGAATATATTTTTCACATAACTCGCTTATTTTCACTGGGTAGTATTTACGATTTACATACTCATTCTCCGGCAATGATGGGGACAATATTGCAGTGGATATTGCTTTTGGCTTCTCAGTAGTTGCAGGAGATAGTGAGGGGCTATATGACAGCCAAAAAAATCGTAAGCGCTCGGCTTGCACACGATGAATCATTAGTGAACCAGGCGAGACTTCGACACCGGGAAAGTCAACGAACCATGCAGCTTTGGATGAAGCCTCTGAGGATTTAAACACGGTTTCTGCTTCCAGCGGCTCGCCAGCGACCATCTGACGTAATATACGTGATGAAACCAAGGACTGAACATAACCGCTCAGAGAACCTCTGATCCCGATGTTAATGGCACTATCGACGATAAATCCAGAAGCCTCAGGATCATCCTTATCAACGAGTGAAAGATCTTCTACATAGTAGGCAGGACGCCTATCAGCAAGCCAAAAAAGCGGGATATTCGTATCAAGTAGTCGCTGCGCCACTTGTTGCAGGGAAGCGCTCGTTAAACCACAAAATTCAGAGAGGCTGATCATTCCTTCTCCAGCCAAAGCAGGTGCACTGCTTACCAACTTTTCTCTATCCAATTTTTGATACTCACCCAAACATCGCTGCCAGACAGCCAATAGGACTACGGCAATCGCTCGCGCTTTTCTGATGTCGTTTGTTTCTGTTGAAGCGTGAATCTCACGCTGTCCCGTGTAGAGACGGTATCGGGCGGGAACTGCAATACGGACAACATAAATACCGCTGCTACGGCGATACAGATTATCACGTTGAGCCATCGGCTGTATGACCTCTATGTAGTAGAGGCTACGCGATTTCACTCTAAATGAATTTAATGTTAATTAAATCAATAAAATATAAGTGAATGGTGCCGATAATAGGAGTTTCATCCATACCCGGCATTAATAACTGAAAGAAAAACTATATGTAACCGAAATAACTGCATGAAAACCCGCCTGATTACCTATTAGATTAAACCTATAGGCATGCCCGCAATTCGAATTTAAACTCATCATCCCGTTTTTTAAGGAATTTGGTTTTCCTATAAGGACTAAAATTCTACGACCTCTTCCCTCTCGGGTAAGGTTCGATATCCAGAGGGTACTTGGGCATGAACGCATGTAGAAATCAAATTAACGCAGGCCTGTTGATTGCCGGTACGTTGTGGATGAGCGCCTCACCGGCACATGCGGAAGCTCAGTATCAGCTGGAAAAGGTAGTGGAACTGAGCCGACATGGTATTCGCCCGCCCACGCCCGGCAACCGCAAAGAGATTGAAGCGGCAACCCAGCGCCCGTGGACAATCTGGACCACACACGATGGCGAGTTGACCGGGCACGGCTATGCCGCCGTGGTGAACAAGGGCCACTGGGAAGGCGACCATTATCGCCAACTTGGATTGCTGGCCTCAGGCTGTCCACAGGCGCAGGAGGTGTATGTTCGCGCCAGCCCATTGCAGCGTACCCGCGCCACTGCCCAGGCACTGGTGGATGGTGCATTTCCAGGCTGTGGCGTTACGGTGCATCACGTGGCGGGTGAGGATGATCCCTTGTTCCAGACCGAAGCGTTCCCGGCCACCAATACCGATCCCGCACAACAACTTGCCGCCGTGACCGCTACGACGGGGAATCTGGTGGCTCGTCAGCAGGCGCTACAACCTGC
The DNA here is from genome assembly GCA_000773965.1 of Enterobacter cancerogenus. Classification (GTDB taxonomy): domain Bacteria; phylum Pseudomonadota; class Gammaproteobacteria; order Enterobacterales; family Enterobacteriaceae; genus Pantoea; species Pantoea communis. Next base: position 39,061 of record JRUP01000045.1, read on the forward strand.
CGTTCAGGCATTAAAAAGTGCTGTCTGTCAGCCAGGCAGCGATTGCTCGGTCTTTGACAAACCGTGGCAGATCAAGCAGAGCAAGAGCGGCAAGACCTATGTGCAGGGATTGAGTGTTCTTGCCAGCATGGTGGAGACGTTGCGTCTGGGCTGGAGTGAGAACCTGCCGGCAGATCAACTGGCCTGGGGCAATATCACCCACTCCACACAGATAACCGCTGTATTACCGTTGTTAACCGCCAATTACGATCTCAGCAACGACGTACTGTATACCGCGAAAAAGCGTGGATCCATTCTGCTGAATGAGATGATTCAGAGTGTTGAGCAGGGTGTCAGCCCTGTTTCAGATGCCGTGCCGGATGCCCGCTGGCTGCTGTTTGTCGCACATGACACTAACATCGCGATGGTGCGCACGTTGATGGGCTTCACCTGGACTTTGCCGGGTTACACGCGCGGGAATATTCCGCCCGGCAGTAGCCTGGTGTTTGAACGCTGGCGCGATAAGCAGAGTGGCGAGCGATGGCTGCATGTTTACTTCCAGGCACAAAGCCTCGATGACCTGCGTCGTCTGCAGTCTGTCGATCAAGCGCATCCGCTGTTGCGTGAAGAGTGGCGAACGCCTGACTGTCGGGTCACCGAGGTGGGTACGCTTTGTCCAATGGCATCCACGTTAGCGAAATTCGGTCAGCAACTTGATCCTACCGCCATTACGCCGATCAGTTACGCGCCATAACGCAAACCTGTTTCACCACGCCGCGCAACCAGCGATGCGCGGCATCATTCTCCAGTCGAGGGTGCCACATTTGTGACACGGTCATTTCCGGCGTGGCAAAGGGCAACTCAACCATCGCTAACGCCTGGCTGTGAGCGATCAATGGGTGATGTGCAACCAGCGAACGGGGCACCAGCGCCAGCCAATCCGAATCGACCACCAGCGCCACAGCGGCAGAGAAAGCCGGCACAACAGCAACAACCTTGCGCTGCAATCCGGCTTGCTCAATGGCGTCATGGATCGGTCCACCCCGTTCTGCGCGACGAGATGCCACAATATGGCCAAATCGGGCCAATTGGGTGATGTCCATCTGTTGTGTCAAAGGATGGTCCGCGCGCACCACGCCGACAAAACGATCGCGAAACAGCGCCTGCAAGCGGATTTCAGGCCCCATATTGCCGAGCACACCAATCTCTATATCAATGCTGCCATCACGCAATTCACGATCACTTTTCTCCGGCTTTGCCACAAAGACCAACTCGACCTTCGGTGCCTGCGCGGTCACCGCAGCAATCAGCGCACTGCCAAACGCTTCGACAAAGCCTTCGTTGGTGCGCAATGTAAAACAGCGATCCAGCTGAGCCAAATCGAGGATTTCCGCATCAGGGCTGAGCACCGCGTGCGCTTCTTGCAGCGTGCGGTGCGTCCGTTCACGCATCGCTTCCGCATAAGGGGTCAGCACCATCTGCCGACCAGCCCGCACCAATAACGCATCGCCAGTCACATTTCGCAGACGGCCCAGCGTGCGGCTCATCGCCGATTCGCTCAGGTTGAGTTTGCGAGCGGCACCCACCACGCTGCCGGTAGTGAGCAGCGCGTCGAGCGCCGTGAGTAAATTCAGATCGGTGGTGTTCATGGTCATTATCCTGCTGGATGTCGGGCGACATAACAAGGCGTTTAGTGCAGGTTATCACTGCACAAGCTGCGTGTTCCGCCTCCCCTCACTCCGCGCTAGACTTTTCTCTTCAACTCAACTGAGGAACACAGGATGAAAACATTATTGATTGGCGCGTCACGCGGGTTGGGATTCGCACTGGCAGAAACCATGCTACAGCGAGGCTATCAGGTTGTGGCCACCGGGCGAGCCCATTCTACCGATAAACTGTCGCAGCTGGCTGCGCGCTATCCGCAACAGCTGACGGTAGAAACGGTGGATATTACGGACCCCGAGCAGGTTAGCGCCCTGCATCAACGTCTGGCGGACACGGAGTTTGACATGCTGTTCGTCAATGCCGGAGTAAAAAATGACGATCGGGAAACCATTGCCGACGTTTCAACCGAGGAGTTCACCCGTGTCATGGTGACCAATGCGCTCAGCCCACTGCGCGTGATCGAAACCTTTAAAGATCGGGTAAGCGCCAGCGGCACGATTGCAGTGATGTCTTCCGGTCAGGGCAGTCTCACCAACAATACCAATGGCAATTACGAGGTGTATCGCGGGAGTAAAGCAGCGCTGAATATGTTTATGCGCAGCTTTGCCGCACGCCACCAGGATGCGCGTACCTTGCTGTTAATGGCGCCGGGCTGGGTGCAGACCGATATGGGCGGGCCGGAAGCTCGCCTCACCATCGATGAAAGTATCCCCAATCTGCTTAACACCATGGAGGCGTATGCGGGCCGCACCGGGCTGCATTATCTCGATTACCTCGGCCGCGTCGTGCCGTGGTGAAGTCAAAGGGATGCGCCGGACGCTGCAGCCCGGAGTCTGAAGCCTGAAGCCTGAAGCCTGAAGCCTGAAGCCTGAAGCCTGAGCCTGAGCCTGAGCCTGAGCCTGAGCCTGAGCCTGAGCCTGAGCCTGAAGTCTGAGCATGAAGCCTAAAGCCTGAATTCTGAATTCTGAATTCTGAATTCTGAACGCCAGACTAAATCTTCCTCTGCAGCAGACTGCACAAAGTCTCCCGCAGCCAGCGGTTTGCCGGATCGTCTTGCTGGGCGTTATGCCATAGCAAAGACAGTTCGTAGTCCGGCATCTCAACCGGCACCGGCGCAGCATTCAAGCCATAGCGTTGGCACCATGCAGGAGCCAGCCCTTGCGGCACCGTGGCGAACAGCGGCAACTGCTGGAGTAGCAGCGGTAAGCTGGAAAAGTGCGGCGTGACATAGCGTACACGTCTGGATTTACCCAGGCGCTGCAGAGCATGGTCAAGGGCACTTTCGCTGGCGCCGCGATAAGACACCAGCGCATGCTGATGACCGACAAACTGAGCCAGTGTAAGGCGTTCCAGTGCAATTTGCTGGCGGCTCCACACGGTGCGAAAACCCGCCGGGCCGATTTTCTCGCGGGTTAAGTCACGACTAACTTCATTCCCAACGGTGATCACCACATCCGCCTGCTGCTGCTCCATCAACGGAATCGCCTGCCAGGGATCGGCTGCCACCACATGGATGTCGATGTCCGGTGCATAGCTGGCCAGTTCTGATAACAAATCAGCCATCAGCCACTGCTCCAGCCAGTCGCTCATGCCAATGCGAAAACGGCGAGTATCACGCTGTGGATCAAATGTTTCGGGGGTGAAAATCACCCGATGCAGCCCCTGCATCAGCGGTGCGAACTGCTGCACTAATTGCTCGGCACGCGGCGTCGGTGTCATACCGTATGAAGTGCGGATAAACAGCGCATCATCGAACATCTCACGCAGCCTTTTCAGGGCGGCACTCACCGCTGGCTGGCCGAGGTAAAGGCGATTGGCGGCCTGCGTCACGCTACGCACTTCGTACATCACCATCAACACAATCAGCAGATTGAGATCGATACGCGAGAAATCATTTTCATTGATGTTTTTCATGATTTTAATCGATTTAAATAATGTTCTGCGCCTCAGTATAGTGACTTTCAACTTACTGTCACGGACGCTGTTGAACGCGTCCTCTAGCAAGTGGAGCACAGCATGAACATTCAGGTAGGCGAGTGCCGGGTTGAAAAAATCACTGAGCAGCGCGCCGCTTTTCCATTTGGTGCGCTGTTTAAAGCACATCGCACCGAAATGAGTGACGCCTTTGCCGAACAACCTGCAGAGGTCTCGATTCACAGCTGGGTGGTGCGCACCGCTGATCACACCATTCTGATTGATACCGCAACCGGCAATGGGCGCAACCGCGATAACAAACCGTTATTCCACCAGTTGAATACGCCTTACGCCGACAATCTGGCACGGGCAGGCGTGGATCCTGCTGAAGTGACATTGGTATTGATGACGCATATCCATACCGATCATGTTGGCTGGAATACGCACTGGGTGGACGGTAAATGGCAGCCATTGTTCCCCAACGCGCGTTATGTCTGCTCGGCGGTGGAATTGCAGCACTGCCAGAACGATCCCGCCAGCCAGGAACTGTATCGCGACAGTATTCTGCCGCTCATCGAGCGCGGCCAATTGCAGACCATCGATGTACAGGACTCCCCGCTGTTCGCCGGCGTGCTGCGCTATATTTCCACGCCGGGTCACAGCATCGATCACGCGTCGATTGTGCTGGAAAGCCAGGACGAGTATGCGATTTTCCCGGGTGATGTGATGCACCATCCTGTGCAGTTTCAACACCCGCACTGGAACTCGCTGTTCTGTGAAGATCTTCCGCTCGCCATGGCATCGCGACAACGCGTTATAGACTGGTGCCAGCAACATCAGGCAATCTGGTTCAGTTCCCATTTTCACAGCAGCTCTTTGGGCCGTGTTGCGCCTGATGGGCAATGGACTCCAATCGAGGATTGACCGGATGCAATACGCTGATTATCTCACCGCGTCGCTAAGCGACTTATCCCTGGCACTGCAACGCGGTGATGTTACCGCGCGCCAGCTGACCGACTTCGCACTGCAGCGCATAAGTGAGGCAGACCAGCCGCGCTACAACGCCATCACCTGGCTGTTTGCGGATGAAGCGCGTGCGGCAGCAGAACGGAGTGATACACGGCGTCAACGCGGTGAGGCGTTGGGTAAGTTGGACGGCATGCCGGTGCTGATTAAAGACAATATTGAAGTACAAGGCTGGCCCACCAGCGCGGGTTCGGTGATGTTGCGTGACGTCATCGCCCAAACCGATGCCCCGCTGGTCACCACACTGCGCCACCAGGGCGCGGTTATTATCGGTAAAACCGCGATGCATGAACTGGCGGCGGGTATTACCGGCGCCTCCTCGCTGACGGGCTTCACCCACAATGCCTGGCGGGAAGGACGTTCACCGGGCGGATCGAGCAGCGGCTCCGCGGTTGCCGTTGCCGCCGGTTATGTGCCGCTCGCCATTGGCAGTGACACAGCAGGTTCGGTGCGTATACCCGCTGCGTTTAATGGCCTGTTCGGCTTACGCATGACACGAGGTGCACTTAGCACATCGGGCATTGTGCCGCTGTCGCCGACGCAGGATATCCCCGGCCCGCTGGTCCGCAGCGCGGCCGATCTGCGCATCGCCAGCGAAGTGCTTAGCGGCAAGACGTTTGCTACGGATGGAGAAGTATTACGGGTCGGCATCTGGCAGGAAGGACTTGCCGCTGATGAAGATGAGATTAATCAGGCGGTGCAGGCTGCCGTGGCCGGGTTCGCGCCATCCATCCTGTGTTGGCCTGAACTGGAGGCGCTGGCGGCAGAGGCCAATATTATCGGCTATGAATTTGCTGAAGCGCTGGCGAAGTATTTAGCCGATAAGCCACAGGCGCAGTTCCATACCCTGCCGGATATCGCTGCATCCGGGCTGTATCATCCTCTGCTCGAAACTGTGTTTAAGACCCGCGCGGTACATCCTGGCACGGCCAGCGAAGGTTATGAACGGGTGCAGCAGCGCCAGCATGATCTTTACCAGCAGTTGGTGGCGATGTTCGACCAGCACAACATTAACCTGCTGGCCTACCCGGTGGTGCGCCGTGCGCCAGTCAAACACGGCGAGATGCAGGAAGGCAGCAATGCGCTGGTTTCAGCGGTGACTGGTGCGCCAGCCATTTCGATTCCCGCAGGCCTCAGTCAAGATGGGTTGCCGATTGGCGTCGAATTGCTGGCGCTGCGTGGCCGGGAAGACTTGTTGCTGCGCGCAGCTGAAGCCATCGAGCTGCGCATATCGCTGGATAAATGAAAGCGTCGCCGCAGGGACGACCGCGTTTATCCGTGCAGTGACAGCCCTTTAATCGCCTTATCCACTGCTTTCTTTGGCCCACGAATCGCGATGCCGACCAGGTTCAGGTTGTCGGCATCTTCAGCCATGAATACCTCGCGGTTGGCGGCATCATGTCCGGTGGCGAACATTGCCTCCACGTACGGGATCACCGTCAACTCCCGTTCTAAACCCTGGCGATGAGCACGTTGTAATCCCGTGACATCGCCCGCAAACACCAGCATCGGCTGGCCTGCCATATTGCCGTATTGACGCCCCTTCGCATCCACGTAAGTTTCGCCCATCATGTCAGGCGCGGCAGAAGCAATGCCGGTGGCGAGAAAGGCCACCACATTCAGGCGTTGCCAGGTGGCTAAATCATCACGAACAATCAGGGCGATTTTGGTATCAAACATCTGTCACTACTCTCCGATGGGGTCTAAAACAGCATCATCTAAGAGTCGCGGGGGTGGGATATAGAACGTTTGTGCACTGTCGTTGATAGGAGGCCGGTGTCATGCGGTAGGCGCGTTGGAACCAACGCCCTAAATGGCTCTGATCGGCGAAACCGACCTGAGCCGCTACCTGCACCGGCTCAATGCCCTGCGCCAGTAGCGCGCGTGCACTGCGCAACCTTAAACGAACCAGGTAAGCATGCGGCGACTGACCGAACGCCTGCTTAAACTGGCGCGTCAGCTTAAAGCGATCGATGCCCGCCAGCCGTGACAGCTCATCCAGCCCTATATCCTGCGCCATAAAATCGTGCAGATAGTCGCGTAATAGCTGCATGTGTTGCATCGCTGCGCCTGATTGCGCATTGGGTTTGGTTTCAAGATGGCGGGAGAGCATCGTCATCAGATGATCGAGGCTTTGGTCGCGCGCCAGTCGCCCTTCACTGTGATGCACTGAAAACCACGCCTGCTGGATGGCACTGGCCAACAGCGCATCATCATTTAACGTGTGGCGAAAAGCCCCTTCGATGTTGGAGACATCGCCCAGACCGCGTCTCTGCATCATCTCAGCCACCCAACGCTGCGGAAGATAAAGCATGGTGTAGGTGAAACCCTCTTCGTTAGGCGCGTGGCCGTCATGCACCGCGCCCGGCTCAATCAAAATGGCGCGGCCCGGCGTGCTGGTGTGCAATGCACGATGGCAGTTGAAACGTTGTAAGCCCTGCTGCGTCACGCCCACCAATAATTCGTCATGATCGTGCGGATCGTAGGCGTGTCCGCGAAAATGCGCGTTGACGCTTTCGATACCGGTTTCGTCATCGCGACGAAAATCGACCCAATCATTATTGGCTGACATAACGGCGTGCTCAGGCTGTGAGGAAAAGTCAGGCATAGCCTAGCAGCCTGAACCAGAGATAATCCAGTGGTAACAGCAACAGCACGCTGAAGATAAACACCAGCACGCACAGTTGCAGGCCCGCTTTGGCAGGCACGTTACCCAGCCCCATCGCTACCACTACCGGCGAAGCCTGATAAGGTAAAAGCGGGGTCGCGTAGGCAAACACCTGCATCATGACGACGCTCATCAGTGAATAACCGGATGCATTTGCCAGCTCTTGCGCAATCGGTGTCACCATCGCTGGCACGCCGTTGGCGGTCAACACAAAGTTGAGCAGTGAAACCAGCGCGTTTAACACCGCGAAATTACCGAACGAAGCATGATCCTGCAGTGGCAACACGCTCAGCAGCAGATCAGCGATGAGACGACCCAGCCCCGAATCCACCACGACTGTAGCCACACCGAGAATACCGGCGATATAGATACAGGTGCGGAAATTAACCCCGTTGGCGAAATCATCACTTGAGAGAAAGCCAACGCGCGGCAGCAGACAAATACACGCCGCCGCCAGACCAATCCATGCAGCTGGCAAGCCGTGCAGGCTATCGGTCATCCACAGCAACAGAGTGATAGCCAACAGGCCCATCAACCGCCATTCGCTGCGGGTGAGCGGCTCAAGTTGATCGCGATGGCGCACGGGCTGAGGTTGCGCGCGAAACAGGAACAGAATTGCGGCAGCGAGTATCATACCCTTGCCGATCCCCACTACCGGCATATGCAGCAGCCACCATGGCAGCCACTGGAGATGGATCTGATAGGCGTTTTCAGCAGCGCCGCTGAGCACCAGATTGGGCACATTAGCCGGTAAGATGCTGGCGGAGAGCTGGAATGTGCCAAAACCCACCGCCAGCGCCAGACCAATGTTGCCACGGCTCCCGGCTTTAATTCCGGCCCGCTCACCTAGCGCCAGCACAACAGGCATTAGCAGTGCGATGCGCCCCATATTGGAAGGCATCACCAATGCCAGCAGATAGGTCAGCACCAGGGTGCCAACGACCATGCGCGGCCAGCTCTGACTGAGTGGCACCACCAGATAGTTAGCCCAGCGCTGTGCAAGCCCGACTTTGCGGATCGCCGCACCGAGCACAAAACCGCTCAATACCAGCCAGAAGGCTGAAGAGGCAAATCCGCTGAAGATGGTGCTGGTCGGGGCGATGTTAAGCAGCGTGGCGGCGGCAAAAAACAGCAGCGCGGTGAGATATTCCGGCAGGCGTGCACTTGCCCACAGCAAAATGGTGATGGCTATGACCAACGTGGTAAGCCAGAAATGCATATCTAAAGTCACTGACTGAACTCCCTGTCTACGATCCGTCGCACAAAGCGGATAAGCATAGTGCAATCTACGATGTGCAATGCTGAGTCAGTTAACAGTTTGTTAAATTGCCAGCTGTCCGAGCCAGTTTATTAATGCTTCACTGCCCGGCTGGCTGCGCGAACGCTGCGGCCAGGCAAGAAAATAGGGTTTACTTAATGGCAGGCTTAACGCATCAACCATAACCAAATCCCCTCGCGCCAGCTCAGCGGCAATCAGTCTTTTCTGCCCTAACAGCAAACCCGCCCCTGCCACCGCAGCATCTATCGCCAGGGAGGTGAGATTGAAGCTTAACGCGGGTTGAGGCGCAGGTTCCGCCATCCCTTTCGCCTGATACCAGCTGCGCCAGTCGGGCAAAAAGCGCCCTTCATTACCCCAGTCGAGATGAATCAACGGAGCCTGTTGCAACACGCTTTCCAGCGGAAAATGCTTGAGCAGCGCGGGACTCGCCACCGGCACCACTTCATCCAAAAACAGCCGCTGCTTATCAAGCTGAGGATAGCGATCTTCACCAAAGCAGATCACAAAGTCTGCTGGGGTGGCATTAAAATCCACCTGCGCATGAGTGCCGTGCAGCGATAAATCAATATCAGGGCAGTGAATGCGCCACTGCGCAATATTGGGCAGCAACCACTTCGAAGCCAGCGCGGGCAGTGAATAGAGCGTTAGCTTGGGCATCGTCGCCACATGACGCAGGTTTTGCTGCCCAAGATGCAAAATATCAAAGGCTTCCGTCACATAGCGCAGATACTCTTTACCGGTTTCAGTCAGCATCACGCCACTTTGCGTACGCACAAACAGCGCGCTGCCCAACTGTTCCTCTAGCTGGCGGATCTGTTGGCTCACCGCAGCAGGCGTCAGCGCCAGTTGCGCGGCGGCCTTTGCCAGACTACCCAATTCCGCCGCCACCTTAAATGACTGGATAACGCTGATTTTTGGTAAACGAGGTGACTGTGCGGGCATTAAAGTTTCCTTAGCGGGGCATTAAATTTATATCGTTACGTACTAACATATCAGTGAGTTACTGTGATAACACACCTGTCACAATGAGAACTGTTGCTATGTCTGCATTGATTCGTTTCGATCTGCACCCCCTGGCCGACGCCGACTGGCGACGTGAATGCCGTGAACAGCTCAACCAGCATGGCGCGCTGGTCCTGCGTCAGTTTTTACAACCCGACGCGCTGCAAAGCATCATTGCCGAAGGAAACGCTCAGCGCCATCTGGCCTATCACACCCTCAGCAAGCATAACGTCTATCTGATGAAGAAAGACGAGGCGTATGACGCTGACCATCCGCGCAATCGTGATGTGATCAGTACCAAAGGCTGTATTACCGACGATGTGATTGCCGCCGAATCGCCCCTGCGCCAGCTGTATAACGACGAACTGTTTAAAAGTTTCCTGTGCGACGTGCTGGGTGAAACCGCGCTCTATCCTTATGCCGATCCGCTCTCGTCCATCAATCTGCATTACGCGCCCGATGGTCAGGAACTCGGCTGGCACTTCGATAACTCCTCGTTCGCCATCACCCTGCTGGTACAGAAACCCCGCGCCGGCGGCATATTCCAGTATGTGAAGGATTTGCGCGATGCCGATGCGGGAGAGATGAATTTCGAAGGCGTTGCCGCGGTGCTGGATCAGCGCCAGCCGGTCGACGCACTGGCGATTGAAGCGGGTGACTTAGTGCTGTTCCGTGGCCGCAACTCAATGCATCGTGTGACGCCAACCGAAGGCGACATCACACGCATGCTGGCAGTACTGGCGTATAACACACAGCCTGGCATCGCCCTGTCGGAAACGGCGCGTATAACCTTTTATGGTCGGTTGTGATCGGCGTTTAACAAACCCTGCCAGCCGCGTACAAAAATCTGCTGGGTCCGAAAAGCCACCAGATCGCGCCAGTCGCGGTCTGCTGGCCAGAAACCTTCCACCAGCTCATGCTTTAAGGCGCGCCCTGACTCACTGGCCGGTTCACCTTGCAGATGCAACCAATGATCGTCACGCACGCGACGATGCATCTCTTCGCCGGGATACGTTCCGCACTCCACCACCAGTGGCAAGATATGCGTCTGCGGCAGTGATTCCAGCAGGAACTGTGACAGATAACCCATTGCGGTCGCGGTCACTCCGGTGACACTGTCACGACCTGCACCGGTAAACAGTAGCGTCAACCACTCGCCATACAACGATTTTCCCCATTGATGCGCAGCGACCTGCTGCTCAGCAATCGAGAGCAACATCGGATGGCCCCAGGCTCCGGCTCCCGTATGCAGATCGAAACTCAGGATGGTTTTTGCCTGCGATAAATGGTCGGTGATAATGGTTTGCATGGTGCGATAAGACCAGCTCGGTTGCTGTCCACCGTAGAAGAAGCCGTCAGCGAATTGGTATTGCCCGGCTTCCACCACCCGTTTCACCGCCAGCCAGCCTGCGCCGTTAAGGGTTTTAACTAACAGCTCATCAGCTTGTGTCCGATCGCCGTGGTAAATCCCGTGCCATGACGGGTATTCCGGATTGGCGGGGGCTGGCTGAGTAAAATCGATAAAATTGCGATTAAGATCGATGTTGTCTTCGTTGACCCGTCGCAAATGTGCCGCGCCCCAGGGATTCAACAGGTGCAGCAGCACAATCGCGGTGTCATCGGGCAAAGCAGTCAGACTGAAGCGATTGAGCCACTCAATCTGGCTGTCCGACCCATAATAGCCTTCGACACCATGTGTACCCGAGATGATCATCATCAACTTGCTGGCACCGGGATCGCCGATCACAGCGAAATCGGTATAAAGCGTTTCACCTTGTGGGCCCGGCAGCGGATGCGGGTATGAAGTCAAAGCGCCGTGCTGGCGCTCGACTGCCACAACAAAACGGGCACGTTGGGACGAGTAATGCGGCAAATCTGACATGCTGTTTCCTGTAAATAAGGGCGCTTACGGATAAACCTTAAACTTGAAGTATTTTCTCGCCAGCTGATCGTAAGTGCCATTGTTGTGCAGTTCGGCCAGCGCATCATTGATCAGTTTCAGATGCACGGTATCGCCCTTACGCAGGCCAATTCCCACACCGTTGCCCAGCAGCTCTTTATCCACCAGCGTGGCTTTGATGACGTAATCTTTGCCTTCCGGCGTATTCAGGAAACCCTGATCCGCAGACACCGCATTCGCAAGAGTGCCATCCAGTCGCCCCGCGACCAGATCGGGATAGATCTCCATCTGGTTTGGATAGGAAACCACATTGACACCCTGTGCCGCCCATTTTGCTTTGGCGTAGGTTTCCTGAATGGTGCCCTGCGCCACGCCGATGTTCTTACCGCGCAGCGTGCTGATATCTTCGGTCAGGGTGCTGTTTTTTGGCGTCAGCAACGCACTCGGCGTGATATACAGCATGTTGCTGAAATCCACCTGCTCACGACGTTTTTCGGTCATCGACATCGCCGAAAGAATCGCATCAAACTTCTTCGCCTGCAGTGCCGGAATACTGCCATCAAAGCCGATCTGCACCCACTGGCATTTTACTTTTGCCTGCGCACAAATGGCGTTGCCCAAATCGATATCAAATCCTTTAAGTGAGCCATCACTGGCCTTAGATTCAAACGGTGGAAAAGTGGGATCAACGCCAAAACGCAACGTCTGCTCAGCAAACGATAAGGTGCTGAAAGCGCCCAGTGAAAGCAGTAACGCGAAGGACAAAATCTTTTTCATTGTTATCTCCAGCAGGCAGGTAAATTCATATTGGCATCCAGAGTTAATAACATGAGGGAAACATTACCACCATTAAAATAATGGATTTATGTAGAGTGAATTCTTATATTGATTAATAGGTTAGAGGAATTTCACACCCCATTAAAAATTACTTAATACCCCCTGTCATTCTTTTGTCATAACTCGCTCACCCTGCTGTCAGCGCCGTTTTCATATCCTGTGCCCGAACCTTCCTTATCTGGAGCACAAACATGAAACTGAAAAAACTAACTTTTGCAGCGGGCATTTTATTGGCGATGGCTGGAGGCGCGGCACACGCCAAAGCGCAGCCGGTGAAGAATATTGTGTTAGTACACGGTGCTTTTGTGGGTGGCGCAGGCTGGCGTCCGGTGTATGACCGCCTGACGCACGATGGCTATAAAGTGACGCTGGTGCAGGAGCCGCTGACCGGTTTCCCGGAAGATGTCACGGCGACACGCCGCATCATTGATCAGCAGAACGGACCGGTGATTCTGGTCGGCCACAGCTATGGCGGCGCGATTATCACCGAAGCCGGGAATGACAATAAAGTGGTGGGTCTGGTGTATATCGCCGCTCATGCACTCGATAACGGCGAAACCGAAGCGATTAACGGCAAAAAATTCCCGAACAGCGCGCATCCGTTTGCTAAATCTACTGATGGCTACCTGACCATCGCGCCAGAAAATTACCACAGCGATTTCGCTGCGGATTTACCGGCGGCGCAGGCGGATTTTGAAGCTCACGCGCAGATGCCAACCAACGCCGCTGTGTTCACCGCCAACATTCCTGACCCGGCATGGAAGACCAAGCCTAGCTGGTACATGGTGGCGAAAGCTGACAAAATCATTAACCCTGATCTGGAGCGGATGTACGCCAAACGCGCACACAGCCACACGGTTGAAGTCGCGGGCGCCAGCCACTCGGTGTATGAATCTCATCCTGATGATGTGGCGAAACTGATTGAACAGGCCGCTCAGCAGGCGCAGCCCTAACCCACTTATCCCGCCCGGAGATGCGCATGAAAATTTTGGTGATTGAAGATGAAGCCAAAGCGCGCGATTACATGCGCAAAGGATTAACCGAAGCGGGATTTATCGTGGATGTGGCCGAGAATGGGCAAGACGGTTTGTTCTATGCGCAGGAGCACCATTACGATCTGATATTACTTGATGTGATGATGCCCGGCATGAGCGGCTGGGAGGTGATGGCCGCGCTGGATAAACAGATCCAGACGCCGGTGATTTTCCTCACGGCTAAAGGCACGTTGGAAGATCGCATCAAAGGATTGGAACTGGGCGCGGATGACTACCTGGTGAAGCCCTTCTCGTTTGCCGAACTGCTGGCGCGCGTTCGTACGCAACTGCGGCGCGGCGGCCAGCAAAAACTTCCCGATGTGCTGACCCTCGCCGACCTGCAACTCGATATCCTTAAACGTCGGGTGGAGCGTGCGGGACAACGCATCGACCTCACCAATAAAGAGTTCAACCTGCTGCATCTGTTTATGCTGCATCCCGGCGAGGTGCTGACGCGCACGGTGATCGCCTCACGCGTGTGGGACATGAATTTTGATAGCGACACCAACGTGGTGGACGTGGCAGTGAAACGCCTGCGCCAGAAGATTGATGGCCCGTTTGCTCAACCGTTGATTCATACCGTGCACGGCGTCGGATATCGCTGCGAAGCTGAAACATGAAAAAACTTTCGCTCGCCACCCGATTATCCCTGCTGCTCAGCATCACGGTGATCGTGATTTTTGCCCTAAGCGGCTTTGCCCTGTATCAGTCGCTGGCGAAGCAGATCGGTGTACGCGATGACGCGGCCCTGCTGACGCGCATTGACCAGATTCGTACGCTGCTGCGCGATGAAGATGCCATCACGCTGATCCAGCAGAAACCACGTCTGTTCGCCAATATGCTTGGCAATACGGAGTCTTTACTGGTGCTGCGCTTTCCAGGTCAGCCGCCGCTGATTGTGGTCAATCCCGGCGCACGGCCGATGCCCGACATCACGCCCGTGCCCGCAGATCAGCCACTCAGTCTGACCTCAGTGCATCACCAGCAGGCAGAGGACGGCACGCCTTTTATTTCCGCCGCTGCATTAGCGCCGACGCGCGATGGTAATGGGCAAATTGAGATCATCACCGGCCGCCTGATGAGCGATCGTACCCAAACTCTCAACAGCTATCGCGATCAGATCATTGTCTCGACCGCACTGGCTGCGCTGCTGGTCGCGGCACTCAGTATCTGGCTGGTGCGTCGCGGCTTGTTGCCATTACGTCGGCTGGCAGCGGAAACTGATGCTATAGACGTGCGGCGTTTATCACACCAAATCCAGTTCAGCGATGCCCCGACAGAACTGCAACCGCTGGTCGCTGCCTTCAACCAGATGCTCAGTCGTCTCGAACAGGGCTACCAGCAACTCAGCCAGGTTTCCGCCGATATGGCGCACGATCTGCGCACGCCGATTGGCACCTTAATCGGTCAGACTGAGGTGGCGCTGAGCCAGCCGCGCAGCGTGGGTGATTATCAGGCACTGCTGGGCTCCAACTACGAGGAACTGGAGCGATTGGCGAAAATGATCGATAACATGCTGTTCCTCGCTAAAGCGGAAGACGCCAGCCAGGCGATGGATTGGCAAACCATCGATTTGGCACAGCTCGGCGAGAAATTACAGGACTATTTTGATGGCATGGCCGAGGAGCACGCCATGCAGTTGGAGATGCGCATGCAAGGAGAATTGCGCGCCGATCCGCAGCTGCTACAACGTGCACTGGCGAATCTGATGGCGAATGCTTTGCGCTATGGCGAGCGGGATACCACCATTCGCGTGTTAAGTGCGGTGCGCGATCAGGGAATCGAATTGGTGGTGGAGAATCAAGGCGCGGCGTTGAGTGCTGAACAGCAGTCACGCATGTTTGATCGCTTCTGGCGCGCCGATGCCTCACGCCATCAAAGCAGCAGCGGACTGGGATTATCGATTGTGCGCAGCATCATGAGCTTGCATCACGGCAGCTGTGCGGTGAGCAGTCAGAATGGGGTGAACCGGTTTAGTTTGCTGTTTCCGCGATGAAACGTGTAGCGGCGCGATTCATCGCGCGGAGTTAAAACCACGCAAAAAATTTCGCCGCAACCGCTTAAATAAAGGTGAAAATCTCTTCACGCGGCAAACGTGATTTTGGCAATGCCGCATTGAAATCTTCGCCGCTGCGATAGCCCAGCGACACCAGTACCACGCTAGTAAAGCCTTTCTCACGCAGGCCTAACGCCTGATCCAGCTCACGCTGATCAAAACCTTCCATAGGCGTCGCATCAATCCCTAACATCGCGGCACCTAGCAGCAGACCACCGAGCGCCAGGTAAACCTGTTTCTCCATCCACTGCGGGATATCACGCTGCTCGTAACGGTGCATATCGACATAGCCACGACGGCTCTTATCCTGACCGGCTTTGCCTTCTGGTTTGGCAAAACGCCCATCCTGCTCTTCCTGCGCCAGCACATTTTGCAGATGTGCGTCATCCAGATCGGTGCGCATGCACAGCGCGATCACATGGGAAGCATTCAGTACTTTTGGGCCGTTATAAACAAAGGCGCCGGTAGTGGATTGCGCGATCTGCTCACGACCTTCTGGCGTGGAAGCGACCACAAAATGCCAAGGCTGAGAGTTGACGGATGACGGGCTGTTACGCAGCACGTTCAGCAATGTTTCGATCTCTTCCTGTGGCAAGCTTTTACCGCTGGCGAAGGCTTTTACAGTGTGGCGACGAGCCACTGCGTCATTAAGTGTCATGGCAATCTCCTGAATCGATTATTTTAAAAGTGCCGTTACCTTAACCGCCGCGCTTACACGGCGGTTAACGAATTGTGTTTTAAAGGGTTAAAAGCCGCTCAGCACGATCTTGCCGCGTGCACGCCCGCTTTCGATAAGCGCATGGGCTTTGCGTAGATTCGCCGCATTAATAGTGCCGTGATGTTCGCCTGCCGTGGTTTGCAGCGTCTGGTCATCAACCAGCTGGCTGACGCGCTCTAAAATATCATGCTGACGCTGCATGTCGCGGGTCTGGAACAGTGAACGGGTAAACATCAGCTCCCAGTGTAGCGAGATGGCTTTGCGTTTCAGTGGCACCACGTCCAGCGTTTCCGGATCGTCGATCAGCGCCAGCTTGCCCTGTGGGGCCAGCACATCCACCAGCTGAGGGTAATAGCTGTCGGTGTGCGTCAATGAAGCCACATAGCGCACCTGCGGATGGCCAATAGCCGCCAGCTGTTCGCCGAGTGGCTGCTGATGATTAACCACATGATGCGCGCCCAGTGAGCGCACCCAATCCGCGGTTTCGGGCCGTGATGCGGTGCCAATCACCGTGAGGTTAGTCAGCTTGCGCGCCAGCTGCGTCAGGATCGATCCCACACCGCCGCCTGCTCCGATAATCAACAGTGCAGCATTGTCATCCGCCTGTACTTCCAGACGATCAAACAGCAGTTCCCATGCGGTGAGTGATGTCAGCGGCAACGCGGCGGCATCGGCATTATTCAGGGTGCGGGGTTTATGTCCGGCAATGCGTTCATCCACCAGACCATACTCGGCATAACTGCCCGCGCGGGTGATATCGCCGGCGTAAAACACCTCATCGCCCGGCTGGAACAGCGTGACCGCCTCACCCACCGCTTCCACCACGCCGACCGCATCCCAACCCAGAATGCGCGGTTTATCGGTGGGCGCACCGTTACGCACTTTGGTGTCCACCGGGTTTACGGCAATGGCGTGGATCTTTACCAGCAGGTCACGCGCACCTGGCTGCGGTTGGGCAACATCCAGTTCGTACAGCGCATTTTCATCGGAAATCGGTAAACCGTTTTGGCTATAAACAATCGCTTTCATCAAGCCGTTCCTCAATTCATCAGGGTGTTAGGTAAGTTGGATTCAGCATAGCGGCCTGCACGCTGAGGAAAAATGCCGATTGCACAGCAACACTTTCACTCTTAGAGTGAAAATCCCTGCCTGTTTTGACGATGAGTAATAAAATGATCCGACTGGAAGATGTCACGCTGTTTGTGCGTTCGGCAGCACTGGGCAGCTTTTCGCGCGCGGCTCGTGAAGTGAATTTGCTGCCTGGGCAAGTGAGCGCCGCGATTCAGCGTCTGGAGCGGGAACTGGATCGTCGCCTGTTTGCGCGATCCACACGTAGCCTGCGCTTGACCGCCGAGGGTGAAAAGTATCTGCCCTTCGCGCAGGAGATGCTGGCTCTGATGCAAGCGGGCGCTGATAGCCTGCAAAGTCACGAAGACGCACTGAGCGGTGAGCTTAAAATCGCGATGCCTTCCGATATTGGCCGCAATATCCTTTTGCCGCTGATTACCGAATTTTGCTGTGAGCACCCTGCCTTATCAGTTCGGTTATCGTTATCCGATCAAATCAGCGATGTGTTTCGCGATCCGGTAGATATCGCCATTCGTTACGGCAAACTGGAAGACAGCAGTTACGTGGCGTTGCCGCTGGCCGAGGACAATCGCCGCATCATGGTGGCATCGCCAGCTTATCTCGACCAACATGGACGCCCGCAGAAGCTGGAGGATTTGGCCCAGCATCACTGCCTGCCGTTTGTGATGGGCGGCCACGTCTATGACAAGTGGACGTTCCCGCAGGAAGGTATGCGCCGACAAATCACGGTGAAAAGTCGCTTACTGTGTGATGACGCCGAAGTGGCGCGGCGTTGGGCTATTGATGGCATGGGCATCGCGTATAAATCGTGGATAGATGTCTGTGAAGATATCCAGCAGCGCCGCCTGGAACGGGTGCTGCCTGAGATCCCCGGCGAGAGCACACCCCTGCATTTAATTTGCCCGCATCGTAAACAGTTCTCTCCCGCGATTCGGGCGCTGCATAGCGTATTACGGGAGCATTTGCGGGCGATTACCGCGCAACTTTAATAGCTGTAAATGTGCAGAGCTTATGCGAACTTGCGGTTTTGATTGCCTCGTGAGCGGCTTTATCATTTTTAAAAATTGATAACACCTTCAGGGACTCACATGCGCAACATCACAAAGACAATACTCGCTTCACTGCTTTTCTCCTCACTGCTTGCCAGCGCCAATGCCGAAGAGACGCTTCGCATTGGCTATCAAAAATCCTCCACGTTGCTGACGTTGATAAAGCAGCGTGGCGATCTGGATAAGGCGCTCGCCGACCGTGGCATTAAAGTGACCTGGCACGAGTTCACCAGCGGATTGCCGCTGCTGGAAGCACTGAATCTCAACAACGTTGACCTCTCTGCTGACGTGGCCGATACCGTGCCGGTGTTCGCGCAAGCGGCTGGCGCCGACCTCACTTATTACGCGCGTGAAACCCCCTCGCCTGAAGCTCAGGCCATTCTGGTGCCCGCCAACTCCAGCATCAAATCGCTGCAGGATTTAAAAGGCAAAAAGATTGCCGTCACTAAAGCCGCAGGCAGCCATTATCTGCTGATCGCCGCGTTGCAAAAGGCGGGACTGAAATTCAGTGATGTCACGCCTGCATGGCTGACGCCTGCTGATGGGCGTGCCGCGCTGGAACACGGCAGCGTCGATGCGTGGGTGACCTGGGAACCCTTTGTCACCAGTTCGAAAGTCGAGCAGCACACGCGCGTGCTGGTGAGTGGCAAAGGTCTCGCCAGTTATCAGCGCTACTATCTGGTGTCGACGCCTTATGCGCAGAAGCATCCTGAGGTGCTGGGCATTGTGTATAAGACGCTGGATCAGGAAGCTCAATGGCTGAAAGCACATCCAACGGATGCAGCCAAGATTCTCTCTCCATTGTGGGGTAATTTGTCGCTCGCCACGGTGGAACAAGCGAACCAGCAACGCAGCTATCAGATCGAGCCAGTGAACAAGAGCGATTTGGCTGAGCAGCAGAAAATTGCGGATGCGTTTTATCAGGCGAAGCTGCTGCCTAAAGCGATTGATGCGCAGGATGTAGGCACCTGGCAGCCGCAGGAGAAATAGCCGCCCTGCCAGAGAATAATCTGATTAAGCCGGTTGGCGTCGGGGATGTCCGAAGATAGCAGTGAAGCTTTGCCCGCGAATGCCGATAGACGTATCAGGCTTTCTCAAAGCCGTTTCCGCCCCCCATTAGTCGTTTTAAAGGAGAGCAATATGGATGTATCACAGATTACTTCACTGGCTATCGGTCTGGCTAATATGGACCTCAGCAGTAAGGTGAGCACAATGGTACTGAAAAAGACCCTGGATAATCAGCAGTCAATGGCAGCTGGAATTCTTAATTCGATTCCGCAACTGCCGGCGAATCCCGCTGTTGGCCGCAACATCAATACCACCGCATAAACTCGCGTTGCATCGTTGCACTGACTGAACGACCTCTGATAGCGTGTATTTTTAACCACTCCCTACTTCAGGGAGTGGTCGACACGCTAATCAGGGACGTTTCGTGACGATTTTCTTTCCGCTTATCTATTTGTTTGCCGGATGGTTGCTGGGTAAAACCGCCTGGGATTGCAAAACGGCTGCGTCATGGATATTGACGCGCATCGCTATTCCCATCGTGATCATTTTTAATATATCGACCCGCTTCCACAGCATGAGCACCATTATTACTGCCACCGCGATATGCATGATGTTGCTATTGCTGGCTGGCCGCTATGTTTTTGCTGACACAATAAAAAACCTCTGTTTCAGCTATCTCAATATCGGCTGGCTGGGTCTGCCCGTCGCCAGCGTGCTCTTCGGCAATGATGCTGCGACCATTATCATTGCCGCCTATGTCGGCAGCTCAATTGTCGGAAACTCGCTGGGCGCAGGCATGCTCTCCGGCGAGAAATTTAATCCAATCACGTTGATGCGCACCCCGCCCGTCATCGCTCTGATGATCGGCGCAGCATTGATTCCGCTGAGTGATTCGGTGGCTCTTCACTTTGATAGCCTGTATCAAATTGCCAAATTTATGATGAGTTTTCTTGGCATGGCCGTTTTAGGAATTTGGCTTTCAAAGACAACAATATCGATGCGCGATTTTCGACTCGAACTGCGTCCGTTTCTCACTCGCTCAATAGTTTTCGCTGTGCTGGTTTCGTTGTTGTTGCTGATTGCCAATCAATTTAACGCGCCACTTATTACGCAAAATCCAGCAACGCTGTACCTTTTCTGCCTGCTTCCCCCGGCAGCCAATATTATCGTGCTAGAGACGCATTACCTGGGCACTGGAAATTCAGCGCGGGCGATTTCATGTGGAACCTGTATCAGCATCGTGGCGATAGCGCTTTATTCGGGTGCTGTTTTGGGTGGCAGAGCCTTGGGGATATGGGGTTGAGAGGATGTTTTAACGGTTTAACGTGATGCTTTTTGGACACTCATTTATCGTTTGTCGCGACATGTGCGAACAGGTTGCGCGGCATCAGCTTTAGGTCGTGCTATTTAAAAGGACATAAGCAATGACAGTTCAGCATGAGCCCTACTGGAACCGGATGGTGCCCGAACTGACCGTAACGGACTTCACTGCCTCACTGCATTTTTACACTGATGTATTGGGATTCCAGATGATGGTCAGACGAAGCGATCCCAAATTTGCTTACATCAACCTCGGCGAAGCACAGCTGATGCTTGAGCAGTATCACGCCGAAGGCTGGAATACTGCTGAACTCGTCAAACCGCTCGGGCGCGGCGTGAATTTCCAGATTGAGGTGGATGATATTGCGTGTGTGCTGGCGCGCGTGAGGAAATATGGCGTGTCGCTGTATCGGGATCTGCGTGAAAACACCTATCGGATCGGAGAAACTACGGCTTGCCAGAGAGAGTTCCTCGTCCAGGATCCGGATGGCTATCTTTTGCGTTTTTGCCAGTTTGTTGAGTGAGGGGGATTGTGGAGGTTGGGGGCGGGTTTTTGAGTGATGGCTTCCTAGGGCTGGAGCTACTTTGAGCGAAAAGCGGATATCGTTTTTTGAACACGATGGCTGTCATGATAAATTATGATGAAAATTCATCCATTTAATTGAAATTGGAGAAAGTAATAAAGGGATAGGAGATGTTTACCCCAGAATTTATTAATGAAGATCAAGGAGAGTTTCTACTTGTAGTCAGCCACAGCCTGGCATCTCCGGAATCAATAAAACTCAGTATTGAGTACAATATTGCCAGAATTTCCTACGGACTATCGCAGGTTCCATCGCACATACAAACTTGCCGGATCGTCTATGATATCAGGGGACAAGCAATCTCTGACCTGGTCTTAGCCCAGATTAAACAAGCATATGAGAAGTTGGCCATTGTGGAGTTTAAATGCTGATGGGGCTTCAGTTAGTTGTAAGAGCAGATCGTAAGCAGATAGAAAAATCGTTGGGTTCACTGACGTCAGAATGTGAAATATTCGCTATCTCTGAAGGCCTTTTCGGCATTTCAATTCCAGAGCGAACACTATTAACAGTGGGTGAAGATGTTGTTCTACACAAACTTAAACACCTCAAGCACTTTGACCTTTGGCAGGGGGCCTGGCAAGAGCCAAAGCGGCGTAGGCTCTGGTGAGTTTCAGTTTTGATCGAACAGCGGAAGCTGACAATTTTAAAAGCCGTTAAGGGGGACATCATTTGCAGTTTCTTGAGTTAATCAACTGGTAGAACGTGAAAGAGAGAAAACAGAAAATGAGTGTTAATGAATTTTATTTGGATGAAGCAAGTATCCTATCTGAAAAAGAATTTCATTCTATTATTTCTTTATCTTTAAACTTTGGACCTTACTATGGCAGAAATCTTGATGCATTGTGGGATCGCCTTAGCACTGATATTGAAAGGCCAGTAAAAATAATATGGTTGAATTCCGAGCAGTCCAGGGTGGGTCTTGGCACTTATTTCGACAAAAGTATCGAAGTCTTTGAGAGGGTGAAATTGCAAGGTCTGAGTTTTAATTGGGAAGAAAAGTTCGATTATGTATTAAAATATTTCGTACCAGCCGGGCAGTGGCCTTCTCCCCTCAACCAATGCAAGGTTGTCTTTACAATGTCCGTTTCTGGCACACGGCAGTCTTCGGCAAACCCAATTACCGCTATGATCGAGGAGCGAAACTAACTCGCCCCCACAGAACTTTATTTCTCCGCAAGGCAAACCTCCTTGATTCTTTGCTCCCCATTATCAAAGAAACTCCCCGAAATATAATTAGATAGTGCTTCCCGAAGCTGCGTACAGGTTATACCCGCGCTATGCAATGAATTGACCACATGCGACCCCTTCTCCTGGGTATAAAATCCGTGAGCAAGCTGTGATGGCGACCAGGCAGCACCTTGTGCTAGTATGTCCCGCATCACGAGCGTCAGTACTTGTGGGTCGTTACCAGTATATTTACTTGCCCGATTGATAGCTTTTTCCAGCACCGGATTATTCCCTTCTTTATCTTTATAATCAGCCCAGTGCACTACATTTTTTTCAAGTATGGACTGAATCACAGTACGGTGAGAATTCTGAACTAAGTATTCCCACAGCGAATTAGCGAAATCTGCAGCTGGTTTTTCATTAAGAATATAAGGAGTGGTAGCAATTTTATCCGCTACTGTCACCATGCCCAGCAGCGCTTCTGCTTGAATACGGTAAACAGGTTTTTCAGGAGGATGGTAGCTCCATAAAAAATGAATAAGATCTACATTAGCTTTCGGTATTATTCGGTAGTAAGCCTCATCACTCAGTAGTTCAGGCATCTTATCGAGAATAATTTTCGCGGTATCCGTATACTGTTTTATTTGTGTTTCAGTAGGTGTAGTTGAAAAATAGAATGGTTGATCGAGTGGGTTATTCTCGCGCAGAAATTTTCGTTTTATTTTTTCGCTTTCATTATCACCACCCAGATTTTCGGTAAACACGCTAACCGCATTAAGGTTATAATTCTTAACTGCCATTGAAAAAATATAACCATTAAATCCATATTCCTGGAATGGATCAGCACCTCTGGCCAGTAATTCCCTAAACGTCGATTCGGGCATGCTTGAATTATTAACAGCTTCAGCCAACATTTTCTGACGAAAACTCATATCATCAAGTCGCCGATTTAAACTCTCGCTTACATTATTCAAACCCAGGCTATATAGTTGATGTCTATCTCGACCACCCTGCAATTCTGTAAGTAAATCTGGACTGGTGGAGTTAACAGTGATGTAAAATAATGCAAGGGAAATGATATTCCCTAACAATACCCATGAAATAGTAGAGATACCTATTCTGAAGAAGAGATAGCTGATAACCACGCCTCCCAATATTGCACCAGAAGCAATGAAAACCATGTTGCCAGATGAGTTAACGTTGTAAAAATCCAGAACCCACCAGAAAATTAATGCGGCCAGGATTTGAGGTAAAACCAGAAACAGTAAAAGGAATCTACTCCATGAATGACTGGCGGACTTCACCAACAAAAATAGAGTCACTACCACTATAAAAACAGGTAGTAACAACATCATAAATATTAAAAAAACTTCACCCCACGTGAAACTGATAACACCTAACATTACTGACACTCCTTCGGTTTATATTCAAGATCTATTATCCGTTAGATCTTATTAAATTATAACATCGTAAATTTTACATGAAAACACCAAGCTAATGCAACCAAATCTTAAATACTCACTGACCTGCCCAAATATTATATTCTGACCGTGATTTTGTTATTAAGTGTCATATTGAGCTTACAATGGAAGTTGTTGAACTGATGATCGCTCACTCTGAAAAAGACCGGAGCCGTTTTGCAAAATACTATTTCGTTAACACTGCGGATCAACCCCGAGCGCACGATTATAGCGAAATCAACCAAGTGTTTTTGGCTTTCTGGATAAGCTGGAAGCACATTACAAAGCAGTTCAAAAATAATCTGATACCCGATGTTACATGCTGCAGGGCATTAGCTTCAACGTCCGCTATGGCACAAAGCAGGCATCCACAACAGCCAATGTCCGCCATTCGCGATCCGCGGACATTGCTGACACCATTCAGTGTGAATCATTTAAGAGCAGGTCAGCACTGTCATATTTATAACTTCTCTTATATAAATCAATTTTTAGTCAGTCCGAGGTGGTCCCGCAGATGAGCTCCTTCATATTCGGTACGAAAGATGCCTCGTCGTTGCAGTTCCGGCACCAGAAGTCCAGTTAATGCCTCTACCCCTGTTGGGAAATGAGTAGGCACGGCAAGGAATCCATCACAAGCCTCGGCATCAAGCCAGGCTTGCATCTGATCGGCAACCGTGGCCGGGGAACCGATGGCTTTCAGATAACTGCCCTCCGCGAAGTAGCGGGCAGTCTCGAGGACGGAGAGATTTTTATCACGGGAAATAGCCATAATCGCGTCCCGGTGCGATTTTCCCGCGTTTGATTCAGGCAGTTCTGGAACCAGTTCATTAAGGTCAAACTGGCGAAAATCGACCCCACCCGCCAGTGGTTTCAGATTACTTAGGGCAATGTCATCTGGAATCAGGGCTAACATTTGATCGGCCAATTCTCTGGCCTTGTGGTCTGTTTCGGCAATGATGGGAGTAAGCCCCACCATGATTTTGATTGAATCGGGTGAGCGTCCGAATTCCTGAGCGCGCCGACGAATGTCAGCACGAAATGCGCACCCGCCTTCAATGGTGGATTGCAGTGTAAAAACCACATCAGCTGTTCGTGCCGCCAGCGCCCGACCGGGCTCTGATGCACCGGCTTGAAAAATAACAGGTCGCCCTTGTGGGCTGCGCCCCATCGGAAGTGGACCACGAACCTTAAAATGCGTCCCCTGGTGCTGAAGAAAATGCATCTTATCAACATCGAAGTAAACACCGCTCTGCTTATCCCGCGTGATTGCATCCTCATCCCATGACTCCCAGAGGCCGTTAACAACATCAACGAACTCTTCCGCCCTTCCATAACGGTCTGCGTGGCCAACATGGGCATCCAGGCCATAGTTTTGCGCTTCATCTTCGTTAAAGGAAGTGACTAAATTCCATCCCGCGCGCCCCTTGCTTATAAAATCAAGAGTTGAGAACCGACGCGCAATGTTGAACGGTTCGTTAAATGTCGTCGTGGCTGTGGCAGCCAGTCCCAATCGTGAGGTATGGGCTGCGAGAAGCGGCAGCACCATCGTAGGGTCAAAGTGGATTGAACGGGGGTTAGCCGCACCGTATTTGTCACCCGCCAGGATGTCATTACTGCGACGCACGGCGGCCTGGTCTTCGAAAAAAATGGCATCCAGTTTGGCGGCTTCTGCAAGCTGTGCGGCGTGCACCAGATGGTCTATGTCCAAATCTATTTCTGGAATGGCATCCGGCAATCTCCAGGCTCCGAGGTGATATCCCGGGAAGAGAAACAAGGCTAAATGAAGCTTTTTTTGTGTCATAAACTCACCTTTTATTTTTACTGTGCCAAAGCGCGATCTCATCGCCTGGATGATTAGCCTGTGCATTGCCATAGCAGTATGGGTAATTTAAGGTGTACTAATCCATCAGCATAAATGCACGACCCTGTTGCATAAAACTATACAGTGTCGATATGCGTTCGTTTTCCCGCTTTGCAGCCTAGTTTATGGAGGATGCGCGCCATGGAAGTCTTCGAAAAGCAGCGGAAAGGCTGCACGTTTCCGAGTCAGCCATTAATCGGCAGATCCTCCAGGCGGATGAAGATCTGGGTATAACTTTGTTTTAGCGACTGCCGGGGGCATGCGTATGACTACGGCAGGTGAACTTCTCTACACTGACCTACTCCGCGGGCACGTGAATTCAACCTGACAAAATAACGATTTGATGAGATTAAGGGGCTGAGGCGTGGAACAGTCAGTATCGGGCGGGTTCAGGCTTTAACGGAGGGGCAACCTGTGACGAGATTTCTGCCATTGCTCAAGAGCATAGCTAGCTGGATCTCCAGCTAAATGTTGAAAGCAGCCACGTAATCACACAGCAGGTGCGGGATTCCGAAATTGATTTTGGACTTATACTCGCCCCGGAAAGCGTTGTCGTACTTGAAGTTTAGCCTTTGCTGGCCATCATTTAGCTAGCCTGATAACAAACGAGCCATCTTCTTTTTTGATTTTGGCTCCTCGCTCTGCCCAGCGATCCGCAAGCTCAAAAAACTCATCGGCACTGATATTGAAATCCAGCACAACCTCCCTGAACTCACCACTTTTCAACAACTCGTTCGCTTTTTTTAAGGACTTTGCGGTTGCGCTTTTCATCGATTTTCTTCTCCGAAATTTGAGTGGGCAATTCTTGTTCAATGCAGGATATCTCTGGTTGCTTCTTTAGTCGCAAAAAAAATGCGCCGCCCGGCGCATTTTCATCCATAGGATGACCCGCTACAGAGCCCCCTTCCCCTGCGAGTGAGCATGCCATCCTTTAATGATGCTCACAAAGGCAAGACCTACCGGGATAAGTGATCCCCACAAGACAGCATTCCAGCCATAGAGGTTTAGCAGAGCGCCGGAAGAAAATGACCCGACCAACATCACACCGAATACCACAAAATCGTTCAGAGACTGAACCTGCGTTTTTTCTTCTGCCCGATGGTACTCAACAATTTTTGCTGATGCGCCAGTGAAGCCAAAATTCCAGCCGATGCCCAGCAGAATTAATGAAAGCCAGTAATGAAAAATGTCTGTTCCGCTTAGGCCTGCAGCAACCGATGCAACGGTAATCACTAATCCAGCGGCCGTCACTCGCATGGAGCCGAAACGGTTTATCAGCCTGCCTGTAAAGAATCCAGGCCCATACATGGCAATAACATGCCACTGAATACCTAAGTTTGAAGCCTGCTGAGAGATAGCGTGCATGTGCATGGAAAGCGGTGCGGCAGTCATCAGAAAGTTCATAACCATATAGGTTACCGCACCACAGAACACGGTCAGGGTAAATCCAGGCTGACGCACGATGTCGCGTAGAGGGCGCCCTTTTGCCTGTATTGCCATAGGAGGCTCCGCAGGTGTGACGCCTTTCAGGATAACGGCTGCAATAGCGGCTACACATGCCTGGGCTATAAAGGTCATGGCGAAGGGATGAAGCGGCCAGAGATTCATCGTCGTGGTCACTAGCATCGGACCGATGACGCCGGCCAGAACGCCGCCTCCCATGACCAGAGACAAAGCACGCGCGCGTCGTTCAGGATTAACGCCGTCCGTTGCTGCAAAACGAAAACTTAGCGCAACCGCGGCGTAGGCTCCGCCAAGAAATCCAGCGAAACAAAATAGCAGGAAGGAGCTGATCACAACGGCCAGAGCTGCCATGAGACCGGTTAACACCCCTGCACCGGTTCCCACCATAAAGACGGTTTTACGGCCCCTTTTTTTAGCCAATGCGCCGAGAGGCAGGATGCATGCAGCCATCCCCAGGACGAACATGGTGACCGGCAATGTGGCGAAGGTTGGGCTCGGCGCAATATCATTACCCACGATGGCGCCAGTGGCATAGAACACCACGGCATTCGCGCCGGCAAGCGCCTGGCACGCGGACAAACGGAAAATGTTATTTTTTTGCTCTGCGACGGAAAGTGTGTGTTCTGCGATCATCTGATCGATCATCCTTTGTGATTGTAAGCACGATCCCATAACGTGCTTTTCATTACGCCTCGTTTGCCTGTTCAAACGGCATCGCCTCGATGATGGCAGGAACCACTAAGAGGCGACTGAAACATAATGATGTTCTGTCTGCGCCGGAGTGCTTACAAACCCGAACGTATGAACGGCATCGCCATCATGCGTTACGTCCTGCCATCACGCCACCATCAATGTCCCAAATTGCGCCGGTCACCCAGCCTGTCTTATCTGAAAGCAGAAAAGCCACGGTCTCAGCAATGTCTGCCTGCGTGCCCACGCGACCAATCGGATGGAAGCTGTCAAAGCTGTTCATTACATCTTTCACGTCGTCTTTTGGGATAAAACCTTCGTAAATCGGTGTATGCACAACCGCCGGAGAGACGGCATTCACGCGGATGCCCTTGTCGCCCAATTCAATCGCCAGATTTTTGGTCATCGCGTGCAGTCCCGCTTTTGCCATTGAATAGGCAGAGGAAGGCGTAGCACCGATTGCCTGCTGTGCCCACATAGAACCAATGTTGACGATTGAGCCTTTAATATCGGCCGCCACCATATTGCGCACCACATCGCGGGTGATAAAGAAGGTGGCACGATTGATATTCATGTACATGTCATAGTCAGACGCTTCATGCTCGATAAACGGTTTGGGAAAGAATACCCCTGCGGCATTCACCAGCAGACTGATGTCTTTATGTTCCGCATTGATGGTTTTAACCACTTTCTGCAGTCCTTCCTCTTTTGTCAGGTCGGCCACAATCACAGATACTTTGCTGTCCGCAGCCAGTGCCTGACGGGCCTGCTCGGCTTTATCCTGACGGCTACCCACCAGCACAACACGGCCTCCGTTCTCTAAAATCAGTTTCGCCGTTTCGAAACCCATGCCGCTGGTACCGCCGACCACTAACAGTTTTTTTCCGGCAAAAGATGTGTTCATCACTAACCTCATAAATCGTTGATTATCATGAATGAAGAGTAGAGCGCTTCATTGTGTGAACGCAGAGTGCCATCACGGCTTCAGGTTGACGAATGAGAAGAAGTTGTGTCACAAGAAAGAAAATCTTTTTCGTTAACTCTGTTAGCGTTGATCAGGAATATTTCTATGCGATCGCTAAACCGCCTGAAATGGCTGCATGCTTTTGAGGCAACCGCGCGGCACGGAAGCTTTACCGGCGCAGCGCACAAGCTGGGTGTCACATCAGCAGCGGTTGGCCAACTCGTTCGATCGCTCGAAGATTGGGTTGGACATCCGCTGCTTCACCGCACACGCAGCGGCAAAGCGCGTCTGACACTGGTTGATGAAGCTCAGGAAGCCCTTGAGGACATCACTCAGGGACTCGACAAGCTCGAAACCGGCCTGACTAAACTGCGTGGCCGCCGTGCGCGCTCAGCCATTGTTGTCACTGCGTCACAGGTTTTGATGATGAACTGGCTGATGGAGCGCCTGAACCGGTTCTCTGAAGTGCATGAAAATACCGATTTGCGCCTCAACGTGACGGACAAGCTGATGGATGTGTCACACGGTGAAGCGGATATCGGCATTCGTTGTGGGCTGGGAGACTGGCCTGGCGTGAACAAAACATGGCTGATGGATGAGGAAGCGGTATTAGTATGCAGTCCACGGCTTTCTCCGCCGCAAAAAATGACCTGTGGTGAATGGCTCGCCACGCAAAAGTTGATTCATGATGACACGCCACATCCCGGTGCAGACTTTCCTTCATGGGAGGATGTTCTTAAGGCGGTAAATGCACCTGAAGCACTTGAGAGTGGGCTGCATATCAACTCCACTGCAGCAGTGATTTTATCAGCGCTGAGCGGCCGGGGTGTTGCCATTGTTCGCCATGCGCTGGTTAAACAACTTATTGAAACCGGGCAACTCGTGCAGCTCCACCCTGAACAGCGTTGGCCGCTGAAATGGGCTTATTATCTGGTGACACCGCAACATCAGACTATGCGAAGTGAAGTCAGAATGTTCCATGACTGGCTTATTGGGGACGTGAAGAGTGATGATGAGTCAATCGCATGTGAAGACAATCAATAAGTGGTGTATTTCGCAGGCAACCTGACTATGTTAGTGAACATATGCCGAATGCATTAACACCCCAAAACGAGGTTAAGGATGATTTCACTGGGTTTTGTGTCAAAGAAAATGCTGACTAATTGGAGTGACGTTCCGCCCTACCTGCCTGATTTCCAGTTCCACGAAAAACACAGCGCAGTAATCCAAACCACCAGCCCGGAAAAGATCATGCCGCTTATCAAGGCATTCGATCTTGAACAGGATGCGGTGATCCGGGCATTGATGTCGATACGACAGTTACCGCAGAAATTACAAAGAAAGGCGCGTGAAACCCACGATGATCAATTTGGTCTGCAAACTTTCACGCTTCTTCACGGCTCTGATTTTGAACTTTGCTATGGCTTAAGAGGCGAGTTTTGGCGCGCCGACTTTGGTCTGGAAAAGATTTCAGACGCTGAAGAGTACCAGCAGCCCGCGCGGCCGGGTGCTGCAAAGCTGTTGCTGCGCTATCAAGTTAATATCATTAATGACAGCCAATCCGAACTCATTACGGAAACGTTCATTCACTGCCCGGACAAAACCTCTCATTTTAAGATGGCAGCTTATTGGCTGGCGATCAGAGCGGAGGTGGTTTGATTCGACGCAGAACGTTGAGCGCCGTTAAGCGTGAGTTAGAAAAATATTCAGATAAGGAAACGAGATGATTTCGCAAGAGAATGCTGAACATTATGTCTGGGGTGATAACTGCGACGGTTGGTATTTAGTCAATCGTCAGGACATGCTGATTATTCATGAGAAGATGCCTCCTGGCACCTGTGAAACACGCCACTTTCACTCCGTCTCCAGACAATTCTTTTTCGTTCTGCAGGGCGTCCTGACGATGGAACTGGAAGGTGTAAAACACGACATCAGGGCCCAGCAGGGATTAGAAATTGCCCCCGGCGCAAGGCATCAAGCGAGGAACGACAGTGAAACTGCCGTTGAATTTCTTGTTATCTCCCATCCAACGCCACGAGGGGATCGTACTGATCTTTCAGCATGCTGAGTTTCAACGATAATGAACCCTCAACCCCAATGAAGGCAGGCCATGAATCACGAGAAAGAAGCTGAACATATTATTGATCTGTATCGGGAAGGTGCAGAAGTCTGGGATAACTACCGCATTAAGAACTTCATCGAGCAGCATTGGTTGACGCGTTTTCTGGATCTGATTCCTGCTGGCGGTGAGATCCTGGATGTGGGCTGCGGCGCGGGTATTCCTATTGCGCATTACTTTTTACAGCAGCAATTCAAGGTCACGGGTGTGGATGCTTCCGAGCCGATGATTGCCCGCTGTCGGGAAAGATTCCCACAGGCGCAATGGCATATTGCCGACATGCGCACGCTGGCACTCGCGAAGGCTTTCAACGGTATCATCGCTTGGGACAGCTTCTTCCACCTGACGCGCGATCATCAACGCGCGATGTTTCCACGTTTTGCTCAGCATGCCCAGAACGGCGCGGCATTGATGTTCACCAGCGGGCACGGCGACGGCGAAGCAATGGGCACTTTCCTTGACCGTCCGCTCTATCATGCCAGTCTGGATCACGATGAGTTCCGCCAACTGCTGTCGGATAACAGTTTCAGCGTGGTTAATCAGGTCACCGAAGATGCCACCTGCGGTGGCAGAACGGTGTGGCTGGCTCAGAAAAACAAAACTGCTTAGAGCGCAAAATCGACGTGCTGGCCGCCAGGCATATTTACGCCAATCGTTAATTGCCCGCCCAGCGCCTCAACATAACGCTTTAAGGTGGCAATTTTCAGGTCTTCGCCGCGCGCTTCAATTGCTGCAACCGACGGTTGAGCGATTCCCATGGCTTCCGCTTGTTGTTTTTGCGTTTTTTGCAGCGCCTCGCGTAACTTATAAAGTTGGGAGTCCAGGCGCATTGCCACCACTTTATCATTGACCTGAACGAGCTCCTCAGGCGTTAAATCCGCCATCAGGTCTTCTAACGTTTTCATATTTCAGCCCTTTTCTATCAGAGATAAATGCTTTTGGTACTCTTTTTCAGCTGTAATTATCATCGTCTTATAGAAACGTTTTTCATTCTTGCCCTCTTTATTTCCAGCGCAAAGTACGATTGCTCTTCGTTTGGGGTCGAAGACGAAAAAAGCTCTGATCGGCCGACCATGACTTTGTACTCTTAGCTCCTTCATGTTTACGATCTTTGAAGCGTAGACCGTATCGACATAAGGGCGGCCTAGATGGGGACCATCCTGTTTAAGAAGATTCAGCGCGGCGAGGATATCAAGCTGCATGTCTCTATCTTGTTCGTTAAACCACGCTACAAAGAGATCCGTTGTCCTAACACTCCACACAATACATCCTTATAGATTAGAGTCTATACAAGGATATATATATTACAATCTATATTGAGCCATTCCTGACTACATAGCAGTCAAGTGCTATAAACGAGAGCACGCTTCATTAGTTTTGCGCATTCTTGTCGCGTTGTGTCAAAAATTTCAGATACATATCCGAAAAAAAGACGGCTTTGCCCCACGTTGATGCCTTTGCTTAACGACTCACCGCCCCTCAATCATCCCCCACATCCCTGCAAACACCCCACTCAGGCTTTTGTTTCCCACTTCCGAAAGGTGGTTGTCATCGCGATACAGCGGCACATTCTCTTTCGCTCCGTAGCAGAAACGGCTGTCACACAATCCCTGCGTGGCATCCAGCAAGGTAACGTTAGGTGAAAGCGCCGCGATATTGTTGAGCATTGCCAAGGCATCCTGGTGACGTGATTGATACTCGGCACGAGATTGCTGAATTGATAGCGTTTTGCCGCGCATCGCATCGCGTGACATGCGATAAATCACGTCATAACCGAATTCCGGCACCGGCGTCATGATAAAAACGCGATGATGGCTGGCGAGCTGTTTCACCGCGGCGCCAAAATGCTGTTGGTAGGCGGCGATGGAACTGCCGTCCTGCCTGAAGCTATAGGTCGGTGCGCTGCTGCCGCTGCCATACTCGCCGTGTAGATAAAACGACACGCGATTGATGATCAATACCGATGCATTGGGGTATTTGCGTTCGATATCGGCCAATGCCGCCTTCACAAAGCCACCGCAATCAGGGCTGGCGCTGCGTTGAATCTCCGGCACCGAAGGGCAGCCAGACTGCGCGATGAACACCACGCCATCCTGTGTTCTCGCGCTGGCCACAATCGAGGACAACATCGCGGCGGCGTGACTATCACCCAGCACCACCAGATTCACCTTTCTGGCATCACCAAACACGCACTGTGGTGATGTGATGCCACTGAGCACAAAGCAATTTTTAGCCAGCGCAAAGCGTTGCTGTGAATAGTGATCGATTGAGGCCACCACGGCGGGCGCGCGCGAAGGGATTCCCGCCCTCGCAACGATCGTCACACCGAACAACATCACCACAGCAGCCTGTCCCAGCGCGATATAGGTTTTCCGGCTGAACCAGCTTTGCCTGTTCTCAACCCAGACGTAAGAAGCCCAACCGGCAGCCAGTGACAGCAGGATCAGTAATACCTGGCTGACGAACGTGACCGGCCAGTCCGCCAGATGCCAGAACACCCACAAGGGCCAATGCCATAAATAGATCGAATAAGACGTTTTACCGATGTGCTGCATCACGCGATGATTTAACCACCGACTGTTCTGTACCCCCGCATGAAGGATCAGCGCGGTGAACAACACCGGTATCAACGTCATGATGCCGGGCCACGCGATATTCTCATCAAATATCAGCGCACACAGAATCAGCGCCAGAATACTCAAGGGTGGAACCCAGCCCTGCCCGCTCAGTCGCGTTTTAGGTGCCAGATACACTAATCCGCCAACCAGCATTTCCCACGCGCGGGTGGGCAATAAATAATACGTGGCGGTGAGATGATAATCAGTGGCAACCATCGCCAGCACCAGGCCAAACGACAACAGCGCAGCGATGCCCATCACCCAGGCAAATTGCTGGCGCAGGAAACGTGCGGTGAACATTAACGCCAGAGGCAATAATAAATAAAACTGCCACTCAACGCTTAATGACCAGGTATGCAGCAGCCATTTATACACCGAACCGGTATCAAAATAACCGCCCTGTTTGAAATAGACCACATTGGAGATAAAACCGAGGCTGGAGACCGCATGCTCCGCCATGCGTTGATACTCGTCTGGCGGCATCAGGAAATAACCCATCAACATTAATATTGCGCACAGCACCATTAATGGCGGGATAATTCGCCTGCAGCGCGCGGCATAGAAAGCCATCAGTGAAAATTTCTGATGATTAAGTCGCGAGAGAATAATTCCCGTCATTAAATAACCAGAAATAACAAAGAACACATCCACACCGAGGAATCCCCCACTCACCTGGGTAAAACCAAAGTGGTAGAGGATGACTAACATAACCGCATAGGCACGCAGCCCGTTTATGTCAGAGCGGAAACTCATTGGAATGATCCCTGAAAGAGGTTTTCAGGATAATGTAAAGATTGTGATAAAGCGCGGCAATCGATGAAAGCGAGGTGGACCCATGGCCATAACCCCCATAATGGAACTGTATACCCGGTCCTTTTTCTTAAGATAAGAAAATTACAGTTTGAATTTTCATTGAGTTGCTAAAAGAGAAAGATCCTTCGCCTCAGTTAACTGGTTATTGATTTGAATGAGATGAGAACAGAATATTAAGAATAATGACACACCTCCATCAATGGATATTAACGAACAAGGAAAGTTGAACAATACAGGTTTATCTGGCGCTAATGTCACCACTGAATTTTCAATTAAACGATAGCCTCATGAGGCAAACATCAGAGCTGCGGCCATTAAGGGTTGATGCACCAAAACCGCCCACTGCGCGCTACCGTGAGCAAGACGGTTGGCCAGTTGTCACGCGCGCCGCTGCTCAGGTTAATCACAAAGGAGGGTGATATCGACAATCACATGAGTTTAAACACATCGGAAAAAAGTAATCACATAAAATCCAACTTGCAATCTTCCTTAGATATCTTTACACCCATAATAAGATTTATCTATATCTGAAAGTTATTAAGATCCCCTTAAGATTTTTGTGCTTCACTTATTCACTGGCGAACACCAGATTTGACGCATTGCGTTATCACAATACTCTCAATGAGCAAGGGTGAATTATGCTGATAAAACTGAAACGCACCAGAACACACGTTGAAGATCGTAATCTCGCCCTGTGCCTGGCCACATCAGCGGATTATTGAACGCAATGGCGTTAGCCGCCTTTGGCTTTTTTCCCTCGCATATGTCCGGCAACATCGCACAAATCTCCAGCGATTTGAATGAGATGGATATACGTAATCTTAAAGTCTTCATTGCCATGATTGGTGCCTTTGTCACCGGTGCGGTGGTGGCAAGGATTTCGGTGGTGCTTGGCGTGATTAATGGGCTACGCACCATATTTAGCTGCATTCTATTGGTTGAAGGCGTGTTATTAATATTGACGTCGCTGTTCGAGATCTATTATTTCTCATCGAATAATAACGCAGAAATATTATTACTACTGGCATTTTTAATGGGTGTGCACAATTCCACCTCGACGCAACTTTCGAACGGCCGCGTACGATCGACCCATATTACCGGCACACTAACCGATGCAGGTATCTCTATCGGTTCGGTATTTGTTGCATTATTACGCCGCGATCCCTCCAAAAACATCCGTGCCTTTAAACAACAGCTGAATACCCATCTGGTGACCATTTTCTCCTTCCTGACCGGTGGTATTGTCGGCCTGCTGATCTTCAATGCTTTGGGATTTGGATCGCTGATTGGGCCCGGATTGATTCTGGTGGTGATTGCCACGCTTTCGATCATTTTCACGCTTTATAAAGTGAAGCGTCGCGGTTACGCCAAAGCGATTCCTTCTTAAGACGGAATCAGCAGTGGTCATTCTGCGATGCAGGCGATATAACAAAAGCAGGACAATCTCATCGCAGAGGACGACATGGCGCTTTCACACGAATTGATTTTAATCTACACCACCTATTTTGTTGCCACCGCCAGCCCTGGCCCGAGCAATATGGCGATCATGGGCACGGCAATGAAGAAAGGACGCGGTGCCGCACTGGCGCTGGCAAGTGGTGTGATCAGCGGTTCGATGATGTGGGCGCTGCTGGCAGCCTGCGGCGTGTTAACCGTACTGGCAACCTTTGCTCAGCTCTTGATTGTGCTGAAAATCGGCGGTGGCTTATATCTGCTGTGGCTGGCCTATAAGGCGGGTAAATCGGCTTTACGCCGTCCCGATGCGAATGAATTCAGCGCCAACGGCGATAAAGTCGCCTTTGCCAGGCTGTTTCGTCAGGGGATTTTGATGCACGTCGGTAATCCCAAGGCGATTTTGACCTGGGTGGCG
This sequence comes from Enterobacter cancerogenus, assembly GCA_000773965.1. Lineage (GTDB taxonomy): Bacteria > Pseudomonadota > Gammaproteobacteria > Enterobacterales > Enterobacteriaceae > Pantoea > Pantoea communis. The sequence continues at coordinate 75,215 of JRUP01000045.1, forward strand.
ATCATGTCGGTAGCACTGAAACCGGATGCAGCGGCCTCAACCTTGCCGATGATTATCGCCGGATGTGCCACGATCTGCGTGCTGGTGTTTTGCGGCTATGCGCTGCTGTTCTCCACTGCGGTGATGGCGGCATTTTATCGCCGTATCCGCCGTGGGCTGGATGCGCTGCTGGCCTGCTGCTTCGCCGTTGCGGGATTGAAACTGGTGTTTAGCCGGAATTAAACGGGGGCGGTGCTGGCAAGCGCAGCACCGCTTGCAAATCAGGAGTTGTTTGGCGCAGCGGCCTGCGTTTCGCTAAAGGTCGGCTTCTGACGCGTCACCGAATAGACCACGTTTTTCGGGCCTTTGGTGTCGGTGGTCACATCCACCGACGCGATGGTCACCTTGCCAAAACCAAACAGAGTCTGCACGTAACCACCGATCTGGTGTTTACCTTCAGCAACGCGAATCTCTTTATTCTCGCCTTTCTGCAACAGCCCGGCATCCTGACCATCTACCGTCACGTAAACGGATGAGCCGTCATCAGTGCGGGTGACCAAATGCGATACGTTAATCACCGTAGGGCCACTTTCAAACTGCGAAGGAATGTTGTCATTCTCGATGGGGGCAGCGGCTGGAGCGTCAGCTTGCGCCGTAGCGTTGCTATCTGCGGCGTGGCGTGCACAACCGGTAAGCATAAGTGCGGCCGTCAGAGCGGCCAGAGTGAAACGCGAAAACATCGTGACGAAAAACCTTTTGCTAAATGAGAAGCGATTATTTTAGCGTGCCTCGCGGAGTGATGACAGTCACACAAATCCAGTATTTTCCGAAAACCTGTCTCCAGGTGTTTCATCTGCAGGAAAGCAGCACGGAATGCAAATGGCTTAATCCAGGGCGCCCGCATGGACGCCCTGCCTTATCACGCTTACCAGCTGTAGCTGACAGACGCCACAATCGAACGACCGCTGCCGTAGAAGCACGCGCTGGTGTTGCTGCAGGAGGCAACATAGTGCTTGTCGGCCACGTTGTTCACGTTCAGCTGCAGCGTGGTGCCACGCAGTGAATTAGCCGCTTCGCCCAGCTCATATTTCGCCATCACGTCATACAGCGTGTAGTGCGGAACCTTGTCCTGACCGATTGAATCCGCCCATGCGGTGCCGGTGTAACGCACACCGCTGCCGAGCGTCAGACCGTTCAGCGCACCACTCAGGAAGCTGTAGCTGCCCCAGGCAGATGCGGCATGGTGCGGAATGCTGGAAGGCGTTTTGCCAACCTGCGCCGCGGTGTTGCTCTCCTTGGTTTCCGCATCGGTAAAGGTATAAGCCGCCATCACCTTAATTTCAGGGGTGATTTGCGCGTGCGCTTCCGTCTCGATCCCTTTGGACTTCACCTTACCGATCTGCTCGTTGTAACCCAGTTCGCTGTTGTAAGAGGTGATGTTTTTCTGCGTGATATCAAATGCGGAAACGGTGAATACCGCATCCCAACCCACTGGCTGATATTTGATACCGATCTCCGTCTGCTCGCCGGTGGTCGGTGCGAACGGATCGCTGCCCGGCGCACCGGTGCTCAGGTTCGGTTCGAACGAGGTGCTGTAGCTGATATACGGCGACAGGCCATTATCGAAGGCGTACAACAGACCGGCACGACCGGTGAACTTGCTGTCATTCTGCTGTGTGGTGGTATTTTCCATGCGGTCCTGCGTACGCGTTTCCGCCCAATCCTGGCGACCGGACAGCAGCAGATTCCATTGATTCCATTCCAGCTGATCCTGCAAATACACGCCAACCTGATCGAGCTTTTTGCGCGTGCTGGTGTTCAACGCCAGATCGCTCTCATTGATCGTCACGCTGGTCGGATTCGCCCAGTCGAGAATGTATTGATCACCGCTGTCGCGCCACAGTTTGTTATCGACGTCGCTCCATTTGTAATCCAGCCCGCCCAGCACGGTATGCGCAACGTTGCCAGTATCGAACGTTGCTTTCACCTGGTTATCAATGCCCAGTTCTTTGGACTTGATTTTGTCATGCTGCGGACGACGGTTGATCTGATGGTCACTGCCATCCACATCGAAGGTATAGACCAGGTATTTGTACGACTCATCCATGTTGCTGTAACGCATATTCTGCGTGAAGCTGATGTTGTCGTTAAAGTTATGCTCGAAGATGTAGCCAACCGAAGTCTGCTCGCGTTTCGCTTCGTTAAAGCTCGGGTCGCTGACGTTGAAATCGTAAGGAATGTAGCCCGCGCTGGTGTTAAACAGTGTGCCGTTGGCAGGCAGGAAGTTACGATATCCGGCCTTTGGCTCGTTCTGATACATCGTCAGTAGGGTAAAACTGGTGTCCGCGTTTGGCAGCCAGGTCAGCGCCGGGGCAATGGCCATGCGCTGCTGTTTGTTATCTTTCACGAACTCATGTTTGGTGCTGGCGATACCGTTGAGACGATAAAACAGCGTGTTGTCGTCATTCAGTTTGCCGCCGAAATCAAACGCCGCTTCGCCCAGATGCTGATTACCAGTGCTGAGCTGAACTTTATGAATGCTCTGCGCGGTTGGGCGCTTGCTGGTCATCGCGATGACACCGCCTGGGTTTACCTGGCCGTACAACACCGATGCCGGGCCATGAATCATCTCCACACGCTCCAGCAACCACGGGTCGATCTGCCCTGCCGCGCCCGCCTGGCCGGATAAGCCATAGCTCAATCCATCGAGGAATTTCGGTGCATAGCGGAAACCACGTGCGATGATCTCATCGTTACGGTTCGAGTTACCACGGTAGTTGGTCAGCACACCGCTGGTGTAGCTCAGTGCATCTGCCACCGACGGCGCTGCCTGATCGTCCATCTGCTCACGCGTAATCACCGAAATCGATTGCGGGGTTTTACGCAGTGGGGTCGAGGTTTTCGTTCCAGCTGCGCTCTCTTTCGCCACATAGCCTTGCAGTGGAGACGTCACGCTTTCACGCGTATCTGCATTCACGGTGATGGTCTCTTCTGCCGCGACGCTGAAAGTGGCAGGCGCCACCAGCAGAATTGAGGCCAGTGACAGGTGGAGACGGGAGAATCTGAACGGAAGTGCCACAGCAGGTATTGCTAAATTTTTTGCTTTAACGGACATAGTTGCCATCTCTATTTCAAACTGCCTTGTCGATGAAACAATCCGTCCATTCCCCTCCACCCAACGGCGAAAGCTGTAACGGATTGAAATATAACTTCCTCTCGCAAAACGCGGCCCTGAATTCCCCTTAAAAGCCCATTTCAGAATAATCATCTGAAAAATAGGGGATTTATTCGGCGCAAAAATAATATTGCAAATGTAAATCGTTATCAATAGCATTTGCATTACGTTTGTTAATGTAAAGTCTTTGAAGAAAATGTGGAGAGAGATTGCAGGATGTTTCTCAGCGATGCAGAACAAATGACGCAAATCTGGTTGCCAACCGGAACAGTTACCCAGTGGTTACAGCAGGACGATCTCGGCAGCCATCGCTGGTGGGAACAGCTTCATAAGGCGGGTACGCCGGTGATTGAGCATGAGGCTGATGGCGAAACGCACATGCATTTCTTCTGGCGCGATCCCGAGGGCCGTTCCGAGTCATCGTCTACAAAAAGGGTCTATGTCGATATAAACGGCGTTACTGACCATCACAGCCAGGCCCCCGAATCCCTGGTTCGCGTCGGCAACAGTGATGTCTGGCATTGGTCGACGCAGATCGAATCTGACTGGCGCGGCAGCTACAGTCTGATCCCGGTGACCGCTGAACATTTGCCCCCGCTGTTCTGCGGCAGCGACGAAACCTGCCGGGTGCTGCAACGCAAATGGTGGATTTCGCTGATGCCACTGGCGATCCCCGACATGCTGAATCCTTCGCCCCCGTTTCTGAGCAGCCGCCGCTTTGCGCTGAGTAATGCGCATATGCCCGAGGCGCCTGATCAATCCGCCTGGCAACAGCTGGATGCCGGTTTAGCCGAAACCTGGCCGGATGGCCTGCAAACTTTGCAGTGGCACAGCGATCTGCTCAACGTCACGCGAAACGTCTGGCTTTACACCACCGGACAGACTGCGCAACCGGATCAGCGCCCGCTGGCGATTCTGCTGGATGGGCAGAATTGGGTATACGGACAGCCGATTTTCAGCGCCCTCGATCAGTGCACCGCAGCAGGTGAACTGCCGCCTGCCTGCTGGTTATTTATCGACGTGATCGATAGCCAGCATCGCGAGGTTGAGCTGCCCTGCAACGAAACCTTCTGGCAGGCGGTGCAACAGGAGCTGTTGCCGCTGGCCCGTCAGCATGCCGCGTTTAGCCATGATGCCAGCCGCACGCTGGTGGCCGGTCAAAGCTACGGTGGCCTCGCGGCGCTGTATGCCGGGCTGCACTGGCCAGAGCGTTTTGGCCGCATCCTCACGCAATCCGGCTCGTTCTGGTGGCCGCACCTGCAATACATCCGCGATTACGCTAACCGTGAACGTCACGCGCCGGGTCTGCTGTTGCAGCGCTTACAAGACAACGCCCTGCCCGCTGGCAAGTTGAAGATTTTCCAGGAAGTCGGCGATCGCGAGCAGGACATGTTGTTCGTGAATCAACAAATACGTCCCGCGCTGGAAGCCGCCGGACATGAACTGTTTTTCCGCTGCTACGCCGGAGGGCACGACGCGCTGTGCTGGCGCGGCGGCTTGATCGACGGCTGCCGCTGGCTGCTGGCCGATCTTCTCTCTGACCCAACCTCAAAAGGTAACCACCATGTCTGAACAACAAAATCCGTTTGATAACGATGCGCTCGATTTTCTGGTGCTGATCAACGCGCGTCAGCAATACAGCCTGTGGCCCGCATTTGCTCAGGTGCCTGCGGGCTGGCAAAACGTGGCGGGACCGCTGCCGCGTGCCGCAGCGATTGAATACATCGAAACACACTGGCAGGACATGCGACCAGCGACGCAACAGACGTCGTCCAGCGCACATTAATTTTTCGCTTTTTAACTTTTCCTTTTTTCGATTTTTTTAGACGGGAACATTCCTTTGGCATCGTTAATCACGCATTCACCTGCGTATCCTTTGGTGGCGGCTCAGCCCGGCATCTGGATCGCTGACGCTATTGCGCAGCAGCGCAATCAATTTACCGTGGCGCACTACAGCGTGCTACACGGCGACATCAACCGCGCCGCCCTGGACAGCGCCATCCGCCAGACGATGGCGGAAGCCGATACCGTGCAGGCACGCTTTGGCCTCGATGAAAACGGGAATCCCGCGCAATGGTTTGGCGCGCAGGCACTGGTGCTGCCGGAGTGGCATGACTTCAGCCAGCGCGCGGACGCCACCGGTCAGGCGCATAAACTGATGCAGGCCGATCTGCGCGCCGAACTGGCGGCCGACGGTGATAAGCCGCTGTATCGCCACGTGTTAATGCGCGTGGGTGATGGCAGCTGGTGGTGGTATCAGCGATATCACCATCTGCTGGTTGATGGCTTCAGTTTCGAAGCGCTGACGCAGCGCGTGGCGGCCATCTATGCCGAACTGTGCCGTGGCGAAGAACCCTCACTTTCACCCTTCACGCCGTTTAGCGAGGTGATTGATGAGTATCAGCAGTGGCAGGCATCCCCGGCGTTTGCCCGTTCCGCCAGCCACTGGCAGACCTATGCGGCTGAACTACCCGAAACTTTAACGCTCTCCAGTGAAAGCGTAACGGATGCTGGCGATCGTCCGATCAGCTGCCACGTCGCGCTGCCGGAGTTGACAACGTTGCGCCAGCACGTGGCGTTCCAGGATTGCAGCGAAGGCGATATTGTCAGTGCCCTGCTGGTGGCTTATCTGGCGCGCATTAGCGACAACTCGCGCTTAGCGATTGGCTTTCCGTTTATGCGCCGCATGGGCTCAGCGGCACTGACGGCGTTGGGGCCGGTGGTCAACGTGCTGCCGCTGATCTTCGACATCCCTCATCACACTGATTTAGCCGCGCTGGTGCAGCAGGTGCAGGCGGAAATCCGCAAAGCACGCCGTCATCAGCGCTATGAAGCAGAGCAACTGCGTCGCGATCTGGGTTTGGTCGGCAGCAGCCAACAGCTTTATGGGCCGGTGATCAACGTCAAGGTCTACCATGATGATCTGCAATTCGATGGCATTCCGGCGGCGACCCACACCTTAGCCATGGGTCCGGTCGACGATATCGAGTTTGAAGTGGGCTTCCGTGATGGCGCATTGCAGTTAACGCTGGTGGCTAACCCGACGCGCTACGACGCGCAAATGTTACAGCGTCACGCAGACCGTATTCGTCATATTCTCACGCAGTTCGCTGCACAACCCGAAGCCACTCTGGATACGCTTTCGATCATTGCTCCAGACGAACAGGCTGATTTACAGCGCTGGTCCACTGGCCCGAAAATCACCCCGCCAGCGGGGGCGACCACCATCGTGGATATGCTGCTGCAACGCACGGCACAAAGCGCTGAGCTGACGGCAGTCGTCTGCGGCACACAGTCACTGACCTATCGCCAGCTGACCGACCGCGCCATGCAACTGGCACACGTACTTATTGCGCGTGGTTTACGAGCCGACGACGTGGTGGCGATTGGGATTCCGCGCTCGGTGGATTCGCTGGTCGCCATCTTTGGTGTGCTGGCGAGTGGCGCGGCCTATATGCCGCTGGACCTCGACTATCCACGCGAACGTCTGGCACTGATGTGTGACGATGCCCAACCCGCATTATTGCTGACTCACTCCACGACACTGGCGCAGATGCCGACCCTTCCCGCGCTGTGCATCGATCAGCTGGCGAGCGAACTGGCGTCACAGCCGACCAGCGTACCGAGCACCCTGCTGTGCGGTGACGATCTCGCCTATATGATTTACACCTCCGGATCCACCGGCCGGCCAAAAGGCGTGATGAGCACACATCAGGGATTGCTGAATCTGTTCCTGTCACATCGCGAACATCTGTTTGGACCGGCGATTGACCGCTTCCACGCCAGCAACCCGCGCCGCATGCGCGCCGGTCATACCGCGTCGTTCTCATTCGACTCTTCGTGGGAACCGCTGTTCTGCATGCTGATGGGCTGCGAGCTGAATATCTTCGACGAAGAGCTGCGTCGCGATGCCTGGGGTTTGATTCAGCAGATGAACGCGGTGCCGGTCGATCTGCTGGACATCACGCCGTCTTTCTTCTCTCAGATGATCGACAGCGGGTTGCTGGAGGCGGAAAACCACCGCCCTGCGTTTGTCATGATTGGCGGTGAAGCGGCCACGCCGACGTTGTGGAAACTGATGCAGCAACAGCAGCAGATGGAAATCCACAACTATTACGGACCGTCTGAGTACACCATCGATACCCTGGGTGCCAGCGTGCTGGCTTCCCCGCAGCCGGTGATTGGCCGTCCAGTGGGTAACAGCCAGGTTTATCTGCTAGACAGCCAGCTGCGTCCGGTACCGATTGGCTGCACCGGCGAACTCTACATCTCCGGAACCGGCATTGCGCGCGGCTATCTGCGCCGCCCGGATCTAACAGCCGCCCGCTTTGTGGCTAATCCCTTCCGCGAAGGCGAGGTGATGTATCGCAGCGGCGATGTGATGCGCTGGCGTCATGATGGTCAACTGGCGTTTATCGGACGCGTGGATCACCAGATCAAAGTGCGCGGTTTCCGCGTCGAACTGGGTGAAATCGAAAACGCGCTGGTGGCACTGCCCGAAGTCAGCACCGCAGTGGTGATTGCCGAAGTAATGGGCGCCACTCACCGTCTGATTGGCTACTGCTCGGTGCAGGATGATGCCCTGCGCGCCGAACCGCAACTCAGCGCCCACTTACTGGCGCAGCTCGGCACCCAGTTGCCCGACTACATGCTGCCTGCCGTGCTGATGGTGCTGGATGATCTGCCGCTGAATGTGAATGGCAAAATCGACCGCCAGGCGCTGCCGAAACCACAGCAGGCTCAGCAACAGCAAAGCCGCGCGGCTCGCACCCCACAAGAAACGTTGATTTGTCAGGCGATGGCCAGCCTGCTCGGGCTGGAGAGCGTCGGCGCAGAAGATGACTTCTTCTCACTCGGTGGTGACAGTATTTCGGCAATGGGCCTCAGCACCGCCGCCCGCCGTGCCGGATACCTGCTGCGCCCACGTGACATTTTTGCCGAACGCACCGCCGCACGTATGGCGCAAGATCTCGCCCCGCTAACGCAACACACTCAACATGCTCGCGTTTCGCAACAGGGCGCGATTGGTGGTCTGCCGATTCTGCACTGGTTCCATGCGCAGGCGGGGATCAACGCGCGCTTCGCTCACGGTGTGCTGCTATCGGTGCCACCTGAGCTGCAACTTTTGCAGCTGGAACAATTGATTGAGCAGCTCGCCAGCGCGCATCCGGCGCTCAACGCTTTCACGCGTAATACACTGTTGGTCGTGGGCGAACCGCTGCCTGCGCGTCCTGCACGTTGTCGTGTTATCGAAGTACAAGAACGTGATCAGGCCGCAGACCAGGCCTTCCGTGAGGATGCTGCACGCCTTGATCCGGCAGCAGGATCGTTGCTACAGGCCACCCTGCTTCAACAACAGGGTGCGAGTTGCGGTCTGGTGTTGACGCTGCACCATCTGGTGGTGGATGGCGTGTCATGGCGCGTATTGCTCGATGAATTGCAACAGGCCGGTGATGCACTGCTAAGCGGTGCACCGATCACCTTGCCCGCCGAAGAGACCTCGCTGCATGACTGGTCCGCTATGCTGCTGGCCAACCTGGCGTCACGCGCCAGCGAAATGCCGTTCTGGCAACGCATGCTGGAACAGCCGCTGCCAGCGCTGGGTGAGCGCGCCTTAAATGGCAGCGAACGTGCTTTGCATCAACGCACCGTGCTGGATGTGGCCACCAGCTCTGCCTTGCTGAACACTCTGCCACAGCAGTTTCGCGCCACCACCGAAGAGTTGCTGCTCACCCTGCTCTCGCTGGCGCTGCGCAGCATGAACGGCAGCGCATTACAACGCGTGACGCTGGAATCACATGGCCGTGCCGAGTTGCACGATCACCAGGATCTGGCGCGAACCGTAGGCTGGCTGACAGCAGAATTCCCGCTGCTGGTCGCCCTACCCGATGCCGCCGCCCTGAATGACAGCGTGCGCGCGGTGAAATCCGCGCTACGTGCCGTGCCGGATCGCGGTATCGGTTACGGCCAGCTGCGCTGGCTGGATGCCCATCGCGGCATCACCCTGGCGAAACTGTCCACCGACCATGCGCCACAGGTGCTGTTTAACTATCTTGGCCGCTTTACCCAATCCACCGGCCACTGGCAGCCCCAGCGCACGGCGCAGCAGTTCCGCGACACTTTTGCGGTGATTCAGGACGATGCCATGCCGTTACAGTACGCACTGGAACTTAACGTGTTTGTTGATGACCAGCAGCTGGCGCTGAACTGGAGCTGGGCGGAGGGCGTTCTTCATGCCGATCAGATTCAGCAACTGCATCAGACAATCGCTCTGGGTACGCAGCAGCTTTGTCAGTTTGCGGAGCAGCAGCCTCAGCACGCCACCAACACGCTGGTGGCCGCAGAGATCAATCTTGAAGGCGTTGATGATGCAGTGCTGCAACAGCTGCGCGCGCGCCATGGTGCCTTTAGCCATGTACTGCCCCTGCTGCCATTGCAGAAAGGATTACTGTTCCACGCGCAGACCACTGGTGCGCAAGGCAGCTATAACTCACTGACGCGTTTGACTCTGAGAGGCGATGTGTCGGTGGCATCGGTGCAGCAGGCGTTGAATCAGGTATTGCAACGTCATCCTCAGTTGGCAGCGCGCTTTGATAGCGAACTCAGTCTGCAACCTTTGCAGTTGCTGCCGGAAGGCGATCTGCATTGGCCACTACAGGTTCTGGAAGTCGAGGATATTGAAGCCGCTGAACATCAGGCGCTGTCACAGGATCTGTTCCGGCAGCCTGTGATGTTGCAGGCCACACTGATCCCGCATCGCCATGAAGCACGCTGGACGCTGCTGCTCAATGCGCATCATCTGGTGGTGGATGGCTGGTCAACACCGGTCATTCTGAACGATTTGCTCAGCGCACTGCGTCAGCAGCCGTTGGCCGCGCAACGCACCCATTATGCCGACATCGTGCGCCAGCTTAGCCAGCGTGATGTGCATCAGGCACGCCAGCAGTGGCAGGAATGCCTGCGCGATGTGCGACCCACGCTGCTGTATCCCAATGCCGTCGACAGTGGCGTTCAGGAGAAACGCATCACGCTGGATGCCACGCTGGAGCGCGAACTCTATGCACTCTGCCGCGCACGCGGGCTGACCCTCAACACTGTCATGCAGGGCCTGTGGGGCATGATGCTGTCGATTGCCAGCGGTCAGCAGGACGTGGTGTTTGGCGCGCCGGTTTCCGGTCGTTTTGGTCAGATTGAAGGGATCGATCAACATGTCGGTCTGTTCAGTAACACGCTGCCAGTGCGCGTGCGGTTTGATACTCAGCGCCCGTTGCTGGAACAGTTAGCCACGCACCAAAATCAGCAGATCCAGCTGATTGAACAGGATTGCCTTGGACTGGCTGAAATCCAACAGCTGGCGAGTGCGGGTACGCTTTTTGATACCCTGCTGGTGGTGGAGAACTACCCTGATAACCCATCGTTACAGGATGCCAACGCGTGTGTACGTTGTGAAGCGATCCACAACCGTGGTTATACCCACTATCCGCTGACGCTGCTGGTGCTGCCGGGTGAACAGCTGACGCTATTAATGGAATATCGTGCCTGCGTCCCCGATGCGGAACGGCTGGCTGAACGCCTGTTGCTGCTGTTACAGCAGCTGGTGACCACACCGGATCTGCCGTTAACGCAGTGGCGTTTACAAACCCTCGCCGAGCAATCGTTGCTGGAGTGGGTGAATAACACCGGCGTGCAGCTGGAGAATGAAACGCTACAACAGGCCATCGCCCAGCAGGCCGCACGCACGCCGGATGCGCTGGCGCTGTGTGATGTTGAGCATCAGCTCAGCTACCGCGAAATGCAGCGTCAGGCCACATTGCTGGCCGATCGACTGATCGAAGCGGGCGTAATGCCAGGCGATATCGTTGCCGTTGCCTTGCCGCGTTCGGTTCGTCTGAGTATTGCCCTCACTGCCATCTTGCAGGCGGGCGCAGCCTGGTTACCGCTGGACATTGGCTATCCCGATGAACGTCTGGCGTACATGGTGGACGATGCACGACCGTGGGTGGTGATCACCGAGTCGGCGCTGGAAAATCGTTTTGCTGGCTTTGGCACTCTGATGATGTTCGATCGCCTTGCCAGCGCACAGACGGTGGCACGTCATCCATTGCCTAAACCCGATGCGCAGCGCCCGGCTTATGTGCTTTACACATCAGGATCAACCGGCAAGCCGAAAGGCGTGGTGGTCAATCAACGCGCCATCGTTAACCGCTTACGCTGGATGCAGGCCAGCTATCCATTGCGTAGCGACGACGTGGTGTTGCAGAAAACGCCGTGCAGCTTTGATGTTTCGGTGTGGGAGTTCTTCTGGCCATTGATGACCGGCGCACAGCTAATGATGGCGCCGCCGGATGCCCATCGCGATCCACAGGCGCTGTGGCAGTTGATTGACGATTATCAGGTCACCACCCTGCACTTCGTTCCGTCGATGCTGGCCGCCTTTGTCGGGCATGTCAGTGCGCAAACCGATCGCGCCTGCGCCTCGCTGCGCCGCGTATTTTGCAGCGGAGAAGCGCTGGCCTGCGATCTGGCGCGCAGCTATCAGCAGGTGATCGCCGCTCCGCTGCATAATCTGTACGGCCCGACCGAAGCCGCCGTGGATGTCACCTGGCAACCCGCCAGCGGTAACGCGCTCGAAGGCCTGAATGGCCCCGGCGTGCCGATTGGTCGTCCGGTGTGGAACACCCAACTGCATATCCTCGATAACCTGCTGCGCCCGGTGCCAGTCGGCGTGCCGGGCGATCTCTATCTCAGCGGCATCCAGCTGGCAGATGGCTATTTGCATCGCGCCGATCTTACCGCGCAGCGCTTTATTGCCGCTCCGTTTGCCGATGGCGAACGTATGTACCGCACCGGTGACATTGCCTGCTGGCGCGAGGATGGTGCCGTGGAGTATTTGGGCCGCAGCGACGATCAGCTGAAGATGCGTGGGCAGCGCATTGAACCGGGTGAAATTGAGCAGGCACTGGTGGCATTGCCGGGCGTGGCGCAGGCAGTCGTGGCTGCGCGCAATTTGACACAACAGGCGGCGGCGGGCGTCGATAATCGCCAGCTGCTCGGCTGGCTGGTGGCTCAGCCTGGTGTGGCACTGGACATCGAACAGGTAAAACAGCAGTTGAGCACTCGCCTGCCCGCCCACATGCAGCCGGTGAGCTATTTGCTGCTGGACGATTTGCCCCTCAGCGCTAACGGCAAACTGGATCGTAAAGCGTTGCCGTTGCCGCAACGCAGCACGCAGGCTGGCCGTCTGCCGGAAACGCCTCACGAGCAGATGCTGGCAGAGCTGTTCCAGCAGCTACTGGGATGTGAGCAGGTGTATGCCGACGATGATTTCTTTGCGTTGGGCGGTCATTCGCTGCTGGCGATGCGACTGGCAGCAGAAATGCGCCGCCGTGTAGCGCAGCCAGTAAGTGTCGGGCAGATCATCGCCGCACGCAGCGTGGAGAAACTGGCAGCGCTGTTGTCAGGCGATGCCAGCGACAGCAGCGGCAACGGGGAACTGCTGCCACTGCGTGCCGGTCAGGGCCCGACGCTGTTCTGCATCCATCCGGCATCGGGTTTCGCCTGGCAGTACAGCGCGCTGCTGCACTATCTCGACGGTGATTTCCCGATTGTGGGGCTGCAATCGCCGCGCCCGGCGGGCGTTATCGCAGCCTGTGCCAGTGTAGAAGCCATGTGCGATCGCCATCTGGCCGCTATTCGCGAGCAGCAGCCGCAAGGGCCCTATTTCCTGCTGGGCTACTCACTGGGCGGCACGCTGGCACAAGGCATTGCGGCGCGTCTGCAGGCGAGTGGCGAAACCGTGGCTTTCCTCGGTCTGCTGGATACCTACCCGGCCGAAGGTCAGGACTGGCGCACGCCAGATGCTGAGGAGGCTGAACAGGAAGTGGCACGCGAGCAGGCCGAGTTTATGGCTGCTACTGAAGATGAGCGCGATCCCCTGCTACGTGCCGAGAAAGCCGCGATGTTTAGCACCATCGTCGCCAACTACAAGGACGCAGTCGCACGGCTGGCGGAAGCGCGTACGCCGCGTTATGCCGGTCAAGCCACGCTGTTTATGGCAGAGAAAACCCTGCCTGCCGACATGGATGTGCCGGCGACCTGGAAACCGTTTGTTTCAGACCTGGAAATCTGGCCGCTGGATTGCGAGCACGCTGACATTTTGTCTGCGGCCTCGCTGAAAGTGCTGGGTCCGCTGATCAATCGTTTGTTATCTGAGAGTCGCTCATAACACCCGGCCTTTGGCCACTTAATGTGGGCGCACTGATGTGCGCCCCTGCTCGTTTTAACAATGGATATTTATGGCTAAGCCTTCAATTTTTCTTGATTTCAGCCTGCTGAAAAACAACGCCGCGTTTCGCGCTATCTTCTGCGCCCGCATGCTATCCGTATTTGCGCTGGGCATGCTGGCAGTGGGCGTACCGGTTCAGATTCAAGCCATGACCGGCTCGACCTTACAGGTTGGCGTGGCCGTAATGCTGGATGGCATCGGCATGTTTATTGGCCTGCTGCTCGGCGGGGTGCTGGCGGACCGCTTCGATCGCCGCAAACTGATCCTGTTTGCGCGCGGCACCTGTGGTATCGGTTTTGTGCTGCTAAGCCTGAACGCGTTTAGTCCTGCCCCTTCATTATGGGCGCTCTATTTCCTCGCCTTCTGGGATGGTTTTTTTGGAGCGCTGGGCATGACGGCGCTGATGGCGGTGATTCCGTTAATTGTAGGACGCGAGCATCTGGCGGAGGCCGGTGCGTTAAGCATGTTAACCGTGCGGCTGGGTGCGATCCTGTCTCCGGCGCTGGGTGGCATGATTATCGTGGCGGCAGGAGTCGGCTGGGCGTTTGCCGTGGCCGCCCTCGGCACGCTGGCGACGCTGATCCCGCTGGTGCGGTTGCCCGCCATGAAACCGGAGCAGCAGGAGCCTGAACACCCTTTGCGCGCGCTCGCCAGCGGCATTCAGTTTGTCTGCCGACATAATGTGGTGGGTGCCGCCGTACTGGTCGGCTTGCTGCTCAGTATGGTGGGCGCGGTGCGCATCCTGTTCCCGGCACTGGCGCAAGCCTGGCAGGTTGATGCCTCAGCGCTCGGGCTGATGTATTCCGCCGTGCCGCTGGGTGCGATGATCGGCGCATTCACCAGCGGGTGGGTGCGACAGTTGTCACGACCAGGACTGGTGTTACTGGTGAGTGCACTGGCTGCCTTTGGTTGCATCGCTTCTTTGGGGCTGTATAGCCAACTGATTCCGGCGTTGCTAGCATTGGTGGCTTATGGCTACAGCAATGCCATCGCTTCCCTGCTGCAATTTATTTTGATTCAGCACCACACGCCAGATGCCCTGTTGGGTCGGGTCAACAGCCTGGGCACCGCGCAGGATGTGAGTGGCGATTCGCTGGGTGCATTAGGACTCGGCGCATTGGCACGTGCATTGAGCGCGCTAAACAGCGTGCTGTGGTTCGGCGGCGTGGCGGCGGGTATACTGCTGCTGGTCGCGCTGGCCGCACGCGGTTTGCGCGCGGCACAGCTGCAGCAAAAACCACCGGCCACTGAGCAAGCCGCTGCTTAGTGCACAAACTGCCGTTCTAAACTGCTGAGTATATTGCTGCCGATTAGTGTACGAACTGCCGTTCAATGCTGCTGAGCATATTGCTGGCACTGTAGTAATCGAGGCGGAAGGTGTCGTTACCCATGGCAAAAATGTCGTGATGCTGCACGGCGGGTAAATGTGCGAGGAAAGGATTCTTCGCCACCTGCGGTACCGTTTTTTCATCGGCGGCGAACAGCAGCAGCGTATTGCCGGTGACGCCATCCGCCATGGTCTCGCCGTTGAGTTGGATGATGTCGTTGCGTTTGCCCATGCTGGTACTGCCCTGCAGACTGGCAGGCGGCATCGCCAGCGTAAAGCCCAACGCTTTCAGTAACTCTCCCTGCGCCGAAGCCGGCGTCCACACATTCATGCCGCGACCATCTTCGTAATAAACAATCGCAGAAGTAGGCTGCGGCGGCAGAGTAATTTTGCTGCGCAATGACTCAACGCGATGGTCAAACTTTGCAATCACCTGCTTCGCCTCCGCTTCGTGACCGGTGATATTGCCAAGCTGTAACGCCAGCGCCTGCCAGCTCTTATCGCCGTAATCAACCACCAGCACGGGCGCGATGGTTTTCAGCTGATCGTAGAGTTTCAGCGCAGAGTCTCCACCGGTGGCCGCGATAACGATCAGGTCTGGTGCCTCCGCGGCTATCGCTTCCGCGTTGGGCTGGGAAACGTACAGCGGCTTGACGTGACGGGCTTTGGCGACCTCCCCCCACTGGGTAAAGAAGCCCTGGGCATCGGACACACTGCTGTTGCGACTGGTGGCGCCAGACCCAATCAGCGGCGCGTTTATCGCCAGTAAGGTGCCGCTCAACGTCACACTGGTGGAAACAATGCGCTGCGGTGGCTGCTGTAAGGTGAACGGGCCTTGCGGAGTGGGTATTGTGCGAGGCCAGCTGGCTGAGGCTTCAGCTGCGGTGGCAAGGTTGAACACGGAAATGAAGCAAAAGAAAAAAGCCAGAACGGGCAGACGCATCAGGTTATCCATCACTTGATAATTGAGAATGGATATCATTATCAAAATAAGGATGGGGTGCAAGAGGATTTGGCGGCCAGGTCTGAGGAAGGTTGCCGAGGAGTGGTTGGGGGTTGGTGATTGGTGATTGGTGATTGGTGATTGGTGATTGGTGATTGGTGATTGGTGAATGGTGAATGGTGAATGGAGAATGGTGAATGGTGAATGGTGAATGGTGAATGGTGAATGGTGAATTTTAATACTGAAGTACGGATGAAGATTTAGTGGTCGTGCCGAATGGGCCAGTGGTTGCGTTCTGCGTTCTGCGTTCTGTAGGTTAGAGCATAAAGGATGAAAGGTGAAAGCGTGTTGCGGGCCAGCTTTTTAGCAAGCCCGCAAAACGATTACTGCTCCAGCGAGTAGCGCGTCATCGGCGCCACATCCTTGATCAGCCCGTTGGCTTTCATATATTCACCAAACGCCTGATACCTTGCTTTATCAAAGGTGGCGCTGTGCCCATCAAACAGCGGCAATGTCGCTTCCCATGCCTGATGATTGAGTTTAGTGTTCAGCTCAGGATACTGCTTAATAAACGCTTTCCAGGCTTCTTCCGGATGCGCACGCAGCCACACTACACCCGCATCCAGACCACGTAAAAATGCTGGAATACGCTTGTCCTGGGCGGCGCTCTTGTTGTTCGCCAGAATGATCAGTTCATCATAAGCGGGCACACCATAATCTTCGGGTTTAAACACCACAGGTTTCGCGCCCTTATCCTGTAGATCGATCAGCTCGTAATTGCGGAAAATGGTCATCGCGCCATCGATTTTGTGCGTCAGCAGCGCCGAAGTAGAATCCATATTCAGGCTGATCAATTTCACCGAATTGACATCCACACCCTGCGATTTCAGCATATTGCGGATCGCCACATCTTCCGATCCTGGCACCGCATAGCCCAGCGTTTTACCCGCTAAATCTTTGAGCGAATGAATATCGCTGGACACGGTGGTCAGCGTATTCAGCGGCTGACCAATCAGCGTGCCGACGCGGATCACCGGAATGTCTTTCTCCACTAGCGTGTAAAGCTGCGGCTGATAGCTGATAGCCAGATCGGCCTTGCCTGCCGCCAGCAGCAGCGGCACCGACGCCGAGTCGGCCGGGGCGATCATCTCGACATCCAGCCCTTCTTTCTTGAAAGCGCCGCTGTACTGTGCAGCAAAAATAGCGGCATGATTGGGGTTCACAAACCAGTCGAGCAGCAGGCGAACCTTCTGTTCGGCGTGTGCGCTGGTGGTTGCCAGCAGCAGCAAAGCGGTAATCGCGGTACGTAGGGTGTTCAAGGGACGTCCTTATGTTGAGTGCCAGAGGAATTTTTTACGCAGCAACGCGACGCCGCCAGAGAGCAGCAGCGCCAGCATCAATAAGAGCAATAAAGCAGCAAAGCTGGTGGCGGTTTCCAGACGGGCGTTGGATTGCATCATCAGGTAGCCCAGCCCTTCGCTGGCACCGACCCATTCGCCAATCACCACCCCAATCGGAGCCAGCACCACCGCCATCTGCAAGCCGGAAAAGAATTGCGGTAGCGCAGCAGGCCAGCGCACGTGCCAGAAAACCTGTGCGCGCGAAGGATTCAGGGTGCCCGCCAGTTCCAGCCAGCCGGAGGGTGTGCGGCACAGGCCATCGAACAAGGACAGGCACAGTGGGAAGAAAACGATTAACGCGGCGACCACCACTTTGGAGGCGATGCCAAATCCCAGCCACAACACCAGCAGTGGCGCCAGCGCAAACACTGGAATCGCCTGACTGGCGGTCACCAGCGGAAACAGCACGCGGCGTAGAGTCTGGCTGCCCGCCATTAACACCGCCAGAAGCACTCCCGTCCCAACGCCCAGCAGCAGCGCCAGCACAATCTCTGCCAGGGTAAACAACGCGTGATGCGCCAGCAGCTGGCGATGCAGCCATAATGCCTCCAACACCGCCAGTGGCGAAGGCAGCAAAAAGTCAGGCACGCCATGGTGCCGCGCCAGCAGCCAGCCACACAGCAGCACCGCGATCAGATAGATCGCGCTAAACAGTTTTTTCATCTTGATTCAGTCGGGAAAAGAGTTCGCCCTGCGCCTGTAGCAGGCGAGGATCATCAAGGGATCGGGGAGCATCACCCGCAGGCACCGGCCAGCTTTCAACCGCTAACGGCTGGCCATGCAACAGCACGATGTCATCGGCCATACGGCAGGCTTCGAGCGGATCGTGCGTAACCAGCAGCACCGTTTTGCCCTTGAGCAGCGTGGCAGTCAGGGTTTGCAGACTGAGTTTGGTCATCACATCCAGCGTGGCGAAGGGCTCATCCATCAGCACCACTTCGCGTTGGGCATACAGTGTACGTGCCAGTGCCACACGCTGCCGCATCCCGCCTGAAAGCTTATCCGGTGAGGCTTGCGCCACCTCACTCAGCTTCACCTGCTCAAGCAGCGCCAACGCACGCGCGCGGTCCGGTTTTTCACCGTTGAGCCGAGCGGAAAGCATCACGTTTTCCAGCACCGTCAGCCACGGATACAACAGATCCTGTTGCCCCATCCACGCCACTTTGCCCGGCAACCCGCTGATATCGCCCTGTTGCGGCTGCAGCAAACCCGCCACCAGCCGCAATAAGGTGCTTTTCCCAATGCCGCTACGCCCTAATAGCACCGTGGTTTTACCGCCGCGCAGTTGCAGATTGAGTTGCTGGCACAGCGCCTGTTCGCCCCAGCTAAAGGTGATGTCATTAAATCCGATCGGATTCATAGTCGCTTTGCCGCCAACATTGCCAGACGGGTAAACCCTCGCGCTTCCAACACCGAGGCCGCCTGCGACGCGCGAATGCCGCTGGCACACACCAGCACGATGCGCCGGTCCTGTGGCGGCTGCCAATCGGCTATCGCCTGCGGCACAATGCGTTCGACGCTGTTCGCTACGCTGACGGGCGCTTCTTCCACACTGCGCAACTCGACAATGCAATCATCTTTCGTCAGCAGTTGCTCATCGATAAAGGGCACGCTGTTTTCTGGCTCTTCCGCGCCGTCAAAACGAAATGCGCGCATATGCCAGTTGATGAAGTCACAGTTGATCACACTGCCGAGGGGTGAAGGTTGCAGATCCAACAGCACGCTGAGTGCCATCTGAGCCTGCATTGCACCCAAAGTCGCCACTGCCGGTCCCATCACGCCTGCGGTGTTGCAGTTGGCTGCGGAGGCGGGTAAGCGTGGAAACAGTGCCCGATAACTCGGCGCGCTGCCGCAGAATCCGCCGACATAGCCCTGACGACCTAATACTGATGCACTGATCAAAGGAATCTGCGTTGCCAGACAGGCATCAGAGAGTTGATAGGTCACCGCGAAGTTATCAGCGGCATCAATCACCAGATCGATATCCGTCAGGAGGTGCGGCAGATCGCTGGCGCCGATAGCCCGTGGCACCACCTCTATCTGCACCTCGGGATTACGTTGCAACAGCGCTTGTTGCGCACGTTCTGCCTTGCTGTGACCGATGTCCTGCATCGTAAATAGCGTCTGGCGATGAAGGTTGTGCAAGGCCACTGCATCGTCGTCACACAGGCGAATAAAACCGACGCCTGCGCCAACCAGCTGCGGCAACAACGTGGCACCCAATCCGCCCGCCCCCACCACCAGGACGCGCGCATCCGCCAGTTTTTGCTGACCTTCGGCACCGATTTCCGGCAGCATCATCTGCCGTTGATAGCGATCCATGATGGCTCCTTAACTCAGACTCGCCAGACCGAAGATCGGTGTTGAAGCTGCCGCCATATCCCGTTTCTCCATCAAACCAGCACTGCGTGCGGCCTGTCCCGCTTCAATCGCCAGCCGGAAACCGTTCGCCATGCCAACCGGATCGCCCGCTTTCGCCACCGCGGTATTGAGCAGGATGCCATCGAAGCCCATCTCCATCGCTTGTGCGGCCTGTGATGGCGCACCGATGCCTGCATCAATTATCAACGGGATGTCGTTGAACCATGCCCGCATCGCGCGTAATCCTTCAATGTTGCGCAGCCCCTGCCCGGAACCGATCGGCGCGCCCCACGGCATCAGCAGTTCACAACCGGCTTCCAGCAACTTCTCACCGACAATCAGGTCTTCGGTGGTGTACGGGAAGACCTGAAAACCGTCCGCACACAGAATGCGTGCCGCTTCAACCAGCGCAAAAGGATCGGGCTGGAGCGTGTCGGCATGCCCGATCACCTCCAGTTTGATCCACGAGGTGTTGAACAGTTCGCGCGCCATCTGTGCGGTGGTCACCGCCTCTTTCACCGTGTGACAGCCTGCGGTATTGGGCAGCACGCGAATATCCAGCCCGGTTAGCAGCTCGCGAAAAGCCGCACCCGCCGCGCCTTCACGACGCAAACTGACGGTGATGATTTCCGTGCCGGAGGCGGCAATCGCCTGTTGCAGAATCGCCGGTGATGGATAGCCCGCGGTGCCAAGCAGAAAACGTGACTGGGGTTCGAAATCGTAAAACATGTTTCAACCTCCCTGCATCGGGGACAAGACTTCCAACTGACAGCCCTCTTCTAGCTGCTGGCTGCTGTACTGACTTTTAGGCACAAAGTTGCCGTTGAAAGCGCTGGCGACGCAGGCGGCATCAATTTGCTGCTCGATCAGCAATTCGCTGAGCGTGCTGGCCTCGGTGCGGATCGCCCGGCCGTTAAGCTGAATATTCATAGGATTGTTCCCCGAAAAGGCGCTGCATCAGCTGTTCTGCCATCATTGGCGCCAGCAGAAAACCGTGGCGATACATGCCGTTAAGATAAAAAGTGTCGTTTTGATAATGGATTTCTGGCAGATTGGCCGGATACGCTGGGCGTAGCCCGCTGCCGCTTTCCACCACGCGAGCTTCCGCCAGAGCAGGATGAATCGCGTAAGCCGCGCTGAGCAGTTCCATCATGGCGCGTGCGCTAATGGGGCTGGCATCGTCGCTTTCCACCATCGTGGCACCCAGCATGAAATGGCCGTTACGGCGCGGCACCAGATAGCACGGAAAGCGCGGATGCAACAGACGAATCGGACGCGAGAACTGCACCTCGTCGCTGTGCAGAATCACCATCTCGCCACGCACTGCACGCAGGCGCGGCAGATCGGTTTTGGCATGCATGCCACGACAATCAATCACCCGACCCGAAGGGTGTTGTGCATCGAAATGCACACCGCGCTGTAACAGCTTTTCACGCATTTCAGTGAGCGCCAGACGCGGGTCGAGATGCGCCTCCTCGGCAAAAAACAGTCCGCGTGCAAAACGGCCCGCCAGCAGCGGCTCAAGATCACCGGGATCGACCCATTGGTGCTGTTCAGTCATGCGCGCAAAACGGTTAAGTTCCTGGCTATCGCGCGGCGGTGCCACCACCAGCGTACCCTGATGCGCCAGACTGCTGACGCGCTGTTGCCACCAGGCCGCAGCGTGCTGCCCAAGAGCGATCACTTCTTTCGGGGCACTTTCAGATTCACACCAGGGTGCAAGCATGCCACCAGCAAACCAGGAAGCAGGCTGGTGGGAGTCGTCGCCAATGACGTCGACTTCTTCACCGCGTTCCGCCAGCAGCGTTGCCACGCACAGACCTGCCACGCCGCAGCCTAATACTGTCCAGCGGCTCACCGCAGGTTATCCGGGATATCAAGGGAATTCACATCGGCCTCTCAGTATTGACTGAGACCCGCAGATACAGGAGGAGGGAAAGGGCGCGAGCGATCCTCTGCGCCAGACAACACCGGAACGGTGCTGTCAGTCTTCCTACGCCAGTATCAACTGGGTCAGGTTCAAAGGGTCGCTAAGCCGCGCATTGCGCTTTTAGCCTCTCAGTCTCTTTGGCGAGACTCCCCCGACGCGTCTATTTGTATTGCAGGCGCCGTTCGGCGTCAAGCGTGGATTTCGTTATGCGATAAAGGCATTTATCGCTACGTGCACGTTCTGGATCGAAAACGTAACATATGGTATACAAAGGCATTATTGCTACTTTTCAGCGCAAAGAAATAACAGGTGATGTTGGACTCATTATGAAAAATATTAGAATTGCCTTTATTAAAGCCGGTTGGCACAAAGAAATTGTGCACAATGCTTTAGTGGGTTTTGAGCAAGAATTAAAAGCACAGAACGTCGAAGCCGAATTAAAAGTATTGGAAGTACCGGGTGCATTTGAAATGCCGCTGCTGGCAAAACGTTTAGCAGAAACCGGCAAATACGATGCAATCGTTGCTGCGGCGCTGGTGGTGGATGGCGGAATTTATCGTCACGACTTCGTGGCTGCTGCTGTGGTGGATGGCCTGATGAACGTTCAGTTGACCACCAATGTTCCGGTGTTCTCCGTCTCACTGACGCCGCACAATTTCCAGCCGGTTGATGTGCTGGAAAACTTCTATACCGAACACTTTATTAAGAAAGGCAAAGAAGCCGCGCGTGCCGCGCTGGCGATTCATAATTTGTCGATCGATTAATTCCCTCTCAGGAACACTTCATTATTCGCGGTGAAGTGTTCTTGTTCTCAATAATACCTCCCTGCCCTTAAGAACAATATGTTCTACGTTATTTCGAAAATCGCATAAGCCACTTTCATTACTCTCCTCTGCTACTTCAACTTACGTAAATTTTTGTCGTAAACAGCAAAATGTGTACAAAAACACTTCACATTCATAGCATTCACTATAATGTATAGCAAAGGCTATACTTCTCAGGGGATGACTATGTTGATCAGGCACGTTGTATCGGTTGTGATGCTTACGCTCGCGATGAGCACTTCGGCGTTTGCTGCCGACAAACTCAAAGTGATCACTACTTTCACGGTGATCGCAGACATGGCAAAGAACGTCGCAGGTGATGCCGCCGAAGTGACATCCATCACCAAACCCGGCGCGGAGATCCATGAATACCAACCAACCCCCGGCGATATTCGTCGCGCGCAGGGTGCCGATTTAATCCTGGTAAACGGTTTTAATCTGGAACTGTGGTTTAGCCGCTTCTATCAGCGCCTGAAAGGCGTGCCGGAAGTCACAGTGACCGAGGGCATTGAACCCTTAGGTATTACTGAGGGACCTTACAACTGCAAACCCAACCCACATGCCTGGATGTCACCAGACAATGCGCTGATTTACGTCGATAACATCCGTAAAGCACTGCAAAAATACGATCCTGCCAATGCCGCCGTTTATCAGGCCAATGCGGATCGCTATAAAACGCAAATCCAGCAAACCCTGGCGCCGATGCGCGCGGAGATTGAAAAACTGCCGGAAAACCAGCGCTGGCTGGTGACCAGTGAGGGCGCTTTTTCCTATCTGGCACGTGATTTGGGTCTGAAAGAACTTTATCTCTGGCCAATCAATGCCGATCAGCAAGGCACACCGCAACAGGTGCGCAAAGTGATTGATGCGGTGAGAGCCAACCACATCCCGACTATCTTCAGCGAAAGCACCATCTCCGCCAAACCGGCCCAACAGGTCGCGCGTGAAGCGGGTATTCACTACGGCGGCGTGCTGTATGTTGACTCTCTCAGCAACAGTGACGGGCCGGTTCCGACCTACCTTGATCTGCTGCGCGTGACCACCGATACCGTAGCCAAAGGCATCACCGCCGGGAGCCAAAAATGACCCTAAAT
This sequence comes from Enterobacter cancerogenus, assembly GCA_000773965.1. Lineage (GTDB taxonomy): Bacteria > Pseudomonadota > Gammaproteobacteria > Enterobacterales > Enterobacteriaceae > Pantoea > Pantoea communis. Next base: position 98,533 of record JRUP01000045.1, read on the forward strand.
GTGCAGGATGTTAGCGTCACCTACCGCAACGGTCACACTGCGCTGCGTCAGGCATCTTTCTCCTTGCCAGCGGGCAGCATCGCCGCGCTGGTGGGCGTCAACGGCTCCGGGAAATCCACACTGTTTAAGGCCATTATGGGCTTCGTGCCGCTTTCGACGGGTCAGGTCACGCTGGCAGACATGCCCGCGAAGCGTGCGCTGAAACACAATATCGTCTCCTATGTGCCGCAATCCGAAGAAGTGGACTGGAGCTTCCCGGTGCTGGTGGAAGACGTGGTGATGATGGGCCGCTACGGCTATATGAATATGCTGCGTATCCCGCGTGCGGAGGACAAACGCAGCGTGGATGAGGCGCTGGCACGCGTCGGGATGCAGGACTTTCGTCATCGTCAGATTGGTGAACTCTCCGGCGGGCAGAAAAAACGTGTCTTCCTGGCACGTGCGCTGGCGCAGAGCGGGCAAATCATCCTGCTGGATGAGCCCTTTACCGGCGTCGATGTTAAAACTGAAGCGGCGATCATCACCCTGCTGCAGGAGTTGCGCGATGAAGGCCGCACTATGCTGGTCTCCACGCACGATCTCAACACCATCCCTGATTACTGCGACCGCTGTGTGCTGGTGAAAAACACCGTGCTGGCTAGCGGCTTGTTGCGCGATACTTTCACCGCCGCCAATCTGGCGCGTACTTTCGATGGTGAAGTTCAGCAGCGCAATGCCGCGTTATTACAGCAGATTGCCGCACGCCCGGGGGCGGATCATGTCGTGGATTATTGAACCCTTCGGCTATCAATACATGCTGAATGCGATGTGGATCGCCGCGCTGGTCGGGGCGATTTGCGCGTTTCTCTCCTGCTTTCTGATGCTGAAAGGCTGGTCGCTGATTGGTGATGCGCTATCCCATTCGATAGTGCCGGGTGTGGCTGGCGCGTACATGCTGGGGTTGCCCTTCTCACTCGGTGCCTTTCTCTCCGGCGGACTGGCGGCGGGCAGCATGCTGTTCCTTAACCAGCGCACGCGCCTGAAAGAGGATGCGATCATCGGACTGATCTTCTCCTCCTTCTTCGGCATCGGACTCTTTCTGGTGTCGCTCAATCCGACATCGGTCAATATTCAAACCATTGTGCTGGGCAACATCCTCGCCGTGGCGCCCGCCGATATCTGGCAACTCGGCACCATCGGCGTGGTGACACTGACGTTATTGCTGCTGAAGTGGAAAGATTTGATGGTGACGTTCTTTGATGAAAGCCACGCGCGCTCGCTTGGACTGAATACCACCGGTTTAAAGATCCTGTTCTTTACCCTGCTCGCTGCCTCCACCGTCGCCGCATTGCAAACCGTTGGCGCCTTTATGGTGATTTGTCTGGTGGTGACACCGGGTGCCACCGCTTATCTGCTCACCGATCGCTTCCCGCGTTTGTTGATGATTGCCGTGGCTATCGGCAGCATCACTAGCTTCCTTGGCGCGTGGAGCAGCTATTTCCTTGATGGTGCGACTGGCGGCGTGATCGTGGTGGCACAGACTCTGGTGTTCCTGCTGGCGTTTGTGTTTGCGCCTAAACACGGCGTGCTGGCGGCACGGCGACGCGCTCGTCTGGCGCAGGAGGTCAACCTCAATGATTGAAATACTGCTGAGTCCTTTCGAATTCGAATTTATGAATATGGCGCTGATCATCACGCTGATTTTGTCGCTGCCGTGCGCCATGCTGTCCGCATTTTTAGTGTTAAAAGGCTGGTCACTGCTTGGCGATGCCATGAGTCACGCGGTATTTCCCGGCGTGGTGCTGGCGTGGTGGATCGGTTTTCCTTTTGCGATTGGCGCTTTTATCGCAGGCATGCTGTGTGCACTCGCCACCGGTTTTATCAGCCAGAATAGCCGCATCAAGCCTGATACCGTGATGGGCATTGTGTTTTCGGGGATGTTCGGCGCCGGACTGGTGTTGTATCTCAAGCTCAAACCGGAAGTCCATCTCGATCATATTTTGTTCGGCGATATGCTCGGTATTGGCTGGGCGGATATCGCACAAACCGCCGCCATTGCGCTGCTGGTGGTGCTGGTGCTAAGCGTGAAATGGCGCGATCTGTTGCTGCATGCCTTTGACCCACAACAGGCGCGCGCCTGTGGCATCAACGCTAATGTGATGCATTACGGGCTGCTGTGTTTGATTGCGCTGACCATCGTTGCCGCGCTGAAATCGGTGGGAGTGATTTTGTCGATCGCCATGCTGATCGCGCCAGGAGCGATCGCACTGCTACTGGCGCGGCGATTCTTACAGGTCATGCTGCTGGCGACGCTGATTGCCATCCTGACAGGATTTTGCGGAGTGTACGCGTCGTTCTTCCTGGATAGCGCGCCGGGCCCCACCATCGTGGTGCTGTATAGCCTGTTATTTGTGGTGACGTTTGTGAGTGTGAGCTGGCGCGAGAGAGCGAATGGTCGCGGCTTAGCGGCTATCAAATAAAGTGATTCCGGGCCGCAAATTTCAAGATTGGGCCATAAATTTAATTCATTGGGCCGATAATGAGTGAAATGGGCTGTAAAATATTTATAATGGACCGTAAATGTTTAGTGTGGGCCATAAATATCGATATCATGGGCCATTAACGTTCAATATGGGCCACAAATCTATCTGGTCTTAAGCCTTCAGCGGGTGTAAAGCACGGGCCAGGTAGGTTTCTGATTTATGGATTTTAAGCTAATCCCAGAGGCATACGATTTTGATCCAGCCAGTCCCCCCAGATGATCTTTCAGACCTACAACACCGAATTCTCTCAACTATCGCATGTGCCGAGTCTTCGCTCAGTTCCGGTGATCTGGCGAGTCAGCTTGGTGTGGGTCGTTCAACGATCAAACGGCATATCGAGGTTTTGCTTGGTCAACGTAAAATTACCCGGCACGGCGTAGGACGAGGGACTCGGTATACCGCGCAGGCGCCCATTAACAAGCTGCCCCAATCCGGTTCATCGGTGACAGAGAAGACCCCTGAATATCATTCTTCTTCCCTCACTACAGCTCAATCATTGCATCAATATCTAAATTTACCTCTGTCAGTCAGGGATATTTCCGGGTATGACCGAAGCTTCGTGGACAATTATATTCCAAACGAAACGTTCCTACTGCCTCAGACGCTAGCCCTGGCCTTAATGAATGAAGGCAAAATGGCAGGGCAACAGCCCGCTGGTACCTACGCGCGAAAAGTTTTGGAGCAATTGCTCATTGATTTGTCCTGGTCATCCTCTCAACTTGAAGGAAACCGATATTCATTGCTGGCCACCGAAGAACTGTTCAAAAGTGGCGCGGCTTCGAATGATTTGGATGCCGTCATGCTGCTTAACCATAAACAGGCAATTGAGTTTTTGGTCGATGCAGTCCCTGAATCTGGATTAACTGGGCCGGTAATCAGTAACCTGCATGCCTTATTAATGCATGATTTACTGTCAAATCCTGACGAGTTGGGAGCGATCAGACGCAAAATCGTGAATATTTCGGGAACCACCTACACTCCACTACAGGCACCTTTCTTATTGCAGGAAATGTTCGACATTATTATCAAAAAAGCACGGCTGATTAATAATCCTGTGGAGTCAGCCTTTTTCCTGTGGGTCAATATCGCTTATCTGCAACCCTTTGAAGACGGAAACAAAAGAACCAGCAGGCTGGCCGCGAATATTCCGCTTATGATTTACAACAGTGCTCCACTCTCCTTTCTTGATGCTGATGTCACAAGCTATGCCTACGCGATGATGGGGATTTATGAAAAACGTGACGTGACTTTAGCCGTTGAGTTGTTCGAACATTTATATCGTCGCTCAATCAAACGCTATGCCGTCACACTGGAAGCTATGGGCGTTCCGGATCCGTTTAGACTTCGTCATCGGGAAGATTTAAACACCACTATTCGCTTAATCGTTGCAGAGGGTCAGAATATTGAGTCTGCGATGCAGGTGATTGATCTTGTTCCTGAAGACAGAGAGCGATTCATGCAGCTTTTACAGAACGAGCTACGCATATTGAGTACGTTAAATTGTGCCCGGTATCGTCTATCAATATCGCTAACGGAGCAGTGGATCCGTGAGGGGCGGCCATGTTAGTAGTGAGGCCGACATACATCGTACATACCCGTTTTTGGCTAACCCGCTTAGCGGCTTAACGTTATAGTGCCCTATCTGATGACGATATGAAACCGGCATGAAACTCACCCTGGATAATGATCTCACCATTCGCAAGCTGCTGATTTTCAGCTGCTACATGGAAACGGAAAACCTCGCCAGAGCGGCAGAAACGCTGGGGATCAGCACCGTGAGCGTGCATCGTGCGCTGCACACGCTGGAAGAGAGTTTGCGTTGTCCGCTGTTTGAACATAAAGGCCGCAACCTGGTGGCACTGCCCGCCGCTACGACGCTGCTGGAATACAGTCGGGAAGCGCTGGCCACGCTGAGTCAGGGTATTGATGAAACACGACGCACTGCAGGTATCGGTCTGGGGCATCTGCGTGTGGGCACCTTGTATTCTCTGTCACTGGAAACTGTGCCGCGTCTGATCATGAAAATGAAACTGCGCCGCCCCGAGTTAGAACTCAACCTCACCATGGGCTCCAATGATTTGCTGCTGCGCGCGCTGAAAGATAATCAGTTGGATGCGATTATCATTTCTGTCAGCGAAGCCGAGATCGATGAAAAGATTTTTGAGCAGGTGGCGCTGTTTCAGGATGACATCTTCCTCGCCGTGCCAGCGGGTGGCGGTGATAAAAGCGAGGAAGATATCGATCTGCGTCGCTACAGCGATAAACCCTTTGTCTCGCTAGCTGAAGGTTTTGCCACCTTTGCCGGATTTCAGGAAGCCTGCCACGTGGCCGGTTTTGAGCCCAACATCGTCACACGCGTGAATGACATCTTCTCGATGCTCAGTCTGGTGCAGGCCGGCATGGGCTATTCGCTGGTGCCGGGCAGGATGCGTAAGCAGTATGAAAACGATCTGCGTTTTCTCCGCTTAGCCGAGCCGTATCAAATGCGACAGCAGATCGCTATCGTGTTTCCGCGCAACCGCGAACATGATCCAAATCTGCTGGCACTGGTGGCTGAAGGGCGTATGTTCGCCCTGAGTTTGCAGGAAAAGGTTCAGCGTGCCAGCCGCTGAAACAGACGCAGCGCCACTTCAGCGCCACTGCGCTCAAGGGCAATACATTCGCCCTGACACTGCACGCTGCGCGTTAAGCCCGTCAGCACTTCGCCGGGCGGCATTTCAATCACCAGACGCACTTCACGTTCTTTCGCCGCCACCATCGCGTCATGCCAGCGCACGCTGCGCGCCATGTTCATCGCCAGATCGTCGGCAATACGTTCCGGCTGCCAGAGAACGCGGGCGCTGCTGCCGCTGAGATAAGCGAATTGTGGGCGTTGCAACCTGACTTTATCGATAGCGGCTTTGAGTTGCTGCGCGGGGCTATCCAGTAACGCACAGTGTGAAGGCACGCTGATCGCCAGCCGCTGCGCTCGATGTGCCCCCTGCGCCAGCGCCTGCTCCGCTACTGCCGCCATGACACTGTCGCTACCCGCTATCACAATCTGTGTTTCGGCATTAATGTTGGCGATAAAACTGGTTTGCCCATCTACCAGCGCTTCGACTTGTGCCAGCGTCAAGCCACTGATCGCCGTCAACCCATAGCCTTGAGGATACGCCTGCTCCATCAGTTCACCGCGCAGTGCCACCAGCTGGAGGGCATCGGTAAAATCCAATGCACCGGCGATAACTGCCGCAGGATAGGCACCAATCGACAAACCGCACACCATGTCGGGCTGCACGCCGCTGTCGATCAGCTGGCGCGCTGCTGACACGCCCGCAATCAGTAGCGCCAGCTGCACCGCACGCGTCTGTTGCAGTGCGGTAGCCGAATCGAGCTGCATCAGTTCATCACCCAGCACCTGATGCGCCACCTGCCAGGTCTCATCGCGTGATAGCGACTGCAACATGCCAGGCCGTTGCGTGCCTTGTCCCGGAAAAGTGAACAGCGTTTTCATTCGATTTCCTCCGTCCAGGGAAGATGTGTCAGACGGGGACCGCGCGCGGTTTTTAACAACACGCGCCCCTCACGCAGCCACTCATTAAGCGCGAAGGCACCCACCGGCGTTTCCACCTGGGTATCAGCCCGACAGGGTAAACGTGCAAGTTGCTGCTGCCAGGCCTTAAATTCCTCCGCCTGCAACGGCAACGGTGCACGAATTAACAGATCGAGATCGCTCGTGGCATGCAGCACCGGCAACCCGGTCGCCAGAGCGAATCCCGTGCCGCCGGTCACGCCCCACGACCATGACCAGCGCTGCAGATGAAGTTGCATCACTGCCTCAACCGTAGGCAATGCGCGAAACACGGAATCGCTTGTGCGCGCCAGTAGCCCCTCCGGTGTATCAATCCGCAGCACATCCTGCTCCCGCACCCATCCCGCCGCCCGTTGATGGCGTGCACTGCCACGCACGCCAATCGGAATGCGATCCTGTCGCATCACATCCCGCCGCACCACGACCGGCTGCTGAGCGTTCCACTGCTGCGCCACCCAGCTTTCCTTAATATCGAGCAGCGTGGTATCAGCGTGCAGCCAGAGCAGATCGTGTGGGCGGATAGTCATCATTACATTCCTGAAGTTAGGCTAATAAACAGTGGCAGTGACACAATCGACAGCAGCGAACTCAGTAACAGCACCGCTTCGGCATCCGGCGACTGCACGCCAAAGCGATTGCCAAACACCACGCCGAAGAAGCCCGCCGACAGCGCTATCATCAGAATCGCGGTGATCGCGACGGTGCCGTGCAAACCAAACAACATCACAATGCCCCACGCCAGTAACGGTTGGATCAGCAGTTTGGTCACTGTCGAGCTGACCACCATGCTGTTGATTTTCAGCTGACGTGCCGAGAGGATCACACCGGTCAGGAACAGTGCGGCGGCGGTGGCAGCCAGACCGAGCGGTTTAATCGCGGCCAGCACCAAATCCGGCATTTTGATGCCAATGGCTGACAGCACCACGCCCAATAGCGGTCCCAGTACAATCGGTTTTTTCACCGAACGCCACATCAACACCGGCAGCATTGCCAACGTTGATCGCTGCGTTTCCCCGGCGGTGCGCGCTTTTTCACGCTCCAGAATCAGCAGGCAGAACGGTGTCATCAGTACCGACCCGCAGGCAATAGAAACGGCAACGGACAGTGAGGTTGCTGAGCCTTCGCCCACTACGCTGCCGAGAATCGGTAAACCTAGCGCCGCATAGTTAGGCAGCGCCACGGTCAGCGTCAGCACCGCCGCATCCTGTGGCGATTTCTTGAAGATCTTCGTGGCAACAAAATAGAGCACCGCATAGGCGATCCACATCGCTAACGTCAGCACCACAATCAGCGGCATCTGCGCTACGATCCCGCTCCACGGCGTTTGCACCGTAGCGCTGAACAACGCGGCGGGCAGTGCAAAATCCATCACAAAAATATTCAGTAAAGAGACATTCTTGTTATCAACCATTTTGGCTTTGCCCGCCCAGAATCCGAGCAACATGACAATGAAGATCGGAGCCAGAGCATGCAGAATCACGTAAGTCATAAATCACCTGTTTGTTATTAAAAGAGTGAGTACTGACGCGATGGTGTTGAATTTATCAGTTGCCGCAGAGGCCGGACGCCGCGTGCGTCCGGCATACTGACAGCCGGCAGGTTGATTTAATACTTTTTATTATTAGGGTGTTACCAGCTGGCGCGCAGACGTTCGCGCACCCGTGCCGAGCTTTGACGGTTCGGGGCCGAGAGGCGAGAACCTCGACCCGGCACGCGGCGCGTATCATCAATCGCCTCCGCCAACGTGGCTTTCACGCGCGTGACCTCTTCGGCCGTCGGCGCATCCGGATGGGTGATGTCCAGCAGAGATGACAACAGGCCGAGCGTGGCGTAATTACCGATGTCATAGGCCATCGGCGGTACGCTGGCAGCAAGTTTCTCCAGCGCTTCCACGGTGCGCAGGGTGATACGCGCCGCCGAGGCTTTACCCATGGCGTGCACCTGCACGGCCGGGTCGTTAAACGCGATCAGTCGATTGGCCTGATAACCGTGCGCCAGAAACGCGCCGGACATTGCCTTACCCACGATCAGCCCAATCACTGGATGCCCGGCCAGACGCGCTTGTGCATAAGCACCCGCAGCCCCCGCCAGGGCCTGATGAATACCAAAGCCCTCTTCACGGCGGCCATAAGCCTGACTTGGCACATCAATCACCGCAATGATGGGTCGCTTCACTGCGTTTGCGGCGTCTTCCGCAATGGTCTCTTGCACCACTTTTGCCAGCGTCCAGCCTTCCAGCAAACCGACTTCGCCTTGCGCAGCGCGTGGATAGCGATTGTGCGCATCCGGAACGACAGCAATGAAACGAGCGGTTTCGCCATTAAGCTCGGCATCCGCGACCTGCACGGACGGGCAAAGCCCAGTGTGGCGGGCAGCGCCGCCGGTTAACTGGCTGAGCCACAGCTCACCCCGACTGTTGTGTGCGCTCATGATTTCACCTCCGGGGTAAAGACCTGATGAATGGTGGCTGTGCTGGCCTGTTGAGCGGTATCGAAATGGCTTAAGCGCTCAAGATAGAAGGCATAATTCTCGCTGCGATGCTGCGCTGGAACACCTTGCGCTAATGCCGCATCCACCGCCGTTTTCACCGCCTGCACGCCATCCTGCACCAGCGCATCGACCAGCCCACTTTGATAACGAATCTCGCCACCGGTCATGCTCCAGATAAATGGGCGGTCACGTGAGTCATACTCATCAATCCCCGCTTCCTGCTCAATCACCTGCGGGCCATTCAATCCCAGACGTGCTTCACGCGTCACAATCAAGTGACTGCACAGCGCGGCGGCGATCGACATCCCGCCGAAGCAGCCGACGGTCCCGGCGACGATGCCGATCACCGGGGAGTACTGACGCAGATCGACAATCGCGGCGTGGATATCGGCAATCGCTGCCAGCCCCAAATTGGCTTCCTGCAAGCGCACGCCGCCGGTTTCCAGACACAGAATGGCCTGGGTTGGAATGCCGTTACGGTTGTCTTCAGCCGCCAACTCCAGCGCACCGGCCATTTTTGCGCCGGAGACTTCCCCCATGCTGCCGCCCTGGAAGGTGCCTTCAATGGCAATTACCACGGTGGGATTGCCGTTAAGTGTGCCTTTCATCACCACCATGCCGTCATCGGCCTGCGGCACAATACCCTGTTTCTCCAACCAGGGAGACATCACGCCTTCGAACGGGTCGAGCAGTTCGCGCGCACTGCCGCTGTCCAGCAATGCCAGCGCACGCTGGCGGGCGCGTAATTCGATAAAGCTGCTGTCATCACGCATGGTTTACCTCCTCAAACACCTGTTCGATACGGATACGCGCGACACCCGGCGTAGCACCGAAATCGTGGATCACCAGTTGGCCCGCTGGTAGCTCGGTCAGTTCCGCCAGGCGGCTAAACAGTGCATCCCATCGCGCTTTGCTGTTATCCACCGAGGTGGTGATCGCCACGCTGAGCACGGCACTGTTATCCGCGCGGTACAGCACTTCCATATCACCCGATCCCACTACGCCCGCCAGCGCATTTCCGCTAAGCGTGCGACGTGCCGGGTAAGACAACGTTATCTTTTCCATAGCAACCTCTTAATCAATGAGTGGCGATGCTGACGCGATCGATAAACAGCGTGGCGGCGAGTAAATCAGCCGCGCCGCCGGGAGACGCATTCAGCGCCAGCATCGCGCTATCCAGTAGTTGTAAAGCCTGACGACCCGCTATGTGCGCAGTGCCACCCGCCTGTAACACCGCGTGCGCACCACGTTGTAAGGTCATCAACCCTGGCATGCCCGCACGGTTCAGCACGCAGGTATCACTGAGCGAGGTCAGAATCGCCATCAGCGCATCGAGCCGCGCCTCGGTTTCATCGGCCCCGGCTTCTCGACTGCGCTGCAACTGCGGCAATGCCAGCTGCGTGATATGCGGAAAGCCCTGTTGCGCTTCTTCACGTGCGCCCGGCACCTGAAAGCGATGCACCGCACGCAGCCCTTTGCTAAAGGTTTTCGGGGCATGCCGATCCGGTAAACAAGCCAGTTCAGCGGCACGAGTGCAGAGTTGATCGCTGCTTGCCTCACCGCCGCGCATCGCCGCCGCACTGACCAGCAGACCCAATGCCCAGATGGCGCCACGATGGGTATTCACCCCGTGGGTGGCGGTCATCATCTGGCGTTCCCCTTCGCGGCCCAGACGGCCAACGGTTTCGCGCAAAGCAATATCCGCTGGACGCTGCCAGCACTGTTGCGCCAGCGCATAGAAGGTCGGGGTCAGGCTGCGGGCAGAACGTTCCATCAGCGCCAGCGAGAGATCCTGATGCGCGCCGCTGCCGCGACGATCCACCAGCCCCGGCTTGGGCGTCAGGTTCACTTCTTCGATCAGGCAATCGGTGGCGTGCTGAGCCAGCTGATGCAGGCGGCTTTCAACCGATTGCGGCGCGAGTCGTTTCATTACCAGCTCCGGAATTTTGCCGGTGGGTTGTAGAGGCCATCAGACCATTCGACCAGATCGGCGACGCTACCCGCCGCCAGCAGCGAACGGGTTGCATCAGAGCGACGAATACCGAGATCTTCCGGGAATACCACTTTGCCGCTGCGACGCAGTTCTGCCACACGTTTGGCATCCACGCCCAGTCCGATATCGGTAATACCTGCAACCGCCGCGACCATCGCCCGACGCTCTTCCAGATCCTGCGCGCGATAGAGATAGGCAATACCTTCTTCGGTCAGCACATGCGTGACGTCATCGCCATAGATCATTACCGGCGCCAGCGGCATTCCAGAGTTTTTCGCCACTTCAATGGCATCGAGTTTCTCTACGAAGGTCGGCTTCACGCCTGCCTGGAAGGTTTCCACCATCTGCACCACCAGCTTGCGGCCGCGTTCCATGGCATCTTCGCCATTTTTCATTGCCAGCCAGGCGGCAGTTGCATGGCGACGACCGTGCGGATCGTGGCCCATATTTGGCGCACCACCGAAGCCAGAAAGGCGACCGCGCGTGACCGTTGAGGAGTTCGCCAGGCCATCGATTTGCAGGGTTGAGCCGATAAACATATCGACGGCATACTGACCTGCCAGCTGGCACATGGCGCGGTTAGAGCGCATCGAACCATCGGCTCCGGTGAAAAAGATATCCGGGCGCGCGCGGATGTACTCTTCCATCCCCAGTTCACCACCGAAGCAGTGCACACTCTCGACCCAGCCGCTTTCGATGGCGGGAATTAAGGTGGGGTGCGGGTTCAGCGTCCAGTGTTTACAAATTTTGCCTTTCAAACCGAGCTGTTCACCGTAGGTCGGCAGCAGCAGTTCGATGGCGGCGGTATTGAAACCAATGCCGTGATTGAGCGATTGCACCTGATGTTCGGCGTAGATGCCTTTTATCGCCATCATCGCCATCAGGATGTGTTCCTGTTTGATTAGCCGCGGATCGCGGGTAAACAGCGGTTCAATAAAGAAGGGCTTGTCGGCGACCACCACATAATCGATCCACGAACCGGGAATATCCACGCGCGGCAGATCACACTCGTCATCCACCAGTTCGTTAACCTGGGCAATCACAATCCCGTCGTGGAAGGCTGCGGCTTCGACCAACGCTGGCGTGTCTTCGGTACTTGGCCCGGTGTAGAGATTGCCTTTACGGTCAGCTTTGTATCCGGCGATTAGCGCGACATTGGGCGCGAGGTCAACGTACAGGCGGGAATAGAGCTCGATGTAAGTGTGAATCGCACCGATTTCCAGCTGATCGTCTTCCAGCAGCTGCGAAATGCGCAGACTTTGCGTGCCGGAAAAGGATAAATCGAGCTTACGAGCGATGCCTTTTTCGAAGATGTCGAGGTGTTCACTGCGGCCCACACTCGGCATGATCATATGCAGGTTGTGCACTTTTTGCGGATTGACCTCGGCCAGCATACGCGAGAGGAAATCGGCCTGTTTTTGGTTATTGCCTTCCAGTACGACGCGGTCGCCGGGAGAGATTAACTTTTCTAGCATCTCAACCATTTGATCGGTGGGTAATACTTTGCCCTGCACCGGCAACGACGCCTGTCGCCGTTGTTTCTCGGTACGGCGCGTATTCCACACCCGCGCCGTTTTTTGTCCTGATGACATGACTAACCTCCTGAATGAGCGAATCGCTTGATTACGTCAACGCAGGAAAGTGTCGTCTTAAGCGGTGATGGCATCAATCAACCTGAAGGTGGGATCGTTAGCCTGAGAGTAATGATTGAGATGACAGAAATTTGCGGTTGGTCAACGATTGGTGGGAATATGTGTGAGTGTTCAAAATTTGACTGCGATGATATGCATATTCATGCATATGTAATTAGACATTAATATTCAAAGAATGATCACAAAAAATGAAGAAAAGCTCATTCTCACACCATAACTGTAATGCGCTGATTTAAAGGTTATTGTTGCATTATTTCCCGGAGGTTATGATTACCTCACACCTTGACTTATTTCGAGCTAAATCATGAATCGATACAACGTTTCAAGTAGTGAGGGTAAGTATGAGAATGAGTCTTGCGAGCAGGTTCTTCAAAATAAACTTGGGATCACTAATGCTGAAGAAATGGATGGTGCCGAGCTGGTTTTGTTAGAGCAGCTCTATCGCTCAGTTTTCGAAGAACAATTTCCTATGAAACACATTGATGTGGCGATGATTAAATTCTGGCATCACCGTTGGTTGGGCAACATTTACGCATGGGCTGGACAAGAGAGGACAGTAAACATTAGCAAAGGCGGCTTTATGTTTGCGCCTTCCGCTCAATTGCCAAAACTGCTGAACGATTTCGATTCGAAGTATCTTTCAAAATACACGCCTTGCTCAATCATGAGCGAAGAACAACTCATCGAAGCAATTGCAATTACGCATGTCGAGCTAATATTGATCCATCCATTTAGAGAAGGTAATGGACGATTATCACGACTTTTAGCCGATGTGATGGCGGTTCAGGCTGGTTATAAGACCTTGAATTATCATAGCTGGGAATGCAATAAAGCCCAATACATTTCAGCTATACATTCAGGTATGTCACTGAATTACGAGCCAATGCAGCATTGGGTATGGGAGGCATTGAGAAGCCACTAAGCCAGGCGAAGATGTGCGAATTTTTTTCGAGCGGCTTCAAGTGAGGCTTCAATTTTAGCTGATGGCTGCCCTGTTTCCACCGCCGTTGACGTTGCGACAGAGCGGGTAATGTCCGCACGAGATGGCTTTGCATAGGTGGCCTGCTCATTTCTGTTATTACTCATTTAGCCCTCTCCGTTTTGCGATTACCTTTCGGATACAACTTAACATTCTATCAAGCTTTAAAAATAACATCACATTTTTTGATTCTGTTTCAAAAGGCCTATAAGAGCAAAATCGGCAGAATTTTAATGCCAGATGTATCGCGCCGCGGTAACGGCGCGATTGTTTAATTTACAACGGCTTATGCGCCGTCTCTTTTGCCTTCCACAAGGCAAACAGCGTGATCAGCAGCGCCAGCGTAACGTACAGCGACACCCACAGCGTGCTGCCCAGTTCTTTATACAACGTAGTAATAATCAACGGCGCAAACCCTCCACCGACAATACCTGCCAGCGTGTAAGCCAGTGATGACCCGGCATAGCGAACGTGGCTGGGAAACTGTTCCGTGACGAATGCGGCTTGTGGGCCATACATGATTGCATGGATCAGCAGACCACCTATCACCGCCAGCACAATCAGCACCGGCTGCGTGCTGTCCAGGAGCAGGAAGAACACGAATGACCAGATGATCGCCAACACTGCGCCAGTGATGTACACCGGGCGGCGTCCCCACTTATCCGATAGCGCACCAAACATCGGGACGGTGATCGCATTCCCTATTGCGCCCAACATCGTGGCCATCAATGCCAGCGGGCGTGGCAGTTGTAATACGGTGGTGACGTACGTCAGGGTAAATACCACCACCAGCGCGTAGAGCACATCGGAACCGATACGCGATCCCCCCGCAATCAGCAGCTGTTTCGGATAGTTGACGAACACTTCTTTCAGTGGCGTATGCGTCGTTTTTTCCGCGGCCTGCATCGCGACAAAGGTCGGCGTCTCTTCCACGCCACGGCGTAACCACAATCCAAATATCACCAGCAGCAGACTCAGCAGGAAAGGAATGCGCCAGCCCCATGCCTGGAACTGATCGGCGCTCATCATCACCGTTACCAGCGTGATAAAACCGGTGCCAATCAAGGTGCCGCAGGAAGGCCCAACCTGCGCAAAGGAGGCATTACGGCCTCGCTTGTCGGCATCACCGTGCTCCATCGACAGTAAAACGGCACCTGCCCATTCACCGCCCAGCGCAATGCCCTGCACAAAACGCAGCGCGACCAACAGCACCGGACTCCAGATGCCCCACACCGCATAGCCTGGCAGCAAGCCCATTAAGGCGGTGGTAACGCCCATTATCACTAGGGTGATGATCAACACGGCTTTGCGTCCTGCGACATCCCCCAGATGACCAAACACAAAACCGCCCAGCGGACGTGAAATGTAACCTACCGCATAGGTCGAAAACGCCAGAATGGTGCCAACCAGCGGATCAAAACTGGGGAAGAACACATGGTTAAACACCAGTGCCGCCATAATGTTGTAAACGGTGAAGTCGTACCATTCCAGCGCTGTGCCGATGGAGCTAGCCGCGGCCAGGCGCCCGGTTTTCGACGCCGTCCGCTTATCACGCACCGTCTGCTGCAATGAAGAGTCTGTATTAGCCATGTGCCAACTCCTGTTTGGTTAACTGCCAGCTAAAGGCATAGCGTTGAACATCGCCGGTCATCAATTCCGCCGCGTGTGCGGCCAGTTGGTCACAGCTTGATGCGTCACTGCAGTGGATCAGTAGCATCGGCAGCATCGGCCGCTGTTCTTTACTCTCCATCGGCAACGGAGAACTGAGCATCACATCCGGGGTCTGCAAACTGGATGCGATATAGCCCGGCGTGTGGCTAATTTGCTGCTGCCACGCGGTCAACACATCAGCATCCAGCGTGTTCAGCGTTACCACTGCCAGATGGGTGCCGGTGCCTTTGCCATGCTTGTGAGTGACCGCGCTGACGCGACGCATCGGATTAATCATCTTTTGCAGGTTCTTCACTGACCATTCGGTCTGGCGCGTGAAGGCCGCGTGATAATCCGCACTGGTAAAGGCTTCCAGCGCCTCGGTTTCATACAGGCCAAGATATTTGCGCTCGGCATTGATTGCCTGATAGCGCGTTCCGCTCAGGAAGCCAGCGATCGCTACGCGCTCCTCTACATGTTCATGGTCATACCATTGGTTGAAGTCTGCTTCGTCTTCAGCGCCAATGTTGGTAGCAACAAACAGCATGCCGTGGGGTTGAGTCATCATCAGGATCTCCAGTTAAGGGCAGTTTCCACGGCGAGCGACCAGCTGATTAAGCGGGCGTCATCACCATGAACAGAAGCAAGGCTTAGGCCAACCGGTGCACAACCGGTTTGGTGGCAGGGTAAAGAGAGCGCACAGCCGTCCAGCATGTTGATTACGCTGGTGTTACGCAGCATCAGAGCGTTGACTTCCATGTACTGCTGCGCATCTTCTAAAGAAGCGATGGTCGGTGCGATACGTGGCACGGTAGGCATCAGTAAGGCGTCAAAGTCTGCCAGTACGCTATTGATGCGGTGCTGCCACGCTTTGCGCTGTTGATGAAGTTCACTGGCATCTTGCTCCGTCAGCAAACTGCCGCGCTGCACACGCACTAACACTTGAGGATCGTAAGCTTCGGGTTGCGCCAGTGCGGATTGTTGATGCCACTGCCATGCCTCGTAAGCAGTAATGCCGCCACGCGCATTCATAATGTTCAACTCATCCAGCTCTTCAAGCGGCAGTGCAATGAGGGTGGCCCCCGCCTGTTCCAGCACCGCGATAGCGTGCTTCCAGGCTTGCGCAACGTCTTCGTCGAGTCCCTCCAGCACGCGGGTCTGCGGGATAGCGAAACGAGCACTGCGTAACTCCACCTGCTGGAGTTCAAGCGGCTGTTCCGCGATGACACTGTCCAGCAGCCAGCAGCTGCGCACGTCATGGGCAATCACGCCGATGCTGTCGAGCGAGGCAGAGAGCGGTAACGTACCCGCCTGATTGATGCGATTCGCGGTGGGTTTAAAGCCGGTCAAGCCGCACAGCGCAGCAGGAATACGCACCGATCCACCGGTGTCAGTCCCAATGGCACCAAGGCACATGCCATCGGCGACGGCGACAGCTGCACCCGATGAAGAACCGCCTGGAATGCGTTTTTCTGCGCGCTGCCAAGGGTTGACCGGAGTGCCATAATGCGGATTGATACCCAGCCCGGAGAAGGCGAACTCCGTCATATTGGTTTTACCCACAATCGCGGCGCCTGCTTGATGTAAGCGATCGACCACGCTGGCATTCGCTGCCGCCGGTTTTTCATTTAGCAGCAAATGTGAGCCCGCGGTGGTTGGCTCGCCTTGCACATCAAACAGGTCTTTGATGCTGACGGGTAATCCATCAATGGCACTTAGAGACTGCTGGGTTTTCCAGCGCTCGCCTGCCGCGATGGCCTGCTGTGTGGCCTGTGCGGCATAGCGTTGGGTGAAGACCAGTTCCCCTTCCTTTGCCGAATCCTGCGCCGCGTGCAATGCCGATTCAGTGAAAACTTCAGGAGAAGCATTTCCTGCCTGAAGCTGCTGACTGACTTCCCAGAGTGTGGTCATTAGCATGCTCCTTAAGCGACCACTGGCAGCGCGCCAGTGCAGTAAGCGTGTTCCAGCGTGCGGTTCAATTGGGGATCGTGCAGCGCCATGCGGAATTCACTGGAGGGACGAATTCCGCCAATCGCACCCAGCGTGCCGCAGGACATCGCCAATCCTTCTTTAGCCGGGCTGCCGTTCAGATAGCGGGACAGCAGATCTTGTGGTGTCAGTAATGAGGACAGCGTACCCTGCTGATAAACCACCCATTCGCCCTGCTCTTTTATCCACGAGGTCAGCTCCAGCGTATCCCAGTGCTCAACTACCTCGCTCATGCGCCAGGCTTTGCTGGCAACCGGTTTAATACAGGCCTGTTTGGAGAGGGCAACGCTGAAGGTTTCCAGATAACGATCGGTGTGATCTGAAGTGAGGGAGACCCACCATTCGCCCCGATGGAAAAACACAAAGGGCTCAGCTTCCCCGGAGGTTTCATCGCCGACCACTTCCAGCAGTGGCTGTTGGCTCAGTTGATTGGTCGCAACGCGGTAAAACAACGGTACTGCACCGGGAGCGGGCACGCCCAGTGCCTCAAGCTCCCTGATATGGTGCAACACCGCATCACTATCGCGTCCGGCCCAACCCGCAATAATGAAATGGGAAACCTCGACATCGAGCGTGCTAACGGCTTCATCGCCGGTTGTGAAATGAAGGTGCATGTGATGATCTCCATTTGAAAAATCACTGTGAAATTTCACTGTGTTTTCAATCTAGCGATTTTCATGCCAGATTTTTGTGTAATATGTCTCATTGGCAAAAAAAGGAACGTCGTGATGAGTGAGTCAGTTACTGAAAATGTGAACCCAGCCAGCCGGGAAAAGAGCCTCTCTTTAAATGAACAGGCTTATCTGGCGTTCAGGCACAAGCTCATCACGCTTCGCTACAAACCAGGGGAGTATTTAAATACCGCTCAGGTGATGGATGATTTGGCAATGGGTCGGACGCCGATCAATCAAGCGATTCATCGGCTGGCCACCGAGGGGCTGTTGCAGATCATCCCGCGCAAAGGCGTGATGGTGGCACCTTTGTCGATAGATGATGCACTGGAGTTAATTGAGGTGAGATTGGTCAATGAAACCCTGTGTGTTGAGCTAGCCAGTCAGAAAGTCATTGATTCACACATTCAACAGCTGCGCGAACTGAACCAGCAAATCGCCAGAGCGAGCGAATCACATAGTCGCGAAGAAATGATGTTGCTGGATCGCGAATTTCATCAGGTGCTGGCCGATATCGCCGGAAACAGTCGGCTGTCAGATATTCTGAGTGTGATTCATGCGCAGGCACAGCGCTTTTGGGCGACAACGTTGTCCAATGTTGTCCATATGGATGAAGTCATTGCGGAGCATAATGAGATTATTGACGCGCTGGAATCCGGTGACACGCAACGAGCGGCCGATGCCGCACGGTCTCATATTTTCTCGTTTAAGCGCGCCCTGCTCTCGAACTGACTTCTCCGGAAATTTTCCACATGGCGAGGTGTTAAGCGCTTTTGCTGACAAGGCGCCCAGCAACCGACTCGCGGTGACTGGGCGATTCAATTTTGCTGTCGAAATTAGCGGCGACTTGAAATTTTTCTGCTGTAAAAGCGCTTTTTCTTTTTACCATGAACGATGGCATAAATCGAAAATGCCAGCACTAAACATAATACAAAAACCAAAACCAGCTGTGACATGACCCGCCTTATTATTGTTTACAGACAATACCTTTCGCAATATAGATCAGTGCTCGCTCAGAGAATGAACTCCTGATATGCAAACGCCTTTTGCAGTATGAAAAGTTGTTTTTTATCGTTGAATAACTTCTGTTCATTAGCGATGCAATATCCGCAATCTCAACACCCAATGATTTCATGTAGATGATTTGCATACTTTGCAGCGATAACCTGACGGCTCTACTTTCATGCAGTATCACCGCACTCATGATGTAACACAGTAGTGCATTGGCTGATGATCTCAGCGAAACAAAATGAATACGGGAATAGATCTCGTAATTATCGTTATCCTGCGTCAGCACAAAAATAAATGCGCGTTCGCCGTATCTTTTTCTTAATACGAAAACATCATTCATTCTTGCCTCCAGAGACATCGAGCAGGCATTGACGATAATGATGGTACTGCCGGTTGGTTGCTGTGGAAATCTCTCACGCATCATGGCTGAAATGCCGGCTACGGTATATTGGCAATCTGAATACAGCACGAGCGAACTCGTTCCCAGATTAAGTACCCTGGCGTTAGTAAGTGGCATACGAATACTCACGCAATGTTGCAATGAATTAGGTTTTTTCTGATTTACATTGGACTTAAGTCTCAAAAAAATCATACACCTTTCATATCTTGCCGCGCAGGGTTATTTCATTTTGCTTGCGTGTTCTTAGCGGAATGCTTACGCACCAGCAATAAGACATGCCGATGCGGGGTGATTTATTCAAATAATTGGGGTTTGGAATGGAAATAATCTTCGATAAATTTGAATATGAAGAATTTGGCACGCCGTTGCCAATGAACTTTACGTGCCACTCTAAAATGGTGTCTGCATGGCAAGCGTTGCGCTGCTAACGGCAGCGCACCCATTTACTTCACACTCATCAGCCGCTCATCCGCCCCGATTTTACGTGGAGCCGACGGATTAATATCGCAGTTACGCGGCAGCAGTGCCGTAATAATCCCCGCCACCACCAGCGATCCCGCCAGCCAGCACACAGCGACATTCTGCCCGTACAGCATCGTCATAATGCCGACCAGATACGGCCCGCAGAATCCGCCCAGATTACCCAGCCCGTTGATCACACCACGCGCACCTCCCGCGACTTCTGGCGAGGCAATACGGCCGGGAATCGACCAGAACGGGCTGGTTGCCGCTTTCAGGAAGAAACCACACACCACCAGCGCAATGTAAGACGCAACGATATTGCTGTGCAGCACCACCGATGCCAGCAGCGCAGCGGCAAAGCAGAACAGGGAAACCATCACCCACAAACGGCGTTTTCCTGTGCGGTCGCTGAGCCACGAAATCGCATATATCCCCAGGATGGTGGCCACAAACGGGATTGCCGCTAACAAGCCGACCCCCGCCATATTGGTGCCGGTGAGATTTTTCAGGATGCTCGGCAGCCACAGCGTGTAGCCGTAATCGCCTGTTTGATAGAAGAAATTCAGTGCTACCAGCTTCATCAACCCCGAATTGCGGAATACCGCTTTCAGTGGCGCCTTGCTGACCGGTGCCGCATTGCGATGCACCGCACGATCGCGCGCCAGTTCGTGCAACAGATACTCTTTTTCACGCGTGGGCAGCCAGCGCGCCTCTTCCGGCCGATCGGCAATCACCAGCCACCACACCAGCAGCACCGCCGCAGACAGTAAACCTTCGATAATAAACAGCCAGCGCCAGTCGAGTACGTTGATGATGTAACCCGAGATCGGCGCGGTAAACATGCCACCCAGCGGCGCGAACATCATCACGAAGGCGTTGGCGCGTCCGAGTTCTTTTTCCGGGAACCAGTTGCTGACCATGGTGAGCACCACTGGCAGCATGCCGCCTTCGGAGATACCCAGCACAAAGCGCAGCGCCAGTAGTTGATAGTGGTTGGTGACAAAGCCGGTGGCAATTGACACCACCATCCACGCGATCAGTGACCAGGCGATAAAGCGTTTACCGCTGCCGTTCACCGCGATACGTCCGCCCGGCACCTGTAAGAACAGGTAACCAATAAAGAAGATGCCGCTAACCATACCGGCCATTTGGCTGGTGATCGCCAGGTCCTGATCCATGCCGCCCGGCAGCGCAAAGCTGATGTTTACGCGGTCCATAAACGAGATGATGCAGGTAATTAAAATCGGGGCAATAACGCGATACCAACGTGTTCCGGGGATTTTCTCGTGCATAACGCCCTCTCTCTTTGCGCAACCATGCGTAAGCTCTATGGCTTCTTATTAAAGAGAGTTTGGTAATAATTATTGCGATCCTAATCACTGGGATGAATGTTAAGAAACTGTGTTACTTACGGCGTGATCGAAGGGGCACATTTTACGGGTTATAAAGCTATTAAGCGGAGCCATAGGGATTTTAAGCGGGATGATTCATTAGAAATGGTGACTAAAAAAGCGGGTGTAACCTGATGCCGTAACATGACATGCAACAAGGTCGCCATTAATGGTGAAATGCTGGTTAGTAAAGCGACGGGTGATAACGCAGTCTGGGGTCGCTTTTGGGCTGCCGGTCCTCGCGCCGCTAACGCGGTACCTTCACTTTATTCGTCAGCCGGGCGGACCGGCTCAGACGGAACATCCCTGTTCCGGCTGCGCCTTTCGCCAGCATCCATGCTGGCTCTCCTGGCTTCCTCACTCCGTTCAGCGCTGCGAAATGCCAGCCCAAAAGCGCCCCCAGCCTGCTCTTAAGCTTCAGTGCGTACTGTTAAATAAGGGCATGACATCTTTGGTTTTGGTGCCTGATAGCATGTTAACTGCGCTTACGGCGCAGGACGCGCCACACGACAATCACCACCAGCAACACAATGATCCCACCAATCATACCCGGCAACATCATCGGTTGCAGACGCGCCAGCAGCGGTGGATGACCGCCCTTTCTCACCCACGCCACATCACCCGCCGTCACGGTAACCTCGGCATTGCCGTAATGCGCTAACACGAAGTTACTGATATCGGCGACCTGCTGGTCATTCAGTTTGTCGACATAGGACGGCGAACTGAAGCCCGGCATCAGCACCTGATGATCGGCGGTGTCACGTTGCACACCAAACAAAATGGCAGAGATCAGGTTGTTCGGATTACGCAGCCCGGTTGCCGTGTTGTGGAACAGCGATGGATAAGCCTGATTAGCACTGCCCGCGCCATCCGGCTGGTGACAGCTGGCGCAGTTGCCGCTGAACAGCGCCGCGCCGTTGTCCAGCGAGTGATTAGCATTGTTCGGGTTGCGCCCACGCACACTATTTTCCACATCATAAGGCGCGCCGTAGCTAAAGGCTGGAATAGTGTCCCCTTCATCACGAATCGGTGCGGTGCCTTTCAGGTAAGTGGCGATAGCATGTAAATCGCTCTCCGGCAGATACTGCAGGCTGTGCTCAACCGCTTCCGCCATACCGCCCGCCGCCTGGTTTTTGCCCGGTGCGCGTCCGGTTTTCAGATACTGCACCAGCTCGTCATCACTCCAGCCGCCAATACCGCTCATCTCATCCGACGTGATGTTTGGCGCATACCAGCTGCCCAGCGGTCCGCCAGCCAGTGGACGATCCTGCTGCTCCTGCATCATAAATCCGCGCGGTGTGTGGCAAGTATTGCAGTGTGCCAGGCCGTTGACCAGATAGTTACCGCGATTCCACTCCGCGCTTTTGCTGCCATCGTTCTGCCACATCTTGTTGTTGGCGAACATCATGTTCCAGAAGCGCATGCTGAAGCGCAGATTAAACGGGAACGGCAGATCGGTCTGCGGGTTGTGCTGCGCCTGCGCTTTGACGCCATGCATCATGTAGTAGTAAAGCGCGTGCAGATCTTCATCGGTCATCATGCTGTAAGAGGTATAAGGCATCGCCGGATAAAGCTGCGCCCCGTCCGCACGTACACCATGACGTACTGCCTCAGAGAACTGAGCTTCGCTATAGTTGCCGATGCCGCTGCTGTCGGGCGTGATGTTAGTGGCGTAAATGGTGCCCATCGGTGACGCAATACCGTAGCCGCCGCTGTAGGCGGTTTTGCTGCCTGGCGCAGTGTGGCACGCCTGGCAGTCAGACGCCGTGGCAACCTGTTCACCCTGACGCAGCAAATTCACGTCCAGTGTTTCCGCTTGTGCGCCAAACGCCATCAGCGCGAATAAGCTACCTGCAAGCAGCGTTTTCATGCGAACTCCTTCATACGCAGGCTGATGTCATGTGCCGCTTTCAGGCCCAGTGCCGCCATAGTCAGCGTACTGTTTACCACGCTGGCTGAAGGGATCGCACCGCCGCCCGGCAACCACAGGTTCTCATGATCAAACGCACGGCAGTTGCCATCCACGACTGCATCTTTGCCGCTTTTGCCCATGATCACGCCGCCCATGATGTGGTTGTTGGCATTAAGACCTTTACTGATGGCGAACTCTTTGCCGTTAAACAGCTTGCCGATTTTCTCCAGCTGTTCGTGCGACACTTCCGCGCCCTTGCGCACGTAATCGCCGACGTCGTAATAGATATCCGGACACGCCAGGCCGTGTGGATCTTTGCGTGTTTTGCTCAGGGTGAGACGGTTTTCCGGATCAGGCAGCGGTTCGAGGCTGATGGAGATATCGACGCTGTGCACTGAACGATAGCGAATCTCCTCATCCAGCGCTTTGCCGACCAGTCCCTTTTTCAGCGCCTGCTGGGTGGCGGCCACAACGCGCGAGATGTTATTCAGAATCATTTTGTTAGCCGAGTAATCACGACGGAACTCGCCATCACGATAGCCGACCATGCAACTGCTTTGCGCCGGTCCACGTCCCAGCCACACCGGTTCTTCGGTGAGGAACGAACAGTGGAACCCGGAGTGATCCATCATATTGCGGCCCACCATATCAGAACCGTTGGCAATACCGTTCGGGTTACCACCGTTAGCGGCCAGCAGCAGCAGGCGCGGCGTTTCGATACCGTTACAGGCCAGAGCGAAGGCCTTACCGCTGGCTTTGTGCGAGGCGCCAGACGCATCTTTCCAGTGCACAGCGGTGATGCGGTTGTTGTCGTCGGTATCGATTTTGTAAACCACCGCTTCGGCCAGCACCACTGCGCCATTCCGCTCGGCGCGTTCAATGTGGTGGATGCCGTTGTACATCGCGCCGATCGGGCAGATCGGTTGACAGTTATTGTTACCGCAACAGGTTGGACGCCCTTCCCACGGACGCGTGCTGCGCCCTTGTGGAATCGGCACCAGGTTGTAACCGTGCGGATTCACCACGCTAGCGAAATAGTTATCACCGTGGGCAAACGGCACCATATCCATCGGGTACGGCTGGCTACGTTCAATCGGCGACTGCATATGCGGATCGTTTGGCCCCGCCACACCAATTTCATTTTCGGCACGGCAATACCACGGCTCCAATTCGTCATAGCTGATTGGCCAGTCACGCCCCACACCGTATTTTGACTGCATCACAAAATCGCTCGGGTGATGACGCCAGCACGATGCCGCCCAGTGCCAGGTGGTGCCGCCGACCGTGCGCAGATAACCCTGCTGGAAACTGGAGGCGTTAGGACCGGTCACATTGACGTAGTTGTTCGGCGGGAAATAGAGCGGTGCGGGCGCAAATTTGGACTGCGGATAAAGCCCCTGGAAATCTGACCCAGCGCGATTCGCAAACGGCATGTTGCGCCAGTTTTCTACCGCTTGGGCGCGGTCAATGCGTAAACCTGCTTCCAGTACCAGCACCGAGTACCCCAGACTGACGAGTTCGTTCGCCATCAATCCACCGACCACACCTGAGCCCACAATCACAATGTCCGCGGAGGCATCACCCTGCGCAGTAAAAGTTGGTTTTTTCATGATTTTTCGTCGTTTTAGTTTTGAGGAAATTACAACTGTTCGATATGACCGTCGTGCTCATCCGGCACCGGTGCGGTCCACCAGATTGGGCCATTGCCGCAGTACGTCGGCACCACCAAACCATCGCTGACCGTCTGGTACATCAGCGCCTGTTTGTAAGCCACCAGTGTGCCGTGATAGTCATCCCCCACCGTGCCGGTGTACCAGGCCGTGACGATTTGATAGAGGAAATCATGCAGTCCGGCGCTACTGGCTTTTGCCAGAAAATCATCGGCACTGATTTGCGGAGTGACCAACGCGCTGAGTTGGGCAAGACGGGGCACAAACTGCGCGTCACGCTGCGCCAGGACCTCGTAAAAGCGCGCAGCAAGAGTCACATCCAGGTGTTTGTGTTCGGTGATTGCTTGTGAGATCTGCACAAACTGTTTCACCGCGTCGCTGGCGTGAATCACGCTGGCCGCAAACGCCCTCCCTGGCAGGGCTGCGACCGCGCCAGTAACGGTTAATCCGAGTGTGGCGAGCAGAAATTCCCTGCGAGTGGAACCGGTTCCATTTTTGATTACAGAAACGGTTTCGGGTGCAAAATGTCGTTTCATGGGGTTACCTGATGCTGAGACAAAAGAGGAGAAAGCCAAACGGCGCTATCCTAACGATTTCGTTGCAAAATTGTTATCAGGATTTGAACGAAATCCCATTAAAGGGTGTGGATTTAGCTCTAAATGATAATTTAGGTCAAAAATTGTTGGGTTTGGGATAGTTGCGAGGAGGGATTGAATGTGGGTAAAAATTAATCACACAGACAGTTGAACGCTATTTAGGTTATGATAATATTCAATAATCTACATAACCAAATCAGGAGTTCCTCCATGAGTCTCATCGAACAACATGCAGGGGTTTCCACATTGATTGGCACCCCTAAAGAAGTCAAAACACGGTTAGGAAAATCTCAGGCTAATCAGGTATTAGTGGTGTCCTTCGATAACATCAGCAACCTGCGTGTGCTCAGTACGCTGACAGAAAATATTTCTACTGTAGCTTCAACCATGTTTGAAATTTTTAAAGAGCGGCAGGAGAAGCAGTCACTCGAGATATTGGTTGGATCGATGCTGCCCAAGGCCCCCGCCTCACCACAC
>JRUP01000046.1 GCA_000773965.1 Enterobacter cancerogenus
CTGAAGTGGCTGGAGGCCCGCGAAGCCAACATCCCGCCGGAGAAACCGGGTGAGGCGCTGATTGCCCGGCTGGCGAAGAAGAAGCACCTGAACCCGGCAACCGGCAGGCCGCTGCCTGAATCACCGGACTTTGATAAACAGAACGCGTCGCTGCTGCTGTGCCAGAGCGGAGAACCCTGCCCGAGAAGCGGATACTGGCAGACGGTCTGGATACCGGACAGCGGAACAGGCCCGGAAGAGGTGCGTTACTTCAGGGAGGGGGAAACGATGCCGGCTGACCGCATCACGCGCATTCAGCCCCGTTCCTGGCCCCTGCGTGACAGGCATACGGAAGAAGAGCAGCCCGTGACGTGGCGTTATCTGGGAGAAGCCTAGGACAGCGTAAGCCGTTTAACAGCAGGGAGAGCAGCCATGACTAAAAGTTACAGCCAGCGACACGCCGCTATCGGGATGCTCTGCCTGCTGCTGGCAGGATGCGATAACAGCGCCTCCCCGTTTCAGACAAACATCCGTGGTATCCCATCGCCCGGCGGGGCCAGCACCGGGCAGGCCTTCACCTGCAGACAAGAGATTATGCCGGGGCCGGAAGCTGAGACTGATGTGCTGTTCAGATACGCCCGCTGGCTGCAGGTGAACAACCAGCTCAGGCAGGACAAGGTCATAGACCTGGAAATTGCCCGTCTCTATCGCATTGCGGCTGAAAACGGGCATGCCAAAGCCACCATCAATCTGCAGAACGGGTCGCTGCGCGGGCGTTTTGGCCTGACAGCCTCTGAAAGACGCCGTTTCAGCCAGCAGCTTATCGATGAAGGGGTTGCCAGCGGCTACTACTTTATCGCTATCTATCTTCAGCACGGTGCTGCGGGGCTGAAGCAGGATGAGGATATGGCGCTGCGTTACTACCGTAAGGCGGCTGATGAAGGGAGTGCTCTGGCACAAGCCTATGTGGGCGAAAAGCTTGAACCGGTTGATGTTGCCCCCGACGTTGCAAAACAGATGTTGCAGTGCGCAGCTGAGCAAGGTAATGGCGAGGCAGCACTATCGCTGGGGATTGGCCTCAAAATAAATAAAAAGTATCCAGAGGCTTTGCATGCATTCCAGCTCGGGGTGGCGGCAGGTAATTCAAACTCAGCAAGCTTTTTAGAAGAAGGATTTTACGGTCCCGAGCCTACAGACAGGCTCTATTATCTAGGCCAGCAAAAAGACCCCGAACGCGCACGGCGCTATAAGGCTATCTGGAAGATACTGTCAGGTTACTCCTACGCCCATCCCACCGTACCCGAAATCAACGACATCGTGCCGTTACCGCCGGCACCTTTGCCGGAATGGGACGGTAAACTGAAGTGGGTGGAGGCCCGCGAAGCCAATATTCCGCCGGAAAAACCGGGTGAGGCGCTGATTGCCCGGCTGGCGAAGAAGAAGCACCTGGATCAGGTGACGGGCAGACCGCTGACGCATTAAATGATTTCATCAGAAAGAATATGTCATTCATGTTGTGCTATAGCGGTAATACAACGTCATTCAGTCGGTAATTTTTATTTCAGATAATCCTCAAATCGTTTTATTTAGTGACAAGTTTCTTATTTAAATAATTTATTAAAGGTATATTTAATAATGAAAAATATTATTCGGCTGGGTGATAAACATACCGGCGGCGGCTCTGTATTAAGTGCTTCAATGAAGATGATGTTTCACGGTGTAGGTGCTGCGCGAGTGGGAGATCCTGTTGACTGCCCTAAGCACGGTAAAAATGTTATCGCAGAGGGCCATGCAACCTACAAAGACTACGGGCGACCGGTGGCATTTCATGGGCATCGTTGTGCATGTGGGTGCAGCTTGATATCAAGCCTACCATCAGCAACGGCGATGTAAATATGCCAGTCAATCTCAAATTAATACCATCACCTGCAATTAAGCCGGTGGCGCCAAAATGGTGGGTGTGGCTTTTAATATTGCTCATCATGATAATCGTTGGCATAAATTACGCCATAATGATGAAGATCTCTAAACCGGACATGAGCAACATAATATTTTGGGAGAACGCGCTTGAATTGCCTTTTTTAGGTTGGGCTTTCCTATTGTTTTTCCGTCTGGCCTGGTTTAAAGGACAATTCAATGCAGCTATAAACAGTGATCGGTTACGTGAAAAACAACTCAATCGAGAACTAAAGCGCGGGCAGCGTTATTTAAATGTCTATGGATTAAGTCTTCATACTGCGTTCCGCACTGACGCTGATACTCAAGGTAACTTACAGTGGGAAGCTTTGAGCCAAAAAAAAGCGGTATTGAAAACACAGCCATCATGGTTGGGATACCGGGGTGTCCGACACAGTCGTTTAATCAGAAATAATGAAGAAGCCGTAGAGCAATTATTGAAGCGGGGGTACGCTAAAGTGCTGGAAGAACTCAGCCCAATCCTTGCCATGATGTCAGAAGAAACATCTATTGCTGTATTACTTGAATGCGAGAGTCACCTGAATAGTCATCAGATAGAGAGTACTTTTAGGCAGTGCTGGGATGACATTAGCATAGCTCAACCCGTTACGCTCATTTCAGGTGCCGGGCTTGCCGTCATTGACCAATGGATAGATCAAAGCAGTAATGAAAAAACAATGCTCTTAGTCTTAGCCGCACAGATTGAACCCGAACATCCTGAGGGAACTTCAGAAGCAATTGTCGGCTTACTGCTCGGTCATTCACTACCTATCCATAATCTACCGATTCTTGCGCGGTTGCATCGTCCGGAACAGTCATATCATACAGACGTTAAAGATTTGGAATATGCTATTGCGCACTCCCTGAAATGGGTTCCCATAACGGGTGAAAGTATAGAGTCTGGCTGGCTGGTTGGTATCCATTCGGAACATAATATTGCTGTTGCCTCGGCATTAAAAGCTGTAAATAGTCCAATCAATATTGGGCAGGACTTAAATAATCTTGATGCAATATTGGGATATCCTGGTTGTTCTGCTCCATGGGTTGCCATCGCCTGCGCCGCACAATTCTGCAGAAATGGAAAAGCGCAATTGATCTTGAGTGGTAATCGTACCAACGCACCGTTGTGGGCCACAATAGTTTCGCCTGAGGGGCTATCAACTCAGTCGTGATACACGAATTAGTAAAGAAAATGGAATGATGAAAACTAATGATTGTGCAACAGGGAATAAATGATGAACACATCGAATAAAGGAAGTGATAGGCACTGGATAGGTCGTTATAGCGTTATTTTTCTTGTGCTCACTGCGATTGCCTGGGGTATTTATCGTTTTGGTGAACGAATTGGCCTGTTAACGTTTCAAAGCAAGTTTTACGCCTTCATTGGATTATGTTTTATTTTTTTATGCATGAGTTACGGAGTGATTTTAATTAGAAGCATCTTGCAAGGGCGTAATGATAATCATGTCTCTGTTAAAAATAATAAAACACAGCAAGTGAATAGAAACTCCGCCTCTAGTGTCGCCATATCTGAACTCAAGTTGGCACTAGGCGATCAGTTTGGTCGTTTCTGGCGAAGGAAAGTGACCATTATTATGCTCACCGGGCGTAAGCTGGATGTGGAACAACTCGCCCCCGGCATTGGCAGTCAATTCTGGCTAGAGCATCAAGGTACGGTGCTGTTGTGGGGAGGAGATACAGATCAGCCTTTGGATAATGACTGGTTCAGCAAGATTAAGGCATTATGCCATCAACCGATTGATGCTTTGATTTGGGTCACATCATCTCTGAGTCGATCTCCTGCTTTGGATTACGCGTCATCCGACGACATGTTATCACCACAGGAAATAGATACACTCTCCCGAAGAATTACCTCTCGTTATGAATTATTAGGATGGAGACTGCCGTTTATTGTGTGGTCGTTACATCCGGCTGGTGACTGCTCAGGAAGAATTACACAGTCTGTCGGTTGCTTATTGCCATTCCGAGCAACATCGAAGGCTATTGAAGCGCAACTACTTACATTGGCCTCTAAATTGACAGAGCAAGGAATTCAGCAAATCTGTATTGATCCTCAGTACACATTCTTGCTTGCTTTGAAATCTGAGCTCTCCCTGTCAGCGAGGCGTATTAGCCAGTCTCTGACTGAGTTGCTGAATCCGCATCGTCCGTTACCCGTTGCAGGGATTATGTTTAGCCCTTCAGCAATGGAGTCTGCCCGAGAGGTTAAACATCATTGGGGAAAAGATGCGTGTTGGGATTCGTTACTGGCTTCACTTTCAACATTACCTGTGGGATTACGCCCGGTAAAACATCGTCTGGGATGGCCTCAGGTATTATGCATTATTAGTTCAGCATTTATGGTGCTCTGGGCTGCTGGGATAATTATCTCGTTTATTTACAACCGTAATATTATTGCTACGACACAGAATCAGATTACTCGCGCGTCTCAAAGTGTTGGGATTGAGCAGCGGCTGAGTGCACTCGCTGAATTGCAAGCGGGAATCGAACGCCTGCAAAATCGGTCTGCTCGCGGTGTGCCGTGGTATGACTTCACCGGGCTAAATCAAAATGATGCGCTACTCCACGCACTTTGGGAGCGATACAGTAATGTCGCACTGCCGTTGCTGCGTGATGCGGCGGCAATTCACCTTAAGGCCAAGCTGAAAACCATAGCCGCATTGCCGCCAGATAGTCCACTTCGCGAGCAGCTTGCAAGACCCGCTTACACCCAGCTCAAAATATTACTGATGCTGGCGCGACCGGAACGAATGAATGAGGAGTGGTTTAGTCATGCACTGATACGGGATTGGGCGCAGCGTGAAGGCGTGACTGACAGTTATTGGCAGGGAGAAGGTGCACCGCTGCTGGCCTTCTACAGCAAGAGTTTGCGTACACATCCGCAGTGGGCGCTAAAGATCGATGATGAACTTGTCAGTCAGGTACGCGCCCTGCTGGTGCGGCAGATGGGGGTAACCAATAGCGAAACCCGCCAGTACCAGCGGATGCTCTCACAGGTAGCCCGACAGTATGCTGACATGCGCCTGTCAGACATGACCGGCGATACCGATACGGCGCGTTTGTTCACGACCGATGAAGTAGTCCCGGGGATGTTTACCCGGCAGGCCTGGGAAGACGGCGTGAAACCTGCCATTGAAAAAGTGGCTCGCGAGCGCAAGGAAGAGATGGACTGGGTGCTGGGTGACAATTCGCAGGCCGACCAGGCAGCATCACCGGACGCACTGCAAGCCAGGCTGACCAGCCGTTACTTCTCTGACTACAGCGCCGCCTGGCTGAATTTCCTCAACAGCCTGCGCCTGCAGCCGGCACCGACGCTTTCAGACGCGATCGATCAGCTCACGCTGATGGCAGACGTCAGGCAGTCACCGCTGGTGGCGCTGATGAATACGCTCAACGTGCAGGGACGGACCGGGCAGAGTGGGGATGCTATTGCTGACTCGCTGGTGAAGTCTGCGCAGAACCTGCTCAGTCGGGAAAAGCGCCCTGCCATTGACCAGAACAGCGGCCCGAGCGGCCCACTCGATGCGACTTTCGGCCCGCTGCTGGCGCTGACTGACAGTCAGGGCAGCAGCAGTATGAACCTGCGCACCTTCCTGACGCGCGTGACTCAGGTGCGTCTGCGCCTGCAGCAGGTCACTAACGCGGCAGACCCGCAGGCCATGACGCAGACGCTGGCGCAGACGGTGTTTCAGGGGAAAACCGTGGACCTCACTGACACGCGTGATTATGGCAGCCTGGTCGCCGCCGGGCTGGGGCAGGAGTGGAGCGGTTTTGGGCAGGCGGTGTTTGTGCGCCCGATGGAGCAGGCCTGGCAGCAGGTGCTGGTGCCGGCTGCGGGCAGCCTGAACGCCCAGTGGCAGCAGGCGGTGGTGAATGAGTGGAACAGCGCGTTTGGCGGCCGCTATCCGTTTAAAAATGTCAGCAGTGAGGTGTCACTGCCGCTGCTGGCGAAATATCTGAATGCGGACAACGGTCGCATCACCCGCTTCCTGCAGTCGCGGCTAAGCGGCGTGCTGCACCGCGAAGGCACGCGCTGGATACCGGACAGCATCAACGCTCAGGGGCTGACTTTTAACCCGGCTTTTCTGCAGGCGCTTAATCAGCTTAGCCGGATTTCTGACGTGGTGTTTACCCGCGGCGAGGCCGGGCTGCACTTTGAGCTGCGTCCTGGTACGGCTGCAGACGTGATGCAGACTGACCTGATTATCGACAGTCAGAAGCTCACTTACATGAATCAGCAACCGGTGTGGAAGCGCTTCACCTGGCCTGCCGACACAGAAGCGCCGGGTGCATCACT
>JRUP01000047.1 GCA_000773965.1 Enterobacter cancerogenus
CTCGCAGGCAGCAAGGTCAAGCCTAAACCCGCCGCGCTGGCACTGGCGAGCGCCACCAAACTGGCACTGCTGTAGCTGATGCGCCAGCTGCGGCCCAGTGAATCCAGTGTCTGACACATCTCTTCGCGATACAGTCCCTGCTGGGGAAACACCACCAGCGGCACCGGCGTCTGCTCAAAGCAGGGATGTTCGGCGCTATCCAGCCACAGCAGGGGCTCCGGCCGTGCTGCCAGCGGACGTTCACCACCCGGTTGCTTGATCAGCATAATATCCAGCTCTTCTCGCTGCCACGCACGATGCAAGTCGACATACATGCCGCTCATCACGTCGAGGCGCAGCTGAGGATGCTCGCGACTAAACTGTGCCAGCAGTGCTGCGGTGGGGGCAGCAAAATCCTCGGGCACGCCGAGGCGCAGGACGCCATCACGCCACTTGTCGCTCAGCACATCGTGCGCTTCGCCGTTGAGCGCAATAATGCGGCGGGCATAGCCCAGTAATTTCTCTCCCTCTTCGGTCAATACCACCTGATGCGAGGTGCGCTCCAGCAGCGCTTTTCCAATCATCTCTTCAAGGCGGCGCACCTGCTGGCTGACGGTGGATTGCGATAGATGCACGCGGTCGGCGGCGCGCGTAAAGCTGGCGGTTTCGCATACCGCCACAAAACTGAGTAACTGCTGCGGCGTAAACATCGGCTGACGATTCATTTTTCCACTGATCGCTATGGTGTTATTTCATTTCCAAATAGTAACCATTGCTGCGACCCTGACAACCTTTCTACTGCAGGATTGTGTATGAACCGACATTCCAACGGATTGACGCTCGCCGCTCTGGTGCTGGCCGGGCTCAATATGCGTCCGTTACTGACTTCTGTGAGTCCCTTGCTGGGCGAACTGCGCCAGGCCATGAACCTCTCTTCCCTCGCCGCCTCGTTGTTGCCCGCCGTGCCGATGGTGATGATGGGCGCGGTGGCGCTACTCAGTGCCTCCCTGATGCAACGTGTTCCGCTGCAACGTTTGTTGATCGCCGGGCTCATTCTTTTACTGCTGGCGCTGGCCGCGCGCGGTGTGATTCACGATGGGCAGTGGCTGGTGGTCAGTGCGCTTTTTGCCGGACTTGGCGTTGGCGTGGTGCAGATGGCGATGCCGGGGTTAATCCGCCAGCGTTTTGCCCAGCGCAGCGCTCCCGTCACTGGGTTGTGGGCAGGCGCGTTGATGGGCGGCGGCGGATTGGGGGCAGCCCTCTCGCCGTGGCTCAGTGCGCATTTCGGCTGGTCACTGGCGCTCACCGGTTGGGCACTGCCGGTGTTGCTGGCCATTGTGCTGTGGTGGATCGTGCGTGTGCCGGTGGCGCAAAGCGCAGAGTCGGTATCGATGCCCTCGCTATGGTCCAAACCGCGTGCCTGGTCGCTGGCACTCAGTTTTGGCCTGGTCAATGGCGGCTATGCCACCTGCGTCGCCTGGCTTCCGGATGCTTATCACCACCTTGGCTGGTCAGCACAGGCGGGCGGTTCGTTACTGGGGGTGATGATCCTTTGCCAGGTGGCTGGCGCGCTGTTGATGCCCTTGCTGGCGCGCAAGGCGGATCGTCGTCCACAGCTGATCATCAGTCTGGTTTGCCAGCTGGTTGGTATGTGCGGTTTCCTGTTTGCCCCCCTGCTGGCACCCTGGTTGTGGGCGGCGATTGCCGGATTTGGTTTAGGGGCTGCGTTCCCGTTGGCGATGGCGCTGGCGCTCGATCACCTGCCACATCCGCAGGCGGGTGCACGCCTGGTGGCGTTTATGCAGGGCGCAGGTTTCATTATCGCAGGGTGTATGCCTTTTATCGCCGGTCAGTTGCAGGCGCTGACGCACAGTTTTACCAGCGTGTGGATGATGCAGGGCGCCGTAACGGTGGGATTGATCGTGCTGAATCTTCGCTTTCATCCCCACAGTTATCGTCGGGCTTTTGGTCAGACAGAATGATAATTGGTCCTACCAAAGCCATTTAAATGTTGCCACATCGTCACATAACACGAAAAATAACCCCAACCTCGTTGCTTTAGGTTAACAATGCATTAACTATCTGGAGCCAGAAAGCCCCGCATCGCATTTTGGTCCTACCAATTTCGGTGAGCAGAAGGGCAAGACCTGTGGCGCAAACCTGCATTGCCGTTGCGCCGCACTCATCTGGTAACCTCTGGAGATAACGGCATGCCGGTGTGGCAACAAAACTACGATCCTCTCAACAATTTGTGGCTCTCCAGCCTGGTGGCGGTGATCCCGATTGTGTTCTTCTTCTTCGCGCTGCTGAAGCTCAAGCTGAAAGGCTATCAGGCGGGCACGGCTACGGTGGTGATTGCATTGCTGGTGGCGTTGTTCCTGTATGGCATGCCGCTGGGCCAGGCGCTGGCTTCCGTGGTCTATGGCTTCCTGTACGGCCTGTGGCCAATCGCCTGGATCATCGTCGCGGCAGTATTTGTGTATAAAATCTCGGTGAAAACCGGGCAATTCGACATCATCCGCGCTTCGATCCTCTCCATTACTCCCGATCAGCGTTTGCAGATGCTGATCGTCGGATTCTCCTTCGGCGCGTTTCTCGAAGGTGCGGCGGGCTTTGGGGCACCGGTGGCGATTACCGCTGCACTGCTGGTGGGATTAGGCTTTAATCCGCTGTATGCCGCCGGCTTATGCTTGATCGTCAACACCGCACCGGTGGCCTTTGGTGCGATGGGGATTCCGATTATCGTCGCCGGGCAGGTCACCGGACTCGACAGCTTCCAGATTGGCCAGATGGCCGGGCGTCAATTGCCGTTCCTGACCATCATTGTGCTGTTCTGGATCATGGCGATTATGGATGGCTGGCGCGGTATCAAGGAAACATGGCCAGCGGTGATCGTGGCCGGTGGATCGTTTGCCATTGCCCAGTTCCTCAGCTCCAACTTCCTCGGCCCTGAACTGCCGGACATCATCTCGTCACTGGCCTCTCTTATCTGCCTCACGCTGTTCCTGCGCCGCTGGAAGCCGGTGCGTATTTTCCGTTTCGATGAGAAAACCGCCGTTGACCCGACGCAAACCTCACAGCGCTATACGCTGGGCCAGATTGTGCGCGCGTGGATGCCATTCCTGTTCCTCACTGCTACCGTCACCCTGTGGAGCATTCCGCCGTTCAAGGCGCTGTTTGCTAAAGGTGGCGTGATGTATGACTGGGTGTTCAGCGTTCCGGTACCGCTGCTGCATGAGCTGGTGGCACGTATGCCGCCGGTGGTGAGTGCGGCAACGCCTTATGCGGCCATCTTCAAGTTTGATGTGCTGTCAGCCACCGGTACAGCGATTATCGTGGCGGCGGTGCTGTCCGTGATCTGGCTGCGTATGAAGCCCGCTGCGGCGATCCAGACCTTCGGTGAGACGCTGAAAGAACTGGCATTGCCCATCTACTCCATTGGTATGGTGCTGGCGTTCGCCTTTATCTCCAACTACTCCGGATTGTCTGCCACACTGGCCTTAGCGCTGGCGCACACCGGCAATGCCTTTACTTTCTTCTCGCCGTTCCTTGGCTGGCTTGGCGTGTTTCTCACTGGCTCCGATACTTCTTCTAATGCGCTGTTCGCGGCGTTGCAGGCCACCACCGCGCAGCAGATTGGTGTGTCAGATGTGCTGCTGGTGGCCGCCAACACCACGGGTGGCGTGACGGGTAAGATGATTTCACCTCAGTCGATCGCCATCGCCTGCGCCGCCGTGGGGCTGGTGGGTAAAGAGTCGGATCTGTTCCGCTTTACCGTTAAACACAGTCTGATCTTCACCTGTATGGTGGGGGTGATCACTACGCTGCAAGCTTATGTCTTAACCTGGATGATTCCATGACAGAAAACACGCCGCGATTAGCGGAAACGCTACGGGCGCGATTGCTCGCCTGGATTGAGGAACACCAGCTGGAGCCGGGCATGCGTTTGCCGGCTGAGCGCCAGCTGGCCGCTGAGTTCGGTGTGTCACGCTCATCATTGCGTGAGGCGATTCAGCAGTTGATCAGCAGCGGCGTGTTAATCAGTAAACGCGGCGGCGGTACCTGGCTGTGTGAGCCGCAGGAGCCCTGGTCGGAACAGCGGATTGTTGAACCGATTCGCCAACTGCTGGCGGACGACCCGGATTATCGCTGGGATATTCTGGAAGCGCGCCACGCCATCGAAGCCAGCACCGCCTGGCATGCAGCATTGCGTGCCACTGAAGCGGATAAAGAGAAGCTGCGTCTTGCCTTTGATGCTCTGCTCAAGATGCACGATTGTGACGATCCCGATATCGCGGCGCAAGCCGACCTGCGCTTCCATCTCGCCATTGCTGAGGCCTCGCACAATGTGGTGCTACTGCAAACCATGCGCGGCTTCTTCGATTTGCTGCAGTCTTCGGTACTCCACAGCCGCCAGCGCATGTACACCCAGCCGGTGATCTTTAATCGCCTGAATGAACAGCACCAGGCGATGTTCGATGCGGTGATGGCCGGTGATGCCGAGGCGGCACGCCAGGCGGCGATGGATCACCTCGGCTTTGTACATACCACCTTGAAATCGCTCCATGAAGATGAAGCCCGACAGGCGCGCATTACCCGCTTGCCAGGCGAATCCCTGGATAATCGTAAGGAAAAAAACTGATGATCATCTCTGCAGCCAGTGACTATCGCGCCGCGGCGCAACGCATCCTGCCCCCGTTCCTGTTCCACTACCTTGACGGCGGCGCGTATGCCGAACACACCCTGAAGCGCAATGTGTCCGATCTGTCGGACGTGGCGCTGCGTCAGCGGGTGCTGAAGAACATGTCCGATCTCAGCCTGGAAACCAAACTGTTCAACGAAACGCTGTCGATGCCGGTGGCGTTAGCGCCCGTGGGGTTGTGCGGCATGTACGCGCGACGCGGGGAAGTGCAGGCCGCGCGTGCAGCGGCACTGAAAGGTATTCCGTTCACGCTCTCCACGGTATCGCTGTGTCCGATTGAAGAGGTGGCGCCAGCCATTAATCGTCCGATGTGGTTCCAGCTGTATGTGCTGCGCGATCGTGGCTTCATGCGTAACGCACTGGAACGCGCGAAAGCGGCGGGCTGCTCGACGCTGGTCTTTACCGTGGACATGCCGACACCGGGCGCACGCTATCGCGATGCGCATTCGGGCATGAGTGGGCCAAACGCGGCGATGCGTCGCTACTGGCAGGCGGTAACGCATCCGCAGTGGGCGTGGGATGTGGGTCTGCATGGCCGTCCGCACGATCTCGGTAATATCTCAGCCTATCTCGGTAAACCTACGGGGCTGGAAGATTACATTGGCTGGCTGGCCAATAACTTTGATCCGTCGATCTCATGGAAAGATCTGGAGTGGATTCGTGAGTTTTGGGATGGCCCAATGGTGATCAAAGGCATTCTGGATCCCGAAGACGCGCGTGATGCGGTGCGCTTCGGCGCGGACGGCATCGTGGTCTCTAACCATGGCGGACGCCAGCTGGATGGCGTGCTGTCATCGGCGCGCGCACTGCCCGCCATTGCAGACGCGGTGAAAGGCGATATTGCCATTCTGGCCGACAGTGGTATCCGCAACGGGTTGGATGTGGTGCGCATGATCGCGCTCGGTGCAGACACGGTGCTGTTGGGCCGCGCCTTTATCTATGCGCTGGCGACGCATGGTCAGCGTGGCGTTGAGAATTTGCTGAATTTGATCGAAAAAGAGATGAAAGTGGCGATGACGCTGACCGGGGCCAAAAGCATTGCTGAGATCACCCAGGACTCGCTGGTGCAGGCGAATGCGCTGCTGAGCGAAGCGGGTCTACATCCGGCTCGACCACGTGCCGTGAGCTGAGTTGCGGAAAGCAAAATGAGAGGCGTTGTCTATACTGACTGCTGTCTGACTAACAGGAGGAATGACATGACCATTCATAAGAAAGGATCGGCCCATTGGGAAGGCGACATCAAAGGCAAGGGTACCGTGAGCACCGAAAGCGGCGTGCTGAGCAACCAGCCTTACGGTTTCAATACCCGCTTTGAGGGTGAGAAGGGCACCAATCCGGAAGAGCTGATCGGTGCTGCACATGCGGCGTGCTTCTCCATGGCGTTGTCGCTGATGCTGGGTCAGGCAGGCCATCCGCCAAAAAGTATCGACACCACGGCGGATGTGTCGCTGGACAAAAAAGGTGAAGGTTTTGCCATTACCAAAATTGCACTCACCAGCACCATCGCGCTGCCGGGCATCGATAGCGCCAAATTTGATGAGATTATTCAGAAAGCCAAAGCCGGCTGCCCGGTCTCACAAGTCCTGAATGCTGAAATTAGCCTGGACTATACGCTGAATAATTAATCGCCCTTACGCTTTACCAGCGGTAGAATAACGATGCGCCTTAGGGCGCATCGTTGCTTTCTGCCGTCTGGAGGATGCGTGGGGAAAAAACTGGCTGCAACTAAACACTGGAAAATGATTGTGGTGCTGCTGTGCATCTGCGGCGCGCTGATGCTGATTCGCTGGGCGGCGATGATATGGGGTTGAAAGACTGGATCTGCCGCCATAAGCTCGGCGTGCTAGTGATGGTGATTCTGGTGCTGGAAGGGGTGCACTATCTGCTGACCGCCTCCTGGTTGCCATGGCAACTTGGTTGATTCAGGCGTACTCGCTGTCTGGATGGCGAACGTTACGCACACTGCTGCGCGCAATGCGATAGGCCTTGCGTGGGTCGCCCGCCACAAACTCAAAAGTCGGCGAGTAGTAGAATGGCAACCAGCCTTCAAAGCTGCTCTCCCACTCCCAGCGCACCGGGCAGGGCCAGAGAATGCCATCATACAAAATGTAATAAACCCAGCGTCCGTTTGGACGACGGGGGCGAGTCTTCTTCATGGGATTCACAACGGTAATAGTGTAAAGCAGCTTATATTTTGGACGCTATGCGCCGATCTTGCAATGCCGTCTGGCTTATTTTTGTACAGCTCAAATAAAACTGGCACCGAATTAACGGTGCACTTCCCCGCACAGCAGGACCACATTCGGTCGAACTTTATGGATGCGGTCGGCCATTTGCTCACAGGCCACTTTGGTTGGGTAGATACGTTCTGACACCGGTAAGGCGTCACAGGCATCATGTCCGCACGCGCTCACTAACAACACAAAACCAATCAGCATGATTGGACTCCTTAAACACGTTCCTGATGATACGGAAGCAGTGGCTGTTCGTTCCTTTTTTTAATCCAGTATAGCCAAACGGCAGGAGAGTCAATGATCACCCCGAGCGGCCTTGTGGTGCGAACGGTGAGATTATAACCAGCCGGACGCACAACAGCATGACAATCTGAGCTAAACTGTGCGGCCCTGACAAAAATGATGAGTGAGTGACCAATGTTGAACGAAATTGCCCATCCGGCCAGCAGCCCAAAACAAGCCGCGCTGCAACTGGTGATTGAACTGGTGCGTGCAGGCAAACTCAGCCCAATGCAAGGCGATGCTTCAAACATGATTTCTATTTACGAGCAGTTCAAAGCCCATTTTGAGGCGGACAAACACAAAGACTCGGCCATTTCCTGATGCTTTTATTCTGAAAACAGCGCAATCTCTTGCGCTGTTTTTTTATGCATAGAACCAGGCGGGCAGAATCGCGATCAGGTTATTCAGCGTATGCAGGAAGATGGGCAGCGCGAGGCTATTGCTGCGCAGACGGGCGTAACACAGCAACAGTGAAAACAGCGTCAGGGCCACGATGGTCTCCCAGTGCACGTACTGCGTGTGCATCGCGGCGAACAGCAGCGAGGTGAGCAGCATGCAGGCGAAGCGACTTTTCGGCGCCCATAACAGAAACCCCTGCAACAGAAAACCGCGGAACAACACCTCTTCAAACACTGGCGCGAGCAGCACGGCGGTCAGCAGCAGGATCAACATCGAACTGCGACCCTGTTGACTCTGTGCAATCAACCAGCCTTCCGGTTGCAGGAATTGCGTCTGCGCCACCATCAGCGCCACCAGCGCGCCGACAAACAGCAACGCCTGGCCGGGGCGCAGATATCCCAGCGGAATGTCAGTCCGGCGTTGGCAGTAAAAACGATACAGCGGGTAGATCACCGCGAATTCAAACAAGCAGAGCACCGGCACCAGTAAACCGTTATTACGCAGCGCCCCGTAGTTGGGAAACAGCGTAATCAGCATGGTCACGACGTAATACACCACAAAGCTCGCGGCATAGAACAGCGTCAGCGTCACTTTGTCGGATTGGGTGTCCATAATCAGCTCAATGGGCAGAGGAAAACGCATAGTAGCAATGGCGATCATTGCTGTCGAGATGGCCCCACACAGAATCGCACTGCTCAAAAATTCCGCCGCGAGGACTAAATCTGCGGCGGCCTGCGCCGATAACCGAAAAAACCATTACAGGACAGAGGCGTCTTGAACGCGCACTCTGTCTTCTCTTTTGCTGCCTCTGTTTTGCGAGCATATTGCATGAATTCTGAGTATCACCGGCACGCGACCTTGCCTGCCAGGGCCAATATGGAAGCGCACACCGTTCGGGTGACGCGACGCAGTTTGCGCACCTTGACGTCGTTGCTGTTTGGCGTGCTGTTGCTTTCAGTCGTGATGGTGCTGGTGATAGCCCACCGACAAAACAGCGACTCGATCCAGCAGGATGTCAACCTGATGCGCCAGGCCTGGCTACAGCAGCAGGAGAAGATGATCATCGATGTGCGTGATTATGCGAACTGGGGGGAAGGCTGGAAAAATTTGCACCTGACGGTGAACAAAGTCTGGGCGTGGGACGAAGAGAACTTTGGCCCCAGCCTCTACAAAGAGTATCACTACGATGGCGTGTTTGTGATCGATGGTGCCGGCAAAACGCGCTATGCGGTGGTGAATGGTAAATTGTCAGAGGCGTCGCTGGAAAGTTGGTTGGGCGGGCAAAGTGCACTGTTGCTGGCCGCCGCCCGTCACCAGCCTGATGATGGCATCACGCGCAATGCGATAATCAATCAACAACCGGCATTGGTGGTGGCTGCGCCGATCACCCCAGGCAAGGTGCCCGATCTCCCCACCATCCCAGGCCCGGCTTCGGTGATGGTGTTCATCAACATCATGACGCCGGAAAAATTGCAGGCCCTTGGCAAGTCGCTCAATGTGATTGCGCCGCGCATTGCCAA
The DNA here is from genome assembly GCA_000773965.1 of Enterobacter cancerogenus. Lineage (GTDB taxonomy): Bacteria > Pseudomonadota > Gammaproteobacteria > Enterobacterales > Enterobacteriaceae > Pantoea > Pantoea communis. Next base: position 9,117 of record JRUP01000047.1, read on the forward strand.
TGGCTTAAACGATGCGTTGTATGAACCGCGGTTGGTCGAACCGGTGATTCAGGGCGAGCCACTGGTGCTTCGATGGCAGGCCAAAAATCCCGGCTTCGGGGTGATCTGGCTGATGATGCCATTACTCTGTTTCACGGTACTGGCGGTCGCTCTGGTGACACGGCGGGTGATCCGCCATGCGCTGCATAACGCCGTCATTTCCGATCGTCGCTTTGAAATGCTGGCCATCAGCCAGCGTGAACTGGCCAACAGTGAAGAGCGTTTTCGCGACCTGGCAGAAGCGGCCTCGGACTGGATTTGGGAAGTCGACGATCAGGGCCGTCTTTGCTATCTCTCCTCGCGCTTTGCGGCAGTCACCGGGCACGATATTAAAAGCTGGATTGGACGCCCGCTGGATCAACTCCTTAGCCATCCTAGCCATTCGCTGGTGGCCTGGCTGCTGCGTCAGGGCGATGAAATGCAGCATGTGCCGCTGCGCTGCCAGTTTATGGCCGCCAATGGTGAGCGTCGTATCGGTGAACTGATGGCGAAAACCATTCGCCGCAACGGCTTGCGTACCGGCTTTCGCGGTGCAGTATCTGATATCACCCATGAAGTGGATGCGGAAGCACGCATCCAGTTCCTGTCACGCCACGATCTGCTCACTGGCCTCGCCAACCGCATGCAACTGCAGGAATTTCTGACCACGCATCTGGAACACGCCACGCAAGAGGCACCGCTGTTTGTGATCAGCTTCGATCTGGATCAGTTCAAACCGATCAATGATTCATGGGGCCACGCAGTGGGCGATGTGGTGTTGAATGAGATCTCTCAGCGGCTGAAAAATCTGATTGGGCCTGATGAACTGGCGGCACGACTGGGCGGGGATGAGTTTATTCTGCTGCTGCGTGAAAGCTCGCGTGCCGGGCTGGAGTATCGTTGCCGTGCGCTGCAGCGCGCCGTCCATCAGCCAATTATCACCGGCTCACACCAACTGAGCCTTACCGCCAGCATGGGGATTGTCAGCGCACCGCAGGATGCCAGCCAGCCGGAAGCCTTGCTGCGACTGGCGGACATTGCACTCGGTCAGGCCCGCACGGCTGGACGCGATCGCTGGGTGTGGTACTCCAACGATATGGCCAACCATATTCAATCGAAACGCGATATGGTGCAGGCGATTGAAGAGGCGCTGCGCAACAACACGTTTTCCCTGCACTATCAGCCGCGTTACCAGCTGCAAAGTGGACAGCTGGCTGGCGCGGAAGCGCTGATTCGCTGGCAAGTGGCTGAGGATCAATGGATTACCCCTGACCGCTTTATTCCGCTGGCGGAAGAGAATGGGTTGATCGCTGCCATCAGTGACTGGGTGCTAATGCGCGCCTGCCATGATGCCAGCGATTGGGGCGACCAGCGCTACGTATCCGTGAACATCTCTCCGGTGGAATTCCGTAACAGCGATCTGGTGGATCGTGTCGCACACGCGCTGGCGGTGAGCGGTTTACCGGCCACACGGCTGGAACTGGAGATCACTGAAAACGTGACCTTCGAGCATCCCGATCGTGCGCTGGAAATCATGCAGGGGTTGCGTGCGCTGGGCGTGCGGCTGACGGTGGATGATTTTGGTACTGGCTATGCTGCCTTAGGCTATCTCAAAACCTTCCCGTTCAATGGCTTGAAAATCGATCGATCATGGATGAAAGAGTTCCCGGAATCCAGGCAGGCGCAATCAGTGGTGGCGGGAATTGTCGGATTGGCGCGGGCCTTTGCACTCACCATCACGGCAGAAGGGATTGAAACCGAAGCGCAGCTCAATGAGCTGAAGGCGCTTTCCTGTGAAGAGGGGCAGGGCTATTTTCTCGGCAAGCCAATGCCACTTGCGGCGTTTAAAGTGCGCTTGCAGGATGAAAAAGAAGCCGCTCAATAAGTGCGGCTTCTCGGTTATGGCGGCAGTTTAGCCGCCCGTCTCATCAGGGCTTAACGCACCCGCACCGCAATCACGGTCATCAGGATGGCAAAGCCGATAAAAATGGCAAGTTCCATCATCGTCACCTCAGATAATTCTTAGTTAATTGTAGTGACTCAGCGCGTGAACTTTAGACCGTACGTGCGGTTAATCCTGGAAGCTGAGAGGAAGATCGCGCGTTAGAGCACAATTATTCGACTAATCCTCTGTCATTGTTTTCACAATAAGGGCTTGCTTTGTTACTCTCGGGAACGGTTCGTTTACTATCCAGGAGGAGAAACTTGTGACCCATTATGGAAAAGCGTTACTGGCCACGGCCTTTTTGGCCTTAACCGCTTGCCAGTCTGCCAGCAAACCGGACAGCACCGCTGCCGTCAGCCACGATCCCGAAACCGATCAGTGTGGCGCATCGCAATATCAAAATTATATCGGCCAACCGCTGAGCAGCCTTGATACCCAACGCTTTGCGATGCCGGTGCGCACCATTCCGTGGAACGGTGCCGTCACCATGGACTTCAACCTGCGCCGCCTGAACTTTACTGCGGATCAGAGTGGTAAAATTTCGCGGGTTTATTGCGGATAAATTCAAACGGACATCGCATTGTCATCGGGCTGTCATGGCGCCGGGCGAGGATAGCTGCGCATTACGGAGATTTCCTCGTCACTCTCGAATATGCAATGCTCGTCTTGTTTCTTCCCGCCTCGGCGGGAATTTTTTTTTCTATTAATCCGTACTGGATTGATGAGGAGCGACGATGAGACATACCAAAAAAATTCTGCTAATCACCCTGCTATTAAGTCCACTGGCGCACGCCTCGAGCGAAGCCGCCTGGCAGCAAAACACGCAAACCCGGCAGCAAGCCTGTCTGAAAGCCAGTGGCCTGAAGGCGGTGAAGGTGGTGGGTAAACCGATTCAGTATGACGATAGCGTGGGTTACGACGCAGTGCTGCTGGAAGGGCGCTATCCGCAGAAGCATATGAAAAATCAGGTTGGGCGTGAGCTGTGCCTGTATCAACGTGCGAGCGGAAAAGCGGTGGTCAGCGAGGCCGATCACCTGCGCGCAGTGAAGTAACACGATATTGAGCCGCGCCTGCATACGGCGCGTCTTGAAGTCCCTGAACGCTGCAGATGTCCTTTAAATCCGCCGCACACAAGGCGATTTTCCCGGCGGCTGAATGACGGCACTCTACGGCTTTTGTTGCCTGTCTTCCAGCAGCTGCGCCAACAGGTTGCGATAGCTTTGGAGCTGCTGCTCATCCCCTTCAAACTCCAGCTTGGCAATCACCCGCGCAATGATCGCTTTGCTGGTCGCGGGCTGACCATCATCCATCAATTCGCGCATGATCGCTGCCAGCAGATCGCTCTCGTGCGGCGCATGCCAGGCAGGACTGTTGAAGTAGTCGGTAATCGCCCGGCTGGCGCTGTTAGGATGTGCTCTCATGGCTGACCTCCGCAGAGACAACGATGCCCACCGCCGTTTATTGGCAGCATTGGGAAACATGGGTTAAGCATGGGAACTGTCCAGAACGGGCAGCGCCTCGCCAGCGATGGCCGGTGATTTTTTAAACATAGATGCGGCGTCGAATATTGTCAGTAATGGATAGACATATTTTTTCACGTTTGCTCTCTGTCGCGATGCGCTTATCTTGCTGAGTTGTTTGTTTCAGCACATAAAGACACTACAAATCGTGCCCCTTACACTATTTGCTGTGAGCAGAATCACGCACGGCAGCGGAAAACTGCGTTTTTTACCCGATGCCATGTTTTGCCGTCCAGCGATGTTATGAGGTTGTTAGACTGAACCCTCATTTCATTTTTTCTGATGTAGATGCCCATGCTACGCTCCATCGAGTCCTGGAAGGTCAATCTGATTTCGGTCTGGTTTGGCTGCTTTTTCACTGGATTAGCCATCAGCCAGATTATTCCCTTCCTGCCGCTCTACGTTGAGGAACTCGGTATCCATGGCGCCAATGCACTGAGCGTCTGGTCGGGTCTCACCTTCAGTATCACCTTCATCGTATCTGCTGCGGTGGCACCGCTGTGGGGCAGTCTGGCTGACCGTAAAGGGCGCAAGCTGATGCTGTTACGCGCATCCTTTGGCATGGGCGCGGTGATTCTGCTGCAGGCGTTTGTGACCGAGGCGTGGCAGTTGCTGCTACTGCGTGCGCTGATGGGCTTAACCTCCGGCTATATTCCCAATGCGATGGCGCTGGTGGCTGCTCAGGTTCCGCGTGAACGTAGCGGCTGGGCATTGAGCTGTGTCTCGACCGGGCAAATTGGCGGGGTGATTCTGGGCCCGATGATTGGCGGGCTTCTGGCTGACTGGCTGGGACTGCGCATGGTGTTTATTGTCACGGCAGTGCTGTTGATGGTGAGCTTCCTTGTCACGTTGTTCCTGATCAAAGAGACCGGCTACACGCCAGTGAGCAAGCAGGACAAAATGAGCGGACGCGAGGTGTTCCGCAGCCTCGACAATCCTCGCCTGATGATGTGCTTGTTCGTCACCACCATGGTGATCCAGATGTGTAACGGCTCGGTGAACCCGATCCTGACGCTGTTCGTGCGTGAGCTGGCGCCCGATGCGCAGAATCTGGCCTTCCTCAGTGGTGTGATTGCCGCACTGCCGGGCGTTTCGGCGCTGATCTCCGCCCCTCGTTTGGGTAAGCTGGGCGATCGCATTGGCACGCAGCGCATTCTGATGGGCACCATGCTGTTTTCTCTGGTGTTGCTGATGGCGATGTCATTCGTTACCAGCGCCACTCAGTTAGGCGTGCTGCGTTTCCTGCTGGGCTTTGCCGATGGCGCGATGATGCCTGCAGTACAAACGCTGCTGGTACGCCACTCGCGCGATAATGTCACCGGACGCATCTTTGGCTACAACCAATCCTTTATGTATCTCGGCAACGTGGCCGGCCCGCTATTGGGTGCGGCGGTGTCTGCTGCGACCGGCTATCGCTGGGTCTTCTTCGCTACCGCCGTGGTGGTGCTGTTGAATGTCCTGCTTCTGCGCCGCTTCTATCGCCGCCCGAAAACTGAGCTGACTCCACCGCTGAGCCAGCAAGGTGAGGCGGCGAAGAAGTCTACTGGCGCAGCGTCAGCGCGTAGTGCCACTGCTGCTGAGAAAGCAAAAACTCCGGGCTGACACTGGGGCTCCAGGAATCGTCACCGCCCACGCCCATATGGAAGCCATCAAGGTGCAGCCAGCAGCCTTCCTCTTCCCGCAACAGATGGCGATGCGAGGTATCACGCAGCTGTTCGAGGCTGTAGCGGCTGAGCGAGAACGCAAAATCGCCGCTCGCCTGCCAGCTGCCGGTATCAAGCTGGCGCGTACCGCAGCGCAATCCATTTTCACCGGGAAACACATAGGCGGTACTCAGCGAAGTCAGCGGCTGCTGCCAGTGTGAAAACTGCGCCGCCAGTTGACGATCCGGATAGTTCTCGTGCGGACCCAGGCCGAGCCAGCTCACACTCTGCGGCGCGTTCCTCAACTGACAACGCAACCCGATGCGCGCGGGAGCAGGCAAGCCCGGCGCCTGTTGCACCTCGACACTGACGCTCAACTCACCGTTGCCACCGATCTGATAACGCTTGTGGCTGGTAAAGATCACCTGCCCATTAGCCTGCCACTGATGCCAGGTTTCAATCAGCACGCTGTGTTTCAGACTATCGACCTGCATATCCAGCAGCACCGCTTCCAGCTGGTTATAGCCCGCGTGTTTCCAGCGCTCCACCCAGGCATTGGGATCGACATTGGCGGCTTCACTGGTGCCGATATCGTTATCAATCGGCGCGCGTACAAAGCACTCCTGCAATGACGTCAGCATTGTCTCTTCATCGTTAACAAACCACTGCACCAATTCCCCACTGCGTCGCGAGAAGTGCCAACGCTGTTGCGGCAGTTGCACGGCAACCAGATCGTGATTGGCAATCAGTTCTGGCGCGGTGGGCGTGGCATCAATCACACGAGGCATTAACGCGGCGGGCAGCGGCCACTGATCCCAAGCCACGCGGGCATCGGCTTCCGACCATGCGGTGGCAGCGATCTGATGCACCGCGAGATTCAGCCACGCATTCCCCTGTAAATGTTCAGCGGCTGGAATATCAATCGTCTGGCTGCCCTGCGCGGTGAGATGCAACGGCAATTCGCCCTGCGCGACGGAAACGCCATCCTGTTCAATCGACCAGCGCAGCACTTCATTATCGCTGCTGCGGAACAGGTACTCGCTGGAGATCGTGAAACGCCAGGCGTTACTGGCATCGCGCTGGAACTGGAAGAACTGCTGTGCACGCTGCGCTTCAAACAAAGCCGGATGCGGCGTTCGATCGGCAAACACCAGACCGTTCATACAGAACTGGCGGTCGTTAGGCGTGTCGCCAAAATCGCCGCCGTAAGCCTGCCATGGCTGGCCTTGTTCGTCATAACGCGTCAGGCTTTGATCGACCCAATCCCAGACAAAACCGCCCTGCAGGCGCGGGAACTGACGGAAGGCCTGCCAGTATTTGGCGAAGCCACCGAAGCTATTGCCCATGGCGTGCGCATACTCGCACAGGATCAGCGGACGCGTTTCACCCGGCAGGCCAATCCATTTTTTCAGTGACCACTTCGGTACGGCAGGGAAGGGCTGATCCTGATCGACGCGCGCATACATTGGGCAGACAATATCGGTGGCGGCAGTATTGGCGCCACCGCCTTCATATTGCACCGGACGGGTCGGATCGCTGCTTTTCACCCATTGATAGAGCGCATCATGGGTACTGCCATGGCCGGACTCATTGCCGAGTGACCAGATGATGATACAAGCGTGGTTACGATCGCGCTGCACCATGCGCGTGACGCGCTCGCTATAGGCGGCGAACCAGCGTGGATCGGCCGATAAACGGTTCATTGGCTGCATGCCGTGGGTTTCAATATTGGCCTCATCGACGACATACAGGCCATATTCATCGCACAGGCGATACCACAGCGGATGGTTGGGATAATGCGCACAGCGAACGGCGTTGAAGTTGTGGCGCTTCATTAATTCAATATCGCGCCGCATGCTGGCTTCATCCACCACCTGGCCGTTTTCCGGGTGATGCTCGTGGCGATTCACGCCGCGAATCAGCAGGGCTTTGCCGTTGACGCATAGTTGACCGTTTTCAATGCTGACACGCCGGAAGCCGACATCGTAGGCTTCGGCTTCAATCACCTGCCCGTTGTCATCCAATAGCGTCACCACGGCACGATAGAGATGGGGCGTTTCCGCACTCCACAGCAGCGGATTTTTTATCGGCAGCACCAGCAGCGCGCGCTCTGGGTAATGCCCACGTTCGTCAATCACCGCACTGCCCGGCGCTTGTTCTTCGCTGCCGATGCAGGTTTCGTCTTGCCACAGGCTCACACGCAGACGGCACTGATTAAGCGGGTGTTCGCCGGCGTGAATTTTGACACTCACGTGCAGATCGCCACGGATATATTCCGGGCTCAGCGCCGTTTCGATTTGCACATCGGCCAGTTGAGTCGATGGCTTATGCAGCAGGGTGACGTCGCGGAAAATCCCGCTCATGCGCCACATATCCTGATCTTCTAAATAGCTGCCATCGCTCCAGCGCAACACCATCACTGCCAGTCGGTTCTGGCCACGCTGTAATGCCTGACTGAGATCAAACTCGGCTGGCAGTCGGCTGTCCTGTGAATAGCCGATCCACTGGCCGTTACACCACAGGAAAAAGGCCGAATTAACGCCGTCAAACACAATGCGCGTTTGTCCTTGCGTCAGCCAACTCTCATCGACATTGAATGTGAGCGAATAACATCCGGTGGGGTTTTCCTTAGGAACAAACGGCGGGTTCACAGGAATCGGATATTGCACGTTAGTGTAGATTGGCGCGTCAAAGCCATGCAGCTGCCAGTTTGCAGGCACGGGCAGGGAGTGCGCGCCAGGCAAATCCTGCAGCAACCAGCTTTGTGGCACCGCTTCAGGCTGTGAGAAATAGCTGAAACTCCACTGTCCATTCAGTAACTGGCGTGATGGGGAAGGGGCATCGTCGCGCGCACTGACTTCATCGCGCCAGCTGGAAAACGGCGGATGGGCATCCAGACGGTTCAGGCTAGTGATCACCGGATTTTCCCAGTCGCGACGCGCCAGGATATCACTGAGAGAAAGGGTGGGCAGGGTCATGGTAAGATCTCATTGATTGTAATGCGCTCACATTGCGTCATTTCGCGCGGCGTGTAAAGTGATCGACCGCCCGCAATGGTTGAAATTTTCTTCAATATGATGATGCCTCTGTGGTTTTTTTGCGGGCGTAGTGCCAGTAATTTGTTAAGCGTGGTGAGCAGAGATGAATAGCGCCGGGTTGCAGAGAATTCTGTATTGTCGTGCCCGTTACCGCCTCATACACTCAGCCCGATTTCACCATCCAGAGGTAATTATGGTCCGTATTATTAAACTCGCTGCCGTTGTGGCATTGGTGACCGCGTTGAGCGGTTGTATCTTCCCACCGCCGGGTGGCGGAGGCGGTTGGGGTGGTCCTGGCGGCGGTGGCGGTCCAGGTCGTGGCTTTATGGGACCCCATTAATTAGCGCCAGACGTTAATGCATGATTACGCGCGAAACGTTTCGAAAAAGCCCTATCAATGAAGTGAAACGTTTCGCCGTTACATATTGAAATTCCGTTTCTTTTTTAACGCTGCGCTTATTCTAAATTTTAAGCAAACCGCCAAAAATCCCTGTTGTTTTAACCCCCTCAATGCTAACGTCTGTTTTCCATCTCTTATTGAGCCTGTCGCATGAAAAACCTTATCGCGGAACTTCTGCTAAAACTGGCTGAGAAAGAAGAAGAGTCAAAAGAATTAGTGGTCCAGGTTGAGGCATTAGAAATTGTGCTGACGGCCATGCTGCGTAAGCTGGATCCTGAACAATTCAACGAGATTGCGGCCGGTATCGCCACCGCGATGCCTCCACTTGCCCCTGCGGCAGAAACCCCTGATACCACTCTGCTGCGTAATTACGTTGAAAAGCTGCTGAATCATCCCCGCGTGTAAGCGTCGCTTCACGCTGAAGAACCGATTTTGCTGTTAGCGTGCTCGCAACAAGCTCTGGACGAGGGAATATATTTTTTTCTGCATTGCTTATTTCCTGCCATGATTAAGAGGCAATAATTCTATGGAGATTCCGGCAATGAAATCGTGTCTTTTGGCAATGATAGCAGCAGGCCTGCTGTTGGCGGGCAATGCGGGTGCAGCAGAGAAAACCGCCCAACAAAATAAAATGACCATGTGTAATCAACACGCATCTTCTCAGGATTTAAAAGGGGATGCGCGTAAATCCTTCATGAGCGACTGTCTGAAAAAAGACAGCAAAATGGGCAGCATGACGCCGCAGCAAATGAAGATGAAAACCTGTAATACCGACGCGGCTGATAAAAAACTCAGCGGCGATGCACGCAAGACCTTTATGAGTTCCTGCCTGAAAAAAGCCTGATCGAATTGCACCTGATCTAAGGGTTCATACTGTGTATGAGCCCTTTTTATTGCCTCTCACTCACCGGTCAGAAGAAAAAGTAATAGCCGGAGCGTCGTCACATTTTAAGAGCGGTAACAGTGCCAGGATGTATTAATCCTAAATAAGAACTAATTAAAAGATAATCTATCCTTCCCCTCGAAACGGATGCTTTCGTCGGGCAGCTTTGACCTGTGGAGACGGCTATGAATGTGCTTGATTATGCTGTGATGGCGCTCTATGCGCTGATGATAGTGGCCATTACGCTCTGGGCGATGCGTAGAGTCGGCAGCACGCGTGATTTCTTCGCGGCAGGCGGGAAAATGCCCTGGTGGTTGTCGGGCGTCTCGCATCATATGTCCGGCTACAGCGCGGCCGTGTTCGTGGCCTATGCCGCGGTGGCTTACAACATGGGCATCACCATCTATTTCTGGTGGGCGTTTCCCATTTCAGTTGCGGTATTAATCGGGTCGCGCCTGTTTGCCCCACGCTGGGCCAGACTGCGAATCCATATGAATATCGAATCGCCGATGGAGTACCTCGCGACGCGTTATAACCTGCCAACGCAAATGGTGCTGGCATGGAGTGGGGTGCTGCTGAAAACCTTCGACGTCGGTGCTAAATGGGCCGCCATTGCCGTAATCATCAATGTCTTTACCGGGTTAGATCCGTTGATTGGCATCTGTATCTCCGGGGCGCTTAGCCTGTTTTATACCGTGATGGGCGGTTTATGGGCCGATGCCTGTAATGATTTCGGCCAGTTTGTAGTGCAGTTTGTTGCCGCGATGGTCATGGTGGTGGCCGTCGCGATGCATCTGGGTGGTTTCGGCGAACTGTTCACCATCTGGCAGCACTTGCCCGCCACGCACACCGACATCGTTCAGGAGCCGTATACGCTCGGCTTTATCCTCGCCTACTTTGTGATTTACACCCTGAGCTACAACGGCGGCACCTGGAATCTGGCACAACGCTTCATCGCCGCACCGGCGGGTCGCGATGCTCGTAAAGCGGCGTTGCTCTCGGCCGCACTTTACCTGATCTGGCCGCTGATACTGTTCTGGCCGATGTGGGCGGCACCGCTGCTGTTCCCCAATCTTAGCGATCCCTCACGTTCATACTCTGTGATGGCGATGGAATTACTGCCGAATGGGTTAATAGGATTAGTGCTGGTGGCGATGTTCACTCACACACTGTCGATGACCTCATCAGATGCCAATGCCATCACGGCGGTGGTTACGCGTGACATTCTGCCCGGCATGCTGCCGCGCCGTTTTCAGCGCGGTAAAAGCTCGCTACTCGTCGCGCGTCTGACGGCGTTTCTCTTCATCATCACCACGTTGATTATCGCCATGAATGCCAGCCGTTTCGGCGGTGTGCTGTCTCTGCTGATTATCTGGTTCGGTGGATTAGTGGGGCCCATTTCGATTCCGATGCTTTTAGGCTTACTGCCCGCATTTCGTCGTAGTGGCAGTGCCGCTGCGCTGGTGAGTTGGGCGGTGGGCGTTGGCACCTTTTTCTGCGTGAAATTTATCTTTACTGATGTCAGCACTGCCACTCAGGTGGCCGCCCCGGTGATGTCATCGCTGGTGCTGTTTGTGGTGATGGGATGGCTGCGTCGTGCGCCGGTCAGTCCGGAAGTCGACGCGCTGCTCGCGGCACTCAATCAGGATCAGGATATGCCCGCCAGTGCGCACTGGCCGAAAAGTCACAACGCTTCTCAGGAGGGATAAGAATGACGCTTTTACAACAGGGAAAGCGCGACCGCTTGTGGGTCAAGCGCTTCGCCCATCGTGATGCATTAGGCATCGCGGCGGCACAGGAATGCATCGCCCATCTGCAGCACTTATTGCAGCAGCAGGCAGTGGTGCGGATGGTGTTTGCTGCCGCCCCCTCACAACATGAGTTTCTTGCCGCGCTGGCTGCCGCGCCGAATCTCGACTGGCAGCGCATCCACGCGTTCCATATGGATGAATACATTGGGTTGAATGAGGATGCGCCGCAGCGCTTTAGCCATTTCCTGCGTGAACATCTGTTTGACTGCGTACAACCTGGCGAAGTGCATCTCATCCCTTCGGATGGCGATCCGGTGGGAGTGTGTCGCGAATATGCGCGCAAGCTGGAGGCGGCGCCGATCGATGTGGTCTGTCTGGGCATTGGTGAAAATGGTCATCTGGCGTTTAACGATCCGCCGGTTGCGGACTTCAGCGATCCGCTCAGCGTCAAGCCAGTGGAACTGGATCATGCCTGCCGACAGCAGCAGGTTAACGACGGCTGTTTCACCACGTTAGAGCTGGTGCCAACGCACGCGGTGACGCTGACGATTCCCGCTTTGATGCGCGGGGCCAGGCTGTTTTGCATGGTGCCCGGATTAACCAAACGCGCTGCGGTGCAGGCAACATTGCACGACGCGATATCCACGGCTTGCCCGGCAACCCGGTTGCGCCAGCATCCCAACTGCACGCTCTATACCGACGCCGATGCCTGCGCGGAGGTTCATTTTGATTGAAACGCTATTGCGCGGTCGCGATTACCGCACGCTGGATCCGATTGAACTCTACATGTGTGAAGGCCTGCTGGCAGAGGTGCGATCGTTGCCAGAGCCCGATAACGATCTGATTCTGGCGCCGGGGCTGGTGGATCTGCAAGTCAACGGCTTTCAGGGCGTGGACTTTAATCACTTTCCTTTTAGCGAACAGGATGTGCTGAATGCCACGCACGCGTTGTGGCAACAAGGGGTCACCAGCTTTATGCCGACGGTGATCACCGCTCAGCCCGGGGAGATTGCGCAAGCGTTGCAGCGACTGGCCAGCGCCTGTGAGCACTATTCGGACGTCGCGCTGGCGGTGCCGGGTTTTCATCTGGAAGGGCCATTTTTGTCACCGGAGGACGGCCCGCGCGGTGCGCATCCACGGGAGGCGATCTGTGCGCCGGATTTGTTTCTGTTTGAAAGCTGGCAACGGGCCGCGCAGCAGCGCATTCGTTTGCTGACGCTCTCACCGGAATGGCCGCAAAGCAGCGAGCTCATCCGGCATTGCGTGGCGCAGCAGGTGCGAGTGGCGATTGGGCACACTTCGGCCTCTGCCGCGCAGATTCATGATGCGGTACTGGCGGGCGCCTCGCTCTCTACCCATCTGGGCAATGGCGCACACCTGCAACTTCCGCGCCATCCCAATTACATCTGGCAGCAGCTGGCAGAAGATGCGCTGGCGGCCACGCTGATTGCCGATGGTGATCATCTGCCCGCTGAGGTATTGAAAGTCTTTTTACGGGCGAAGGGCGAGCAGGCGCTGCTGGTGAGTGATGTGACCTGCTTTGCCGGGCAGCCGCCGGGCATCTACGATTCGGCAATAGGCGGACGCGTGCAACTGAGCGCGGAAGGGCGGCTGAGCATGGCGGATGCGCCACAGCTGCTGGCCGGTTCCGCGCGGGGCCTGCTGGATGGCGTCAATTTTCTCCTGCGGCAACAATTAGCCTCTTTGCAGCAGGCGATTGAGATGGCATCGATTCGTCCGGCACGGCAGTTAGATTTGCCACAGCAGTATGGGTTGGCACCCGGCGCGCCGGCGGATGTGCTGTTGCTGAAACCTCAGCCAGATGGGAGCGTGGCGTTAGTCGCGTGTATCAAACAGGGCAAAAAGGTGTGGCAAGCCGCCTCAGCCTGAAGCGCGATTTTATTTTCCTCACTAACGGTGTGATAATTAATAGCTTATCCGCCGTTACGCTTTGTTTCTTCAGCGAAATTCTCCTGCTTTGCCAGGCTTACTGTTTGAAGGGATTTAATGTCGTCAAATCCAATAACAACGCAGGAGGCTAATCGTGAGCTATCAATCTGTCGTGGAACTCAAGTCGCTGGCGCAGCGCAAACCCACCAAATTCACCGTGGGTGATATCGATATGGTGCTGGTTCGCGATGGCGAACGGGTGCAGGCGTTGCAGGCAAAGTGCCCCCATGCGGGAGCGCCGTTAGAGCAGGGCGCAATTTGCGGCGACAAGCTGGTGTGTCCGTGGCACAAGGCGGTATTTCAACTGCGCGATGGCAAAATGTGTGAGCCGCTGGCATTGGCCAACCTCAAACGCTATCCGGTGCGTGTTGAACAGGGCAAGGTGCTGGTCAATCCACAAGCGATGTCACCCGCCAGTGCGCCCGCCGCTAAAGGCGAATCACCGGTGTGCGTGATTTTAGGTTCTGGAGCCGCAGGCAGTGCGGCGATCTGGACGCTACGTGATGAAGGTTTCAGCGGCCGCATTGTGCTGGTGGAGCGCGAATCTGCCGCCCCTTACGATCGCACCGCGCTGAGCAAATTTGTGCCTTCGGGAAAAATGGCGATCGAGGATGTGCCTAAACTCCTTAAGCCAGATGTACTGGGCTCGCTTCAGCGCATTCAGGGCGAGGTCGTGCAACTCAAGGCGCAGGATCAGACGTTGATTCTTGCGGATGGTCAACAGGTGAAATTTGACCAACTGCTTATTGCCACCGGCGGTTTGCCGCAGCCTCTCAATATCCCCGGTAAGGATTTGCAGGGGGTGCATCTGTTACGTTCGCTAAATCAGGCGGATGAACTGCTCAAACAGGTGGATGAAACAGAGCAGCTGGTGATCATCGGCAATAGTTTTATCGGTATGGAGATGGCGGGTGCACTGCGCAATCGGGATGTGGATGTCACGGTGATTGCCCGCCATCCATTGCCGTTTGCTAAGCAGTTTGGTGAAGAGATTGGGCGCTATTTTCACGATCTGCACCGCAGCAATGGGGTGAAATTTGTTGAGGGTGAGCCGGAAGCGCTGGAAGGGGATGGACAGGTGCAAGCGGTGCGCCTGAGAGGGGGCAAATCAGTGCCCGCAAGCCAGGTGCTGTTTGCCACTGGCGTGAAACCGGCAACGAATTTCATCCACGATTTGCCACTGCAGGACGATGGCAGCCTGCTCGCTGATGGGCAGTTGCGCGTGGCTGACAATATCTGGGTCGCGGGCGATATCGCCCGTTATCTCACGCCGCGTGGACCGCAGCGTATTGAGCATTATCGTGTGGCGCAGCAGCAGGGGCGAATCGCGGCTCTCAACATGTTGGGCAAAGGTGTGATGTACGATCGCGTGCCGTTTTTCTGGACCGCGCACTATGGCACGCGTTACGAATATCTGGGCCATGCCGAAGAGTGGGACGGGTACCGACTGCTGGGATCGCTTCAGGACAAAAGTTTCATCGCCTTTTACTCTCGTCAGGGCATCATCGCGGCGGTGTGTTCAGCAGGGATGTATACGCTGACGGCGGCGCTGGTGGAAACCATGCAGCAACCGATGACGCTGGCGCAAGGGCTGGCGCTGTTTGAAGCGTATCAGGGGCAGGGCACGTAAGGGGGGCACAACATTGGGCGGGATCAGGTGCGCGGACAGACGCACCTGACTAAACCGGGTAGGTTACTGCTTACTTAATGCTTCGGACTTGGCCATGCACTGCTGCATCGCGTTGATCACCGCCGCGCGGAAGCCTTTCTCCTCCAGCACTTTCACCGCTTCGATGGTGGTACCGCCAGGTGAGCACACCATATCCTTCAATTCGCCAGGGTGTTTACCGGTTTCCAGTACCATCTGCGCGGAACCTTTTACCGCCTGCGCGGCAAATTGATAAGCCTGCGCACGCGGCATACCGCCAAGCACGGCAGCATCTGCCATTGCTTCAATAAACATAAACACGTAGGCCGGAGCCGAACCACTCACACCGACCACGGCATGAATCAGATATTCATTCACCACCGCCGCTTTGCCGAAGCTCTCGAAGATGCCGACCACTTCGTCGACTTCATGCGGTTCCACCAGTACGTTTGGGGTAATCGAAGTCATGCCTTCGTTCACCAGCGACGGCGTATTCGGCATCACGCGGATGATCTTGCGGTCGTGCCCCAGCACGGCAGCCAGGGAATCGAGGGTGACGCCGGCGGCGATCGACACCACCAGCGAATCCTTCTTCAATTGACCCGCGAGATCTTTCAGCACTTTGAGAATCACATTCGGTTTCACGGCACCAAACAGGATATCGACTTCACGTGCCAGACTCTCTGGGCTTTCAGCCGCTGTCACGCCATACTGCTCTGCCATCGCCTGATTGGTGGCCGGTTTGCGGTCGCAAACCCAAATGTTAGCCGGGGCAATCAGCCCGCTGTTGACCAGTCCGCTGATAATGGCCTTCGCCATATTGCCGCAGCCGATAAACCCGATTTTCTTCTCCAGCATCGCTCTATCCTTTAAGTGTTCATTTTCTCGTGCGAGTTAGCTTACGACAGCTGTGCTGAATAACAAGCCGCGTAAAAATATTTGCCATTCTGCCGCAAGCGGGCAAGATCGCCTGCAATTCTGTGCGAAAAAGGAAAACACATGTCGATTTGGGTTGATGCCGATGCCTGCCCCAATGTCATCAAAGAAGTGCTGTACCGTGCAGCCGAACGCGCCAAGATCACCGTGACTTTCGTGGCGAATCAGCCGCTGCGCGTACCGCCATCACCGTGGCTGAAAACGCTGCAGGTTGCGGCGGGATTTGATGTGGCTGATAACGAGATCGTGAAGCGTGTGCAGCCGGGCGAGCTGGTGATCACCGGGGATATTCCCTTAGCGGCAGAAGTGCTGGAGAAGGGCGCTGCGGCGTTGAATCCGCGCGGCGAGCGCTACTCACCGGATACCATTCGTCAGCGTCTGACCATGCGTGACTTTATGGAAACGATGCGAGCGAGTGGGGTGCAGAGCGGCGGCCCATCGGCGCTAAACCAACGTGACCGCCAGCTGTTTGCTAACGAACTGGATAAGTGGTTACGTCAACGCTAATCAGACGAAGCTGTCATCGTCGTCGTAGTCGCCACCGCCAAAGTCACTGAAGTCGTTGTTATCCGCAAAGCTGTTGTTATCCCAGCTGGCGTTGTCGTTCAGGAAGGCGTTGTTGCTGTCATTACCGTTGAAGGTATCGAGGCTGTTATCCACCTGCGGCAGCGCCGGCTCGTTGATGATATTCACAATCTCTTCCGGCTGAGAATGATGGAACATGCTGGTCAGCATATCGGCCATCACCACACCGCCCGCAACACCCACCGCGGTTTGCAGTGCGCCACCGAGGAAGCCGGTGCCGCGCGCAGGCGGAGCTGCATACTGCTGCTGCGGTGGCTGGGCATATTGTTGTTGCGGCTGCTGCGGCGCGCTGCCCCACACTGGCTGTTGCTGCTGCGGCGCAGACTGGCGAGAACCGCCGCCAAACAGACTCGACAGGAATCCACCGCTGCTCTGCTGCGGCGCCTGCTGCTGTTGCTGAGCCTGTGCCAGGCGATTCTCCAGATCGGCCACCTGAGCGTTGAGTTTTTTCAGCGCCGCTTCCTGAATCAGGATTGCCTGTGACATGTAATAAGGCGCGCCAGGCTGGCTCTGCAAGTGCTGTTTAATCAGCTGTTCGGCACCGGCATCACGCGGTCCGCTCTGGGTTTCAGCCTGTTTCAGTCGGCTAAAGAGATTATCGATTAACTGTTGTTCTTCATTCTGCATGGTGTGAACCTCCAATGATTCGTACCTTCTTATATGTGGTCAACGTGACAGAAAGTAAATCAATGGCCTGGTAAGGAAATGTTGCCCGTGCTTACAAATAGGTTGATGCACGAAATGCGCATCATTTTATCGTTACTAATCATGTTGATAGTGAATTCAGGGCCGGAAATACGCGTAAATCGTGCTTCGCGGGTGGCTGATAAAATAAAATCCAGGTATCATGCGACGCAATATTGACCTGATGACCTTGCCCGTGCGGCATAAATACGGCGGAGGATGAGCCCGGATGTCATTACCCATCTATCTGATCGGCGCACGCGGTTGCGGTAAAACTACTATCGGCCAGGCCCTTTCCCAGGCGCTTGGTTATGCCTTTAGCGATACCGATCATAACCTGCAGCTCACGACGCAACGCACCGTGGCGGAAATCGTCGCGGCTGAAGGCTGGGACAGCTTCCGTGCGCGCGAAACCGAGTCGCTGCGGGCGGTCACAGCGCCGGCAACGGTGATTGCCACCGGCGGCGGTATGGTGTTGGCTGAGGTGAATCGTCGCTTTATGCGCGAACATGGGCAGGTGATTTGGTTGAATGCCCCGTCAACGGTACTGGCCGATCGTCTTGAACGTCAGCCCGAAGCCGCACAGCGCCCGACGCTCACCGGTCGTCCGATTGCCGAGGAGATGAGCGATATTCTGCGCGAGCGCGCGCATCTATACCGCCAGACCGCACACCATGAAGTGAATGCCATGCAGGCGCCAGAGCAGGTTGTGGATCAAATTCTGCAATCCCTCTCGCTCGCCCGCGCCAGCTAACCCCTTCAGATTTATCCCTCTTTTTTCTCGCGATCCTCCATTGTCTATACTTTATTAGAGACAGGGGGATAGCCGCTGTCTGTGTGGAAACCAGACATAAGAGGGAAATCTATGCCAACCAAACCACCGTACCCGCGAGAAGCGCGCATCGTTGCCGTTGAGAAAGGCGCGGCAGGCAATACTGTGACATGGTATGAGTTACGCGCTGACCATCCGAAGCCCGATTCACTGATCAGTGAGCACAAAACTGAAGCCGAAGCGCAGGATGCCAAAGCGCGTTATGAAGACGCGGATAAAGAGTAATTCTCGCGGGCAGGGACGCCTGTTAATCAGTGATTACTTTCCGTGGCTAAACAGTTATTTTCAACTGCCTTAAAATGACTAATATGCCCGCCAGAACCGCCATCCTTTTCTGCTGTTATTCCTGCTTGCCTGATAACGTCACTTTATTTTCAGTTTGCGCCGTATTTTATGCTGCGTTAAATCGACGCCAATATAGCCGGTTCAAAATTTGCGCTTGACCCGATCAGCAGAGCGAATTACTTTCATTGTATTGATATAGGAACTCAGTTCCACATAGTGAAACCGACACCATGACCACACTCGAAAACGCCGCTGCTGTACTTAAGCTTTTCCAGCGCTTTGGCGTGACGCAGGGCCATCCGGGCCTGACCTTCACCGAGGTGGTTGACGCGTTGGGATTGCCGAAAAGTACCGTTTCTCGCCTGCTGGCGACCATGGAAAGTGAAGGATTGCTTGAGCGTGATCCCGATAGTCGCTGTTTCCAGATTGGTCGTGTGTTGCTTTCAGTTGCGGGGCACTACTTATCTACGCCGTTGGTGGATAGTGCTTCTGCGCCGATGGCGCAGTTGGCGGCCAGCAGTGGTTGTATGGGGTACATCTCCGTGCTGGATGGGCAAGACGTTCTGGTGATGCGCATGTATCACGGCCGTTTTTTCACCCAACTCGTCACGCCGCCAGGTACGCGTGTTTCCCTTTCCGGTACCTCTACCGGGCGCGTGCTGCTGGCACAGTTGAGTGATGACGAAGTGCGTGCGCGTTTTGCCGATGACTGGCAAGCCGCATCCGCAAACTCGCCGCTGAACATTGATGCACTCTGTAAAGAATTAGCGGTGATTCGCCAGCAGGGCTGGGCACTGGCACGCAATGAGACGTTGCCGGGCATCAGCTCACTGGCGGTGGCGGTCACCAATAAACATCGCGGCGAAAGTGCCGCACTGTGTCTCTCGTTTCTTTCGCAAGAAGCGGCCCCGGGTTATCCGGACGCGCTGCTCAGCGAACTGCGCGCAACGGCTGCATTAATGGCCGAGAAATACGGCGCATAACCTTATTTTCGATTTAAAGGCGTTTATTCGCGCCACACCAGGGAAATAGCAGGTCTTCGGACCTGCCTATTTCAAAAATCAGGGAACGATTTATTAAAAGCGTTGATGTCCCGCGTGTCGGGCATAAAACGTATTACGCGTTTTCTACAGGGTGAAAATACGGGGATAATATGCGTCAACATAATCCAATAAAAAGTATCGGCGTGGGCTTAATGCTGGTTCTGCTGTCTGTAGCAGGTGCCATCATCGGGGTTCAGCTGATTACCACCATTGGGGTCACACCCAATACCTCTATTATCGGTGCGCTGTTTGCCATGCTACTGGCGCGCATTCCTCTGCAATGGTTCCGTCATTATCGCTCCATCGAAGTACAGAACCTTGCGCAAACCGCCATCTCTTCTGCCACCTTTGGTGCGGCGAACAGTCTGCTGATGCCGATTGCCGTGCCGTGGGCGCTGGGTGAACCGCAGCTGGTACTGCCGCTGTTTGTCGGTGTCAGTGCGGCGATGCTGCTGGATGCCTATCTGCTATACCGCCTGTTTGATACCCGCGTGTTCCCGGCCAGCAATGCGTGGCCACCGGGCGTGGCAGCCGCGGAAGCCATCAAAGCCGGCGATAAAGGCGGCCGTCAGGCGTGGCTGCTGGTGGTGGGTATTGTCGGCGGTATTGCCGGTTCGATGCTCAAAATTCCCATGTCGGCCTTTGGTACCGCGTTTATCGGCAATATCTGGGCGCTGAGCATGTTGGGTATTGGTTTTCTGTTGCGTGCTTATGCGCAACCGGTTGCTGGTATCGATATCAATGCGTTGTATATCCCACACGGCATGATGGTCGGCGCAGGATTGGTGGCGCTGATTCAGGTCGTGCAGGTGATTGTCAGCCGTCGCAACGATCAGATGAATGTCAGCCGCAGCGACAGCGAAGTGAAGCGTTCACTCGGTTTCGGCACCGTTGGCTACATCATCATCTCCACGCTGCTGGCACTGGCGGGCGGTTTGTGGAGCCAGATGGGCTTGCCGATGCTGGTGCTGTTTATCGTTTATGCCGCGTTTGCTGCCTTCGTGCATGAATTGATTGTCGGCATCGCCGCGATGCACTCAGGCTGGTTCCCGGCCTTTGCCGTAGCGCTGATAACCCTGATCCTCGGTATTCTGCTCGGCTTCCCGCCGCTGGCGCTCTGCCTGTTGTGTGGCTTCACCGCCGCAACAGGACCGGCCTTTGCCGATATGGGCTACGACCTGAAAGCCGGCTTTATCCTGCGCGGTAACGGTGCCGATCTGCAGCAAGAGCTGTGGGGCCGCCGTATCCAGTTAATCGCCGCGATGATCGCCTTTGTGATCTGTATTCCAGTGGTGTGGTACGCACACAACCTGTTCTTCGCCGAAAACCTGCTGCCACCAGTGGCACGCGTTTACGCCAAAACCATTCAGGCCGGTGCCGAGCCAGGCATTGCCGGAAGCTTGCTGATGTGGGCGATTCCGGGTGCGATTATTCAGTTTATCGGTGGGCCGAAGCGTCAGTTAGGCGTATTGCTGGCGACAGGTTTGTTAATCAACAACGCCGCAGCAGGTTGGGCGGTGATGGTGGGGATCGCGCTGCGTATCCTGATCATTCGAGTGTGGGGCGAGCGTGGACGTTCACCGATGGAGGTGATGGCCGCAGGGTTTATTGCGGGCGACGCGCTGTACAGCTTCTTCCATTCTCTTTTTGCCAGTAGCACCAAGAAATAACCCAGGGAATTCAATATGAGTTTACAGCAGACACTGCAGGTTTTTGAGTTACTCGATAGCGCCTACGTGGATGGCCAGCAGGTGGTGGATCTTTTTGCCAGCTACCCAGGCGTGACCGCCAGCTTCAAGCGCGTCACCGGCCCGAAAGGGCGTACTGATTTCGTGCGCATCGATATTCCAGGTGCGCAGGGCAAGAGCAAAGGCGGCACTGCACCCACGCTGGGCATTGTCGGTCGTTTGGGCGGCATCGGTGCGCGTCCTACGCGTATCGGTATGGTGTCGGATGCAGATGGCGCAGTGGCGGCGGTGAGCAGTGCGCTGAAGCTGGCACAGATGCAGACCAAAGGCGATGTGCTGGCGGGTGACGTGATTATCACTACTCACATCTGCCCGGATGCGCCAACCCGTCCGCATGAGCCGGTGGATTTCATGGACTCGCCATGCGATGACATCACCATGAATGACAACGAAGTGATCGACGGCGTGGACGCGATTCTCTCCATCGATACCACCAAAGGTAACCGTATCCTGAATCATAAAGGCTATGCGATTTCTCCTACGGTGAAAGAGGGTTACATCCTGCGCGTATCAGAAGATCTGCTGCGCATTATGGAGATGACCAGCGGTCTTCCTGCTGTGACCTTCCCGATCACTACGCAGGACATCACGCCTTATGGCAATGGTGTGTATCACCTTAACAGCATCCTGCAGCCGTCAACAGCCACCGATGTGCCAGTGGTTGGCGTGGCGATCTGCGCGGAATCGGTCGTGCCAGGTTGCGGCACCGGTGCCAGCCATGAAGTCGATATCGCGGCGACCGTGAAGTTTGCGGTGGAAGTGGCGAAAGAGTTTGGCCGTGAAACCTGTCAGTTCTATGACAAACAAGAGTACGCATTACTACACTCTTTGTATGGTAGTCTCAGTCACCTTCGTACGCGGAAAGCCTAATGATGAAACAGTCCCTGGTTACCTTAACGATTGGTCAATCCCCGCGTAGCGACATTCTGCCGCTGCTGCAGGATCACTTACCGGAAGAGCAAGTCGCTCACGCCGGATTACTCGACGGCCTGACACTCGCTGAGGTGGAACAGTTCTTCTCGCCTGAAGCGGGTGAGAAAGTGCTGGTTTCGCGTATGACCACCGGCGAGCAGGTGCGCCTGTCGGGTCCAAAAGTTGAGCAGGGACTGCAACGCAAGATTACGGCGCTGGAACAGCAGGGCTACGATACGATTTTGCTGCTGTGTACCGGTGAGTTTGGCACGCTGAAAACCGAAAAAGCGCTGTTGCTGGAGCCGGACCGCATTATCCCACCATTGGTCAAGGCCATCGTGCAGGAACATAAGGTGGGGATTGTGGTGCCGGTAGAAGAGCAGATCGCGGAGCAGGCCAGCAAATGGCGGAATCTGCACAGCGCGCCTTGTTTTGCCGTCGCCAGCCCTTATCTGGCACAGCAGAATGATTTGATCGAGGCGGGCCTGTCGCTGCAAGAGCAGGGCGCGGATGTGGTGGTGCTTGACTGTATTGGCTATCACCAGAAGCACCGGGATTTCCTGCAGAAAATGCTGGGCATTCCGGTACTGTTATCCAACGTGCTGGTGGCGAAGTTAGCGGCAGAGTTGATCGTCTGACTGAGGCCGATCACAACTCGTGTGCTAAGCTGCTTTTTCGCGTGACAGATCAGCGAGTTCCCTTGTAATCTGCCAGACACCATAATGTGCTGTGAGGAAGTAACATGCTCAACGTAAGTGAGTATTTCGACGGAAAAGTGAAATCCATTGGTTTCGACAGCGTAACCATTGGCCGTGCCAGCGTTGGCGTGATGGCAGAAGGTGAGTACACCTTCGGTACAGGACAGCCGGAAGAGATGACGGTCGTGAGCGGCGCACTGAAAGTGCTGCTGCCAGGTGAAACCGAGTGGAAATGGTACGAAGCCGGTTCGGTTTTCAACGTGCCGGGCCACAGCGAATTCCACTTGCAGGTGGCTGAGCCAACGTCTTATCTCTGCCGCTACCTGTAAACGCTGACTTTCAGCATGAGTCATCATTAAACCGGGAATGCTTTTAGCATTCCCGGTTTCTTTTTGGCTTCAGCGTAGCCAGGAATCAAACTAAGGTGTGTCTATGTTGAGCCTGGTAAAGCTATTTTCACGAAAATAGAAAAGGATGTGTTCTCATGGCAGAGATTATATTCAATAAAGCCGCGCTTGAACGTTTGGATAGTCCTGAACAGCCTGAAGATGAACGCCAGAAGAACGCATTGTTTGAATTGGCAATGATCGCAAAACATGAAATCGCAAACGATCAGGGAATGACATTGAGGGAAGCTCTGGCGAAATTACGTATTGCCAGAACGAGACATCGTTAAACTGCCGTGTTTTCTTTTGTGCGGAAGTGCGGGCCAGTGCACCTCTGCTGCTGCCGGGCTGTCCTCACGCCGCTTCGCGGTGCCTTCGGCTGCAACGTCGTGCCGGGCGGATCGTTCGGGTATGGCCATCCATGGCCGACCAGAACTGCCTGGCGCATCCATGCGCCAGGCTCCTGGCACAACGTTTTCGCCTCAGCGCTGCGGATAGCCCTTGCAGCAGCAGAGGTGCTCAGGCCTTCACTATAGTGCCCATTTCAACAACTCGCACTGAAGCTTCAGAGCAGGCTGGTGTTGTTCAGGGGCTGGCAATCCGCAGCGCTGAACGTAATGAGGATGCCAGGAGAGCACGCATGGATGCGGGCGAAAGGCGGGGCGGCACACGATGTGCCATCCCCGCCGGTCCGTCAGGCAGATGAATGAAGTGAAGGAACCGCGTTAGCGGCGCGAGGACCGCCAACCCCTGAACGGCACCAGACTACGTTATCAACCGTCTCTTAACGGACAAGCACTACGCTACATCGGGGTTAGATCAATAAAAGCTTCAGCGCTTGGCTTCGCCGCCTAACGCTTCCACCAGATTACTGATCAATGCGGCCAGTTCGCCGGTCATCAGGGTGAAATCGGCATCAAAACGCTGGGCAAAATCATCGCGGTCGATGTCGTCATTCTGCTCACGCAACGTGTCACTGAACTTCAGACGCTTGATCGAGGCATCGTCGGCAATCACCAACTGAATACGCTCCTGCCAGTCCAGAGCCAGTTTGGTCACTACTTTGCCAGCTTCGATGTGGGTGGCGATCTCATCGGAGATCAGATCCTGTTTCTTACAACGGATCACGCCGCCGTCTTCCAGAATCGCTTTCAGTTCCGCTTCATCCATCAGCGCGAAACCAGCAGGCAATTCACCAGAACGCACCCATTCGGTCAGCGTCAGCTCAATCGGGGTTTCCAGCGTTAGCGGCACCACTGGCAGTGAACCGATGCTCTTACGCAACAGCGCTAAAGTGTCTTCTGCTTTTTTGGCGCTGGCGCAATCGACGATGATCAGGTTGTTCACGGTATCGATCCACATAAACGTCTGGCTGAAACGGCTAAACGCGCGTGGCAGCAGGCTATGCAGCACTTCATCTTTCAGCGAGTCTTTTTCGGTCTTCTTCAGCTTGCGGCTCTGTTCCGCTTCCAGCTTATCGATCTTCGCTTCCAGCGCCTGCTTCACCACCGGCGAAGGCAGGATCTTTTGCTCGGTGCGGGCGCAAATCACGATCTGGCCGTTGATTTCATGCGTCAGCGCTTCGCCGCGGTTGCCCATCGGTGAAACCCAGCCGGTTTTCGCCATATCCTGGCTGCCGCACGGCGAAAACGTGAAGGCGTCGAGCTGTTTTTCCAGATCGTCTGCGGACAGCGGGATGTCACGATTCAGACGATAAACCATCATATTTTTAAACCACAACATCGGGATTCCTTACCGTGGGTGCGATCGGGCGCACAAGTCTCAAAGTCAGCGCGCATGATAGCGAAACATCGGATTGGTTTCATTGCCTTTCCCGATTCAGCCTTCTACTGTATCTGTCACCTGAACGAATAATGAGGAATAAATCGTGCGTATTGGGATT
Source organism: Enterobacter cancerogenus (assembly GCA_000773965.1). Lineage (GTDB taxonomy): Bacteria > Pseudomonadota > Gammaproteobacteria > Enterobacterales > Enterobacteriaceae > Pantoea > Pantoea communis. Next base: position 33,925 of record JRUP01000047.1, read on the forward strand.
GATTTAGGCGGTACCAAGATTGAAGTGATTGCGCTCTCCGATCAGGGGCAAGAGCTGTTCCGTCACCGCGTCAATACCCCGCGCGATGACTATGCCGCCACAGTCCAGGCGATTGTGGATTTAGTGCTGCTGGCAGAAGAGAAAACCGGAGAAAAAGGGTCGGTCGGCATTGGCATTCCCGGCACCATTTCGCCGTACACCCAGCGGGTAAAAAACGCCAACTCCACCTGGCTGAACGGACAGCCGCTGGACAAGGATTTGGCGCAGGCGCTGAATCGTGACGTGCGCATCGCTAATGACGCGAATTGTTTAGCGGTTTCCGAAGCGGTGGATGGTGCAGGTGCGGGTCAGCCGTTGGTGTTCGCGGTGATCATCGGCACCGGTTCGGGCGCGGGCGTGGCGATTGGCGGTGAATCGCGCATTGGCGGCAATGGTAATGCGGGCGAGTGGGGCCACAATCCTTTGCCGTGGATGGATGAAGATGAACTTCGCCATCGCGAAGAAGTACCTTGCTATTGCGGTTTGCAGGGCTGTATTGAAACCTTTGTATCGGGTACCGGCTTTGCCATCGATTATCAGCGTTTGAGCGGTAAAGCATTGAAGGGCGCAGAGATCATCAAACTGATTGAGCAGCAGGATCCGGTAGCAGAGCTGGCGATGAGCCGTTACGAAATGCGCTTAGCTAAGTCGCTGGCGCAGGTAGTGAATTTGCTCGATCCGGATGTGATCGTGCTGGGCGGCGGGATGAGTAATAACGATCGCCTGTATCAGACAGTGCCAGCCCTGATGAAGCAGTGGGTGTTTGGCCGCGAGTGCGAAACGCCAGTGCTGAAAGCGGTGCACGGCGATTCAAGCGGTGTGCGCGGTGCGGCATGGTTGTGGCCGCTGAAATCCTAGAAAAAAGGTCGCCTCAATAGCGACCTTTGGACAGGGGCGCAGTTTTGCGCCCTCTGGTCCCGCGATTACTCACCCATCAACATCGCATCCTGCGGTGCATTTTGACGCTGGGTTTTGGTCGCCAGGAAATAAATATATCCCACCACCATAATCCCCACGAACAGGCCGCCAATCACCGGGTTGAACCACAGCATGGCAATCAGACACACCAGTGACAGCACCAGCGCGATACCGGGAATAATCGGATAACCCGGTGCGCGGAAGCTGCGTTCCATGTCGGGTGCGGTGCGGCGCAATTTGAACAGGCTCAGCATACTCATCAGGTACATCACGATGGCGCCAAATACTGCCATGGTGATCATCGCCGCCGTCAGCGTCATGCCCTGCAGGTTGATCAGACCATCACTGTAGATTGCCGCGATACCAATTACGCCACCGGCAATAATGGCGCGATGCGGCGTCTGGAAACGTGACAGTTTTGCCAGCCCCTGTGGCAGATAACCGGCGCGCGCCAGGGCAAAGAACTGACGTGAATAGCCGAGGATAATGCCGTGGAAGCTGGCGACCAGTCCGAATAAGCCAATCCACACCAGCATATGCATCCAGTTTGAATGCTCGCCGACGATCATCTTCATCGCCTGCGGCAACGGATCGTTGATGTCAGACAGTTTACGCCAGTCGCCTGCGCCGCCCGCCAGCAGCATCACGCCAATCGCCAGTACCACCAGCGTCAGAATCCCGGTGATGTAAGCTTTGGGAATGGTGCGCTTCGGATCTTTGGCCTCTTCGGCGGCCATGGCGGCGCCTTCAATGGCGAGGAAGAACCAGATGGCAAACGGAATAGCCGCGAAGATGCCGGAAAGGGCTGGCATGCCGAAGTGATCGCTTCCCGCCCAACCGTTAGCCGCAAAGTTGGCAATACTGAAACCTGGTGAGACCACGCCCATAAACACCAGCAGTTCCAGCACCGCCAGCACTGTCACCACCAGCTCAAACATCGCCGCCAGCTTCACGCCGAGGATATTGAGGGTCATGAACACCAGATATGCACCAACGGCGGCGGTTTTCGGGTTGAGATCGGGATATTGCACGTTGAGATAGGCGCCGATAGCCATGGCAATCGCCGGCGGGGCGAACACAAACTCAATCAGCGTCGCCAGACCGGCAATCAAACCGCCGGTTTCACCAAAGGCGCGGCGACTGTAAGCAAACGGGCCACCGGCGTGTGGAATGGCGGTGGTCAGTTCGGTAAAGCTAAAAATGAAGCAGGTGTACATGGTGGCGATCAGCGCAGTGGTGATCAGGAACCCCAACGTGCCCGCCACGCCCCAGCCATAACTCCAGCCAAAATACTCCCCGGAAATTACCAGTCCAACCGCGATACCCCACAAATGCAGAGTGCCCAGCGTGGGTTTGAGCTTACTCGTCATAATCGTCTCCCCGTCGTGATTGTTGTGCGGCGGCTGCACCGCGCTGTTTTGTTATATGCACTACAGTGAAGTGATAATGCCGCCGCCTGCAGCGGGAAAACTTGACGCAGGCGCAGTGAGTTTTGTCCTCCACGGTCAACTCTGAGGCAAGAAAAGTGCCAGATGTACGCTGCGGTCAACTTTGGGTTATCTGCGGTCAAGCAGTCAGAACGCCGTCATCCCATGCTGATAACACTTGCTACCCATAAGATTGATGCTGGAGAGAGATGAATGAGCGCGAAACAATCCGATTCCCTGACCGATGCTGCAATGACGCTATTGGCACAGCAGGCGCTGGCCTGTTACCCCGCGCCATTCCACGGCGAGCTAAAGCTACTTTGTCGCTCGGAGAACGCCACCTTCCTGTTGCTGGCGGGCGGTAAACGTTATGCGTTGCGCCTGCATCGACCTGACTATCACAGCAAAGCGGATATCCAGAGTGAGCTGCTGTGGCTCGACGCGCTGCGTGAGATTGGCGTTATGGTGCCGCAGGCGATCCCGGCCAGTGATGGCGAAACGGTGCTGACAATAGGCATGCCCGATGGCGGCGTGCGACATGCGGTACTGTTCCACTGGATCGAGGGCGAGATGCCCACCACCGATGTCGATCCCAAAGCCTTCCAGCAGCTCGGGCACATCACCGCGCGCCTGCATCAGCACAGCCGCAGCTGGCAAAAACCGGCTGGCTTCCAGCGTATCATCTGGGATCATCACACCATGGTCAGCGATCACAGCCACTGGGGCCGCTGGCAGGATGCGCCCAATCTCAATCCTGCCGATCATGGCATTGTCGCTGAAGCGGTGGCGCGGGTCGGGCAAGAGTTGCAGGGCTTTGGTAAAGGACAGGATCGTTATGGCTTGATCCACGCTGATCTGCGCCTCACCAATTTGCTGCTGCACAAAGGTGAAACCCGGGTGATCGATTTTGATGACTGCGGCATGGGCTGGTATCTGCACGATCTGGCGGCGGCGATCAGTTTTGTTGAGCATCATCCGCGTGCCGCCGAATGGGTGGATAACTGGATCCTGGGCTACGAGCGTGTGGCGCACATCACTGATGAGGAGATGGCGCTGGTGCCGACGCTGTTGATTCAACGTCGTATCCAGATGACCGCATGGATGGGCACCCATGCAGACACCGAGATGGCGCTGAGCCTGGGGCCGCGTTGGGCCGATCACTCGGTGCGTCTTTGCCGTCGCTATCTGGAAACCAATCAGCTGCCGGTGGGTGTTTGAGTTGCACCAGTAGCGGGCAGCAGTGCGTCGTAGCGGCGCAATCCATTGCGATCTCTGGGGGTGACTTTCACGCCGTTGCGCCATAAATCGCGCCGCTATGATATGAACAGAAAGCGGTCGCGGCGAAACTAAATGCAACCGGACCTTTGGGCCGCGCTTAGCCAGATGTGCATCAATGTGCATGCATTTTGAATGCCACCGGGCCATTGAGCCGCTTTTATCCAGTTGAGCAGGAATGCGCACGTTACCGAATGTCACCGGATCATTGGGCTGCTTTTAGCCAAGTGTGCAGCAATGTGCACTTTACGGTGCGTCACCGGACCATTGGGCCGCGTGTGCACCAACGCGCATGCCGGAGAATACTCCCGAACCTTGCCGCGTCGTCATTGATGGCGGCCTCTTCAAGCGTCATGGTACGAATCTTGCTGGATCCCACCATTAGTTTCACTCGCGCGATCCCTGTGAGGTTCCGATGCAATCACTGATGACTCCCTCTGAAGCGTACAATTCGCTCTCAGCTCAGGCCAGCAACCGAGGTGTGCTGGCGGCAGCGGCCACCGGCTTAAGCACCTTTATCACCGACAAAGGCGGCGATGTTGATCGTATTTTTGGTATCAGCGGCATTGATTCCGAACTGCTGGCCAGCCCAACGCTCAGCCTTGGTCTGGTCAACTATTGCCGCGTGATGGAAGAAGCGGCGCGCCACTCTGGTTTTGATAACTTCGGTTTGCATTACGGCAAGCAGTTCAAACCGCAGTCATTAGGACTGATTGGCTACATCGGCTTATGTTCACCGACGCTGGAGCAGGCGCTGCACAACGTGGTGAATGCTTTTCCCTGGCATCAGCACGATACGCTGACGCGACTTATCGACAAAGGCGACTGCTGGCGGCTGGATTATCAGGTAAGGCACGGGGCGATCCTCTCACGTCGGCAGGATGCGGAATTGACGCTCGGCATGTTCCTCAATCTGATCCGTCACGTGGCCGGCAAAAACTGGGCGCCGCGTGAGGTGCATTTTGAGCATCCCCGGCCGGAGCAGTGGCACGAGCACTGCAAAGTGTTTGATGCGCCAGTGTGGTTCGATCAACCGTTCAACTCACTGCTGATCCCCAAACGCGATCTGCTGCGCACCATGCCAGAGCAGGATCCGATGTTGTTAATGGTGATGCAGGATGCCATCCGCCGTCTGAACAGCAGCGCTTCACTGCAAAGTGTGGTGGAGCAGGCGCGTTCGCAGGTCAACTTATCGTTGATGCAGGGCGAACCGGTGCTGGAAGAGATCGCGGATAAAATGGGGCTGTCGAGCTGGTCGTTGCAACGGCGGCTGCGCGAAGAGGGCATCAGCTTCACCGCGCTGGTGGATAAAGTGCGTTGCGAAATGGCCACGCACTACCTGCAACAAAAGCAGTTGCCGATCTCGGAGATGGCGCTGCTGCTGGGCTATTCCGAAGTCAGTGCGTTTTCACGCGCCTTCCGGCGCTGGTTTGGCATTAGCCCGCGCCAGTGGCGACAGGATGGGCTGGCGAGTTAGCCTGATGCGGCGCAAAGCCGAACCACGCGGGTTGGGTGCGATCCGGTGGCGGCGGTAATCCTTTCGACTGACCAATCAACTGCCAGGCGCGCAGGCACAGGGTTTCATCACCTTGCGTCTGCGTGACCGCAAAGCGCCCGCTGTTTTGCCACTCCAGTCGCACCATACATTGCTGTCCGGCGTAATGTGCCGCATCGGAAAATTGCCGGTTGAGCTGGTGCTGCATCTCATCAGCCCATTTGCAGGATGCGCTGCCCGGTTCGCTCTGTGGCTGGCACAGGTTGGTCATACTTTCCATGGGATGCGATGGGGCATGCTGGCAGGCGCTGAGTAGGCTACTCAACAACAATGTGCCAGCAACACGGCGAAATACGTTCATCTATTTGCCCGGATTTGCAAAACATGGTGGCCAGTTTACCGAGCAGTAGGGGGATTGCTATGGCATTTCTCTGACTCTGATTAGATCCAGAATTTTTCGCTCAATGGCTCACACGACGCACAGCTGAATGTCAGGTGCGGCCAGACAGCCGCACCCTGTGAAAAGAGGCTCATTTGATGGCGGGACGGACGTTTATTCCCCCGGCAACTCCAGCTTGCTGTAACCCAGTCCATTCATCTTCCGCACCCTGATCTGCACCGGAATACGTTCTTTCATCGCCTCAACGTGGCTGATCACGCCGATAGTTTTACCGCTGGCGTTCAATGCGTCGAGGGCATCCAGCGCGGTGTCGAGTGTTTCGGCGTCCAGCGTGCCGAAGCCTTCATCAAGGAACAGCGATTCAATGCGCGTTTTGTGGCTGACCAAATCAGACAGCGCCAGCGCCAGTGCCAGACTCACCAGGAAGCTTTCGCCGCCGGACAGCGTGCGGGTATCGCGCGTGGCATCGGCCTGCCAGGTATCGACCACTTCCAGCTCAAGCTCATCGGTGACACGGCGTTGCAACAGGTAGCGTCCGTGTAAGCGATCCAGCTGACGGTTCGCCAGCCATACCAGATGATCGAGCGTTAATCCCTGGGCGAAGCGGCGGAATTTGTCGCCTTTGGCTGACCCGATTAAATCGTTCAGGCGACCGAGTTGCGTCAGCTCCACCTCATCATCGGCAATCTGCGTCAGTAATGATTGCTGCTGCTGACGCTGTTGGGCATCGCTGTGCAACTGCTGCTGCGCTTCACCCTGCTGACGAGCATTGTCGCGCAGGGCCAGACGCAGGGATTCCAGCTGCTCAGCGATACCCGCCGCCACTTCGTCACTCAGCGTAGCAGGGCGCTGTTGCTGATGGGCAGTGACACGCTGCGCCAGCTGTTGGTGCAGGGTAATCTGCTGCTGACGCTGTTGCTCCAGAGCTTGCAGATGCTGGCGCAGATGTTGAATGTCCTGTTCGTCCAGTAACGCGCTGCGCAATGCCTGTTCGTCGGCGAAGTCGCTCTGCTGGAGTGCGCTGTTAAACGCCGTTTCTGCCGCCTGCATACGCAGATGCATGGCCTGAAGTTGGCTATCACTCTGCTCACACTGACCATTCAGGCTGTGCAGCTGACTTTGTGCCTGCTGCCACAGTTGTAACTGCTGCGCCAGCGCCTGTTCGCACTGTTGCAGCAGGGCCTGCTGCTGCTGACGCGCGACGCTCACCTGGCGATCGCCAAACAATTGCAGACGCTGCTGCTGCTGTTCTGCGTGCTGCTGTTGCAGGCTGCTGAGCGCGTGCTGCAATGTCTCCAGCTGCTGCTGTTCGCGCGTCAGGTTGCTTTGCAGGTTGTTCTGCTCGCTGTCGGCTTTAACCAACTGCGGCTGTAACTCGGCCAGCAAGCGCTCACTCTGCTGCCAGGCTTGCCAGCGCTGCTGCAACGTAGCCAGCCAACTGGCACGGGCATCGCGTTCGGGCAGCGCAAACTGATGTGCCTTGAGCTGCTGTTCCAGCTGCTGCGCTAACTGCTGCCAGGCGCTGTGTTCCTGAGTTTCCCGCTGATTAAGTTCATCCAGCGTTTGCTGCAGGTTGTTCAGTTGCTGTTGTGCCAGCAGTTGTGCGCTTTGCTGCTGCTGCCACTGTTGTTGCTGTACCAGATGCGCGTCTTTAGCTTGTTGCAACGATCGCGCCGCATTTTCGCGCTGCTGCAGTTGCTGCTGCTGCGTGGCTTCCTGCGCATCCTGCTGCTGTTGCCACGCCGTAAAGACCTCCTGCTGATCTAATGTGCAGGTAAGTGCCAGCTCACTGCTGAAAGCTTGCCACTGCTCGCGCGCCACCGCGAGTTGCTGTTCGAATTCGGCAATATCCTGTTGCAGCACCTGCTGCTGTTGCAGCGACAGCTTGTGCTGTTCACTTTTCGCCGTGCCTGATTCTTTGAGCTTGTTAACCAGCGCTTCCTGTGCCGCCAGCCGCTGCTGGTTTTCACCCGGTTGTAATTGCTGATACTGCGCAATAGCCGGATGCTGGCACGAACCGCACAGCGGGCAGGGCTGATCGGGCTGCAGCCGGGCGCGTTCATCAGCCAACTGTGCAATGGTGCGCTCCAGCTCGCAGATTTTGCGCAGATCGAGCAGCGTCTGGTTCTCACGTTTGTAATCGTCGCGCAGTGCCTGCAAAGCACGTTCGTCTTGCTGATGCTGTTGCTGTAACAGCGTGAGTTTTTGTTGCCGCTGGTGCAACTGCGGCTGCAGCGACTGCCAGCGTGCCGCTAATAAGCTGAGCTGGTGGCGTGCCGCGCGCTGCTGTTGATGCTGTGTCAGCGCGTCACGCAGTGAGGTGCTGCTGATTTCAGTCTCAAGTGAAGTGAGTACCTGCTCCGCTTGCTGACGTTGCTGGCTGGCCTGCGCCTCAGCCTGCTGCAGAGGTTGTAACCTGCGATTACCTTCGGCAATCGCCTGCTGCTGCTGGGTCAGTTGCGCGTTTTGCTGCTGCCGTTGCGCACGAAGTTGTGTCAGCGCCTGCTCGCGTTCATCGAAACGAGCGATATCAGCTTGCCAGCGCGTCAGTTCTGGCCCCCAGTCTGCTACCGCCGCTTCACGGCTGCGAAATGTCTGCTGTTCTGCCAGCTGCTGTTGTAAGCGCTCACGGGTTAGCAGATGCTGACTGAGCGCGTGCTGGCTTTGCTGCACTGTCTGTGACTGCTGCGCATGCAAACGCTGCTGTTCCGTCAACTGCTGTGCACGGCTGGCGAGCTGCTGATCGAGCGGAATCACCTGTTCGGTGAGCAAGGTTTCCAGCTGCTGCTGATCGGCGAGTGCCTGCTCACGTCCCTGCTGAGCCGTCTGATAACTTTTTTCACCCTGCTGCAGCGCGGTTTGCGCATTTTGCTGCTGCGTGTGGAGCTGCTGCGCCTGCTGGGTTGCGAGCTGTTGATCTTGTTGCAACTGCTCACGCTGCTGAAGTTTTTCTCGCAGCTTTTCAGCCGGTTCCGCGCGCGCCAGGCGTTGGCGATCGCTCTCCGCCTGCTGCCATGCCTGTTCAGCATCCTGGTTCGCCTGTTCGGCTTGCTGCTGCTCCTGCGCCAGCTGTTGCGAGTGCGTCAGCCACTGTTGTTGCTGTTGCGCTTGCTCAAGCTGCTCGCTCAGCGTTTTTTCCTGCGCCGTTAAGGCTTCAACCTGCTGCATCAGCTCTGTGCGACGCGTCTCATCCAGCAGCATCATGCCGCCAGCACGGGCGCGCAATGTCTCCAGATCGCTGCGTGCGGTGCGCCAGCGTTCGTAAATCTGCATCGAGATTTGGCCGTAAATTTCGGTGCCGGTGAGTTCTTCCAGCAGTTCGGCACGTTCGCCCGGTTTGGCGTTGAGGAAGGCGGCAAACTGGCCTTGCGACAGCATCATTGAACGGGTGAAACGGTCAAAATCGAGGCCAGAAAGGGTTTCGATGAGCTTGAGTTTGTCACCCACCTTGTCGGCCATAATCTGGTTATCCGCCACGCGCGCCAGCTCGACACGCGGTGCCTGCAATTTGCCATCCGCCTGGCCGCGTGCGCGGTTCTGGCTCCAGAAGGCGCGCCAGGCTTCGCCTTTAATCTCAAATTCTACTTCAGCCAGACATTCGGCGGTGTCACGGGTGATCAGTTCGTTTTGCGTCTGGGATAGCACGCCAAGGCGCGGCGTCTGGTGATAGAGCGCCAGGCAGATAGCATCCAGCAGTGTGGTTTTCCCCGCGCCGGTCGCGCCGGTAATGGCAAACAATCCGTTGCTGGCAAAGGGTTCACGGCGGAAATCGATAAACCATTCACCGCGCAGCGCATTGAGGTTTTTAAAGCGTAACGTCAGGATTTTCATGCAGACGGGTTCTCCAGCGCGGCGAGGGTGGTGCGGAACAGTTGGGTGAGCTGTTCGGCTTGTTCGGCATCCAACTGATCTTCCTGCGCCAGACGGCGGGCGAACACTTCTTCGACTTTCAATTCGCTTAGCGTTTCATTATCCATGCGTGCCAGGCTGCGCTGACGCTGTTCACGGCTGCGGCGCACCAGCAACACTTCCACCGGCAGGGCTTCAGTCAATTGCTCAACGCGGCGCTGCAAATCGCTGAGATATTCTTGCGTGGTGATTTCAATATCGAGCCAGACGGGCTGCTCGCGATCTCCCTCGCTAAACTCGCCCAACTGTTGTTCGATCTCCGCCATTGAGCCTTTTAACATCTGCATCGGCTGGAACTGCGGGATCGGGAGGGGAGTGACGCTATCCAGCTGAGCGCTGAACTCCAGCAGGAACACGCTCTTTTCGCGGCCCAGTTCGTCAAAACTGAGCGGAATCGGTGAACCGCTGTAGCGAATATGTTCGCTGTCGGCAATGCGCTGGGCACGGTGAATATGGCCAAGGGCAATGTAATCCGCGGCGGGAAACGCCTGCGCCGGGAAGGCATCCAGCGTGCCGATATAGATATCGCGCACCGAGTCGCTTTTGATCACGCCAACGGTGGTGAGATGACCGGTGGCAATGATGGGGAGAGCGCGATCTGCCCGCTCGGCCAGCGCTGCGGCATAACACTGCTGATAATGCTGCTCAATCGCTTCCAGCAGTGAGATCTGCTTCTCGCGCCCGGATTGTCCCGCCTGGCTGCGCAAAATATCGCGCGGACGTAAATAGGGAATAGCGCACAGCAGTGCGCCCGGCGTGCCATCGCGTTGATGCAGCGTCAGCACCTGCTGTTCGCCCTGTGGTGTGGCGCTGGTGATCACTCGCGTATTTAAACAGGCGAGTAACTCGCGTGATTCATTCAGGGTCGCGACGGAATCATGGTTGCCCGCCAGCACAATCAGCTCACAGTGCGTCGGCTGTAGCGCCACCACGAAGCGGTTAAACATTTCACGCGCATAGCTCGGTGGCGAACCGGTATCAAACAGGTCTCCCGCGATGATTAAGGCATCCACCTGATGCTGGGTAATCTGTGCCAGCAGCCAGTCCAGGAAGGCCTGATGCTCGGCCGCCCGGCTTTTGCTGTAAAAGAACTGACCGAGATGCCAATCCGCGGTGTGAATGATGCGCATGAATACTCCCTGCTTCGTTAAGCGAAGGCGAATTATAACCTCTTCAGATCGCAAAGAAAAAAAAGCGATAATCGTTGTCACATTTCTGTTTTTTAACTATTTATCATAGGTCGGGTTTTTCATAAAAGTGTCATAAAACTGACGCATAATGGCGCCGCAAATCCCAGTGACCTATTGTCACAAAAGCAGGAGTTATAATGGCTAAGCGCATTTTGGTTGTGGAAGACGAAGCTCCCATCCGTGAAATGTTATGTTTCGTGCTGGAACAGAATGATTACCAGCCTATTGAGGCAGAAGACTATGACAGCGCGATTGGTAAGCTGATCGAACCCTGGCCTGATTTAATTCTGCTGGATTGGATGTTGCCTGGCGGCAGCGGTATTCAGTTTATTAAACATTTGAAACGTGAAGCCATGACGCGCGACATCCCGGTGATGATGCTGACGGCACGCGGTGAAGAAGAGGATCGCGTACGCGGTCTGGAAGTCGGCGCCGATGACTACATCACTAAGCCTTTCTCACCGAAAGAGCTGATGGCACGTATCAAAGCGGTGATGCGCCGTATTTCACCGATGGCGGTGGAAGAGGTGATTGAGATGCAGGGCCTGAGCCTGGATCCTTCCTCACATCGCGTGATGTCGGAAAGTACCCCGCTGGAAATGGGACCCACCGAATATAAATTACTGCACTTCTTTATGACGCACCCGGAGCGTGTTTACAGCCGCGAACAGCTGCTGAACCATGTATGGGGCACCAACGTCTACGTGGAAGATCGTACCGTTGATGTGCATATCCGTCGTTTACGTAAAGCACTGGAAGTATCTGGCCACGATCGCATGGTTCAAACCGTACGCGGAACAGGGTATCGTTTCTCTGCCCGCTACTAAACGGAGTCTTTTACCGTGCTGGAACGACTCTCCTGGAAGAGATTATTGACTGAGCTGGCGCTGGTCTGTTTGCCCGCGCTGGTGCTTGGTCTGTTGTTCGGTTATCTGCCCTGGCTACTGCTGATCGCGGTGTCGGGTGTGATGTTTTGGCACTTTAGAAATCTGATGCGTCTGTCGCACTGGCTGTGGGTCGATCGTTCCATGACGCCGCCCGCCGGTCGCGGTAGCTGGGAGCCCTTGTTCTACGGCTTGTACCAGATGCAACTGCGTAACCGCCGTCGACGTCGCGAGCTGGGTAATCTGATTAAGCGCTTTCGTAGCGGCGCGGAATCCCTGCCGGATGCAGTGATCCTGACCACCGAAGAGGGCACCATTTTCTGGTGCAACGGGCTGGCACAACAGCATCTCGGGCTGCGCTGGCCGGAAGATAATGGCCAGAACATCCTCAACTTGCTGCGCTATCCTGAGTTTTCCCGCTATATTCGCCAACGCGATTTTGACAAGCCGCTGACGCTGGTGCTGAACAATCAACATCATATGGAATTCCGTGTGATGCCCTATAGCGAAGGGCAGTGGTTGATGGTGGCGCGCGATGTCACCCAAATGCACCAGCTGGAAGGGGCGCGGCGTAACTTCTTTGCCAACGTCAGTCATGAACTGCGTACGCCGTTAACGGTGCTGCAGGGCTATCTGGAGATGATGGACGATGCGGCGATGAACGAGCGCACGCGCGGCAAGGCGTTGCACACCATGCAGGAGCAAACGCGCCGCATGGATAGCCTGGTGAAACAGCTGCTGACCCTGTCGCGTATCGAGGCCGCACCGGCTATCGATCTCAAAGAGACGGTGGATGTTCCGGGCATGCTGCAACTGTTGCAGCGCGAGGCGGAAACGCTCAGCCAGGGCCGGCACAGCATCCATTTCCGCACCGATCCGCACCTCAAAGTCTTCGGTAATGATGAACAGCTGCGCAGCGCCATTTCCAATCTGGTGTACAACGCGGTGAATCACACGCCGGAAGGGACGCGCCTCGATATTAGCTGGCTGCGTAACAAAGAGGGCGCGGAGTTCAAAGTGTGCGATAACGGACCGGGGATCAGCGAGGAGCATTTGCCGCGCCTCACCGAGCGTTTCTATCGGGTGGATAAAGCCCGATCGCGCGCCACCGGCGGCAGTGGCTTAGGGCTGGCGATCGTTAAGCATGCATTGAGCCACCATAATGCACGGCTGGAAATCACCAGTATTCCGCATCAGGAAACCTGTTTTAGTTTCGTGCTGCCGCCACGTTTGATTGTGGCGAAGAGCGTGCACAGTAAGGTCAGTTAAGCACGATGAAGTGGCGCAATTGATTGCGTGATGAATCGCGGCGCGACAGAATGTGCAGTTCAATGTTCCTGACCTGATTGACGGAAGACCTGATGAAATCGCTGTTGCTGTTCACGTTGCTGCTGTGCTCTACGCTGGCACAAAGCCAACAAACCATGCTCACCGGCAATTTGAGCAGCGTCGGTTCCGACACCCTCGGCTATCTGATGACCTTATGGGGCGAGGATTTCAGCCGCCAGTCACCGGGCGTTAACGTTCAGGTGCAGGCGGCTGGATCCTCAACCGCACCCACCGCGCTGGCGGCAGGCGCAGCCCAGCTCGGGGCGATGAGCCGCCCGATGCAAATTGATGAACGCCAACTGTTTACCTCGCGCTACGGCTATCCCCCGCTGGCGGTGCCGGTGGCGATGGATGCGCTGGTGGTAGTGGTGAATCAGGACAACCCGCTAACGCGTATCGATCAACCGCAACTCGATGCCCTTTTCTCTGTCACTCGTCTGTGTGGTGCGCACTCGGTGCCGCAGCACTGGGGCGATCTTGGCCTCAACCAGGGAGATTGGGCGCGACGCAGTATTCAGCGTTTTGGTCGTAATTCGGCATCAGGCACCTGGGGCTTCTTCAAGCAGCAGGCGCTGTGTAAAGGGGATTTCCGCTCGGACGTCGCGGAGTTTCCCGGCTCGGCGGCGGTGGTGCAGGCCGTCGCGGCAACACCCAACAGCATTGGTTATGCCAGTTTTGGTTTTCACCTCAGCGGCGTGAAGATGGTGCCCATCGTCACTGCCAGCGGCGATAGCGTGATGCCGGACGCCGAAACCATTCGCAGCGGCCGCTATCCATGGTCGCGTCCGCTCTATATTTACGTCAATAAAGCGCCGGGTAAACCGCTGCCGCCGCTGGTGAATGCGTTCTTGCATCAGGTGTTATCGCCAGCAGGGCAGCGCCGGGTAACCGAGGCTGGTTATCTGCCGCTTTCCGACAGCCAGATGGCCCAGGCACGCGCCGCCATTGAGTAAAATTGAAGAACGAACATCCGATCATGAATTTTATTCAAGTCACCTGAATTTTCTTCCATTGCCCAATTTGTTTCAGCATGTCACTCTTTCTGGACATTTAGCCATCCAGATGGCTATAAATAACCGGATGAAATTATACCCTGACGCAATTATGCGTTTAGCCAGGAGTGAACATGCCACAACAACAACCGTTCCGTGCCGATACCGTCGGCAGTTTTCTGCGCCCTGCAGCGATCAAGCAAGCGCGCGTGCAGTTTGCCAATGGCGAGTTCACGGCTGAGCAGCTGCGTCAGGTAGAAGATAAAGAAATCCGCCATGTGGTCGAGCAGCAACGCGCCAACGGCCTGCAGGTGGTCACCGACGGCGAGTTCCGTCGCGCCTGGTGGCACTTTGACTTCTTTGGCGATCTGCAAGGCGTTGAGCTGTTTGAAGCGGAGCAGGGCATCCAGTTCAACGGCGTGCAAACCAAAGCGCACGGCGTGAAAGTCACCGGCAAGGTGGCCTTTAATCCACATCACCCGATGCTGGATCACTTCCGCTTCCTGAAAAGCATTGCGGGCGACGCCGTGGCGAAGATGACCATCCCAAGCCCAAGCGTGCTGCACTTCCGCGGCGGGCGTAAGGTGATTGATGCCACCGTCTATCCCGATCTGAAAGAGTACTTTGCTGACCTGGCGCAGACTTACAAAGATGCGATCGCGGCTTTCTACGCGGCGGGCTGCCGTTTTCTGCAGCTGGATGACACCGTTTGGGCCTATCTGTGCTCATCAGATCAGCAGCAGCAAATCCGTGAGCGCGGTGAAGATCCGCAGGAACTGGCGCGTATTTACGCTGAGGTGCTGAACAAAGCGCTGGAAGATAAACCAGCTGACCTGACCATTGGTCTGCATGTGTGTCGCGGTAACTTCCGCTCAACCTGGATTTCCGAAGGGGGCTATGAGCCGGTGGCCGAGATTCTGTTTGGTCAGGTGAATATCGATGCTTACTTCCTCGAATATGACAACGAGCGTTCCGGTGGTTTTGAGCCGCTGCGCTTTATTAAACCCGGCCATCAACAAGTGGTATTGGGTCTGATCACGACTAAGAACGGTGAACTGGAAGATCCGGAGCAGGTGAAAGCGCGCCTGCAGGAAGCTTCGCAGTTCGTTAGCCTGAACCAGATTTGCCTCAGCCCACAGTGTGGCTTTGCTTCAACGGAAGAGGGCAACAGCCTGACGGAAGCGCAACAGTGGCAGAAGATTCGTCTGGTGGTCGATATCGCCAATCAGGTGTGGTGATGCTGTAAACTTGTGCAAACAGGCGCGTAAATCGCGCCTTTTGTGCATTTTAAAGCCTGGTTTTGCGAGGAGATCTCCCGTGATGCGGAAACTTTAAGCAAATCATCTGAGGTGTTTTCACGCTATTCCCCGCTGATACACTGCTTTGCGTCACTTTCTTGTTATATCCTTCTGGTTTTCCGATCCCGTATTGCCTTTCTTCGCTATAAACGTTTTAATTTGCGCCGTTGTCGATTTATCCCTCTGCGAACAGAAGAAAAGTAGATTAAATCACCTGCGCTTTAACGATTAGGCCCGCATAACGCTCTGAACTCATCAGATAAGCCTTTGTTTTTGTGCATGCAGAGGACAACACGCACTCAACTTCCACCGCAACATCAGCTACAGGCAGTACAGAAGTTTATGACACATCGTTTAACCTCCAAGGATATCCTGGCGCTGGGCTTCATGACGTTTGCCCTGTTCGTAGGCGCAGGAAACATTATCTTTCCACCGATGGTGGGGATTCAGTCTGGCGAACACGTCTGGGTTGCCGCTTTCGGCTTTCTGATTACGGCCGTTGGCTTGCCGGTGATGACCGTTATCGCCCTGGCGCGCGTGGGCGGCGGCATTGATGCTCTCAGCTCACCAATTGGCAAAGCCGCAGGTCTGTTGCTGGCAACGGTTTGCTACCTGGCGGTCGGTCCGCTCTTTGCTACGCCGCGTACGGCGACCGTGTCGTTTGAAGTGGGGATTGCTCCGCTGACCGGTGATGGCGCGCTGCCGCTGTTTATCTACAGCCTGATTTACTTTGCGCTGGTGATTGGCATTTCCTTGTATCCTGGCAAATTGCTGGACACCGTCGGCCACTTTCTCGCTCCGCTGAAAATCGTGGCGCTGACCATTCTCGGTCTGGCAGCACTGCTGTGGCCGGCCGGTGGTATCGCGCCTGCTACGGCTGATTACCAGCGTGCGGCCTTCTCCAGCGGCTTCGTTAACGGCTATCTGACCATGGATACGCTGGGTGCGCTGGTGTTTGGTATTGTTATCGTCAATGCGGCACGTTCCCGCGGTGTTGAAGATGCGAAACTGCTGACCCGTTATACCATGCTGGCGGGCGTGATTGCCGGTGTTGGCTTGACGCTGGTGTATCTGAGCCTGTTCAAACTCGGTTCTGGCAGTGCTGGCCTGGTTGATCAGAATGCCAATGGTGCAGCGATTCTGCATGCGTATGTGCAGCAGACCTTTGGCGGCATGGGCAGCTTCTTCCTGGCAGCACTGATCTTCGTGGCTTGCATGGTCACGGCGGTTGGCCTGACCTGCGCCTGTGCAGAATTCTTTGCGCAATACCTGCCGTTGTCGTATAAGACGCTGGTGTTTATTCTGGGTCTGTTCTCGATGGTGGTGTCGAATCTCGGCCTGAGCCACTTGATTCAGATCTCGATTCCGGTGCTGACGGCGATTTATCCACCGTGCATCGTGCTGGTGGTGCTGAGCTTCACCCTGAAATGGTGGAATAAGAGCGCGCGTATTATCGCGCCAACCATGCTGGTGAGCCTGCTGTTTGGCATCGTTGATGCCATCAAAACCACCAATTTTAAAGATGTGCTGCCGCTGTTCAGTCAGCACCTGCCACTGGCCGATCAGGGACTTTCCTGGTTGCCGCCATCGTTGGTGATGCTGGTGATTGCCGCGGTGGTCGATCGGGCAAAAGGACGCGAACAGGTCGCTGCCCACTCGTAATCGACATTGCTGTTAATTTCAACCACGGGCTTGCCCGTGGTTTTTTCATTTACAAGGTATTGGTGTTATGCAAGAAACCAACAAGCTCAAACGCGGACTGAGCACGCGCCACATCCGTTTTATGGCGCTGGGATCGGCAATCGGTACCGGGCTGTTTTACGGCTCGGCGGATGCGATCAAAATGGCAGGACCCAGCGTGCTGCTGGCGTACATCATCGGCGGTGCGGTGGCGTACATCATCATGCGTGCGTTGGGTGAGATGTCAGTGAATAACCCGCAGGCCAGCTCGTTTTCGCGCTACGCGCAGGACTATCTGGGGCCGTTAGCAGGTTACATCACCGGCTGGACCTACTGTTTTGAAATCCTGATTGTGGCGATTGCCGACGTGACGGCTTTTGGTATCTACATGGGCGTGTGGTTCCCGGAAGTACCGCACTGGATTTGGGTGCTGTCGGTGGTGCTGATTATCGGTGCCATTAACCTGATGAGCGTGAAGGTGTTTGGTGAAGTGGAGTTTTGGTTCTCCTTCTTTAAAGTCGCCACCATTATCATCATGATCATCGCCGGTTTTGGCATGATTTTCTGGGGCATCGGCAACGGCGGTCAGCCTACGGGTATCCATAACCTGTGGACCAACGGCGGCTTCTTCGCTCACGGCATTGTGGGTATGCTGCTGTCACTGCAGATGGTGATGTTTGCCTATGGCGGTATTGAGATTATCGGGATTACCGCCGGT